>NZ_JAHKRN010000026.1 GCF_019396385.1 Nonomuraea harbinensis | reverse complement strand
CTGGCGCGACGCCGGACGGCGGGCCGGTGGCAGCCGCCGTCGCGCTGCGCGCGGTGCTGCCCCGCACCACCGCGCTCAACGCGCCGGAACGCGCCCTGCTGGCCGACTGGCTCGACCGCATCGCCACGAGCGGCTAGCGGGGGCGTCCGCCCGCACGGCACCGGGCCGCACGGGCGGACACGCCCGTCAGGGCGCCGCCGTCTCCAGCACCTTCGGCTCCGGCTTCGCCTCCGGAGGGGTGCGCCGCATCCGCTCCTTGCCCCGCTCCACCATCGTGTACAGCGTCGGCACCAGCACCAGCGTCAGCAACGTCGAGCTGATCAGACCGCCGATCACCACGATCGCCAGCGGCTGCGAGATGAACCCGCCGTGACCCGTCACACCGAGCGCCATCGGCACCAGCGCGCAGATCGTCGCCACCGCCGTCATGAGGATCGGCCGCAACCGCCGCCGGCCGCCCTCCACGACCGCCTCCACGATCCCCATGCCCTGGGCGCGGTACTGGTTGATCAGGTCGATCAGCACGATCGCGTTCGTCACCACGATGCCGATGAGCATCAGCATGCCGATCAGCGCCGGCACGCCCATCGCCGTGTCCGTGGCCACCAGCAGCCCCACCGCGCCGGTCGCCGCGAACGGGATCGACACCAGCAGGATCAGCGGCTGCACGAAGCTGCGGAACGTCGCCACCATGATCATGAAGACGATGGCGATCGCCGCCAGCATCGCCATCCCCAGGTCCGCGAACGCCTCCTCCTGGTCCGCCGAAGCGCCGCCGATCTCGTACGCGGCACCGGCCGACAGGCCCAGCCCATCCAGCTCGCGCGTCAGCTCGGCGGTGACGCTGCCCAGGTCGGCGGCCGTGGCCTTGGCCGACACGGTGGCCGAACGCTCGCCATCGATCCGGGTGATCTGGGTGGGGCCGTCCACCTTCTCCACCTCGGCCACCGACGACAGCTTCACCAGCCCGGACGCCGTCGGCAGCCGCAGGTCGCGCACCGCCTTGACGTCGTCGGGCGCGTCACCGACGCGCAGCACCAGGTCGCTCGCCCGGCCGTCCAGCGTGAGCTGGCCCAGCGGGGCGCCGCGGAACGCCTGCGCCACCGTCTGCCCGATCTGCGCCTCGGTCAGGCCGCGCGCGGCGGCCTTCTCCCGGTCCACCCGCACCTCGATCCGCGGGGCGCTCGTCTCCAGGTTCGAGGACACGTCCCGCAGCCCCTCCACCTGGCCCATGGCGCCCGTCACCGCGTCGGCGGCCGAGCGCAGCGCGCCGATGTCGGGGGCGCGCACGATCACCTGGACGCTGTCGGAGGAGAACCCCGCGGCCGACGCGCCGCCCACCGTCACCTCGCCGATGCCCGACACCTCGGCCAGCCGGTCACGCAGCTCCTGCTCCACCGCCGGAGTGTCGCTGCCGTCCTTGATCGTGATCGAGTAGGAGGCGCGGTCGGCGCCGCCCCCGGTCCCGCCCATCATGGCGTTGCCGCCGCCGACGTTCACCTGGTAGGACTCGACCGAGTCGACCTGCTCCAGCACCTCCTCGACCTTGGCCGCCGCCTTGTCGGTGGTCTTCAGGTCGGTGCCCACCGGCATCCGCTGGCTCATCGAGATCGTGTCCTGGCCCGAGGAGTCCAGGAAGTTCGTCTGCAGGCTGCCCGCCAGCCCCATCGTGCCGGCGAACACCACCACGCCGATCAGCAGCGTCACGACCTTGAAGCGGGTGGCGAAACGCAGCACCGGCAGGTAGGCGCGCTGCAGCGGCGAGCGCAGCTCCTTGGCCTCCGCCTTCTCCCGCTGCGCCCTGGCCTCCTCCGGCGTCAGCCCGCGCGTCCCGAGGAACCAGTAGGCCAGCACCGGCACCACCGTCAGCGACACCACCAGCGAGGCCAGCAGCGCCACCGTCACCGTGATCGCGAACGGCGCGAACAGCTCGCCCACCATGCCGCCGACGATCGCGATCGGCGCGAACACCGCCACCGTGGTCAGCGTCGACGCCGTCACCGCGCCCGCCACCTCGCGCACGCCCGTCAGGATCGCCGACCGCCTGGCCTCGCCGTAGCTGAGATGCCGCTTGATGTTCTCCAGCACCACGATCGAGTCGTCCACCACCCGGCCGATCGCGATCGTCAGCGCGCCCAGCGTCAGCATGTTGAGCGAGTAGTCGCCCAGCCACAGCACCAGCAGCGCGATCACCACCGACAGCGGGATCGACACCGCCGTCACCAGCGTGGAGCGCACCGACAGCAGGAACACCAGGATGACCAGCACCGCGAACACCAGACCGAGAATGCCCTCGGTGGTGAGGTTCTCGATCGACTCCTCCACGTACGGGGCCTGGTCGAAGACCACCTCGATCGCGGTGTCGGAGCCGTCGCCGAGCGCGCGGGTCAGCTCGGGCAGCTTCTCGCGCACCTCGTGGGAGATCGCCACCGCGTTGCCGTCGGGCACCATGGTGACCGACACGCCCAGGCTGGTGTGGCCGTCGGTGCGGGTGATCGTGGTGGCGTCGGACAGGCCGCGCTCCACGGTCGCCACGTCACCGAGCTTGACCGGCTTCGGCGCGCGCTGCTGGACGGCCTGCTGCGGCGCCTGCGGCTGGGCCTGCCGCGCCTGCTGCGCGTTCTGAGCCTGCTGTTGCTGCTGCGGCTGGGCCTGGGGCTGCGGCTGGGCAGGCGTGAGGTAGAGGTCGCGGATGTCCTCGACCGACTCGACGCGGGTGCCGACCTGGACCGTCAGCGACGTGCCGTCCTCCACCAGCGAACCGGCCGGGACCGGCGTGCCGTTGGCGCGCAGCACCTCGGGGATCTGCGCCGCCGACACCCCCGCCAGCGCCATCTTCCCCAGATCCGGCGTGATCGTCACGACCTCGTCGCGGGTGCCGGTCACCTGCGCCTCGCGCACGCCGTCGACGGCCCGCAGCTCCGGCAGCACGATGCCGCGCAGCTTGTCGGCCATCTCCCGCGGGTCGCCGCCGTCGCCCACCGCCAGCACCAGCACCGGGATGTCGTCGGTGCTGCCCGCCACGACCTGCGGCTCCACGTTCGCCGGGAGCTGACCGCCGATCCGGTTGACCGCCTGCTGCATCCGGCTGACCGCCGCGTCGACGTCGGTGCCGTACTCGAAGGCGACCTGGATCTGCGCCAGCCCCTCCTTCGACGTCGAGGTCATCGACTCCATGCCGTCGAGCCCCTGGAGGGCTCCTTCCAGGGGCTCGGTGACCTGTTCTTCCACGATATCCGGCGACGCGCCCGGATAAGCCGCCACCACGAAGGCGCCGGGAAAGCTCAGCGACGGCAGCAACTGCTGCTTCAGCTGCGGGATCGTGAACAGGCCGAAGGCGCTGAGCACGACCGCGATCAAGATCACTAGACTGCGGTTGGCAAGGCTCAACCGGGCGAGTGCGGTCATGGAGTCGGTTCCCTTCAAGATTTCGGCCCCAGACTAACACTTCGCCTTGGACGAATATTTAACGTCGCACGACGTTCCTGATAACCTTCTCAGGAAAGCGAGAGGTGTACGTGAACGACGAACGCGACGATCTGATCCACCAGATCATGCAGATCCAGCGCGACCTCGGCCGGGCCCTCGCCCGCCACCAGTCGCCGCTGTTCTCCTCCAACCTCACGATGCGCCAGCTCAAGGTCATCATGCTCGTCGCCGCCAACGGCTCGGCCACCGGCCAGGACCTCTCCCACAACCTCGGCGTCACCCTCGGCACCGTCACCGGCCTCGTCGACCGCCTGGTCGCCCACGGCCTGGTCAGCCGCCACGAGGACCCCCACGACCGGCGCGTGCGCCGGGTCGAGCTCACCCCCGCCGGCCGCACCCTCATCGAGGAGATCAACGACGCCGGCCTCAAGCAGTACCGCCGGATCATGAACCACCTCGACACCGAGACGCTCCGCTGCCTGCACCACGTGACCGTCCGCCTCCACGAAGCCGCCGCCGAGCTGCATCGGGCGTCGTAGCGGGGGTTCCCTCTGTACGGGAGATCACGACCCCCGCCCGGCGCCTTTACAATGTAGATCAGGTGGTCAGGCGGGACAGCGCGGGCGGCAGCTCACCCTCGCAGGCCACCGTCAGCCGGCGCGTCGCCCGCGTGATCGCCACGTACAGGTCCTGCGCCCCGTTCGGCGACTGGGCCAGGACCGCGGCGGGATCCGCCACGATCACCGCGTCGAACTCCAGCCCCTTGGCCCTCGTCACCGTCAGCACCGTCACCGGCGCGTCCAGGTCCTGCCCGGGGAACAGCGCCGCCGCCCGCCCGTACAGCGCGTCCGGGACCACCACGCCCACCCGGCCCTCGCCGATCGCCGCCAGCTCCTCGCGGGCCAGCTCCGGCAGGTCCGCGAGCCCCGCCCGCACCGATCGGGGAGGCGCGCCGCCGTCGCGCACCGAGCGCGGCGGCGTCAGCGACGGGTCGATCGCCGCCAGCACGTCCGCCGCCACCTCCATGATCTCGGCCGGGGTGCGGTAGTTCACCTCCAGCCGCTCCTCCCGCCAGCGGCCCTCCAGGTACGGATCCAGCACCTCGCCCCACGAGCGGGCCCCGGCCGCCGAACCCGTCTGCGCGAGGTCGCCGACCACCGTGAGCGACTTGGCCGGCACCCGGCGCATCACCAGCCGCCAGGCCATCGCCGACAACTCCTGCGCCTCGTCCACGATCACATGCCCGTACACCCAGGTGCGGTCCCGCGCCGCCCGGTCGGCCGTCGTCAGCTCGGACCCGTCGTCGGCGTGCCGCTCGGCCAGCACGTCGGCCCGTTCGAAGATGCCCTCCTCCAGCACGCCGGTGGTCTGCAGCACCTCCCGGGCGAACAGGTGACGCTCCCGCAGGTCCTCCTCCGCCCGGCGGCCCGCCGCCCGCGCCGCCGAGTCGTCCTGGCCCAGCAGCTCGGCCGCCTCGTCGAGCAGCGGCACGTCACCGGCCGTCCAGGCGGCGCCGGCGGGCCGCACCAGCGCCCGCCAGTCCAGGTCAGGCGGGCACAGCGCCTCCAGCGTCTCCGGCGAGGACAGCAGCTCACTGATCAGCCGCGACGGCGTCAGCTCCGGCCAGAGCGCGTCGAGCGACTCCCGCACCTCCGGCTGCGCCCACAGCCGCTCCGAGGCCACCGCCAGGTCGATCTCGTCCAGGTCGGACTCCAGGTCCAGCGGCCCGGCCAGCTCCGGGTCCTCCAGCTCCATCTCCGCCAGGCGCAGCCCCTCCTCCAGCGCCCGCGCCTCGGCCCTGGCCAGCTCCTTGAGCATCTCCGTCACGTACAGCTTGCGAGCCATGTTGTGCGTCAGCCGCACCGCCCGCGCCCGCGCCCGGTGCCGGGCGCAGGTCTCGTGCGGGACCCGCAGCCGCAACCCGTCGAGCTCCACCACCAGCTCGCCGTCCGGCACCCGCTGGCGATCGCGCACCGCCGCGGCCACCACCCCGGCCATCCGGATGTCGCCCTTGACGACCGCGGCCGCCGGCGGGTCGGCGGCCGTCGCGCGCACCCCCGGGAACAGCTCGCCCAGCGTCGCCATCACCACCTGCGTCTCCCCCAGCGACGGCAGCACCTGGCCGATGTAGCGCAGGAACATCGCGTTCGGGCCGACCACCAGCACGCCGCGCCGCTCCAGCGTGTCGCGGTGGGTGTAGAGCAGGTAGGCGGCGCGGTGCAGCGCCGCCACCGTCTTGCCGGTGCCCGGCCCGCCCTGCACCACCAGCGCGCCCTGCAGCGAGGCGCGGATCACCCGGTCCTGCTCGGTCTGGATGGTGGCCACCACGTCGCCCATGCGGCCGGTGCGGCCCCGGCGCAGCGCCGCCAGCAGCGCCGCCTCCCCCACCAGCGTGCGGCGCTCGCCGTCGCTCATCCCCTCCAGGTCGAACACCTCGTCGTCCAGCCCCGTGACCGTGCGGCCCCGCAGGTGCAGGTGGCGGCGGCGCACCAGCGAGCCGGGGTCGGTGGCGGTGGCCAGGTAGAACGCGCGCGCGGCCGGGGCCCGCCAGTCGATCAGCACCGCCGAGCCCTCCTCGTCGCGCAGGCCGATCCTGCCCACGTAGACGCTCCGGCCGTCGCGGTCGTCGACCCGGCCGAAGCACAGCCCGCGCTCCACCCCGTTCAGCTGCGCCAGGCGGCGGGCCTGCGACGTGGCCAGCGCCTCGCGCTCGACCATGGCCTGGCGGGTGCCGCCGCCCCGGGCGTGCACGGCGCGCAGCGCCGACTCCGCCCGCTCCCTGGCGGAGTCGAGCCTGCCGTAGAGGCCCGACACGACCCGCTGTTCGGTGTCAAGGGCCGCGGCGAGAGCATCTTGACGATTATCCATCAAGTGGTATACTCCTTACGGGAGACGTGTGAAGACTGCCTTAGATGTCAAGCAGTCGAGCTTACCTCCCGTCGGCGTGCGCGGCAACGCCTCCCTGCCGACCGCCTCCGCCGGGCCGCGTGCTAGCTTGCCGATCATGCCTGACTACCTGCAGAGCCTGTTCTCCCTCGCTGGGCGGCGCGCGCTGGTCACCGGCGGCAGCTCCGGCATCGGCTACGCCATCGCCGAGGCGCTCGGCCGCGCCGGCGCCGAAGTGGTGATCGTCGCCCGCGGCAAGGCCGGGCTAGACCGGGCCGCCGAACGGCTGCGCGGACACGGCGTCACCGCCGCCACGATCGTGGCCGACCTCGGCGACCGCGAGGCCGTGCGCCGCGTGTGCGAGCAGGCCGGCCACATCGACGTGCTGGTCAACGACGCGGCCAACAACATCCGCAAGCCCATGGCCGAGCTGACCGAGGACGACTACGCGCAGACCATCGCGGTCAACCTGACCGCCCCCTACCTGCTCGGGCAGCACTACGGGCCGCTCATGGCCGCACGCGGCTGGGGCCGCGTCATCAACATCGGCTCCCAGCAGAGCGTCCGCGCCTTCGGCGACAGCGGCGTCTACGGCGCCGCCAAGGCCGCGCTCGCCGGCCTCACCCGCTCCCAGGCCGAGGCATGGTCCGCCCAGGGAGTGTCGGTCAACACGATCATCCCCGGATTCGTCCTCACCCCGCTGACCGAGCCCGCCCAGGCCATCCCCGGCCGCGTCGAGCAGATGGCCGCCCGTCACATGGCCGGCCGCAACGGCGTCCCCCAGGACTTCGCGGGCGCCGCGGTGTTCCTGGCGAGCGACGCCGCCGCGTTCGTCACCGGCCACCTGCTGTACGTCGACGGCGGCTTCTCGGTGCACTGACCCGGTGCCTTTACAAAGTAGATCAGATCGATCGGGCGAGTTAATAAACGAACGGTCGTTTACAAACCCGGCGGGCTGGGCGATTCCCTCGGCCTGGCGCTCGGCGCGTGGCTCCAGCTCGTATTCGGCGGCCGCGGCCAGGACCGCGAACCCTCCTTGGTGCCCCGATCGAAGTTCTCGGTCAGCGACACCACGGTGATGCCGCGGTCGCGGAGCTCGTTGACGGTGGTCGGCACGTGCCCCGGCCGAGTGGCCCACCGGCCGAACCTCCCGAACCTCAGCGTGTCGCCCGCCTTGGGCAGCGTCAGGAGCCTCCCACGCCGGTCGCGCGACGCCGCGTTCGCCCGACTTCTTCTCCGTGACCAGCTTGTCGTAGCCGCTGGGGCCAGGCTAGCTGCAGGTTCTGGCCACGCGTCGAGACTCGTACGTACGCGCAGCGCCTAGCGCCGGCTCTGAACAGAGCCGAGCGAAAAACCCCGTCTCCGCCAGCATAGATCGACGTGCCGCCCGCGTCCTTACCTGTGAACATCACGAGGAGGATTGGGTGGATCCAGGATTTGAGGCGGCCTTCCGGCACTTCGTCGCCGACCGATCGGGGGCGTTGTTCCGTACCGCGTACCTGCTGACCGGTGACCGGCACGCCGCCGAGGACCTGGTGCAGTCGGCCCTGGTCAAGACGGCCGCGAAGTGGCGCAGTGTGCGCAATCCGGTCGCCATCGAGGGATATGTCCGCCGTGTCATGTACCACGAGCAGGTGAGCTGGTGGCGGCGACGGTCACGCGTCGCGGAGGTGCCCACCGGATGGCTGCCCGACCAGATCGGTGACGGGCACGCCGACGTTGTGGACCTTCGCCTGGTGATGCGCGCGGCCCTCGCCCGGCTCACACCCCGGCAGCGGACCATGCTCGTGCTGCGCTACTTCGAGGACCTCTCCGAGACAGAGATCGCGCGCCTGCTCGGCGTCAGGGTGGGGTCGGTACGCAGCCAGATCTACCGCTCGCTGGAACGCCTGAAGAAGACGGCACCTGAACTGACCACCGTGAGGGAGTTCGGATGAACATCGAGAACCTGCTGCGTGAGACCCTCGCCGACATGGCCGGCGAAGAGCGGCCACCCGCGCCGGGCCGGTACCTCCTGGTCCTCGATCGCCGACCCCGTCGCCGCGGCCTCGCCCTGGCGGCGGCGTCGGCCGTCGCCGCGCTGGCCATCGGATCCACAGTCGTGGTGCAGGAGATGTCGTCGCGGGCTCCCGCTGATGTCGCCGGGCAACACAACGCCGTCCCGCACCTGGTCCCCGAGCGCCGACCGGCCGTCACCGTGACCGTGGTGGAAGGGATGCGGCTCTCGCAGCTCTTCAAGGTGCTGTCGTCGCTCACCGGCAGGCCGGTGGCGGAGTTCGAGAAGGCCGCCAAGGACGGCACGGTGCTCGGCCTGCCGCCCTACGCCAAGGGCAGACTCGAAGGGTTCGCCATCCCCGGCACCTATGAACTCCCCCCCACCATGAACCCGGACGAGATCCTCAGGGCGATGGTGGCCCGGTTCGGGCAGGCCGCCGAGGACACCGACCTGGTCGACGGCGCCAGGCGTGCCGGCAGAACACCGCTGGAGATCCTGACCATCGCCAGCATCGTCCAGGCCGAGGCGGGCAGGGACGAGGACATGCCCAAGATCGCCCGGGTCATCTACAACCGGCTGGACCGGAAGATGCGACTGCAGATGGACAGCACGGTCTTGTACGGCCTGGACAAGTACGGCACCGACGCAAAGCCCGGGGACCGCAAAAGCCGATCGCCGTACAACACCTACAAGCGTCTCGGCCTGCCACCCGGCCCCATCAGCAGCCCGGGGGACGACGCCATCAGGGCCGCGTTGAAGCCGGCCTCCGGCCCTTGGCTCTTCTACGTGACGACCGACCCGAAGAAGAACATCACAAAGTTCGCCGCCTCCCGCTCGGACTTCACCAAACTGGTCCAAGAACGCGACAAGAAGCACGGAATCCGGTGATGCGGCCGAACGACCATCACGATGATCCTTTGAGTACCGACCGCCGACGGTATCGGCCGGCGCCGACAAAACCAGGAAAGGACATCCGTGACGCGCGGACCTGACAGGTCAGGGCACGCTCGGGCCTTGGCGGCCCTCCCGCTCCCGATTCCCCCGTCGCCTCAAGGCACCGGTCCTCTCGGGAGGATCTGATGGCTGAAGGCCCTCGCCGGCCCGGGGGGCCTTCGCTGTTCCGGGATCCGTCCCATGCGCTCCTCCGGCCGCCCACGGGAGCGGAAGGGCGCACGCGCGAGCCGTCCATGACCGTCCTGGGAGCTGGCATCCTGTACGGATGCGACAGGTGACCGTCCTCGGCAGTTGTGGTGCGTTTCCCGAGCCGGGCCGTGCCTGCAGCGGGTTCGCGGTGGACTGGGACGGTTACCGGCTGCTGCTCGACCTCGGCTACGCCACGCTGCCGCGGCTGCTCGCGCACTGGCCGGACGGCGCGGTGGACGCGGTCGTCGTCACCCACGAGCACCCCGACCACTGCGTCGACCTGCACGGGTTGTTCCGGATGCGCTTCTACGGCGACCCCGGTGGCCCACGGCTGCCGTTGTACTGCCCGCCCGGCGTGCTCGACCGGCTCCGCGGGCTGGAGCCCGACGCCGACCTCCACGCGGTCTTCGACGTGCGTCCGCTGCCGGGCGGTCACCGGGTGGGGCCGTTCGCCCTCACGGGATTGTCGCTGCCGCACTATGTGCCCAACGCCGGCATCCGCCTGGAGGCCGACGGGGTCGTCCTGGCCTACACCGGCGACACCGGTCCGACTCCCGCGCTCGCCGAACTCGGGCGCGACACCGACCTGTTCATCGTCGAGGCCACCGACCGCGACGGCGAGACCGGCCGCCCCACCCGCAATCTGCTCGCCTCCGCGGAGGCCGGTCAGTGGGCCCGCCGCGCATCCGCCCGCCGGTTGATGCTCACTCACTTCTGGCCGGGTAACGACCGGGCCGCCGCCGTGGCCGCCGCCCGCGAGGAGTTCGGCGGTGAGGTGTTCGCGGCCGAGGAAGGACTCACTGTCCCACTCGGGTGGAACTGATCAACGAGCGAGGGCCGGCGTCCGGTGTTTTCAACCGAAGACGCCCGTCCGCAGGGCTCAGGCCGGAGTGACCGTGAGGTCCGCCGGACGATCGGAGCGGGAGCCGGGCTCGGTCAGCGGGGCGAACAGGGCGCCCAGTTTGTTCACCGTCTCGGGGATGATCCAGTAGTAGACCCAGGTGCCGCGCCGCTCGCTGCCGATCAGGCCGGCGGTGCGCAGCACCTTCAGGTGGTGGCTGATGGTGGGCGCGGTCAGGTCGAAGGCGTCGGTCAGGTCGCACACGCAGGCTTCGCCGCCGGCGTGGGAGCCGATCATGGACAGCAGGCGCAGCCGGACCGGATCGGCCACCGCCTTGAGCAGGACGGCCATCTCGGCGGCGTCGCCTTCGCCGAGCGGCCGGCGGGCGATCGGCGCGCAGCACGTCCCGGCCTGAGCGTCCTGGCTGCCTCGGGCGAGGGGCAGGGTGGTGGCGGTCATGCGGGAGCCTCCGGGCCTGACTGGTGTTTCGATGTTCGTCTAAATGATAGGCGGTGGTAGAGGGTCAGCGCCGCGGCGGCGGTCAGGCAGGTGAGGGCGACGCCGGCCATGACCCATCCGTAGCCGGCGGCCTGGGCCAGGGCCAGGGCGGCGGCCGGGCTCACGGCCTTGGCCAGGGCGGCGGGCAGGGCCAGGCGACCGGACAGGCTGGCGTAGGCGGTGGTGCCGTAGCGTTCGGTCAGCAGGTGCGGCTTGGTGATGGTGGCGACGCCGAAGCCGAGCCCGAACATCAGCACCGCGGCGACGGCGCCCGCGGTGGTGACGCCGATCAGCGGCAGCGCGGCGGCGCCCACGGCTTGCAGGGCGAAGATGGCGGCGGCGATCAGCGCGGCGGGCAGGCGGCGCTGCAGCCCGGTGGTGATCAGCCGTCCGGTGACCGACAGCACGCCGAGCAGCCCGGCCACGCCGGCGGCCAGCAGCGGCGGGTGGCCGAGGTGGATCAGGTAGGTGATGAGCAGGACCGAGATGGTGGCCGTGCCGGCGCTGTGCAGGGTGAAGGCGGCGGCCAGCAACGAGAAGGCCGCCTGGCGGGTGGCGGCGCGCACCAGCGCCGCCCGCTCGCCGGCCCCGGCCTGGGCCGAGTCACTCGTGTCCGACGGCGAAGGCTTCCCCGTCCGGGGACGGCCCACGGCCAGGAGGTGCAGCGGAACGGCCGCCGCGCCGTAGACGATGCCGAGGATGATCAGGGCCTGGCGCCAGCCGTACGCCTGGACCAGCGCGCCGGTCACCGGCATGAAGATGGAGGAGGCGAACCCGGCCACCACGGTGACCGCGAGCAGCGCCGTGGCGCGGGCCGGGGCGGCGAAGCGGGCGACGATCACGGCGAAGGCCGCCTCGTACAGCACCATGGCCGCGGCGACGCCGATGAGGACGAACACCGCGTACAACTGGGCCACGGTCCGCACCTGCGACCAGGCCAGCAGCGAGACGACGCCCAGCACCGAGCCCGCCGTCATCAGGGCGCGGCCGCCGCGCGCATCCAGCCAGCGGCCCGCCACCGGCGCGCCCAGCGCCGCGATGAGCACCGAGACCGTCAGCGCGAGCGAGACCCGCGACGGGTCGGCGGCCAGGTCGCGGCTCATCGGCGTGAGCAGCACCGAGAAGCTGTAGTACAGCACGCCGAACCCGAGGGTCTGGGTGATGGCCAGCGCCGCCACCAGGGGCCACCCCCTGCCCAGGCCGCGGCCGGGCGCGGGGCGGGCACCGCTCTCTCCGCCGGCCGAGGCGGCGGAGAGAGGATCGACGGCCGGCATAAGCGCTCCTTGGAAAGAGGCAGTCGTCGGGGATCAGCCGCAGCAGCCGCCGCCCTGCGAGGCTCCGGCGGTCGCCAGCGGCAGCGGGCCGCCCAGCAGGCCGCCGCTGATCCCGGTGGCCAGGCCGAGGCGCTGCTCCTGGGCCTCGGCCAGGCTGGAGGAGCACACGCCGGTCTCGGGCAGGTCGAGCCGCACGTCCCGGGCGGCCTCCCAGTCGCCGGCCAGCGCGGCGACGACCGACCGGGCCTGCTCGTAGCCGGTGGCCAGCAGGAAGGTGGGGGCGCGGCCGTAGCTCTTGACCCCCACCGCGTAGTAGCCGTCCTCCGGGTGCGCGAGCTCGTCGGCGCCGTGCGGCGGCACGGTGCCGCAGGAGTGCGCGTTCGGGTCGATCAGCGGCGCCAGCGCCCGGGTGGAGCCGAGGACCGCGTCCAGGTCCAGGCGCAGCTCGCTCGCGATGGCGTGGTCGGGGCGGTAGCCGGTGGCGGCCACGATCCGGTCGGCGGTGACGGCCTGCTCGGCGCCGGACGGATCGCGGCTGATCACCCGCGCCCGCGCGCCGTCGCGTTCGACGGCGTGCGTGAAGAAGCCGGTCAGCCGGCGGATGCGGCCGGAGGTGACGTGGGCGTGCAGGCGGGTGCCGAGCGCGCCGCGGGCGGGCAGCGCGTCCGCCTCGCCGCCGCCGTAGGTACGGCCGGCGTCGCCTGCGCGGATGGCCCAGGTGATCGGGGTGTCGTCGAGCTGGGCGAGCGCGAGCAGCGTGGTGGCGGCCGAGTGCCCGGCGCCGACCACCAGGACATGCTTGCCGGCGTACCGGCCGCGATCGGCGCCGAGCACGTCAGGCAGCGCGTGGTCGACCAGGTCCGCCACATCGGCCTCGCCGTGGGCGGGCAGGCCGGACGCACCGAGCACGTTCGGGGTGGCGTAGGTGCCGGAGGCGTCGACGACCGCGCGCGCGTGCAGCTCGCCGCCGCCGGCCAGCCGGATCAGGAACGGCGCCCGCTCGCGGCCGGCCGTGCGGACCCGGTCGTAGCCGAGTCTGCTGATCGCGCTCACCTTCGCGCCCGTACGGATCCGGTCGCCGAAGAGCTTGGCCAGCGGCGCGAGATAGTCGTCGATCAGCTCGGTCCCGGTGGGCAGCCACTCGGAGTCGGGGGCGCTCCAGCCATCGGCCTCCAGCAGGCGGCGGGCGGCTGGGTCGATGTCGTACTTCCACGGGCTGAACACCCGCACGTGTCCCCACTGGGCCACCGACGCGCCCGCCTGCTCACCGGCCTCCAGCACCACGAAATCGAGGCCCCGTTCGGCCAGGTGGGCCGCCGCGGCCAGCCCGACCGGGCCCGCGCCGACGACCGCGACGGGCAGGTCGTCGGATCGCACGGCCTGCGCACTCGGCTGGAGTTCGACGGCGGTGGGACCGCAGCATCCGCTCATGATGCTTCTCCTCATGGTTCCGCGGGCCGCGACGGTCCGCGCTGTTTTGACGATTGTCTAAGTAGCTTGGCGGACAACTTAGAGCAATGTCAAATTAGAGACATATCTAATCAGTGTGTACCCGGAAGCGGCCCGCTCGCGCGCCGGAGGGTTCCACGACAGCGCTGGCGTCACCCGCCTGGATGGGAGAAAGTGGGGCAAGATCGGCATTCTTGGAGGAGGCGACTGTGCGACTCGGATTCAGCATCGGCACCCTCGGGCCCGTCGCGGCCACCCACGAAGCCCAGCTCTCGCTCGTCCGGGAGGCCGAGCGGCTCGGCTACGACTCGGTGTGGGCGTCGGAGGGGTACGGGGTGGACCCGGCCACCACGCTGGCCTGGCTCGCGGCCGGGACCGAGCGGATCCGCCTGGGCACCGGGGTGCTCCAGGCGACCGGCCGCACCGCCATCGCCGCCGCCATGGCCGCGGCCACCGTCGACCGCCTGTCGGACGGCCGGTTCCTGCTCGGGCTCGGCGCCTCGGGACCGCAGGTGGCCGAGGGCTGGCACGGCCACCCCTACCGGCGCCCGCTGGCCCACCTGCGCGACTACGTCGCCGTGGTCCGCACCGCGCTCGACGGCCGCCCCGTACGGCACGACGGGCCGGAGATCACGCTGCCGCTGCCCGGCAGCCGCGGCAAGGAGCTGACCATGCAGGCGGCGCCGGTGCAGCGGCCGCTGCCGATCCACCTGGCCGCCATGGGTCCCAAGGCGGCCGGGCTGGCGGGCGAGATCGCCGACGGCTGGCTGCCCATCCACTTCCCGCCGGAGCACGTGGCCGAGACCCTGGAGCACGTCCGTGCCGGGGCGGCCCGCGCCGGGCGCGACGCCTCCCGCGTCGAGGTCTCGCCCATGGTGATGGCCATGGTCGACGACGACGCCGACTACGCCCGCGACATGGTGCGGCCCATGCTGGCGCTGTACCTGGGCGGGATGGGCACGCGCGGGGTGAACTTCTACAACCGGCTGGCGCACCGGCTCGGCTTCGGGCCGGCCGCCGGGCGGGTCCAGGACGCCTACTTCGACGGCGACCTGGGCGCGGCCGTGGAGGAGCTGCCGGACGACCTGGTCGACGCCCTCACCCTGTGCGGCACCCCGGAGCGGGTGCGCGAGCGGCTGACCGCCTACCGCAAGGCGGGCGCGACCAGGCTGATCGTCGGCCTGAACGCGCCCACCCTGGAGGACCGCGCCGAGCAGCTCGCCTGGCTGGCGGAACTCGCCGCGTGACCCTCAGCTCCCGACGGGAGCCGAGGGCAGCTCGCGCATCTTCGGGATCGGCGACCGCCACAGCACCACCATCGGCACCAGCGCCCCGATCACCGCCGCCACCAGCACCACCGGCCGCATCCCGAACGCCTCCCCGAGCAGCCCGGCCACCAGCGCGCCCACCGGCGCCGGCACCAGCCCCATCGCCCAGATGGTGGCGATCACCCGGCCGACCAGCTCGCGCGGCGCGGCCGACTGCAGCACGGTGATGTTGTTGACCACGAAGATCTGCGTGCAGAGCCCGACCAGCAGCTGCGACAGGCCAAGCGTGCCGAGCGCCAGCCACAGCGGCCCGCCGGCCAGCGGCACCAGGATGAGCGCGCTGTTGCCGATCACCGTGGACCAGAACATGGTCGGCCCCGGCCCGAACCCCTTCATCAGCCGCACCGACAGCCACGCCCCCGCCACCGCGCCGATCCCGCCGACCGCGAGCACCCCGCCGACCACCGCGGCCGGCAGGTCCACGACACCGAGCACGTACGGGATGTAGAGGGTCTGCAGGATGCCGATGTCGAAGAAGGAGTAGACGGCACTCGCGATCGCCAGCGGCCGGATGATCGGCTGGCTCATCACGAAACCGAACCCGGCCCGGATCGCCGAGATCATGCTGCCGCCGCTGTCCGGCGGGGGCGGGTCCTCCTTCTTGCGGATGAAGATCAGGCACAGCGCCGAGGCGACGTAGCTGACGACGTCGACCAGGATGATCAGCGGCGCGGAGCGGGCCGCCAGCAGGACCCCGGCCAGGCTGGGCCCGACCGCCTTGGACACCGAGTCGCTCAGCTGCAGCTTGCTGTTGCCGTCGCCCAGATGCTCGGGCGCCACCAGCAGCGGCAGGTACGACCGGTAGGCGATCTCGAACAGCACGCCGAACACGCCCATCACCAGGACGACCACGTACAGCCACCAGAGCGTGAGCATGTCCATCACGAACAGCAGCGGCACGGTGCAGAGCATGGCGGCGCGGATCACGTCGCTCCAGATCAGCACGGGCCGGCGCCGCATCCGGTCCACCCAGACGCCGACGACGAAGAACAGCACCATCGGCAGGCGGGCCAGCGCGCCGAGCACGCCCATCTCGGCGACGGAGGCGTTCAGCAGGAGGTAGGCGACGATGGGCATGGCCAGCACCGTCACCTGCGAGCCGACCAGGGACAGGCTCTCACCCGCCCATAACTTCAGGAAGTCCGGATTGCGCCACAGGGTGCCGGCGCGGTCAGTCGTCGGTGAGGCCATTGTCGATGCTGCTCCTTACCTCGGCGGCCGCCCGCGCGACCCGCGGCTCGTACATGACGGTGAAGCGCTCGCCGTGGATGGGCGAGATGCGCAGCCGCCCGGTCACGACGTCGCGCCAGCCCATGTCGTCGGGCGGCACGCCCTCGGCGGCGGGCGAGAACAGCAGCACGTCACCGTCGTAGGGGGCGTGCCGGTAGTAGCCGACGGCGTGCGCGTTGGCGCGGAAGACGGAGACGAAGCGGCGCGCCTGGCGCAGGTCGGCCGCGTCGGGCTGGAGGGTGTCGGCGCGGGCGGCGGCGTCGATGACGGCCAGCAGCCGCTCGTCGGGGTCCAGCCGGTGCAGCTCGTCCAGGTCGACCTGGACCCTGCCGCCCGCCAGGGCGTGGGTGAGCAGCACGGCGTCGTCCTCCAGCGAGGCGCGCAGCACCGGCTCGGCGGCGTCGGAGTAGAACAGCACCACCAGCGGCACCCGCTCGCCGCGCTCGCGCAGCCGGCGGGCGGTCTCCAGCGCGATGTTGCCGCCGATGCAGTAGCCGCCGAGCACGTACGGGCCCTGCGGGCGGACCCGGAGCAGGTGCTCGGTGTAGTCGTCGACCATCTCCTCCAGCGTCTTGTGCGGCTCCTCGCCGGGGGCGAGCCCGGCGGCCTGGACGGCGAGCACGGGCTGGTCGGCGCCGAGGTGGCGGGCGAGCGGCAGGTAGCGGAACACCTGGCCGCCCAGCGCGTGGAACAGGAAGATCGGGATCCGGTCGCCGGTGGGGCGCAGCGGCACGATCCGCTCGGGGACGCCGTCGTTGTCGTGCGGGCGGCGCAGCTCGGCGGCCAGCAGGGCCACGGTGGGGGCGGTGAGCACGGCCTGCAGCGGCACCTCGCGGCCCAGCTCCTTGCGCAGCCGCATGGTCAGCCGCAGCGCCAGGAGCGAGTGTCCGCCGAGGGTGAAGAAGTCGTCGTGCACCCCGACGGAGTCCACGCCGAGCGTCTCCTCCCAGGCGGTGGCCAGCCGGGCCTCGAACGGGTCGCGCGGCGGCAGGTACGGGGGCCGCCCGGCCTCGCCGGGCTCGGGCAGCGCGGCCCGGTCGAGCTTGCCGCTGGTGGTGACGGGCAGCTCGGCCAGCCGCACCCACGCCGACGGGATCATGTGATCGGGCAGATGCCGCCGTAACGCGGCAGCCAGCTCGGCACCCGGATCCTCGGCCTGCGCGGAGATCGCGGGGACGACGTAGCCGACGAGGCGTTCGCCGCGCAGGACGACGGCGGCGGCGCGTACGGACGGGTGGGCGGTCAGCAGGGACTCGATCTCGCCCAGTTCGACCCGCTGGCCGCGGATCTTCACCTGGAAGTCGGTGCGGCCCAGGTACTGGATCTCGCCGGTGGGCAGCCAGCGGGCCACGTCCCCGGTGCGGTACAGGCGCGTGCCGGGCGGGCCGTACGGGTCGGGTACGAAGCGTTCGGCGGTCAGCGCGGGCCGGTTGACGTAGCCGCGGGCGAGCTGGACGCCGCCCAGGCACAGTTCGCCCGGCGTGCCGACCGGCACCCGGCGGCCCTCGGCGTCGAGCACCTCCAGGCGGGTGTTGGCGACCGGCCCGCCGATGGGGATCACGGTCTCCCCCGGCTCGCAGGCGTGCCAGGTCACGTCCACGGCCGCCTCTGTCGGGCCGTACAGGTTGTGCAGCTCCGTACCGGGCATCCGCTCGTGGAAGCGCGCGGCCAGCTCCGGGGAGAGCGCCTCGCCCGAGCAGATGACCCGCCGCAGCGGCGGCAGCTCGGGCTCGTCCAGGAACACCTCCAGCATCGACGGCACGAAGTGCGCCACACTGGCGCGGTGCCCGGCGGCGAGGGCGGCCAGGCGGGCGCTGTCGCGGTGGGCGCCCGGCTCGGCGACGACCATCCCGGCGCCGGTGATGAGCGGCCAGAACAGCTCCCACACCGACACGTCGAACGACAGCGGCGTCTTGTGCAGGACCCGGTCCTCGCCGGTGAGCGGGAAGGTCTCCTGCATCCACCGCAGCCGGTTGACGATCGCCCGATGCGACACCCCCACCCCCTTCGGACGTCCCGTCGACCCCGACGTGAAGATCACGTACGCGAGCGCGTCCGGATGGACGGCGACCTCCGGAGTCGTGTCGGGGGCGGGACCGTCGAGAGGCAGCGCCACCACCCCGGCGGGCAGACCGGCGTCGGACGACGGCGGGTCGCCGTCGGTGAGGACGATGCGGGCGCCGGCGTCCTCGATCATGTGGGCCAGCCGTTCCGGTGGCAGGCCGGGCTCCAGCGGGAGGTAGGCGGCGCCGGCGCCGAGGACGCCGAGCAGCGCGGGCAGGAGGCCGGGGCCGCGGTCCAGGTGGAGGCCGACCACGTCGCCGGGGCGGGTGCCGGCGGCGGCCAGCCGGGCGGTGACGGCGCGGGCGCGGGCGGCCAGCTCGCGGTAGGTGATCCAGGTGCCGTCGTAGCAGACGGCCGGCGCGGTGGGGGTGCGTGCGGCCTGCGCGGCGAACAGCTCCGGGAGGGTCGCCTCCGGGTACGGCCGCGCGGTGGCGTTCCACCGGCCGATCTCCCCGGCGTCCGCCGTCAGGAACGGATCGGCCCGGCGTGGATCGGCGGCGCTCGTGGTGGCCAGGCGCAGGGCCGTCAGGTAATGGCCGCCGATACGGGCGATCTGCGCGGCGCCGAACTGGGCCCGGTCGTAGGTGATGACCAGGTCGAACCCGCCGTGCTCGCGCGAGCGGGTGAACGCGGCGGTGAACGGCAGGTCGGTCTGTTCGAAGAACTCCTGGCCGACGATCTCGGCGCCGGGCATGCCGCGGTAGACGTGGAAGTCGCGGTAGTCGAAGAGCGCGTCCAGCATCGGCGAGCGCCCGGACAGCCGCTGGATCTCGAAGAGCGGGAACTGCCGGTGCGGCAGCAGCGCCACCTCGGCGTCGAACACCCGGCGCACCAGCTCGCCCCAAGTGGGCGCGGCCGTGTCGAGGCGCAGCGGCACCGTGTTGAGGAACAGGCCGAGCACCTCCTCGCCCGCCTCGCTCTCCGGCCGGCTGTGCGTGACCAGGCCGGTCATCACCTCGTCCTCGCCCGTGACCAGCGCCAGCACCCGCAGGTGGGCGGCCAGCATGACGGTGCGCACCGGGACGGCGAGCTCGCGGGCCACCTCGGTCACGCGGGCGAGCAGGGCGGGCTCCAGCGGCAGCCGCAGCACCTCGACGCCGTCGCCGTCCCGGTGCTCGGGCAGCCGCGGCAGCCGCGTGTCCGGCGCGTCGTCCACCCGGGCCTGCCAGAAGTCACGCGTCTGGGCGCAGGCGACGACGGCGCGCTCGCGGGCCACCAGGTCGCGGAAGGCCGCGGCGGGCGGGGTCACCGGCAGCGGCTCCCCGGCCAGGCGGGCGTGGTAGCGGCGGAACAGCTCGGTGACGAGCGTGGCCACGCTCCACCCGTCGAGGATGGCGTGGTGGAAGCTCAGGCTGAACGCGAACAGCTCGCCGGGCAGCAGGTGCGCGTGCGCGCGGGCCAGCGGCGGCCGCGACCAGTCGAACGGGCGCCGTTTCTCCTCCTCCGCCCAGCGCGCCACCCGTTCGTCCGCGTCCGGGACGCCCGACAGGTCGGTCACGGCGAACGGCAGTGCGGCCGAGCGGTGCACGAACTGCAGCGGCTCGCTGAACCCGGTCATGTCGATCGAGGTGCGCAGCACCGGGTGCCGGGCGGTCACCTCGGCCAGGGCGGCCTCGAACGCCTCCCGGTCGAACCGGCCGCGCAGCGTGATCGTGGTCAGGTCGTGGTAGGTGGCCGCGTCCGGCTCGTAGGCGCTGTGGTAGAGCATGCCGGCCTGGAGAGCGGCCAGGGGGTAGGCGTCCTCCAGGCCCCGGGCCCCGGTCGTGACAGTCATCGCGCCTCGCCTTCCAGCATCCGTGCCAGGTCCTCGGGGTCGAGCAGGCCGAACGGCGCCGCGGCCCGCGGTTCGGCGGCCGGCGCGGCCGGTTCCAGCCGGGCGGCCAGCTCTCTGACCGTCTGGTGCAGGAACAGCTGTTCCAGCCGTACGGCGTAGCCCGCCTCGCGCAGCCGGGAGACCACCTTGAGGCTGCGGATGGAGTCGCCGCCGACGGCGAAGAAGTTGTCGTGCGCCGACACCCGCGCCAGGCCGAGCACGCCCTGCCAGGCGGCGGCGACGGCGCGTTCGGCCTCGCCCTCCGGGTCGGCGTGGGCGGCCGGGTCGGGGGCGGACGGGTCGGGCAGCGCGTCGCGGTCGAGCTTGCCGCTGCGGTTGAGCGGCAGCGCGTCCAGGATCGTCAGGGTGGCGGGGACCAGGTGGCCGGGCAGCCGCTCGCGCAGCAGGGCGTGCCACCGCGCCGGGTCGTGCTCGCCGGGGTCCGGCACCACGTATCCGGCCAGCCGCAGCCCGGCCCCGTCGGCGACGGCCCGCGCGGCGGCGGCGCGCACGCCGGGCAGCGCCGACAGCGCGGCGTCGATCTCGCCCAGTTCGACCCGCATGCCGCGGATCTTGACCTGGTGGTCGGCGCGGCCCAGGTACTCGATCTCGCCGTCGGGCCGCCATCTGGCCAGGTCGCCGGTGTCGTACAGCCTGCCGCCGGGCGGGCCGTGCGGGTCGGGCGCGAACCGTTCGGCGGTCAGGGCGGGACGGTTGACGTAGCCGCGGGCGAGCTGGACGCCGCCGATCCACAGCGTGCCGGGGACGCCGACGGGCACCCGGTTCATGCGCTCGTCGAGGATCTCCAGGCGGGTGTTGGCGACCGGCCCCCCGATGGGGATCACGGTCTCCCCCGGCCGGCAGGCGTGCCGGGTGACGTCCACGGCCGCCTCCGTGGGGCCGTACAGGTTGTGCAGCTCCGTGCCGGGCATCCGCTCGTGGAAGCGCGCGGCCAGCTCCGGGGGCAGCGCCTCGCCGGAGCAGATGACCCGCCGCAGCGGCGGCAGGCCGGGTTCGTCGAGGTAGGCGTCGAGCATGGACGGCACGAAGTGGACGGTGCTGACGTCCCCGGCGCCGAACAGGCGGGTCAGGTAGCCGGGATCGGCGTGCCCGCCGGGGTCGGCGACCACCATTCCGGCGCCGGTGATGAGCGGCCAGAACAGCTCCCACACCGACACGTCGAACGAGAACGGCGTCTTGAACGCCACCCGGTCCTCGCCGGTGAGCGGGAAGGCGTCCTGCATCCACCGCAGCCGGTTGACGATCGCCCGGTGCGACACCCCCACCCCCTTCGGACGTCCCGTCGACCCCGACGTGAAGATCACGTACGCGAGCGCGTCCGGATGGACGGCGACCTCCGGCGTCGTGTCGGGGGCCGGCTCCGTGAGGGGGGTCGCGTCGAGGAGGACGGGGGTGACGCCGGAGGGCAGGAGGGCGTGGTGGGTGGTGCTCGTGATCGCGAGGCGGGCGCCGGAGTCGGACAGCATGGCGGCGAGCCGGGCCGGCGGGTGGTCCGGCTCCAGCGGCAGGTAGGCGGCGCCGGCGGCGATCACCGCGTGCACGGCGACCACCAGGTCCGGCCCGCGTTCCAGGCACACGCCGACGACCCGGTCGGGTCCGGCGCCGAGCGCGCGCAGCGTGCGGGCCAGCCGGTCGACCCGGGCGGTGAACTGCTCGTAGGTGAGCCACTCCTCCCCGTGGCGCACAGCGGGGGCGTGCGGGGTGCGCGCCGCCTGGTCCGCCAGCAGGCCGGCGAGCGTCGCGCTCTCGTACGGGGTGGCGGTGTCGTTGGCCCGCAGGACAGTCTCCAGCTCTCCGGGCGTGAGCAGCGGCACCTCGCTCACGGGACGGCCGGGCGCGGCCACCGCCCGGGTGAGGAAGGCGCGGAAGTGGTCCGCGAACCGCTCCATCCGGTCATGGTCGAACACGTCGGTGGCGTAGTGCAGCACCCCCGTCAGCCCGTCACCGGCCTCCTCGATCACCAGGTGCAGGTCCGCCTGGGTGACGCCGGGGTCGATGTCCAGGGTGCGCAGCGACACCCCGGCCGCCTCCGGCGGGGCGGGCGGCACGTTCTGGTAGGCGAGCATCACCTGGAACAGCGGGTTGCGGGCCAGGTCGCGCTCCTCGGCCAGCTCCCGCACCAGCACCTCGAACGGCAGCTCGGCGTGGTCGTGCGCGTCGAGCACCCGTTCCCTGGTGCGCCGGACCAGCTCGCCGAAGCCGGGGTCGCCGGACAGGTCGCCGCGCAGCACCAGCGTGTTGAGGAACAGGCCGGCCAGCTCCTCGACGTCCGGGTGCGCCCGGCCGGACACCGGCGTGCCGATCGGGATGTCGTCGCGGCCGGTGTAGCGGGCCAGCACCGCCTGCAGCGCCGCCAGCAGCACCATGAACGGCGTCGCCTGCCGCTCCGCCGCGAACTCCCGGACCGCGGCGACGGTGTCCGCGTCGATCCCGAACGTCAGCCTGCGGCCCGCCATGCCCGCCGGCCCGTGCCGGTGCCGGTCCGCGGGCAGGTCCAGGGTGGCGGGCAGGCCGGCGAGGGTGTCCTTCCAGTACGCGAGATCGTCCGTACGTTCGCCGGCCCGGCGGCGGTGCCAGGCGGCGAAGTCGCGATAGCCGGTGGGCAGGGCGGGCAGGTCCGGCGGCGTGCCGGTGACGCGGGCCCGGTAGAGCTCCATGAGGTCGCGCAGCAGGATCGACAGGCTCCACCGGTCGGCGCTCACGTGGTGCAGGGTCAGGAACAGGTCGTGCTCCTCCCGGCTCCGCCTGACGAGGACGGCTCTGGCGAGGGGGCCGGTGGCGAGGTCGAACCGGTGGCGGGCCTCCCGGCGCCCGATCTCGTCCTCGTCGGTCCCGCCGGGAGCGGGGAGGGGGCGGACGGCCAGGCGGGGTCTGCGGGTGCCCTCCTGGAGGTGCGGTTCGCCGTCGGCGCCGGTGATGACGAGGCGGAGGGCGTCGTGCCGGTCCACCAGGTCGTCGAAGGCGGCGGCCAGCGCCTCGACGTCGAGCGGGCCGGTCAGGCGTTCGGCCCAGGCCACGTTGTAGGCGGGGCTGCCGGGATCGAGCTGGTCCAGGAACCACAGGCGGGCCTGGGCGTGCGACGGCTCCACCGGCCCTTCGGCCGCGGGGATGGAGGCGGCGTGCGCCGAGGTCAGCAGGGGGGCCAGCCCGGCGATGGTCGGCGTCTCGAAGCAGCGGCGCAGCGTCACCCGCGCGCCGAACTCCTCCCGCATCCTGACCACGAGCCGCATCGCCAGCAGGGAGTGGCCGCCGAGGGTGAAGAAGTCGTCGTCCACGCCGATCCGGTCCCTGCCGAGCAGGCCGGTCCAGACGGCGTGCAAGGTGTGCTCCTCCGGCGTGCGCGGCGGCCGCTGCTCGCGGGCCTCTTCCGGCGGGGGCGGCGGGAGGGCCTTGCGGTCGAGCTTGCCGCTGGGCAGCACCGGGAAACCGTCCACCGTCACGAACGCCGCCGGGATCATCGCCTCCGGCAACCGCGCCCGCAAGAACCCCCTCAACGAACCAGAATCAACCCCCGAACCCGCACCAGGCTGGACATACGCCACCAGACCACGACCACCCGGAGCATCGTCACGCACCACCACCACCGCGCGACCCACCCCCGGACACTCCCCCAGCACCGCCGCAACCTCATCAGGCTCGACCCGCACCCCCCGCACCTTCACCTGATCATCAACACGCCCCAGATACTCCAACTCCCCCGACACACACCACCGCACCAAATCCCCCGTCCGATACAACCGCCCCCCACCACCACCGAACGGATCCGGAACAAACCGCTCCCCCGTCAACCCCGCACGACCGTGATAACCCCGAGAAACCCCCACCCCACCCACCAGCAACTCACCCGGCACCCCCACCGGAACCGGACACAACCCCCCATCCACCACATACACCGACGTATTCGCCACCGGCGTGCCGATGAGGATCGTGGTGGCGTCACGCGGCACCCGGTAGGCGGTGGACCAGATGGTGGTCTCCGTCGGGCCGTAGAAGTTCCACAGCTCCCCGGCCACCTTCAGCAGCCGCGCCGCCAGGTCGGGCGGCAGGGGCTCGCCGCCGAGGATGAGGCGCGGCAGGCCGGGCGGCAGGTGCCCGGCGACCAGGCCGGCCACCGAGGGGGTGAGCTGCACCAGGTCCACCCCTTCGGCGGCGCGACCGGCCTGGCGGGGCACGCGGGAGGTGTCGTCGGGGGCGACGACGAGGGTGCCGCCGGACAGCAGCGGCGTGAAGATCTCCAGCGCGGCGATGTCGAAGGACAGCGACGTCATGAGCAGCGCGCTGCCGCCGCCGACCCGGCGGATCACGTCGGTGACCAGGTTGACGACTCCCCGGTGCGGCACCTCGACGCCCTTGGGCCGCCCGGTCGAGCCGGAGGTGTAGATCAGGTAGGCCAGGTTGTCCGGACCCACCCGTACCGGCGTCGCGGGCGGCCCTTCCGGCGGCCGGTCCAGCAGGAACACCGGCGGCCGGTCGGCGGGGAGGTCGCCGGCCAGGCGCGAGGTGGTGATCAGCAGGCGCGCGCCGGAGTCGGCCAGGATGTACGACAGCCGTTCCGCCGGGTACGCCGGGTCCAGCGGCAGGTAGTGGCCGCCCGCCCGCAGGACCGCCAGCAGCGCCACCACCAGATCGGCGTCGCGGGGCAGGCACAGCGCCACGCAGGTCTCGGCGCCCACGCCGGCCGCCGCCAGCCGCCCGGCCAGCGCGCGGACGCGCTCGTCCAGCTCGGCGTAGGTGAGCGTGCCGCCGGCGAGGTCGCGGAGCGCGACCGCGTCCGGCGTGCGCGCGGCCTGCTCGGCGACCAGCTCGTGCAGGGTTCCTGCGGGGTACGGTGCGGCGGTGGCGTTCCAGCCGGTGAGCAGCCGCCGTTCCTGTTCGGGCGTCATCAGCGGCAGCCGTGACAGCCGGACGCCCGGGTCGGCGGCGACGGCCTCCAGGACGAGCCGGTACGCCTCGGCCATCCGCGCCACCGTGTCCGCGTCGTACAGCTCGGTGCTGTACTCGAAGTAGAGGCCCGCGCCGGAAGGGGTCCTGACCACGTCGAGGCCGAGGTCGTGCTGGGCGGTGCCGTTGGGGAACTGGCCGCGCGTGTCCATCGGCAGCAGGTTGAAGCCCACCTGGTACAGCGGGGTGCGGCTGGGGTCGCGGGCCGGCCGCAGCGCCTCCACCAGCCGGTCGAACGGCACGTCGGCGTGGTCCAGCGCTTCCACGACGGTGCCGCGCACCCGGTCCAGCAGCTCGTCGAAGGACGGGTCGCCGGACAGGTCCGTGCGCAGCACCAGCGTGTTGACGAACATGCCGATGACCGGCTCGAACTCGGGCAGGTCCCGGCCGGCTACCGGCGAGCCGACCACGACGTCGTCCTGGCCGCCGTAGCGGGCGAGCAGCGCCTTGAACCCGGCCAGCAGCACCATGAACAGGGTGGCGCCGCGCCGCCTGGCCAGCTCCTCCAGCGCGCCGACGAGGTCCGCGGGCAGGGTGCGGGCGTACTCGTCGCCGGCGTGGCCGCGGGTGGCCGGGCGCGGCCTGTCGGTGGGCAGGCCGGTGTCGCCGGGCAGGCCGGCCAGGCGTTCGCGCCAGTAGCCGAGCTGGCCGGCGAGCACGCCCCCGGCGAGGTGCTCGCGTTGCCAGGCGGCGTAGTCGGCGTACTGGATGGGCAGTTCGGGCAGGTCCGGCTCGCGGCCCTGGCCGAGCGCGTCGTGGATCTCCTTCAGCTCACTGGTGAAGACGACGCCTGAGCGGGCGTCGAACACCGCGTGGTGCACGACCAGCACGATCCGCTGCAGCTCGTCGCTCATGCGGACCAGCCGCGCCCGCCACAGCGGCGGCCGGTCCAGGGCGAACGGCCTGCGCGCCTCGGCCAGGGCCAGCGCGCGGAACTCGCGTTCGGCCCGCTCGGGCGGCAGGCCGCGCAGGTCGGTGCAGGGCAGCGTGACCGGCAGGTCCACCTGGACGACCTGGATCAGGTCGCCGTCCTCGGTCGCCAGCGACGTGCGCAGCGTCTCGTGCCGCCGGACGACCTGGCGCAGCGCGTCCAGGCACCGCTCCGGGTCGCTCCGGCCGGGCAGCTCGATCACCGCGTTGACGTGGTGCGCGGGCGCGTCCGGGTCGAGCCGGGCGAGGAACCACAGGCGTTCCTGGGCGTACGAGGCAGGCAAGACGTAGGTGCCGGTCACGGCCGGTGTCCTCCTAGTGTCGGTCCATGGCCTCGCGCAGGCTGCGCGGGCGCATGTCGGTCCAGACCTGCTCGATGTGGTCGAGGCAGCTCTGCTTGGCGCCCTCGAACCCGGTCTCCCGCCAGCCGTCGGGGACGGGGCGTCCGGCGAACCAGATCGAGTACTGCTCCTCGTCGTTGACCACGACCTTGTACTGGCCGTCCCGCATGTCAGCGCCTTTCCGTCCGGGGGAGCCTGCTGATGGTGGTGGTGGTGCCGGTGGCGGGGGCCTGCTGCTTGCCGCGCAGCTCCTCCACGAGCGCGGCCATGCCGGCCACGGTCGGCACCTGGAAGAGGCTGCGCATCGGCAGCCGGACCCCGACCTTCTTCCTGATGAGCGCGATGAGCTGGACGGCGACGAGCGAGTTGCCGCCCAGGTCGAAGAAGTCCTGCTCGACGCTGACCCGGCGGGCGCCGAGCACCTCGCCCCACAGGCCGGCGAGCGTGCTCTCCAGCTCGTTGCGCGGCGCGACGTGGTCGTCGGGGAGCTCGTCCGCGCCCCCCGCCGCGGCGGCCGCGTCCAGCTCGCCGGCGACCGTGTCCTGGGTCAGCTCGCGCACGCCGGCGACGTACTCGGCCAGGTCGGTGGCGTTGACCACGACCTGCGGGCCGAGGTTCGCGGCGAGCAGCCGGCGGACCGCCTCGGCGCCTTCTGCCGGGCTGATGCCGCGCCTGGCGCCGTCCACGTCGAGCGCCTGACCGGCGGCGGCCGACTCCTCGTCGACGGCGGTGTCCTCGGCCTGCCGGCGGGCTCCCTCGCCGACGGTCCGCGTGACGGCGTCCCTGTCGATGCGGCGCAGCACGAAGTCGGCGATGGTGACCACCCGTTCGCCGGCGTCGTCGTACAGGGTGAGGTCCGCGGCGAGCACCTCGCCGCCGCCGGTGTCGCGGTGGCGGGCGTGGCTCCACAGGCGGGCCGGGAGCGGCGCGTGCACGGTGACGCGGCCGTAGCCGAGCGGCAGGTAGCTGTGGCCGCCGGAGACGGAGCTTGACGCGACAGAGATGAACGCCGTCGCCTCGTCCAGCAGCGCCGGGTGGAGCGGCAGCCGGTCCAGGTCGGCGGCCACGTCGGGGCCCGCCTCCAGGCGGGCGAGCCGCTCGTCCCCGCCCTGGCTCACCGAGCGCAGGCTGTTCCAGCGGGGGCCGAAGGTGACCAGGCCGGAGGCGGAGGCGAACGGGCTCGGCCCGTCCTCGCCGCCGTACACGCATCGCTGCCGGGCGCCCGCCAGGTCCGACGGCGGCGGCTCCCCGGCGACCCAGGCGGCCGAGCCGCGGGCGTGCTGCGTGGCCTCGCCGCCGGTCACGCTGACCACCTCGAAGTCCATGCCGTCGCCCGCCGGGGTGAGCAGCACCCGCAGCTCGGCGGCGGCGCCGTCGGCGACGGGCAGCGGGGCGACGAACGCGACGTCACGCAGCTCGATCGCTTGGCCGGGGCCCGGGCTCGGCACGGCGGCCTCGAACGCGGCCCGCGCCGTCTCCAGGTAACCGGTGCCCGGCATGACGGGCACGCCCGCCACCCGGTGCTCGTCGAGCAGCCAGTGCGTGGACGGGGAGAGCGTGGCCGCGTACCAGGGCCGGCGGCCGGCGCTCTCGTGGCGGTGGCCGAGCACCGGGTGGTCGATCCTGGTCACCCGGTCGCCGCGCTGCAGCGCCCGGAACGCGGCCGGGGCCGCGACCTCGGCCGCCATGCCGACCTCCAGCCAGGCGCCCCAGTTGACCGAGACCGCCCGGCCGGGCCAGGCGTGCGCGCAGGCGTCCATGAAGGCGTTGGCGCCGCAGTAGTCGACCTGGCCGAACCCGCCGGCCACGGCGGTGACCGACGAGCACAGCATGACGAAGTCGAGCGGCAGGTCGCCGAAGACCTCGCGGACCGCCAGCGTGCCGGCGAGCTTCGGGGCGAGCACGGCCTCGGCCGCCGCCCGTTCCTTGACCTCGGCCATGCCGCCGCCGGGAACCCCGGCCGCGTGCACCACGCCGTCGATGCGGCCGAACCGGTCGAGCGCCTCGGTCCTGGCGCGGCGCAGCGCCCCGGGGTCCGCGGCGTCGGCGGCCAGCACGACCACCTCGGCGCCTGCCCGCTCCATGCGGCGCACGGCGGCGACGGCGCGGCGGACCCGGTCGGGGGCGCCGTCGAGGGTGTCCCACTCCTCCCGGGGCGGCAGCCCCGACCGGCCGAGCAGGACGAGCCGGGCCTGTGCCCGACCGGCCAGGTCCTCGGCGAGGGTGAGCCCGATGCCGCCGAGCCCGCCGGTGATGACGTACACGCCGTGCCGGCGCAGCGGGTCGGCCTGCGGCGGCAGCGGCACCCGGGTGTGCCCGCGCAGCCAGCGGCGGCCGGCGCGCAGCGCGACCGGCGACGGCGGCTCGCCCTCGGGCGGCTCGCCGGGCTCGGCGGCCAGCTCGGCGAGCACGGCGGCCGGGTCGTACGGTCCCTCCTCCAGGTCGACGTGGCGGGCCGTCAGCCAGCGGGCTTCCAGCGGGACGACAGCGGTGAAGCCGGCGACGGTGGCGTGCTCGGGCCTGGTGACGTCCCCGCCGACGACTCCCTGCGTGCCCCTGGTGACGATGTCCAGATGGACGCCGCCGTCCCGGTCGGCCTGGGCGAGCGCCTGGACGAGGCCGAGCAGGCTGAAGAACCCCAGGTCCTGGGCGGCGTCGGTGGCGGCGATGTCCCCGGCGGGGGTGCCGTCGAGCGGCCAGGCGTGCACGATCCTGGCGGGGACGCCGGTCCGCGCGATCAGCGCCTCGTAGTCCTCGCGCTCGGCGGGCCTGACGGTGACCGTGCCGTCGGGGGCGACCCCGTACGCGGTGCCGGGGACGACCTGGACCGCGTCTGCGCCGGCGGCGCGCAGGGCGTCGAGGAGCGGCACGCCGCCGGGCCCGGCGAAGACCAGGCAGCGGGTGCCGGCGAGGGAGTCCGCCGGGACGGGGGTGACGGGGGCCTGCCGCCAGGCGGGCACCGAGAAGCGCTCCTCCTGCGGCAGCGCCCCGGTCCGCGCGGCTCTCGGGTAGATCAGCTCGGGGTCGACCGCGGTCGGCACCCAGTGGCGGGTCCGCTCGTACGGGTAGGCGGGCAGCGGGACGCGCCGCGCGGGCTCGGTGATCGCGGTGACGTCGAGCGGCGCGCCCGCGGCCCACAGCGTGCCCGCGGCCGCGTACAGGACCTCGAGGTCGGACTTGGTGTCGGCGGGTCCTGGCAGGCTGGGCAGCGGGGCGGGCGCGGTGCGCGGCAGCTGCGTCCTGGCCAGGCCGGCGAGCTGGCGTCCCGGACCGCATTCGAGCATCCGCCACTCGCCCTCCGCGGCGAGCGCGGCCACGCAGTCGCCGAACCGGACCGCCTCGCGCAGGTGGCGGGTCCAGTAGCCGGGGTCGGTGGCCTCCTCGGGCGTGATCCAGGTGCCGGTGACGTTCGACAGGAACGGGATCCTGGGCGCGTCGCGGGTGGCGGCGGCGACGGCGGCGTGGAAGTCGCCCAGGATCGGGTCCATCATCGCCGAGTGGAAGGCGTGCGACGTGCGCAGCGCGGTGTGCTGGACCTCGGCCTCGTCCAGCGTGGCCGCGTACCGCTCGACCAGCTCGGTCGGGCCGGCGACGACGCAGGTGCCCGGGCCGTTCACGGTGGCGACGGACAGCCCGTCCGGCAGGGTGCGGCGGACCTCCTCGTGGTCCTGGCGCACGGCCAGCATCGAGCCGGGCGGCATCGACTGCATGAGGCGGCCGCGGGTGGCGACCAGGCGCAGCGCGTCCGGCAGCGGGAAGACGCCGGCGACGGCGGCGGCCACGTACTCGCCGATGCTGTGGCCGATCATGGCGGCCGGTTCGATCCCCCACGACGACCACAGCCGGGCCAGCGCCCACTCGACGGTGAACAGCGCGGGCTGGGCCAGCTCCGTCTGGCGCAGCCGCTCGTCGGCGGCCTCCCGCTCGTCGTCGCCGGGGAACAGCAGCGTCCGCAGGTCCAGGCCGAGCTCGTCGCGGAGCAGCGCGGCGCACTCGTCCACGGCGGCGGCGAACACCGGCTCGGCGCGGTAGAGACCGGCGCCCATGCCGGCGTACTGGGCGCCCTGACCGGAGAACAGCCACGCCACCCGGGGCGTGCCCGCCTTGGCCTTGGTCACCCGGCGTGAGTCGCGCAGGGCCGCGACCGCGTCGGCGGGGTCGGCGGCGACCACGGCCGCCCGGTGCTTGTGCTGCTTGCGCCCGGTGCGCAGCGTGTGCGCCACGTCGGCGAGCGAGACCTCCCGGTCCTCCAGGTGGCCGGCCAGCCGCCGCACGGCGGCGTCGAGCGCGGCCGGGGTGCGGGCCGACAGCTGCAGCAGGTGGGCAGGTCGGGGCCGGGCGGTCGGCAGCGGGGCGGGCGGCGCCTGCTCGACGACGACGTGCGCGTTGGTGCCGCCGATGCCGAAGGAGCTGACGCCGGCGCGGCGCGGGTGGCCGTTCGTCTCCCACTTGGTCAGGGTGGCGTTGACCCGGAACGGCCCGGACTCGAAGTCGATGCGCGGGTTGGGCCGCTCGTAGTTGAGGCTGGGCGGGATCATGCCGTGCTCCAGCGCGAGCACGGTCTTGATGAAACCGGCGATGCCCGCGGCCGGTCCGAGATGGCCGATGTTGGTCTTGACCGAGCCGATGCCGCACCAGCCGGTCTCCTCCGAGGCCGCGCCGAGCACGCCGGCCAGGGCGGAGACCTCGATCGGGTCGCCGAGCGAGGTCCCGGTGCCGTGCGCCTCGACGTAGGTGACGGTGCGCGGGTCGATCTGGGCGACGCCGAGCGCCTGCGAGACCGCCGCGGCCTGGCCCTCGGCGCTGGGCGCGGAGAAGCCGACCTTCGTGGCGCCGTCGTTGTTGATCGCGTTGCCGATGACGACGGCGCGGACGTGGTCGCCGTCGGCGATCGCGTCGGACAGCCGCTTGAGCACGGCCATGCCGCCGCCACCGCCCCAGATCGTGCCCTGCGCGGACGCGTCGAAGGCCCGGCAGTGCCCGTCCGGGGAGTAGATGCCGTCCTGGTGGTACAGGTAGCCCCACTCGGCGGGCAGCTCCAGCGACGCGCCGCCGGTCAGCGCCATGTCGCACTCGCCCGCGCGCAGCGCCTCGCACGCGACGTGCAGCGCCACCAGCGAGGACGAGCAGGCCGTGTGCAGGGTGAGCGACGGGCCGCGCAGGTCGAGCTTGTACGACACGAGCGTGGCCAGGTAGTCGGGGTGGTTGCCGGTGTAGACGGCCAGGTTGCCCACGGAGGCGAACACCTCGGTGTTGGGCCGCACGTACAGCCACTGGTACTCGTCGGAGCCGATCGCCCCGTACACGCCGATCTCGCCGGGGTAGCGCGCCGGGTCGTAGCCGGCGTCCTCCAGCGCGGTGTTGGCCAGCTCCAGGAACATGCGCTGCTGCGGGTCGCGCAGTTCCGCCTCGCGCGGCGACATGCCGAAGAAGGCGGCGTCCAGCGCGCCGTAGTCGTCGGCGACGGAGGCCGCCGGGACGAACATCGGATCGTCGAGCAGGTGGGCGGGCACGCCCATCGCCTCCTGCTCGGCCCGGGTGTGGAACTTCACGGACTCCACCCCGTCCACCAGGTTGCGCCAGAACGCGGGCACGTCCTCGGCGCCCGGCAGGCGGCAGGCCAGCCCGACGACCGCGATCGGCTCGACCCCGTTGCCTTCTTCGTGGTTCATTCGTTGCTCTCCTGTCTGGGCTGCTGTGGCCGGTGGGGTGAGGATCGTGCCCGCCGCGCGGCGACCCGCCGGGCGGCTCGGTCCCAGCCGGCCGGACGGCGTTCGCCGTCGAGGTGCGCGGCCAGATCTCGTACGGTCGGGAAGCGGAAGAGGTCGACGATCGGCACCTCGCGGCCGAGCGAGGCGGCCAGGCGGGCCTGGACCTGCGCGGTGGCCAGCGAGTGCCCGCCGATCTCGAAGAAGTTCGCGCCGGCGGAGATGCTGGGCAGGCCGAGCACCTCGCGCCAGACGCCGGCGACCAGGCGTTCGGTGCCGGTGGCGGGCTCCTGGCCGCTCGCCGGCGCGGGGCGGGGCGGCGGGGCGGGCAGCCGGGCGCGGTCCACCTTGCCGTTGGGGGTGAGCGGGAGCGCGGGCAGCAGGACGAGCTCGGCCGGCAGCGCGTAGCCGGGCAGGCTCGCGGCCAGGTGGCGGCGCAGCTCGGCCTGGCCGACGGCGGGCCCGTCGGTGACCGCGTACGCGAGCGGCACCCTGCCGCCCGGCCGCTCGGCGACCGTGGCGGCGGCGGCCCGCACGCCGGGGTGGGCCAGGAGCGCGGCCTCGACCTCGCCGAGCTCCACCCGGTAGCCGCGGATCTTCACCTGCCCGTCGGCACGGCCGGCGAGCACGACGCGGCCGTCCGGGTCGTAGCGGCCGAGGTCGCCGGTGCGGTAGCGGGCCGTCGCGCCGTCCCGCTCGCGGGCGAACCGCTCCCGGGTGAGGGTCTCGTCCAGGTACGACTCCGCCAGGCGGCGGCTCCTGACCACGACCTCGCCCAGCTCTCCGACGGCCGCGGGCGCGCCGGCCGCGTCGAGGACGAGCAGCTCGGCGCCGTCCGCGCCGTGCCCGGCGGGAACCTGGTCGCCGTGGTCGGGCGGGTCGCCGATCTCGTGCACGGCCTGCGCCTGCGGGGTCTCGGTGGTGCCGTAGACGTTGACCAGGCGGGCGTCCGGGGCGACGCGGCGGAACCGGGCGGCGTCGGCGTGGGTGAGCCGGTCACCGCCGAACAGCACCAGCCGCAGATCGGGCAGCCGGACCCCGGCGGCGGCGATGAGCGCGGCGAGCTGCGGGGTGAGGTGGGCGACGGTGATCCTTCGCCCGCGCAGCCATCCGGCCAGCTTGGCGGGGTCCCGCACCAGGTCCGGGCCCGGCACGTGCAGGGTGGCGCCGAGCACCAGCGGGGTGAACGCGTCCCGCAGCAGCGGGTCGTGCGCCAGCCCGGCCAGGAGCGCGAACCGGTCGTCCCCGGTGAGGCCGTACGCGCGCGGGTACCAGTCGAGGAACCGGGCCAGCGGGCGCTCCGGCGTCCGCACGGGCTTGGGCTCCCCAGTGGTCCCCGACGTGAACGCCAGATACCCCCGTTCCTCCATCGGCACCACCCGACAGGCCGTCCCACCCTGCTCTGAACCCGCCTCCGCCCCGTCGCTGCTCCCGCGCAGGATCGCCCCTGTCCGGTCCCCACTGCCGTTCGTGGCCGCTACTGCCCGGTCACCACTTCCGTTCAGGACGTCGGGACCCGCAGTCCCTTCCTCACCGGTCAGATTCCGGGCCGCCAGGTCGGCTGGCCCTTTCTCACCGTTAGCGGGGGTACGGGGTTCTCCTGCTGGAGGGAGCCATGCCAGGTCGGGCGGGATCTGGATGCCGGGGCAGGCGATGATGCTGGTCGCGCCGGCCGCGCGGGCCTGGGCGGCGAGCCGGGCGGGCGGCAGCGCCGTGTCCAGCACCGCCCAGCGGGCTCCCGCCGCCAGCACGCCCAGCATCAGGGCCGGCAGCTCGCGCGTACGCTCGGCGAGGATCGCCACCGTCTCCCCCGCCCGCACGGCCGCGCCCGCCGCGTCGGCCAGCCGGGCCAGACCCGCGTACGTCAGCTCGCCGTCCTCGCCGCTGACCGCCACCCGCTCGGGCCCACCGGCCACCTGCTTGAGCACCCGCTCCACCACCCCGGCCCCGTCCCATCCGGACAGCACCGCAGTCCCGTCCGGCAGCCGGACCGCCCCGGATGCGTCCATGAGCCCCGTACTCACATCCGGCGAAGCACCGCCCCACACCCCGTGACCGCCCTGCGCCCCCGCCCACGCTCCCCCGTCGCGGAAGGCTTCCCCGCCCTGAACCTCGGCCGCCCCGGCCACGTCACCGACGCCCACCACCCCGGCCTGTGCCCCCGCCGCCACCTCCACGCCACCGGCGCTGGCCGCCCCGGCAAGGGTCAGCGGCTTGACCTCAGCCGGGTCCGGGAGCGGCCCTTCGTCACCTCGTCCAGGACGGGGGCGCAGGCGTGACTCGCGTACGGGACGGGCCGGGTCGGCGGTGAGGTCGGTGAGGAGGCGCAGGTAGCCGTGCAGCAGCGCGTCGACGCGCGACCGGCGGAACAGTCTGGGGTTGTAGACGGCCTGCAGCACATAGCACCCGTCGCGCTCCCCCACGTACAGGGTGAGGTCGAACAAGGAGCCGGGCAGCCCGGGAGGCAGCGGGGCCGCCGCGACGCCGGGCAGGTCCAGCCGCGGCTCGGTGAAGTCGTACATGTTGAACAGCACCTGCACGAGCGGGTTGCGCGACAGGTCGCGGCCCGGCCCGAGCCGGTCCACCAGCCGCTCCAGCCGCACGTCCAGATGGGCCAGCGCACCCGACAGCGCCTCCTGGCAGCGGGTGACGTGCGCGGCGAACGGCGCGCCGTCGTCCACCCGCAGCCGCACCGGCAGCACCTGCACCAGGCACCCGGCCACCGGGTCGAGCGCCGGGTCGCGGCGGTCCGCGACGGGGGTGCCGACGATCAGGTCGGGCTGGCCGGACAGCCGCCGCAGGACCTGCCCGTAGGCGGCGAGCAGCACCGCGTACGGGGTGCCGCCGAGCCGCACGGCCAGCTCCCGCACGGCGGCGCTGACCCCGGCGCCCGCCTCGGCGGTGACGGACTCGCCGTCGAACGTCTGCACCGGCGGGCGCGGATGGTCGCGCGGCAGGTCCAGCACCGTGGGCGCGCCGTCGAGGTGCCCGCTCCACCAGGCCAGGTCCGCCTCGCCGTCGCGCCTGCCGAGCCAGTCCACGTACCCGCCGTAGGTGGCGCGCAGCGGCGGGAACGCCTCCTGCCGGTACGCGCGCGAGATGTCCTCGTACAGCACCTTCTGTGACCAGCCGTCGAACACCAGGTGGTGGACGGTGACGACGAGCACGTGTTCATCGCCGGCGAGCCGCAGCAGCCTGGCCCGCCACAGCGGCCCCTCGGCCAGGTCGAACGCCAGCCGCGCCTCGGCCTGCAGCCGTTCGCGCAGCTCCGCGTCCGTCACGTCCTCGACGGGCAGCGGCACCGGGCCGGGCGGAGTGACCGTCACGGACGGGACGCCGCCCGTCTGGGGCACCCGCCAGCGCAGCACCTCGTGCCGTTCGGCCACCGACGCCAGCGCCCGGCGCAGCGCCGACACGTCCAGCGGGCCGGTGAGCCGCTGGGCCATGGCGATGTTGTGCGCCGGCGTGCCGGGGGCCAGCCGTTCCACGAACCACATCCGCCGTTGCACCGCCGACAGCGCCGCCGGTCCGTCGCCGGGCGGCTCCTCCCGCAGCGGAGGCGCCGCCGCTGCCCGGCGGGCGATCCCGGCCACGGTCCTGCCCGCCAGCACGTCCTCGACGGCCAGCTCCCGGCCCAGCCGGGTCCGCAGCAGCGCGGTCAGCCGCATGGCCAGCAGCGAGTGGCCCCCGCGGGCGAAGAAGTCGTCGTCCGCCAGCGGCTCCGCACCCCCGAACGCCTCCCCCCAGGCCCCGGCCACCTCCCGCACCATCACCTCACCCCCGCCCAGGTGATCGCTGTCGCGGGCCGCAGACGAACCGGCCCCGTGCTCGCCGTCGCGAGGAGCCGTCTGTTGGTCGGCCGTGGGCGGGGCCGACCGATGCGTCCTGGTTGTTTCCTCGTCGTGGGCGAGCCGGTGGCCGGATTCCTCCGTGGTGACCTCAGGGCCGGAGGGGTGGGTGTGCTGGTCGCCGAGGGTGCGCAGGGCGGCCAGGTCGACCTTGCCTGCCGGTGTCAGCGGGAGTGCGGGCAGGCGCAGCACCCGGGTGGGGACCATGTACGCGGGCACGCTGTCCAGGCAGTGGGCGCGCACCCGTTCCAGGTCCGGGGCCTCCTGCGGGGTCAGGTACGCGACCAGTTCCGTCAGCCCGCCCGCTCCGGTGCCGGCGTCCACGACGGCCTGGCGGATCTCGGGGTGGGCGCGCAGCACCACCTCGATCTCGCCGATCTCCACCCGCTGCCCCTGGACCTTCACCTGCCGGTCCAGCCGGCCGATGAAGCCGATCCGGCCGTCCGCGTCCAGCACCACCCGGTCCCCTGTCCGGTACAGCCGCGCGCCGGGCTCGCCGTACGGGTCCGGCACGAATCTCTCGGCCGTCAGCCCAGGCCGGTGCAGGTAGCCGCGGGCGAGCTGCGGCCCGCCGACGCACAGCTCGCCTGGCGTGCCCGGCGGGACCGGCCGGAGCAGGTCGTCGAGGATGTACGCGGTGCAGCCCGGCAGCGGGTGCCCGATCGGCAACGGCCGGTCCCAGTCGCCGTCGAGCTCGGTGCCGACCACGCACACGGTCGTCTCGGTCGGCCCGTACCAGTTGTGGAACCGCCTGCGGCCCGGCCGCGACCACCGCGCCACCTGCTCGGGCCCGGCCGGCTCCCCCGCGGTGAGCAGGTCGCGCAGCGCCGGCAGCCGGTCGGGGTCGAGCAGCGGCAGCAGCGCGGGCGGGATCGTGCCCCAGGTGACCCGGTGCCGTTCCAGGAACCGCTGCAGTCGTACGGGATCGACCCGGTCCTCGTCGGCGGTGAGCATGACGCACCCGCCCCGCGCGAGCGGCGCGAAGATGTCGAGCACGGACACGTCGAACCCGAGCGCCGCGAACCCGATGGAGCGGCACGACGCGTCCAGGCCGAAGTACGCGCCCGCCATGGTCACGAACGCCACCGCCGACGCGTGGCTCACCACGACCCCCTTGGGCCGCCCGGTGGATCCGGAGGTGTAGAGCACGTACGCCGCGGAGCCCTCCGCGGTCGCGGCCGGTTCCGGGGGCGGGAGCTCGCCCTGGGCGGGGGCGACGAGGCGGAGGGGGAGGTCGCGCAGGACGCCGCGGCCCGCCTGGTCGGCGACCACCAGGGTGATCCCGGCGTCGCCGATGACGGTCTCCAGCCGCTTGCGCGGGTGCGACGGGTCGAGGGGGACGTACGCGGCGCCGGACATCAGGACTCCCAGCACCGACACCAGCAGTTCGGGCGTGCGCCGCCCGCACACGCCGATCCGCGTCTCCGGGCCTGCGCCCAGCTCGCGCAGCCGGTGTGCCAGCGCTCCCGCCGCGGCGGTGAGCCCGCGGTAGGTCAGGCTCGTGTCCCACTGCCGCACCGCGGGCGCGTCAGGAGTGCGGGCGGCCTGGGCGGTGACGAGTTCGTGGAGCAGCGTCGCGGTGGTCACGGTCACCCCGTCATCCGGCCCGGTCGGGCAGCGTGTCGAATCTCAGCCGCACCCGGTCGTCCGGCACGGCCACGGCGGCCGGCGCCTCGCCCCGGGCGGTGGGCACCGGCAGGTGGACGACCCACCAGCCGGACAGCCGGCCTTCCGAGGCCCGCCACGGCGCGGGATCGGCCAGATCGGGGAACCCGGCGGCCGTCGGGTCGGCGCCGGGACCCGCCGCGGCGGCGAGCGCCCGCTTCGCGGTGACGGCCCGCAGTTCGAGCCACCGCCGGTCCTCTTCCGCGGCCCCTTCGACCTGCTCCCGCTCCCCGGCGCTCAGCCACCTCGCCGCGTCGACCGGCCCGGCCGGGTGCGTGAGGGCCACGCCCACGGTCGGGGCGCGGGTTGCCGCTGTCAGGACGAGGCCGGCCGCCTGGCAGGTGGCGACGGTCAGCCCGGCGTCCCCGTGCTCGCCGTACGGAAGCGGTCCGCTGCCCAGCCAGAGGTGGACCTCGCCCAGGTCAGGGAGGGGGTGGACGCCGGCGAGGTCGGCGGCGATGAGGGCCGCCAGGTCGCCGGGCCGGTCCTTGACGAACAGGTGGCCGCCCGCGAGGGTGCGCAGGCGGAAGCCGGCCGTCGTGTGGCGGGCCCAGCCGAGCATGTCCGCCGCGCCCACCTCGCCGTCGTCCAGGCCGGTGAAGGCGACGATCGGGGTGTCGACGGGCGGCTCCGGCTCGTACCGGTAGCTCTTGATCCAGGCGAAGTCGGCGCGGAGCACGGGCAGCAGCAGCTCGCGCAGCTCGGGCACGTGCTTGAGCTCGGGCAGCGCGCCCGAGCGGCGGACGAGCTGGTCGATGAACGCCTCGTCGGGCAGGTCGGCGGTGGCGGCGAGCGGGACCTTGCGGTGCGGCGGGTGGGCGCCGCCCACGTACAGTCGCGAGGGCGGCGGCAGGTCGCGCCGGCGCAGCTCGCGCACCACCTCGAAAGCGAGCCGCGCGCCCATGCTGTGCCCGTACAGCGCGTACGGGCCGCCGGTGGCTGGCTCGATCTCGTCGGCGATCTCGCCCACGGTGAAGGCCGGCGGCTCGGCGATGCGGTTCTCGCGGCCGGGGAGCTGGATGGGGGTCACCGTGAGGCCGGCGAGCTCGCGGAGGAGACCTCCGTAAGCGCTCGCCCCTCCTCCGGCGTAGGGCAGGCAGAACAGCGTGCGGGCGGGAGCGGGCACCGTGGGATGGGGGGTCCGCTGCGCCGCCGTCAAGAAGCCGGCGATCGTCCAGCACCTCCCCGGCGGGGAGCGGCGCAAGTTGTCGGAGTGTGATGGATTCGTCGCTCGATGTGCAGGCCGTCAATCGCCATGTTACGGCGCTCCTCGACAAATGCCTCGGAACAACTAAGCAAATGGGGAATTACTACGAAGGGTCACTACATTTCGTGCGATGTAACGCGGTAGTGCGACAAGAACTCTTATATCCAGGTTGAGAGGAGGAGTCAACGCCACGATTAACGCTCTTCCGCCATGCGACGCGACAAAAATCAGACCCGGGGAAATATTGCCCAGGCAGCCCTGGGATGATAGGCGCGCGTGCGAGGCGGCCGAATGCGACCGAAACCACATACGGCGGACCGATTCCGGGCCTTGCTGTCCGTTATGTCAGCCTTTATCTCCAAATCTGCACCTATAGGGTGATTCACTGCTGCGCCCAGCCGTCGGCGAGCTTCCGCACGGCGGGCCGCAGGCGCCCCCGAGCCTCAGGGCGGCCGGCCCCGTGACAAGAATTCCCGGCTCGCGCGTTTTTTCGTCAGATCCCGGCCCCGGCGGCCACGGTCCGGCGATCCGGCCACCACCATCGGCGCGATTCCACACCGCTTTCCGGCCCACATGAATAGGAGCTTGTCAAGGCGAGAAAGCTGTTCGAGCAATATCGGCCGTAGTCGCTACGAGCAGGCCGACGGCACTGTTCCCCGGGGACCGGAAACACGGGGAACCGCGACGGGGCACGACATCATGACAAGGACGGCCCTTGGTTGCAACACATCCAGTAAGAAAGCCTCGAAATCCCTCCCCCGCATTTCCCCGAGAAAATCCCTATCCATATGAATGCGCCCGGCCTCGGAGCCGCCGGAAAACAATTCGCCCACGTTTGAACGGGCTCGATTCCGGTAGGGCGTCGCGTGTGGGTGGATTGCGGATGCGCGAGCGCTGGGACGACGTGGGCGGCCGCCGGATGCGGAGCCTGGAGGTGGGTCGCCGCGGCGAGACGGTCGTGCTGCTGCCCGGCCTGGGCGCCGTCGGCTACATGAAGGACACGCTGGCCGGTTGCGCCTCGTGGGCGCACGCGTTCCTGCTGGACGTGCCGGGTTTCGGGCACCGGCCGCCGCGTCCGTGCGCGGCTGAGGTGCCGGCCGTGGCGGAGGCCGTGGGCGACTGGCTGGAGGCGGTGCCCGACGGGCCGGTGGTGCTCGCGGGGCACTCCAGCGGCGCCCAGGTCGCGCTGCAGGTCACGGCCGCGCACCCGGCGCGGGTGAGGTCGCTGGTGCTGCTCGGGCCGACGTTCCCGCCGCGCCAGCGGACGCTGCGGCGGATGGCGCGGCCCTTCCTGCGCACGGTGGTGCGCGAGCCGCTGAGCGTGCTGCCCGTCACGGTGCCGTACTACCTGCGGGGCGGGCCGGCCGAGGTGCTGCGGTGCGTCCGCTCGGCGCAGTCCGACTTCCCCGAGTACCTGATCGGCAAGATCTCCTGCCCGGTGCTGGTCGTCCGCGGCGCGCGCGACCGCATGTGCCCGAAGGCCTGGGCCGACGGCCTGGCCATCACGGCACCGCTGGGCCGTTCGGTGACGGTGCCGGGGGCGCACGTGTTCCCGTTCCAGCACGGCGGGATGACGGCCTCGCTGATCGCGGAGGCGGCCGCCCTCGCCGACTCCTACGCCCCCATGCGGCCTTCTTACCGGCGGGCGGAACCGCCGGCCGTGGTGCTGCCGTCTTCGGTGGAGCCCCGGTCGGCCTCGCCGGGCGTGTAGTAGCGGCGCAGCCAGGCGGCCAGCCCGTCCAGGCCGGGCAGCAGCACCCGCTCGGTGATGCCCGCCTGGTCCAGCCGGTTCCTGATCTCCAGTTTGACCCGGGTGGGGAGCAGCCAGCCCCGCCACAGGTCCGGATGCCCGGCCAGCCATTCCTGCACCTGGTAGGCGGGGGAAGAGGTCGCCGACAGCACCGACGACTGGTTGACGACCCGCTCGTCCAGCGACGGCGGCTCGAAGAACGTCAGGAACGGCCGGTCGCCGGCCAGCCGGCCGAACCCGTCCAGGTCGCCCGCCACCCGGGCGAGCATCTCGGTGGTGAACACCAGCGCCCCCTCCCGGTCCAGCTCTTCGCGCAGCGGCCCGGGCAGCAGCCGGTGCGCGCGCTCGCAGTCGACGGCCAGCAGCGCCCCGTCCTCCTCGGGCCAGGACGAGGTCGCGAAGTGCAGGGCCACCAGCGGCGAGAACGTCCAGTCCAGCAGCCGGGTCGGCAGCCCGTGGTGCTGGCCGAGCGCCAGCCAGTCCCACACGGTCTCCCCCGGCGTGGCGCGGTGGGCGTACTTGCGGAAGTTGCGCACCAGGTGCCGCTCCAGGGCGGCGTAGTCGCCGCGCAGCCGCGACAGGCTGGACACGTGTGCGTCCGTGCTCCGGGCCAGCCCGCGGAAGACCAGCGTCGGATGCACGTGGGCGCTGCCGCGCGGCCTGCTGGCCTCGCAGATCGCGTCGTCCAGCTCCCGCCACGACGACACCTCGTGCGACCTCATCCCCGCACCGCTGCCCCGAGGCAGCCGGTTGACACCGATGACCTGCGACGTTACGCCCCGGCCCGGCCGTGCCACTCGGTGAGCAGCACCGTGGCGTCGTCCTGGAGCCGGCCCTCGTGGTGGTCCATGACGTCCTTGATGAGCCGGCGGAGCGTCTCCGGCACCGGCAGCCGGGCACAGGAGTGCCGCAGGATGAAGTCGACGAACCGCTCCATCCCGAACTGCTCGCCGCGGTGGCGTCCCGCCTCGACGATCCCGTCGGTGTACATGAGCAGCCGGTCGCCGGGTTCGAGCTGCTCGTGGCAGACCTGCGCGGGAAGCTCCAGGCCGAGCCCGAACGGGGCCGTCGGCGGGCAGTCCAGCGTGGTGCCCCACCGGCCGGCCCTGATGAGCACCGGCGGGTGGTGGCCGCGGTTCACCCACGACAGCACCCCGGTGCGCAGGTCGAAGTCGGCCATGATCGCGGTGACGAACCGGGCCGTCTCCCCGAACTCGCGCAGCAGCAGGTTCTCGATGCCCTCGCTGGTCGCGGCCAGGCAGGCGCCGTCGCGCCGCAGGTTGCGGCTGGCGGCCATGACCAGGTTGGCGGCCAGCCCGGCGGCCACGTCGTGGCCCATCGCGTCGAAGATGGCCAGGTGGACGATCTCGTCGCCGAGCGCGTAGTCGAAGGCGTCCCCGCCGATCTCGTAGGCGGGCTCCAGCACTCCCGCGATGGTCACCTCGGCGTTGGCGAAGGTGAGCGGCGGCATCAGATGCCAGAGCATCTCGGCGGCGACGTTCATCCGCCGCGAGCGCACCAGGCGCGTGTACGAGTCGCTGAAGGAGCGCCGGCCGGCGACCAGGAGAGCCAGCAGCTGGGCCAGGTCGAGCACGTCCTCCTCGGCCACGACGCTCGGGCGCTCGACGAGGACGCGGAGCGCGCCGAGGCGCTCGGCGCCGTTCAGCAGCGGCACCCACCAGCATTCCATGCCGCGCTCGGCGGGCTTGCGCAGGATGCGCACCTCCTGGAAGGCCCGGCCGCCGTAGGTGGCGTCGATGCGCAGGTCGTCGGGCGGCTTGTCCTCGGTGACGTCGTCCGGCGCGCCGGGGTGGCCGTACGGCCCGTCCCGCTCGGCGAGCAGCCGCAACGTGCTCTGCTGCAGGTCGGCCAGGTAGATCAGGCACTGCCGGACACCCACCTGCGGAGCGTGGCGGGCGGCCAGGTTCGGCAGGTCCTCCAGCGTGGCCTGCTGCCCGTCCCGCAGCAGCCCACTCAGCGCATTCCGGACATCACGAGGGCCGCTCATCGGATTTCGCCCCCTATTTCGCCTTTATGGTTGCTGGCCATTATTCGCGGTTGCCGCGTCCCGCCGGTCAAAGGCAGCGGCAAACATCCGCAAACGCGTCGCATGGAGAGGGTGGCCGGGTGCTGACCTGCGTCATCACCCCGGAAAGCAAGAGACGCGCCGGCGAACCGCCGACGCGTCTCTTGTCCTCACAGGCTCGTCACAGCACCGCGCCCGAGCCCTCGCGGGCACGCTTGACACGCGGCTGCGGCGGCTCCGGCGGCGGCTTCTTGTCGAACCGGTCCAGCGTGATGGCCAGCGGCCCGGCCACGAACGACGACGACAGCGTACCGACGACGATGCCCGTCACCAGGGCGATGGCGAAGTCGCGCAGCGAGTCGCCGCCGAACACCGCCAGCGCCATCAGGATGAACAGCGCGCCCAGACCGGTGTTGATCGTCCGGGGCAGCGTCTGCAGGATCGCCCCGTTCACCGCCTTGGCCAGGGGCTCCTTGCGGTTGAGCGCCCACAGTTCCCGGACCCGGTCGAAGACCACCACCTTGTCGTTGACCGAGTAACCCACGACGGTGAGCATCGCGGCCAGGAACACGCCGTCGATCGGCTTGCCCAGCCAGGCGAACAGCCCGATCACCACCGACACGTCCACCACCAGCGCGGAGACCGCGGCCGTGCCGAACGTCCAGCGGAACCGGTACGCCAGGTAGGCGAGCTGGGCGGCGATCGCCACGCCGAGCGCGATCAGCGCGTTGCGGCGCAGCTCCTCGCCGAGGCTCGGGCCGATGAACTCGTCGCGGCTCTTGTTCACCTCACCGCCGACCTCGCCCAGCGCCTCCTGGATCCGGTTGACCTCGGCGATCTCCAGCTCGCCCGCCCGTACGGAGACGTCCGGGCCGGAAGCCTGCACCACGGCGTTCGGGAAGCCCGCGTCGGCGACCGCCTGCCTGGCCGTGTCGGCCGTGATGGGGGTGGAGGTGGAGAACTCGACCAGCCGGCCGCCGGTGAACTCGACGCCGAAGTTGAGCCCGCGGGCGAACAGCCCGGCGAGCGAGACCACGGTCACCACCACCGCCATGCCCAGCCAGAGCGTCTTGTGGGCCATGACCTGCGGGTCGCGCTTGGTCAGCCAGGTCCTGACCCGCCCGACCGAGCCGAGGCCGGACACGCGCGGGCCCATCCGGTCGATGATCAGCGAGGTGAACACGCGGGTGATGAGCATGGCCGACACGAGCGAGGCCAGCACACCGATGCCGAGGGTCACGCCGAAGCCCTTGACCGGCCCGGAGGCCAGCCAGAACAGCAGCCCGGCGGCGATCAGGGTGGTGATGTTGGAGTCGGCGATGGCGCTCCAGGCCATCTTGAACCCGCGGTCGAGCGCATGGCGCAGGCCCCGCTTGGGCGCTCCCGCGTACTCCTCCCTGGCGCGTTCGAACACCAGCACGTTGGCGTCCACGGCCATGCCGATCGCCAGCACGAAACCGGCCAGGCCCGGCAAGGTCAGGGTGGCGCCCATCGCCACCAGCGCCGCGTACGAGATCAGCCCGTAACAGGCCAGCGCGAGGGCGGCCGCGAGGCCGACCATCCGGTAGATGACGACGATGAACAGCGTGGTGAGAAGCAGACCCACCACACCGGCCTTGGCGCTGGCCTCGATGGCGTCGGCGCCCAGCGTGGGGCCGACCGTGCGCTGCTCGACCAGCTCCATCGGAACGGGCAGCGCGCCGCCCTTGATCAGCACGCCCAGCTCGCGGGCTTCCTCAAGGGTGAAGTCGCCGGTGATGTCGGTGCCGCCGCCGGGGATGCCGGCCCTGCACGCGATGGACGGGTCGAGCTGCGGGGAGGAGATGATCTCGTTGTCGAGCAGGATCGCGAGCCGCCGGCGCGGGTCGCCCGCCTCGAAGCAGGCGACCTCCCCGGTGAGTTTCTGCCAGGCGGCGGCGTCGCGGAACTGGACGCTCACCCACCAGCCCGGCCCCTGCTGGGGGTCGCTGCGCTCGTTGGCGTCGCTGACGCCGTCGCCGCTGATGACCGGCGGGCCGAGTCTGAGACGCTGGCCGCTCTCGTCGGCGACGACGATCTCGCCCTTCTCCGCCTTCTCGCCCTCCTGGGCCACTCCCTTCACGGCGTGGAAGGACAGCTGGGCGGTCTTGCCGATGACCTCGGCCGCCTGCTCCGGGTCGAGCACGCCGGGCAGCTCGACGATGATGCGCTGCTCGCCGGAGCGGACCAGGGTGGGGTCGACGACGCCGAGCGCGTCGGCCCGCCGGCGGAGCACGTCGAGGGCGCGGTCGGTGGCCTCGGAGTCGGCCTTCATCGTGGGCGAGTCGCGCGTCTCGAACACGAGCTGGGTGCCGCCGCGCAGGTCGAGGCCGAGCCGCGGCGCCATGGTGAGGGCGAGGACCAATGAGGTCGCGATGACGGCGAAAGCCGCCAGTGCGCGCCAGAGCGGCGCACGTGACATGGGAAGCCTCCACGGGCTTGAGAGGAAAGAAGGGACCAGGTGTTCTCAGAGCGCCGTGGAGGAAGGGGGCGCGCGAGCGGGGATGGTCTCCTGGCAGGCGGCGGTGAACCCCGCGCAGGCGTGCGGCCGCTCGGCGGCTGCGGCGTGCAGCGACGGACGCGGCGGGCCGGGCGGGAGCAGGGCGGCGCCGCCGCTCATCTCGTACGAGATCGTCCGGGCCTGGGCGGTGGACGGCGGGAGCGGCGACTTGCGCGCCCCCGGGTGGTGACTGCCCTGCTGGGCCTGCTGGGTCACCCCCTGCGCGGTGACGACCTGGACGACCTGTCCGTGGGCGGGGGCGGGCAGGAACCACGACAGCATGAGGAGGAGCACTGCGGGCACCCTGGTGCACACGGTCCCTCCTCGTCGCTGCCTTGATCTTGACCTGCTTGCGGTGTGGACACCGGAGATCCGGCCGGGCCGCACGGAACGCGGCTTCCCCGCTGCGCAGCCGCCGCCATCGGTGACGATGATCTTACCGGGACGATCACCGGGATCGTCCCGTCCACCGGCGGTACGCGACCGGACGGCTGGATCCGATCTCCATGCTGGCACACGCGCGCCGCGAAGGCACTCACGCGCGTAAGCCTCCACCCTACGGCGTGCCCGCCCCAGCACCGGACGCCTCGCCGGTATCGGCGCCTTTCAGGGGTGCTTTCCCGGGCCCGTTCCAGAGTGCGGACGCCACCCTGATCAGGCGACTTTGACCGGTGCTTCCACCAGGAAAGTGAGCTATGGTCGGCCTCATGGCGACCCGGAGCATCACACGTGGCTCCACCCCGTTTCTCGCGGTGGTGGGCCTGCTGCTGCTTGCCCTGGTCATGGTCGCCTCCACGCCTCGCTGGGCCGGGGTCCACCCGGTGCAGCAGCGCGTCCAGACCGCGGGGGTGATGACGCCCGGGTCGGAGGTGACGGCGGTGTCGACGCTGCCGCACCAGCAGGTCAGGGCCGAGCACCTGCCCCGCCTGTGGCCGGCGCGCCAGCGTGCCGAGACGGTGTCCGTCAGGCACGCCCCGTCCTGGCCGGAAGCGGGCTCGGCCGCCATCCGCGGCCCCCAGCAGCCGGGTCATCGCGCGGCCGGCTCCCGGAGCCCGCCGCCCGTCTAGAGATCTTCCCTCCCCGTGCTGTCGCGGCGCGGGGCCTCCTCGGCGTACGCGCCGGATCTCTCAGGCTAGGAGCGATGCCTCATGGCTTCATTGCAGACACTCATGCAGGACTACGACCAGCACCGTGCGCGGCTTGAGGAGCTGCGCGACCTGCTGGAGGAGCGGCTCGCCGCCGCTCGCGCCGACCTGTCGGCCGCCGTGACGGCGGGTTCCGCGGCGCTGGCCGGGCTCGCCCGCCGGGAGAGCGACGCGATCGAGTCGGCGCTCGCCCGGATGGACCGCGGCCTGTACGGCACCTGTGTGCGTTGCGGCGCCTTCATTCCGTACGGTGTGCTGCGCCGCATCCCGCACGAGCAGCTCTGCCTCGCTTGCGCCGGCACCAGGGAGCAGCAGGGGCCCTCCGGCGCCACCGAGATCCCGGCGCCGCGCCCGGCCCCCGCGGGAGTCCCGGAGCGGAGCCGGCCCGAGGCGGCCGTCCCGCCGGGACCTGGAGCCGGAGACGAGGCGGGGAACGGGACGTGACCGGGAACGGCCGCGTTTCCTGGCTGGACGACAGGGCCGCGGTCGATCTCGGCACCGCGCGGATCCGCCTGATCGGTTTCGGCCACCCTTCGATCGTCGACGAGCCGTCCGGCGTGCCCGGCTCCGCCCGGCCGGTCAGGCACGGCCTGGTCGCCGACGTCGCCGCCTGCGCGCGGCTGGTCGACCAGGTGCTGCGCACCGCACTGCCCGAGGGCGCGCGGACGCCCGGCCGGGTGCTGGTGGGCGTGCCGGTGACCGCCTCGCCCGCCGAGCGGGCCACGGTCACCGGCATCGTCGAGCGGGCCGCCGGCTGTCCGGCGACCGTGGTGGAGGAGCCGCTGGCCGCCGCGCTCGGCAGCGGCCTGGACATCACCGGCCCGCGCCCGCGGCTTCTGATGGACGTCGGCGCGGGCATCATCGAGGCGGTGGTCATCAGGGACGCCGCCGTCACCGACGCCTTCGCCGTCCAGCTGCCCGCCGATGGCGACGGGTCGCTGCCCGCGCACGTCCAGGACCGCGTCACCGAGATGGCGGCCGAACTCCTGGCCCGCCTGCCGGCCCGGCTGCGCCCGGCGGCGCGCGAGGGCGGGCTGATGCTCACCGGCGGCGGCGCGGCGGAAGCCGGGCTGGCGGGGCGCCTGTGCTCCAGGCTGCGCATGACGGTGAGCAGCGCCCCCGAACCCGCGCACGCCACCGTGCGCGGGCTGGCGCGGCTGTGCCTGCCTCCCATGGCGGCACTGCTCGCCCTTCCCACGGCCTGAGCGCCGTCCCCTCTTCCGCAGCTACGAACACCTCTCTCTCACGTAAGGACGCATTCCATGACCCAGCACGACGAGCACGTCATGCTCAGCGAAGTCCAGGTCCAGACCATCAGCGAGAACCTGCAGAGCCAGCTCATGTGGCGCGCCTCCAGGCTGGACGAGCTCCGGGCACTGGTGGAGGGAGGCGGTGGCACGGACGACGGCTCCAAGCAGGGCGTGCTGGCCGACCTGGCCGCCACCGAGCGGACCATCACCGAGATCCGCGACGCCCTGGAGCGGCTGGCGGACGGCAGCTACAGCCGCTGCGCCGACTGCGGCACCAGCATCCCGTTCGAGCGGTTGAAGATCAGGCCGCTGACCCGGCACTGCGTGCCCTGCCGTCAGCGGCACGAAGCCCGCTGAGCATCCGGTCCAGATAGCCGCGCGTCTTTCCCGGGGCGCGCCGCAGGCAAGACTTACGATTGGGAAACGGTCGGTAACGAAACCGCCTTGATCGGCCATGATTGTCTCGGCGCGCCGTTGACGTCTCACGGCCGGGAGTTCGTGCACGCTCGGGGAGGAAAGTGCTGGGAGCGCGGGTCGGGACTGGGCGGCGACGGGGTAAGGGGCTCCGGTGAGATCGCAGGTCGTGCTGCGCTACCTGCCGTTCGCCGTGCTGCTCGCGGTGGCGGTGACCGACCTGATGGCCGGCCGCGATCTGGGTTTCCTCCCGCTGCTGACGCTGGGCCCGACGTTCGCCTCCGTGTACGGGAGCGTGCGCAGGACCGCTTTCGTGGGCGTGGCGGCGCTGGCTCTGTGCGTGCCCCTGGCCGCGTATCAGGGCACGCTGCTGACCCGGCAGAACAACATCACCATCGCCACGGTCGCGGGCGTCACCGCGGCCAGCATGATCGTCAGCCGCCTGCGGCTGCGACGCGAGCGCGAGCTGGCCAATGTGCGCCTGGTCGCCGAGGCCGCCCAGCGGGTGCTGCTGCGGCCGGTCCCGCGCCGGGCCGCCGACCTGCGGATCGCGCTGTCGTACACGTCGGCGGCGGCGGAGGCGCAGATCGGCGGTGACCTGTACGAGGTGGTCACGACACCGCACGGGGTGCGGCTGCTGATCGGCGACGTGCAGGGCAAAGGGCTGACCGCGGTGGAGACCGCCGCGTGGGTGCTCGGCGCCTTCCGCGAGGCCGCGTACGACATGAGCGAGCTGACCGAGGTGGGCGAGCGGCTGGAGGCCAGCCTGGGCCGCCACCTGAGCGCGGAGACGTTCGTGACGGCGATCCTGGCCGAGGTGCACGACGAGGAGATCTCGCTGCTGAACTTCGGGCATCCCGCGCCGCTGCTGATCCGCGGCGAGGGGAAGATCATCACGGTGGATCCGCCGGAGGAGAGCCTGCCGCTGGGGCTCGGAGCGCTCGCGACCGACCGGCCCAAGCCGCACCGGGTGGCGTTCGGCGTGGGCGACCAGATCCTGCTGTTCACCGACGGGGTGATCGAGGCGCGCAACCGCGCCGGCGACTTCTACCCGCTGACCGACCGCACCGGGCTCCTGCTGGCCGGTGAGCCGCAGGAAGCCCTCGACGCGCTGCGCGCCGACCTGATCCAGCACGTCGGCGGGCCGCTGCCGGACGACGCCGCGATGCTGCTGCTGCGCCGCCATCTCTCCTGAGTAGATCCCTCCGCTGGACCTTTCCGGGCCTTCGCGCGTAGTGTGTTGGACAGTCGTCCAAGGCGTTCGTCCAAAAGGAGGGTGTATGACAGCGGTTCCGACGAGGCGGCGGCTGCTCGACGCGGCCGTCCCACTGATCGTGGAGGCGGGCTGGGGCGGGGTGTCCACGCGGATGGTGGCCGAGCGGGCGGGGGTCGCGCCGGGGGTGGTGCACTACCACTTCTCGTCGGTGACGGACCTGCTGGCCGAGGCGGGCACGGAGGTGACGGGGCGGCTGCTGGAGGAGTTCGCGGGCGGCCTGGCGCGGCACGCCGACCTCGGCGACGGGGTGCGCTGGATGGTGGCCGAGCTGGGCCGCTATCCGGGCACCGACCCCGCGTCGCTGCTGGTCGCGGAGCTCTACCTGGCCGCCACCCGGATCCCGGAGCTGCGGGAGCGGCTGCGCGGGCAGGTCGGCGGGTTCCGGGCCGTGGTGGCGGCGTGGCTGCGCGAGCGGGGGCACGAGGGCGACGCGGACGCGGTGGCGGCCGTGCTGGCGGCGGCGATGGACGGCATCGTGCTGCATCGCGCGCTCGACCCCGCCCTCGATCCGGACCGGCTGGCCGCGCCGCTTCTGGCCCTGGTGCGGGAGGGGACGCGATGAGAGCGGTGGTGTGCGGCGCCGGCATCGCGGGGCTGACGCTGGCCTGGCATCTGGAGCGGGCCGGGTGGGACGTGGAGCTGGTGGAGCGGGCCGGGTCGTTCCGCGACGACGGCTACATGATCGACTTCTACGGCCCGGGTGCCGAGGTGGCCGCGCGGATGGGGCTGAGCGAGAGGCTGCGCGAGCTGCGTTACGAGGTGAACGAGCTCGGCTACGTGGACGGGGACGGGCGCACCACCAGCCGGCTGACGCTGCCGCCCGGCGCGTACGGGGTGACCAGCCTGCTCCGGGGCGATCTGGCGCGGGCCGTCGCCGACCGGGTGCGCTCGCCCGTGCGGTACGGACTCACCGTGGACGCGGTGGAGCAGGGCTCGGGCGGCGTGCGCGTCCTGCTCTCCGACGGGACGTGGCGGGACGCCGACCTGCTGGTGGGCGCCGACGGCGTGCACTCGCGGGTGCGGGAGCTGGTCTTCGGGCCGCGGGAGCGGTTCGTGCGCTACCTGGGCCACCACGTGGCCGCGTACTCGCTCGACGACGAGGAGCTGAGCCGGCGGGTGGGCGTGCGCTACCGCATGCTGACCGTTCCCGGGATGATGGCCGGCGCGTACGCGCTGCGCGGCGGCCGGCTCGCGATGCTGTTCCTGCACCGCGAGCCCGATCCGGCCTGGCCCGCCGCCCCCGCTGCCGCGCTGCGTGAGCGGTACGGGCACCTGGGCTGGATCCTGCCCCGGGTGCTGCCGCACTGCCCGGACCCGCCGGAGCTGTACTACGACCAGGTGAGCCAGGTGGAGATGGACGCGTGGAGCCGGGGCCGGGTGGTGCTGCTGGGCGACGCCTGCCAGGCGGTGTCGCTGTTCGCCGGACACGGGGCGTCGCTGGCGATGGCGGCGGCCCGGGTGCTCGCGGAGGAACTGACCGGTGGCGGGCCTGACGTGCCCGGCGGAGGGCTCCTGGCGGATGTGCCCGCCGCGTCGGCGCGTTACGAGGCGCGGATGCGCGGGCCCGTGGCGCGGGTGCAGCGGTTCGGCCGCCGGTTCGTCAAGTGGATGGCGCCGCCGAGCCGGGGCCGGATCGCGGCCCGCGACTGGCTGCTGCGGCTGGCCGCGCTGCCGGGCGCGGGCCGGTTGCTGGCGGGCAGGCTCGGCCCAGGAGGTCACGAGCTGTTCAGCGCTTCACCTCGTGCACCTGGCTCCTGGCCGGAGCGCTGATGCGCACCTTGCTCCCCCAGCCGGTGTAGCGGGTGTCGACGCTGATCGTCTCGCCGCCGTTGTGGCTGCGCCGCCACGGTCCGGAGGCGGCGGGGAAGGTGGTGACGAGCCTCTGGGGGAGCTCGCCCGCGCTCAGTGTGAGCCGGTACTCCAGCACTTCCGGATCCGTGGGTTTGATCACCTTGGAGAGCCGGAACCAGGAAGAGATCTTCCACAGCTCTGCTTCGCTGATCTTGCCGGTGTACGTGCGCCCGGACTTCTCGCCGGAGGTGATCAGCGCCTTCAGCGTGGCGGGCTCGGCCGGGTTGATCGTCTGGCTGTACCGACCGCCCAGGCCGAGAGAGGCGCGGGGGAGCTTGACCCAGGTCTTGCCCTCCGGCGCGCTGCGGGACAGGATGCCCCCCTTGACGTAGGTCCGCTTGCCGACGGCGATCACCCGCTCGTCGTCCACGATGCCTCCGAGGTGGTCCGCGTCGTTCTTCACGGTGCGGGCACGCACCTCGACGGCGGCGGCGCCCTTCCGGTCCAGCGTCAGCTTCCCGGTGCGGCGCAGCGCCGCCGTCGTTCCCTCCAGGTCGATGTACGAGATGGTGTCGGTGAACTTCAGCCCCGTGCCCTTGGCCAGCCGCTTCTGCAGGACCTTCACGGGGTCGGCCGGGGCGGTCGCGTGGGCGGGGGCGGCGGCGAGGAGGGCGGCGGCGCCCGCCAGCGCGGCTATGGCACGCTTCATCGGATGTCCTTCATGATCAGTACGGGATCGGGGCATCCTCGCAGACGATCATCACGGGGACGTCTCGGGGCCGTGTGAAACGATCGAGCCGAGCGTTGTCCCCTCACCCAGAAAGACGCGCATGGAGCCTGTCATCCACCACTTCAGGGCCTCCGGGGTCTCCTTGGTGATCGAATGCCCCTCCGACGCCCTGCCCGCCATCCTGCACTGGGGGCCAGACCTGGGCCCGCTCGACTACCGGGCGCTGGCCGCGCTGGTCTCCTCGCTGCGGCCCCGCCTCGACCTGACCTCCGACGTCCCCGTACGCACCGGCCTGGTCCCCGAGGCGCGCACCGGCTGGACCGGCATGCCCGGCCTGCGGGGTCACCGCGCGGGGCGCGACTGGTCGCCCGCCTTCACCGCCGTCACGTACGGGCTCGAAGAGGGCGGCGGGGTGCGGGCGCTCACCGCGGAGGCCGCCGACCCGCGCGCCCGGCTCACGCTGTCGCTCACCGTCGAGCTGCACCCTTCGGGGCTGCTGCGGGCCAGGGCCGGGCTGCGCAACGACCACGCGGACCCGTACACGCTGGAGGCGCTGCACCTGGCGCTGCCGGTGCCCGCCGTCGCCACCGACCTGCTCGACCAGGCCGGCCGCTGGTCCAAGGAGCGGGTCCCGCAGCGGCGGCCGATCACCGTCGGCACCCACCTGCGCGAGGGCCGCCACGGCCGGACCGGCGCCGACGCCGCGACCGTGCTGTTCGCCACCACCCCGGACGCGGGCTTCCGGCGCGGCGAGGTGTGGGGGGTGCACGTCGCGTTCAGCGGCAACCACCTCTCCTACGCCGAACGCGTCCACACCGGCCGCACCCACCTCGGCGGCGGCGAGCTGCTGCTGCCGGGCGAGGTCGTGCTCGCCGAGGGCGAGTCGTACCCGGGGCCGTGGATCTACGCGGCGTACGGGCGCGGGCTCGACGAGGCCGCGCACCGCTTCCACGGCTTCCTGCGCGCCCGCCCGTCCCATCCGCCGGCGCCGCGGCCGGTGGTGCTCAACACGTGGGAGGCCGTCTACTTCGACCACGACCTGGACCGGCTGACCGAGCTGGCCGACCGGGCGGCCCGGATCGGCGTGGAGCGGTTCGTGCTGGACGACGGCTGGTTCAGGGGCCGGCGCGACGACCGGGCCGGGCTCGGCGACTGGTACGTCGACCCTGAGGTGTGGCCCGGCGGGCTCAAGCCTCTGGTGGAGCGGGTGCGGGCGCACGGCATGGAGTTCGGGCTGTGGTTCGAGCCGGAGATGGTCAACCCGGACTCCGACCTGGCCCGCGCCCATCCCGAGTGGATCATGGGGGCCGGTGACCGGCTGCCGCCCACCGCCCGTCACCAGCAGGTGCTCAACATCGCGCACCCGGACGCGTACGCCTACGTCAAGGAACGGCTGCTGGCCCTGATCGGCGAGTACGACATCGACTACGTCAAGTGGGACCACAACCGCGACCTGGTCGACGCGGGCTGGGCGGAGACCGGCAGGCCCGCGGTGCACGAGCAGACGCTCGCCCTTTACCGGCTGCTGGCCGAGATCCGCGCGGCCCGTCCGGGGCTGGAGATCGAGTCCTGCTCGTCCGGGGGCGCCCGGGTGGACCTGGGCGTCCTGGAGCACACCGACCGGGTCTGGGCCAGCGACTGCATCGACTCGACCGAACGGCAGCAGATCATGCGCTGGACCGCGCAGCTGCTGCCGCCGGAGCTGATCGGCAGCCACGTCGGCGCGCCCCGCTCGCACACCACCGGCCGCGTCCACGCGCTGCCGTTCCGCGCGGTGACCGCGTTCTTCGGCCACTTCGGGCTGGAGTGGGACCTCACCACGCTGACCGAGACCGAGCTGGCCGAGGTGGCCGGCTGGATCGAGCTGCACAAGCGGCACCGGGAGCTGCTGCACACCGGGACGGCGGTGCGGCTGGACGAGGCGCCTGAGGGCTTCCAGGCGCACGGGGTGGTGGCCGGTGACGGCTCCGAGGCGATCTTCGCCGTCGCCATGCTGGCGCTGCCCGTCACCTGGCCACCGGGCCTGCTGCGGCTGCCGGGGCTCGACCCCGGCACCGCCTACCGCGTCCGCCCGCTGACGCCGGTGCGCTCCCGGCCGCGGAACGGCGACCCGGTCTGGGTCACGGGCGAGCACGTGCTCACCGGCCGGGCGCTGGGCGTGTCCGGCATCGGGATCCCGTCGCTGTCTCCGGACGACGCGGTGCTGATCCACCTCACGGCGGTGTGACGGGCGACCGGCGGTCAGTCCGGCCGGCTCTGCCGCCGCCGTTCCTCCGCCAGCTCCTCGCGGAGCCGATCGAGCTCGGCCTCCAGTTCGAGGATGCGTCGGACGGCGACCAGCGTCATCCCCTGGTCGGTCATCCCGATGACGTGGCGCACGACCAGGATGTCGCGGCGCGAGTAGCGCCGCTGGCCGCCCGGTGAGCGCCGGGGGCTGATCACGTCGTGCTGGTCGAGGCGGCGCAGGAACGCCTGCTGGACCCGGAGCATGTCGGCCACCTGCCCGAGCGTGTAGAGCGGCGCGTGATCGTCGTCGATCGGCAGCTGGGACATCATGGCCTCCTCCGGGGCGGGGGGCGGGGAGCCGCCCCCCGCGCGGTGCGGCGTCAGCGCCTGATGGCCTTGACGTCCGCGCGCTGGATCTCGACCTTGCGCGGCTTGGCGCGCTCGAGGACGGGGATCCGCACGGTCAGGACGCCGTCCGCGTAGGCGGCGTCGATCTTGTCGCTGTCGAGGTGCTCCGACAGGTAGATCCTGCGGGTGAACGCGCCCATGGGACGCTCGCGGACGAAGAGACGCTCGTCCGCGCCGGTCTCTTCCTCACGGTGGGCGCTGACGCTGAGGACACCCCGGTCGATGGTGACCTCGATCGAGCCGGGGTCGATGCCCGGCAGGTCGAAGCGGAGCACCACGTCGTCGTCGCGGCGCAGGCCGTCCATCGGCATGACGGCTCCGCCGGCGCCGAAGGCCTGACGGGTGAGCCGGTCGAACTGGCGCTCGAACTCCTGCAGGAACGGGTCGACGGTCGTCAGGAGCATGTCTGAACCTCCTCGCTGGCTAGGCGCTAACCTCCAACTGCATTTGTAGGTTACGTCAGACTCCACGAGAAGGCAACCGCCTCCGCGTCAGCCGCCGGGCAGGGCGCGGAACACGGTCCCCTCCCCCGTCAGCGGCAGCTCCGGGGCGTTCGCCGGGACGAACGCCGACTCGCCGGGACCCAGGGCGAGCCCGCCCGCGACGGCGTGGCCACCGGTGCACAGCAGGATCTGCGGGACCCCGCCCGGCACGGTGTGCGCGGCCCCCTCGGCGAGGTCGTGGCGGACGAGCGCGAACTGGGTGGCCGGCGGGTGGTAGCCGTGCCTCCCGTCGTCCGCGGACGGCCGGACCCGGTGCGGCGGCGCGGGCGTGAAGTCGACGATCCGCATGAGCTCGGGCACGTCGCGGTGCTTGCCGGTCAGGCCGCAGCGCAGCACGTTGTCGGAGTTGGCCATGATCTCGACCCCGACGCCGCCCAGGTAGGCGTGCGGCACCCCGGCGCCGAGGAAGATCGCCTCACCGGGCTGGAGCCGTACGTGGTTGAGCAGCAGCGCGGCGGCCACACCCGGATCCCCCGGATAGGCACGCGCCAGCTCCGCGTACACCGCGAGCCCGCCCGCGGGATCGGAGCCGCCGCGGGAGGGCGCGCCGGTCAGGGCGTGCTCCACCGCTTCGCGGGCGTCCTTGGAGGCGTCGCCGAGCATGTCCTGGAAGACCTCGCGGAGCGCTTCACCGGCGGGGCGGGCGCGCAGGGTCTCCACCCAGCGGCCCGTCTCGGGGATGTCCAGGCTCTCCAGCAGGTCCGCCGCCTCGTCCGGCGCGCGGAAGCCGCAGAGCCCGTGGAACGGCGTGAGCGCGCACACCATCTCCGGCTTCGGGAACGGGTCGCGGTAGGTGCGCGCCGGGTCGCCGATCGGCACCCCGGCGGCCTCCTCCCGGGCGAAGCCGGCCCGCGCCTGCTCGGCCGTCGGGTGCACCTGCAGCGACAGCGGGCCCGCCACCGCCAGCACCTTGAGCAGGTAGGGCAGGCCGGGGCCGGACGCCCCGGCCATGCCCAGCGGGTCACGGGCGATCAGCTCGGTGAGCGGGACCCCGCCCACGGTGGACGGGGCCGCGGGGTGGGCCCCCATCCACATCTCCGCTTGCGGTTCGCCGGTCGCGGGGGTGCCGAACAACTCGGGGAAGGCGGTCGGCGACCCCCACGCGTAGGGCTGGATCACCGGCGCCAGCCGCATCGGTGCCGTCACGTCGTCTGCTCCTCTGGGACGGGGCTGCGGGACGGCACCAGTCTAGGGACGATCGATCAGCGGGCCGCGTCGCCGGGCCGGTCGTACGCCCCGGTCACGGCCGGGCTCAGCGGTCCACGTACAGCCTGCCGAACTCGGCCTGCGGGGTGCTGCCGGCGAAGTTGCGGTCCACCTCGGCCCGCTCGGCGGCGCTCGGGTTGGGGTTCGTGCAGCTCACGGGGGCGCTGGAGCCGGACATCAGGTCGGTGCAGCGGCCGGTGCGCCGGTCGGGCAGGCCCAGGATGTGGCCGATCTCATGGGCGGCGATGCGGACCGGGTGGTAGCCCTGGTTGGTGGCCTGCCGGCCCATCCAGATCCGGCCCCGGCCCAGGCTGGTCGGCTGGGCGCGGGGCCAGCCGTTGTCGGCGACGACGACGAAGTCGGCCGGCGTGCCCGCGACGAGCCGGACATTGACGACGCTGGCGTTCCAGATCTGCGCGGCCTGGTCGACCGCGCCGCGGAACTCCGCCGCCCGGCTGGCGTCGTAGCGGAGCACCCTGACCAGGGCGGTGGCCTGCGCGGGTGTGGCGGCCAGCAGGAAGGCCAGGGTGAGGATGAGAGAGAGCGCGAGACGGAGGGGTCTTGGCATCGTGTCTCCTCGGACAGTGGGGGTGCTGTCACGGTAGACGCGACGGCATCGTCCGGGGACAAGGCACTTTGCCCCTATCACCGCGGTATGGGCTCACCGGTCCTCTCGGTAGTCGGCGGCGACGCCGATGAGGGAGATGAGGCCGGCGGCGAACTCCATGGCCTCGGCGTGGCCCTCGGCGAACGGCGGCTGGAAGCCGACGCCCTCCCAGGCCCCGGTCCGCGGGTTCCACAGGTCGCTGCCGACCTCGAAGTCCCACCCGTAGACGCCGTGGTCGTACCAGAGCTCGTCGGCGGAGTTGCCCGCGGCCGAGTAGAGCACGTCGGTGACCGGCCCGGTCTGCTGCGGCCAGGTGACGGTGCCGCGCTCGGCGGCGATGGCCTCCAGGATGGTGCGGGCCGAGCGCAGGAAGTACGCCTCCTGCTGACGGCTGGGCCTGGGCAGGGTGACGCGGCCGTCGAGCCGGTAGGCGCCGGGCGGCCACATGAAGTAGCCGCCGTAGCTGTGCACGTTGAGCGCGAACCGGATGTTCGGGTACGTCTCCGCCAGCCAGATCACGTTGCGGCTCTCCGGCTCGGAGTGCTCGCCCGGCCCGGCGTAGGTGCCGCTCTGACAGTTGGCCGAGGCGCCGAAGTAGCCGTCGAACAGCGAACCGACCGCGTAGTTGCGGTTGACGTCCACGCCCCAGGTGTTGCGCAGCGCCGGGTCGGACTGGGCGGCCGGGCAGTGGTTGGTCATGTTCTTGCGCTGGGCGTTGAAGTCGTAGAAGGAGTAGTTGGCGCCGTCGGGGTTCACGGTCGGGACGATGAAGATGTCGGCGCGGCGCAGCAGCTTCCTGGTGGCCGGGTCGCGCGGGTAGTTGCGCAGCAGCCGCTCGGCCGCCTCGATGGTGACCAGCGGCGTCACCCACTCCCTGGCGTGCTCCTGGGCGTAGGCGAGGACGCCGGTGCGCGAGCCGTCCCGGTGCGTGCCGATGCGCAGCGCCAGCACCCGCCACGGCTCCCGCGACACGTCCGCGGGCGCGCCGAGGAAGTCGCTGAGCTGGGTGAGCGGCGCGGGCGCCAGGACGCCCGCGCCCGGGTCGGTCCGGTACGTGGCGGCGGTCACCGGGCTGCCCGGCGCGCCGGTGATCGCGGCGGCGACCTCGGCGGCGGTGCTCACCGGGGCGCCGGAGCCGTCGGTGGCCAGGCTGACCCTGACCTGCTTGCCGTCCACGACCACCGCCAGCGTCCGGTCGGCCGCGCCCGGGTCGGACAGCTCCACGGCCAGGTCGTTGCCGCCTTCCGACCCGTACGCGCGCGAGGTGACCACGACGGCGGCGCCCGGCGGGGTGCCGATCAGGGCCTGGGCGTGGCGCCGGTAGCCGTTGGTCAGGTGGGGCAGCTCGATGATCTCGGTGAGGGCGGGGAAGCGGCGGTGCAGGTCCTTGACCCGGGCGTTGAGCTGCGCGGGCGGCATGTACTGGGTGATGAAGTCCTTCTGGTAGCCCGGCCGGTCGCGGTCGGGCCGCTCGCCGTCGGGCCACTCCCCGACCCGCGCCTCCGCCACGCCACCCGCGGCGGAGGTGATGGTGACGCGGTCCGGCCTGACGCCGGCGGGCACCGGGACGCTGAACTGGTGGCCCAGATAGGCGCCGGCGTCCACGTACGGGACCATCTCGACCTGGCCGGTCGCGCCGCCCTTGCCCTTCCAGGTCACGGTGAGCGCGGCGTCGGCGCCGGCGCTGCTGGACGCCTCGACCGACAGGAAGTAGCCGTCGCGGGACTGGAACCACACCGCCCGCTCGACCACGATGCGGTCCTTCGTGCCGCCGCGGTCCTCGGGGGCGGGCGCCGGGGTGCCGGTGGCCAGGGTGGCGCCGAGCGGGCGCAGCTCGGCCAGCCCGCTGGGGGTGACCACCGCGTCGACGCGGATGCTGCCGTCGGGCTGCGGCCGCACCCGGCCGGTGAGGTCGGCGCCCGAGCCCACCAGCCGCTCCAGCGCGGCCCGGTCGGGCACCGTGAGCGTCACCAGCGAGGCGGGCTCCGGATCGGCGGGGCCGGCGACCGCCGGGAGCGACGGCTCGGCGGCCACGAACGTCGTGAGCACCATCGCCAGGACAACTGCGGACGCCCGTGAGCCACGCATCGGTTCCTCCGGTGATCGCCGTATGGCCGTCATTGAAGGCCGAACCGGCGACTCCGGCAAGACCCAAGGTTCCGTCGCGAGGGTACTGCGCTGATCGATCTCGCCCCAGCACGATGGGCGGGTGTCTGGACATTCCCGCGTCACCGTGCGGCGCGTCAGGGCGGACGACGCCGAGGAGTTCGTCGCGCTGTCCGGCGCGAGCCGGAGCCTCCATCACGGCTCAGCCGCACTCGCCTACCTGGACGTCGTCCTGGGCCACCTCGCGCTGGACGACGCCCAGGACTGGAATGAGGCTACTGCCGGGGTGCGGCGGGGGCGGTCGAGCCGCGTACCACGAGTTCGGTGGCGAGCTCGATGTGGTGGGAGTCGATCCGTTCGCCGGCGGCCAGGCGCAGGGCCCGCCGGAGGGCGACGCCGCCCATCTCGCGGAGCGGCTGGCGGACGGTGGTCAGCGGTGGTGAGGCCATGCGGGCTATCTGGGTGTCGTCGAAACCGACGACGCTGAGGTCGTCGGGGACGCGCAGGCCGCGCGCCCGCGCGGCCTCCATCACGCCGAACGCGGTCTCGTCGCAGCCGGCGAAGATCGCGGTCGGCGGTTCGGGGAGGGCGAGGAAGCAAGCGCCGGCCTCCACTCCGTCGCCGTAGCGGAACCTGCGGTGCTGGATGTACTCCTGGCGCACCGCCACGCCCTCGGCCTCCATGGCGGCGCGGTAGCCGTGCAGCCGCGCCTGGTTGCACGCCGCCGTGGCGGGGCCGCCCAGGTAGGCGATGCGCCGGTGGCCGAGGGAGAGCAGGTGCTGGGTGGCGGCCAGCCCGCCGGCGAAGTTGGTCGACCCGACGCTGGTCACGCGGGTGCGCGGCAGGTTGAGCGGGTCGATCACCACCAGGGGCAGGCCGGCCTCGGCCAGGGCGGCGAGCTGGGCGGCGGTCAGCTCGCTGGTGACGGCGACCAGCGCGCGCCGGCCGGTCGCCGCCAGTTCCCTGGCCCACCTGCTGGTGCGCTCGGAGCCCTTGCGGATGCTGATCACGACGGACACGCCGAGTTCGCCGCCGGCCCGCACCGCCCCCTGGATGATCTCGTTGGAGTAGGCGTTCAGGTCGGAGTCGAACTGCAGCTCGACGGTGCCCGCGGTCTCGTCGCGCCGGGGCGGCGGGGCCACGTAGTCGTGCTGCCGCAGCGCCGACAGCACCAGCGAGCGGGTCGCCGGCGCGACGTCGCTGCGGCCGTTGAGCACCTTCGAGACGGTCGCGACCGACACGCCGGCGGCGGCCGCGATCGTGGCGAGCGTGGCGCGCTTGGCCGGCACGGCTAGTCCCGATCCCCCGCCGGGTGCACGTCCACCGGTGTGAACAGCCGCCTGTCGTGGCCGACGGCCCGCAGCGGCCCGGTGAGCCGGACGGTGCCGGCGCACGGCAGGTCGCGGGCCGAGGTGCCGGCGAGCACCTCGATGTCGCCGGGCTCGACGATCCGCTGCAGGTCGCGGCCGGTGAAGGCGGTGCGGTCGGCGTGCACGCGGAAGCGCACGTCGGCGGCGGCCCCCGGTTCGAGCCGGACCCTGGCGAACCCGGCGAGCTGCCGCACCGGCCGGGTGACCTGGGCGAGCATGTCGTGCAGGTAGAGCTGGACGACCTCGTCCCCGGCGCGGGCGCCGGTGTTGCGGACCCGGAGGGAGACGGTGAACTCGCCGTCGGTGGGCACCTCGGTGTCGCTGATCCGGAACTCGCCGAGCTCGAAGGAGGTGTAGGAGGTCCCGTACCCGAAGGGGAAGAGCGGGGTCGGGTCGAGGTTGCTGATGCCGTCGCTGTCGGCGCCGAGCGGCGGCTGCAGGTAGGTGTGCGGCTGGCCGCCAGGGGTGCGCGGGATCTGCACCGGCAGCCTGCCGCCGGGCTGGACGCGGCCGGACAGCACGCCCGCGATGGCCGCGCCGCCCTCCTCGCCGGGCATGAACGCCTGGACGAGCCCGGCCGCCCTGGGGTGGATCTCGCCGAGCGCGTACGGGCGGCCGGAGACGACGACCACGACGACCGGCGTGCCGGTGGCGGCCAGCTCGGTCACCAGGTCCTCCTGGACGCCGGGCAGGCGCAGGTCGTCGGCGTCGCAGCCCTCGCCCGAGGTGCCCTGCCCGAACATGCCGGCCAGGTCGCCGACGACGACCACGCACAGGTCGGCGTCGCGGGCCGCGGCGGCAGCGGCGGCGAACCCGGAGCGGTCCCCGTCGCGCACGTCGCAGCCGCGCTCGTAGGCGATCTCGGCGCCCGGCAGCTCGGCGCGGAGCGCGTCGAGCACGCTCGGCGCGTCGATGCCGAGACCGAGTCCGGGGTAGCGGGGCAGCACGTGGTTGGGGAAGGCGTAGCAGCCCATGAACGTGCGCGGGTCGTCGGCGCACGGCCCGACGACGGCGATCCGGCGCGGGGCGGTGCGGCCCTCGCCGAGCAGGGGCAGCGCGCTGCCCGCGTCGAGCAGGACGACGGACCTCTCGGCCAGTTCGCGGGCCAGCTCCCGATTGGCCTGCGAGTCCAGCTCGACGGTCTCGGCGCCGGTCACCGAGGACTGCGGTGTCCAGTCCGGGTCGAGCAGCCCGAGCTGCGCCTTCTGGGTGAGCAGGCGGCGCACCGCCCGGTCGATCAGCTCCTCGGGCAGCTCGCCGCGGCGCACCCGCTCGGCCAGGTGCTGGCCGAAGCCGAGGGTGTCGGGCAGCTCGACGTCGAGGCCGGCGGTGAGCGCCTGCACCCCGGCCTCGCCGGCGTCGGCGGCCACGAGGTGCATGGTGGCCAGGAACGGGATCGACCAGTAGTCGGAGACGACGGTCCCGGTGAACCCCCAGTCGTCGCGGAGCACCTCGGTCAGCAGCCACGGGTCGATGGCGGCGGGGACGCCGTCGACGTCGGAGTAGGAGTTCATCACCGAGCGGGCGCCGCCCAGCTCGATGGCCGACTCGAAGGGCGGCAGGATCATGTCCATCAGCTCGCGCCGGCCCATCGGCACCGGGCCGTGGTTGCGTGCCGCCCGCGAGGCGGAGTAGCCGGCGAAGTGCTTGAGCGTGGCGATGACGCCCGCGCCCTCCAGCCCGCGCACGTACGCGGAGCCGATCATCGAGACGAGGTACGGGTCCTCGCCCATCGTCTCCTCGACCCGGCCCCACCGGTAGTCGCGGACCACGTCCAGCACGGGCGCCAGGCCCTGGTGCACGCCGACGGCGCGCATGTCGCGCCCGATCGCGGCGCCCATCCGGGCCACCAGCTCGGGGTCGAACGTGGCGGCCCAGGCGATCGCCGCCGGGTAGACCGTCGCGCCGTACGTGGTGAAACCGGTCAGGCACTCCTCGTGGACCAGCGCCGGGATGCCGAGCCTGGACTGCGCGATCACCTCACGCTGCAACCGGACCACCTCGGCGGCGCCCTCGGCGGGGCTCACCGGGCGGCTGCCGTGCACCCGCGTCAGATGGCCGATGCCGTGGCGGACCGCCTCCTGGAACGGGGAGGTGTTCGACGCGGCGAACACGTCCTGCAAAGGGGCCACGTTGCCGGTGCCGCCGTCGCCCGGATCGGGGGCGGAGACGGGCTCACCCATGGTGTTGCCCTCCCACCGGCTGCCGAGCTGCGCGACCTTCTCCTCCACCGTCATCTCCGCCAGCAGGGCGTCCACCCGCTCCCCTACCGGAAGCGCGGGATCCTGCCAGGGACGGAGGGCTTGGCCCGCCGCCGGCCGATCTAGAGCCGTCATTGATCGCTCTCCTTAGAGGCGGCTCTTGCCGCAAAGTTTCGAAACATTTCGGACGCGCTGCGCGGGGGTGGCATGGGAGCGCTCTCGGCTCCAGATCACCCAGCGTGGCGCCCGTGCGAGCGTATCCCACTCGTCTCGCTCTTGCCGAGAGGGAGTTTCGTGCGGGGAGAGGTTGACACCCCTTCGGCCGAAATCTAGATTGGCGTGCCACGCGGTCGTTTCGAAAATGTTTCGACACTGTGGAGCCGCGGCACCATCCCCCGGCGTTCGAGTACGGAGATCAGCGTGGAATCCAGGACAACGTCTCGCCGCAACTTCCTCGCCCTGTCCATGGGCCTGCCCCTGGGAGCCGCGCTCGCCGCCTGCGGCACCTCCGGCCCCGGCAGCACGAGCACCAGCGGCGGTGGCGGTGGTGGCGCCACCGCCAGCTACTGGTACCTGTCGACGGAGCCGCAGGAAGGCGTCCGCAGGCGGACCATGGAGCGGTTCAACCAGGCCAACCCCAACGGGAAGATCGTGGGGACGACCTTCCAGAACGACGCCTTCAAGACCAAGATCAAGACGGCGATCGGCGCGGGCGAGGCGCCGACGATCATCTGGGGCTGGGGCGGCGGCGGTCTGCGCAGCTACGTGCAGGCCGGCCAGGTCGAGGACCTCACCTCGTGGTTCGACGAGAACGCGGCCGTCAAGGACAAGCTGTTCCCCTCGTCCTTCGGTGCCGCGACCGTCGACGGCAAGATCTACGCGATCCCCTGCGAGACGATGCAGCCGATCGTCCTGTACTACGACAAGCGCGCCTTCGAGAAGATCGGCGCCGAGCCGCCCCAGAGCTGGGGCGACATCATGGACCTGGTGCCCAAGTTCAACGCCAAGGGCATCGCGCCGTTCTCGCTGGGCGGGCAGTCGCGCTGGACCAACATGATGTGGCTGGAGTTCCTCTTCGACCGCATGGGCGGCCCCGAGGTGTTCCAGGCCGTGTTCGACGCGGAGAAGGACGCCTGGTCCAACCCCGTCGCCATCGACGCGCTGACCAAGATGCAGGACCTGATCAAGGCCGACGGCTTCATCAAGGGCTTCTCCTCCATCACCGCCGACTCCAACGCCGACCAGGCGCTGCTCTACACCGGCAAGGCCGCGATGATGGTGCACGGCGGCTGGACGTACGGCAGCATGAAGCAGGACGGCGGCGACTTCGTCTCCAGCGGTAACCTCGGCTACATGAACTTCCCGCCGATCGACGGCGGCAAGGGCGACCCCGGCAACACCGTCGGCAACCCCGGCCAGTACATGTCGATCTCCGCCAAGGCCACGGCCGAGCAGAAGGAGATCGCCAAGAAGTTCTTCTCCACCGAGGTCGTCAGCGACAAGTCGGCCGAGGAGTGGGTGGGCACCGGCGCGGTTCCCGTGATCAAGGGCTCGGAGAAGTTCTTCACCGGCTCCGAGGACGCCGACTTCCTCAACTTCGTCGTCGGCATCGCCAACAACGCCAAGGTCTTCCAGCAGTCGTGGGACCAGGCGCTCAGCCCGACCGCCGCCGAGGTGCTGCTCGACAACATCGCCAAGCTGTTCCAGCTGTCGATCGGGCCGCAGGAGTTCGCCACCAACATGAACGCGGTCATCGGCAAGTGAGCACGATCGTCACCGTTCCACCCCGGGGGAGACCGCCCGCCGCCACCCGTGTGCGCGGCAGCGGCTCCCTGGTGTGGCTGGCCGTCCCCGCCCTGCTGGTCTTTCTCGCCTTCGGCGTGATCCCCCTGCTCGGGGTGCTCGCGCTGAGCTTCACCACGTGGGACGGGCTCAGCCAGGACATCTCCTTCAGCGGGCTCGCGAGCTGGAGCGCGGTGCTGAGCGATCCCGGGCTGCCGCACGCCCTGTGGGTGACGTTCCTCATCATGGCCCTGTCGTGGCTGGTGCAGACGCCGGCCAGCATCCTCATCGGGGTGTTCCTGGCGGGCCATCAGCGTTACCGCACGCTGATCGCCGTGCTGTACTTCATCCCGCTGCTGCTCAGCTCGGCCGCCATCGCGATCACGTACAAGGCGCTGCTCGACCCGAACTTCGGGCTCGGCGCCGGCCTGGGCCTGGACTTCCTGGCGCAGGACTGGCTCGGCGAGGGCCCTCTCGCCGTCGGCGTGGTGATCTTCGTGGTGTCCTGGCAGTTCATCCCGTTCCACTCGCTGCTCTACCAGGGCGGGGTGCGGCAGATCCCGCGCTCGATGTACGAGGCCGCGGAGCTCGACGGAGCCGGGCGGGTGCGCAAGTTCTTCAGCATCACCCTGCCTCAGCTGAAGTACACGATCATCACGTCCTCGACCCTCATGGTGGTCGGCTCGCTGACGCTCTTCGATCTGATCTTCGTGCTGACGGCGGGCGGGCCCGGCGACGCGACCAGGGTGCTCGCGCTCGACATGTACAAGCGGGGATACCAGGCCAACCTGATGGGCCCGGCCAGCGCCATCGCCGTCATCCTCGTCCTGGTGGGCCTGGCCCTGGCGCTCGTGCTGCGCAGGCTCGGCGGGCGCGACGCCAGTGCGAGCCAGCTTGAGGGGGCCTGACATGGCGACCACGCTGTCCGACAAGCCGGGCCGGACCGTGATACGGCCGTCCGGTCGCCGCCGCCGCAGGACGAGGCCGCGCGAGACCAAGAACTGGATCGGCGGGACGATCTCGTGGCTCTGGCTGGCGATCGTGATCATCCCGATCTACTGGGTGGTCATCACCAGCTTCAAGGCCCAGAGCGACTACTACCTGTCGAACCCGATGGCGCCGCCCACCGCGCCGACGCTGGACAACTACCAGCTGGTCATCGAGTCCGACTTCCCGCTGTACTTCCTCAACAGCCTCATCGTCGCCGTCGGCTCGGTGGTCCCGGCGGTGCTGTTCTCGTTCATGGCCGCGTACGCGATCGTGCGGGCGAGCACCAACCGCTTCCTGAAGTCGGTGAACTGGCTCTTCCTCATGGGCCTGGCCATCCCCCTGCAGGCGACGATCATCCCGATCTACCTGATCATCATCAGGCTGCATCTCTACGACAGCCTGCTGGCGCTCATCCTGCCGTCGATCGCGTTCGCGATCCCGCTGTCGGTGCTGGTCCTGGCCAACTTCATCCGGGACGTGCCGAAGGAGCTGTTCGAGTCGATGCGGCTCGACGGCGCGAGCGAGCAGACCACGCTCTGGCGCCTGGCCTTCCCGCTGACCCGGCCGGCCGTGGTGACGGTGTCGATCTACAACGCGCTGCAGATCTGGAACGGGTTCCTGCTGCCGGTGATCCTGACGCAGAGCCCCGACAAGCGGACGCTGCCGCTCGCGCTCTGGTCGTTCCAGGGGGAGTACAGCGTCAACGTGCCCGCGGTGCTCGCCTCGGTCGTGCTGACCACGCTGCCGATCCTGATCCTGTACGTGGTGGGCCGCCGCCAGTTGCTGAGCGGCCTGACGGCGGGGTTCGGCAAGTGATCTGAGTCCCGCGCCGGGGCAGGAGTCCTCCCATGGAGGACGTGTGGGATCTCGTGGTCGTGGGCGCCGGGCCCGCCGGTTCCGCGGCGGCGCTCGGCGCGCTGCGGCGGCGGCCCGGCGCGCGGGTGCTGGTGCTCGACAAGGCGGACTTCCCCCGGGACAAGGCGTGCGGCGACGGCATCGCGGCCCACGGGCGTGACGAGCTGGCCAGGCTGGGCGTGCCGGGGCTGATCGACGACTACCGGCCCACGCCCCGCCTGACCGTGGTCTCCCCCGGCGGCACGCGGGTGTCGGCGACCGCGGCGCGGCCCAACCACGTGGTGCCGCGCCGGGTCTTCGACGCCCGGCTGGTCGAGGCGGTCCGGGCGGCCGGGGGCGAGGTGCGGCGCCACCGGGTCAGGGAGCTGGCCGAGGCCGGGCCGGTGGTGGTGATCGACGGCCGGATCCGGGCGCGGGTCGTGGTCGCGGCCGACGGGGCCAACTCGGCGGTGCGGCGGCTGATCGGGCTCCCGGTCACGCCGGAGCGGCACACCGCCATCGCCGTGCGCGGGTACGCGGACGTGCCCGACGAGGACGACGTGCAGCTCATCGCCATGCAGCGGGCGGGCTGGCCCGCGTACGCGTGGTCGTTCCCCATCGGCGACGGCACCGCGAACGTGGGGTTCGGGATGCTGCTGCCCCGGCTGCACGCCACAGGGCTGCCGGGGCGGCAGGTGCTGCACGGCAGGCTCGCCGAGCTGCTGCCCGACCGGCCCGCCCGCGACCTGCGCGCCCACCACCTGCCGCTGTCCACCGGCCGGCCGGCTCCCGGTGCCGGGCGGGTGCTGCTCGCCGGGGACGCGGCGAGCCTGATCAACCCGCTGACCGGCGAGGGGATCTACTACGCGCTGCTGTCGGGGCGGCTGGCCGGCGAGGCGGCCTCGGACGCGCCCGGCGACCCGCTGCCGGTCTACCGGCGCGGCCTGCGCGCGGCCCTGGGGCGGCACCTGCGGACCACGGACGTGCTGGCCCGGCTGGCGCAGTCGCCGGGGTTCATCGACGCCGCCATCGCCACCGCCGCCCACCGCAAGGAGGTGTTCGACCTGCTGGTGGAGGTGGGGCTGGGATCGGGGACGGTGCCCGTCCCGCTGGCGTACGCGGTGGCCTCCCGCTGGCTGCGCGACACCGTCCGCCACCACCGACGCGGCCGTTGACAGGTGTATCCGCCCGCCATCAGCCGGTGAGGGAGGCGCCGCCGGTCAGCAGCAGCGCCACGTCCACGCCCGCCACCGCGATGGCCGCCGCGAACGGCACCCGGGGGTGGTTGCGGGCCAGCAGAAGCCCGGCAGCCGTCAGGACGACGGCCGTGGCCAGCGCGATCCAGCCCATCAAGCTCGTACGGGCGAGCCCGGCAAAAGCCGGACCGTCCGCTTCGTCGGCGGACGGATCCGTACCGGCCGGGGCCGATGGGGATGAGCCGTCCAGGAGCGCGGCGGAGTGGTCCGTGGCAGCCGGAGGTTCGGCGGTGGGAGGGGTCGTGGTGGAGGGGCCGAAGGCGAGCAGGCAGGTGGCGGCGAGGAGCGGGAGGGGGAGCAGGGCGCGCAGACGGGCGGCGCCGAGCCGCTGCGGCCAGCCGCGCACGCCGGTCACCAGGTCGTCCGCCAGGTCCGGCAGCACGTTGGCCAGGTGAGCCCCCACCCCGAGCAGGGCCGCCGCCGCCGTCGCCCACCAGGCGGGCCACGGCTCCCCCGGCAGCCCCAGCGTCACGAACGCGGGCAGCACCCCGAACCCCACCGCGTACGGCGCCCATGACAGCAGGGTCGCCTTCATCCCCAGGTCGTACGCCCAGGCCGCGAGCACCCCGGCGAGATGCGCGGAGCCGGCGAGCACCCCCGAGGCGAACGAGAGCGGCACACAGCACGCCAGCGCCACCGCCGCCGCGATCCAGAGGGCACGCGGCGTGATCGTGCCGTCCACCACCGGCTTGTCCGCACGCCCCGCCGCCACGTCGCGCCCGGCGTCGGCCGCGTCGTTGCACCAGCCGATGGACAGCTGGCCCGACAGCACCGCCAGGCCCACGAGCAGGCATCCGGCCGCGCCGTGTCCGGCGGCGGCGGCGAGCGCGGTGACCAGTGCCGTGACCGCCACGGTGGGCCCGGGATGGCAGCCGCGCGCCAGCCCGGCGATCATCCGGCGCCCGTCGTCCGTCACAGGCCGATGCTACTCGGGAGCTCCCCTCAGCAAGCGGATCAGCGGTCGCGACTTCGCGGAGCCGCCGGGCGAGCCCGGTCCTGCCCGCGACGGCTGACGACGACCCGCCGGCCGGCGAATTGACCGGGCCTGACCGGCCGATCTACAGGGAAGACCGTCCGCTGGGCTTAGCAGATCAACCTGGGGGGAACCGTGGCATCGACGAGTGTTTTCGGCCGCCCGCCCAGGGGAGCCCTCCATGACCCATATCGCCGCAGTTCGCTGCGCCTTTCCCCCGAATCGATACGCACAGGCCGAGTTGACCGACATGGCGGCCCGTGTCTGCCTGCCTCCGGACGCCGACCGCCGCCTGCTCGACCGGCTGCACCGCAGCGCCCGCGTCGAGTACCGCAATCTGGCCCTGCCGATCGAGGACTACGAGAAGCTCGACGGCTTCGGCGCGGCCAACGACGCGTACGTGACCGCCGCGGTCGAGCTGGGGCTGGAGAGCGTCCGCGCGGCGCTGGACGGCGCCGGGCTGGTCCCGTCCGACGTGGACATGATCATGTTCACCTCGGTGACCGGCATCGCCGTGCCGTCGATCGACGCCCGGCTGGTGGGCGCGCTGGGTCTGCGGCCCGACGTCAAGCGGCTGCCGGTCTTCGGGCTGGGCTGCGTCGCGGGCGCGGCCGGGATCGCCCGGCTGCACGACTACCTGCGCGGCTGGCCCGACCACGTGGCCGTGCTGCTGTCGGTGGAGCTGTGCTCGCTCACCGTGCAGCGCGGCGACGGCTCCCCCGCCGGCTTGGTGGCCAGCGCCCTGTTCGGTGACGGCGCCGCCGCCGTCGTGGCCTGCGGCGACCGCCGCACCACCGGCGACCCTCCGTACGAGACAGACGACCCGCCGAACGGCATGGCGAGTGACACGGCAGCGGCCGGGCCTGTCGTGGTGGCGACCCGCAGTCACCTGTATCCGGACTCGGAGCATGTGATGGGCTGGCAGGTGGGGGGCGACGGTCTGCGGGTGGTGCTGGACGCGGGCGTGCCGGAGGTGGTGCGCCGCTACCTGGCCGACGACGTGCACGCGTTCCTCGGCGATCACGGGGTGACGGCCGGCGAGGTGTCGGCCTGGGTGTGCCATCCGGGCGGCCCGAAGGTCCTGGAGGCCGTGTCGGACGTGCTGGACCTGCCGCCGGGCGCGCTCGACGTCACCTGGCGCTCGCTGGCGGACCACGGCAACCTGTCGTCGTCCTCGGTGCTGCACGTGCTGGGCGAGACGCTCGCCACGCGGCGGCCGGAGCCCGGCACGTGGGGGGTGCTCATCGCGATGGGCCCCGGTTTCTGTTCCGAACTCGTCCTGCTGCGCTGGTGACCCCATGACCTGGTATCTCGTCCTCATCCTGCTGGTCGGCCTGGAGCGCCTGGCCGAGCTGGTCGTCTCCAAGCGCAACGCCGCCTGGAGCATGGCGCGCGGCGGCGTCGAGACCGGCCGCGGCCACTACCCGTGGATGGTGCTCCTGCACACCGCGCTGCTGGCCGGGGCGCCGCTGGAGGTGTGGCTGGCCGGGCGGCCGTTCCTGCCGGAGCTCGGCTGGCCGATGCTCGTCCTGGTGGTGGCCGCGCAGGGGCTGCGCTGGTGGTGCATCACCGCGCTCGGGCCGCGCTGGAACACCAAGGTGATCGTGGTGCCGGGGCTGCCGCTGGTGACGCGCGGCCCGTACCGGCTGACCTGGTTGCGTCACCCGAACTACGTGGCGGTGGTCGTGGAGGGGTTCGCGCTGCCGCTGGTGCACACGGCGTGGGTGACGGCGCTGGTGTTCACCGTGCTGAACGCGGCGCTGCTGACGGTGCGCATCCGCACCGAGAACGCGGCGCTCATGCCGGCCGGGCGGCCCGCCACGTGATCGACGTGCTGGTCGCCGGTGGCGGCCCGGCGGGGCTGTCGACGGCCATCCACGCGGCGCTGCTGGGCATGGAGGCGGTCGTCGTCGAGCCGCGCGCCGGTCCGGTCGACAAGGCGTGCGGCGAGGGTGTCATGCCCGGCGGCGTGGCGGCGCTGGCCGCGATGGGGGTGACGGTGCCGGGGCGTCCGCTGCGCGGCATCCACTACCTCGACGACCGGCGCGGGGTCCGCGCGACGTTCGGCCCCGCCATGGGGCTGGGCGCACGGCGCGTCGCCCTGCACGCCGCGCTCGCCCAGCGGGCCGCCGACCTCGGCGTGAAGACCGTCACCGGCCGGATCGCGCACGCCGTCCAGGACCGCGACGGGGTCGAGGCCGCCGGGCTGCGGGCGCGCTGGCTGGTGGCCGCCGACGGGCTGCACTCGCCGCTGCGCCGGTCGCTCGGGCTGGACGCGCCGCCCGGCGGCGTGCGGCGGTACGGACTGCGCAGGCACTACCGGGTGGCGCCGTGGACCGACTTCGTGGAGGTGCACTGGTCGGGCCACAGCGAGGCGTACGTCACCCCGGTGGGCGACGAGCTGGTGGGCGTGGCGATCCTCAGCTCCGCGCGGCGCACGTACGACGAGCACCTGGCGGGGTTCGGCGCTCTGGCCGAGCGGCTGCGCGGGCCCGCCGTGACGCCGGTGCGCGGCGCGGGGCCGTTCCGCCAGCGGGCGCGGGCGCGGCGCGCCGGGCGCGTCCTGCTGGTGGGCGACGCGGCCGGGTACGTGGACGCGCTCACCGGTGAGGGGGTGTCGCTGGCCGTGCGTTCGGCGGAGATCCTGGCACGTTGCCTGGCGGAGGACCGGCCCGAGGAGTACGAGGGCGCGTGGCGGCGGTTGTCGCGCACCCACCGGCTGCTGACGGGCGCGCTGGTGCAGGTCGCGCGGCGGCCGGCCACGGCGCGGCTGGTGGTCCCGGCGGCGCGGGGGCTGCCGGGGGTGTTCACGTCAATCGTCCGGCTATTGGCCTGAAACCGGGTCGGTCCACCCTGCCCTTATGGCCGATATATGCACTTTTAGCGTTATGAGCCGGTTCTGTGGTCCTCCGGGGGTGGTGAACGGCGGATGGCTCTCCGGCCTGCTGGCGGGCGAGCTGGGCGCGGCGGGGCCGGTGGAGGTGACGCTGCGCGCCCCGGCGCCGGTCGACACGCCGTTACGGGTGGCGCACGCGCCGGACGGGCTCGGGCTCTTCGCGGGAGATCGGCTGCTGGCCGAGGCCAGACCCGCCGCCGGGGACCCGGTGCCGCCGCCCGCCGTGTCCCTGCGCGCCGCGGCGGAGGCCGAGCGGCGCTTCCCCGGCCATCGGAGCCACCCGTTCCCCGGCTGCTTCGTGTGCGGCCCGCGCGAGGACGGGCTGCGCGTCCATCCGGGCCCGACGGCCGACCCGGAGGTCTTCGCCGCGACCTGGTTCGCCGACCCGGAGCTGACCGGCGGGCAGGAGGTTCTGCCGCCCGCGTCGGTGTGGGCGGCGCTCGACTGCCCCACCGGCTGGACGCATCTCGCGCCGGGCGGCGCCGCGCTGCTCGGCAGGATGACCGCGCGGCTGCGCCGCCCGGTCAGGGCCGGCGTCACGTACGTGGTCGTCGCCCGCCGCGACGGCAGGGAGCGCCGCAAGCTGTTCGCCTCCGCCGGGCTGTACGAGCCGGACGGCACTCTGGTGGCCGCCTGCCGCACGACGTGGGTCGAGACCCGGGCCGCCCGCACCGGCGGCCAGGCCACGGGAACCGCCGTGGACCCGGGACTGCTGGAGCGCATCCGCAGCGGCGTCATCGGCGAGGACGAGGTCCTCGACGGCCCGTACGGGCCGCGCCGCATCACCTACGCCGACTACACCGCCTCCGGGCGGTCCCTGGGCTTCATCGAGGACTTCATCAGGGCCCGGGTGCTGCCGCGTTACGCCAACACGCACACCGAGAGCTCCGGCACCGGCCTGCAGACCACCCGGCTGCGGGAGGAGGCCCGGCGGATCATCCACGACGCCGTGGGCGCCGGCCCGGACGACGTGGTCCTGTTCTGCGGATCCGGCGCGACCGCGGCCGCCAACAAGCTCGTCGCCATCCTGGAGCTGCGCGATCGCGCCACCCGCGCGGGCGGCCGGCCGGTGGTGTTCGTCGGGCCGTACGAGCACCACTCCAACGAGCTGCCCTGGCGCGAGTCCGGGGCCGAGACCGTCGCCATCGGCCAGGACCACGACGGCCGCATCGATCTCGGCGAGCTCCGCGCCCAGCTGGTGCGGCACGCGGACCGGCCGCTGCTCATCGGCAGCTTCTCGGCCGCCTCCAACGTGACCGGCATCCTGTCCGACACCGAACCGGTCTCCGCGCTGCTGCACGAGTTCGGCGCGCTGTCGTTCTGGGACTACGCCGCGGCCGGGCCGTACGTGCCGATCCGGATGGCGGCGAGCGCGCCGGGGCGGGCCGACCACAAGGACGCGATCTTCCTGTCGCCGCACAAGTTCCCCGGCGGCCCGCAGACGCCGGGGGTGCTGGTCGTCCGGCGGGACCTGGTGCGCAACCGGGTGCCGACCACGCCGGGCGGCGGCACCGTGCGCTACGTGAGCCCCGGCGAGCACCGTTACCTGGACGATCCGGTCGCCAGGGAGGAGGGCGGCACGCCGGGGATCGTCGAGTCGATCCGCGCCGGGCTGGTCTTCGCGCTCAAGGAGGCCGTGGGCACCGGCCTCATCCAGGAGCGCGAGGAGCGCCTCCGGGAGCGGGCGCTGGAGCGGTGGCGGCGCAACCCGGACATCGAGATCCTCGGCGACGGGCCCGCGCGGAGGCTGCCGATCTTCTCGCTGCGCGTCCGCGCGGGAGACGGGCTCTACCTGCACCACAACTTCGTGGTCGCCGTGCTGAACGACCTGTTCGGCGTCCAGGCGCGCGGCGGCTGCTCCTGCGCGGGCCCGTACGGGCACCGGCTGCTGGGCATCGGCGCCGGCCGGTCGGCGGAGCTGCGCGACCAGATCGGGTACGGGTACGAAGGGGTCAAGCCCGGCTGGGCGCGGGTCACCTTCGCCTATTTCATGTCCGACACCGTGGCGGACTACGTCGTCGACGCCGTCGACCTGGTCGCCTCCCGGGGCCGGCGCCTGCTCCCCCACTACCGGTTCGACCTCCGTACCGGGCTGTGGCGGCACCGCGAGGCGGCCGAGCCCGCCGTCAGCCTGTCCGACCTGCTGTTCCACTCCGGCGAGCGGCCGGTCCCGGGTGCGCGGGCCGGGGAGGACGCGCTGGCCGGCTACCTGGCGCGGGCGCGCGAGCTGCTCGCGGCCCTTCCGGACGAGCCGGACGCGAGCCAGGCGCGGCTGCCCAGAGGCGCGGAGCGGCTGCGCTGGTTCGCGCTGCCCGCCGGGTGCGTGGCTCTGGAGGTGAGTTCCAAGTCGGTTGCAAGTCAGATGATCTAGGTTGGCCCGCCATGAGGAGATTGGTGCCGGCGGGCGCTCTGCTGGTGTGCCTGAGCGGCTGCGTGATCACACCCATGGCCCCGACGACCGCGGACACGCGGGCGGGAGAGCCGGTCGAGACCGCGCGGGAAGAGGGGGATCGCATGGGCGTCGAGCCGGGTGTGCTCAAGGGCAGGGTCGTGGGCGCCGACGGCAGGCCGGTCCAGGGCGCCAAGATCGTGGCCGACAACCAGTTGCTCTACAACAGCAACCTCATCGTGTCGACCGACGCCGACGGCCGCTACCGGGTCGAGACCGACATCGCGGCCACGTTCCACGTGACGGCCTCGATGACGGTCGAGCACAACGGCGCCTCGTACCAGGTCGACCTGTCGCCGGACGACGACTCCTCGTTCGCCGGCCCGACCGGCGCGATCAGGGACTTCACCTGGAAGCTCACCGGCGAGAAGGCCGACGGCCTGGGCCACTACGGCGGGTCGGTGCTGTTCCACCTGGACATGACCGACCCGCGGAATCCGGAAGCGTTCCTGGAGGACGAGAGGGTCGAGCTCACGCTCACGCCCGAGAGCACGCTGCTGGACGGCTCGCAGGGTCAGGTCATCACCCGCAGGGCGGTCCGCACCCCTGACGGGTCCGGTCTGGTGGACGTCCCCATCGCCCGTTACCGCGTCTCGGCGTCCTACGAGGGACGGCCGCTGCAGGTGCGGCTCCGCGGTCAGGAGGCGTACGCGGCCGAGATCGTCGCGGACTTCTCCCAGTACATCTCCAGCGTCTACTGGATCCAGCTCGAACTGAAGCTCTGACCTGTCACTTCCGGACTCCGCCCATGCCGGGGTCGGTGGTCATTTCACCTGAGGGCGCTTTACCTGCCAGGTCATCGACCGTGCGGGGAGTGCGCATGAAGATGGCCGAGGGAGCGATCACTACCGCTCGCGATGACCCGGCGCACCGCATGACCCCGGAGGAGACGATGACAGCACCATCCCTGTCCGCGTTCGATGTCGATTCCCGCACCGAGATCATCCGGACCGGGCGGCGTGCCGCCACGGGCCAGGTCGTGCTGTCGCAGGAGGGTAAGGAACGACTGCGGGCGACGGCCACCTTCGGCACCCTCGACCAGGCCGACGGGCGTACGCTCGTCACCGGCGAGCCGCCGGTGCTCCCGGACCCGGATGACTGCGTCGATCCGCTCGGCGGCAAGTCGCTGGACGGTGTCAGCAACACCGAACGTGTGGAGTTCCGGTTCGCCGAGGTGCCCGACTGGTGGCGGGGAAGCCCGCCGAGCATGCCGGAATAGAGTTCTGGATGCGCTTCCGGGACGGCCGCCACGCCGATCCAGACGCGTTGCCGTTGCTGCTGGATGCCGCACCTCCGGCCGTGCTGGCCGTCGGCGAGTTCGCTTCCGCCACGCTCGAGTTGACCGCGCATCTACGGGCCCGGCCCGCTCCTGGCTGGCTCGCCTGTCGCGCCACCACGCGTCACCTGATCAACGGATACCACGAAGAAGACTTCGAGATCTGGGACACCAAAGGCATTCTCGTCGCCCAGGGCCGGCAACTCGCCATGCTCCCGTAATCGGTGTCACGCATGCTGCTGCGTGCTTCTCCAGGGGCAGCCCCGCCGTCGGCGAGTTTCGCCAGCCCCCTCGCTCTCGGATCCGCCGGCGGCAATACATGGGGATGGCGTCACCTGAGTCGGCGTCGCTCATATTCGGGGACGGTCACCGCTACGGCGTGGCACATATCTGGCCGATATCCGCTATTTCCCATCCTGGATGGAGATCCAGCGATGTGGGGCGCCGTATCTCGCGCGCGCCCTTCACGTCCAGCCTTGACACAATTCGGATATATCAAGCATTTGCCACAATCACGATAAATCGGATGGTCACAAAACGACAACTTTCCGCCTGGAAGTGTCCGAAACTGGCCAGTGCGAGAACCCGTACAGAGGCGAGGGCGTCTCTTACTCGCGGCCGGATGACCATCCCCCGACATTCCACGTGCCGGGGATTCACCTGAGGAATTCCTCTATGAATGCAGGCGTGCGACACAGGACCTGTCGCGCATCCCGCGGACGCGTGGCCCTGGCGCCGACGATCGCCCATCTTCTCTACGGGGCGTGCCGCCGCCCGGGAGGAGGCTCGTGAACCGCTGTGTGATCCAGCTCGACCTGCGCTCCACCACCGGCGACGAGGCGGTCGCCAGGGCCGGGGCGCTGCTGTCGGACGAGGAGCAGCCCGATCTCCGGCTGCTCCTGCTGGTCGACGAGGCCCGGGCGCTGAAGGCGCATCAGCGCGCGTACGAGACGCTGACGTCCTCGGGGTACACGGACGAACTGCTGTGCGTCGCGGTCGGGCCGATCGACGGCAACCCCCCGAGACTGGAGGCGCCGGGCAGCCTCGCTCAGGGTGCGGGGATCATCTGGGTGCCGGACCCGTGCGGGATCGACTGGGAGCTCGCCGCCGCGGCTCCCGCCACGCGCAGGAAGCGGAGTCACGGGCCGGAGACCGAGCTGTTCCGGCTGCTCGACGTCCTGTCCCAGCCGGAGGTCTTCCACGGGACCCTCAGCCGCGTCCGGCGGACGCCGGACCTGATCGCCAACCCCGGCCTGCGGCTGGCGGGACCGAGCGGCGACGCGGGCGATCTCCAGCCGGCCATGGCCTCGGCCGCCGCCCGCATCCTGGCGCCGGGCAGAGGCCGGGCGCCGGAGCTCCCCGGCGGCGAGGAGCACGGGCAGAGCCGGCCGATCCGGCTCCGTTCCGGCGGGCCGCTGGCGGTCGCCGCCGACGAGGCCAGGACCGCCGTCGCCGAGGCCACCGCGGTGGCCGGCGAGCTGATCGACGGCGCCTCCTTGTTCACCGGCGCCCCCGGCGCCGAGGCGGTCGCGGCCGACGCCGGCCGCCACCTGAAAGCGCTGCGGGCGCGGCTCGAAGACCTTCTCTCCGCCGCGCACACCACCACGGGCCTCACCAGCCGTCAGCAGGAGTCGATCGAGCGGGCCGGCGTCGTCCTCCCCGGCTTCGAGGAGTTCGAGCCCGCGGTGGCGCGTGACGCCATCAGCCGCTACCTGACCCGCGGGCTGCGGGCGGGAGCGTCCCTGCCCGTGCTCATCGGCGGCCTGGACGGGTGGCAGGAGACGCTGACGCCGGCGGGCAGCGGAGCCCGTCTCCCCGACCTGCGCCGGGCCTGCCCCGACGAGCTCCTGACCCGGCTGCTCCGTCCTCTGCCGATGCCGGAGCCGCAGAGGTGGCTGCCGGTCATCGGGCTGGTGACGGCCGCGCTCGCGACGTTCACCCCCTTCGGCCCGGCCGGCGGGGTGCTGATGGCGGCGCTCTGGACCCTGCTGGTGGCGCTCACCGTGACGCGTGGTCCTGGCGGACGGCTCGGCGCCCGGGCCGACGCGCTCGTCGCGAACGCGACGGCGGGGGCGGCCGGGGTGGTATGCGGGACCGTGATCACCATCAGGGCGATTCCCGCGCCCCTGCCGCCGGCGATCTGGGCGCCGCTGCTCGTCGCGGCGCTGACCCTGGCGCTCGGGGCCGCGCGCGCCTCATGGCGGTCCAGAGCCGGCGCCTGGGCCCGGGATCGCGGGCTGGATTCGGCGGAGCGGGCGGTCGGCGACCTGCTCGCCGTCGCCACCGCCGCCGCCGGGGACTGGGCGCGGGCGGGGGCGCGGGCCGCCACCGCCGACGCGGCGGCCCGGATGGGCGCGGCGCTCGAACAGGTCTCCGCGGTGATCCGGAACCACGTCTCCTCGGCGCAGGTCATGCCCCGGCCGGACCCCCGGATCGAGCGCTGTCTCGCCGACCTGGTGGAGCGGGCGATGGCGCCGCGGGTGCGAGCCCTGGCGGCGGGTTCGACCGCCGAGCACGCCGAGTGCGCCCGCGTCGTGACCACCGAGTTGCTCGCCGTCTGGCACGCGCACGCGTCCGAGCACGGGGTGTACGCTCCACCGCCGTTCGCCCGCGAACGGGACGGGGAGGCGGCCGCCCTACCCGAGGAGGAACTGCCCGAGCTGATAGCGGCCGCCGGGGCCGACGCGCACGCGACCATGTGGCAGCTCTGCGCGGCCGAGGACCTGCCCCTGCTGGACCTCGGTTCGGCGCCCACCGCCGTGGTCCGGTTCGCGCCGCTGCGCGACCGCGCCGCCCTCGAAGACCTCCTGCCCGCCGGAACCGTGTGGACCCGGTCGGCCCGGCGTGCCGGCACCCTGCGCCTGGTCCCGGCACGGCCCGGTATCGCGTACCAGAGCCGGGCGGGCGAGGCGGAGCAGGAGGCCGGCCGCTGATGTCACCCCCCAGACGGCCGTCGCCAGGCCGGCGGAGGGGTCGCTTCCCCTACTTGCGCGGGGTGCGGATGCGCGGGATCGGCACCTTCGACCAGTCCATGTCCGAGGCGAGGTAGAAGCTCGGGTAGGCGGGCTGGTTGTAGGTGGTCTGCTGGCGCGCGACCTCGACGCGGTACTGCGGGTCGTGCATCAGCGTGTACAGCTTGCGGTCGGTGACCTCCGTGCTCAGGTAGATCCGTACGGCGGTGCTGTCGGCGGTGCGCACCAGCAGTTCCTCGCGCCAGTCGCCGAGCACGTCGGCGACCAGGCCGGGGTTGCCCTTGGTCCAGTTGTTGGTGAGCGTGCCCTCGGCGGTGAGCAGGGTGCCGCGCTTCCAGTCGTCGATGGTCGGCGTCTGCAGCACGGTGGTGGCGGTGCCGTTGACGACCTGGGTGGTCATGTCGGCCGCCCAGCGGATGCTCATGTTGGTGCCGGGCACGTTCCTGCCCAGGTGGTCGCCGCGGGCCGACCAGAGGCCGGCGTCGATGGCCTGGTCGGGCGGCATCGACGACCAGGCCTCCAGGCCGCGGACGGCGGGGTCGATGTCGCCGGCCATCCCGCGGCCGGTGTCGACGCCGCTGTAGCCGCCGAACAGCACCTCGCCGGTGGCGGCGGCGCGCATGGCCCAGCCGTACGGGGCCCACCGGCCGCCCTCGTGCACCGTCCAGATCTCCAGGCCCTCGCGGTCCGGGTCGAGGTCGGCGACGTGCATGGCGTCGCCGTGGCCGAGCCGCACGTTCTGACCGGGGACGGCGCTGCCGGGCGGGCCCTCGGCGAACGAGGAGTACAGCAGGCCGCCGTCGTGGTCGATGGTCGCGGCCCCGTACACGATCTCCTGCTTGCCGTCGCCGTCCACGTCGGCGGCGCTCAGCGAGTGGAAGCCCTGGGTGGTGAGGGTGGCGTACTCGGGGTCGGTGCCGTCGACGCCGTGCGGGGAGGCGTTGAACGGGTTGTCCATCGGCACGTGGCCGCTGTCGACGTACCAGGCCTCCTTGAGCCGCCTGCCGTCCCAGTCGTAGGCGACCAGCGTGGAGCGGGTGTAGTAGCCGCGGGCGAAGACCGCCGACGGGCGCTCGCCGTCGAGGTAGGCGACGGCGGACAGGAAGCGGTCGACGCGGTTGCCCGGCTCGACCCTGGCCATGGCGTAGTCGCCCCACAGGAGGCCGTCGTCGCCGCGGCCGGGCTTGTAGGGAATGGTCTGCAGTTCCCTGCCGGTGGCGCCGTCGAAGACGGAGAGGTATTCGGGGCCGGTGAGAATGAAGCCCTCGAATTCCCGCAACCGGTTGTTGCCACTGCGGGCGGGCGCGTACACGTCCACGAAGTAGGTCGCCAGGTCGGCGGCCGACTCGCGGGAGAGCGGGTAGGCGTGCCGGGGCTCGATGCCGAACGCCTGCTCCAGCGTGGCGGGCCAGCGTCCGGCCACCACCTCGGGGTGCTCGTGCCAGCCCTGGAACATCTCGACGAGGTGGTCGAAGTAGCCGGCGGCGCTCTTGCGGTAGTCGTCGGCGTGCGAGTATCCGGCCTTCACGTCCTTCTTGGGCATCGTGATGTGGCGCTCGGACAGCACGCGGCCGTCGCGGCCGTAGCGGGTGACCTTCGTGCCGGGCGCGGTCTTGAGCATGGCCTCCGAGCGGCCGTCGCCGTCGAAGTCGTAGACCAGGAACTGGGTGTAGTGGGCCCCCGCGCGGATGTTGACGCCCAGGTCGAGCCGCCAGAGCAGGGTGCCGTCGAGCTCGTAGGCGTCGATGTAGGCGTTGCCGGTGTAGCCGCGCTGCGAGACGTCCTTGGAGTTGGACGGGTCCCACTTGACGACGTACTCGTACTGGCCGTCCCCGTCGACGTCGCCGACGCTCAGGTCGTTGGCGGAGTAGGTGTACGCCTCGCCGGCCGGGGTGACGCCGTCGGCGGGCTTCTTCAAGGGAAGATCGTGAAACGATTCAACCCACGGCGTCACGGCAGGGCCGCGTGGCCCCTCCCGCCCCTTGACGATCGGGGCGATCCGGTAGGAGGACGTGGCGGTGCCCGCGCTGTCGAGATAGTTGGTGCTGTCGGTGACGGTGGCGATCGGCCGGCCGTCGCGGTAGACGCGGAAGTCGGTGCCGGTCATGCCCCACCGGCCGTGCCCGGTGACCTCGTCACCGAGCAACCGCCAGCTCAGGAACACGCCCTGACCTGTCGGGACCGCGACCAGGCCGCGGTCGAGGCGTTCGAGCTGGACGCCGCCGTGGCGGCCATGACCGTCGCGGCCCGCCTCGGCGGGCTGGGCGGCGAGGGTCAGCGAGAGCAGGGCGGCGGAGGCGGCCGCCAGGAACCGGCGGGCGCTGCTGGGGGGAGACATGCCCGGATTGAATCGATATAACAACCGTTTGTCAAGAGCGGGATTCCTCACGGCGACATTTCCGCAGGAATCGCTGTTCGGCTTCTCCATTGGATTTCGTTCGGGTAAATGTCAATTGGTGGACGGGACAGAGAGCAGTGCCCGGGAGCCGCTCGTACGGGTGAAAGGCCTTCACTGGGAGGCCGACGGCCGGCCGCGCGGCCTGACGCCCGACCCGCTGGCCGTGCGGTCCGGGCAGACGGCGGTGCTCGTCGCGCACGACGCCGAGGAGGCCGACCTGGTCGCCGACTTCCTGCTCGGCCTGTCCTGGGGCCACGACGGCGTGATCACCATCGGCGGCGAGCAGGTCACGCAGGCGACGTGGGAGCGCGAGATCGGGCTGGTGCCCGCCGGCGCGGGGCTGCTCCCCCACCTGACCGTCGAGAAGAACCTCGTGCTCACCTCCTTCGACGAGCGGGCCAGCGCCCGGGTCCAGGGCCGGGTCGCGTACATGGCCAGGCGGACGCAGATCGAGGGGTTCCTGCACGCCCGGCCGCACGAGCTGGCGCACGACGAGCGGCTCACCGTCGCACTGACCCGGGTGCTGTGCCGGCACCGCCCGGTCAAGGTGGTGGTGATCGAGGACCGTACCGGGTTCGGGCCGTGCCACGCGGCGGTGAGCGCCGCGCTGGGCGCCGACCCGGGGCTGGCGGTGCTGGTGATCACCGACGACCGCACCCGCGTGGCGAGCCTCGCGCCTCCCACGCTGTTCTGGGATGTCACCGACTGGGACGTGACCGACGAGGAGGTGGCGGGTGCTCAGCCGTAGACGGTTCCTCGCGGCGATCCCCGCCGCCGGGCTGGCCGCCGGGTGCGCCGGGACCAGGCCGCTGCGGGTCGCGGTGGTGTGGAGCGGCGACGAGTTACGCCGGTTCCTCACCGTGGCGCGCGACTACCCGCACCGGACGGTCACCGTCTACTCCGCGGGCGACAACATCGCCGCACTGCTGCGCGGGCCGTCGACGGAGGTCGCGCCGGACGTGGCCGTCATCCCCCGGCTCGGCATGCTGTACGAGCCCGGGATCCGGGCCGGGATCAGGCCCTTGGAGGACCCGCCGCCCCAGCCGGAGTTCTGGCGGCGGCTGGTGTCGCCGGTGCCGGGCCGGGTGCTCGGCGCCTGGTTCAAGATCGCGCACAAGTCGCTGGTGTGGCACCGCGACGACCATGGTCTCCCGCTTCCCGAGACGCTCGACGCGTGGACGCGGCCCCGGGGCACGCTGTCGATCGGCGCGGCCGACGGGTGGATGCTCAGCGACTGGTTCGAGAACGTGCTGCTGGCCCGCAGCCCCGGCACGTACCCCGAACTCGGCTCCCAGGCGGAGCTGTGGGGGTCCGCCGAGGTGACGGAGGCGCTGGAGCTGCTGGCGGCCGTCTGGCAGGCGGGCATGACCGCGGAGCAGGGCCGCCGGGCGCTGACCCTGCAGTTCCACGACTCGATCCTGGACGTGTTCACCTACCGCACCGCCGATCTGGTGGCCGCGCCCGACTTCGCCTGGCCGGTCATCGCCCGCTACGGCGCGGCGGGCGTGACGGCCGCGCACTTCCGCTTCCCCGCCGCCTCGGCCGCCGCCGGGCCGCCGCTGGTGGTGGGCGGGGACGTGGCGCTCGCGCTGAACGCGGGCGACCCGGACGCGGCCGCGTTCGTCACCTGGCTGACAGGCCCCGAACGGCCCGCTGCGCTGGAGGCGTGGGCCGGCGAGGGCGGGTTCCTCGCTCCGCACATCCCGCCGGAGGTGTCCCCGCCGGGGCTCCGGGGACCCGCGGGCGAGCTCGTCCAGGCGCGGAACGCGCGGTACGACCTGTCCGACCGGCTGACCGGCCCGCTCGCCGGGGGCGACGGGCGGGGGCTGTGGCTGATACTCACCGACCTGTTCACCGCGGCGACCGTGACGCGGGAGCGTCCGGCGGCGGCCGCCGCCGCGGCGGCCGCCCGGCTGGTGGCGACGGCCCGCAAGGGGGCGGCGTGAGCGAGGACGCGTTCCTGTACGAGGTGGCGCCGCACCACGACACCCGGGGCCCGGCGGCCCAGCACGGGATCGGCCGCTGGCGGGCGGCCCGCTACCTGCTCCTGGCGGTCCTGCTCGCGGCGGGGGTGCTGCTCGCGCCGCTGGCCGCCACGGTGCTGATCAGCCTGTCGGACGGGCTCGGCCACTACCGGGTGCTCACCGACCCCGACGTGCTGCGGGCGCTCGGCAACTCGCTGGTGTGGCTGGGGCTGGCCGTGCTCGTGTGCGCCGCCGGGTTCGGGCTCGCCTGGCTGGCACGCGACGTCGGCCCACGGCTCGGCGGCGTGCTCCGCGTCGTCCTGGTGCTGCCGGCGGTGGTCTCGCCGCTGACCACCGGCGCGATCTTCCGCCTGCTGTTCGACACCAACCCGCAGCGGGGCGCGGTCAACGCGGTGCTGGCGGCGTTCGGCGCCGACGTGGCCTTCCTCGGGCTCGGCTGGATCTGGCTGGTGCTGGGGCTGGCGTTCTTGTGGCAGTGGTCGGGAGTGGCGTTCCTGGTCTTCCACGAGGCGCTGGCCAGGATGCCGGCGAGCCTGCTGCGGATGGCGCAGGCGTTCGGGCTGGAGCGGCGCCGCCAGATCTGGTCGATCGTGCTGCCGTCGCTGGCCGGGGCGGCGTCGCTGGCGTACCTGCTGGCGGTGGTGGCCGCGGCCCGGGTGTTCGACCTGGTGCTGATGGGGGCGCCGGGCTCGATGCAGCCGTGGGTGGAGCCCGGCGGTCAGTTCTGGTGGCGGCACCACAGCGACCTGGGCACCGGGCCCGCCGCCGCGCTCGCCGTGCTGCTGTCGGTGCTGGTCGGGCTGCTCGCGCTGCCCGCGCTGGCCGGGCTGCGCCGGCAGGTGACCTGGCCGGAACAGCGGGCCGCCCCGCACGGGCGGCGCTCGCGCCGGCGGCTGCTGATGGGACCGCTGGCGGCGCTCTGGCTGCTGCCGTTCGTCGTGCTCGTGCTCACCTCGCTGCGCGCTCCGGAGGCGGCGGCCGTGTCGGGATGGTGGCACATCCAGGCCGACCTCCGCTCGTACGGGGACGCGCTCGCCGACAGCGGGTTCACCGGCGCGCTGCTGACGACGCTGGTGCGCACCGTGGTGGTGGTCGCGCTGGTGCTGCTGGCCGCGGTCCCGGCCGCGTACGTGCTCGCGCAGGAGCACCTGGTGCCCCGCAGGGCCTGGCGCCCGGTGCTCCTGGTGGCGGTGGCGCTGGCGGCGCTGCCGCCGCAGGCGTTCGCGGTGCCGCTGCAGGAGTCCCTCAGCCGGCTGGTCGGCTCCACCCTGGCGCTGGTCACCGTGCACGCGGCGCTGGTCATCCCGCTGGCCGTGCTGGTGCTGCACCGGGGGTTCGCGCGGGTGCGGGCGCCGGTGATGGCCCGGCACCGGTGGGCGCTCGTGCACGCGATGCGCGAGGGGTCTCCGTCGGTGGTGCTGGCCGGGGTGCTGGCGTTCGTGCTGGTGTGGAACGACACGCTGGTCGGGCTGCTGCTCAACTGGCCGGCGGGCGACCATCTGCCGCTGATCCTGCTGGAGCAGAATCGCCACTTCATGAGCACGGCCGGGACGCTGGCGGCCCAGTCGGTGATCGCGACCGCCGTGCCGGTGGCCCTGGTGATCGTCACCAGGCGCCTGTTGTACCGCGGGCTGACGGGCGGGGTGCGCGCATGACCGGGATGTCGCGCAAGGAGCGGCTGCGCTTCTGGCTGGACCGCACCTCCCGGCAGGCGCGGGCGCACCTGCCCGAGCTCGGCCTGTCCGGGCTGGTGACGGCCGGTGAGCTGGTGCTGCTCCTGCAGGACGAGTTACGCGGGAAGGCGATCGACGCCGTGGTGGCGGTGCTCCCCGCGCCGCTGCTCATCCCGCTCGCGATCGTCGCGCCCGTCGTGGCGGGGCTCGGCACGCACCTCACCCGGCGCCTGCGCGCCCGCGAGACGCCGCCGTCGCTGCCCGTCGGCGGGCAGATGTCCTTCCCGGACCGGGTGGAGCCGCTGCTCGGGCGGGGGGACAAGGTGCGCGAGGTGGTGGACCGGTCGCACGACAGCGGCGTCGTGGTGGTGCAGGGCGGGACCGGCACGGGCACGTCCACGCTGGCCGTGCACGCCGCCTGGGAGCTGGCCCCGGAGGAGAGCCGGCAGCGGTACGTGGACGTACGCGGCCCCGACCGGGACCGGCCGGAGACCGAGCTGAGCGTGGCCCAGCGGGTGCTGCGCGCCCTCGGCAGCCAGCCCGGCCTGATCCAGGAGCCGCACGACGCCGCGCCGCTGATCAAGGAGGCGCTCTCCGGCAGGGACCGGGTGCTGCTGCTCGACAACGTGAGCACCTGGAGCCAGGTCGCGTGGCTGCCGCCCCGGGTGCCGGACGCGCACATCGTGATCGCGGGCGAGCTGGCCGGAGAGCTGCCCCAGCACATCAAACCGGTCCAGGTGGGCCCGCTCTCTGCGGAGGACGGGGAGGCGCTGCTGGCCGCGCAGGTCCGCGACGACCGGGTGACCGGCGACCCTCTGGCGCTGCGGTCACTGGTGGAGGCGTGCGTGCGCAGCCCCGCCGAGATCGTCAAGCTCGGCCGGTGGCTGGCGCGGAACCCGGGCGTGACGCTCGCCGCCCTGGTCGACGACCTGAGCCGGCTGCCGGTGGACGAGAGGCTGGGGTTCGTGCTCCAGCGCAGCATGCAGGGGGTGGGCCCGGCCGCCAAGCGGCTGTTCGTGCTGCTGGCGGGCCTGCCGGTGGCCGAGGTCGACCACCGGGCGGCGGCCGCCCTGCTCGGCGTGCCGTCCGCGGACGACGCCATCGCCGAGCTGTCCGGGCGCGGCCTGGTGGAGAACGTGCGCATGACGCGCGTCCGGGTGATCGGCGCGTTCCACGACAGCGGCTCGGCCGACGACGCGGCCTGGCGGCGGCTGGTCGAGCACTTCGCCGCCCAGGCCGAGGCGTACGCCTCCCTGCTGCCCGACGATCCGGGCGCGGGCGCCTGGTTCGCCGCCGAGGACCGGGTGCTGCTGCAGGTGCTGGCCCGCGAGCAGCCCGTACGCAAGACCGCACGCGCGCTCGGCCGCATCGGCGCGGCGCTGGAGGCCTGGTTCGCGCTGGAGCAGCGGCACGAGGACCGGCTGCGGGCGGCCGCCCTGCTCGCCTGGGCGGCGTGGGAACTGGGCGACGAGCGCGTACGGGCGGCGGCCGAGCTGCGCCAGGCGAAGGCGCTGATCACGCTCGGCAATCCGGAGAAGGCCCGCCAGCACTTCAACCGGGCCGCGGCGGCGTGGGGCGCGGTGGAGGCGTGGCCGCCCGAGCTGCACCTGACGCACGCGACGATCCTGCTCGCCTCCGGCGACGAGTTCACCGCCGTGGAGTCCGCCCTGGTCCGGTACGGGCAGGCGCTCGCCCACGGTGACACGGCCGGCCACGCGATCAGGCTGGTCAACGTGGCCGCGCTGCTCCTGCGCCGCGCCCAGCCGCTGGACGGCGGTGAGGCGCGGCGCCTGTACGCGGACGCGCGGGCCGTCCTGTTCGAGGCGCTGCACCAGGCCGAGCAGAGCGCCGACGAGCGCACGCGGGCGCACGCCCACGAGCTGCTGGGGCTCGCCCACTGGCAGCTGGACCACGCTCGGGACGCCATGAAGCACTGGAAGGAGTCCGAGCGGCTGTACGAGCGGACGGCGGACGACATCGGCCGGGCCCGCTGCCGGGTGCAGCGGGCGACGGCCTGTGCGGCGGAAGCGGCCGCCCTGCCGGACCGGGCCGCGGCGCTGGCCGGGGAGGCGGCGCGGCTCAGACGGGAGGCGGCGGCGCACCCGGACCGGGCGGCGCGGCTGGAACGTGAGGCCGTGGCGGTGCTGGAGGAGGCGTCCGCCCTGCCGGCCCAGGCGGCCGCGCTGGAACGGGAGGCGGTCGCGCTCCTGCGGGAAGCCGAGCCGCGACTGCCACCGGAAGGCCTCACCACGGCACTCGCCCACCTGCAACTGGCCGCCCTCTGCCGCGCCGAGGCGGCCCAGCACCGCGCGGCGGGCCTGGCGGCGCTCGCGCCCTGGGACGGGATCGCCGAACCCCGGCAGGTGACCGAGATCCGCAACCGCCTCCAGCCACCCGAACCCCATCCGCCAGCCCCATCGTGACCTTCTACCGTCGCCGGATATCTGCGGGGACAGTTCGAGCGACCCCCACCACAGCCACAACCACCCGCGCACACCGGAAACCCGAGAGGACAGACCAAGCCAGCCCCACCACAACCACCCGCACACGCCGGAACCTCGATCGGGCCCCACGACAGCCACAACTGGCACAGGAGATCTGAGGAGGCAGACCGAGCGGGCGGCGTCCGTGAGCACCCGTGAGGGCTCGGCCCAGGCCGGACGCGCCTGATCCTCTGGATCAACAGGCGCCTGGAGGCGTGGTGGCACTCAGGAGCACGCCTGGTCCTCGTGACAGGCAGGCTCCCCCGCAGGCGAGGCAGATCGAGCGGTCGGCGTCCGCGAGCGCTTGCGAACGCTCGGCCCGGGCCGGGCGCGCCGGACCTTCGGGGCCGGCAAGCGCTTCCGCAGGCGCGGTGATGCTCGGAAACGCGCCTTAGCCCTCAGATCAGCAGGCGCGACTGGAGGCGCGGTCGCGCTCGGGAGCGCGTCTGATCCTCGGGATCAGCAGGCGCGGTCGCGTTCGGGAGCGCGTCTGGTCCTCTGGACCGGCAGGTGCTCCGGGGGCGTGGTCGGCGCTTGGGGGGCGCGGGTGCCGATCTCACGGTCGTGGGCCGCCCGGGTGAGGCGGCGTAGAGATGGTCATGCCGCCGCGGTGGGGTGTGATCGTACGATCGTGCCGGTGATCTGCTGTGGGGCGCGGAGCAGGTTGAGTATGGGGCACACGCGCTCCACCTCGGCGTGCAGCCGGTCCAGTTCCTCGTCGGAGGCGGGCGAGTCGATCAGCACCTCGTAGCGGAAGTCGTACGGGTGGACCGGGACACCGCTCTCGCCCGGTTGCTGGGCTCTGGGATCGTACGAGGCCCGTACGTCCACCTCCAGGGCGTCCAGAGGCACTTCCAGCTCGGCCGCCTTGATCAGGAAGATGTGCGTGACGCAACTGCCCAGCACGCCCGCCTGCAGCTCCGGTGACCCGGGGCCGAGGTCGTAGCCGGCGAAGTCGGGGCCGCTGTCGCTGAGGATCCGGTGGTCGCGGATGCGGATGCGCCGCACGCCGCTCCGGCCCTCGGCCGTGACGTGCGCGTGGAGGGGCACCGGGCCACTGGCCGGGGCGGCGCGGCGGGCCAGCAGGGCGGCGCGCTTCTGGGACAGGTACTCGCGAAGGGTGCTCATGCTCTCGTTTCCGGTTCAGTGCAGGGTGATGGGGCCGAGCGGGGTGGTGAGGACGGCGCGGAGCGCAGGCTCGGGGCCTTGTGTGACGTCGAGCGGGGCGCCGACGGCGGCGAGGTCGCGGCGGAGGGCGTCCGGGTCGGGGTGGGAGGCGGTCAGGGATTCCAGCTCCAGCTGTGGCAGCCCGGAGTCCGCCGGGTGCGGGGTGCCGCCCCAGTCGATGAGGAACGGCACCGGCCTGACCGCCGCCGGATCGTCCCGCCTGGTGAGCCGCCACTCCAGCAGGACGCCGCCGGGGGTGCGCCGGGACAGCGGCTGGACCTCGCCGGGGTCGTAACCCTTCTCGCGCGCCCTCCGGACGGCCTCGTCGAGGTCGTCCGGCCTGATCGCCCAGGCGGCCAGGCGGGGTTCACGCAGGTTCTCCAGGCCGAACGCGCGCGGCCGGGCGCCCGGCTGGTCCGGGTCGGGGCCGATGATCTCCAGGTAGCGGCCGGAGCCGAGGCCGACGAGGTGGTTGGCCGTGCCGCCGGGATGGCTGCCGCCCGCCACCGGTTCGACGCCGGTCAGCGCGGCGAAGGCGGCGACGCCCTCCTTCAGGTCGGGCACCGCGTAGACGAGGTGGTCGATGGTCACTGGTCCTCCTTGACGGGTTCGCCGAGCGAGAGCATGAGCCTGTTGGCCCAGTTGAAGAACGCGGCGGCGTGGATGACGTCGCTGATGGCCAGGTCGTCGAGGCCGGCCGCGCGCAGCGCCTCGACGTGGGCCGCGCCGAGCTCGCCCGGGGTGGCCGCGACCGCCACCGAGGCGTCGATGATCGCCCGCCATCTGCCGTCCTGCGGGGCGTGCACGCCCTCGTCGAGCAGCCGCCGCACGTCGTCCGGCCGCTTGGCGTAGTGGGCGGCGAACCGCGCGTGCACCGACGCGCAGAACACGCACCCGTTGCGGCGCGACGTGGCGGTGGCCGCCAGCTCACGCTCGGCCCGCGGCAGCCCGCCGTCGGTGTTGTGGAAGATGTCGTTGTCGGTGTGCGTGCGCGCCTGCAGCACGTGCGGGTCACGTGCGAGCAGCAGGAAGTACGGCGACGCGGCGCGCGCCCGGTCGACCAGCGCCTCATGGTGCTCGTCGGTCAGCTCCTCCGCGCTCAGCGGCGCCAGCCACGGCGCCCACCCGAGCCGCTCCAGCGTGAAACCGCTCACGCCGCCACCCCCGTACGGCCGAGCAGCCGCAGCCCGGCCGCTACCCGGATCTGGAAGCTGAGGAAGGCGACGAGCTGTGAGAGTGTCACGATGCCGGTGGTGCTCCAGCCCGCCTTCACCAGCGCGCCGAGCGCTTCCCGGCTCGCCTCGCGCGGCCGGAACACGAGCAGGTGGGTGTGCTCGAACGCCGCGGTGAGGCGGACACCCAGCGCGCCGGGGTTCCGTACGCGATAGCGGAGTCCCTCGGCGCCGTCGGCGGGCAGGGCGGGGTCGATCCCGTACGGTCCGGTGGTGAGTCCGGCCGCGGTCTCGGCCCGTACGGTGTCCGCCAGGCGAGGCGCCAGCTCGGCCAGGCGCTCGGCGTAGAAGCGGACGGCGGGGTCGTCACGGTGCAGCCCGGCCACGAAGGCCGCGACCGCGTCCCGTTCGACGAGCGTGACCTCGGTCTCCGAGCCGGGCGCGAACAGCGCGTCGAAGGAGCACTGGGCGTGCTCACGGGCGGCGGGCCGCCGGCGACGCAGCCCGTCGAGCGGCGACCCGGGCGCGACCCCGGCCAGATGGTCGATGACGTCGGCGGTCATGTGCGGCTCGCTTCCTGGGCGGGGGTCCAGCCGAGCGCCGGGGCGACCTCGGTCGCGAGGAGCTCGATGGAGCGGAGGATGAGAGGGTGCGGCGGGTCGACCGAGTGGACCTGGAGGACCAGGTCGGTCGCCCGGTCGAGGGTCGGGTCGGCGCGCAGGCTGTCGATGACGTCCTGCGGGGTGCCGACGTGCACGTCGAAGGCGGCGATCCGGGTGTCGAGGCCGCCGTCCGGCAGCTCGAACGGCAGCCTGCCGCGGCCGAGCCCGCGTTCGGCCCAGCGCAGCGCCTCGGCCCTGCTGTCGGCCACGAACGCGGTCCGTGACGCCATGATCCGCGGGACAACGCCGGGCGGCAGGTTGTCGTGGTACGCGTCGACGATGGGCCGCTGGATCTCCGCGAGGGTCGCCTGCGGCCGGTCGGCGGGCCTGGGCTGGGTGCGGGAGAGCATGAGCCCGTGCCCGGCCCGGCCCGCGCGGGCGCCGCCGGCGGCGGAGAACGTCGCCTCCCAGACCGCGCCGGGCAGTCGCGGCGCCGGCGGGTAGAGCCGGTTGCCGCCGCCCAGGTCCGCGCCGGACCAGGCGGCGATGAGCACGGCGAGGTGCTCGGCGTAGAGGGCGGCCCGGTCGGCGCTGTCGTGGCCGAACGGGGCGAACGACGTGGGCGTGCCGCCGCTGCCCACCCCGACCTCGAGCCGGCCGCCGGTCAGCTGGTCGAGCACGGCGGTGTCCTCGGCCACCCGCACCGGGTGTTCGAGCGGCAGCGTGATGATGCCGGTGCCGAGCCGGATGCGGCTGGTAGTGGCGGCCACGTGGCCGAGGAGGACCAGGGGCGCGGGCAGGCCGCCCTCGTCGCCGTCGAAGTGGTGCTGGGCGACCCAGGCGGTGTCGAAGCCGGCGGCCTCGGCGTGCCGGATCTGCTCGGCGGCGAGCCGGTAGCGCTCACCCGGCGGCACGTCGTCGAGCAGCCGGGTGAAGAATCCGAGCCTCATCGCACCGGCTCCGGGATCGCGGCGAGCAGCTCACGGGTGTAGGGGGCGCCGGGCTCGGTGAAGACCTGCCGGGTGGTGCCTGATTCCACGATTCGTCCTTCGCTCATGACGGAGACGGTGTGCGAGATCTGCCGCACGACGGCGAGGTCGTGCGAGATGAACAGGTAGGTCAGCCCCAGGTCCCGCTGGAGCTGTTCGAGCAGGTCGAGGATCTGGGCCTGCACGGTGACGTCGAGGGCGGAGACGGCCTCGTCGAGGACGAGCACGCCAGGCTCGACGGCCAGCGCGCGGGCGATGGCGACCCGCTGGCGCTGGCCGCCCGAGAGTTCCCTGGGCCGGCGCCCGGCCAGGTCGCGCGGCAGCGCCACCCGGTCCAGCAGCTCGGCGACCCGGGCAGCGCGGGCCGCGCGGTCGCCAAGCCGGAAGTTGCGCAGCGGCTCGGCGACGATCTCGGCCACGGACTGGCGCGGGTCGAGCGAGCCGTACGGGTTCTGGTGGACGAGCTGCACGTGGCGGCGGAACCGGCGGCCCTCGCCGGCTCCGGGGATCGTCACGGTGCCGGAGGTGGGCTCGGTGAAGCGCACCACCATGCGCGCCGTGGTGGTCTTGCCGGAACCGGACTCCCCCACCAGCGCGTGGGTGGTGCCGCGCGGCACCTCGAAGGAGACCCGGTCCACGGCGCGGAACGGCCGCCGGCCGAGCCGGAACTCCTTGACCAGGTCGTGGAGCACGATCGCGGGCTCGCGCGGGGCCGGCTCCGCCTCGCGGTACTCGCGTACGGACAGGGCGGGCGCGTCCCGCAGGAGCTTCGCCGTGTACGCGGCCTCGGGGGCGGCGAGGACGGCGGCCGTGTGGCCCTGCTCCTCGACGCGGCCGGCCTTCATGACGACGAGCCGGTCGGAGCGGGAGGCGGCCACGCCGAGGTCGTGCGTCACCAGCAGCACGGCCGTGCCGAACTCGGCGCGCAGGTCGTCGACGAGGTCCAGGATGCGCCGCTGCACGGTGGCGTCCAGCGCGCTGGTCGGCTCGTCGGCGATGACGAGCCTGGGCCGCAGGGCGATCGCGATGGCGATGAGCACCCGCTGGCGCATGCCGCCGGACAGCTCGTGCGGGTACTGGCGGGCCCGCGTCTCGGGGTCGGGCAGCCCGACGCGGGTGAGCAGCTCGACGACCTGCCGCCGGATCTCCCACCGGTCTCCCCGTCCGTGGATGCGCATGACCTCGCCGACCTGGGCGCCGATGGTCTTGACGGGGTTCAGCGAGTTGGCCGGGTCCTGCGGCACCAGGCCGATCTGGGCGCCGCGCAGCGCCTCCATCCGCCGCGCGGACCAGGTCGCCAGGTCGGCGTCGCCGAGCAGGATCCGCCCCCGGTCGACGGTGGCGTTGCCGGGCAGCAGGCCGATGACGGCGTGCGCGGTGGTCGACTTGCCGGAGCCCGACTCGCCGACGAGGGCCACGACCTCGCCCGGATCGACGGTGAACGAGATGCCCTCCACCGCGCGCCGCCCGTCGTAGGAGACGGCGAGATCGCGTACGTCGAGCAGGCTCATGGGGTGTCCTTCCCGATCGAGCGGCTGATCCGGCCGGCCGCGAGCACGACGGCGACCACGACGGCGCCCGGCAGCGTGGTCAGCCACCACGACGTCGCCAGGTAGTTGCGTCCTTCCGCGATGAGCAGCCCCCATTCGGGGGTGGGCGGCTCGGCGCCGTAGCCGAGGAAGCCGAGCGTGGAGATGGCGAGGATGGCCAGGCCGAACTGCAGCGCGGCCAGGGCGACGACCGGCCCGAGCGAGTTGGGCAGCACGTGCCGCCAGAGCACGGCCGGGTAGCGTCCGCCGCTGCCGAACGCGGCCTCCACATAGTCGGTGCGGCGCACCCGTACCACCTCGGACCGGGTGAGGCGGGCGAAGGCCGCGACCGATCCGACGCCGACCGCGATGGCCACGTTGACCGTGCCGGGACCGAGCAGGATGATCACCGTGAGCGCCAGGAGCAGGCCCGGGACCGACAGCAGGACGTCGACCAGCCGCATGATGGCGTCGTCGGCCAGCCCGCCGGCCGAGCCGGCCAGCACCCCGAGCAGGGTGCCGAGCAGGAGGCCGACGGCGACGGCGGTGAACGCTCCCGACAGCGAGTGCGCCGAGCCGTGCACCACGCGGGCGAACAGGTCACGGCCCACCGGGTCGGTGCCGAACAGGTGCGGTCCGCCCGGCGGCCGCAGCTTCTCGGCCGGCACGCCCGCGATCGGGTCGTAGCCGGTGAACAGTCCCGGGACGACGGCCCAGAGCAGCGCGACGGCGATCACCAGCCAGGCGGCGGCGAGCCCGAGGCCGACGCGGTTCACGGCGCCGCCTTCAGCCGCGGGTCGAGCACCGGGTAGAGCAGGTCGACGACCAGGTTGACGAGCACGAAAACGACGGCGGCGAGCACCACGACGGCGAGCATCACCGGCGTGTCCTGCGCGTTGACGGCCTGCTCGGTGAGCCGGCCGATGCCGTTGCGGCCGAACACCGTCTCGGTGACGACGGAGCCGGCGATGAGCTCGCCGAAGACGAGCCCCGCCATGGTGAGGGCGGGCAGTGTCGCGTTGCGTGCGACGTGCCGCCACAGGATCCACTGCCGCGAGGCGCCCTTGGCCGCCACCACGGGGACGAACGGCTGGGCCCTGACCTGGTCGACGGCGCGGGCGAGGACCTGGGCGATCGGCGCCGAGATGGGCACCGCGAGGGTCAGCACCGGCAGGATGAGCTGCTGGGCCGCGCTGCCGCCGATGACGGGCACCAGGCCGAGCCGGAACGAGAACACCTGGATGAGCAGGATGCCCAGCCAGAACACCGGCACGGACACGAACAGCGACGGCACCGACAGCAGCGCGCCCCTGATCCACGAGGACCTGCTGGAGGCGGCCGCGAAGGCGATGGCGACCGCGATGAGCACCGCCAGCCCGAATCCGGCGGAGGCCAGTTTGGCCGTCTCCGGCAGCGCCTCGGCCAGCCGCTCGGTCACCGGCGTGCCGGTGTCGATCGAGTAGCCGAGGCTGCCGCGCAGGAAGCCGGACAGGGTGTCGAGGTAGGTCGCCAGGGCGGAGGCGCCGCCGTCGTAGTGGGCGCGGATCTCCGCGATCTGCTGCGGCGACAGCCCCAGTTCGGGGTTCTGGAACTTGATCAGGATGGAGTCGCCGGGCAGCAGCCGCAGCAGGACGTACGCGGCGGTGAAGGCCGCCCACAGCACGAGGACCGCCTGACCTGCCCTGAACATGACGTATCTGGTCATCTAGCTTTTCCAGGTCGCGTAGAACCAGGGCCTGGCCACGGCCTCGAAGGCGATCCCGTGCACGTGCGGGGCGCCGCCGTAGACCTGCGGCTCCTCGAACAGGGGGATGGCGTAGGCCTGGTCGATCACGTAACGCTGGATCTCGCCCACCTTGGCGTTGCGCGCGGCGACGTCGGGCTCGGCGGACTGCTCGGCCAGCAGCCGGTCGAGCTTCTCGTCGTCGGACAGGATGGCGTCGCGGTTCTCGCTGTGGAAGTGGCTCTTGATGACGTCCTGGTCGGCGCGGCCCACCATGGAGTGCTGCAGGGGCGTCTTCTCGGCGTCCTTGATGTCGACGGCCTGGGTGCCGGCGTCGGCGGGGCGGATCTCCAGCTTGACCCCGAGCTCGGCCCACTGCTGGCCGATCAGCTCCAGCGTCTGCTTCGACAGCGGCTGCGGGCCGGCGACGAAGACGCCGAGCCGCAGCTTCCTGCCGTCCTTCTCGCGGACGCCGTCGGCGCCGCGGGCCCAGCCGGCCTTGTCGAGCAGCGCGTTGGCCTTGTCCGGGTCGTGGGCGAGCCGCGGCGACAGGTCCACGTAGCCCTGGGCGAGGTGGCTGAGCACCGAGGTGGCGACCGGGTAGCTCGGCGTGAACAGGGTGTCGACGACCTCGCGGGCGTCGGTGCCCGCCAGCAGGGCCTGGCGGACGTCGGGGTCCTTCAGGATGCTGTTGCCCGGCCGCAGGTAGAGGCCGTTGTTGACGCCTCTGGTGGGCTCGGCGTAGATGGTGAAGCCGGCGCTCTTGACGGTCTCCTCATCGTACGCCTGGACGTATCGCACGAAGTCGGCCTGCCCAGAGGTGAGGGCGCCGACGCGAACGTTGTCCTCCGGCGTCACGATTATCTTGATCTCGTCCAGGTACGCCCGGCCCTGGTGCTCGGAGGAGGGCGGCGCCCAGTCGTAGTCCTCGCGGGCGGCCAGGCGCACCTCCTTGTCGACGACCTGGTGCCTGACGGTGAAGGGGCCGGAGCCGGCGATGTTCTTGAGCTGGCACTGCTCCTCGTACGGCAGCGAGATGGTCTTCTTGGAGACCAGGCCCGCGCCGATGACGGAGGTGCCCTGGAGGAAGCCGGGCGAGGGCTTGGCGAAGTGGAACCGCACGGTCAGCCGGTCGACGACCTCGCTGCGCTCGTAGTTGTTGACGAACTCGGCCACCGGGAGCTTCAGCTTCTCGTCGCCGAGGCCGTACACGTCGAAGTTGGCCGCGACGGCCTCCGCGTCGAGCGGGGTGCCGTCGCTGAACGTCACGCCGTCGCGCAGGTGGAAGGTGTAGGAGGTGGCGTCCTCGCTCACCTCCCACCTGGTGGCGATCCACGGCTCGATCTCCAGGGTTTCCGGGTTCTGCCAGGTGAGCTTGTCGGTGATCTGGTTGAGGATGCCGCCGTTGGGATAGAAGCCCGCGGCCGGCAGGTAGAGGCAGGTCGGCGGCTGGTGCTCCAGGTAGGTGAGGGTGCCGCCGTAGACCGGCTCGCCCGCCGCCCTGGCCGCCCCGGCGGGGCCCGCACCGCCACAGGCGCCGAGCAGCCCCACGACGGCGAGCATGGCGGCGCCGGCCACGGCTGTGGATCGCAGTCTGGATCGTGACATGGGGAAATCGCCCTTCGAGGGAACGGAACGGGATAGAACCAAGTATAACCTACTGGAAAACCATGGAATAGCCACGGGGGTGCCCTCGGGTAAGTGGGCATGGCCGCTCTAGGAGGGCGCGGACCGGGCCATGACGTCCGCGAGGGTGACCTCGCTGAGCAGGGAGTTCTCGTGGTCGCGCAGGCGGGCCCAGATCGCGTCCAGGGGCGCGGCCGCCCGGGGGAACTGCCGGGTGGCCTGCTCGACCCCCTCGGTCACGCGGATGACGTCGGCCAGGGAGATCTCGGCGGCGGGCCGGGCGAGCCAGTAGCCGCCGTCGGGCCCGCGCTGACTGTGCAGCAGGCCGGCGCGGCGCAGCTGGAGCAGGATGTTGTCGCAGAACCTGCGGGGGATCTCCTGCGAGTCGGCGACCCGCTCGGCGTGCACCGGGCCGCCGGCCTCCGCGAGGGCGACCATGGCGGCGAGGGCGTACTGGGTGCGTGCGGAGATTCTCATGGATTCCCGTGCTGGTCGGAAAGGGCCCGGCTCCCGGAGGCGGGGGCCGGGCCCTGCGGGCGGTCCGGTGGGTCAGGCGGAGGCGGTGGGCTCCTCCTTGCGGAGCTCGGCCTCGTACGCGTCGACCGACTCGTTGGCCTTGTCCTTGCGGTACTCGCGCACCGAGTAGGTGATCGCGCCGGCCCAGAGGATGGCGATGGCCAGGAAGGCGACGGTCTGCACGCCGCCGGAGGCGTCGATCCAGTCGCTGCGCAGCAGCGTGCGCACGTTGGTCAGGATGATGAGGCCGCCCACCGCCGAGCCGAGGATGCGCGGCGGGATGTGGCGGACCAGCCACGCGGCGATCGGCGCGGCGATCACGCCGCCGGCCAGCAGCACGGCCACCCAGGCGAAGTCGATGTTCTCCGAGCCGATGCCGACGAGGAAGCCCACGCTGGCCGCGATCGCCACCAGGAACTCCGAGGCGTCGATCGACCCGATCACCTTGCGCGGCGCCAGCCGGCCGCTGGCCAGGATGGCGGGGGTGCCCACCGGGCCCCAGCCGCCGCCACCGGTCGAGTCCACGAACCCGGCGACCAGTCCGAGCGGGGCCAGGAACCGCTTGCGCAGCGGCTTGCCCAGGTTGCCCCGAGGCAGCCCGTAGGCGGTGAAGCGGACCAGGATGTAGACGCCCAGGGTCAGCAGGATGAGCGACATGACCGGGGCCGCCACCTCGGTCGAGAGGCTGGACAGGAACGTCGCGCCGGCGAACGCGCCGATCGCGCCCGGTACGCCGATCTTGCCGACGACCTTCCAGTCGATGTTGCCGAAGCGCCAATGGGAGATGCCCGAGGCCAGCGTGGTGCCGATCTCGGCCAGGTGCACGGTCGCCGAGGCCGCGGCGGGGTTGGTGCCGATCGCCAGAAGCAGTGTGGTGGAGGTGACGCCATAGGCCATGCCCAGGCTTCCGTCGACGAGCTGGGCCGCGAAACCGACCAGCCCGAGCAGGAGGAGTGCTCGCACGATCGACCCTTTCCGATAAATCCTACTTAACTTGTAGGGTTAATCCTGAAGCAGGGACGGGGCTCGGTCAAGCCCTAAATCCCTACTTTCTTGGACTGGATAACTGGCTTGGGGCGCGACCCGCTCCGCCCAGCCCGCGAGGATCTCCGGAAGATCGGGCAGCCGGGACTCCAGCACGGCCAGGCCAGGGGTGGGCACGGTGGCGCCCAGCTCCACCAGCAGCGGCCGCAGGTGGACCTCCACCGCCAGCGAGTGGGCCGGATCCCCCATGACCAGCAGCGGCAGCGCGACCGTGCCGGCCAGGGCCCGGGGCGGGAGCCGGTCCAGGAACGCCTTGAGCAGGCCGGTGTAGGTGCCCTTGTAGGTGGGACTGGCCACCACCAGCACGCTCGCCTCGGCGACCAGTTCCAGCGCCACCTCCACGTCGGCCGACGGGATCGGCGACAGCAGGTGCGGACCTAGTCCCGCCAGGTCGATGACGTCGTGCGGCGCCGGCAGGCCGACCCGCTCCCCGACCGCCAGCGCGGCCTCGACGGCCACGCCGCGCGTACGGGAGCCCTCCCGGGGGTTGCCGACCAGGACGACGAGGCTCATGCGGCCCTCCAGGGGATGAGGCGGCTCAGCCGGCTCCGGGGCGCGGGGGCCTCGTCGAGCTCCACTTCGTCGTCCGGCAGGTCGTACCAGTGGACGTCGCCGGGGTAGTCGTGCTCTGGCATGAGTTATTCCTATCTGAAATACATGAAATACGCGCTATAGGGCCGCGGGCGGCACCGGGATGGCGGGGAACGGGTTGTCGGGGAGGAGGATGACGCGCCGCGCGTGCTCGACGGCGTCCAGATGGAGCAGCGCGGCCCCGATGCCGGCCCCGCCGACCAGGTAACCGGTGTCGGCCGTCACCTCGGCGGGCCGCAGCCGCCGGTAGGCCTGATACCAGCGGTAGCCCCGCCCGTCGTGGTCGGTGGCCCGGCTGATCAGGTCGTCGGCCAGCGAGCGGGCGAAGGTCAGGTGCGCGCGCCGCCCGGTCGCCGCCCACAGGCCGACGAAGAGCTCGACCAGGCCCGCCGTGCCGCAGCACTGGCAGGCCACGTTCCAGTACCCGTCGGTGCGGCGGCGCGGCACTCCGCTCCGCACCACGCCGTTCGCGAGCCGCTCCACCCACTCCAGGTCGCCCGGGTCGCCGTCCACCCGGTGCAGCTCGTAGAACATCCGCGCCACGCCGGCCGACCCCGAGCAGAAGCCGAGGTAGTGCAGCTGCCTGGCCTGCGGCACGTGGTGCGGGACGACCGCGCACTGACCGGTCACGACGCTGAGCTCGCGGACGAAGCCGGCGCCCCGGCGCGCGGCCCGGAGGAAGACCTCCTCCCCCGTCACCCCGTACAGGCGGGCGAGCAGGAAGGCGGTGCCCGCGGTGCCGGCCAGGAAGCCCGGCGTGACCGCGTCCAGCGGCAGGTCGGCGCAGGCGCCGAAGCGGTGGCCCGGCACGGGCAGCGCGGCGATGCGCAGCCCGGCCTCGACGGCCGCCTCCTCGTACGCGGGCGCGCCGAAGTGGGCGGCGGCGCGCAGCAGGCCGAGGACGATGCCGCCGTCGCCGCGCTGGGCCGGCTCGCGGGACCAGCCGACGCCGTCGCCGCCTTCGCGCCCTCTGCGGACGAGTTCGTCGGCGATGGCCGCCGCCTCCACCTCGAACAGGTCGTCACCGAGCGCCCACCCGGCCTCCATGAGCGCGACCATGGTGCCGGTCAGCCCGTGGTACAGGGTGGGGTCGCGCTGCTCGCGCCAGGTGGCGGCGAGCCTGCGGGCGCCGGCCCGGGCGTCCTCCAGGTACGCCTCGTGCCCGGTGGCGGCGGCCAGTTCCAGGAAGAACAGCACGATGCCGGCCGCTCCCGAATAGAGGGAGGACGACTCCGGGGTGACGGCCGATCTGCCGCGCGCGTCGGGGTTGGCCAGCCAGTGCCTGCCGTGGCCGTCGTCCACGGCGGCGGAACGGATCCACCGGCCCGCCGAGATGGCGGCGGTCAGCGGGGAGTCGGCCCTGGTTCTCTGCGGGCGCATCTCATCCAGGCTCACGGCTAGATTATCCCATACTTTTGGTAGGAAAATAAGGTTACCGACGGAAGGACGATGACGATGCCCCTGCCGGACTTCCTGGTGATCGGCGCTCCGAAGGCCGGGACCACCGCCCTGCACGCCGCGCTCCGCGAGCACCCCGGGCTCTACCTGCCGCCCGTGAAGGAACCCAAGTTCTTCCTCACGGACGGCCCGCCGCCGGACCGCGGCGGGCCCGGCGACCAGCAGACCTACCGGGAGCACGTGTGGCGCAGAGCCGACTACGAGGCGCTGTTCGCCGCCGCGCCGCCGGGCGCGGCGCGCGGCGAGGCCACCCCCTTCTACCTCTACGACCTGGACGCGCAGCGCCGCATCCACGCGGCGATCCCGCACGCGCGGCTCATCGCGATCCTGCGCGACCCGGTGGAGCGGGCGCACTCCAACTGGACCCACCTGTGGTCGGCGGGGCTGGAGCCGATCGGCGACGTGGTGCGCGCGTGCGCCGCCGAGGAGCGGCGCGTCGCGGCCGGCTGGGCGCACTTCTGGCACTACGTCCGGCTGGGCAGGTACGGCGAGCAGCTCGCCCACCTGTTCACCCTGTTCCCGCGCGAGCAGGTGCTGGTCTTCCGCTACCGCGACCTGGTCGACCGGCCGGCGCACACGCTGGACCGCATCTGCGCCTTCCTCGGCGTGGAGCAGGGCCTGCTGACCGAGGCGCCGAGGGAGAACGTGACCGCGCACCCGGACGCGGGCGGCAGGCACCTGCTGCTCGCCGCGGCCCTGCGGGCGCTGGCCCGCACCGGCCGCGCGCTCCCCTACGGGCTGGCGCGGGCGCTGACGGAGCCGGTGGAGCACCTGCTGCAACGGCGGTCCGCCGCCCGCCGCCCGCTGACCTGGGAGCAGCGGCAGCAGCTCATCCCGCGCTTCGCCGACGACATCGAGCTGCTGCAGCGCGTCACCGGCGAGGACTTCGGCGACTGGGTGCGCCCCAGGGAGCGTTCGGGCGGGCAGGTCGGCGTGCGGCCGGACGGCCAGCGCCAGGCCCGCAACGGCCGCCCGGTGATCGGCTGATCACGGGCCGGTGCCACGCCGGTCAGCGCCGCAGCTCGGTGCGCAGCTCGTGCGCCCCGTCGGAGCGGGTGTACTCGTAGTAGAGGCGGACGCCGCCGTCCGGCAGGTCGACCACGTCCAGGTAGCGGAGCCCGCCGCCCGCGTACGGCGAGGCGGCGAACGGCGCGGACCCGAGCGGGGTGAGCGCCGCCGGGTCCGTCCCGGCCGCGATGCCGGTGCGCTCCTCGTAGTTCTCCGCCGCGCTCGCCCTCCCGTCGTAGAAGGCGAGCACGCCGTCATCGGTGAAACGGACCGCGCTCACCCGGACGCCGCGCGCGTCCCAGCAGCCGGGACGGCCGGTCAGCGCGGTGCCGTGCCAGGTCCAGGCCAGGCCGTCGGCACTGGTGGCGTAGTCGGTGACCATCCGGTCCTCCTCCCCCGGCCCGGTCAGCGGGTGGCAGGAGGCCCACAGGTGCCAGGTGCCGCCCCGGCGGACGATCACCGGGTCCTTGACCCCGGTCTTCGGGTCGCCGGGCAGCACCGTGGCGCGCAGCCGGGGGTCGAAGGCCGCCGGGGCCGCGGCCTCCAGCACCTCCACCCGCCAGTGCTTGCTCCCGTAGGTGGCACAGCTCAGGTAGAGCCGCCAGCGCCCGTCCTCCGTCGTCGTCAGCCACGGGCGCTCCAGGGACTCGGCGTCCATCTCGTCCCTGGTGATGGTCAGCAGGGTCTCGAACCGCTCGCCGCCTGCGGAGCGCGCCACCACGACGGCGTGGCCGCGCCCTTCCCCGACCGGCCTGCGCAGCCGGTAGGCGAGGTAGACGAACCCGTCGGCGGCCACCGCGCAGGGCGCGCCCGCCCAGTGGCCGTCGCCGGCGCCCGGCGGGACGACCGCGACCACCGAGCGGGCGGGATCGGGAAGCCAGGCCGCGGCGGCGTTCTCATCGATCGGCATGCGCCCGAGACTAGGCCCCGTACCGGAGGCGCTCATGTGGATCCACCCTCTCCTTGGCCAATCTATGTATTTCCGATTACTTTGCCATAGAACCGGCCGCGGAGCGCGGGATCAGGACGGCCCGGGACGCGACCAGCCGTCCAGATGGAGCACCTGGTCGAGCGGGACCCGGGGAGCGGGCTTGAAGGTGTCGCCGGTGTAGTAGGCGGTCGGGATGAGGGCGCCCTGCCGGACCTCCGCCGGCAGGCCGAGCAGCTCGGCGATCTCGCTCTCGTACGCCAGATGCAGGGTGGTCCAGGCGGTGCCGAGGCCGCGCGCCCGCGCCGCGAGCATGTAGCTCCACGCGGCGGGGAGCAGCGACCCCCACAGCCCCGCCTGGTTTCCCTCGGGGAACCCGCCGCCGGGCACCTCGATGCACGGGATGACCAGCACCGGCACCTCCCCCATGTGCTCACCCAGGTAGGCGGAGCTGTCGGAGATGCGCCGCTGCGTCGCCGCCCGGTCCGGGTCGTCCTGGAACAGCTTCCCGGCGGACGACCCCGACGCGTGGTAGGCGCGTACGGAACGCCCGTAGTAGTCGCCGATCCGGGCGCGCAGGCCGGGATCGGTCACCACGATCCAGTGCCAGCCCTGGCGGTTGCCGCCGCTCGGCGCCTGCAGGGCGATCTCCAGGCATTCGCGTACGAGCTCCGCCGGCACGGGCCGGCGCAGGTCGAGACGCTTGCGGACGCTGCGGGTGGTGGTGAGCAGCTCGTCGGGGCTCAGCGGCAGGATCGTCATGATCTCATCCTGTCAAAAACGACGTCCGCAGGTCATGCGAGCGCCTCCTGCCTGGCCGTGTAGCGGGAGGCGGGCCGGTCGAGGCCGTAGTGCAGCGCAGCGTGCGCCCCTCGTACTCGTGCCGGAACAGCCCTCTGGACCGCGGCTCGGGCACCACGTGGTCGACGAAGGAGGAGCCCGCGGACCGTGAGGCGCTCGCGCCTGGCCAGGTCGACGACGAGCCGCCGCCGGCTCCGCGCGCCCTCGGTGCCGGCCGGCACGTCGGGCAGCGGGCCGTCCAGGTCGTCCTCGGTCAGCTCGGTGCCGGTCATGGGGGAGACCTGGGTGAGCCCGTACGCGGGGATGACGAGGTCCTCCAGCTCCTTCTCCAGGCGCAGCGCCTCACGCTCGGTGGACCCGATGATCGGCGAGATTTCCGGCAGCACGAGGAGCTCGTCCGGCCGCCTGCCGTGACGGGCCGGCCTGCCCTTCACGTCGGCGTAGAACGCGCGCGCCTCCTCCAGCGTCTGCTGCGCGGTGAAGACGGCCTCGGCGTGGCGGGCGGCGAACTCCTGCCGTCCTCCGACGAGCCGGCCTGCACCAGCAGCGGGTGGCCCTGGAGCGGGCGCGGCGCGTTGAGCGGGCCGCGGACCGCGAAGTGCTCGCCCGTGTGGTCGACCTGGTGGATCTTGCCGGGGTCGGCGTACAGGCCGCGCACGCGGTCGCCCACGACAGCGTCGGTCAACTATTTCTCCTGGTTATACATGGATTGATTTTTACGAACTTGTGTTCGAGCATCAACTTGACGTCAGCATGATCGTCTATACATGATCAGCTGTCCACACCCCCCGGTTTCCCAGAAGCAGGCCATGTCGCCCCTCACCCCCGCCCGAGAGCAACCCTCGCCGCCCAGCGGCGCGGTCTTCGTCGACCACAGCGGCCGGCGGAGGAGGTGGTTCACGATGGGGGCGGTCCTGGTCAGCACGCTCACCCTGGCGGCGACGGTGACGCTCGTGGGCGCGGTGCTCGCGGACACGCCGCTGCCGGCCGGCGGCTGGCCGAGCCGGCACGCGAGCCCGCCGCCCGGCGGCACGCACTCCGACGACGCCGCTCCCGCCAGCGAGCAGGCCGAGCCTGAGCCGTCCCTTTCCCGGTCCAGGTCCCGGCGGGCGCCGACCCGGTCAGCGCCCACGCGCGCCTCCGGACGGCGCACCACCGCCGCGCCCTCCCGTACGCGAGCCAAGAGCCCGTCCGCCCGCCCCACCTCACCGTCCGCGCGGCCGTCCCGTACGTCCGAGCCCCCGGACACGGGCGCGGCCGTAGAACCCGAGTCGGCCCGCGACACCACACCCCCCGGCGAGACCACCCCCACCCAGCAACCGGAGCCCGCCGCGACCCCCTCCCCGGACCCCAGCGACGAGCCCTCCCAGACCCGGAACCCCACCACCCCCGGAACCCCCTCATGACCCCCCGCCGCAGACGCCCCGTCCCACAACCGGACAGCGCGCCCGCGCCCGGATGGGGGCAGGCACATGACCCGGGTCTCGGCAGGACGATCGGGCAGGCGGCGGATCGGGTGCCTGGTGCGGTGTACGGGCGTGAGGTCCGTCGGGGTGGGCGGCGGCGGGGCAGGAGGCGGGTGGCCGGGCGGGGTGTGGAGCCTTCGGGGCACTGGCTGATGTTGCTGGCCGGGGTGGCGCTGGCGGGGTGCGCGCTGACGCTCGACGGGTTCGTCAAGAACGTGGTCGGGGAGACCGGGCCCCAGCGAGGCGGCGGGGACCCGGCGTCGTGGCTGGAGCCGGTGCGCCGCAGCGGCCCGGTGCTCGACCTGACCGGGGACAAGCCGGCCGGCGCCCGCCCGAAGGCCCGCACGGTGGCGCTGACGTTCGACGACGGGCCCGACCCCGCGTGGACGCCGCTCGTGCTGGACGCGCTGAAGAAGCACGGGGCGAAGGCGACGTTCTTCACGGTCGGCTCGAAGATCGCCGCCCATCCGGAGCTGACCCGCCGGATCGTCGCCGAGGGCCACGAGATCGGCAACCACACCTACACCCATCCCGACCTGTCCGCCGTCCCCGCCTGGCGGGCCGAGCTGGAGCTGAACCTCACCCAGAAGGCGCTGGCCGGGGCGACGGGGCTGCACACGATGCTGGCCCGCCCGCCGTACTCCTCGACCCCTGACGCCATCACCGGCGAGCAGTGGGACACCCTGGCGATGCTCGGCCGCGAGGGCTACCTGATCGCGCTGGCCGACCTCGACACCGAGGACTGGAGCAGGCCGGGCGCGGCCGGCATCGCCAGGGCCGCGTTCCCGCGCGGCGGGCGCGGGGCGGTGGTGATGATGCACGACTCCGGCGGCGACCGCGCCCAGACGGTCGAGGCCGTCGGCCGCCTGCTCGACCGGCTGGACCGGGCCGGCTACCGCGCCGAGACGCTGACCTCCGCGCTCGGCATGCCGTCGGCGCACCGGCCAGCCGCGCAGCCGGAGCGGATCGCCGGCGCCGCGCTCGGCCTGGCGCAGCGCGCGGCGAACGCGTTCACGGACGCGCTGTGGTGGGTGCTGTTCGCCACCGGCGTGCTGACGCTGGCCCGGCTGCTGCTCCTGGTGGTGCTGGCCCGGGTGCACGCCCGGCGCTCCCGAGGTCCGGGACCGGCCCTGACCTGGGAACGGCCGCCAGGAGTGAGCGTGATCGTGCCCGCGTACAACGAGGAGGCGGGGATCGCCGCGACCGTGCGCTCGCTCGTCGCGACCGCGTACCCCGGGCCGGTGGAGGTGCTGGTGGTGGACGACGGTTCCACCGACCGCACCGCCGAGGCCGCCGCCGGGCCGCGGCTGCCGGGAGTACGGGTGATCAGGCAGGACAACGCCGGCAAGGCCGCCGCGCTCAACACCGGCATCCGGCACGCGCGCCACGAGTTCCTCGTCATGGTCGACGGTGACACGGTGTTCGAGCCGGATACGATCGGGCATCTCGTGCGCCGGCTCGCCGACCCCCGCGTGGGCGCGGTGAGCGGCAACACCAAGGTCGGCAACCGGCGCGGGCTCATCGGCCGCTGGCAGCACGTCGAGTACGTGATCGGCTTCAACCTGGACCGGCGCGCGTTCGAGCTGCTCGACTGCATGCCGACGGTGCCGGGGGCGATCGGCGCGTTCCGGCGCGGCGCGCTGGTCGGGCTCGGCGGGGTGAGCACCGACACGCTGGCCGAGGACACCGACCTGACGATGGCGCTGTGCCGGGCGGGCTGGCGGGTGGTGTACGAGGAGCGGGCGCTGGCGTGGACGGAGGCGCCCGGGACCCTGGGGCAGCTGTGGCGGCAGCGCTACCGCTGGTGCTACGGCACGATGCAGGCGATGTGGAAGCACCGCCGCGCGCTGGCCGAGCCGGGTCCGTTCGGCCGCCGCTGCCTGGGTTACCTGGCGCTGTTCCACGTGCTGCTGCCGCTGCTGGCGCCGGTGGTGGACCTGATGGCGGTCTATCACACGGCGGTCGGCGACCCGCTGCCGGCGGTGGCGGTGTGGGCCGGGTTCGTGGTGGTGCAGGCCGCGGCGGGCTGGTACGCGCTGCGGCTGGACCGGGAGCGGGTGTCGGCGCTGTGGGTGCTGCCGTTGCAGCAGCTGGTGTACCGGCAGCTGATGTATCTGGTGGTGTTCCAGTCGGTGGCGACCGCGCTGCTCGGGGTGCGGCTGCGCTGGCACACGGTGCGCAGGCAGGGCACTTTCGCGGCGCCGTGACGGCACCGGTGGGAGATTTTACCCGGAGGCCGGATTCCCTTACGTACAAGGGGTTTCGGGGGTGTTACCCCGGGTCCGAACCTCCAAACCGGATATGTCATACTTGCAATATTTTTGTCTGCATATATACCTTTTGCGTATTCGCGGTGATACCTCAACTCTGTTGCCGCATCGATTGACCGGACCGTGCGCTGTCCTGACGGTGTCCCCCTCACGCCAGGGCAGCGCACGGCCGCCGAATCCGCGTCTCGCGGAGCCGGGGACCCACTTCCTGGGGTGAATCGGACGCCCGCGTCCGTAGGGGACTTCCAACTCCGAACCCGTCAGCTAACCCGGTAGGCGGCATGGAAGCAAGGAGTCATTTCCTCATGCCCAAGCCTCAGCTTGCCGCTGCGCTGAAGTACCGTCCCAGCAACCGTCTCAAGTACGCCTTCGCCGGCGCGCTGCTGGCGGGGACCACCGCCGTCGCCAGCGTGACCGGCACCGCCATCGCCGCCACCGGCGGCGCCGCCGCCCCCGTCGAGCCGAACCCGGCCATCGCCCAGCAGCAGGCGGCCCAGCTCACGTACGGCCAGGACGTGTCGAACTACCAGCCCGACCACGACTGGGAGGCCAGCCCGGCCGAGTTCGGCATCATCAAGGCCACCGAGGGCACCGGCTTCACCGACAAGACCTTCGCCCGGCACTGGCAGGAGCTGGACAGGAAGGGCATCGTGCGCGGCGCGTACCACTACGCGCACCCGCGCAACAACCCGATCGCCGAGGCCGAGCACTTCCTCTCGGTGGTGAACTCCCAGCCCGCCAAGCCCGGCGACCTGCTGGTGCTGGACCTGGAGACGACCAACGGCAGGTCCGTCTCCGAGGTGAACGCCTGGGCCAAGGCCTGGCTGTCGCACGTCAAGGCCAAGACCGGCATCACGCCGCTGTTCTACAGCGGCTGGCACTTCGCCGACACCTACGGCGCGGGACTGTCGGAGTACCCGCTCTGGGTGGCCCACTACAGCAAGCCCAAGGGCGAGATCACCCCGCCGGCGGACTGGAAGTCGTGGACCATCCACCAGTACTCCGACAAGCCCATCGACCACAACGTCTCAGCCCTGACCCCCGACCAGCTCCGCAGCCTGGGCCGTCCGGCCTGACCCGCACTGTGACGCCTCCCGCGAGGGAGGCGTCACAGTCGTCTCAGCCCTGGTGGATCCTGAGCCCACGCTCCTCCATGCGCCGCAGCAGCTCGGCCGGACCCACCGCCGTCTCCGGCAGCAGGTAGAACTCCTCCAGGATCGGCCCCGCTTCATCGGGTGCGGCGGCGTCCCAGATCACCTCGTCACCCGGCGCCGTGACCTCGAAGGCGAAGAACGCGCAGCACGCCTTCTCCCGCGCGGCGAGATCCCGTACCCACTCCTCGACCCCGTCACCGGCGCGGAACCGGAACCGGATGCCCCCGGCGGTCCGCTCGCGCCCGGTGAGCGCCTCGCCGAACAGCCGCCGGTACTCGGCCAGCCGTTCCTCGGGAGTGTCGCGGGCGGTGGTCATGTCGCAGACGATCGGTGGGGTGTCCATGATGTGCTCTCCTTCCGTCACTTCCGGAGCGTAGAGTCTGGACCTAGGTCCAGAGTCAAGAGGAGAGCGGTGTGAAGATCGGCGAGGTGGCCCGCGAGGCCGGGGTCAGCGTGGACACGGTCCGCTTCTACGAGCGCCGCGGCGTGCTGCCGGCGGCGGGGCGCAGACCGTCGGGCTACCGGGTGTTCGACGCGTCGGCGGTGTCCAGGATCCGCGCCGCCAAGGCCCTGCAGGAGCTGGGTTTCACCCTGGACGAAGTGGCCGGCGCCCTGCGCTCCCACGACGCGGGCGGCGCGACCTGCGCGAGCGAGCGGTGGCGGCTGGAAGCGGTGGTGGAGCGCATCGACGCGAGGATCGCCGAGCTGGCCCGGGCCCGCGACCTCGCCGCCCGGAGCCTCGCCGACTGCCGCTCCGGCGACTGCCGCTTCCCGACCGGCCTGTCCTTCTAGCGCGAGCCCTCGCCGGACTCGGCCAGGTCGGCCTCTTCCTTGGTCTTGTGCACGGTGCCGTCGGCGTGCTCGGGCGGCCCGTACGCCGTGTGGAGCACGAGCGGCGCGGCGCCGGTGTTGACGAAGTTGTGCGGGGTGCCCGCCGGGACGGCGACCAGGTCGCCCGCCTTCACCGGACGGACCTCACCGCCGACACGGGCCTCTCCGGTCCCGGAGACGAAGGTGAGGATCTGGTCGGTGTCCTCGTGCACCTCCTCGCCGATCTCACCGCCCGGCGGGATGGTCATGGTGACGACCTGGACCTTCTCCCCGGTCCACAGGACCCGGCGGAAGTCGGTGCTCTCTTCGGCGACGGTGGCGATCGCGAAATGGTGCACGGTCGGCTCCTGTGTCTCGCGGTTCAAGCTGGCGTATGACTCTTGCCAGGACAAAAGCTGACATAAACGTAATGTCCGGCAGGCGGACACCGGGCGCGGTGCTAGTTTCGCCGTCATGAAGGTGCCGGAGAGGCTGCTGTGGGCCGTCGAGACCCTGGAGACGCGGCCGGGCGAGCGGGTTCTGGAGATCGGCTGCGGCCGCGGCGTCGCCGTCGGACTGCTCTGCGAGCGCTCCGCCTCCGTCACCGCGATCGACCGGTCGGCGACGGCGGTAAAAGCCGCACGCGAGCGCAACGCCCGCCACGTCGAGGCGGGCGCCGCGGTGATCGAGCAGGCGGAGCTCGACGGCGGCGGGCTGCCCGGCGGCCCGTACGACAAGGTGTTCGCCGTCAACGTGAACGTCTTCTGGACCCGCTCCCCCACCGCCGAGCTGGCGGCGGTCAAGCGGGCGCTCGCGCCCGGCGGCTCGCTCCACCTGTTCTACGAGCCGCCGGGCGCCGCCAAGGCGCAGGAGATCGCGGTCAAGGTCCGGGCCGCGCTCGCCGGGTCCGGCTTCACGTCCACCACCCTGACGCGCGGTCTCCTGCTGTGCCTGAAGGGTGGGCTCACCCCGTGACGGTGACCGTCAGGTCCCCGGTGACGGGCGCGCCGCCCGGCGTGCGGACCGTCAGCGTGCCGGTGTAGGTGCCGGGCCGGCTGAAGGTCCTGGCCGAGGTCACGGTGAAGGCGGCGTTGATCCGCATGCCGGGGATGCTTCCCTCCCTGGTGGTGGCCGGGGTCACGGGCTCCTGGACGCCGTCGCTCCAGGTGACGGCCGCCTCCAGGCCGGCGGCGGTGTGGCCGGGCGCGGTGAGGGTCCAGGAGGCGCCGGCGGGCCGGCCGGTGCGGGCGCTCACCGATCCGCCGAGGATCTCCAGCCGCCAGGGCACGTCGGCGGTCGGGAAGAAGTTCGTGCCCTGCACGGTCAGCCTGCCGCCCATCTTCGCCAGGCGGTTCTTGAAGTCGGCGTAGTCCCGCTGGTCCTGGGGTGTCCAGCCGACCTCGGCGGTGGCGATCAGACGCGGGTAGGCGTAGTACTGCGCCTGCTCGACGCGGCGGATGAACTCGCCCCACACCGCCGACTCCACACCGAGCACGCTGCTCTCCTGGATGCCGGGGATGTACGCGCCGGGGTCCCAGTTGTAGTGGCGGTCCAGGCCGCACGGCCCGCCGCACGCCCAGGTGCCGCCCTCGGGCTGGCGCGAATCCTGCTTCTGCGGCACGTACGCGTGCGCCGCCGGGGAGAGCACGACCTGGGCGCCGCGGTCGTTCACGGCGGCGGCCACGGCGTTCCGGTTGCCGTTCCAGAACTGCACCACCGCGTTGTCCCGCGGCAGCGCGGTGCCGGCGTACTCGTTCCAGCCCACGACGGTCTTGCCGAGGGCGCGCACGTTCCCGGTGAAGGCGTCGACCATCTTGACGTAGTCCGCGTGGCTGGTCGAGAACGCCTCGTCGCCGCCGATGTGCAGGTAGGGGCCCGGGGTCATGGCGGCGATCTCGGTGAGCACGTGCTCGGCGAACTCGTACGTGACCGAGCTGTGCGCGTCCAGGGAGGAGTAGCCGACGGCGCCGGTGCCGTTGTGCGGGACGGTGGTCTCGCCCGGCTTGAGTGCCGGCCGCGCGCCCGGGGTGTTGAGCTGCGGGATGGAGTGCAGCGCCGAGTTGACGTGGCCGGGCAGGTCGACCTCGGGGATGACGGTCATCCCGTGCTCGCCGGCGTAGCGGACGATCTCGGCGTAGTCGGCCTTGGTGTAGAAGCCGGTGATGCCGGGCTCGGTGCCCCGCTCGGTCATCGCGGTGGCGCCGCCGACCTCGGTGAGGGCGCCGTAGTCGATGCCGGACGGGTTGCTCGCCGGGTCGTCGAGAGCGATGCGCCAGCCCTGGTCGTCGGTCAGATGCAGGTGCAGGCGGTTGACCTTGAACTGGGCGGCGGCGTCGATGTAGGTCTTGACCTCGTCCACCGGGTAGAAGCTGCGGGCGACGTCGAGCATCATGCCGCGGTGCGCGAAGCGCGGGTAGTCGGTGATCTCCACGGCGGGCACCGTCCATTCGGCGCCGACGACCTCGCCCGACTCGGCCCACTGCGGGAAGAGCTGGCGGAGCGTCTGGACGCCGTGGAGCGCGCCGTTCGGGGTGGCGGCACGGATACGCACCTCGGCGGCGGTCACCGACAGCGTGTAACCCTCGGCCTCGTGGCCCTCGGGCGCCTTGCCGGCGCCGACCTCGATGACGATGGGCGCCGGGCCGCGACCGGCGGCGGCGACCGTCACGTTGTGGCCGGTGGCCCGGCGCAGCAGGCGGGCCAGGTGGTTCGCGGGCGCCTGGGCGCCGTCGCCGAGGGCCAGGACGCGGGTGTTGCGGTGCAGCGTGTACGGGGCGCCGCCGGTCTCGGTGAGCGACACCGGCTTGGGCAGCAGGCCGAGCGTGGGCTCGGGGGCGGCGGGCGGACCGTCCCAGATCTCGAACTCGGAGATCGAGTAACCGTACGCGGCCCAGCGCTGCTTCCCGTGCACGCGCACGTACGAGACCGGCTCGGCGGAGCGCACGTCGATCACGTCGGTGCGCGGGCAGGTGTCGCGCCGCAGCGAGGCGACGTCGGTCCAGGTCTGACCGTCGGCCGAGGTCTGCAGGACGAAGTCGCGCGCGCAGGCGTTCGGCCAGTGGAGTGTCACGTGGTCGACCTTGGCGGGTGCGGCGAGCTGGACCTGGACCCAGTTGTCGTCCTGGTACTTCGATGACCAGCGGGTGGCGGTGTCGCCGTCGTTGACGTGCGCGGCCACGAAGTCGGCGCGGTCCAGCTCGACGCTGGAGGCGGTGGCGGCGCCGGCGAGCGCGAGGTTGACGGGCCCGGCGGCGGCCTGGGCCGGTGCGGGGATGGTGAGTGCGGGAGTTAAGAGCGCGGCGGTCGCTAGGGCCACGAGGGAGCGGCGCATGGGACTCCTTATCGATGCGCGGTGGTTCGCACAGTGTGATCACCCTTGCCGATTAACGTCAAGAGAGCGGAAATAAAGTAGCGGTAACGCCCAGGTCGCCCCTCTTGCGGTCAGCGCTGGTCACCTTTAACGTAAACGCCCAGGAAAAAATGAGCGATCGGAGTACGGGTGACCAGTCCACGCAACGTCCTGTTCCTGATGACCGACCAGCATCGGGTGGACACTCTCGGCTGCTACGGCAACCCGGAGGTCCGCACGCCCGCGCTGGACGGCCTGGCGGCGGAGGGCACGCGCTTCGACCGGTTCTACACGCCGACCGCCATCTGCACCCCGGCGCGGGCCTCGCTCTTCACCGGCCTGCACCCGTTCAGGCACGGCATGCTCGTCAACCCGGAGCGCAACGGCGGCGGACGCGACGAGGTCGCCGCCGGCCAGCCGGTCATGTCCGAGCCCCTGCTGGCCGCCGGCTACAACATGGGCCACGTCGGCAAATGGCACATCGGCCGCGAACGGGGCCCCGAGTTCTACGGCATGGACGGCGAGCACCTGCCGGGCGCGCTGAACCCGTTCCACCACCCCTCCTACCAGAGCTGGCTGAAGGAGCACGGCCATCCCCCGTTCGCGGTGGAGCGGCCCGTCTTCGGCACGGCCCAGAACGGCACCGGCCGCGGCCACCTGATCGCCGGCCGCCTCAAGCAGCCCGCGGCGGCCACGGTGGAGACCTTCCTCGCCGACCGCACGCTGGAGCTGCTGGAGCGCTACGCCGGCGACTTCCACCGCGGCGACAGGCCGTTCGTGCTGTCCTGCCACTGGTACGGGCCGCACCTGCCGTACCTGATCCCGGACGAGTTCTACGACATGTACGACCCGGCGCGGGTGCCGCTGCCGGAGTCCATGGCCGAGACCTTCGACGGCAAACCCGAGGTGCAGCGCCGCTACTCCGAGTACTGGTCGGCCGACCACTTCGACGCCGACGCCTGGCGCGGGCTGATCGCCGCCTACTGGGGCTACGTGTCGCTGATCGACGCGCAGGTGGGGCGCCTGCTCTCCGCCCTGCGCGAGCTGGGTCTGTGGGACGACACGGCGGTGATCTTCACGGCCGACCACGGCGAGTTCACGGGCGCGCACCGGCTCAACGACAAGGGCCCCGCCATGTACGAGGACATCTACCGCATCCCGGGCATCGTCCGGGTGCCGGGCGCCCCGGCGCGGACCGTGGACGCCTTCGCCACGCTGATCGACCTCAACCCCACGATCCTCGACCTCGCCGGGCTGCCGCCGCAGGATCCGTGCGACGGCGCGAGCCTGCTCCCGCTGATCGGCGGCGAGCCGCCCGAGGGCCGCGACTCGGTGGTCACCGAGTTCCACGGCCACCACTTCCCCTACTCCCAGCGCATGATCCGGGACCACCGCCACAAGCTGGTGTTCAACCCCGAAGGCGTGCACGAGCTGTACGACCTGGACAGCGACCCGCACGAGCTGCGCAACGTCTACGCCGTGCCCGCCTACGCGGCGGTCCGGCGTGACATGACCGCGCGGCTCTACCAGGAGCTGCTGCGCCGCGGCGATCCCGCGTACAGCTGGATGAGCTACATGGCCGACATCGGCGAGGGCCGAGCCCCCGACGTGGACGGCGTCGCTGACGAGGTGGCCTGATGCCGCCCGTCACCCCACCCGTGAACCCAGAAAGGACCTCCTGATGAGGCGTCCTCGCATACTGGCCGCCGCCCTCGCGGCCCTGGCCATCCTGCTGCCCGTCACCGCGTGCGGCTCCTCCTCCGAGGAGGGCGGCGCCGAGCCCGCGAAGGTGCGCTTCGGCTACATCGCCGACTTCGCCGGCGCGGCGGTGCTCGCCGCCGCCGACAAGCAGGGCCTGTGGGCCAAGCACGGGCTGGAGCCTGAGCTGAAGGTGTTCACCAACGGCCCGCTGCAGATCCAGGCGCTCGGCTCGGGCGACATCGACTTCGGCTACATCGGCTCCGGCGCCACCTGGCTGCCCGCCAGCGGCAAGGCCAAGATCATCGCCCCGAACATGCTGGGCATGGCCGACCGCGTGATCGTCCACCCGGGCTCCGGCATCTCCTCGATCGCCGGCCTCAAGGGCAAGAAGATCGGCGTGCCCGAGGGCACCTCCGGCGACATGATCCTCGAACTGGCGCTGAAGGAGGCCGGGCTGACGGGCAAGGACGTCGAGAAGGTCAACATGGACCCCAGCACGGTCGTGACCGCCTTCAGCGGCAAGCAGATCGACGCGGCGGCCATCTGGTACCCGCTGATCGACACCATCAAGAAGAACGTGCCCGACCTGGTGGAGCTGACCAAGAGCGAGGACTACTATCCCGCGCTCAGCTTCCCCAGCTCCTTCGTGGCCCGCAACGAGCTGGTCGCCGAGGACGCCGCGACCGTCACCAAGGTGCTCAAGGTGCTGCAGGAGGGCAACGACTGGGTGGCGGCCAACACGGCCGAGGCCGAGACGCTGACGGCCACGTTCCTGAAGGCGCCCGGGGAGCAGTTCAAGGGCGCCTCGGCGGTGACGAAGATCGTGCCGACGGCGGAGCTGCGGAAGATGGCCGAGGACGGCTCGGTGGCCGGATGGTACAAGGGCCTGGCCGACATCTTCGTCACCATGGGCAAGCTGACCGAGTCACCCGACCCCGCCACGTACTTCACCGCCGACCTGTACGCGTCGGCGGCCGCGGGCTGATTTTTCGCGAGAAGATGACAGAAATCCGTCGCCCACCATCATGGTGCCATGTCGACCCCCACTGACGCGCTGCAGCGGCTGCGGCGGGTGCACGAGGACGCCGTGCTGTCCGCGCTGCGCTCGGCGGGCGCGCTGAGCCGCGCCCAGCTCACCGAGCGCACCGGACTGTCGCGTACGACCTTGTTCGCCATCATCTCCGACCTGATGGAAAGGGATGCGGTGATCGAGACCGAGGCGGTGCCTGCCGAGCCGCGCGGCCGGGGCAGGCCCGCCGCGCTGGTCTCGCTCAACCCGGCCGCCGGCCTGCTCCTGGGCCTCGACCTGGGGCGGGGCCGGGTACGGCTGGCCGTGGCCAACGCCGCCCACCAGGTCGTCGCCACCGCCTCGGCCGCCCTGCGCGAGGACGCCGGTCCGGCGGAGCAGGCGGAGGCGGCGGTGCGGCTCGTCCGCGAGGTCGCCGCGGAGCGCGGGATCAGCCTCGGCGCGCTGGAGGCGGTCGGCCTCGGCCTCGTCGGGGTGCTCGACGACCACCTCCCCGCCCCCACCCCGGCACCGACCACACCCGCCCTCTCGGAACCCACGCACGCACCGTCCAGCCCCTCGGAATCCGCGGACGCGGCCGGACCTCCGGGACCCCACGCGCGGTCCGGCAATGCCGGACCGGCGGGCGTGGCCGGACCCTTGGGATCTCGCGCTGGTTCCGGCGAGCGTGCAGGGCTGCCGGAAGGGGTGCCCGCGCGCTACCTGCCGCTCGCCCTGCGGGTCGCCGAGGAGTTCGGCGTGCGGGTGGCGGTGGACAACAACGCCAGGCTGGCGGCGCTGGCCGAGGCCACCTGGGGGGTGGCCAGGCCGGTCCGGGACATGGTGTACGTGCGCTGGTCCGTCGGCGTGGGCGGCGGGTTCCTGGCCGGCGGCAGGCTGCTGCGCGGCGCGCACGGCGCGGGCGGCGAGGTGGGCCACGTCTCGCTCGACCCCGGGGGCCCGCCCTGCCACTGCGGCGGCCGGGGGTGCCTGGAGGGCCGCATCGGCGGTCAGCGCCTGCTGGACGCCTGCGCCGCGCGCGGGGTGCCGCTGGCGGGCCTGGACGAGCTGGTCACCGCCGCGCAGGACCGGGTGCCCGCGGTGTGCGAGGTGGTCGCCTCGGCGGCGGCCGACCTGGGCCGGGTGCTGGCGGGCACGGTCACCCAGCTCGACCCCGCGCTGGTCGTGGTGGGCGGCGAGCTGGCCGCGCTGGGCAGCCTGGTCCTCGACCCCATCCGCGACGCGATCTCCCGTCAGGCGCTGCCCCGGTCGCCCCGCCAGATCGAGGTCACCCAGGCCGACCTCGGCGTGAACGCCTCGGCGATGGGCGCGATCGCGCTCCTGCTGCACGAGGAGCCGTCGATCCCCGCCCACCTCCGTCCCGCACTACCGTGATTTGTCCGAAAAAAGCCCAATATTTCATGACCCTGTGGGCTATTGCGCCACCGAAGAGGATCTCCACTGAGCCATGAAGAGTCCCAGAACATGACCGCCGTGAGCGTGACCGACCCTCCGCCCTCCCCCGGCCGCCGGCTCCGGCGGCCGGGCCGCACCCTCGTCCTGAACGTGGTCGCCGTCCTGGCGGGCCTGGGCGCGTGGACGGCGCTGTCGATGTCCGGCATCACGGGCCTGACCGGCCCCGTCGAGGTGGCCGCGCGCGGCGTCGAGCTGGTCGCCGACGGCACCCTGACCAACGACATGCTGGCCAGCCTGCGCCGCGTGTTCACCGGCTTCGCGCTGGGCACCCTGCTCGCCATCCCGGTCGGCTTCCTGATGGGCTGGTACGCCACCGCGCGTGCCCTGATCGAGCCGTACGTGCAGTTCTTCCGTACGATCCCGCCCCTGGCGATCATCCCGCTGGCCATCCTGCTGATGGGCATCGGCGAGACGCCGAAGGTGTTCGTCATCTTCCTGGCGGCGTTCCTGTCGAGCGTGGTCTCGACGTTCCAGGGCGTGCTCGACGTCGACAAGACGCTCATCAACGCCGCCCGGGTGCTGGGCGCCTCGGACCGGACCATCTTCCTGAAGGTCGTGGTGCCGGCCTCGACGCCGTTCATCATCGTGGGCATGCGGATCGGGCTAGGCGCGGCCTGGGGGACGCTGGTGGCGGCCGAGCTGATCGCCGCCCAGGAAGGGCTGGGCTACCGGATGCAGCAGGCGCAGCTCTACTACGACCTGCCCACGATCTTCGTGGGTCTGATCAGCATCGGCGTGCTCGGCCTGATCATGGACCGGCTGCTGCTGCTGGCCGAGCGCCGATTCACCGGATGGCAGGAACGCCGATGAACACCAAGATCTCTTTCCAGGGCGTGTCGAAGACGTTCGAGCTCAAGGGCGGCCGGTTCCTCGCCCTCGACCGGGTGGACCTGGACATCGCCGACCGTGAGTTCGTCACCGTCGTGGGCCCGTCGGGGTGCGGCAAGAGCACGCTGATGGGCATGGCGGCCGGGCTGGTCGAACCCGGGACGGGCCGGATCCTGCTGGATGGCGCGCCGGTCACCGGACCGGGGCCGGACCGCGGGGTGATCTTCCAGCAGTACGCGCTGTTCCCGTGGCTGACCGTGCGCAAGAACGTCGAGTTCGGGCTCAGGCTCCAGCCGATCTCCGCCGAGGAGCGGCACCGCCGCGCCCAGCACGCGATCGATCTGGTGGGGCTGACGGACTTCGCCGACGCGCTGCCCAAGACGCTGTCGGGTGGGATGAAGCAGCGCTGCGCGATCGCCCGCGCCTACGCGGTCGGGCCGCAGGTGCTGCTCATGGACGAGCCGTTCGGCGCGCTGGACGCGCTCACCCGCGTGCAGTTGCAGGATCAGCTGCTGGACACGTGGAGCCGGGAGCGGCGCACGGTCATGTTCATCACGCACGACGTGGACGAGGCCGTCTATCTGGCCAACCGGGTCGTCGTCATGGCGGCGCGGCCGGGCCGCATCCACCGGATCATCGACGTGGACCTGCCGTACCCGCGCACCGAGGAGGTGCGGCTGTCACCGGAGTTCTCCCGCATCCGCAACGAGGTGTGGCACTCGGTCTACCACCAGGCCCCCGCGGCCTGACCCGTACGCGGGGGGCGGGCGCCCCCGGCCGGCCGGCGGTCACGTCGCCTCGGGAGGGGCCGCGCCCGTGCCGGTCGCGCGCAGGAACGGCTCCAGCAGGGCCCTGGCCGACTCCCAGACGGTCCCCAGGTCGGTGCCGGACTCGATCAGCCGGGACCCGGCGAACACGATGGCGTTGATCATCTCCGCCGTCTCGGGCACCGCGGGGACGCCGAGGCTGTGCAGCGTCTCTACGAGCGGCTCCAGGAGCTGCTGGTGCATGCTGCGGCTCTGCTCGGCGACCGTGTCGCCCGGCGCGACCTCCGCGAGGACGGTGGCCAGCGCGTGCTCGCCCTCGGTGATGAGCTCGAAGTTGGTCAGCACGTACGCGAGCACGCGGTCGGCCGGGGTCGCGGCGGCGTCCATCGCGGCGGCGACCCGGGCCGACCAGCGGGGGAAGACGTCCTCCACCACCGCGTTGAGCAGGTCCTCCGATGACCGGAAGTACTGGTAGAGGCTGGGCCGGGCCAGCCCGGCGCGCGCCGCGACCCGGCTCAGCGTGGGAGGCCGGCCGGTCTCCGCGAGGATCTCCCTGGCCGCGTCGAGCAGCGCCCGATGCTGGGCGGCCCGATGCTCGGCGACGGTCGACGCCCGGATGCGCGGCACGTGCCCTCCTCCACCATGGTCGGCCTACTCCGACAGTCTCCCATCGACCATCGACAGGACGCGGTCGCAGTGGCCGAGCACGTCGTGATCGTGGGTGACCATGATCGTCGCGACGGCGGATTCGTGCGTCTCGTGCGCGAGCAACGTGACGATGTCGTCGCTGCGGGCGCGGTCGAGCGCGGCGGTCGGCTCGTCCACCAGCAACACCGCCGGGCGGGTGACGAGTGCGCGGGCGATGCCCACGCGCTGCCGCTCGCCGCCGGACAGTTGATGGGGCCGGTGTCCCGCGCGGTGACCCATGCCGACCCGGTCGAGCAGCTCTCGCGGGTCGTGACCGTCACCCGCGCGCCTGCCCGCCACGTCGAGCGCGAAGCGGAGCTGGTCCAGCGCGGTGAGGGCCGGGATGAGGTTGCCGGACTGGAAGACGAACCCGATCCGTTCGCGGCGGTGGCGCGCCTTCTCCCGGGAGCTCGCCCGGGAGATGTCGACGCCGTCGAGCAGGACCCGGCCGGTGTCGGGCGTGGTGAGCGCGCCGGCGACCGCGAGCAGGCTCGACTTGCCGGAACCGGAGGGCCCGACGACGGCGACGAACTCGCCGGACGCCACGTGGAGGTGGACGTCGTCGAGCGCGGTGACGGTGGCGTCGCCGTCGCCGAGGGCCAGGGTGACGCCCTCCACCCGCAGGCCGCCGCGTTCCTCGGCGCCGGTCCGGCGGGAGTCCGGGCGCGGGGACGTGTGGCTGGTGGTCATCTCTGCCCTCCCAGGGCTGCGAGCGGGTCGACTCGGACGATGCGGCCCACGGCCGCCGCGGCGCCGGCGAGGCCGAGGCCGACGAGCAGCAGGGCTGCGACGACGAGCGGGCCCGCCTCCAGGGCGAACGGCATGGGGGTGGTGGTGAGCAGCGCGCCGCCGCCCACTCCCATCAGGAAGCCCACGGCGGTGGACACGGTCAGGATGACGGTCGCCTGGATCATCGTGTCGCGCATGAGGTAGCCGGTCGAGGCGCCCATGGCCCGTACGACGGCGAGTTCGTGTTTGCGCTGGATCGTCCACACGGTGAAGAACGTCCCGACGACGAGCGCGGAGATGGCGTACAGGAAGACCTGGATGAGCGTGAGCGTGGAGATCTCGGCGGTGTAGCCGGGGGAGGCGCCGAAGGAGTCCTCCAGCGTCATGCTCGTGGTGCCCGCCGCGGCGTCGCCGCCGGACAGGTCGATCTCGTTCCCGTCCCGGGCGCGCAGGGCGATGGCCGTGGCCTCCTCGTACGCCCCCTCGCGCGCCTCGTCACCCGGCCCGGCGCCCGCGTGCACCTGCTGCCAGGTGCGCAACGGCAGGTACGCCACGTCGACATGGCCGAAGGTGCGCTGGTCGCCGGTGGTGCCGATGACCTTGAGCCGGGTGCCCAGGCGGTCGATGACGACGGTGTCGCCGATGGCCACGCCGTCGTCCAGGACGGTCTGGCTGACCACGATCCCGTCGGGGTCGCCGAGTCCGGCGCCGTCGGACACGGCGGGTGCGAGGAACGAGCCGGGGTCGACGCCGAACAGAGCCAGGTCGATCGGCGTCTGGGCGCCCGCGGCGGTCGTGACCTTGGCGTTGACCAGCATGTTGCCGAACGGGACGGCGTCGCCGACGTCGTCGCGGCCCTTCCACGTCCTGGCCTGGTTCACGTTGACGGTGCTGCGGGAGAAGGCGGAGTCGGTCTTGGTCCCCTCGGCGAAGGCGAACGCGGTGACGGGCAACCGCTGGAGCCCGGAGACACCGTCGTTGACGAGCCCGGAGGAGAGACCGGACAGCAGGACGACGAGGATCGCTATGAGGGCGACGACTCCGCCCATCAGGCCGAAACGTGCGCGGGCGAAGACCAGCTCGCGCCAGGCCAGGAACATGGCACTCCTTCACAGGAAGGGATTTCACGGGACGGACGAGCGCCCCGACTTCCCGACGCGCCGTTGGCAAGATACCAACACTGCGTCGGAAAGACGCAACCGGCGAGGTCGCAACCGATGAGACGCGTAGGGCTGAAGGTCACTTTCCGATGGTCTTTCTCCTCTACCGGCGTCCTGGCGTTCCGCGGTTGGCTGAGCTCGCAAGGAACGGCAGAAGGAGGCACGACATGAGACGCCGGAACGCGCCGGTCGCCATCGACCCCGCCGACGTTCGGGTCGAGACACGTGGCCCGGTCCGCCAGGGAGCCGTCGAGCACGCCAGGGAGGCCGTCGCCGCGCTCACCCGGCTGGCCGGCGAGCCCGTGCTGTTCGCGCGGGTCAAGCTGACCGCCCCGGACGCTCCCGACGCGAAGCGGCCGTACACCGCGCAGGCCAACCTCGACGTCAACGGGCGCCTGATCCGCGCCCAGGCCGCCGGCCCGTCCATGTACCAAGCACTCGACCTGCTGGAGGACCGGGCGCGTACCCGGTTGCGGCGCACCGCCAGGCACTGGGAGGAGACGCGCGGACGCTACTCGCCGGAGCGGCGGGAGTCCTCGCTGCCGGTCCTGCCGCGCCCGGCGGACGCCGAGCGGGAGATCGTCCGCCGCAAGACGCTGGCCGCCTACCGGGCCACCCCGGACGAGGCCGCCTTCGACATGGAGCAGCTCGACTTCGGCTTCTACCTGTTCACCGAGGCCGGCAGCGGTCAGGACAGCGTCCTGTACCGGGCCGAGGAGGGCTACCGGATGGCCCAGGTGGAGCCGCGGCCGGAAGCCCTCGGCGAGGTGGCGGTGCCGCTCGCGATCGATCCGGGCCCGGCGCCCCGGCTGACCACCGCCGAGGCGGTGGACCGGCTGGAGGTCAGCGGGCGGGCGTTCGAGTTCTACGCCGACGCCGACACCGGCCGCGGCCGGCTGATCTACCACCGTTACGACGGCGGCTACGGGCTGATCACCATCGACTGACCGGCCGCCCACCGACCGGCGCCGGGACCTCAGCCCCCTGAGAGATCGGGAGAGGGG
>NZ_JAHKRN010000025.1 GCF_019396385.1 Nonomuraea harbinensis | reverse complement strand
CCCTCTTTCCCTACACGCCGCTCTCCCGATCCGAGGACGCTTCCCTGGGCGGATTCGGTACGACGCCGAGGTCGTCGGCGGCTGCCGCCGGGGTGGACCGCGGAAGGGCAGGCTCGGCCTTTGGGTAGATCGGTGAGACCGGGCGGCGGGCGCGCCAGCCGCCGGCGGTGCGTTCGATGTAGCCGGTGGCCGCCAGGGAGCCCAGAGCGCTGAGGGCCGTGTTGAGGTCCACGCCGGCGGTCACGGCGATGGTGGCGGGGCCCGCGCTGATCCTGGCCGGGACCGCGTCCAGGACGCGCTTGGTCTGCTCCGGCAGAGAGTCCCGGGGAAGGGCGGGGGCCCGCAACGCGGGGGCGAGGTCGTCGCCCATGACGCCGACGAGTTCGATCATCTCCTCCGGGGTCGTCACGCAGACGGCCTTGCGTTCGCGCAGGAGACGGTGGCAGCCGTCGGACAGGGCGGAGGTGATGGGGCCGGGGACGGCGCCGAGATGCCGGTCGAGCGTGAGGGCGTGGCCGGCCGTGTTGAGCGCGCCGCTGCGCAGGGCTGCCTCCACGACCAGGGTGCCTCTGGACAGGGCGGCGATCACGCGGTTTCTGATCAGGAAGCGGGACCGGGTCGGCCGGACGCCCGGCGGGCATTCGCTGACCAGCACGCCCCGGTCGCGGGCTCCGGCGAACAGGGAGCGGTGCTCCGCCGGATAGCAGTAGTCGACGCCGCAGGCCAGGACCACCACCGTGGGGCCTCCGGCGGCCAGGGCTCCCCTGTGGGCGGCGCCGTCGATGCCGAAGGCGCCTCCGGACACCACCGTCCATCCGGCCTCGCTCAGCCCGATGCCGAACTGGGCGGCGACGTGGACGCCGTAGGAGGTGGCGGCTCGCGCGCCGACCACCGCGACCGAACGCAGGCAGGAGAAGCGCAGGTCGGCCGTGCCGTGGAGCCAGAGGCCGAGCGGGCGGCCGGAGCCGAGCGCGTCCAACTGGGTGGGCCATTCGGCGTCGCCGGGGATGACGAGCCTGGCGCCCGCCCGCTCGCCCGCCTCCAGGTCGGCCGCGGGGTCGCAGGCCGCCAGGCGGGCGTGCCAGCTCTGGAAGCGGCCGGCCAGCTCTTCGGCGAAGGCGAACCCGGGTGGCGCGGCCCTCTCCCGTACGGCTTGGAGCGCTTGGACGGCGCCCAGCTGGGACACGAGGGCGCCCATGACGGTGTCGCCGGCGTCGGCGGCGCGCATGAGGGCGGCTCTCGCCTCGTGATCGGGGGTGCTCATGGTGATCCTCCGGTGGCGGATGGCTGTCATGGATTGAGGCCGAGCCAGAGGGCCAGCGCGGCCGAGGTCTCGTCCTCGTCGGGGCGGGGCTTGCCCGCCAGGTCAGCGATCGTCCAGGCGACGCGGACGACACGGTCGAGGCCGCGGGCGCTCAGGGAGCCGGAGTCTAGGCAGCTCGTCATGGGCTTCATGGCGGCATCTGACGGCCGGAACCTGGAGTGCAGGGCCGCGGAGGGGACTTCGGCGTTGGTCCGCCATGGCGTGCCGGTGAGGCGTTCGGCGGCGCGGGCGCGAGCCGCGAGAACGCGCCCTGCCACGGTCTCGCTGGTCTCGACGAACTGCCGGTCGGCCATCAGCTCGCGTCTGGACGAGCGCGCCACGGTGACCTTCATGTCGATGCGGTCGAGGAGCGGGCCGGAGAGCCTGCTCAGGTAGCGGCGCCGGGTGGTGGGCGAGCACTGGCACTCTCCGCCCTTGTCCTGCGGTTGGGCGCACGGGCAGGGGTTGGCCGCCAGCACGAGGATGAAACGCGCGGGGAAGGTGACGGAGCCGATCGACCTGGACACGGTCACCTGCCCGGACTCCAGCGGCTGTCGCAACGAGTCGAGCACGTGGGAGGGAAACTCGGGCGCTTCGTCCATGAACAGGATGCCCCGGTGTGCCAGGGAGACCGCGCCGGGACGGACGACCGAGCTGCCGCCGCCGACGATCGCCGCCGCCGTGGCGGTGTGGTGCGGGCTGATGTACGGCGGACGGAAGACCATGGGGCTGTTGGGCGGGAGCGCGCCGGCGACAGAGTGGATGGCCGTGACCTCCAGGGCGTGATCGAGCTCCAGGTCGGGGAGCAGCGTGGGCAGGCGCTCGGCCAGGAGGGTCTTGCCGGTGCCGGGCGGGCCGAGCATCCACAGGTTGTGGTTGCCCGCGGCGCAGACCTCCAGGGCGCGCCTGGCCATGGGCTGGCCGACCACGTCGGACAGGTCGACGTGCGGCTGGACGGGCGGGGACGGCCGCGAGTGCCCGGACGCCCCGAAGCGGTCGGGCGTCCCGCCCGGCGTCGGAGGGTGGGCGGGCGCTTCGATCGACGACGGGAAGTCGTCCGCGCGGAGCCACTCCACGAGGCGGCGCAGGTCAGGCACCGGGATCACCCGCACGCCCGGGACCAGGGCGGCCTCCGCGGCGTTGGCCGCCGGGACCACGACGGTGATGTCGTCGCCCTCCTTGGCCGCGCTCAGCACGGACGGGAGCACGCCGCGCACCGGGCGCAGGCGTCCGTCGAGGCCGAGTTCGCCGAGGAAGAACGGGCCCGCGATGCGGCTCGCCGGGACCACTCCGGCGGCGCCCAGTATGGCCACCGCGATGGACAGGTCGAACCCGCTGCCGCGCTTGGGCACGCTGGCGGGGAACAGGCTGACCGTGATGCGGGCGTCGGGCCACGGGAAATGACTGTTGACCATGGCCGAGCGGACCCGCTCTCGGGCCTCGCTCAGCGCCGCGTCGGGCAGTCCGATGAGGTGGATGCCCGCCAGGCCGTTGCCGACGTCGGCCTCCACCTCCACCGAACTGCCCGTGACGCCGACCAGGGCGACGCTGCGGGTGCGTGCGACCGCCATCTACGACGCCCCCCGCACGTGGCGCAGGGAGTAGTCGCCCGCGAAGCGGTCCAGGGCGATCACGTCGATCCTGACCGTGGCGTACGTGCGCGACTCCGCGGCCAGCCACTTGGCGGCGAGGGCGCGCAGGCGGGCCAGCTTGGCGGGACGCACGGACTCCAGCGCCGTGCCGTGTGACGTGCCCGATCGTGTCTTGACCTCGACCACCACGAGGGTGGGTCCGTCCTCGGCGATGATGTCGATCTCGCCGTGGCGGCAGCGCCAGTTGCGCTCGATGATGGTCATGCCCTCGGCACGCAGGTAGTCGGCGGCGAGTTGCTCGCCGTGCCTGCCGAGTTCGTTCTTCGCGGCCATGTGTGCCACCTCCGGGCACTGACCTTCGCGCACGGGGGCCGCCGCGTCCGGCCCCGAACGTGGTTCTGGGGACAGCAAGGTCGAGCGCGGGCACCCTGTGGACAACCAGAGGACGACGAAGGGGCGCGAACAACTCGCGCCCCTTCGTCAACCTGTCACGCCGCTAGCCGGAGAAGCCCTCCTTGGGCATCTCCAGGTCGGCCTTGGCCAGCTCTTCGACGTTGACATCCTTGAACGTGACCACGCGGACGTTCTTCACGAACCGCGCGGGCCGGTACATGTCCCACACCCACGCGTCCTGCATCTTCACGTCGAAGAACACATCACCGTTCTCCGCCGTGCGTACGTCCAGGTCGACCGAGTTCGTCAGGTAGAACCGCCGCTCCGTTTCCACCACGTAGGTAAACAATCCGACGACATCGCGGTATTCGCGGTAAAGCTGCAGCTCCATCTCGGTCTCGTACTTTTCGAGATCCTCTGCGCTCATCGCGGTCCTCCTGTCGTACCGGTCCCCCGGCGTGCCTGATCAGGCAACCCCGGCCCCCATTTCATTCTCGCCCATCCCCCTAGCCACCGTGACGAAGGAGTAACGGTGGTGCGGGCACGGGCCGTGCGTTTCGAGTGCGAGGCGATGCTGTGGCGTGACGTACCCCTTGTGCTCGGCGAAGCCGTAAAGCGGGAACTCCTCGTCGAGCGCGGCCATCAGCCGGTCCCTCGTCACCTTCGCCACTATCGACGCGGCCGCCACGCAGGCGGCCACCTGGTCCCCCTTCCAGACCGCCAGCGAAGGCGCCGGCAGGCCCGGAACCGGGAAGCCATCGGTGAGGATGTATCCCGGATCGCAGGTCAACCGCGCGACCGCCCGCCGCATTCCCGCCACGTTGCACTTGTGGAGCCCCCTGGCGTCGATGACCTCCGGAGGGATGACGACGACGCCGACGTGCGCGGTGGCGAGGATGAGGTCGTGCAGCCGCTCCCGCACGGCGGGTGTGAGCAGCTTGGAGTCGCCCAGCCCCTCGATCGGCTTGCGCAGGATGACGGCGGCGACGACCAGCGGGCCGGCGCACGCGCCACGTCCGGCCTCATCGACTCCGGCGATGGGAGTGAGGCCGCGGCGGGCCAGCGCCCGCTCGTAGGCGTAGAGCCCGGAATCACGCCGGACCACGCTCGGTCGAGGGCGGAACGCTACTGTCATGACACTGGAAGCGTACGCCCCATCCGGCGCAAACCGCGACTACTCGACCCGTGCGAAGCTGTCAGGCTTCGTGAAGATCGTGCCGCGTCCGAGCGGCCAGTAGCGGACGACCGCCGTGCCGATGACGTCGTCGACCGAGATGAAGCCGCCCCCGGGCTCCTCCATGTGGCTGCGCGCGTCGGCGGAGGCGCTGCGGTGGTCGCCCATCAGCCAGAGCTTGCCCTCGGGCACCTTGACGTCGAACTCGTCGCCCGAGGGGTAGTCGTCGGGGTAGAGGTAGGACGACTCGTCGAGCGGCTTGCCGTTGATGGTGATGCGCCGCTTGGAGTCGCAGCACTTGACCTGGTCGCCGCCGACGCCGATCACCCGCTTGATGGTGTCTTCGCCGTTCCAGCCCTTGAACACCACGATGTCGCCGCGCCCGGGCGGCCCGGCGAGCTTGTTGACGAACACCCGGTCGTTGATCTTGAGGGTGTTCTCCATCGACTCCGAGGGGATGTAGAACGATCCGACCACGAAGGCCTGCAGCAACAGGGCGATGCCGATCCCCGTGATCAGCAGGAGGACGGTCTCCCGGAAGCCGCCCTTTTTCTTCTTCTCCAAGGACTCCGCCTTCTCGGTGGCGGCCATCAGCGCTTACTCCGCAGCCAGCGCCTACGGACCAGAACCAGGGGGACGGCCAGCGCGAACCCGGCGACCAGCGGTGTCGCGCCGCTGAGCGCCTGGAGCGCGGGCTGTGCGAACGTTTCGGGGATGGGGATCGTGGTGGCCCGGGAGAACGGCCAGACGATGACGAAGGCCCGCCCGATGACCTGGCTCTCGGGGATGGATCCGCCGCCGGGATCGCCGGTGTGGGAGCGCGAGTCCATGGAGACCTGCCGGTGGTCGCCCATCACCCACAGGTGGCCGGGCGGCACGTCGGTCTCGAACTCCTCACGCGAGGGCAGGTTGCCCGGGTAGAGGTATGAGCTCTCGTCGAGCGGCACGCCGTTGACGGTGATGCGCTGCTGCTTGTCGCAGCACTCGACGTGGTCGCCGCCGACGCCGATGACCCGCTTGATGTAGTCCTTCTCGCCGGGCACGATGCCGAACGCGGTGCCGACCCACCGGAAGAAGCCCTCGACGGGGTTGCTCGGCTCCTCCATCTGGAACTCGCCGTCCCAGGAGTTGACGCCGGAGAAGACCACGACGTCGCCGCGCTCGATGTCGCGGGTGTGGTAGACGAGCTTGTTGACGAGGACCCGGTCGTTGGTGAGGAGGGTGTTCTCCATCGACTCGGACGGGATGTAGAACGCCTGGATCACGAAGGTCTTGATGATCAGCGCGAGGGCCAGTGCCACGACGACCAGGACGGGGAGCTCCTTCCAGAAGGAGCCCTTCTTTTCCTTCTTCTGGTCTTCGTCGGGCTTCCCGCCTTTTGCCGGTTGGTGAGTCTCTTCGGCGACCACGTCCACCTCGTCCTCGACAGGGCGGCGCGACGCGCCGTACTCCTGGCTCTCGCTAGTCATCGGTGATGAGCCTAGATGATGTGTCGGCTCGACAAGCCTCGACCGACGTTACACCGGGCACGAGTCGCTCCACATAAAGGGAAGGCCCCCGCAAAGGCGGAACGGCCCGCCCCACAAGGCGGGCCGTTCGGACGCCGGGCTCACTTGACGGGCGTCTCACGCTTCTCGCGGATGCGGGCCGCCTTGCCGCGCAGGTCGCGCATGTAGTAGAGCTTGGCGCGGCGCACGTCGCCCCGGCTGGCCACGACGATCTTCTCGATCACCGGGCTGTGCACCGGGAAGGTGCGCTCGACGCCGACGCCGTAGCTGACCTTGCGGACGGTGAAGGTCTCGCGGGCGCCGCCGCCCTGACGGCGGAGCACGAACCCCTTGAAGACCTGGACGCGGGAGCGGTTGCCCTCGACGACGCGTACGTGGACCTCGAGCGTGTCACCGGGACGGAAGTCCGGGACGTCGCTGCGCAGGTTGGCCTTCTCAAGCTCCTGGATCTTCGTGTGCATGAGAGATGCTTCCTCAAGTCTCGCGAGCACGCGGAGGTCCACCCGGCCTGGGCTCATGGCGGACGCGCCTGCTGATTCGGTGAACCCGGGAAGCTTCCCGGGCATGCTGACCAACCACATGGCAGTTGGCGACGCTTCAGTTTGCCACATCTTCCGGAGGGACGCGAAACGCCAGCTCGTCGAGGAGCCGCCGGTCGTGCTTGTCGAGCGTCTCGGCGTCGATCTCCGCGAGCAGCTCGGGCCGGGTCGCGACCGTACGGCGGAGCGCCTGGTCACGGCGCCATCTGGCGACCTTGCCGTGATGCCCGGACAGCAGCACCTCCGGCACCTCGTGACCCCGCCAGACGGGCGGCTTGGTGTAGACCGGGCCTTCGAGCAGGTTGCGCATGGCCCCGGGCGCGAAGGAGTCGTCGACGGCGGAGCGGACGTTGCCGAGCACGCCGGGCAGCAGCCGGCCGATGGCCTCCACCATCACCAGCACCGCCACCTCGCCGCCCGCCAGCACGTAGTCGCCGATGCTCACCTCGTCGACGCGCAGCCGCGAGCCGTACTCGGCCATCACCCGGGAGTCGATGCCCTCGTAGCGGCCGCACGCGAACAGCAGCCACTCCTCCCCCGCCAGCTCCTGGGCCAGCTCCTGGGTGAAGGGCCGCCCGCTCGGCGTCGGCACGATCATCCGGGGCCCGCCGTCGCCGATGACGTCGTCGATGGCCTCGCCCCACACCTCCGGCTTCATCACCATGCCGGGGCCGCCGCCGTAAGGGGTGTCGTCGACGGTCTTGTGGACGTCGTGCGCCCAGTCGCGGAGCTGGTGGACGCGGACGTCGAGGGTGCCGCGCTCGCGGGCCTTGCCGATCAGCGAGACGCCGAGCGGCGCGAAGTATTCAGGGAAGATCGAGATGATGTCGAGCCTCACAGCAGGCCTTCCGGCGGATCGACGACGAGCTTGCCGCCCTCCAGATCCACGACGGGGACCAGCGCCTTCACGAACGGGACGAGCGCCTCCTCGCGGCCGCCGCCGCGCCGCACCACGAGCAGGTCCTGGCCGTGGTGGAGGACGTCGGCCACCTCGCCGACGGTCTCGCCGCCGGTGGTCTCGACCGTGAGCCCGATGAGCTGGTGGTCGTGGAACTCGTCGGGGTCGTCGGACGGCTCGACGTCCGAGGAGTCGATGACGAGCAGGGTGCCGCGGAGCTCCTCGGCGCTGTCGCGGTCGGTGACGCCGGCGAGGGACAGCAGCAGCGCGCCCTTGTGCCAGCGGCTGCTCTCGATCACCAGCGGCCCGCGCTCGGGCGGGTCGGTCGTGAGCGCGTTGCCGACGGCGAAGCGCAGCCCGGGATCGTCGGTGCGCACCTCCACGGTGACGTCACCGCGCACTCCATGGGCACGGCTTATCCGGCCGACGACCAGCTGCACGTGAACCTTCCCTCTCCACAACCACGAGCGCCCCCACCGGGCTTACCGATGAGGGCGCGCGAAACCTGACGTCAACGGACCGCTTCGTGCAGGTCGAGCAGGTCGACCCGGACGTACTTGCCGTCGGCCAGGGCGTTCACGACCGTGCGCAGAGCCTTGGCGGTGCGCCCGCCGCGGCCGATGACCTTGCCCAGGTCGTCAGGGTGCACTCGGACCTCCAGGACGCGCCCGCTGCGGATGCGGCGTGCGCGGACCCGGACATCGTCGGGATGTTCGACGATGCCCTTCACGAGGTGCTCGAGTGCCTCCTCAAGCACGTCAGCCCTCGCCCTCGGACGGGGTCTCGGCGGGGGCCTCGGCCTCGTCCTTCTTCTTGGACCTCTTCGGCGTCGTGGCGGTGGTGGCGGTCTCGCCACCGGCCAGGGCCTCCTTGGCGGCGGCCTCGTAGACGGCGTGCCTGTCGGGCGCCGGCTCGGCCACCTTGAGAGGCGCCGGGGCGGGCTCGCCCTTGAACTTCTGCCAGTCGCCGGTGAGCTTGAGCAGCTTGAGCACCGGCTCGGTCGGCTGCGCGCCGACACCCAGCCAGTAAGCGGCACGCTCACCATTGATCTCGATGCGCGAAGGGTGTTCCTTCGGGTGGTACAGACCGATCTCCTCGATCGCACGGCCGTCACGCTTGGTGCGGCTGTCGGCGACGATGATGCGGTACTGAGCGTTGCGGATCATGCCGAGCCGCTTGAGCTTGATCTTGACTGCCACGGGTGTGGTCTCTCCTGCGTTCACAGACACGAGTGAGCGGCTTCTCATCGAGTGGGGCACGATGCGAGCCCGCTCAAGGGACAAACGTGACCTGCGGGAGGTGAGAGGGCACCCGCCTGGTCACGGTGTTCCAACATGTCATTGTGCCAGACACCGGACACTGCCCGGGACCCACACGCCCGCCGCCACGAAGATTACTTCTGGCCGGGCAGCCGCAGCTTCGACGGGTCGAAGCCGGGGGGCAGCTCGACGCCCGGAGGCAGCTTGCCGCCGAGGTTGCCCAGCGCGCCGCCCTTCTTGGGCGCGGCGGGGGCCTCGTCGGCCGCGGCCGCCTTGCCGAGCGCGGCCTTGCGCGGGTCGCCGCTCACGCGCCGCCCCTTCTTGGCCTTCTTGGAGGACTTGGCCGCCTTGCCCTTGCCGCCCGGCATGCCGGGGATGCCCATGCCGCCGGCCATCCGCTTCATCATCTTCTGGGCCTCGAAGAAGCGGGTGACCAGGTTGTTGACGGCGCTGACCGTGGTGCCGGAGCCGTTCGCGATGCGGGCCCGCCGGGAGCCGTTGATGATCTTCGGGTCCTGCCGCTCGGCCGGGGTCATCGAACGGATGATGGCGGCGATGCGGTCGAGGTCGCGGTCGTCGATCGAGTTGATCTGGTCGCGCATCTGCCCCATGCCGGGCATCATGCCGAGCAGGTTCTTGATGGGGCCCATCTTCTGGACCATCATCATCTGCTCGAGGAAGTCCTCCAGCGTGAAGTTCTCGCCCGAGGTGAGCTTGCCCGCCATCTTGGCGGCCTGCTCCTCGTCGAACGTCTTCTGGGCCTGCTCGATCAGGGTGAGGATGTCACCCATGTCGAGGATCCTGGAGGCCATCCGGTCGGGGTGGAAGGCGTCGAAGTCTTCCAGCTTCTCGCCGGTGGAGGCGAACATGATCGGGCGGCCGGTGATGTGGCGCACCGACAGGGCCGCGCCGCCGCGGGCGTCGCCGTCGAGCTTGGTGAGCACCACGCCGTCGAAGCCGACGCCGTCCATGAACGCCTGGGCCGTGGTGACGGCGTCCTGGCCGATCATGGCGTCGACCACGAACATGATCTCGTCGGGCTGGACCGCGTCGCGGATGTCGGCGGCCTGCCGCATGAGCTCCTGGTCGATGCCGAGGCGGCCGGCGGTGTCGATGATGACGATGTCGTGCTGCTGGCGCCTGGCCTCGTCGATCGAGCGGCGGGCGACGTCGACCGGGTCGCCGACCCCGTTGCCGGGCTCCGGAGCGTAGACCGCGACCTGCGCCCGCTCGCCCATCACCTGGAGCTGCTGCACCGCGTTGGGGCGCTGGAGGTCGGCGGCGACCATCAGCGGCACGTGGCCCTGCTCGCGCAGCCACTTGGCGAGCTTGCCCGCCAGCGTGGTCTTGCCGGAGCCCTGGAGACCGGCGAGCATGATCACGGTCGGCGGCGTCTTGGCGTAACGCAGCCTGCGCGTCTCGCCGCCCAGGATCTCGATCAGCTCGTCGTTGACGATCTTGACGACCTGCTGCGCCGGGTTGAGCGCCTGCGAGACCTCCGCACCGCGGGCGCGCTCCTTGACCCGGGCGACGAACGCCTTGACCACCGGGAGCGCGACATCGGCCTCGAGCAGCGCGATGCGGATCTCGCGGGTGGTCGCGTCGATGTCGGCGTCGGACAGCCGACCCTTGGATCGGAGGGAGGAGAAGACCGATGTCAGCCGGTCGGAAAGCGTCTCGAACACGTGGTTGGCCAGTCCTCGAAGCGAATGTGGGTCTACTCTCAGCCTATCCGCTTCGCTAGCCGTTCCAGCCTGGCACGGCCATCCGGACCGACAACGCGTGCTCCACGAGGTTGATCAGAGCGCCCTTGACCGAGTCCTTCGTACGCGCGTCGAGACGGAGGAGCGGGATGTGCGGCGCGAGCGTGAGCGCCTCACGGACCTCGTTGTCGCCGTGCGGGTACCGTCCGTCCCAGCCGTTGATGCCCACGATGAAGGGCAGCTTGGCCTCTTCGAAGTAGTCGATGGCCGGGAAGCTGTCGGCGAGCCGGCGCGTGTCGACCAGCACGACCGCGCCGATCGCGCCCTTCACCAGGTCGTCCCACATGAACCAGAACCGGTGCTGGCCCGGCGTGCCGAACAGATAGAGGATCAGGTCACGGTCCAGGGACACCCGCCCGAAGTCCATGGCCACCGTGGTGGTCGTCTTGAGCGGGGTCATGCCGAGGTCGTCGATCCCCGCCGACGCGTCGGTCATCACGGCCTCGGTCGTCAGCGGCATGATCTCGGACACGGCGCCGACGAACGTCGTCTTGCCCACCCCGAAGCCGCCGGCCACCACGATCTTCGCCGAGGTGAGCCCGGGGCTAGAGCCTGCGAAGTCCACTGAGCACCCTTTCCAGCAGGTTGACATCCGGCCTGCCCTCGTCCAGCTGCGGCTGGTGCACCCGGACCAGGCCCTCAGCGGCCATGTCGGCGATCAGCACCCGCGCCACGCCCAAGGGCATCCGTAACAGCGCCGACACCTCCGCGACCGACCGCACCTGACGGCAGAGATGGCTGATCGCCTGGTATTCGGGAGTGATGTGGGAGAACTCCCGGTGCTCGGCCGTCGCCGACGACACCAGGGCCTCCATCGCGAGCTTGACCCTGGGCGCGGTCCGCCCGCCGGTCACCGCGTAGGGACGGACCGGCGAGGCCGGGTCGTTGCTCGACGGCGGAGGCGGCTGGGGAGTCCAGCCGCCGCTGTTCCATCTGGGGTCCGTCACCTACATCACCTGGTCTGGCTGGCGCGCAGCTCGGCACGCACCGCCGGGGTCAGCACCTTGCCGGCGCGATCCACCATCAACGTCATCTGGTACGCGACCAGTCCCATGTCGCAGTCCGGAGCGGCGAGCACTCCCAGACAGGAACCGTCGCTAATGGACATGATCAGCATGAGCCCCCGTTGCATCTCCACGATCGTCTGGTTCACGGCGCCGCCCTCGAACACCCGGGCCGCGCCCTGGGTCAGGCTCACCAGCCCGGAGGCGATCGCCGCCAGCTGGTCGGCCCGGTCCACCGGAAACCCGGCCGACGTGGCCAGGGGCAGTCCGTCAGACGACACCACCACCGCATGCGCGACACCGGGAACACTGTTGACGAAGTCCGTGACCAACCAGTCCACTCCCCGCGCCGCCTGGCTCAGGTCGTTCACGCGCCCTCCTCCCTGTTCTCCCTCGGGTCAGAGACGTTCGCCCTGCCCTCGCTGATGTCGTCGCGTGCCGCACGGAAGCCCTTCTGGAAGCTCGCCAGCCGGCTGCGCACCCGGTCCGGTGAGATCGCGGGCATCGGGGCGACCCCCTTGGGCGCCGCGGCCGTGTCGGCCGAGCCCGGCACCAGGTTCGCCTTCGGCACCCGCTTGGGCAACCCTGAGGCCGTCGCGCCGTCCCGTACGGGTTCGGCCGCCGCCTGCGCCGCGGTCCATCCCGCGTCCGCCTTGGCCGACCCCCACGCGCCGCTGCTGCCACCGCGCTCGAACCAGGCCGACTCCACCGAGGCGAAGATCGGCAGGTAGTCGTCCCCTCCCGAGGAGGCGTTGACCGCGGGCATGGGGCCGGTGGCCCCCGACTCGGCCGTCTCCGGGAAGTCGTACGCCTGCTTGCCGCGGTTGGCCGGGTTCCTGGTCGGCAGCGGGTCGGCGGGGCGCTCGATCGGCGGCGCCTGCTCGTTCGTCCAGCTGCCGGGGACGCGCGAGGGGATCCACACGTCGTCGGTGTCGAACCCGCCGCCGCCGCGCGGATCGGACGGCCACGCGCCCGAGCCGCCGCCGTTGGACGGCCACTGCACGTTGGTGGCGGGCCAGGAGCCGCTGGGTTCCGCACTCCCCGGGTACGAGGGGTGCGCCGGGCTCATCTGGAAGCCGTTGTCGCCCCACTGGGGCACGGGCGGCGGCGAGGTGAAGGCCTCGGCCCGGGCGCGCTGCATGCCGGCCAGCGCCCCGGCGGCGCCGGCCGCGCCGTCGAAGCCCTGCGTCTGCGCGCCCAGCAGGCTCTCGGGCACCAGCACCATCGCGGTGAGCCCGCCGCCGCTCTGCGTCCTGAGCTGTACGCGGATGCCGTGCCGCTGTGCCAGCCGGGAGACCACGAACAGGCCCATGCGGCGCGAGACCGAGACGTCCACGGCCACGGTCTGGGCGAGCCGCTCGTTGGCCTGGACGAGTTCTTCCTGGGTCATGCCGATGCCGGAGTCGCTGATGGACAGCATCACGCCGCCGCCGTCGATCCGGCTGCCCGACACCGTCACCCGGGTCTCGCGCGGGGAGAACGACAGCGCGTTCTCCACCAGCTCGGCGATCAGGTGGATGACGTCGTTGACGGCCTGGCCGGCGACGGAGACGCCGTCGGGGACCTGGAGCACGACCCGCTCGTAGTTCTCGACCTCGGAGAGCGAGGCGCGGGCCACGTCGACCATCTTGACGGGCTGGCTCCACCGGCGGGGCGGCTCCTGGCCGGCGAGGACCAGCAGGTTCTCGGAGTTGCGGCGCATGCGGGTGGCCAGGTGGTCCAGCTTGAACAGGTTGGCCAGCCGCTGCTCGTCCTGCTCACCTTGCTCCAGGCCGTCGATCAGGGTGATCTGCCGCTCGACCAGCGTCTGGCTGCGCCGCGACAGGTTCACGAACATCGCGTTGACGTTGGCGCGCAGGCGGGACTCCTCGCCCGCCAGCCGCACCGCTTCCCGGTGCACCTCGTCGAACGCCCGCGCGACTTCACCGATCTCGTCCTTGGAGGAGATCTGGATGGGCGGCACGTGCAGCGACTCCGGATCCGCCTCGCCCTCGCGCAGCTGGCGCACCAGGCCGGGCAGCGTCTTGCCGGCGACCTTGAGCGCGTCCCCGCGCAGTCGCCTCAGCGGCCGTACGAGCGAGCGCGCCATGACGGCGGTGACCACGAGGACCAGCGCCAGCAGCAGGATGACCAGGCCGATGCTGAAGGCGGCCGCCTGCCGGTCGGCGCCCTGCAGGTCGGCGCTGCGGGTGGCGATCTGCTGCGAGAGGGCCTTCTGCACCTCGTTCTGCTTGTCGACCGTCCGTGTGATGGAGTCGTACCACTTGTCGACGTCCTTGGTGGTCGTGGTGTCCAGGCGCTGCAGCGCCGTCCCCGCGTTGTGCAGGAAGATCGCGCGGTTGGCGTAGAACTCGGCCCGGCCGACCTCGACGCTGGTGACCGTGTTGTCGAAGTGCTGGCGCTGGGCCGGCGTGGCGGCGCTGCGGAAGGTCGCCCGCTCGCTCTCGCGGCGGGCTCGGGCGTCGACGAAGGCGTTGAACTCGGGTCCGGTGAACTCGTTCTTCAGCAGCGCGGCGGACAGCAGCGCGCGCTGCTTGGAGGTCTCCTCCTCGGCCCGCGCCACGGCGCGCATGGCCGTGCTGGTCGAGGTGATCTGCTCGTCGGCCGCGCCCTGGCCGACCTCGTCGAAGAGCTGCAGCAGATCGCTGATGACCTCGCTGTACTTCTCGATGGTCGGCAGCGGCGGGAGCTGGCTTCCCTGGATCGTCTTGCGCATCGTGGGCAGCTGCCCGAGCCGGAAGCGGGTGAGTTCCAGACGCCTCTGGCCCAGATCCGACAGCAGGCCCTGGGCGGAGCCCGATATTCCGAGTAAGCGCTTGGCGCTGGCGTCGACGATGTCCTGCTGCGTGGTCAGCGGCTGCAGTTCGCCCTGTCTGCGGTTGGAGGCGACGTAGCGGGCGGCCCGGTCGCGCTCGACCGCCAGGTTGTGCGCGAGCTCCCCGACACTGCTCATCAGCGTGTTGACCTCACCGACCTGCGCGTACTGCTGGGCGCTGCCGATGGAGGTGCCGACGCGCAGCGCGCCGAGGAGGACGCCGACGATCGTCGGGATGGCGATGAGGGCGATGAGGCGCGTCCGTACTCGCCAGTTACGCAGAGCGAACGAGCTGCCCGGCTTGGGCAGCGGCCGGTCCGCCGGCGCCAGCGTGGAAACGGGCGGTCCCGGCAGGTCTTGCGCCCTGCTACGACCGGAATCGGTCGCTGGTGTCCTCACTGTGGCAACCTCTCGCCATAGCCTGCTGCTTAGTGGGGATCACGCGCATTTGGCACGCCGACGCGTGATCGCAGGCAAGTTCGGTGCCCAATTTGAGCACAAACCTCATAGTTGAGCCAACGCCTCACGAGTTTTCCATCGTCCAGAGGGCCGCTTTGTTCGAGCCGCTAGCTTCCGTTTACGGAGAGCTACGATCTTCCGATTCGGACATATGACCCTTTAGATGACAGAAAGTAATATATGCGACTATAAAGCGAGAAGTCGTGTTAAGCAGAAAAGTAGGGGATTCGAGACGGATCGGCTTCAGCTCTGATCCCCCCTCCGGTACGCTTCACGCCCGGCGATCGAATGCCGCGCTCCAATAGCTTCCCCCTGGTAGGAGACCTTCCCCATGACACGCAACCTGCGCTGTCGCGCCATTGCCGTCGGCGCCGCAGTCGCACTCGCCCTTACCGCCTGTGGCAGCGGCGGCGAGTCCCCCGACACGACGGCCAACGCCGACGGTCTGGAAAAGACCACCATCAAGGTGGGAGCCCTCCCCATTCCCGACTCCGTGTCGCTCTATATCGCGAACGCCAAGGGCTACTTCAAGGAGGAGGGCCTCACGGTCGAGCCGGTCACCATTACCGGTGGCGCGGCCGCGATCCCGCAAGTCGAGAACGGCTCACTCGACATCTCCATGACGAACTACGTCTCGACCTTCTCCGCTGTCGAGGCCGGCAAGAAGATCAAGCTCGTCGCGGACATGTACCAGGCCGCTGAAAACAACTTCAACATCATGGTCCCGAAGGACTCGCCGATTAACGCGGTGGCGGACCTCAAGGGCAAGACCATCCTGGTCAACAACCTGCGCAACGTCGCCACGCTTGCCGTGACGACGCAGCTGAAGGTCGCCGGTCTTACTGAAAACGACGTCAAATTCGCGGAGAAGCCGTTCCCCGAGATGGGCAACGCCATCGCGAGCGGCCAGGCCGACGCCGGCTGGATCACCGAGCCGTTCATCACCGCGACGCAGAGCCAGCTCGGCTTCCGCAAGCTCGCCGACACGATGACCGGTGAGACCGAGAACCTGCCCATCGCCGGCTGGATGGCCACCGAGGAGTGGGCGCAGAAGCACCCGAAGACGCTGGCCGCCTTCCAGCGCGCGATCTCCAAGGCCCAGGCGCTCGCCTCCAGCGACCGCAAGGAGGTCGAGGCGATGGTCCCGACGTACACGAAGATCACGCCGGAGGTCGCTTCGGTGATCACGCTCGGCACCTACCCGAGCGAGCTGAACGCCGACCGGCTGCAGAAGGTCGCCGACCTGATGCTCGAGTACAAGTACCTCGAGAAGCCGATCGACGTGAAGTCGATCATCGTGGCTCCCCCAGCAGCAGGATGAGAAGTGCCCAACTGACCCGCGGCGCCATCGGCGTCGCGGGCTTCCTCATTCTCGGCGAGCTGGTCGTCAGACTCTGGGTGTCCCGGACGTTCGACTTCCCGGCTCCGTCGGTGATCCTGTACGAAGCCGCGCTCCTCCTGGCGGACCCCGAGTTCCTCGAAGGAATGCTGGTCACGATCGGCAACTGGGCGCTCGGCCTGCTGGTCGCGATCGGCGTCGGGGTGCCGCTGGGCGTGCTGCTCGGCGCGCTGCCCCGGGCGGAGCAGGCGGTCCGGCCGCTGCTGGAGTTCATGCGGCCGATCCCGTCGGTGGCGATCATCCCGCTGGCGATCCTGCTCATCCCCGAAGACTCGCTGATGAAGGTCTCGGTCATCGTCTACGCGTCGCTGTGGCCGATCCTCATCAACACCCTGTACGGCATGCATGACGTCGACCCGCTGGCCAAGGAGTCGATGCGGACCTTCGGGTTCGGCCCGCTGGCGGTGCTGGCCCGGGTCAGCCTGCCCAGCGCCGCGCCGTTCATGGCCACCGGCGTGCGGATCGCCGCCGGGATCGCGCTGGTGCTGGCCGTGAGCGCGGAGCTGCTGGCCGGCGGCGTCAACGGCATCGGCGTGTTCGCGGTCGCGGCCGGCTCGGGCAACCGGATGGACCTGATCATGGCGGCCACGCTGTGGGCCGGGATCTTCGGCGTAGTGGCGAACCTGGCGTTGCAGACGGCCGAGCGGCGCCTGTTCCGCTGGCACTGGCTGCGGACGGGAGGGGCGCGGACGTGAAAGTGCTCAACCGGCTCTGGTTCGTACCCCTGGTGATAGTCGCCTGGGAGCTGGTCACCCGTTTCGTCTACGTGGACGACGACTTCCCGCCTCCCAGCGAGATCGTCGTGCGGATGTACGAGCTGTGGTTCTCCGGACCGGCCTCCCGGCTGTTCCTCACCGATGACGCGTTCGCCAACATCATGCCCAGCCTCGGCCGCATGTTCGGCGGCTGGGTCCTCGCCTCGCTGATCGGCGTGGTGGTGGGGGTGGTCCTGGGGCGCTCGCGGACCATCTCCGGGTACGTGGACGGGCTGATCGAGTTCGGCCGGGCGGTGCCGCCGCCGATGCTGCTGCCGCTGTTCCTCGTGCTGTTCCAGTCGGGCCTGGCGACGCAGCTGGCCACGATCGTGTTCGGCGTCATCTGGCCGGTGCTGCTCAACAGCATCGACGGCGCCCGGTCGGTGGACCGCACCTACACCGAGACCGCCACCGTGTTCGGGCTGTCGAAGGCCCAGCACCTGCGGGTGGTCGTCATCCCCGCGGCGTCACCGAAGATCTTCGCCGGGCTGCGGCTGAGCCTGTCGCTGGCGCTGATCCTCATGGTGCTCTCGGAGATCTTCGGCGGCACCGACGGCATCGGCTACCAGATGCTGCAGGCGCAGCGGAGCTTCGACGCGGCCGGCGTCTGGTCGGCGATCGCGCTGCTCGGCGTGCTCGGCTATCTGGTGAACGCGCTGTTCGTGCTGGCCGAACGGCGGGTCCTGGTGTGGCATCGCCAGGCCACCCGCAGACCATGACGATACGAGATCGAGAAAGGAATCCATGCGTCACTCCGACGACCTCATCTGGGACGCGATGGCGGATCTTTCCCGCTTCGCGGCCCTGCTGACCATGGCCGAGCTGGGCGTGGCCGACGAGCTGGCCCACGGCCCGCTCGAGCCGGCCGAGCTGGCCAGGCGGTGCGAGGCGGATCCGCGCGCGCTCCGCAGGGTGCTGCGCGAGCTGGCGGCCATGGGCCTGGTGCGGCGTGCCGGAGACGACCGTTACGACCTCTCCGAACGGGGCACCGCGCTGCGCTCGGACGTCCCCGGCTCGCTGCGCTCGTCGATCCGGATGCTGGGCGACGAGAGGCTCTGGTATGCGATGGGCAACCTGCCCGCCACCGTCCGCTCGGGATCGTCGGCGCTCACGGCCCGCTACGGCCCTCTCTACGAGAGCCTGGCCACCGACCCCGAGGCGAGCAGGATCTTCGGCGAATACATGTCGACCAGGGCGATCCCGTTCATCGAGGGCCTGGTGAAAGGCTACGACTTCACCGGCGTGCACAGCCTGGTGGACGTGGGCGGCGGGCGGGGACACATCCTGTCGGCGATCCTGCGGGCCAACCCCGAGATGCGCGGAGTGCTGCTCGACCGGGAGCACGTCGTCGAGCAGGCCAGGCAGGCGCTCGCGGACGACGGTCTGGCCGGCCGCTGCGAGCTGGTGCCGGGCGACTTCTTCCGGTCGGTCCCGGAGGGCCGGGACGCCTACCTGCTCGGCAGCGTGCTGCACAACTGGGACGACGAGGACGCGGTGGCGATCCTGCGCACGGTGCGCCAGGCGATGAGCCCGACCGGCCGGGTGCTGATCCTGGAGATCGTGCTGCCCGACGACGACGCTCCCCACCTGGGCAAGGACCTCGACATGCGGATGCTCGCCGTCTTCGACGGCGGCGCCGAGCGCAGCAGGGCGGAGTACGGTGCGCTGCTCGCCCGCGCGGACCTCACCCTGACCAGGGTCGTCGGCCTGGAGGCCGCCGCCAGCGTGATCGAGGCGGTTCCCGCCTAGCCGTTCCAGCCGGGGACGGCGGTGCGCACGGTCAGGGCGTGCTCGACCAGGTGGATGAGCGCGCCCTTCACCGATTCCTTGGAGCGCGCGTCCAGGCGGATGAGCGGGATGTGCGGGACCAGCGAGAGCGCGTCGCGTACCTCGCTGTCGGGGTGCGGATACTGCCCGTCCCAGCCGTTGACGCCCACGATGAAGGGCAGCTGGGCCTCCTCGAAGTAGTCGATGGCCGGGAAGCTGTCGGCGAGCCGGCGCGTGTCGACCAGCACCACGGCCCCGATCGCGCCGCGCACCAGGTCGTCCCACATGAACCAGAACCGGTGCTGACCCGGCGTGCCGAACAGATAGAGGATCAGGTCACGGTCCAGGGACACCCGCCCGAAGTCCATGGCCACGGTCGTGGTCGACTTCAGCGGCGTCATGCCGAGGTCGTCGATCCCCGCCGACGCGTCGGTCATCACGGCCTCGGTCGTCAACGGCATGATCTCCGACACGGCGCCGACGAACGTCGTCTTGCCCACCCCGAAGCCGCCGGCCACCACTATTTTGGTCGAGGTCAATTCCCCGCTAGAGCCTGCGAAGTCCACTGAGCACCCTTTCCAGCAAGTTGACGTCCGGACGGCCGGCATCCAGCTGCGGCTGGTGCACGCGTACGAGCCCTTCAGCCGCCATGTCGGCGATCAGCACCCGCGCCACCCCCAGGGGGATGTGCAGCAGAGCCGACACCTCGGCGACCGACCGCACCTGACGACACAATCGGGAAATCGCTTGATATTCAGGGGTTATATGGGAGAACTCCCGGTGTTCGGCGGTGGCCGACGACACCAGCGCCTCCATCGCCAGCTTGACCCGCGGCGCCGTCCGCCCGCCGGTCACCGCGTAAGGCCGCACCGGCGACGCCGGGTCGGCCTGCGATCGGGGCGGGAGGCCCTGCTCCCAGCCGCCGCTGTTCCACCGCGAATCCGTCACCCGCATCACCTGGTCTGGGCCGCGCGCAGTTCCGCACGCACCGCGGGCGTGAGCACTTGCCCCGCCCGGTCCACCATCAAGGTCATCTGGTACGCCACCAGGCCCATGTCACAGTCGGGGGCGGCCAGCACCGCCAGGCAGGAGCCGTCCGAGACCGACATGATGAGCATCAGCCCCCGCTGCATCTCGACGATGGTCTGCGCCACCCCGCCGCCTTCGAACACCCGGGCCGCTCCCGCGGTCAGCGACACCAGGCCGGACGCGATGGCCGCGAGCTGATCAGCCCTGTCCGCGGGGAACCCCGACGAGGCCGCCAGCGGCAGCCCGTCGGAGGAGACCACCACGGCGTGCGCCACGCCCGGCACCGTGCTGACGAAATCGGTGATCAACCAGTCCACGCCACGTGCGGCATGGCTCAGCTCGTTCATAGGTCCTCGCCTGTGTCGTCGTTCCTGCCGTTGATGCCGCCGAAGGTGTTCCCTCCGGACGCGTTCCCGCCGAAGGCCGGGCCGGGCGGGGGCGTGTTCGCCGGTGTCCGGCCGCCGTTGATGTCGTCGCGCGCCGCGCGGAAGCCCTGCTGGAAGCTCGACAGCCGGGAGCGGGTCCGATCCGGCGAGACGGCGGGCACCGGCATGACGCCCTTGGGCGCCGACGCGGTCTCGGCCGAGCCGGGCACCAGGTTCGCCCTGGGCACCCGCTTGGGCAGCCCGGCCGCGGTCGAGCCGTCGCGTACCGGCTCCACGGCCGCCTGCGCCGCCGACCAGCCCTCGTCCGCCTTCGACGAGCTCCAGCTCGAACCGCCGCGCTCGAACCAGGCCGACTCCACCGCGGCGTAGATCGGCAGGTAGTCGTCCCCGCTGCCGGAGGAGCCGGGGCCGACGGCCGGGAGCGGGCCGGTGGACGGCTCGCTGCCGGGGAACTCGTACTTCGGCCGCTCCGGCGGGTCGATGCGCTCGCCGTACGCGTAGCCCATGGGCTGCCGCTGGTCGGGCATGCCACGGCGGGGCATCGGCGGGTTGCCGCCGTTCCATCCGGGGGTGCGCGGGGGCACCCAGTCGTTGGTCTCGTACGACCCGCCGCCGCCCCGGCTGGGCTCCGGCCAGCTTCCGTCCGGCGGCCACGGCGGGGCCGGCCAGACGGAGCCGGCGCCGTCCGCTCCGACGTCGGGGCCTGGGAAGGAGGGGTGTCCGGGGCCCATCGGGAAGACGTTGAGCGGCATCGGCGCGGGCTGGGGCCCGGTGTACGCGTCGCCCTGGCCGCCGGACGCGCCCGCGAGGGCGGCCGACTGGGCGAGCAGCGACTCGGGGATGAGCACCATCGCGGTCAGCCCGCCCGAGGCGTGCGGGCGCAACTGCACCCGGACGCCGTGCCGGTGCGCCAGCCTGGCCACCACGTACAGGCCCATGCGGCGCGAGACCGCGACGTCCATGCCGGGCGTGTCCGTCAGCCGTTCGTTGGCCTGGGCGAGCTCTTCCTGGGTCATGCCGATGCCCGAGTCGGTGATCGACAGCATCACGCCGCCGCCGTCGATCCGGCTGCCCGAGAGCGTCACGCGGGTCTCGCGCGGGGAGAAGGACAGCGCGTTCTCCACCAGCTCGGCCAGCAGGTGGATCACGTCGTTGACGGCCTGACCGGCGATCGACACCCCGTCGGGGACCTGGAGCACCACCCGCTCGTATCCCTCCACCTCCGACAGCGAGGCGCGGGCCACGTCGACCATCTTGACGGGCTGGCTCCACCGGCGGGGCGGGTCCTGACCGGCGAGGACCAGCAGGTTCTCGGAGTTGCGGCGCATGCGGGTGGCCAGGTGGTCCAGCTTGAACAGGTTGGCCAGCCGCTGCTCGTCCTGCTCGCCCTGCTCCAGGCCGTCGATCAGGGTGATCTGCCGCTCGACCAGCGTCTGGCTGCGCCGCGACAGGTTCACGAACATCGCGTTGACGTTGGCGCGCAGCCGCGCCTCCTCGCCCGCCAGCCGCACCGCTTCCCGGTGCACCTCGTCGAACGCCCGCGCCACCTCGCCGATCTCGTCCTCGGTCTTGACCCCGATCGGCGCGACGGGGGCGGGCGTCGCGTCACCGCTGTCGCGCAGCGTGCGCACGGTCTCCGGCAGGCGGTGGTTGGCCACGTCCAGCGCCTCTCGGCGCAGCCTCCGCAGCGGCCTGATCAGGGAGCGGGCGATGAGCGTGATGACGGCGAGCACCACGAGCAGCAGGATCATGATGAGCCCGGCCGAGATCAGCGCGGCCCTGTTGGCGCCGTCCTCCAGCGCGCGGGCGCGCAGGATGAGGGAGGAGGACAGCGAGGTCTCCACCTTCCGCATCGCCTCGATCTTGCCGGAGCTCACGTCGAACCAGGTGGCGACGTCCTTGGCCGGGTCGGTGCCGATGCTCAGCGGCCGGTTCTGCGCCGACTGCGCGATGGCCCGCAACCGGAACAGGTCAGTCTGGTCGATGTCCTGGCCCACGACCACGTTGCGGAAGAGTTCGAGCTGGTCCTGCGTCGCCAGCGTGGCGAAGAGCGTCTCCTCGCTCTCCTCCCGCGCCTTGGACGTGGTGAGGGAGTCCAGCTCGCCGGCGTCGAAGCTCTTCTTGTCCAGCGCGCTGGCCAGGATGCCGCGCTGCCTGGACGCCTGCTCCTTGGCCCGCGCGATCGCCGCCATGGCGCCCGCGGTGTGCGCGACCACGTCGTCGACGGCGACCTGGCCGAGCTGGTCGTGGAACTGCAGGATGCCCGCGTTGATCTGGGAGTACTTGACGATCGTCGGCAACGGCTGGATCTTGCCCTCGACGGCGGTGTCGCGCAGCGCCCGGATCTCCTCCAGCCTGCGCAGCACCGGGCGGACGGCGTCGCCGTGGGTGTCGTTCACGGCGGTGGCGCGCTGCCTGACGTCCGCGATGAGGTCGTCGACCTCGTTGTGGATGCCGCGCAGCTGCGGCTCGCGCACGTCGGGCCTGCCCTGGGCGATGTAGAGAGCGGTCTCGTCCCGCTCGGCGGCGAGCGCGTGGGAGACCGCGCCGAGCGACTCGCTCAGCTCGGCGACCTCGCGCAGGGTCTGGTACGTGTTCGCGTCCTGGAGCGAGGTGATCACGTTCAGGCCGCCCAGGGCGACGCCCACGGCCGTGGGCACCGCGATGAGCGCGACCAGGCGCGATCGCACGTGCCAGTTGCCCAGACGGAATCTGCTCGGGAAAGGTCTGGTCCGGTGTCGGTCCTGGTGGCCGTGCGGTTCGCGGTCAACGGAAGCTACAGCACCCTGCTTACTCACTGCCTTCGCAACCTCTCGCCCCGGACGGGGAATCTCGATGACCATTGCGGGTGGGGGCTCATTGACTATCGAGATGAGGGCCATTTCGAGCACGGGGCGCCTAATCGTCCCCGATATCGCGACACGGTCACCAGACCGCCCATCACGTCATGAGAAATGAGGGCAGCCGACTCACAGCTCGTATTGGCCGATCATCGAACGCATCACCAGTATCGGGAACCCACCCATCACCTCCTTCACCGCCCGACCCGAGCCCCTCAACCCCAGTCAAGGCAGGCGAAAGCACGAAGATTGTTAATTGTTCAAGCCAATCACCACGATAGAACGTCAAACCGGCAATGCAACCATAAGTGTTATTTTCGCGATGATGGAGCGCCATCTGGTGCTACCGTCAGTGCTTGTTGCGTGTCCAGGCGCACCTCCCGCGAGAAACAGACCACCCCCCTACCTTCAGGCTCCGTCTAACCGTGCGAAGGGAGTCCCAGACATGAGGCTTGGCCGTCCTAGCAGGGCCGCCGTCATCGGGCTGGTCCTGGCGCTGGGAATCACCGCGTGCAGCGGTGACAGCACCACGACCAGCGCGCCGACCTCAACCGCTGCCGCCAACGGCGGCCTGGAGAAGACCGAGATCAAGGTCGTCGGCCTGCCGGCCATCGACACGGCCGCCCTGTACGTGGCCATCGACCAGAAACTGTTCGAGAAGGAGGGGCTCAAGGTCACGCCGCAGATCGTGCAGTCGTCCCCCGAGGCCATTCCCATGCTCCTGAATGGCGAGATCGACGCCATGTTCGGCAATTACGTGTCCATGTTCCAGGCCCACGACCAGGGCGCGCTGAAGCTGCGGATCCTGGCCGAGGGCTCTCGCGCGGCCCCGGATTCCCTGAGTGTGATGGCTTTGCCTGATTCGCCGATCAGGTCGGCCAAGGACCTCGAAGGCAAGACGATCAACGTGAACGTCCTGCACAATTTCCAGGAGCTCGCGCTGACCCAGGTCCTAAAAGCAAATAATGTCGATCCGAAAAAGATCAAATACGTCCAGGTGACGTTCCAGAACATCATGCCGGCCTGGCAGAAGGGCCAGATCGACGCGGCTTACCTGGGTGAGCCCATGGTGACCGCGGCGACCTCCCAGATGGGCGCCCGTAAGATTCTCGACCCGGCGTCCGGCCCGGCCGCCGAGTTCCCCATCTCGGGCTACGTCAGCACCCAGGAATGGTACGAGAAGAACCCGAACACGGCCGCCGCCTTCCAGCGCGCGCTGCACGCCGCGGCCAAGATGATGGAGTCCAACCGCGAGCTCGTCGTCGACGTGCTGCCCAACTTCACCCAGATCGAGAAGGCGACCGCCGCCACCGTCACGTTCCCGTACTTCTCCAGCTCCGACAACCCGGTGCGGCTGCAGCGGGTGGCCGACTGGATGGTCGAGGCCGGATGGCTCGGCAAGGACATCGACGTCGCGTCGCTGATGTCGCCCACCACCTCGGGGTGAACGCCCCCGTACTCACCCGCTCGCCTCTGGCGCGTCCCCGGTCCTCCCGGTGGGCGCGCCGCGTGACGGGAGCGCTCGCGTTCGCCGCGCTGGTGGAGATCGCGGGGCGGGCCGGCCTGGCCGAGTTCCTGCCGCCCGCCTCGGAGATCCTCCAGCGCGCCGCAGCCCTGCTGTTCGACGAGGGCTTCCGCGCGCACGCGGGCACGAGCGTGCTCGCGTGGGCGATCGGGCTGGCCGTGGCGGCGCTGGTCGCGGTGCCGCTCGGCGTGCTGTTCGGCAGCGTCCCGGTGATCGACGCGGCGACGCGGGCGATCGTGGAGTTCCTGCGGCCCATCCCGTCCGTGGCGCTCATCCCGCTGGTGGCGCTGCTCATCGGGACCGGCCTGCAGCTGCGCGTCACGCTGGTGATCTACGCCGCCGTCTGGCCCATCCTCTACAACACGATGTACGGGTTGCGCGGCGTGGACCCGGTGGCCAGGGAGTCCCTGCGCTCCTACGGCTTCGGCCGTCTCTCGGTGCTGTGGTGGGTGTCGCTGCCCTCGGCGGCGCCGTTCATCATGACCGGCTTCCGGCTGGCCACCGGGGTGGCGCTCATCCTGACCGTCAGCACCGAGATCGTGGCCGGGCGGGGCGAGGGCATCGGCGTGTTCATCTACTTCGCCGGCATCGCGGTGCCGGCCCGGATGGACGACATCCTCGCCGGGGTCGTCTGGGTGGGGCTGTTCGGCGTGGTGGTCAACGCCCTGCTGGTGGCGGCCGAGCGGCGGCTGTTCCGGTGGCATCACACACGCGTGGGAGGCGGCTCATGACCAGGTTGGGCGGGGCGCTGCTCCGGTGGCCGCTGCTGATCGTGCTCGTGATCCTCTGGGAGGTCGCGACCAGGGCCGCGGGCAGCGCGTTCTTCCCGCCGCCGTCCACGATCGTGACCCGGATGCACGCCCTGTGGTTCTCCGGGCCGCCCGGCAGGCTGTTCCTGACCGACCAGGCCGTGGCGGACATCCTGCCGAGCCTGGGCAGGATGGCGGGTGGGCTGGCCGGCGGCGCCACCGCCGGGATCCTGCTCGGGCTGGCGCTCGGGCTGTCCTCCAGGGCCTACGACTATCTCGACGGCGTGCTGCAGTTCCTGCGGGCGATCCCGCCGCCGGCGCTGGTGACGGTGTTCCTCGTGGTGTTCGGCTTCGGGATGCGGATGCAGCTCGCCTTCATCATGTTCAGCATCATCTGGCCGGTGCTGCTCAACACCGCCGACGGCGCCCGCGCGGTGGAGCCGCTCTACCTGGAGACCGGGCGGGCCTTCCGGCTGTCGCGCCGGGAACGGGTGCTGCGCATCGTGCTGCCCGCCGCGCTGCCGAAGGTGTTCGCCGGGCTGCGGCTGGCCCTGTCGCTGTCACTGATCGTCACCGTCTTCGCCGAGCTGCTGCCCGGCACCACGAACGGCATCGGCTTCCAGCTGACGGTCGCGTACTCGATGTTCAACCTGCCGGCGATGTGGGCCGGGATCGTGCTCCTGGGCGTCCTGGGCTATCTGCTGAACGAGGTGTTCCTGGTCGTCGAGCGCCGTGTGCTGGGCTGGCATCACGCCCGCGAGACGGCGGGCGCCTGACATGAACCTGTGCGGCGTTACCATGTGCAACCAATCTGGCCTTCGGTAGAGTCGCCGTGTTATCTCTGGATTCGCCCCCTTTTAGGACAATCGCCTTGCTTGAGATAGAGAACCTCACCCACATCTACGGCGGCGGCGGGCCCAGCGCGCACCACGCCATCGACCAGCTCAACCTGAGCGTGGCCGAGGGCGAGTTACTGTGCATCGTGGGCCCCTCCGGCTGCGGCAAGTCCACCCTCCTGCGGTCCATCGCCGGCTTGATCACCCCGACCGGCGGCCGCATCAAGGTCGACGGAGAGCTGGTCAGGCAGACCCCCGACAACCTCGCCGTGGTGTTCCAGGACTACAGCCGGTCCCTGTTCCCCTGGATGTCGGTGGCCGACAACGTGGCGCTGCCGCTGCGCCGCAAGAACATGGACAAGAAGCGCCGCCGCGAGGCCGCGGCCGAGGCGCTGGAGTCGGTGGGACTGTCCGGCGCGGGCCGCAAGTACCCGTTCCAGCTCTCCGGCGGCATGCAGCAGCGGGTGGCGATCGCCCGCGCGCTGGCCTACCGGCCCACGCTGATGCTCATGGACGAGCCGTTCGGCTCGGTCGACGCGCAGACCCGCGAGGACCTTGAGGACCTCGTGCTCAAGGTGCGCGGGCATCACAAGATGACGATCGTGCTGATCACCCACGACATCGACGAGAGCGTGTACGTGGGCGACCGCGTGGTGGTGCTCTCCAAGGCGCCCGCGCACGTCGTCGCCGACCTCCAGGTGGACCTGCCGTCGCCGCGCGACCAGATCAACACCCGCGAGCACCCCGACTTCGTCCACCTGCGTGCCGAAGTGGGCCGCCTGGTCCGCGGCCAGCCGGTGGCCCACTGACCTCCCGGGGGCGCGCCGGAGACACACGGCGGCCGCCGCCGGAACGCGGCGGCGGCCGTTCTCCCGTCCGGATCAGGCGGGGGCGTGCATGTGGCGGGACAGCGCGTGCTCGACCAGCGCGATCAGGGTGGCCTTGACCGAGTCCCTGACGCGGGCGTCCAGCCGCACGATCGGGGTCTGCGGGCCGATCGACAGCGCCTCGCGCACCTCGTCCTCCGAGTGGGCGAACTGCCCGTCCCAGCCGTTGATGCCGATGACGAACGGCAGCTTGGCCTCTTCGAAGTAGTCGATCGCGGGGAAGCTGTCCGCCAGCCGGCGGGTGTCGAGCAGCACGACCGCGCCGATGGCGCCGCGTACGAGGTCGTCCCACATGAACCAGAACCGGTGCTGACCGGGCGTGCCGAACAGGTAGAGGATCAGCTCCCGGTCCAGCGACACGCGGCCGAAGTCCATGGCCACCGTGGTGGTCGTCTTGTTGGGGGTGAGCGAGACGTCGTCCACACCGGCCGACGCGTCCGTCATCACCGCCTCCGTGGTGAGCGGCAGGATTTCGGACACCGCTTTCACGAACGTCGTCTTGCCCACGCCGAACCCGCCCGCCACGACGATCTTCGTCGAGGTGAGCCCGGCGCTAGAGCCTGCGAAGTCCACTGAGCACCCTTTCCAGCAGGTTGAGGTCCGGCTTGCCCGCGTCCAGGGCAGGCTGGTGCACGCGGATCAGGCCTTCTGACGCCATGTCGGCGATCAGCACCCGGACCACCCCCAGAGGTTGCTTCAAGAGGGCGGAGATCTCGGCAACTGACCGGACGTTCCGAGTCAGCTGAATGATCGCCTGATATTCCGGACTCAGCATTGAAATGTCTTGGTATTCGGACGTCACGGAGGACACCAGCGCCTCCATGGCGAACTTCATCCGCGGGGCGGTTCGCCCCCCGGTCACGGCGTACGGCCGGACCAGGGAGCTGGACTTCGGCGGACGGGGAGCCGACGGATGCGGCGGAGTATTGCTATCACCAGCCCAACCCTGACCTGACACCATGATCTCCTGTCACCGCCCGGCTAGCGGGGGCGGGCCGCCTGCAGTTCAGCGCGTACGGCAGGCGTCAGCACCTGCCCCGCACGCTCGACCAACAGCGTCATCTGATAGGCCACCAGGCCCATGTCACAGTCGGGTGCGGCCAGAACCGCCAAACAGGAGCCGTCGCTGATCGACATGATCATCAACAGTCCGCGTTGCATCTCGATGACGGTCTGGGTCACCATCCCGCCCTCGAAAACCCGGGCGGCGCCCTGGGTCAGGCTGATCACGCCCGAGGCCACCGCGGCGAGCTGGTCGGCCCGGTCCTTGGGAAAGCCCTCGGAGTAGGCCAACGGCAGGCCGTCGGCCGACACCACGACGGTGTGCGCGACGCCGGGCACGTTGTTGACGAAATCAGTGATCAGCCAGTTGATGCCACGCGCTCCCTGGCTCAACTCTCTCATTGCTCCTCCTCATTCACATCTCCGCGGGTGAACGCGCGGCCTTGCCGTACACCTTGCTGGAAACTCGACAGCCGGCTCCGCAGCCGCTCGGGCGAGATCTGCGGAGCGGGCGAGGTGACCGCAGGTTCGGCGAGGCTCGCCGTACCGGGGACCAGGTTGGCCTTGGGCACGCGGCGCGGCAGGCCGGACGACGTGGTGCCGCCCTGCGCGGGCTGGGCGGCGGCCTGCGCGGCCTGCCAGCCGCTGTCGGCGGGAGAGGACCACGACGCGCCCGCGCCCGACTGACCCGGAGTGCGCTGCGGCAGCACCGGACGGTCGGTCACCGCCGCGTGCTGCGCCGTCTCCGCCTCCTCCACCGGAGCGGCGGCCCGGAGCTCAGGCTCCGCGCTCTGCTCGGACTCGGGCCGGCGGAACCAGTCGGAGCCGACGGAGGAGAAGATCGGCAGGAACTCCTCGCCCTGCTCCTCCATCGGCGAGTTGCGCACCGCGGGAAGCGGGCCGGTCAGGTCCTGAGAGGAGTACTCGCCGGGCCCGAACGGGTCGGCGCTGCCGTTCGACGGGTAGGACTGGGCGGCCTTGACCGTCTCCGCGAAGGAGGGCCAGCGCTGGTCGCCGAACGAGTTCGACTCCGCGCCGAAGGGCTGGCTCGGCTCCGCCCCGAAGGGCGCCTGCGGGGCCGGGTCGCCGAAGGATCCCCAGCGCGGCTCCTCCCGCTGCGGCGGCGGCTCCGTGGCGAAGGACGGCCACTGGGCCTCGTCGCGCCGCGCCGCGGGGTCCTCGGCGAACGAGGGCCAGCGCGGCTGGTCCTGCTGCGCGGGCGGCTCGTCGGCGAAGGACGGCCAGCGCGGCTCCTCGGCCTTGGCCGGCGGCGGCTGGTCGGCGAACGACGGCCAGCGGGAGTCGTCGGAGTTGACCGGCGGCTGCTCGGCGAAGGACGGCCAGCGGGGCTCGCCCTGCTGGCCGGCGGCGGGCTGCTCGGTGAACGGCGGCCAGTCCTGCTTGCCGGGCTCGGGGTAGGACGGCCAGCCCTCGCCACCGGGCGCCGGGATCGTGCCCGGCCACTGGGTGTCGAGCGGCGCGCTGTCGCTTCCCCGGACGTCCTTCGTCTCCATGGACAGGGACGACGGGGCGGGGAAGACCGAGCCGTTGGCCGCCGCGGCGGCGGAGTCGAACTGGGACGGGTCGAAGCTGGTGAACGCGTCGTACTGGGAGCGCTGGTGCGGCACCGAGCCCTGCCCGCCGATGAGCAGCGTCGCGGGCAGCAGCACCATCGCGCTCAGGCCGCCGCGCTCGCGCTGCTTGAGCTGGACGCGGACGCCGTGGCGCAGAGCCAGGCGGCCGACCACGAACAGGCCCATGCGCCGCGAGACGGCGACGTCCACGACCGGCGGGTTGGCCAGCCGCCAGTTTGCCTCGCCCAGTTCCTCGGGGCTCATGCCGATGCCCTGGTCGTTGATGGTCACCAGCACGCCGCCCTCGGCGGTCTGGCTGCTGACCTGCACCTTGCTCTCGCGCGGCGAGAACGAGATGGCGTTCTCGATCAGCTCGGCCAGCAGGTGGACGGTGTCGGTGACCGCCGGGCCGGCGACCTGGATGCCGGACGGGATCTGGATCTGGACGCGCTCGTAGTTCTCGACCTCGGACAGCGAGGCGCGGGCCACGTCGACCAGCGGCACCGGCTCGCTCCACTTCCGCGCGGCCTCCTGGCCGGCGAGGACCAGGAGGTTCTCGCTGTTGCGGCGCATGCGGGTGGCGAGGTGGTCCAGGCGGAACAGGTTGGCGAGCCGCTGCTCGTCCTCCTCGCCCTGCTCCAGGCCCTCGATGAGCTGCAGCTGCCGTTCGACCAGAGTCTGGCTGCGGCGGGAGAGGTTGACGAACATCGCGTTGACGTTGGCGCGCAGCTTGGCCTCGTCGCCGGCCAGCCGGATCGCCTCGCGGTGGACCTCGTCGAAGGCCCGGGCCACTTCCCCGATCTCGTCGCGGGTGTTGACGCCGATCGACGGGACCTCGGGGATCTGGGCGCCCTCGCCACCCTCGCGGAGGATGCGGACCGTCTCCGGCAGCCGGGTGGTGGCCACCTGGAGCGCCTCGGCGCGCAGCCGGCGCAGCGGGCGGACCAGCGAACCGGCTACCCGGCTGGTGATCACCAGGACGAGGAGCAGCAGGATCAGGATGGTCGCGCCGGAGATGATCGCGTTGCGCTGCTCGGCGTCGCTCAGCTCCCTGGTCTGGGTCACGACCCTGGTGGCCAGGCTGTCCTCGACCTTGCGCATGGCGTTGCCCGCCAGCGTCGTGCTCTCGTACCAGAGGCTGAGGTCACGCCGGGTGGTGATGTCGAGGTCCCTGATGGTGGAGTACTCGCGCAGCTGGGCCAGCGCCCGCTGGCGCATCGCATCGGCGCGGTCGATCTCCGGGCCGCGCATGGCCTGCCGGTAGGCGGCCTGGTCGGCGGTGCGCGCCTCCTGCGTGAAGCTGTCGAGCTCCGACTGCTGCCGGTTCCAGGAGCCCAGGAAGTCGGACAGGTCGTCGTAGTCCAGCTTCCGCTCGACCAGGGCGACGACCAGGATGCCCTGCTGGCGGGAGACCTCTTCCTTGGCCCGCTGCAGCGCCGTCAGCGCGGCCGCGTCACCCTGGAGCCCGTCGTCGGCGATGCCCTCACCGAGGTCGTTCTGCAGGTTGGCGAGCACCCCGATCATGTCGGTGAAGGTGCTGATGGACGCGCGGGGCGGGACGTTCTGGGCGGTCATCGAGTCACGCAGGCCGTCGAGGCCGTTCAGCCAGCGCAGGATGCCGTCGACGTCGGCGCGCACGCGGGCGGCGTGGCTGTCGTCGATCGCACCTGCCGCCTCAATTACCCGCTTTTTGGCGTTATCGACCGTTCCACGCTGGGTACGCAACTGGGCGAGACGCCCCGCACGACGGCGGTCGGCGATGTACCAGGCGGTGAGCGTGCGCTCCTTGCCCAGCTCGTGGGCGAGCGCTCCGACGCGCTGCGCCAGCTCGGCCACCTCGGTGAGGCGCCGATACTCGGTGCTCGTGTTGATCGCGCTCGCGAGCTGCAAACCGGCGAGCAGCACACCCACGACCGTGGGGATGAGGATCAGTGCTACCAGCCTCGAGCGCACGCGCCAGTTCGCCAGCCGGAAACGTCCGCCTGTGTTGTCCCCCGGCCTCGTGTGCTTGGGGTTTTCCGTCCTCACTGACTCTCGCTACCTCTCGCCTTACGTGCTCGAAGAAATCAGACACGCGTGTGGCGCATGGGAATCTGCCGGGCTGGGTAATTGGAACACACTCCGTACCAGATCGGCCAACCGAACATATCCCATCAAATGCGCCCAAGTAGGCATTTTGGGCGACATTCCGCCGCACACGCTTTCAGGCTGGCCTGAAGGAGTCCCGCTCAGCGGGCGCCGCGTGTTTGATCATGAGATGCCGCGTCACCGCGTACTCCAGGACCGCCTCCTGGCTCATGTCCTTGCCGGACCCGCTGCCCTTGACCCCGCCGTGCGGAGCCTCGCTGGCGATCGGGAGATGGTCGTTGACCCAGGTCACACCCACGTCCAGCCGGTGTGAGACGCGCATGGCGCGGGCCACGTCGCGCGACCAGATCGACGAGGCCAGACCGTAACGGGTGTCGTTGGCCAGCCGCACCGCCTCGTCCTCGCCGTCGAAGGGCAGGACCACGAGCACCGGCCCGAACAGCTCGCCCTGGACGATCTCGCTGTCCTGTGCGACATCCGTCACAAGCGTGGGCGGGTAGTAGAAGCCCGGCCCGGCGACCGGCGCGCCGCCGTGCGCGATCCGGCCTCCGGAACGTGCCACGAAGCCGTGCACGCGCTCCCGGTGCGTCTCGGAGATCAGCGGGCCGATGTCGGTCTCCGGGTCCCAGGGGTCGCCGGCCCGGATTTCGGCAAGAGTTGCCCGCAGCGCCTCCACGACCTCGTCGTAGACCTGCCGGGCCACGTACACGCGGGTGGCGGCCGTGCAGTCCTGGCCGGTGTTGTACGTGGCGCCCATGGCCACGCCGCGGGCCATCTCGGCCAGGTCGGCGTCCTCGAAGACCAGCGCCGGAGCCTTGCCGCCGAGCTCCAGGTGGACCCGCTTGAGCGTGGCTGCGGCGCCGGTCATGACGGCCCGGCCGGTCTCGGTGGAGCCGGTCACGCTCACCATGTCGACCCCCGGGTCGGTGACCAGGGCCTGGCCGACCTCGGCGCCGCCGGTGACCGCCTGTACGAGCCCGGCGGGCGCGCCCGCCTTGGCGAACAGCTCGGCCAGCCGCAGCGTCGTGCGCGGCGTCTGGGGAGCCGGCTTGATCACCACGGCGTTGCCGGCGGCGACCGCCGGGCCGACCTTCCAGACGGCCATGACCAGCGGGAAGTTCCACGGCGCGATCGACCCGACCACCCCGACGGGGCGGCGCAGCAGCACCGAGGTGTAGCCGGAGCTGAAGACCCCGGCGCCGGTGCCGTCGAGCGAGCGGGCGGCCCCGGCGAAGAACCGCAGGTTGTCGGCGAGGAAGGGCAGCTCGCCGTCCCTGAAGACGGCCGCGGGCTTGCCGGTCTCCTCGACCTCCAGCCTGGTCAGCTCCTCGGCCTCGGCCTCCACCAGGTCCGCCACCCGGAGCAGCAGCTTGGCGCGCTCGGCCGGCGTGGCCTCGCCCCACTCCGCGGAGGCCGTGCGGGCCCGCCGGACGGCGGCCTCGACGGCCTCCACGGGAGTGTCGGGCACCTCGGCGCAGGCGGTGCCGGTGGCCGGGTTGATCAACGTACGCATGAACTTACTTTCCTCGCTGGCCCCGGCCGCCTAGCTGCGGCCGAGCTCCTCGATCAGGTCGGCGGCCCTGCGGAGGCCGTCGCGGCGGCGGATCTCCTCGCCGGCGGCGGCCAGCTTGGCGCGCATCTCTTCGTCGCCGAGGAGGCGGTCGAGCGCCCCCGTCAGCTCCTCGTCGGTGAAGGTGTAGGTGGAAAGCCTGACACCATAGCCGAGTTCGTGCACCCGCTGGGCGTTGTCGTACTGGTCCCAGAAGAGCGGCAGCAGGATCATCGGCTTGCCGAAGTGGAGCGCCTCGGTGGTGGTGTTGTTGCCGCCGTGCGTGATGACCAGGTCACACTGCGGGATGATCTTCGTCTGGGGCAGGAACTCGGCGCCCCACATGTTGCCGGCGAGCTTGATCTCCTCGTGCAGCGGGCCCATGGAGACGACGTACTGGTGAGGCGTGGTCCCCAGCACGTCGATCACCCGCTGCATGAGCCCCACGTCGGCCGAGCCGAGCGAGCCGAGCGAGAAGTAGACCAGCGAGGCGCCCTCGTTGCGCTCGAAGGGCAGCTCGAAGTCCTCGTCGGTCTCGCGCACCGAGGAGTCGAGCCGGTGCCAGTTGGCGCCCAGCGGGCGGGCGTCGACGTAGTCGAGCAGCTCCGGGTACACGTAGAGGTTCAGGTCGCCCTCGTGGATGAAGTCGAGCTCGGGCAGCGGCTCGGTGCCCTGCTCGACGCACCACTCGTTCCAGGCGGTCCACATCTCGCGGTGGGTGCGGTCGTACTCGGCACGGAAGGCGTCCCACTCGGCGCGGTCGGCGGCGGGCAGGCCGGAGAAGACCGGCGGGATGCCCTCGCCGCGGACCTCCAGCGGGTTGCAGGAGACGATGCGGACGAACTTCTTGCCGGCGGTCAGCAGCGCCGGGAAGGTGAGCACGTTGTCCTCGACGATGACGTCCGGCTGGACCCGCTCGATGATCTCCTTGAGCTGCGGCTCGCAGTACTTGGCGCCGTCGATCAGTTCCTTCCAGATCGGAGCGGTGACGGTCTCCAGCTGCTCGCGGGTGCTCTTGCGGTATTCGGGCGCGGTGTCGCGGATGAAGTCCTTCCAGAACTGGCCCGGGTCCTGCTCCTCCTCGGCCGGAGGCGCGAGGTCGACCAGGTCCTCCTCGAACCCGAGCGCCTCGAGCTTGCCCTTCCACGACGCCTCGGCGGCGAAGACGACGCGGTGGCCGCGGCGGCGGAGGATGTCGCCGATGCCGGCGCTGTTGTTGGTCGGGCCGTAGGCGCTTTCCGGCATGAACAGGATGGTGAGAGACATGTGCGCTCCGGGGGAGATCTAGCTTTTGAAGGGGAATTCAATTACGCATCTGGCGCGAAGGTCAACTTCAGGGCACTATGGTCAACGGATTCCTGAATGTAAAGCGAACTCTGGGAAGCGAAGGCGAAGATGGCCCAGCGCAAGAGCCGCAGTGACCGGCGCATCGACCTGATCGAGGCGGCGCGGCGGGCCATCATCCGGCATGGCATCGACCGGGTGCAGCTGTCGCACGTGGCCGAGGAGGCCGGGCTGACCTCCGGCGCGGTGCTCTACCACTACCCCGACCTGAGCGAGCTGCTGGTCGAGGCGCAGCACGCGGGCATGGAGCGCTTCTACGAGCAGCGGCTGCGGCAGCTCGCCGCGCACACCGACCCGGTCGCCAAGCTGGTGCTGACGATCCGGTCGGGGCTGCCCACCGGATCGCTCGACCCGGACGTGCGGCTGCTCAACGAGATGGGCGGCGCGGCCGGCCGCAACCGCGTCTACGGGGTGCTGCTCACCTCGCTCTACGACCGGCAGGTGTCGATGTACCAGTCGATCCTGGACACCGGGGCGGCGCTGGGCGTCTTCAGGCTCACCACCGACACGCTGACGATCTCGCGCAACCTGGTCGCGCTGGAGGACGCGTACGGCTACCGCATCACCGCTCGTCACCCGCTCATCGGCCCCGACGAGGCCGCGGAGCTGATCCTCTCGTACGCCCGCACGGTCACGGGCAACGATCTGCTTCATTGATCCACCGGGATGATGACCGCCTCATCGGCCTGCCAGTCGAGCCGGACCTCGGCGCCCGGCCGCACCTCGCTCGCGCCCTGGACGGCCGCCAGCACGGGCTTGCCCCGGCCGGGAACCCCGACCGAGACGTGGGAGACGCCTCCGTAGAAGCTTACGTCCACCACGGTGCCCTTCAGGCCGCGTGACTCGGTGGCCCCGATCAGCCTGACCCGCTCCGGCCGGACGGCCAGCAGCGCCTTGGCGCCCTGCTCCAGGCCCTCCGCCGGGGAGCCGGGCAGCACCCCGAAGTCCTCGGTCTCCAGCTCGTCCTTGGCGCCGGCCGTACCCTCGAAGAGGTTGTTGGCGCCGACGAAGTCGGCGACGAAGGGGGTGCGGGGCCGCTCGTAGAGCGCGACCGGCTCGTCCACCTGGCGCACCGCGCCGCTGTCGAAGACCGCGATGCGGTCGGCGAGCGACATGGCCTCCTCCTGGTCGTGGGTGACGACCACGAACGTGATGCCGACCTCGTTCTGCAGCCGCTTGAGCTCCAGCTGCATGTCGGCGCGGACCTTCTTGTCGAGCGCCGACAGCGGCTCGTCCAGCAGGAGCAGGCGCGGGCGCTTGACGATGGATCGTGCCAGCGCGACGCGCTGCCGCTGGCCGCCGGAGAGCTGGCTCGGCTTGCGGCCGGCCAGCTCCGACAGGCCCACCGTCTCCAGCACCTCGCCGACGCGCTTCTTGATCTCGGCGCGCGGCAGCTTCTCGCGCTCCAGTCCGTACGCGACGTTCTTCCGCACGGTCATGTGCGGGAACAGCGCGTACGACTGGAACATCAGGCTGATGGGGCGCCGGTTCGGCTGCTTGTCCAGCAGGTCCTCGCCGTCGAGCGTCACCGTGCCGGCGTCGGGCGTCTCGAACCCGGCGATGATGCGCAGCAGCGTCGTCTTGCCGCAGCCCGACGGGCCGAGCAGGGCGAAGAACTCGCCCTGGCCGATCTCCAGCGAGACGCCGTCGAGCGCGGTGACGTCGCCGAACCTGCGGGTGATCCCGTCAATCTTGAGCACGCGGCATCCTTTCCCCGATCTTGGTCATGCGCTGTCCGGCGATCACCGCCGTGAAGCTCACCAGGAGCAGGATCGCGGCCAGCGCGTTGATCTTCGGGGTGACCCCGAAACGGATCATCGAGTAGATGACGATCGGCAGCGTCTGCTCGTGGTTGCCGATCGTGAAGTAGGCGATCACGAACTCGTCCAGCGACAGCGTGAAGGCGAGCAGCGCGCCCGCGACGATGCCGGGGGCCAGCTGCGGCAGCGTGATCTTCATGAACGTGGTGAACGGGCCGGCGCCGAGGTCGCGCGAGGCCTCCTCCAGTGAGGTGTCCGCGCCGGTGAGCCGGGTGCGCACCACCGCCGCCACGAACGCCATCGAGAACAGCGCGTGCGCCAGCACCGCCGAGTAGAGCCCGAGCGTGAGCTGGATCAGGCCGTAGAAGAGCAGCAGCCCGATCGCGAGCACCAGGTCCGGCAGCACGGCCGGCATCAGCGCCAGCGCGTCCAGCGTCTTGGATCTGGAGTGCCTGGCCAGGCCGACGGCCAGCATCGTGCCGAGCACGGTGGCGATCACGGTCGAGCCGGTGGCCACGATGAGCGTGTTGACCACGCCGCTCATGATCCGCTCGTCGCCGGCCAGCTCGCCGTACCACTCGAGGCTGAACCCCTCGTAGGTGTACGCCGAGTCGCCGGAGTTGAACGACATCACGACCAGGACCAGGATCGGCGCGTACAGGAACACGTACGTCGCCCAGAACGGGACGTGCAGCCACCTTGATCTACGCACGGCGCGTCACCCACGCCTGCACGACCAGGAGCACGAGCAGCACCGCGATGAGTGCCAGCGCCAGGGCGGAGCCGAACGGCCAGTCGCGCGCCGACAGGAACTCGGTGCGGATCAGGTTGCCCACCATGGCCGACTTGCCGCCGCCGAGCATCTCGGGGATGACGAAGTTGCCGAAGCTCGGCACGAACACGAACAGGCAGCCGGTGAACACGCCCGGCACCGTCAGCGGCAGCGTGACCTTGCGGAAGGTGGTGAACGCCGAGGCGCCCAGGTTGGCCGACGCCTCCCGCAGCTGCGGGTCGAGCTTCTCGATGGAGGCGTAGAGCGGCAGCACCATCAGCGGCAGGTACGAGTAGAGCAGGCCGAGCACGACCGCGCCCCGGTTGTAGAGCAGCTCGTACGGGCCCAGCCCGAACGCCTGCAGCCAGCCGTTGATCAGCCCTTCCGGGCTCAGCAGGATGATCCAGGCGTAGACCCGGATGATGAAGTTCGTCCAGAACGGCAGCACGATCGCGACCAGCGCGATCGTCTTCCACTTACGCGGCAGGCGCGCGATCAGGTAGGCCGTCGGGTATCCGAGCAGCAGCGCGATCAGCGTCGCCAGCCCGGCCATCTCCAGCGAGTCGACGAGCACCCGCAGATAGAGCGAGTCGAACAGGCGCTCGAAGTTCTCCCAGGTGAACTCGTAGATGACGCCGCCGAAGCGGCCGCGCTGGAAGACCGTGTAGCTGAGCACCAGCGCCAGCGGCACCAGGAGCAGCACGACCAGGTAGGCCAGCCCTGGCGCCAGGAACACGAACGCGCCCAGCCGGCGCCCTCTTGAGAGGGACACCGGCCGGGCTTCTGGCTTGTCCTTCACACCTACTCGGCCTTGATCTCGGACGCCAGGCGGGTGTACTTGGTGCTGGCCTGGCCGATGTCGATGATCGACTCACCGTTGAGCAGCTCGGCCGGCTTGGTGCCGAGCAGCGAGCCGGGGACGATCTTCACCTTGTCCATGGCGGCCTTGTTCGGCACCATGTAGTTGATGTTCTCGGCCGCCCAGCGGTGCACGTCGGGGCTGAGGATGTAGTTGATGAAGGCGTGCGCGGCCTCCTTGTTCTTGGAGGTCTTCATGATCACCATGGTGTCCACCCAGAGGTCGCTGCCCTCCTTCGGGACCACGAACTTGATGTTCTGCTTCTCGTCCGTGGTCGGGCACCAGCCGTCCCACGCCTCGACCATGACGGCCTCGCCCTTGATCAGCCGGTCGCCGAAGGTCAGGTCGTCGTAGGCCAGCAGGTGCGGCTTGGCCTCAAGGAGCAGCTCCTTGACCTTGGCGATCTCGTCGTCCTTGTCGGTGTTGACCGAGTAGCCCAGGGCCTTGAGCGCGGGCAGGGCCAGCCAGCGCTCGGTGGTCATCATGGTGACCTTCTTCTCGGCCCAGGCCGGGGGCTTGAGGATGTCGTTCCAGCTCGTCGGCTCCTGCTTCACCAGGTCGCTGCGGTAGCAGATGCCGGTCGTGCCCCAGGTGTAGGGGACCGAGAACTTGTTGCCCTTGTCGTAGGAGAGCTGGGTGGCCTCGGGGTAGAGGTTGGCCAGGTTGGGGATGAGCTCGGCGTGGATCGGCTCCAGCAGGCCCTGCTCGTTGAGCGCCTGGGCGTACTGCCCCGAGACGAAGGCCACGTCGATGCCGCTGTCGCCCCCGGCGGTCAGCTTCGTCATCGCGACTTCGTTGGTGTCGTGGAGGGTGACGTTGAGCTCGGAGATCTTCAGATCCCGCTTGACCATGTCCTGCAGCTCTTTGGGCGTGTAACCGTCCCACACGGTCACCGCGAGCGACTGCTTGGTCAGGTCCGCGTTGGGGTTCAGGGCGGCTGCCGTCTGCGTCGCCGTCTCTGCGCTGTCAGTCGATCCACCGCCGCACGCCGCGACGGCGAGCGCGAGGCCGGCGGCCACGGCGGCAGCCGGAAGACGACGGGTGAACCGGGTTCGGAACACGGCCGCTACTCCTTATGAGATGTGCATGTACGGGGGGTCGCGCGACCAACCGGGCACGGCAGACCAGACCAGGAGTGTTGCAGCAGAAATCAACATGAGCAAGACTTTGGTAGACATTGCTACCTGGAAGTTTGATCTAAGTGTTGAATTCGGATTCAATTTGGGAACGGCTGCTGTCTCTGGGTGAGAAGCCGCTCACCGACCGAGAGCGCGGTCTCACAGCCGCGGTGCTGCGGCTGTTGGATGGCGAGGTGCCGCCGCCCTTCGAGGTCCGGCGCTTCCTTCCGTTGCCAAGCCTCTCGTACGACACGCCCGGATGTCACATCGGGGTGCCCGTCGAGCGGGACTTCGGCGCCCATGTCGATCAGACGAACTACTCGGTAGTGGTGGACGAGCGCATCGTCGTGAAATGGCTCACACCGCCGGTCCCGCTCCCCCATCCGGCGCTCGACGTACTCCCCCATCTGGCCCGCACCGGCTTCCCGCACACCGCGCCGCCGTACGCCGCGCTGCTCGCCGGCTCCCGTCTCCTGGCACTCGTCACCGGCTACCTCCCGGACGCCACGGACGGCTGGACCTGGTGCGTGGACGACGCCGAGGCCGGCGACACCGCCTTCGCCCCGGTCCTGGGCGCCCTGGCGGCCGACCTCCACCTCACGCTCGCCACCCTCCCCGGCGACGGCGGAGGCGCGGCCCCGCGCGACCACCGCCCGCGTGCCGAGGACGCCCTCGGCGAGGCCCTGGCGCTGACCGGCGGCCCCGACGGCGCCTGGCTGGAGACCGTCGCCGGCCGCCTGCGCGCGGAGCTGGCGCCGCTGGCCTCCACCGGCCCTACCCCGCTGATCCGGATCCACGGCGACCTGCACGCCGGCCAGATCCTGCGGTGGCGCGACGGCTACGCGGTCATCGACTTCGACGGCAACCCGACCGTCTCCGAGGCCGACCCGTACCAGCCCGCCGCCCGCGACGTCGCCCAGCTGACCACCAGCATCGAGCACGTCGCCCAGGTCGCGGTCAAGCGCCGCGACCTGCCCGCCGAGCGGGCGGCGCGCTGGGCCGCCGAGGCCCGTGCCCTGATGCTCGCCGCCTACGAGGGCCGCCTGGCCGCGGGCGGCCGACCGGACCTGCTGGACGAATCCCTGATCCGGCCCTTCGAGGTGGAGCAGGAGTGCCGCGAGCTCATCTACGCGGCACGCCACCTGCCCCGCTGGAGGTACGCCCCCATGGGCGTGCTGCGCAACTGGATGGAGAACCTGTGAACCCCGACCTCTTCCTGGCCGACCTGGAGGCCAAGCCCGCCGCTCTCACCGAACTGGCCGGGGCGCTGGACGCCGCGGATCCGTTCGCGGGGCTGCCCGAGGGCGTCGGGAGGGTGCTGTTCCTGGGCATGGGCAGCTCGCGGTACGCCGCCGGGGTCGCCGCGCTGCGCCTGCGCGCCGCCGGGGTGGACGCCTGGGCCGAGTACGCCTCGGCCGCCGCGACGTTCCCGCCCGGCCCCCGTACGCTGGTCGTCCCGATCTCGGCGACCGGCGGGAGCCGGGAGACGCTGGACGCGGTCGAACGGTACGCGGGCGGCGCGTCGTTCCTGATGGCGCTCACCAACGCGCCCGGCTCCGCGCTGGCGCAGGCCGCCGGCCTGGTGGTGCCCATGCACGCGGGCGAGGAGCGCGGCGGGGTGGCGTGCCGGACGTTCCAGCACACGCTCGCCCTGCTGCTCGCCCTGGAGTCCCGCCTCACCGGCGCGGGCCGCGACGTGGCCGGGCTCGTGCGGCGGGCCGCCGAGGCCACGGCCGACCTGCTGGAGCGGCGCGACGCCTGGCTGCCGATGGTGCTGGAGCTGCTGAACGGGCCGAACGGCGTCTACGCGATCGCCCCCGCCGAGCGGCTCTCGTCCGCGGAGCAGTCGGCGCTCATGGTGCGCGAGGGGCCCCGCAGGCCGGCCGACGCCTGCGAGACGGGCGACTGGGCGCACGTGGACGTCTACCTGACGAAGACGCTGTCCTACCGGGCGCTGCTGTTCCCCGGCTCCCGCTACGACGAGCAGGCCATGGACTGGGTACGCGAGCGCGGCTCCACGGTCGTCGCGGTCGGCGGCGAGGTGAAGGACGCGGCGGCCGTCGTGCGGTACGCGCACGACGACGATCCGGACGTCCGCCTGCTGACGGAGACCCTGGTGGCGGAGCTCGTGGCGGCGTACTGGTGGTCGGGCCGGCCTCAGTAGGAGCGGACGGTCAGCGCGTGCTCGACCAGGGTGATGAGGGTCGACTTGACCGCCTCGCGGCTGCGGGCGTCCGTGCGGACGATCGGGATGTGCGCGGCGAGGGTCAGCGCGTCCCTCACCTCGTTCTCCACGTGCGGGAACTGCCCGTCCCAGCCGTTGAGCGCGATCACGAACGGCAGCTTGGCCTCTTCGAAGTAGTCGATGGCCGGGAAGCTGTCGGCGAGCCGGCGCGTGTCGACCAGCACGACCGCGCCGATCGCGCCCTTCACCAGGTCGTCCCACATGAACCAGAACCGGTGCTGGCCCGGCGTGCCGAACAGGTAGAGGATCAGGTCGCGGTCCAGGGACACGCGGCCGAAGTCCATCGCCACCGTGGTGGTCGTCTTGGTCGGGGTGAGCGAGAGGTCGTCCACCGCGGCCGAGGCGTCCGTCATCACCGCCTCCGTGGTGAGCGGCATGATCTCGGACACCGCCCCCACGAACGTCGTCTTGCCCACCCCGAACCCGCCGGCCACCACGATCTTCGTCGAGGTGAGCCCGGCGTTAGAGCCTGCGAAGTCCACTGAGCACCCTTTCGAGCAGGCCCCTGTCCGGCTTGCCTGCGTCCAACTGCGGCTGGTACACCCTGACCAGCCCTTCCGCCTCCATGTCGGCGATCAGCACCCGTGCCACGCCGAGCGGCATGGCCAGCAGCGCGGAGATCTCCGCGACCGACCTCACCTGCCGGCACAGCTCGCTGATCTGCCGGTACTCACGCGTGTAGGTATGGCCGAGCTGGATGGACGTCGCCGACGAGACGAGCGCCTCCATCGCGAGCGTGCTGCGTGTACGGCCGCCCGTGACGGCGTACATCCTGACCAGTGAGCTGCGCTCTGGCTCCGGCTCCCCGCCATGCCACGATGCCAACGTCCTACTCCCATCACCACGGTCGCACGGCCGACAGTTCCGCGCGCACGTCAGGCGTCAGCACCTGCCCCGCACGCTCCACCAGGACCGTCATCTGGTAGGCCACCAGGCCCATGTCGCAATCGGGTGCGGCCAGCACCGCCAGGCAGGATCCGTCGCTGATCGACATCACCAGGAGCAGGCCGCGTTCCATCTCCACCAGGGTCTGCACGACGTTGCCACCCTCGAAGACTCTGGCCGAGCCCTGGGTCAGGCTGACCAGGCCGGCCGCGATGGCCGACAGCTGGTCTGCCCGGTCCTTCGGGAAGCCGCGGGAGAAGGCCATCGGCAGCCCGTCGGCCGAGACCACCACGGCGTGCGCGGCGCCGGGCACCTCCTCCACGAAGTTGGACACCAGCCAGTTGACGTCTCTTGCCGCCTGGCTCAAATCCTTCATCAGTCCTCCTCTAGCTCGGCGCGTCCCTTGCGGACGCCCTGCTGGTAGCTGGAGAGCCTGTTGCGGAGTCGGTCGGGGGACACCGGGGGCGCGGGCACCGGCGGCGGGGCCGGCGCCGCGGTACCCGGCACCAGGTTCGCCCTGGGCGTCCGTTTGGGCAGCCCGGAGCTGGTCGTGCCGCCGAGCGCCGGTTCGCGGGCCGCGCCGGCGGCCTGCCAGCCGTTGTCGGCGGGCGAGGACCAGCTGCCGCTGTGGGACGGCTCGGGCGGCGGCGCGGAGATGTCGATCTTGGGGATGGCGGCGGTGTCGCCCTGCGCGGACCACGAGTCGCCCGACGACCAGGCCGGATCGGGGCCGGGGCCGGCCTGGTCCCGCTCGTCGGTGAAGGCGGGCTTGGTGAACCAGCTCGACACCTCGGGGCTCGGCTCCATCGAGGCGTGGACGGGCAGGTAGTCGCCCTGCTGCGGGAAGGCCGGCTGCTCCGGCGGCAGGCGGCGCGGCAGCCCCCCGGAGGCCCCGTTGTCGGCGGCGAGGCGGCGCGGCAGCTCTCCGCCCGTGCCGTTGTCCGGCGGCAGGCGGCGCGGCAGTTCCCCGCCGAACGCGCCGTCCTGCTGGAAGTCCCGCGGGCCGTCGCCGGAGGCGCCGTCCCCGGCGAAGCCGCGCGGCGGGTCGGCGAACGCGCCGTCCGAGGGAAAACCCCGCGGCGGGTCGGCGCCGAAGACGCTGTCGCGTGAGACGTCACCCGACTGGGTGTGCGTCGAGTTGAACCACGACGACGGCTCGGGGAGCGAGTCCATCGACGGATGCGCCGTGCCCGGCATGGACGGGTGGCCGATGCCCGGGTGCGCGGTGCTGGCCTGCATCGGCACGTGCGCGAACGACGGCGGGTCCTGGGACGCGGCGGCCTGCGGGAACGGCGGCGGGGTGGCCGAGGCGCCGGGGACGGGGGTGAGCAGCGCCTCCGGGAGCAGGACCATGGCGGTGAGCCCGCCCACGTCCTGGCGGCGCAGCTGGACCTTGATGTTGTGCCGCAGCGCCAGCCGGCCGACCACGAACAGGCCCATCCGGCGCGACACCGACACGTCCACGACCGGCGGGTGGGCCAGCCGCCAGTTGGACTCGGAGAGCTCCTCCGGGCTCATGCCGATGCCCTGGTCGGTGACGGCGACCATGAGCCCGCCGCCGTCGATGCGGCTGCTGGAGATGATGACCTTGGTGTCGCGCGAGGAGAACGACACGGCGTTCTCGATCAGCTCGGCCAGCAGGTGCACGACGTCGTTGACGGCCTGGCCCGCGATGGCCGCGTCCGACTGGACCTGGATGCTGACCCGGTCGTAGCTCTCGACCTCGCCCAGCGCGGCGCGGACCACGTCCATGAGCTCGACCGGCTGGCTCCACTTGCGCGCGGCCTCCTGGCCGGCGAGGACCAGCAGGTTCTCGGAGTTGCGACGCATGCGGGTGGCCAGGTGGTCGAGCTTGAACAGGTCGGCCAGCCGGTCGTCGTCGCGCTCGCCGCGCTCCAGGCGCTCGATGAGGGTGAGCTGCCGCTCGACCAGCGTCTGGCTGCGCCGCGACAGGTTGACGAACATCGCGTTGACGTTGGCGCGCAGCCGGGCCTCGTCGCCGGCCAGCCGTACGGCCTCCCGGTGGACCTCGTCGAAGGCCCTGGCCACCTCGCCGACCTCGTCGCGGGAGAAGACGCCGATGGGCGGCACCTCCGCGTCGACCGCGCCGTCGCGGGACTCCCGCAGGTGCTGGACGAAGTCGGGCAGCCGCCTTCCGGCGATCTCCAGGGCCTCGGCGCGCAGCCGGCGCAGGGGGCGGACGAGGGAGCGCGCCACCCCGGTGGTGATCGCCAGGACGGCGATGAGCAGGGCGATGACCGCGCCCGCGATCAGGTACGCGCTCTGCTGCTCCCCGGAGCTGAGCGACTCGCTGCGGCTGAGAATGCCGGCGGCCTGGCGCTGCTCGACCGTGCGCAGGGAGTCGATGACGACGGTGGACGCCTCGAACCACTGCCCGGCGTCGTCGCGCTTGGCCAGGTCGAGGCCGCGCAGCGTCTGCCCCGCGGTGGCCCGGATGAGCACCAGTTCACGCAGGAACAGCATGTCGTCGGCGGAGCGGCCGTTGACGGTCTCGTCGAAGAAGCGCCGTTCCCCGGCGGTGGCCTCCTCGGAGAAGGCCTCGCGCTGGTTCTCCTCGCGGGACAGCTCGCCGAGGAAGGTCTTGAGCTGCTCCTGGCCGAAGGAACCTTCCACCAGCGCGGTGGTGAGCAGGGCCTGCTGGAGGGAGACGCTCTCCTTGACGCGGGCCAGCGCGTCGAGCATGCGGGTCTGCCGGAACAGCTCGTCGTCCTGGCTGCCGCTGACCAGCTCGTCGTGGATGGAGAGCAGGTCGTTGATCACGGTGGTGTAGAGCTCGACGGCCGGGGCGGGGAGCAGGTCGGCCTCGATGGCCTGGTCGCGCAGCCCGTCCAGGTCGTCGAACCGGTTGAGCATGTTCTCGATCTGGTCGGCGGTACGGCCGCTGACCCCGCCGAGCAGCTGGCCGGCGGTGTCTCTCACCTCGCGGATGGCGGCGTCGGTCCTGCCGATCTGAGCGCGTACGTCGGGAAGCTGAGCCTGGGGGCGGTTCCGGGCGATGTGCCAGGAGACTCTGGCGCGTTCCCCCGACATCTCGTGGATGAGACCGCCGACCTGCTCGCTCAGCCGGGCGAGCTGGTTGATGCGGGCGTAGTCGGCGGCCGCGCCCGTCGAGGCGAAGACCTGGATCCCGCCCAGGAGCACGGCGGCAGCCGTCGGCACCAGGATCAGGGCGACCAGCCTGGCGCGGACCCGCCAATTACGCAGCCGCCACCTGCCTTCCTCCGGCGGCCGCTCTGCTAACTCTGTACTCACCGAACGCAACCTCTCGCCCAGTATCGGCGTATATGCAAGGCCTCGTGACCTGTGGGGAAATCCATGCAAGCTCGGGTAATTGGAACACACCCGCGCCAGGCCAGCCAAGCGACCATAACGCGACATAAGTCAAGCAGTGTGACGCATGAGCATAGAACCTGGAGCTCCACTTATGAAGACCATATGGCGAGAAATATTGCATTACGCCCGCCTATGTCCAGAAATGGGTGTTTGGAACGATCCAACGACGTAACACCGCAGATGCACAGAGGTCTCCTAACGGTCACAACGTTGAGATTTGCTTTCTTAACCCCATATGTTGAGCCCCCTGGGCGAGAAGGCGAGGAGTACGGGGTGTCCCCTGACAACGCGGCCATCGCGGTCGAAGGGCTCTGGAAGATTTTCGGGCCCAAGTCCGAGAGAGTGCTGGCGAGCGAGGACAAACACCTGGATCCCGCCGCGCTTCGAGAGAAGACCGGCTGCACCGCCGCCGTCAGGGACGTCGGATTCGAGGTCCGCCCCGGCGAGGTCTTCGTCGTCATGGGCCTGTCCGGCAGCGGCAAGTCCACCCTCGTACGGTGCCTCACCCGCCTCATCGAGCCCACGGCCGGCCGCGTGACGATCGGCGGCGAGGACGTGATCGGCGCCTCCCCGGCCAAGCTCCGCGACCTGCGCCGGCACCACGTCAGCATGGTCTTCCAGCACTTCGGCCTGCTGCCGCACCGCAGGGTGATCGACAACGTGGCGTACGGGCTGGAGGTCCAGGGCGCAGCCAAGGCCGCCAGGCACGAGCGGGCCAGGGAGATCCTGTCGCTGGTGGGCCTCGACGGCCACGCCGACTCCTACCCCGACCAGCTCTCCGGCGGCATGCAGCAGCGCGTCGGCCTGGCCCGCGCGCTCGCCGTGGACCCGCAGGTGATGCTGTTCGACGAGCCGTTCAGCGCGCTGGACCCGCTGATCCGCCGCGACATGCAGGCCGAGGTCGTCCGCCTGCACCGCGAGGTCGGCAAGACGATGGTGTTCATCACCCACGACCTGTCCGAGGCGCTCAAGCTCGGCGAGCGCATCGCGATCATGCGGGACGGCCGGATCGTCCAGCTCGGCACCCCCGAGGAGCTGGTGGGCGCGCCGGCCGACGACTACGTGGCGGACTTCGTACGGGACGTGCCCAGGAGCCACGTGCTGACGCTGCGCTGGATCGCCCGGCCGCCGGAGGAGCGCGAGAACCTGGACGGGCCGGAGCTCCCCGCCAACACCTTGATCAAGGACGCCATCGGCGCCGTCTCCACCTCCTCCCGGCCGATCCGGGTGATGGACGGCGAGGAACTGGCCGGGGTGTTCGACCGGGTGGACATGCTCGCCTTCCTCTCCGGTCAGGAGACGCCCGCGACCGCACAGGTCGGCGCATGAGCAGCACCGCGGTCACGCCTGCCTCCAGGCTGCGCGTGCCGAGGTGGGTGGTCCCGGCGGGGATCGCGGCCCTGTTCGCGCTCGCGTACCTGGCCTTCCGCGGCACCGGCACGCTGCCGCACAACAGCGAGGCGGCGCCGTTCACCGCGGTCACCGAGCTGCGCGAGTGGATCGACGACCACCGCAACGACAATCCGCTCTTCCTGTACTTCCTCAACTACATCCGCCTGTTCGTGGACGCCCTCTACACCTCCTTCCACGCGGTGCTGGTGGCGATGGGCTGGCCCGGGCTGATCGGGGTCATGGGCGGGCTCGCCTGGCTGGCGGGCGGCTGGCGCGTCGCGCTGATGGCGGTGGCCGGGTTCTGCTCGTTCGGCGTGTTCGGGCTGTGGCAGTCGAGCGTCGAGACGCTCGCGCTGGTCTCGGCGGCGGTGCTGCTGTCGCTGGCGATCGGCGTGCCGCTGGGCATCTGGGCGGGCATGTCGGCGCGGGTGCGCAAGGCCGTCACGCCGGTGCTGGACGTCATGCAGATCATGCCGACGTTCGCCTACCTGGCGCCGCTCGCGCTGTTCTTCCACATCGGCGCGCCGGCCGGCGTGATCGCGACGATGATCTACTCGATCCCGCCCGCGATCCGCATCACGGCGCTGGCCATCGAGCAGGTCTCCCCCACCGCGGTCGAGGCGTCCGCCTCGCTGGGCGCCACCCAGGCGCAGACGCTGTTCAAGGTGTATCTGCCGTTGGCGCGCTCCACCATGGCGCTGGCGGTGAACCAGACCATCATGATGGCGCTGTCCATGGTGGTCATCGCGAACCTGATCTCCGCGCCCGGCCTCGGTTCCGACATCATCCGCGGCCTGTCCAGGGCCCAGGTCGGCATCATGCTGCCGGCGGGCATCGCGATCGTGATCATGGCCGTGATCCTGGACCGGATGATGGTCTCGGTGGCCAGGCGCGACCCGCACAGCCGGATCGGCCGCGGCAACGTGGCCGCCGCCGGGGTGCTGGCGGTCGCCGGGCTGGTGGCCGCGGCGTTCGTGCCCCGGCAGTGGCCGGAGGACCTGACGGTCAGCGTCACCCGCCCGATCAACGAGGCCGTGCTCTGGGCCGAGACGAGCTGGTACGGCGTCACCACGTTCGTCAAGGACACCGTCACGATCTACCTGCTCAACCCGCTGGAGACGGTGTTCACCACCGCGCCGTGGTGGCTGGTCGCCGCCGCGGTGCTGCTGGTCGCCTGGCGGGTCAGCGGGGTACGGCCCGCGCTGACGGCGCTGGTCTGCCTGCTCGGGATCGCCCTGCTCGGCACGTGGGAGCACTCGATGCGGACGCTGACCACGGTCGCCGTCGCGGTCGTCGCGACCCTGGCGATCGGCGTGCTGCTGGGCATCGCCGCCGCGCGCTCGGACCGGTTCTCCGCCGTGCAGCGCCCGCTGCTGGACGCCGCGCAGACCATGCCCGCGTTCGTCTACCTGCTTCCGGCGCTGGCCCTGTTCGGGACCACCCGGTTCACCGCGATCTTCGCCTCGATCATCTACGCCGTGCCGCCCGTGGTGCGCCTGGTCGAGGACGGCATCAGGCACGTGCCCACCTCCGTGATCGAGGCCGCCGCCTCCGCCGGCTCCACCTCCGCCCAGATCCTGTGGAAGGTGCAGCTGCCGATGGCCCGCCGGGCCATCCTGCTCGCCGCCAACCAGGGGATCGTGCTGACGCTCGCCATGGTGGTGGTCGGCGGGCTGGTCGGCGCCGGCGCCCTCGGTTACGACGTCGTGCTCGGGTTCTCCCAGCGCCCCGACTTCGGCATGGGCTTCGTCGCAGGTGTCGCGACCGTCCTGCTCGGAGTCATGCTGGACCGCATCACGCAGGGCGCCGACAGGCGTTCTCTGCCCCACAAAAGGAAATTCACATGAAAATTCGCCTGTTCGCAGGCCTCTTAGCGCTGGGCCTGGCCGCCGGTTGCGGCGGCGCCACCGTCGACGGCGGAGCGACCACCGCCGCCTCCCCCGAGGGCTCGGCCGACGCCGCCACCCCGGCCGGCACGGTGAAGATCGCGATCAACCCGTGGGTCGGCTACGAGGCGAGCGCCAACGTGGTGGCGTACCTGCTGAAGAACGAGCTCGGCTACACCGTGGAGCTGCCGGAGATCAAGGAGCAGCTCGCCTGGGAGGGCTTCGAGACCGGCGACGTCGACGTCATCATCGAGAACTGGGGCCACCCGGACCTCAAGAAGCAGTACATCGAGGAGAAGAAGGTCGCCGTCGAGGCGGGCTCGACCGGCAACAAGGGCGTCATCGGCTGGTACATCCCCAAGTGGATGGCCGACGAGAACCCCGACATCACCGACTGGAAGAACCTCAACAAGTACGCCGACCTGTTCAAGACCTCCGAGTCGGGCGGCAAGGGCCAGCTGCTGTTCGGCGACCCGTCGTACGTCAGCAACGAGGCCGCGCTCATCAAGAACCTCAAGCTGGACTTCAAGATCGTCACCGGTGGCAGCGAAGCGGCGCTGATCAAGAGCGCCCAGCAGGCGCAGGCGCAGAAGAAGCCGCTGCTGTTCTACTTCTGGGACCCGCACTGGCTGTTCAGCCAGACCGAGTTGGTCCGCGTGAACCTGCCGGAGTACACCGAGGGCTGCGACGCCGACCCGAAGAAGGTCGCCTGCGACTACCCGGAGATGGACCTCGACAAGATCGTCAGCAAGAAGTTCGCCGACACCGGCGGCAAGGCGTACGAGCTGGTCAAGAACTTCCAGTGGACCAACGAGGACCAGAACAAGGTGTCCGACGACATGACCAACGGCGGCATGTCCGGTGAGGAGGCCGCCAAGGCGTGGATCGAGGCCAACCCGGACAAGTGGCAGGCCTGGATCCCCAAGTAACCCCCTCCGATCCCTCAAGACCCGTGATCCCGCCCCGGCGGGGTCACGGTCGCCGGAGACTCTCATGCGAACCAAGATTCTCGCCGGCCCGCTCGCGCTGGCCCTGCTCCTGACCGCCTGTACGGGCGAGGAGCCCAGCACGCAGGCCGACGCCAACCAGACGGTCAAGATCGACATCCACGGCTGGGTCGGGTACGAGGCCCAGGCCGCCGTGCTGTCCCACCTGCTCGAAACTCAGCTCGGCTACAAGGTGGAAACGCGCGAAATGGCCGAAGCAGACTCCTGGAAGGGCTTCGAGACCGGTGAGGTCGACGTCATCGTCGAGAACTGGGGTCACAACGACCTCAAGGAGGAGTACATCGAGAAGAAGAAGGTCGCCCTTTCCGCAGGTCTCACCGGCAACAAGGGGGTGATCGGGTGGTACGTCCCCGAGTGGATGGCCAAGGAACACCCGAACATCACCGACTGGAGAAACCTCAACGACTACGCGAACCTCTTCAAGACTCCGAAATCCGGCGAACTCGGCCAGGTGCTCGACGGTGACCCGTCGTTCGTCACCAATGACGAGGCACTGGTCAAGAATCTCCGGCTGAATTACAAGGTCGTCTACTCGGGCAGCGAGGACGCATTGATCAAGGCCGCCCAGTCGGCGACCAAGAACAAGACGCCGCTGCTGCTCTACTTCTATGAGCCGCAATGGCTTTTCACCAAGGTCAAGCTGGTGAAGATCAATCTTCCCGCGCACGCCATCGGCTGTGACGCCCGCCCGGCCAGGGTCGCGTGCGACTATCCGCCGTACCTGCTCGACAAGATCGTCAGCAAGCGGTTCGCCGAGAACGGCGGCAGGGCGTACGAGCTGGTCCGCAACTTCCAGTGGACCAACGACGACCAGAACAAGGTCGCCAGCGACATGATCAACGAGGACCTGTCGGCCGCCGAGGCCGCGAAGCGCTGGGTCGAGGAGAACGAGATCGTGTGGAAGGACTGGATCCCCCGGTGAGCTACGACTATGTCATCGTGGGCGGCGGCTCGGCCGGCTGCGCCCTGGCCAACCGGCTGAGCGCCGATCCGTCCGTGTCGGTGCTGGTGCTGGAGGCGGGCCGCGCCGACTGGCGGTGGGACGTGTTCATCCACATGCCCGCCGCGCTGATGTTCCCCATCGGCAGCAGGTTCTACGACTGGAAGTACGAGTCGGAGCCCGAGCCGCACATGAACGGCCGGCGCGTCTACCACGCGCGCGGCAAGGTCCTGGGCGGCTCCAGCAGCATCAACGGCATGATCTTCCAGCGCGGCAACCCGCTCGACTACGAGCGCTGGGCGTCCGACCCCGGCATGGAGAGCTGGGACTACGCGCACTGCCTGCCGTACTTCAAGAAGATGGAGAGCTGCCTGGCCGACCCGGGCACCGACTTCCGCGGCGGCGAGGGCCCGCTCAAGCTGGAGCGCGGCCCCGCCGACGGGCCCCTGTTCCGGGCCTTCTTCGAGGCCGTCCAGCAGGCCGGGCACCCGCTCACCGACGACGTGAACGGCTACCGGCAGGAGGGCTTCGCCGCCTTCGACCGCAACCTGCACCGGGGCCGCCGGCTCAGCGCGGCCCGCGCCTACCTGCACCCGGTGCGCGGCCGCCGCAACCTGACGGTCAGGACCAGGGCCTTCGTGGAGCGGATCGTCTTCGAGGGCGACCGCGCGGTGGGGGTCATCTGCGACGGCGAGCGCATCACCGCGGGCGAGGTCATCGTCTGCGGCGGCGCCGTCAACTCGCCGCAGCTGCTGCAGCTGTCCGGCGTCGGCCCCGCCCCGCTGCTGGAGCCGCTGGGCGTCGAGATGGTGCACGACCTGCCGGGCGTGGGCGAGAACCTGCAGGACCACCTGGAGGTGTACGTCCAGCACGCGTGCAGGCAGCCGGTGTCGCAGCAGCCGTCGCTGGCCAAGTGGCGCAGGCCGGTCATCGGCGCCCAGTGGCTGTTCCTGCGCGGCGGGCCGGGGGCCACCAACCACTTCGAGGCGGGCGGCTTCATCCGCTCCAACGACGAGGTCGCGTACCCGAACCTGATGTTCCACTTCCTGCCGATCGCGGTGCGCTACGACGGCTCCGCGCCGGCCGGCGGCCACGGCTACCAGGTGCACATCGGCCCGATGTACTCCGACGCCCGCGGCTCGGTCCGCATCACCTCCGCCGACCCGCGCGTCAAGCCGGCCCTGCGCTTCAACTACCTGTCGACGGAGCAGGACCGCCGCGAGTGGGTGGAGGCGATCAGGCACGCCAGGAACATCCTGTCCCAGCCGGCCTGGGCGGACCTGGACGGCGGCGAGCTCTCCCCCGGCCCGTCCGTGGAGACCGACGAGCAGATCCTGGAGTGGGTGGCCCGCGACGCCGAGACGGCGCTGCACCCGTCGTGCACCTGCAAGATGGGCGTGGACGAGATGGCGGTCGTCGACCCCGCGACGCTGCGCGTGCACGGCCTGCGAGGGCTGCGCGTGGTCGACGCCTCGGTCATGCCGTACGTGACGAACGGCAACATCTACGCCCCGGTGATGATGCTCGCGGAGAAGGCCGCCGACCTCATCCTGGGCAACACCCCGCTGCCGCCGGAACCGGTCGAGTTCTACCGCCACCAGGTCAGCGGCCCAGCCGCTGGCACGTCCTGACCGACAGGACGGCGAAGACGGCCGTCAGCGCCAGCGGCCACAGCACGGCCGTCTAGCGCCCGGTTCAGGAGGTGCAACCGTACGGTGTACCGTACGTAGGGTGACAGTGGAGTACAGCGGCAAGGGAGACCCGGCGCGCAGCCTCGCGCTGCTCTGGCGCACCAGCGAGCGCGTCAGCCGGAAGGGCAAGCCCGACCTGAGCGTCGACCGGATCGTGCGCGCCGCCATCGAGGTGGCCGACGCCGACGGGCTCCAGGGGCTGTCCATGCGCCGGGTCGCGGAGAAGCTGGGCGTGGGCACGATGTCGCTCTACACGTACGTGCCGGGCAAGCCGGAGCTGCTCGACGTCATGCTCGACACCGTCTACGGCGAGACGGCCAGGCCGGAGGAGGCGCCCGGCGGCTGGCGGGCCCGGCTGGAGCTGATCGCCCGCGAGAACTGGGCGCTCTACCTGCGCCATCCCTGGCTGCTGCAGGTGGCCGCGAGCCGCCCGGTGCTCGGCCCCAACGTGACCGCCAAGTACGACTACGAGCTGCGCGCGGTCGACGGCATCGGGCTGACCGACGTGGAGATGGACTCGGTGATCACGCTGATCACCGGCTTCGTGCACGGCACCGCCCGGGGCGCGGTCGAGGCCGCCCAGGCGGAGAGCCGGACCGGCATGTCCGACGAGCAGTGGTGGGCCGCGCACGCGCCGTTCTTCAGCCGCATCGCCGACCCGTCACGCTTCCCCACCGCCGCACGGGTCGGCCAGGCCGCCGGCGAGACCCTCGGCGCCGCCTACAGCGCCGACCACGCCTTCGAGTTCGGCCTCCAGCGCGTCCTCGACGGCATCCAAGCCCTCATCGACAACCGCACCCCTCAACCACCTAAAACCCACTCCTGACCTGCAGCCCCACCCACGTCCGCCAAGCCTGCGGCGCCCGGCTCACTGGCGGCACCCCCGAGACCGGCAGCTCCACCGAAGTCGGGGCGCTCAGCGTCCGCCTTGCCTGCGACATCCGCCACGGTGGTGGCGTGCGTCCGTGACTCAGCTTGCCGGGCGTCGTTCCGTGGGTGGTTGCCCGGCGGCGAGCAGGGCTGCGCGGTGACGCTCGGCCGGTGGTTCGGTCCAGGTCAGGCCTGGGCCGTCCTCGGCCAGCAGGCGGAACAGCACGTCGCGCAGCAGCGCACGGGCGGGCATGCCGGGACGCTCGGCGCGGAGCTTCTCGTAGCGGTCGAGGACACGGGCCAGGTCGAGCAGCAGCGTGTTGCCCTCGTCGCCGCCCTCGGCCGCGAGGGTGACCACCAGGCTGCCCGCACTCTCGTCCGCGAACCGACCGGCGACGCCCCCGGCGCCGCCCGGACAGACGATCTCCCGTACGGCCTCCACGAAGGCGCGCCGGTCCATGCCGTCGACCTCGCCGCTGCCCAGCCAGCCGGGGCGCAGGTGCAGGACGCCCGGCTGCTCGGTGGTCACGCACGCGGTCACCAGCACGCGCACCGTCTCCTCGGGGTCGTGCAGCCCCTCCGGGCCGCGCGCGGCGAACCGGTCCGCGAGCAGGTGCAGGGAGACGAGCCTCGGCGGGTCGTGGACGGCCAGCAGGCCGTGGTCCTCGCGGAGGTGAAGCGGGCCCACCTTGTCCTGGTACGCCCGGAGCCCTTCCAAGAAGGCCACCCGGGCGTCCTCGCCGAGCCCGGCCGCCCAGCCTCGCGGGGACCGCTCGGGAGGCGCCTCCTCAGCGCGGGAGGCGTCGCGTCCGAAGGACCAGACGATCACACCGATGACGGCCAGGCCGCCCGCCAAGGCGATCCACACCATGCACGCCCTCACCATCAATTCCGGAGATATGCAGCGTAGTGTGGGCAAGCCTCATATTTCCGGTAATTCGCGTGACCTAAACCGGCGCCGCCCGGAGCCGGACCACGTGCTCCACCAGCGAGATCAGCGTCGACTTGACCGACTCGCGGTTGCGCGCGTCCGTACGGACGATGGGCACGTGCGGCGAGAGGGCCAGCGCCTCGCGCACCTCGGTGTCGGTGTGCGGGAACTGCCCGTCCCAGCCGTTGATGCCCACGATGAACGGCAGCTGGGCCTCTTCGAAGTAGTCGATGGCCGGGAAGCTGTCGGCCAGCCGCCGCGTGTCGAGCAGCACCACGGCCCCGATCGCGCCGCGCACCAGGTCGTCCCACATGAACCAGAACCGGTGCTGTCCGGGCGTGCCGAACAGGTAGAGGATGAGGTCCCGGTCCAGGGACACCCGGCCGAAGTCCATGGCCACGGTCGTGGTCTGCTTGTTCGGCGTCATGGCGAGGTCGTCGATCCCGGCGGAGGCGTCGGTCATCACCGCCTCGGTGGTCAGCGGGAGGATCTCGGACACCGCCCCCACGAACGTCGTCTTGCCGACGCCGAACCCGCCCGCGACCACGATCTTCGTCGAGGTGAGGCCGGGGCTAGAGCCTGCGAAGTCCACTGAGCACCCTTTCGAGCATGTTGAGGTCTGGCTGTCCCTGTTCGAGGCGTGGCGCGTGGAGGCGGACGAGCCCTTCATCGGACATGTCCGCCACCAGCACGCGGGCCACGCCCAGCGGGACCCGGAGCAGGGCCGAGATCTCGGCGACCGACCGGAACGAGCGACAGAGTTGCATGATCGCATCCTGCTCAGGAGTGAGCATGGCCATCTCGTCGTCCGGTATGGACATCGACGAGATCAACGTCTCCATCGCCAGGTGGTAGCGCGGCTCTGAACGGCCACCGGTCACCGCGTAAGGACGGAACAGGGGCTCTTCGTCCCCGTGCCCGTCACTCCCGTACACGGCCCTGTCCCTCCATGTCCATTCACATCACCGCGTCCTAGCCGCTTGCAGCTCGGCGCGGAGCGCCGGCGTGAGCGCCTGGCCCGCGCGGTCGACGAGCAGCGTCATCTGGTACGCCACCAGCCCCATGTCGCAGTCCGGCCCGGCCAGCACGGTCAGGACCGAGCCGTCGCTGATGGCCATGACGATGAGCAGGCCGCGCTGCATCTCCACCACGGTCTGCGTGACGGCCCCGCCTTCGAACACCCGCGAGGCTCCCACGGTGAGGCTCAGCAGTCCGGCCGACACCGCGGCGAGCTGGTCGGCCCGGTCCGGCGGGAAGCCTTCGGAGGCGGCCAGGCACAGCCCGTCAGCGGATACGACGACCGCGTGCGCGACCCCGGGCGTGTTCCGCACGAAGTCGGTGATCAGCCAGTCGAACCGGTGCGCCTCGTGACTGAGGGTCGTCACTCGCCCTCCTCAGGACGCTCGCTCACTCTTGCTCCTCCTGTTCGCGTACTTCCGCACGACCCCGCCGCACTCCCTGCTGGAAGCCGGCCATCCTGTTGCGCATCCGCTCGGCCGACAGGGGCGGCCTGGGCGGCTGAGCCTCCTGCTGAGGCGCCGGGCGACCGGCCGATCCCGGCACGAGGTTCGCCTTCGGCTTGCGCTTGGGGAGCCCCGCGGAGGTGACGCCGCCCAGGCTCGGGTCGCTCGCGGCGGCCGCCGCCTGCCAACCGGCGTCGGCGGCGTTCCGCCACGCTTCCTCCCCAGAGGGTACGGGCTGTGCGGAACTGTCCTCACTCCCGCCTGCCTCCTGCGCCTGCTCCTCCGGCGGCCGGCGGAACCAGGCCGACTCCACCGCGGCGAAGATCGGCAGGTACTCCTCCCGCTCGGCCTCGATCGGCGAGACGTCCGTCGAGGGCGGCGGCTCGGGCCTGCGCACGTCGTTCGCGGCGTGGCGGGCCGTCGGCGGCGGACCCTCCGGACTCGGGACGTCCGGGTTCGGGAAGTCGGAGCGTCCGGGCTGCCTGCGCGGCAGCTCCTGGCTCGGGAACGAGGGGAAGGATCCGGGCCGCTCCTGGGCGGGCGGCTGGACGGGCGGGTACGAGCCGGGCGCGAACCCCTGCTGGCCGGGCGGCTGGACGGGCGGGTACGAGCCGGGCGCGAACCCCTGCTGGCCGGGGGGCGCGCTCGGGTACGACGGGAACGTCCCCGAGTCGTAGGAGTGACGCGGCGCGTCGGTGTCGGCGCCGAACGGCCCCAGCCCGGGCCGGCCCGCTCCGGAGTCGTAGGAGTCGAGGCTCCCGTGCGAGCGGTAGCCGTTCTGCGCGGGCACCTGCGGCCGGTGCGGCACGGACGTGCTGCCCCCGCCGAACGCGGGCCGCTGCGGCAGCGGCTGCCTGGTGGCGTCCTGGATGAGCGCCGGCGGGATGAGCACCATGGCGATCAGCCCGATGCCCTCGCCCCTGCGGAGCTGCACCCGGATGCCGTGGCGCAGCGCCAGGCGGCCGACCACGAACAGGCCCATGCGCCGGGACACCGACACGTCCACGACCGGGGGCTCGGCCAGGCGGCGGTTGGCCTCGGCCAGCTCCTCCTCGGTCATGCTGATGCCGCTGTCGGTGACCGACAGCAGGGCGCCGCCGCCCTCGATGAGGCTGCTGGAGACGGTGACCTGGGAGTTGCTGGGCGAGAACTGCAGCGCGTTCTCCACCAGCTCGGCCACCAGGTGGACCAGGTCGTTGGCGACGCTGCCGAGCACCGAGGTGGCGCGGTGCACCTTGACCTGCACGCGCTCGTACCCCTCGACCTCCGACAGCGCGGCGCGCACCACGTCGACCAGCTTGGCCGGCTGGCTGCGCCGGCGGGTGGGCTCGTGGCCGGCGAGGACCAGCAGGTTCTCGGAGTTGCGGCGCATGCGGGTGGCCAGGTGGTCGAGCTTGAACAGGTCGGCCAGCCGGCCGCCGTCCTGTTCGCCCTTCTCCAGGCCGTCGATCAGCGAGATCTGCCGTTCGACCAGCGTCTGGGTGCGGCGCGAGAGGTTGACGAACATCGCGCTGATGTTGCCGCGCAGCTCGGCCTCCTCGCCCGCCAGCCGCACCGCCTGGCGGTGCACCTGGTCGAAGGCGCGGGCCACCTCGCCGATCTCGTCGTTGCCCGCGACGTCGATCGGGCGTACCTCGGGGGCGGTGGTCTCGCCGGAGACCCGCAGCTGGCGGACCACGTCCGGCAGGCGGAACCCGGCGATCTCCAGCGCTTCCGTGCGCAGGCGGCGCAGCGGCGTGACCATCGAGCGGGCGATGGCGACGGTGAGCAGCAGCACGATCAGGAGCAGCCCGACGATCAGCGTGCCGACGATGATCGCGTTGCGGACCTCGGAGTCGCGCAACTCCTGCGACCGCAGCGCCACCTGCTCGCCCAGCGAGCTCTCGACCGAGACGAGCGCGGCGATGACCTTGGCGTTGTCCTCGAACCACTGGTCCGGCGGCGCCGTGTCGGGGTTCGTCGAGGCGAGCAGGTTGTCCCTGATCCGGACGCCGGGCGCGCGGCCGCTGGCCAGCGTGACGGCCCGGGACTTGGTCAGCTCGCTGTTGTAGTACTCGGGGATGGTCAGCGCGCGCTGCAGCTCCATGCCGGTCACGGCGCCGGCCTCCTGCGTCACGACCTGGATCTGGTTGCGCTGGGCGGCGTTCGCCGCGATGAACCGCTCGACTTCCTTGGCGTCCACGCTCTCGGCGTTGTAGTAGCCGCGCAGGAGCTGGACGCGCTGGCGGGAGACCTGTTCCTTGGCCCTGGTCAGGGCGCTCAGGGCGCGGAACCGGCCGACGATCTCGGGGTCCTCGCTGAGCAGGCTCAGCTCGTCGTGCAGGCGGAGCAGGGTGTCGAGCACCGTGTCGTACCGGGTGGTGTCGCGCTGGCCCTCGGCCCTGGTCCTGGGCAGGTTGTCCAGGTCGATGTGGGCGCGGGCGACGACGTCGGTGACGCGGTCGCCGTAGGACTCGTCCATCGCGCCGAGGTCCGCCTTCACGGCCCTGACGAGCCGGTCGACCTCCGCCTTGCGCTCCTCGTACGGCTTCTCCAGCCGCTTGCGCTGGGTCCGGGCGGCGTTGTGCCAGCCACCGGTGTCACGCTCCAGCCCGAGGGCCTGCACCAGATCGCGGATCCGCCCGGCCTGCTCGGCCGCGACGGCCGTGCGGTCGAAGGCGGCGACACTCTGGACGGACTCCACCACGCGCGCTCCCCCGAGCACGACGCCGGCGATGGTGGGAACCAGGACGAGTGCGGTCAACCGCCATCTCACTCGCCAGTTGCGCAGCGCGAGCCGAGGCAGTGCCCGCTTGGCGCGTTCACGCCTGGCGGCGAAGCCGCCGTCGGAGTTCCCCGTAGTCACTGCTCCCGCTACCCCTCAATCATCCCGATCCCATGCGGTCATCAGGCCGTCCACAAGGTATCCGCAGCATCTGACGTAACGCACAAACCGGACACAATCGTTACAAATGTGACCGCGTGTCGTGTGCTGTCGGTTATCGCAGTGCGGCAAGCACGGCGTCGCGGACCTGGTTGCGTTGAGTGCTGTCGCTGAGGGGGCGTCCAGCACGGTCGACCACGTAGAACACGTCCACCGCCTCCGCGCCGAGAGTCTCTACGCGAGCGGCTCTCACGTCAAGACCGCAGTCGCCGAAGGCGCGCCCGATACGCCACAGAAGTCCGGGCTTGTCATGTGCCCTGACCTCGACCACGGTGGCGGTGGCGGAGGCGTCGTCCACCAGCGTCACCTTGGGCGGCGCGACCGGCACCCGGGCCGGTCGCATCGACCGCGTACGGCGGGCCAGTCTTTGCTCGATGTCAAGACGCCCGGCAAGCACCAGGCGGAGATCGGCTTCCAGGGTCGCAGGATCCGGCGGCGAGCCGTACTCGGGGATGACGGAGAACTCGATCACGGCGGTGGCGCCGGCGGAGGCGGCCGAGGCGGAGCGCACCACGAGCCGGTGCGCGGCCAGCACCCCGGCGGCGCTCCACAGCAGACCGGCCCGGTCGGGCGCGACCACCGTCACCGCGCCGCCGTTGACCCGCACCGCGCCGCCGCCGTGCCGGGCCAGCGCGGCCTGCTCGGGCGAGAGCGAGGGCGCCTTGGGCGGCGGCGAGCCGGACAGCACCGAGCGCACCCTGCGTACGAGGTCGGCGACAAGGCCGGCCTTCCAGGCGTTCCACGCGGCCGGGCCGGTGGCGTTGCCGTCGGCGACGGCCAGCGCCGCCAGCAGTTCCAGCACCTCGCGGGAGCCCACGGTGGCGGCGACCTTCTCGATCGTGACCGGATCGTCCAGGTCGCGCCGGGTGGCGGTCTCGGGCAGCAGCAGATGGTGGCGGACCACCGTGGCCAGGACGTCGACGTCCCGGGGCGGCAGGCCGATGCGGACGCCGATGTCGCGCACCACGACCTCGCCGGTCGAGGAGTGGTCGCCGGGCCAGCCCTTGCCGATGTCGTGCAGCAGCGCCGAGATCAGCAGCAGGTCGGGGCGCGAGACTTCGCGGGTGTGGCCGGCGGCGTTCGCGGCCGCCTCGATCAGGTGGCGGTCGACGGTGAAGCGGTGGATCGGGTTGCGCTGCGGACGGTGCCGCACCCGCTCCCAGTCAGGGAGGAGTCTGACAATGATCCCCGCCTGGTCCAGCTCCTCCCACACGGGCACGGCCGCGCGCCCCGCGCCGAGGATCGACACCAGGGCGTCCCGTGCCTCCTCCGGCCACGGCACGGGCATCGGCGCCGACTGAGCTGCGAGAACGGACACGGAGGCGGGAGCCAGCGGCAGGCCGGACTCGGCCGCCGCGGCGGCGGCGCGCAGCACCAGCACCGGGTCCTTGCGGGGCGAGACGCCCCTGGCGAGCACCACCTCGCCGCCGTGCTCGACCACCCCGTCGGCGAGCGGGCGGCGGCCACGGGGCGCCGGCCCTGACAGCAGCCTGTCAACCGTGCGCCAGGTCGCGTCGAACGCGTGGGAGATCGTCCGGCCCGCCTCGGCGAGCCTGCGCATGACCGCCTCGGCGTCGAGCAGGCCGAGGAGTCCGGCGACCGCGTCCTGCTCCTGCAGCACGAGCCTGTCGGTGCCGCGCGCGGTGACGACGTGGAGGGCGTGCCTGACGTCGAGGACGAACTCGTGGGCCTCACGCGCCCGGGGTCCGGGCGCGGAGGCCACCCAGGCCGCTGCCACGGCCTGCATCGCCTGGACGTCGCGGAGCCCGCCGCGGCCGTCCTTGAGGTCCGGTTCGAGGAGGAAGGCCAGCTCTCCGCTGGTCTGGGCCCGCTGGTCGGCCGCGTCGCGCAGCTCGCCCAGCCTGCGCCGGGAGTCGGCCCGCCACTCGGCGAGCACCGCCTCCCTGGCCCTCCTCGTCAGGTCCGGGTCACCCGCCACGTGCCGGGCCTGGATGAGGCCCAGCACGGCCTTGAGATCCTCGCGGGCCACCGCCACGGCCTCGTCCACGGTCCGGACGGAGTGGTCGAGGCCGATGGCGGAGTCCCAGACGGGGTACCAGATGCGGTCGGCTATCCGGCCGACGTCCGATCGGCCGTTGTGGAGCAGGACGAGGTCCAGATCGCTGCCCGGGGCGAGTTCGCCCCGCCCGAGGCTGCCGACCGCGACCAGGGAGACGTGCTCTCCGTCGCTCGCCGTGCGGAAGAGATCCTTGAGCCAGCGATCGGTGTCGGCGGTCCGCTCCTTGCGGGCCGCGGCGTACGAGCGCGCCTCATCCCTCACTGTTCCCCCTGCTCCACCCAGGCGCCGTCGTCAGAGGGCCTCCGGCCCGCGCTCGCCCGTCCGCACCCGGATCACGGTGTCGACGGGGACCGACCACACCTTGCCGTCGCCGATCTTGCCGGTCTGCGCCGCCTTGACGATGACGTCGATGACGTCCTCGGCGTCGTCCTCCTCGGTCAGGACCTCCACGCGGACCTTCGGCACCAGGTCCACCTGGTACTCGGCGCCGCGGTAGACCTCGGTGTGGCCGCGCTGGCGGCCGTAGCCGCTCGCCTCGCTGACGGTCATGCCCTTGATGCCGAACTGCTCCAGGGCGGCCTTCACGTCATCGAGCTTGAACGGCTTGATGACGGCTGTGATGAGCCTCATGCTTCCACCTTCTTGGGAGCCGGGGTGACGGGGCCGTTGGGGGAGGTCACGCCCGAGGCGTGCACGGTGCCGAGGTCGTAACCGGTCTCGGCGTGGGTGGTGACGTCGATGCCGGTGACCTCGTCCTCGACCGGGATCCGGAAGCCCATCGTCTTGTGGATGACCGTGCCGATGACCCAGGTGACCACGAACGAGTAGAGACCGACCGCGACCGGGCCGAGCACCTGCAGGCCCAGCTGGCCGAGCCCGCCGCCGTAGAAGAGGCCCAGGCCCTGCGCGTCGGTGGCCGGGTAGGCGGCCACGAAGCCGAGCGCGACCGCGCCGATCACGCCGCCGACCAGGTGCACGCCGACCACGTCGAGCGAGTCGTCGTAGTTGAGCTTGTACTTCAGGCCGACCGCGAAGGCACACACGGCGCCGGCGACGAGGCCGATGAGCGCGGCAGCCCAGGGGTCGACGAATCCACAGGCCGGGGTGATGGCGACCAGGCCGCTGACCGCGCCGGAGGCGACGCCGAGGCTGGTCGCGTGGCCGTCGCGGAGCTTCTCCACCACGATCCAGGCGCCGGCCGCGATGGCGGTGGCGAGCTGGGTGTTCATGAAGGCCAGACCGGCGATGCCGTCCACGATGAGCTCGGAGCCGGCGTTGAAGCCGAACCAGCCGAACCACAGCATGGCCGCGCCGAGCAGCACGAGCGTGAGGTTGTGCGGCCGCATCGGCTCCTTGCGCCAGCCCTGCCGCTTGCCGATGACCAGCGCCAGGGCGAGAGCCGCGGCGCCGGCGTTGATGTGCACGACGGTGCCGCCGGCGAAGTCCTCGATGCCCATCGAGTTGAGCCAGCCGCCGCCCCAGACCCAGTGGGCGACCGGGAAGTAGACGATCGTCGCCCAGACCGCCGCGAACAGCACCCAGGCGCCGAACTTCGCCCGGTCCGCGATCGCGCCGCTGATCAGCGCGACGGTGATGATGGCGAAGGTCAGCTGGAAGGCCGAGAAGACGAGGCTCGGCATGCCGGAGCCGTCGTCAGCCGTGGCCGTGTCGACGAGGCTCTGCAGACCGAGCGCGTCGAACCCGCCGACGAAGTTGTTGATCGCCGAGACGGGGTTCTCGGTGAAGGCGAGGGAGTGACCGTAGAACAGCCAGAGTACGGTGACGACGATGATCGCGGCGAACGACATCATCATCATGTTCAGGACGCTCTTGGCCCTGGTCATCCCGCCGTAGAACAGCGCGAGACCGGGGGTCATCAAGAGCACGAGCGCGGTGGCGGTGAGCATCCAGGCCGTGGTGCCGGTATCGATCTGCACGACGCGACCCTCCTTTGGTGTGACGTGATCGCCCCAGCGTGTTCGGCCTCCGTTTCGGGGCTCGACCTGGTGTGTTTCACGTTCGTGAATCTCGCCACACGGGTGTTTCGGGAGAGTTTCGGTCACCTCACGACCGGTATTCGGGAACTTTCCGGTCGCTTCCCGGCGTGTCGCGCTCAGTCCGCCGGGCGCAGCCGCACCGGGTCGCCGGTCACGATGGCGCCGGGACGCAGCACCCGCGCGTACACGCCCGCGCACGGCTCCGCTCCCAGGCCGGGGATGTCGACGCGGTTGTGCCGGGCCACCGTGCGCAGCGCGTCGGGATCGCGCGGCGACTCGCCGTGCGCCAGCGTCGGCACCGCGCAGCGCGGGGTGGGGATGACGATCTGGAGGACCAGCTCGTCGCCGATCTCCAGCTCGCGGCCCACCCAGCCGTTCTCCACGAACCCGGGCTCGTCCGTCCCGATCACCAGGTTGGGTCGGTAGCGCACGGCCTCCACCGTCCCGCGCGGGCTGAGCTCGCCGATCGCGGCCAGCGTCGACGTGGTCATCAGGTGTACGGGCGCGAAGTCGAAGAACGTGCCCGGCGGGGCGATCCCGCCCACCTGGCTGACCGTGAACGCCACGTCGGCCTCGACGCCCTTGCCCAGCACCTCCTCCGGCACCGACCGTTCCAGCTCCGCGCCGTCCGGCGGCACCTCCACCACCCGGACCTCGCGGCCCAGCAGCTCCGACAGTTCCTCGTCCCCGGGGACCGCGCTGCCGTGCAGGGCCAGCAGGCCGCGCCAGAGCCGCGGGTTCTTGGCGCTGGCGATCTTTCCCGTCGCGACGTCGAGCACGGCCCTGACCCGGTCGCCGTCCAGCCCTCGCTCGGTCACCCGTACACCGGAAACGTCCTCACCCAGCAGAGACTTCACCGGATAACGGCGGATTGTCTTCACGATCATGACCCCGAGCCTACGGTCCTCCTGCGGCCGGACAAGCGGCGAGGCCGGCCCCCGTCGGGGAACCGGCCTCGTGGAAGCCTTGTCAGGCGGCGGCGTCGGCCATGCGGCGCAGCCGCGCCAGCGCGTCGCGCTCGATCCGTCGGGCGCGGTCACGCCCGATGCCGTAACGCTCGCCCACCTCGGTGAGCGTGTGCTCGCGCCCGTCGACCAGCCCGTAACGCCAGCGCAACATGTCGCGCGTGTCGCCCTCCAGCCCGGTCAGCCACTCGTCGAGCCGCTCACGCTCCAGGATGTCGATCGCCTGCTGCTCCGGGTCGGCCCAGGTCTCGTCGGCGATCATGTCGCCCAGCTCGGTCTCGTCCTCGTCGCCCACGCCCAGCTGCAGCGAGACCGGGTCGGACGCCCAGCGGCGCAGCTCCCGTACGCGCTCGACGGGCAGCTCCAGAATCTGCGCGAGGTCCTCGTCGGTCGGCTCGGCGTCGAACTCCGCCAGCATGTCGCGGCGCACCCGCATCAGCCGGGTCATCTGCTCCCCCGCGTGCGTCGGCAGCCGCACCGGCCTGGCCTGCTCGTGGATGGCCCGCCCCACCGACTGCCTGATCCACCACGTGGCGTAGGTGGAGAACTTGTATCCACGCTTGTAGTCGAACTTCTCGACCGCCCGCACCAGCCCGAGGTTGCCCTCCTGGACCAGGTCGATGAGGGGCATCCCGCGCCCCGAGTACTTGCGGGCCACGGCCACCACCAGGCGCAGGTTGGCCTGGATGAACTCGTCCTTCGCCCGCTGGCCCGAGACCGCCAGGCGCTCCAGCTCCTCGTCCGCCGTGTCACCGATCCGCGGCTCCGACCCCCCACTGTCGAGCAGCTGTTCGGCGAAAAGACCCGCCTCGATCCGTTTGGCGAGCTCCACCTCTTCCTCCGCGGTGAGCAGCGGGACCCTGCCGATCTCAGCCAGGTAGGTCCCCAGTAGATCTCGGTCCGCGACGTGCTGCTCCTGCGCGCGACTCCCCGTAGGCCTTGCCATCCCCAGGCACCTCGTTCCGCAGCTGCGTTCTATACCCGGCCAACGTCCGAACGGAAGCAAAGATTCCCAAAAGAACTACGACCACGGGAGGGTTCTGGATGTCCTACTCAAGAAGGAGACCGCCGCGGAACACCTGGTGAACGAGGGGAACGCCGGGCCGGTAGGCGAGGTGGACGTAGGAGGGAGCGTCGAGGACGACGAGGTCGGCGCGGCTGCCCGGCCGCAGCAAGCCTACGTCCGTCCTGGCGAGTGCGCGCGCCCCGCCCGCGGTGGCCGCCCTGATCGCCTCCAGCGGCGTCATCCGCATCTCCCGCACGGCGAGCGCCACACAGAACGGCATCGACGAGGTGTACGAGGAGCCCGGGTTGCAGTCGGTGGCCAGCGCGACGCTCACCCCCGCGTCGATCAGCCTCCTGGCGTCGGGGTACGGGGAGCAGGTGGAGAACTCGGCCCCGGGCAGCAGCGTCGCGACCGTGCCCGACGAGGCGAGCGCGTCCACGTCGGCGCTGGTCAGGTGGGTGCAGTGGTCGGCCGACGCGGCGCCCAGCTCGCACGCGATCCGCACCCCAGGGCCCTCGCCGAGCTGGCCGGCGTGCACCCTGGCGCGCAGCCCCGCCTTCATGCCGGCGGTGAGGATCTCCCTGGTCTGGTCTCCGTCGAACGCGCCGCGCTCGCAGAACACGTCCACCCATCTCGCGTACGGCGCGCACGCCCGGAGCATGTCGCCGGTGACGAGCCGCACGTACGCGTCGGGATCGGCGCCGGCGGGCACCACGTGCGCGCCGAGGAACGTGGTCTCGTCGGTCAGCGTCGTGGCGATCTCCAGCGAGCGGCGCTCGTCCTCGACGGTCAGCCCGTAGCCGCTCTTGATCTCCACGGTGGTGGTGCCCTGCGCGTTCATCTCGGCCACCAGCGCGGCGGCGCGGACGGCCAGCTCGGCGTCGCTCGCGGCGCGGGTGGCGGCGACCGTGGTGCGGATGCCGCCGCCGGTGTACCTCTCGCCGGACATCCGGGCCTGGAACTCGGCCGTCCGGTCGCCCGCGAACACCAGGTGCGCGTGGCTGTCGACGAACCCGGGCACGACGCCCCGGCCCGCGATGTCCACCCGCGCGTCGGCGTCGGGGGCCTGCCCGGCCTCCCCCGTCCAGGCGACCAGGCCGTCCTCGATCACCAGGGCGGCGCCCTCGATCTCCTCACGCTCCGGGTCGCCCGTGTAGAGCAGCCCGATCCCGTCGATCAGCGTCGTGGTCACCGCAACTCCTCCATCGCCTCGGCCAGCAGCGCGCCCACGTCGCCGAGCACGTGCCTGCCCTCGTCCACGATCCGGCGGCCGCCCGAGATCACCGTGCGCACGTCGGCCGCCGTCGCCGCGAACGCCACCGCCTCCAGCCCGGACGCGCCCGCCGTCCGTACCGTGTCCATCCGTACCGTCACCAGGTCGGCCCAGGCGCCCGGCACCAGCAGCCCCGCGTCCGGGAAGCCGAGCGAGGTGTGGCCCGCGGCGGTGGCGGCGCCGAGCAGCTCGGCGGCGGACCAGTGGCCGCGCCGCTCGGTGGCGAGCCGCGCGTTCAGCTCGACGGCGCGCGCCTCCTCGAACAGGTCGATCACCGCGTGGCTGTCGGAGCCGAGCGTCATCGGCGACCCGCGGTCGAACACCTCGCGCGCCGGCCCGATCCCGTCGGCCAGCTCCCGCTCGGTCGTCGGGCACATGCACAGATGGGTGCGCGAGCTGCCGAGCAGCTCGATGTCCGCCTCCGACAGATGGGTGGCGTGTACGGCCGTCGAGCGCGGGCCCAGCGCCCCGTGCTCGTGCAGCACCCGCACGGGCGAGGCCGCGTACGCCGCCTCGCACGCGGCGTTCTCGGCCCGCTGCTCGGAGACGTGCGCGTGCAGCGGCGCGGCGTGCCGGTGGGAGAACTCCACCACCACCGGCATCTGCTCGGGCGGCACGGCGCGCACCGAGTGGATCGCCGCGCCGATCCGCACGCCCGGCGTTCCCCCGTACGCGGCGGCCAGCTCCTCCGCCCGCGCCGCCCACCCGCCGGCGTCGCCGTCGCCGAACCGCAGCTGCGTGCCCGCCAGCGCGCCGCCGGGACCGCCGGACACGTAGCAGGCGTCGATCAGCGCGATGCGCAGCCCCGCCTCGCGGGCCGCCGTGATCAGCGCGTGCCCCATCGCGTTGCGGTCCTCGTACGGGGTCCCGCCGGAACCATGGTGCAGGTAGTGGAACTCGCCCACGCAGGTGACCCCGGCCAGCGCCATCTCGGCGTACACCGCCCGCGCCAGCCTCAGGTAGGCATCGGGATCGAGCCGGTCGGCGACCTCGTACATACGGTCACGCCAGGTCCAGAAGTCACCCCGGCCCTTCTGCGTGGCGGCGCGCAGCGCCCGGTGGAAGGCGTGGGAGTGCGCGTTGGCCAGCCCGGGAATCGTCAGCCCCGCCAGACGCCGCGCCCCGCCGGGCTCCCCTCTGGTGACACCGGCGATCCTCGCCCCCTCGACCTCCACCAGCACGCCGTCGGCCACGCCTTCGGGCAGCCACGCCTGCTCACACCAGTAGATCAGCGACACAGCTCCTCCGCCACGTCATCAGCCGGACCATCCGGGAACCACCGGTGATTCAGCGGCACAACTCCTCCAGCACGTCGGCGAGCGCGATCACACCCGCCCGGCAGTCTGCCTCCTCGGCATGCTCTTCCGGCGCGTGGGACACGCCGGTGGGGTTCCGTACGAACAGCATCGCCGCCGGCACCCCCGCGGCGGCGAGGATCCCGGCATCATGCCCGGCCCCGGTCGCCAGCACCGGCACCTCCCCCGCCGCCCTCGCGACCCGCTCCCGCAACCCCCGCTCGAACTCCACAAGCGGCGTCCACGACTCCTCCCGCACCTCCACCGCACGCCTCCCACCCCGCCCGGGAGACCCCTCACCCCCTCCAGAGAGGTTCGCACCCCCTCCGGCAGGGGCTTCGCCCCCTCCAGGGAAACTCGCGCTCCCCCCGCGAAAACCCCCGCTTCCCGAGGGGTCAGCGCCACCTCCCGAAGGGACCCCTCCCCCTTCGGGGAAAGTCATGTTCGCGCGAGAACTCGCGCTCTCCCCGGGAAACCCCCCTCCTCCGGAGGGGTTCACCCCCCATCCGGGAGGGATCTCTCCCGCTCCGGGAATCTCTCCCGAGGGGCTCTCGATTCTTTCCCCGGTGGTGCCGGGTGGGGTGTCGTCGGTGAGCTGGTCGTACAGGTCTCGTACGAGGGCGCGGACGCTCTCCTCGGTGGGCCCGCGGGCGTCGAGCCAGGCGGCGACGTGGCCCGGGATGGCGTTGGCGTTGTTGGGGGTGACCAGGACCTTGCCGACGGTGGCCAGCGCCTCGTGACGGGCGGCGGCCGAGCGGGCGGACAGCACCAGGCGGGCCAGCAGGAGCATCGGGTCGTCGCGGTCCGTCAGCCGGGTGGTGCCCGCGTGGTCGGCCCGCCCGCGGAGGTCGAACCGCCACCGCCCGTGCGGCCAGATCGAGAGCCCCGCCCCGACGGGCCGGTCCAGCGCCGCCAGCGCCCTGCCCTGCTCGACGTGGAGCTCGACGAACGCCCCCACGGTGGCCAGCGTCTCCGGGTCGGGCCCGAGCCCGCGCGGGTCGCGTCCCGCCCTGGTGAGCACGTCGGCCAGGGTGTCGCCGCGGTCGTCGGTCAGCCCGAGCGCCCGCTCCGGCGCCAGCACCCCGGTGAGCAGCCGCGACCCCACGCACGGCACACCGAACCTGGCGCCCTCCTCGTCGGTGAAACACGCGACCCCGACCGGCCGCCCCGGCCGGAACCCCCGTTCGCGCAGCAGGTCGAGGGCGGCGAAGGCGGACACCACACCCAGCGGCCCGTCGTACGCCCCGCCCTGGCGGACGGAGTCGAGGTGGCTCCCGGCGACCACGCCCGGCTCCCCGGACGGGTCGCCCCACCAGGCCCACAGGTTGCCGTTGCGGTCCTCGTTCAGATCCAGCCCCCTGCGCGCCGACTCGCCGGCGAACCAGCCGCGCAGTTCGAGATCCGCGTCGGACCAGGCGTCCCGGACATAGCCGCCGGTGGCGGGGTCGCGCCCCACGTGCGCGAGTGCGTCGAGCATGAACACACTCTAGTGAATGGATCCATTCAGCTTCGCGACGCTACCCGGTGATCTTCCTCAGCGACCGCACGGACCAGGTCACGGTCAGCGCCGCCAGGCCCAGCATGATGGCGAACGCGAGCGGGATCGACACGTCGGTCAGGTTGCCCGCGAACAGCGCCCGCCCGGCCTCGACCGGATGGTAGAAGGGCGTGAACCAGGCGACCCGCTCCAGCCAGTCGGGCCCGAGCGCCATCGGCAGGAGCGCACCCGACAGCAGCATCAGCGGCAGCGCGAAGAACTGCATGATCTGCCCCATCGCGTTCTCGTCGCCGAGGCTGAGCGCCAGCCCGTACGCCACGCCCGAGGAGAACAGCCCCGTGACGGCCAGCAGGAGCAGCGTGAGCACCAGCCCGGCCGGGCCGATCCGCAGCCCCATGAGCAGCGCGATGAGGATGACCATGAACGACTGCACCACCAGCACGGCCACGTCCCGCAGCATGCGGCCGAGCACGATCGAGGGCCGCCAGGTCGGGGTGACCGCGATGCGTTCCAGCACGCCGCTGCGCATCTCGTAGATGGTCCCGTACGCGACGCCCATGGTGCCGAACAGGGCGGTGATGACGAGCATGCCGGGCGCGAACATGGTCAGCGCCTGGCCGAGGTCGCCGCCGTACGCCATGCCGGCGAAGAGCGGCGCGAACAGCAGCAGGTACATGACCGGCTGCATGATGCCGAACATCGGCCAGATCGGGTTGCGGAAGGTGTTGCGCAGTTCGTGGCCCAGGAAGAGGCCGGTGTCCCTGATCATGCTTCGGCTCCCGTGTCACGAAGGGACCGGCCCGTCTTGGCCAGGAAGACGTCGTCGAGCGTGGCCCTGTCGAGCGAGATGGACGTGAGGGCGAGCCGCTGCTCCTGCAGCTCGCTCAGCAGCTTGGGCAGCGTGTGCTCGCCGTCGTCGACGTAGACGCGCAGCACCTGGTCGTCCACCCTGGCCTCCCTGGCGAGCGGGCCGAGCACGGCGGCGGCCCGCTCCGGCTCGTCGAGGCGGAGCGTCACCACGTCGCCGGAGACCTCGCGCTTGAGCTCGGCGGGGGTGCCCTCGGCGACGACCACGCCGTGGTCGACGATCGCCAGGCGGTCGCAGAGCGCGTCGGCCTCCTCCAGGTAGTGGGTGCTGAGCAGGACGGTGGTGCCCTGCTCGCGCAGCTCCCTGATGCGGTCCCACAGGTTGGCGCGGTTCTGCGGGTCGAGACCGGTGGTCGGCTCGTCGAGGAACAGCAGCGGGGGCGTGTGGACCAGACCGAGCGCGATGGACACCCGGCGCTTCTGCCCGCCGGACAGGGTGCGGCCCGGCCGGTCGGCGATGTCGGCCAGGTCGAACCTCTTCAGCACCCGGTCGGTCGCCGCCGCGGCGTCCGCGACCCCGTACAGCCTGGCCGCGAACATCACCTGCCTGCGCGGCGAGTTCTGCTCCTCCACCCCGCCGGCCTGGCTGACGTAGCCGAGGGCGCGGCGGATCGCGGCGGGCTCCTTCAGCAGGTCGTGGCCGGCGATCGCGGCGGTGCCCGCGTCGGGCCTGATGAGGGTGGCGAGCATCCGGATCGTGGTCGTCTTGCCCGCGCCGTTGGGGCCGAGCACGCCGTAGATCTGGCCGGTCTTCACCTCCAGGTCGACGCCGCGTACGGCCTCGACGGTCCGCGTGCCCTTGCGGCCGCGCGAGGTGAAGGTCTTCTTTAAGCCTTTCGCGTCAATGATCATGCTTCTCCTAGGGAAGCTCGTCGTTCTCGACCTTGGCCAGTGCCTGCCGGCACCAGTCGAGCTGCGCCCGCAGCACGGCCGTGTTGAGCCTGAGCGTCTCGTCGATGTGGCGGGGGGCGCCGAAGCTCTGTTTCGTGCCGTACGACCGCTCGGCGCCGGCGATCGTCAGCTCCAGGAGCTCGCTCCGGCTACGGAGCGCGCTCATCAGGGTTTCCTTGTCGAGGTGGTTCATGAACGTGAGCGCAACCTGGAACGGGTCGACGATCGGCATCAGCTCATGCCAGACCGTCAGGAGCAGGCGGTGGAACTCGAACCGGCCGTCGTCGGTCATGGCGTAGACGGTGGCGCCGCCCTTGCCGGACTCGACGACCTCCAGCAGCCCTTCGTCGGCCATCTTGCCGAGCCCGTGGTAGATGGAGCCGAACTTCACGCTGGCCCAGCTGTCGGCGCCCCAGGTCTCCAGGTGCCGGCGGACTTGGTAGCCGTTGCGCGGGCCGTCTAGGAGGGTGCCGAGGATCAGAATGCGAGTCGTAGACACAGCTCAAGTTTGCACTCAAATTTGAATGACTGTCAACCGTGAAAAGCTGCTGTCCATGAGTGAACGACCCAAAGCCCTGATCACGGGCGCTTCGCGCGGCGTGGGCGCGGCCGTCGCGCGCGCTCTCGCCCCGACCCACGACGTCCTGCTCGGCGGGCGCGACGCCAAGGCGCTGGACGAGGTCGCGGCCGGGTTGCCCGGCGCACGGGCGTGGCCGGTGGAGCTGACCGAGATCACCGAGGCCGACGTGGCGGACGTCGACCGGCTCGACGTGCTCGTGCACAGCGCGGGCGTCACCCGGCTGGGCCGGGTCGGCGAGCTGCCCGTCGCGGCGTGGCGCGACACCATGGAGCTCAACCTGTTCGCGGTGGCCGAGCTGACCCGGCTGCTGCTGCCCGCGCTGCGACGGGCCGGGGGCCACGTGGTGTGCGTCAACTCCGGGTCCGGCCAGCGGGCCAACCCGGGCTGGGGGGCGTACGCGGCCAGCAAGTTCGCGCTGCGGGCCTTCGCCGACGCGCTCCGGCAGGAGGAGCCGGAGCTGCGGGTGACCACGGTCTACCCGGGCCGGATCGACACCGACATGCAGCGGAGCGTGCGCGAGCAGGAGGGCGGCGACTACCAGCCCGACCGTTACCTCACCGCGGACACCGTGGCCCGTGCGGTGCTGGCGGCGGTCACCGCCGGGCCGGACGCGCACCTGACGGAGCTGACCATCCGGCCGAGCGCGGGCCCGGTCACCTGAACCCTCTCCAGGCCCTTCCCGCGCTGTCCACGGAGGACGGCGGCCGGACGGCGGGCGACCGCTAAGGCAGTTCGCCGAGGAACGTGCCGGTCTCGTCCGTCATCCGCTCGTACTCCTCCAGCCGCGCCTGGGTGCGCAGCGGCGCCGCGTCGGCCATGGCCTCCACCAGGGCCATGGCCAGGGCCAGCGGCGCCGCGTGGGAGTCGAACACCAGCCGGTCGCCCACCGGCGCGTCGAGCACCACCTCGGCGGGGAAGCCGGGCCGGTCGCAGATCGCGGCCACCCTGTAGCCGAGCTTGCCCGCGTACTCCAGCGCGTTCATCACCTCGACCGGATAGCGCGGAAGCACCACGGCGACCAGCCACTCCGCGCCGGCACGGCGGGCGGAGTGCAGGCCGTCGATGAGCTCCGACCCGCCGTGCGTGAGCAGCCGCACGTCGGGGTGGATGCGGCGGGTGTAGTACGCGAACGTGGTCGCGAGCCCGGCCGACACCCGCAGCCCCAGCACCGGGAGCGGCTCGGCGGCGGCCAGGGACGCGCCCAGCTCCTTCAGCGGCAGCGACGGCAGCCGGTCGCGGACCGCGGTCAGGTTCCTGATCTCGCGGTCGATGGCTCCTTTGATCAGGCTCTCCTGCTGGCCCTCCGGCGGCCCGCCCAGCACCAGGGGGCGCAGCGCCTGCCGCAGCTCCGGGTATCCGGCGAAGCCGAGCACCATGGCGAACCTGGTCACGGACGGCTGGCTCACCCCCGCCCGGTCGGCCAGCTCCACGCTCGACAGGAAGATGGCCTCCTCCAGGTGCTCCGACAGGTAGTGAGCGATCCTCCTCTGCACCGGCGAGAGCCTGTGGCCGTCGAGAAGCCGGTCCAGCCCGCCGTGATATGCGCCAGTCACTCCTGCTGCAACACCGTGCGCACGGCATTCTCATCCCACATGGATCACTCAGGACTCACGCATCGGGACGCGGACCCCGCGCGCGGCCGCCACCGCGGCCGCCTCCTCGTACCCCGCGTCGACGTGGCGCATGACGCCGGTGCCCGGGTCGTTGGTGAGCACCCGGTCGAGCTTCTCCCCGGCCAGCGCGGTGCCGTCGGCGACCGTCACCTGGCCGGCGTGGATGGAGCGGCCGATGCCGACGCCGCCGCCGTGGTGGATGGACACCCAAGCCGCCCCCGAGGCCGTGTTGAGCATGGCGTTGAGCAGCGGCCAGTCGGCGATCGCGTCGGAGCCGTCGGCCATCGCCTCGGTCTCGCGGTAGGGGGAGGCGACGGAGCCGCTGTCGAGGTGGTCGCGGCCGATCACGACGGGTGCCCGCAGCTCTCCGGAGGCGACCATGTCGTTGAACCGCTCCCCCGCCACGTTGCGCTCGCCGTAGCCCAGCCAGCAGATCCGCGCGGGCAGGCCCTGGAAGTGGACCTTCTCGCCGGCCTGGCGGATCCAGCGGGCGAGCGGCTCGTTGTCGGGGAACAGCTCCAGGATCGCCTGGTCGGTGGCGGCGATGTCGGCGGGGTCGCCGCTGAGCGCCGCCCACCGGAACGGCCCCTTGCCCTCGCAGAACAACGGCCTGATGTACGCGGGCACGAACCCGGGGAAGTCGAAGGCCCGCGCGTATCCGGCCAGCTGCGCCTCGCCCCTGATGGAGTTGCCGTAGTCGAACACCTCGGCCCCCGCGTCCTGGAAGCCGACCATGGCCTCGACGTGCGCGGCCATGGACTGGCGGGCGCGCTCGGTGAAGCCCGCCGGGTCCTTGTCGCGTTCGGCGGCCATGTCGTCGAAGGCGACGCCCAGCGGCAGGTACATGAGCGGGTCGTGGGCGGAGGTCTGGTCGGTGACGATGTCGATCTCGGCGCCGCGGGCGAGCAGCGCGGGCACGGCCTCGGCGGCGTTGGCCACCACGCCGATCGACAGCGGCCGCCGCGCGTCGCGCGCCTCGTACGCCAGCCGCAGCGCCTCGTCCAGCGACTCCGCCCGCACGTCGAGGTAGCGGTGCTCGATGCGGCGGGTGACGGAGCGGGGGTCGCAGTCGAGGCAGATGGCCACGCCGCCGTTCATGGTGACGGCGAGCGGCTGCGCGCCGCCCATGCCGCCGAGCCCGGCGGTGAGCGTGACGGTGCCGGCCAGCGACCCGCCGAACCGCTTGGCCGCCACCGCCGCGAACGTCTCGTACGTGCCCTGCAGGATGCCCTGGGTGCCGATGTAGATCCAGGAACCCGCGGTCATCTGCCCGTACATGGTGAGCCCGGCAGCTTCGAGCCGCCGGAACTCCTCCCAGGTGGCCCAGCCGGGCACCAGGTTGGAGTTCGCGATCAGCACCCTGGGCGCCCACTCGTGGGTGCGGAAGACGCCGACGGGCCGCCCCGACTGCACCAGCAGCGTCTCGTCGCCCTCCAGCGTGGTGAGCGTCCTGACCAGCGCGTCGTAGGAGGCCCAGTCACGGGCCGCGCGGCCCGAGCCGCCGTAGACGACGAGCTGCTCGGGATGCTCGGCCACCTCCGGGTCCAGGTTGTTGCGGAGCATGCGGAGCGCGGCCTCCTGCGGCCACCCCTTGGCGGTGAGCGTGGTGCCTCGCGGCGCGCGCACGGTGCGGCTCATGGCGACCTCCTGAATGAACACATTCATCAACGTCACCCGAAGAGTACAACGCGCTAGCTCACGAGGAACTGGGTGGCCGCCAGCTCGCGGTAGAGCTCGTCGGCCCCCACCAGCTCGTCGTGGGTGCCGATGGCCCGCACGCCGCCGCTCTCCATGAGGACGATCCGGCCGGCGTTGGTCACCGTCGACAGCCGGTGGGCGATGACCAGCACGGTCGTCTCGGCGGCGACCTCGGCGATGACCTCGCGCAGCCGCAGCTCGTTGACCGCGTCGAGCTGCGAGGTGGCCTCGTCGAGCAGCAGCAGCCTGGGCTTGCGCAGCAGCGCCCTGGCGATGGCGACGCGTTGCCGCTCGCCGCCCGACAGCAGCACGCCCCGGTGCCCGACCGCGGTGTCGAGGCCGTCGGGCAGCCTGGCCACCAGGTCGTCCAGGCGGGTGCGGACGATCGCGCGGCGCAGCTCGTCCTCGGTGGCGTCAGGGGCGGCGAACAGCAGGTTCTCCTTGAGCGTGCCGGCCAGCACGGGCGCGTCCTGCTCGACGTAGCCGAGCGCGGCCCGCAGCTCGCCGAGCGACCAGTCGCGGATGTCCCTGCCGTCCAGCGAGATGACCCCGCCCTGGTGCTCGTAGAAGCGTTCGAGCAGGGCGAAGACGGTGGACTTGCCCGCGCCCGACGGGCCGACGAGCGCGGTGAGGCCGCCGGGCGGCACCTCGAAGCTGACCCCGTCGTGCACGATCGGCCGGTCGTCGCCGTACCGGAAGACCACGTCGTCGAAGCGCACGCCGAGCGGGCGGTCGCCGGTGCCGGCCGGCACGCCGACGGGCTCGCCGGGCAGGTCCTCGACCTCCTTGATGCGCTTCATCGCGGCCAGGCCCTGCTGGAGCTGGACCGCGCCCTCGACGAGCTGGCCGATCGGCGCCACCAGGTAGAACAGGTAGAGCAGGAAGGCGATCAGCGAGGAGACCTCCAGCGCGCCGGAGGCGACCCTGGCCCCGCCGACGCCGAGCACGCCGAGGAAGGCGATCTGCACGGCCATCCAGGTCGACACCCCGGCCAGCGAGGTCCACCCGGCCACCTGGAGGCCCCGGTCGCGGGCCCGCTCCGCGGCGCCGCCCACGACGGCGATCTCGCGTTCCTCGGCGCCGCTGGCCTTGACCGTGCGGTAGGCCTGCAGCGCCCGGTCGAGCACCGCGCCCATCTCGCCCACGGCTTCCTGGGCGTCCTTCTGCGCCCGCATGATGCGCGGCATCACCAGGCCGGTCAGCCCGCCGATCACCACCACCACGAGCAGCGTGACCAGCAGCAGCGTGCCGTCCATGGCGGCCATCAGGACGATGGCGCCGACCAGCATGAACACGGCGCTGACGGAGTCGACGACGCCGTTGGTGAGCACCGCGCGCAGCAGCGTCGTGTCGCCGGTGACGCGGGAGAGCAGGTCGCCGGGCTTGAGCCGGTCGACGTCGGCCACCCGCAGCCGCAGGATGCGGTCGACCAGGCGGCGGCGGGCGCCCAGCACGACGCTCTCGCCGGTGCGCTCCATCAGGTAGGAGCCGGCGGCCGACACCACGGCGCCGACCAGGACGGCGACGGTGAGGCCGATGAGCGGCCCGGCCATCGACCCGTTCTCGCCGAACGCGTCCACCACGTACTTGGCGAGCAGCGGCATGGCGAGGCCCGCCGCCGAGCCGATCAGGCCCAGCACCCCGCCCGCCACCAGGATCCACCGGTGCGGGCGCAAGTAGGCCAGTAAGTCCTTGATCACCAAATCTCCTTCCAGGGGCCGTTCGACCTCTCAACGAACGGCGCGCGCGTTCCGCACCCGTCAACCTAAATTGACTCCTTTGGTATGTCAACTTCGGTTGACGACTCCTCCTTGAGGATGAGAGCGACATCCGCCCGCCCCCGTCACGCGAATAGGGCGCGAGGAACCCGGCCGGAACCTCGTCATCGATCAGCACCTTTCCGAAAGGACCGACCATGGAGCACCGGATCGACCGGCGCGCCCTCATCGGACTCGGCGTCGCGGTGGCCCTGACGGCCTCCTCGCTCGCGATGTTCCGTACGGACTCCGGCACGGCCTCCTCGCACCGCGAGGCGCCCGCCGTCATCGGCGACCCGCTCAACGACAACACCGACGTGTACGCGTTCGTCAGCCCGGACAAGCCCGACACCGTGACCCTGCTGTCGAACTGGATCCCGTTCCAGGAGCCGCAGGGCGGGCCGAACTTCTACCCGTTCGACACCAGGTCGCGCTACAACATCAAGATCGACAACGACGGCGACGCCAAGCCCGACATCACCTACCAGTGGACCTTCCGCAACGAGGACCGGCGCGGCAACGCCACCTTCCTCTACAACAACGGACCGGTCACCTCGCTCGACGACCGGAACCTGCTCTTCCGCCAGCGCTACACGCTCAGGCGCATCACCGAGAACGGCAGCAGCACGCTCGTCTCCAACGGCATCGTCGCGCCGAGCAACGTCGGCCCCGCGTCCATGCCGAACTACGGCACCCTGCGCTCCCAGGCGATCACCAGCCTGAAGGGCGGCGGCAAGACCCTCGCCGGCCAGTCGGACGAGGCGTTCTTCCTCGACCTGCGCGTCTTCGACCTGCTGTACGGGGGCGACCTGTCCGAGGTGGGCCGGGACACGCTCAAGGGCTACAACGTCAACACGCTCGGCCTGCAGGTGCCGAAGGAGGACCTCGCGCTCAAGGGCGACCCGAAGCGCAACCCGGTCGTCGGCGTCTGGTCCACCACCGACAAGCACAACGGCGGCAAGTTCGTCCAGGTCTCCCGCCTGGGCAACCCGCTGGTCAACGAGGTGGTGTCCCCCGCCGGGCTGAAGGACGCCTTCAACGCGCTGCCGCCCGCCAAGGACGCCGACGTGGCGGCCCTGGTCAAGCGGGTCACCGACCCCGAGGTGGCCAGGCTGCTCGCGTCCATCTACGGCATCAAGGCGCCCGCCACCCCGCGCAAGGATCTCGTCCAGATCTTCCTGACCGGGATCGCCAAGGGCAACGGGCCGATCGCGGCCGACCTGAACGCGCAGTCGCTGAACAAGGACGCGGGCAAGCCGCGCCCGGCCGAGATGCTCAGGCTCAACATGTCGATCCCGCCCAGCAAGGACCCGAACAGGCTGGGCGTGCTCGGCGGTGACCTGCAGGGCTTCCCCAACGGCCGCCGGCTCGCCGACGACGTGGTGGACATCGAACTGCAGGCCGTCGCGGGCGCCGCGCAGTCCGGCAAGCTCATCCCCGCCCTGACCGACAAGGTGGACACGAACGACAAGCCGTTCGGCGGCACGTTCCCGTACATCCCGCTCCCCAGCAACGCCTCGGTCAACCAGCGCTGACCCCCGCCCGGCCGACCTTCTCCCGGTGGCGGGCCCCTCCCGCCCCGCCGCCCCAGGACCGGTCGGCCGCTCCGGCGGCCGGCCGGTTGCTTCCCACGACTCCGGAGCCCTTCGATGCGTTCACTACTCCTGCTGGCAGGTCTCGTCCTGACCGGCGCGCTGCTGTTCACCGTCTTCGGCGTCGCCGCCGCACCGGCCGGCGCGCCGGCGCCCGCGGCCGGGCGGGAAACCCTGCAGGACCGGCTCAAGCGGCTGCCGGACGATCATCGCGGCTGGGCCCAGCTCGGCGTCCAGTACGTCGACCAGGCCAGAATCAGCGGCGACCCGTCGTACTACACCAAGGCGGAAGGCGCGCTCGACACCGCCGCCCGGCTCGACCCGCGCGACGACGCCGTCCTGACCGGCCGGGCCACGCTCGCCGCCGGCCGCCACGAGTTCGCCGAGGCCGAGCGGCTGGCCGAGCGGGCGCTCGACGCCAACGCCTACAGCGCGGCCGCGTACGGGGTGCTCGCCGACGCCCGCGTCCAGCTCGGCGACCTGCGCGGCGCGCGGGAGGCGGTCCAGCGGATGCTGGACCTGCGGCCCGGCGTCGCGTCCTTCGCGCGCGCCTCGTACGCGGCCGAGCTGCGCGGCGACCTCGACGGCGCGCGCCGCTACCTCCAGTACGCCCACGAGGACGCGCGCGTCCCCGCCGATCTCGCCTACGCCCGCCACCAGCTCGGCGAGCTGGCCCTGCACACCCACGACTTCGAGACGGCCGACCGGTGGTACGCCAGGGCGCTGGAGGCCGACCCCGGCTACCCGCCCGCCCTCGCCGGCCGGGCCAGGGCCGCCGCGCTCGGCGGCCGGCTGGACGAGGCGCTCACCCGGTACGAGGGCGTCGTCCGGCGGCTGCCGCTGCCCCAGTACCTGATCGAGCAGGGCGAGGTGCGGCTCAAGGCGGGCCTGCCCGCCGACTGGACGCTGCTGGACGCCCAGCGCGACCTGCTCGCCGGGACGGGCGTCCGCGACGACCTGACGTGGGCCGAGTTCGAGGCCGACCACGGCGACCCCGACGAGGCGGTGCGGCACGCCCGCGCCGAGTACGCCCGCAACCCCGGTCTGATCGCCGCCGACGCGCTCGGCTGGGCGCTGTTCAAGGCCGACCGGCCGCGCGAGGCTCTGCGGTACGCGAAGCAGGCCACCTCGACCGGCTGGCGGCATCCCGTCCTCCGCTACCACCGCGCCGAGATCGAACGATCCCTCGGCCGCGACGTCCCCCTCGACCCCCGCTTCGACCCGGAGCTGGCCACCCTGGCGAGGTTCTCATGACCGACCCCGAGCCCCTCACCGAAGCCCCCTCCCACCCCACGAAATCGGCCGCCACTCCCGACCAGGTCCGTAACGCCGCCCGCACACCGAACCGGACCCACCCCACAGAACGGGCCGACCTCCCGGAAGACGCCCGTCACGCCGCCTCGCGCAGGATCTGGTGGCGGATGGGGGTCTTGCTGCTCGGGCTGGTGCCGGTGTTCCTGAGCGTGCCGGCGCGGGCCGCCGCCGCGCATCCGCTGGGGAACTTCACGGTCAACCACTACAACGGGCTGACCGTCTCCGGCGGGCAGGTGGAGAACCTGGCCGTGGTGGACCTGGCCGAACTGCCCACGCTGCAGGCCAGGACGGAGGTGGACGCCACGTACGCCTCCCGCCGCTGCGCCGCGCTCGCCGCCGCCCAGCGGCTGACGGTGGGCGGCGCGGCCGTGCCTTGGCGGGTGGTACGGGCCGGGCACGCGTACACGCCGGGCCAGGGCGGGCTCAGGACCAGCCGCCTGACCTGCGCCCTGGTGGCGGAGACCGCGGTGTCCGGCGCGGTGACGTTCACCGACGGCTTCGAGCAGGACCGGATCGGCTGGCGCGAGATCACCGCGACCGGCGCAGGGGTCCGGCTCCTCGACGCCACCGTGCCCGAGTCCAGCGTGAGCGGAGAACTGCGCAGGTACCCGGACGACCTGCTGACGTCACCGCTGGACCAGCGGACGGCCTCGTTCACCGTCTCACGGCTCGGCGCCGGGACCGGGACCCCCGCGTCCGGAACCCCCGGCCTCTCCGTCGGCGGACCCGTCGGTGAGGCGCTCGACGCGCTGGACCGGACGTTCACCGGGCTCGTCGGCGCCGACTCGCTGACCGTGCCGCTCGGGCTGCTGGCGCTGGGCCTGGCGGTGGTGCTGGGGGCCGGGCACGCGCTGATCCCCGGGCACGGGAAGACCGTCATGGCCGCCTACCTGGCGGGGCGCCGCGGACGCCCCAGGGACGCGCTCGTCGTGGGCGCCACGGTGACGGCCACCCACACCGTGGGGGTGCTGGCGGTGGGGCTCGCGCTGAGCGTCTTCACGGCCCTGGCCGGCGAGTCGGTGCTGGCCTGGCTGGGGGTGGCCGGCGGCGTGCTGATCGCCGCCATCGGCCTCCGCCTGATCCACACCGCCCGCCGTTCCCGGAACGCCCATGCCGCCGGGCACGGACACGGCCATGGACACGGGCACGGACACGGGCACGGACACGGGCACGGACACGGGCACGGACACGGGCACGGGCACGGACATCGGAGTGGTGGGCTGGTGGGGCTGGGGGTGGCCGGTGGGCTGGTGCCGAGCCCGTCGGCGCTGGTCGTGCTGCTGGGCGCGGTCGCGCTGGGCCGGACCTGGTTCGGGGTGGCGCTGGTGACCGCCTACGGGGTCGGTATGGCCGCCACCCTGACCGTCACCGGCCTGCTGCTGGTCAAGCTGGTCGACCGGCTGGAGGCCCGGGCGTCGGCGGGCCGCCGGCTCGCCGCCCGCCTGTCGGGCGCGGCCCCGCTGGGCACGGCCGTGATGGTGGTGCTCCTCGGCGCCGGCCTGGCCCTCCGCTCAGCCGTGACGCTGTGACGCTGTGACGCTGTGACGCTGTGACCACCCGATGCCTCAGCCGACCCCGGGCAGATCGGAGACGTCGTACTCGGCATCACCGTCGTCGGCCCGCCGCATCTTGATGTCGTCCGCCCACGCCGAGGTCAGCCTCCGGATGTCTCGCACCCGATCCGCGGTCACCCCGTAGGCCGCGAACTCCTCGTCGGCGATGAACTCCACGAACTCCAGCCGCATGACGAGCTCGGGAAGTGAGAAGTCCTCCGCGTGCAGGCCGCCCAAACGCTCCAGATCTCTGAAGGAGTAGAGGTGGGCCACGGCGGCGATGTCGATGACATCCCGGGCCAGGCTGCGTTCGTACAGTGCCCGCATCTTCAGGCCCACGGCGTCGTCGAGCGCGACGACCCGCAGTTCGCCGCACACGCTGGGCTGCTGCTGGAGCGCCTCCCTGAGGAGGTCCACCTCACAGTGCTCCTCCGTCGAGGGATCCTTGAGGAGCAGTCGCCCGTACCGGGGTGTCACCTCCAGCACGGACACCTCCAGACCGGCGGCGCGGAGCGCCCGGGCGATCCCCTCCGCCACCTCCGGCAGCGGCGTGTCCGCACTGGTGGCGAAGTCCAGGTCGGTGCTCGGCCGGTCCATGAATCCGTGCGCCCGCATCGCGTGCCCGCCCGCGAGCAGCAGATGGAAGCGCTCGCAAACCGGCAGCACCATTCCCAGCACCCGTTCCTGGAACGGCGGGAAGCGGATCACGGGTGCATGCCCAGGGCCAGCTTGTGCTCCCAGGCCCGGCGGTGGCCCGGGCCGAGCCCTTTCCTGAGCAGCGGCCAGTCGGCGGTCAGGTGGCGCGCGTTGAGGTATCTCTCCGCGTCCACGCGCCCGCCGCCCGTGATCACCATGCGGTACATCGACAGCCTCAGGCGCAGATCGGCCAGGTCGTACTCGCGGGGGCCCGACCATGACAGGTGGGGCGGCAGCGCCACCTTGCCGTCCACGGGTCCGCGCAGGTCCGTGAGCGAGTCGGGGATCTGGGCCAGCAGCCCGTCAGACCTGGAGGGAAGCGCCATGGCTCAAGTATGGCGGCGCAGACGGCGGGTGGAAGGCAGGTCGTGGCGGCCCGAGAGGAACTCCTGGAAGGCGATCTTGGCCCGGATCGCCGGCCGGCGCCAGCGTTCCTCCCGGTGGATGGCCTTGGCCATCTTGCGCGGCGAGCGCCCGACGAAGAACCAGTGGGCCCACGGCGACCCCGGGCGGGCCAGCCGCACCGCGCCCACCAGCAGCAGGAAGGGGAGGAACAGCCCCGCCATGCCGGTCCAGATCTTCCCCTTGAGCAGCGTGATCACGGCCAGCACCAGGTTGCCCAGGATCAGCGCCGCCGGGTCGACCAGCGGCGGGCCGAAGTCCCAGCTGAGCGGCCGCAGCCCGATGAGCAGCAGCCCGGTGACCGCCACGGCGATGAACACCGCGTCCACCGAGGTGCGCCCCTCCTCCTCCCAGTAGACGTCGTGCAGGTGGAGGATCAGCGCGAACTCGTCGAGCACCAGGGCCGACCCGATCCCGAACACCGACGCCGCGACCGCGTGCCCCACCTGCGACGCGCCGGAGACGACCATCCCGGCCACCCCGCCGACCAGCATGAGCACGACCCCGAACACCACGTGGTGGATGTGCATCTCGCCCACGTTGACGTTGCGGAACCAGCCCACCTTGGCCCTGATCAGCCGTACGTTGATGCGGGTGGCGATGAACGCCACGATGAGCGCGACGAAGAAACAGAACAGCGGCAGCCGTCCCGTCGCGATGATGCTTCCGTGAAACCATTTCTCCATGACCGTGAACCGACTCTACGAGCCTGTGGGCAGTGGTGCGGTCAGGAGAGGAATCCGCGCAGCAGGGCGGCCGTGCCTTCCAGGTGTTCGCTCATGGCGCGGCCGGCCCCCTCGGGGTCGCCCGCCAGGATGGCCGCCACGATCGCCCGGTGCTGCGCGGCCGCGTGGTCGAGGTTGACCTGGAGCATGGGGATGGCGTTGAGCAGGTCGCTCACCCGCAGGCGGGCGTCGGCGCAGGCGGACGCGAGCAGGGCGGACCCGGTCAGCTCGGCGATCGACAGGTGGAATGCGGTGTCGAGGCGGCGGTAGTCCTCCAGCGAGGCGCCGTCCAGGTCGGCCAGCCTGCGCCTGAGCGTGTCGCGCTGCCCGCCGGTCAGCTCCATCCCGGCCAGCGCCTGCGCGGCGCCGCACTCTACGGCCAGGCGGAAGGTGAGCGCGTCCGCCAGGTCGTCCGTGCCCATGTCGGCGACCGCCTTGCGCAGGTCGGCCGGCCCCGGCCGGGGCGGCACGTAGGTGACGAACGCGCCGCCGTAACGGCCGCGCCGCACGTCGAGGTAGCCCGCGTCCTGCAGGGCGCGGATGGCCTCGCGCAGCGTCACCCTGCTGATGCCGAGCTGGACGGCCAGCTCGCGCTCGGGCGGGAGCTTGTCTCCCGGCGCCACCACGCCCAGCTTGATCGCCTGCAGGAGCCGTTCGACGGTCTCCTCGAAGGCGTTTCCGGCTCTCACGGGGCGCAGCACCGTCATCAAACGCGCCGACTCGTCCAACGTGTCCTCAGGTCTTGACAAGCGATCCCGCCATACACATCAATGGTCTGAGACTAGCCCAATCAACGGGAAACCGCCTCCTGCGAGATCGGAGCCAGCACGTGAGCGAGCGGTCCAGTCATGGCTTCCTCACCGTCGACGAGCTACGGCAGGAGGTCGCGGCGGGCCTGGTCGACACGGTGCTGCTGGCCATCGCCGACATGCAGGGCCGCCTCCAGGGCAAGCGCCTGTCCGCGCGCTACTTCCTCGACGAGGTGCTGCACCACGGCTCCGAAGGGTGCAACTACCTGCTCGCCGTCGACGTCGACATGAACACGGTCGGCGGATACGCGATGTCGTCCTGGGATCGCGGGTACGGGGACTTCGTGATGCGGCCCGACCTGTCGACGCTGCGGCGGGTGCCCTGGCAGGAGGGCACCGCCCTGGTCATGGCCGACCTCACCTGGGAGGACGGCGGCGAGGTGACCGCCTCGCCGCGCCAGATCCTCCGCCGCCAGCTCGCCCGGCTCCAGGAGCGCGGCCTGCGCGCCTGCGTCGGCACCGAGCTGGAGTTCGTCGTCTACGAGGACTCGTACGAGGGAGCCTGGAACCGCGCCTACCGCGACCTGACCCCCGCCAACCTCTACAACGTCGACTACTCGCTGCTCGGCACCGCCCGCGTCGAGCCGCTGCTGCGCCGCATCCGGCGCGACATGGAGGGCGCGGGCCTGTACGTGGAGTCCGCCAAGGGCGAGTGCAACCCGGGCCAGCACGAGATCACCTTCCGCTACGCCGAGGCGCTGGTCACCTGCGACAACCACGCCGTCTACAAGAACGGCGCCAAGGAGATCGCCGCCCAGGAGGGCAAGTCGATCACCTTCATGGCCAAGCCGAACGACCGCGAGGGCAACTCCTGCCACATCCACATCTCGCTGCGCGGGGCGGACGGCGAGCTGGTGATGGCGGGCGACGGGCCGCACGGGCTCTCGCCGCTGGGGCAGCGGTTCATCGCCGGTCAGCTCGCCTGCCTGCGCGAGCTCACCCTCATGTACGCGCCCAACATCAACTCCTACAAGCGGTTCGTGCCCGGCAGCTTCGCGCCCACGGCCGTCAAGTGGGGCGTCGACAACCGCACCTGCGCGCTGCGCCTGGTCGGCCACGGCCCCTCGCTGCGGGTGGAGAACCGGGTGCCGGGCGGCGACGTGAACCCGTACCTCGCGGTGGCCGCGCTGGTCGCGGCCGGCCTGCACGGCATCGACGAGGAGCTGGAGCTGGAGGAGGCGTTCGAGGGCAACGCCTACACCTCCGGCGCCGAGACCGTGCCGCACACCCTGCGCGACGCGCTGGCCCTGTTCGAGGGTTCCAAACTGGCCGGGGAGGAGTTCGGGGAGGACGTGGTGGCCCACTACGCCAACAACGCGCGGGTCGAGCTGGCCGCCTTCGACGCGGCGGTGACCGACTGGGAGATGTTCCGGGGATTCGAGCGCCTGTGAAGATCATCAATCCGGCGACGGAGCAGGTCGTGGCCGAGGTCGAGATGGCCGGGGCCGCCGCGGTCGACGAGGCCGTGGCCAGGGCCGCGAAGGCCTGCCGGGAGTGGCGCGAGGTGGCCCCGGGCGACCGGGCGCGGCTGCTGCGCGGCTTCGCCGACCTGGTCGACGCGCACGCCGAGGAGCTGGCGATGCTGGAGGTGGCCAACGCCGGCCACCCCGTCGGCAACGCCCGCTGGGAGGCGGCCGCCGTCCGCGACGTGCTCCACTACTACTCCGGCGCTCCCGAGCGCAACCACGGCAGGCAGATCCCGGTGCCCGGCGGCGTGGACGTCACGTTCCAGGAGCCGCTGGGCGTGGTGGGCGTGATCGTGCCGTGGAACTTCCCGATGCTGATCATGTCGTGGGGCGTCGCGCCTGCCCTCGCGGCGGGCAACACGGTCATCGTCAAGCCCGCCGAGCAGACCCCGCTGACCGCGCTGCGGCTGGCCGAGCTGGCCCTGGCGGCGGGCCTGCCCGAGGGGGTGCTCCAGGTCCTGCCCGGGGCAGGGGAGGTCGCGGGCGCCCGGCTGGTCGAGCACCCCGGCGTCGCCAAGATCGTGTTCACCGGCTCGACCGAGGTGGGCAAGGAGATCGCGGCCAAGGCCGCCGCCCACGTCAAGCGGCTCACGCTGGAGCTCGGCGGCAAGTCGGCCAACATCGTCTTCGCCGACGCCGACGTCGCCAAGGCCGCCGCCGCGGCCCCGTACGCGGTCTTCGACAACAGCGGTCAAGACTGCTGCGCCCGCTCCCGCGTGCTGGTGCAGGAGAGCGTGTACGACGAGTTCCTGGAGCGGTTGTCGGAGGCGGTGCGCGGGCTGCGCGTCGGCGACCCGCTCGACCCGGCCACCGAGATGGGCCCGCTGATCAGCGCCGAGCACCTGGAGCGGGTCCGCGGCTTCGTCGCCGACCCGTACCTGCAGGGCTCGTGCCCGCAGGGCCGCGGCTACTGGTTCCCGCCGACGGTGCTGACCTCGAACGTCACCGACCGGGCGTTCACCGAGGAGATCTTCGGGCCGGTCGTGTCCGTGGTGCCGTTCGCCGGCGAAGCCGACGCGGTCCGCATCGCCAACGACACCCGTTACGGCCTGTCCGGCTCCATCTGGACCCGCGACATCGGCCGGGCGCTGCGGGTGGCCCGCGCGGTCGAGTCCGGCGCGCTCTCGGTCAACTCCAACTCCTCCGTCCGCTACTGGACCCCGTTCGGCGGCTTCAAGGAGTCGGGGCTCGGCCGCGAGCTGGGCCCCGACGCGCTCGCCGCCTTCACCGAGACCAAGAACGTCTTCATCTCAACGGAGTAGCCCTATGCAGCGTTTGCTGGACCGCGTGGCCGTCATCACCGGAGCGGGCAGCGGCATCGGCCTGGCCACCGCGCACCGGTTCGCCGAGGAGGGCGCCAAGGTCGTCTGCGTCGACATCGACGAGGAGGCGGGCGCCAAGGCCGCCACCGAGGTCGGCGGCCTGTTCGTCAAGGCCGACGTGACCAGCGAGGACGACGTGGCGCGGATGTACGAGACCGCGTTCGAGACCTACGGGAGCGTGGACGTCGCGTTCAACAACGCGGGCATCTCGCCGCCCGACGACGACTCCATCCTGGAGACCGGCATCGACGCCTGGCGCCGGGTCCAGGAGGTCAACCTGACCAGCGTCTACCTGTGCTGCAGGCACGCCATCGGCTACATGCGCCGCCAGGGCAAGGGCTCGATCATCAACACCGCCTCGTTCGTGGCCGTCATGGGGTCGGCGACCTCGCAGATCTCCTACACCGCTTCCAAGGGCGGGGTGCTGGCCATGTCGCGCGAGCTGGGGGTGCAGTTCGCCCGCGAGGGCATCCGGGTCAACGCGCTGTGCCCGGGGCCGGTCAACACGCCGCTGCTCCAGGAGCTGTTCGCCAAGGACCCCGAGCGGGCGCAGCGGCGGCTGGTGCACGTGCCGCTCGGCCGCTTCGCCGAGGCGTCGGAGATCGCGGCCGCGGCCGCCTTCCTGGCCAGCGACGACGCGTCGTTCATCACGGCGTCGCAGTTCCTGGTCGACGGGGGGATCTCCGGCGCGTACGTGACGCCGCTGTGAGCCGGCCCATTAGTCGGCCCGTCATCGGTGTCAGCACCTACGTCGAGCCCGCGCGGTTCACGGTGTGGGACCTGCCCGTGGCGCTGCTGCCGTACATGTACGTGGAGCAGGTGACGCGGGCGGGCGGGCAGCCGGTGCTCATCCCGCCGGCGGGCGATCCGGCTGCGCTGGTGACCCGGCTGGACGGGCTGATCCTGGCGGGCGGCGGGGACATCGACCCGGACCGGTACGGCGCGTCGCCCCACCCCCACACCGACTACATCCGGAAATTTCGTGACACCGCCGAGTTCGCCCTGATGACCGCGGCCCTCGAAGCCCGGACCCCCTTCCTGGGCGTCTGCCGGGGTCTCCAGGTCCTCAACATCGCCCTGGGCGGCACCCTCCACCAGCACCTCCCCGACGTCGTCGGCCACACCGGCCACTCCCCCGCCCCCGGCCGGTTCGGCCCCCTCCCCGTGCGCCCCGCCGCCGGCAGCAAGCTCGCCAAGATCCTCGGCGGCGCCCCGATCACCGTGCCCCACTACCACCACCAGGCCGTCGACCGCCTCGGCACGGGCCTGACGGTGACGGCCACCTCCGAGGACGGCACGATCGAGGCCGTGGAGCTCGACTCCCACCCGTTCGCCGTCGCCGTCCAGTGGCACCCGGAGGCCGCCGACGACGGTGCCCTCTTCGAAGCCCTAGTCGCGAACGCTCTGGCCGCGCACGCCGCGGAGTTCGCGGACGCGACAATTCACCCCGAAGGCCATTAGGCTTGCCACATCACCGTCGAAGCCGTGCGGGAGAGCGCCCTGACAGCCGGTCGGGGCCCCTGAAGGAGCAAGCCCTCCCCGCGAACCTCTCAAGGCAAAGGACCGTACGGCCGAGGTGTCCTCTGGAAAGCAGGTCCGCGCGACCTCGCCGAAGGTGAAAGTCCGGAAAAAAAGCCGGGTGAAGCTCTCAGGCACCGACGACAGAGGGGGAGGATCCCGGCATCCGATCCTGTCCTGAGGTGCGACATGTCACGACCGACGCCGCTGAGAGACGTGCACGAGTCTCTCGGCGCCACCCTGACCGACTTCGCCGGCTGGCTCATGCCGCTGCGCTACGGCAGCGAGTCCGCGGAGCACAACGCGGTCCGCCAGGCGGCCGGGCTCTTCGACCTGTCGCACATGGGGGAGATCTTCCTCACCGGCCCGCAGGCGGCGGACGCCCTGGACTACGCCCTGGTGGGACACCTGTCGGCGCTGGCGACCGGGCGGGCGCGCTACACGATGATCGTCGACGAGCGCGGCGGGGTGCTGGACGACCTCATCGTCTACCGGCTCGGCGACGAGGAGTTCATGGTCGTGGCCAACGCCTCGAACGCGGGCAAGGTCGCGGACGAGCTGATGACCCGTGCCAAGGCGTACGACGCGCGGGTCGAGGACCGCTCCGACGAGTACGCCCTCATCGCCGTCCAGGGCCCGCGCTCCCAGGAGATCCTCGCCACCCTCACCGACGCCGACCTGGCCGGGCTCAAGTACTACACCGGCCTGCCCGGCAGGGTCGACGGGCGGGAGGCGCTCATCGCCCGCACCGGCTACACCGGCGAGGACGGCTTCGAGCTGTTCGTGGCCGTCCAGGACGCGGTGCCGCTGTGGCACGCGCTGACCGCCGCCGGCGAACCGTACGGGCTGAAGCCGGCCGGGCTGTCCAGCCGTGACACGCTCCGCCTGGAGGCGGGCATGCCGCTGTACGGCAACGAGCTGAGCGCGGAGCTGACCCCGTTCGACGCGGGGATGGGCAGGGTGGTGAAATTCGACAAGCCGGGCGACTTCGTGGGCAGGTCGGCGCTGGAGGCGGTCAAGGACACCCCGCCGCGGCGCCGCCTGACCGGGCTGGTCGCGCGCGGCCGCCGGGTGCCCCGCCACGGATACCCGGTGACCAAGGACGGTGCCGTCGTCGGCGAGGTCACCAGCGGCGCGCCCTCACAGACGCTGGGCAAGCCCATCGCGCTGGCCTACGTCGACGCCGGCATCGACGCCGGCGAAGGTCTGGCCGTCGACATCAGGGGCAGGCAAGAACCCGTGGACGTGGTCGAGCTGCCCTTCTACAGGAGGAACAAGTGAGCAACATCCCTGACGACCTGAGCTACACCAAGGAGCACGAGTGGATCTCCGGCCTGGAGGACGGCCTGGTCGCCACGGTCGGCATCACGGCCTTCGCCGCCGAGGCCCTCGGTGACGTGGTCTACGTGCAGCTCCCGGAGGTCGGCTCGACCGTGGAAGCCGGGGACTCGATCGGCGAGGTCGAGTCCACCAAGTCCGTGAGCGACATCTACACGCCTGTCGGCGGCGAGGTGGTCGAGGTCAACCAGACCCTGGTGGACGACCCGTCGCTGGCCAACAGCGACCCGTACGGCGAGGGCTGGATGTTCAAGGTGCGCGCCGACGGCGACGCCGCCGACCTGCTCTCCGCCGAGGAGTACGCCGCCCTCACCTCGGGCGAGTCCTGACCCACCCGCCGGGGCCCGGCACCGGGCCCCGGCCCCGCGCGTGAAAGGCGCACATCAATGGCGATCAGCGTCTTCGACCTCTTCAAGATCGGGATCGGCCCGTCCAGCTCCCACACCGGCGGCCCGATGGCCGCCGCCCACCGGTTCGCGCGCGGCCTGCACCAGGACGGGCTGCTCGGCCGTACGGCGCGTGTCGAGGCCATCCTGTACGGCTCCCTCGGCCTGACCGGCAAGGGTCACGGCAGCGACAAGGCCGTCCTGCTGGGCCTGTCGGGCGAGAAGCCCGAGCTGGTGGACGTCGACACCGTGGACGAGCGGCTGGCCGCGATGCGCGAGTCCGGCACGGTCCGGCTGTTCGGCGAGCGGGAGATCCCGTTCGTGATCGGTGAGGACCTGGTGTTCGAGCGGAAGATCTCGCTGCCGGAGCACCCGAACGGCATGCGCTTCACCGCCTACGACGAGGCGGGCGGGAGCCTGCGCGAGAAGGTGTACTTCTCGGTCGGCGGCGGCTTCGTGGTCGACGAGACCGCCACCGGCGCCGGCCGCATCAAGCCGGACGACACGGTCCTGCCCTACCCGTTCACCACCGGCGAGGAGCTGCTCAAGCACTGCTCGGCCACCGGCCTGTCGATCTCCGGGCTGATGCTGGAGAACGAGAAGGCGTTCGGCCTCGGCGAGGACGAGATCCGCGCCCGCGTGCTCGACCTCTGGCGGGTCATGACGGAGTGCGTGCGGCGGGGCATCGCCAAGGAAGGCGTGCTGCCCGGCGGGCTCAAGGTCAAGCGCCGCGCCCACCAGCTGCACCGCCGCCTGCAGGCCGAGTCCGCCGAGAAGGACCCGCTGCAGGCGATGGACTGGGTGTCGCTGTTCGCCCTGGCCGTCAACGAGGAGAACGCCGCCGGGGGCCGCATCGTCACCGCCCCCACCAACGGCGCGGCCGGCATCATCCCCGCCGTGCTCACGTACTACTCCCGCTTCACCCCGAACGCCGACGACGACGGCGTGATCCGCTTCCTGCTGACGGCGGCGGCGATCGGCGTGCTGTTCAAGGAGAACGCGTCCATCTCCGGCGCCGAGGTCGGCTGTCAGGGCGAGGTCGGCTCGGCCTGCTCGATGGCCTCGGCGGGGCTCACCGAGGTCCTCGGCGGCACCCCCGAGCAGGTGGAGAACGCCGCCGAGATCGGCATCGAGCACAACCTGGGCCTGACCTGCGACCCGATCGGCGGCCTGGTGCAGATCCCGTGCATCGAGCGGAACGCGGTCGCCTCCATCAAGGCCATCACCGCGGCCCGCATCGCGCTGCGCGGCGACGGCCGCCACCACGTGTCGCTCGACAAGGCCATCAAGACCATGCGCGACACCGGCAGGGACATGCTCGACAAGTACAAGGAGACCTCGCGCGGCGGCCTCGCCGTGAACGTCATCGAGTGCTGAGACGCTTCGGACGGCCGGATCCCAGGCAGTGTGAGGTCTAGCGACGGACGTGAATGCGGACCACCGCGCCCAGCTCGTCGTCGCGGACCTCACGCCGGATGCGGCCGACGATCTCCCGGTCCAGCTTGCCCACCACCGCGCCCACGTCCGCCCCCGGCGGGCAGGAGAGCGAGATCCGCAGCCGGGCCGTGCCTTCCAGCTCGCCGAGCACCCGCACCGCCGCCCGCGACAGCCCTTCCACGTCCTTGAGGCCCACGCAGAGCATCGCCGTGCCCGTGCCGGACCGCGTCCCGAACCGGCCCCAGCCGAGGCTCAGCAGCAGCCACCGGAGCGTCACCAGCGCGAGCACCACCAGCACCAGCGCCACCAGCCACGGCACCCACGGCTGCCCGCTCAGAGCGTCGGCGGTGCGCTCCGGCAGCACCCTGGCCCGCGGCGACAGCCCGCGCAGATGGCCCTGGCCGCGCAGCCAGGCGAAGCCGCCGGCGATCAGCAGCACCGCGCCCACCACGGCCAGCCCCAGGCGGTTGCCTCCGTACTGCCGCATCACAGCCCCTTCCTGCGCAGCCGCACCACGACCTCACCCGTGCCGAGCGTGCCCAGCCCCGCCAGCCGGTCGCCCACCGCGGTGCCCACCTGCCTGAGCATCGCGCCCGACGACTCGGGGCCGGTCACCACGGTGACCTCGATGCGCCGCCTGCGCAGCCGTACCCTGACCCGGTCCACCCCGTCGGCCTGCCGCGCGACCTCGCGCAGCGTGCGGCGCAGGCCGGAGCGGGTGATGCCGATGACGATCAGCGGGTCCGTGGTCTCCACGGGTACGAGCCTGCACCGGCCCGGCAGCACCGCCAGCAGGAGCAGGCCCACGCCCAGGCCCGCGACCCCCAGCGCGGGCGCCGACAGATCCTTCCACGACGACGCGGACGCCAGCGCGGCGGCCTCGTCGATCGGCACCAGGCCCAGGGGCCGGGCCCACAGGCCCGCGACGATCTCCGCGGCGAGGAGCCCGAGCCCGGCGGTCAGCAGCGCCGCCACGGCCACACCGGCGGGCGTTCTGGCCGGCCGGAGCACCCGGCGGGATCTGCGGACCGGGGAGTCGCGCACCGTGGCGGAGGTACCGGGCAGAAGCTGCTGGAGCGTGGTCATCACAACCATCAGAGGTACACGGGCGAGGCTCCCGCTCGACCGTGTCCCCGCCGCCCGTTTGCAGGATCATTACGGGCCACGCGATCAATGCGAATCAGCCTCATGTTCAATTGCCGGTTATGCCGTTACGCTGCCGGTATGGACGACCGCCAGCGCTACGACCGTGCCACCGCCGCGCTCGAGCCGCCGTTCGCCATCCTCGACCTGGCCGCGATGCGCGCCAACGCCGCGAGCATGGTGCGCCGGGCCGCGGGCAAGCCGATCAGGGTGGCCACCAAATCACTCCGATCCCGGCCGGTGCTGGAGCGGGTGCTGGCCCTCGACGGCTTCCGCGGCCTGATGGCGTTCACCCTCCCCGAGGCGCTCTGGCTCGCGTCGCGAGGCCGCACCGACATCCTCGTCGCCTACCCCACCGCCGACCGGCAGGCCCTCGCCGCCCTGGCCGCGGACGCCGACGCCGCCCGGCACATCACGATCACCGTCGACTCGGCCGACCACCTCGCCTACCTGGACCAGGCGCTCTCCGGAGTCCACCCCCGGCACGAGATCCGGCTCTGCCTCGACATCGACGCCGGCTTCGTCGCCCTCGGCGGCCGGTTCAGGGCCGGCGCGCTGCGCTCCCCCGTCCGCGACGCCGACCAGGCCGCCCGCCTGGCCGCCGACATCGCCAAACGCCCCGGCTACCGGCTGGCCGGACTGCTCGCGTACGAGGCCCAGATCGCCGGCGTCGGCGACGCCCCCCAGAGCGCCGCCTACGGCCGCGTCGTGCGGCTCATGCAGACCCTCTCGGCCAGAGAGCTCGTGCTGCGCCGCGGCCGCATCGTCAACGCGGTCCGCCAGGTCGCCGACCTCGAGTTCGTCAACGGCGGCGGCACCGGCTCCATCGAACGCACCGTACGCGAGAAGGCCGTCACCGAGGTCGCCGCCGGATCCGGGCTCTTCCACCCGAGGTTGTTCGACTTCTACCGCGGCTTCACCGGCCACCCCGCCGCGATGTTCGCGCTCCCCGTCGTGCGCCGTCCCTCACCTGACACCGTGACCGTGCTCGGCGGCGGCTACATCGCCTCCGGCCCCCCGGGGACCGGCCGCGCGCCCCAGCCGTACCTGCCCGCCGGCCTGCGCTACAGCCGCGACGAGGGCGCGGGCGAGGTGCAGACCCCCCTCACCGGCCAGGCCGCCGAGGACCTGCGCGTCGGCGACCGCGTCTGGTTCAGGCACGCCAAGGCGGGCGAGCTGTGCGAGCGCTTCGACACCCTCCACCTCGTCGACGGCGACACCGTCGTGGAATCCGTGCCGACCTACCGCGGCGAGGGCAGGACGTTCCTCTGACCGCTTACCGCCGCCGTGTTCCTTTGACCGCTACCGGCGCCTGCGCCGCCGCCACAGCACCACGGCCGCCCCCAGCACCAGCACCGCGCCCACCCCGATCAGCACCGGGGCCAGATCCGGCGGCTCCTCGTCCCACAGCCGCTCAGGGTCCTGCCCCAGCTCCACCGGCCGCGGCGACATGCCCAGCGCGTCACTCACCTGCGCCACCAGGTTGCCCGCCCTGGTCTTCACATCCGCCACCGTGCGCTCGGCGACCCGCTTCGGGCTCACCCGGTCGGCGATGGCATCCACCGTCTGCGCCAACTCCGCGCGCGTCCGCGCGATCCGCCGCTCCAGCTCATCAGGATCGGTGTCAGCCATGACTCTCCTTCCGGCGCGCTCCTGCTCGTGACGATCAGTCTGTCAGGTCATCACCCCGGACGGCACGCCAGCCCGGCCGGTAGGTTCTCCAGGAGAACCACGGGAGGACCTGATGACCGAATCCAAGCTCGCGCCCGGCGACGCCGCGCCCGAGTTCACGCTGCCCACCTCCGACGGCGGCAGCGTCTCTCTCGCCGACCACCGCGGCAAGCGCGTGATCCTCTACTTCTACCCCGCCGCCATGACACCCGGCTGCACCAAACAGGCCTGCGACTTCCGCGACAACCTCGGCCGGCTCACCGACGAGGGCTACGTCGTCCTCGGCGTCTCCAAGGACAAGCCCGCCAAACTCGCCAAGTTCGCCGAACGCGACGCCCTGACCTTCCCGCTCCTGTCGGACCCCGAGCTGGAGATCCACAAGGCGTACGGCGCGTTCGGGCTCAAGAAGCTGTACGGCAAGGAGATCGAGGGCGTCATCCGCTCCACCTTCGTCATCGACCCCGACGGAAAGATCGAACAGGCGCTGTACAACGTGCGAGCCACCGGCCACGTCGCAAGCCTCAAGAAGAAACTCGGCCTTTCCTGACCAAAAGGACTTCGCTCGTCCGCAAACACTGAAACTGTCGGTCAGCTTTTCTAGCTTTACGACATGGCCGCTTATCAGAAGTACACGCGAGAGATGCTCGCCGAGGCGGCGGCGACTTCTCTCAGCGTTGCCGACGTGCTCCGCCGCCTCGGCATCAGATGGACCGGCGGCAGTCATGCACACATCAGCCGCCGCTTGAAGCACTTCGCCATCGACACCTCCCATTTCGTGGGGAGGGCGCACGGCAAGGGCAGGAGATCTCCCACTCTGCGCCCCTATCAGGAGATCCTCGTCCTCCGCCCGCCGGCGTCCATCCGCGAGAAGGCGCCCGCGCTGCGCCGGGCGTTGCGGGAAGCCGGGCTGCCCTACGCCTGCGCAGGCTGTAGGATTGACGGCACGTGGCAGGGAAAGCCGCTCACTCTCCATGTCGACCACATCAACGGTGATTGGCTCGACAATCGACAGGAGAATTTGCGATTCCTCTGTCCGAATTGCCATTCTCAGACCGCCAACTTCGCGGGCAGGGGAAAGGCGAAGGGGCCGTAGCCCAATGGCAGAGGCACAGTCTTTAGGTGGCTGGCAGTGTGGGTTCGAATCCCATCGGCCCTACATTTTCCTTCATTCTCGCCGGCAGATCGTGCTCCCTGCGTGGCGATTCTGCTGTAGATCACGAGACCGTGTTGGCCGGTCGTTCACCGCGGGCGTACTGGGCTATCTGAGCGGCGGCCACCTGCCAGGCGCGGGCGTCCGCCTGGGGGACGTCGCCTGCCACGTGCGGGGTGATGAGGACCCCGGGGGTGTGCCAGAGGGGGTGGTCCGGGGGCAGGGGTTCGGGGTCGGTGACGTCGAGGATGGCGCGCAGGCGGCCGGTGCGGGTCTCGGCGAGCAGGGCCTGGGTGTCGACGACGGGGCCGCGGGCCGCGTTGAGGAGGATGGCGCCGTCCTTCATGGCCGCGAGGAAGTCCTTGTCGGCGAGGTGGTGGGTGTCGGGGGTGAGGGGCAGCATGAGGGCGACCACGTCCTGGGCGGGCAGGAGGGCCGGCAGGTCGGCCATGGTGACGACGCCGGGGCGGGGGTGGCGGGCCATCATCGTGATGTGCGGGCCGAACGGCTCCAGGCGGGCGCGGAGCTGGGCGCCGAGGTCGCCGGCGCCGAGGATGAGCACCCGCTTGTCCCAGAGCGTCTCGGCGACGTGCGGGTTCCAGCGGGCGGCGGCCTGGTCGGCGGCGAAGGCGGGCAGGTCGCGGGCGACGGCCAGCAGGGTGGCGGCGGCCCATTCGGCGACGGCGGGGCCGTGGGCGCCGCGCGCGTTCGACAGGGTGACGTGGGCGGGCAGGCGGCCGGTCCAGTTGTCGGTGCCGGCGCTGAGCGTCTGCACGAGCCGGAGCGCGGGCAGCCGGTCGATGAGGGCGAGCACGCGGTCCACCGGGCGGGAGGGGATGACCATGACCTCGGCCGCCTCGGCGCCTTCCGGCGGTTCGTCGCGCACGTCGTACAGGAGCGCGGTGACGCCGTCGACGGCGGCGAGCGCGTCAAGGCCGCGCGGCTCGGGCACGAGGGCGATGAGGGGCTGGGTGGACGCTTCGGACTGGGCGGGCGTGATGGGCTCTTGTGTCGGCATGGTGTTCCCGGGGTTCGGCTGCCACGGGTTCATTCCCCGTATCGGATCGGAGAACCTGGGGATCTAGCCGACCCGCGTCGGGAGGGGCGCCGGTTCGAGGTCGCAGATGACGCGGCCCTCGATGCGGAGGCAGACCGGCGGGCGCTCGCCGGGCCGCTGCCAGGAGTCCGCCGGGCCGGGGCGGGCCCAGAGGGCGCCGGTCAGGGCGACGGCGCCGCCGCCGATGAGGCCGCCCACGACGAGGCCGGCGAGCCCGGCGCCGACGACCTGGGTCTGCTTACGGCGCAGGAAGTCGCGGAGGGTGGGCTTGGCGGGCGGTGCGGGCAGGGGGCCCCAGCCGGGGCCGGAGTACGGGCCAGGCCCGAGGTCACCGTAGGGCGTGGGGCGGGTGTCCCGGCGGTTCGGGTCGCGCGGTGGTTCCTCTTCACCGCGCGACCCGGCGTCACGATCATGATCCGCCATCACGATCTCCCTTTACTCGCCCCGGAGGGCGCTCCCGGGAACTAGATTGCCGCAGCGCCCGTAAGCGTGGCGTAAGACCTGGGTTGTACGCGTACTTCCCCCTCAAGGCTGAGCCGAGTGGCCGGCGGCATCCGTATCGTGAGGATGTGTTCGGCAAGGTGAGGGCGTGGTCGGCGCGCCGCGGGAGGCTGATGGACGCCCTCCGGGTGGCGCCCGTCGCGGTGCTGTGCCTGCTGCCGGCGGTCCCGCAGGTGTTCTACGAGCCCGGCGGGGTGACCGGCTACGTCTTCTTGACGCTGGTGCTGCTGGCGCCGCTGTTCGTGTGGTGGCGGCGGCCGGTGGCGGCGTTCGCGGGTGTCGCGCTGGTGAGCTTCGGCCAGTGGGCGGCGAGCGTGGACGTGCTGCCGGCCAACTTCGTGGTGCTGGTGGCGCTCTGGGCGGTGGCCGCGCGGAGCTCGTTCCGGTGGGCGCTGGCGGCGCTGCTGGTGGCCGAGCTGGGGGTGTTCCTGGCGCTGGTGCGGTGGGACACGCCCACGCTGGGCATGTTCACGACCGGTTCGATCCTCGTGGTGACGGTCTGGCTGGCCGGGCTGTACGCGAGCACGCGCAGGCGTTACCTGGAGAGCCTGGAGGAGCGGGCCAGGCGGGCGGAGCTGGAGCGCGACCAGCGGGCCAAGATGGCAGCGGCGGCCGAGCGGGCGCGGATCGCCAGGGAGCTGCACGACGTGGTGGCCCACCATGTGAGCGTCATGGTGGTGCAGGCCGACGGCGCGGGTTACGCGATCGCCTCCGACCCGGATCAGGCCCGGCTGGCGGTGCGGACGATCTCCCGTACCGGACGGGAGGCCCTTGCGGAGATGCGCAGGCTGGTGGGCGTGCTCAGGGAGGACGAGGGCGCGGGCGGCGGCACCGACTACACGCCGCAGCCGGGTCTGGCGCAGTTGGAGGACCTGGTGCGCGGGGCGGGCGTGCCGGCCACGCTGCGGGTCACGGGCACGCCGGGCGAGCTGCCGGAGGGGGTGCAGCTCGCTGTCTACCGCATCGTCCAGGAGGCGCTGACGAACGCGCTCAAGCACGGCGGCCCGGACGCGCGCGCCGTGGTGGAGCTGGATTGCCGCGGCTGCGAGCTGGTGGTGCGGGTGACCGATGACGGCAGGGGGGCGGCGGCGCCGCTCGCCTCCGGCGGCCACGGGCTGGTGGGGATGCGGGAGCGGGTCGGCATGTACGGCGGGGAGGTCACTGCGGGGCCGCGGCCGGGTGGCGGTTTCGAGGTGCTGGCCAGGCTGCCGGTGCCGCGGGTCAGGGCGGCTTAGGGAGGTCGGGGTGGACCAGGTGATCCGGGTGATGCTGGTGGACGACCAGGAGCTGCTGCGGGCCGGGTTCCGCATGGTGCTGGGCGCGCAGCCCGACATCGAGGTGGTCGCCGAGGCCGGCGACGGGCTGCGGGCGGTGGAGCTGCTGCGGTCCGTCGAGGTGGACGTGGTGCTCATGGACGTGCGCATGCCGCGGATGGACGGGGTGGAGGCGATCGGCCACATCAGAGGGCCGAAGGTGCTCATCCTGACGACGTTCGACCTGGACGAGTACGCGTTCGCGGCCATCAGGGCGGGGGCCTCGGGCTTCCTGCTGAAGGACGTGCCGCCGGCGGAGCTGGTGAGCGCGATCCGTTCGGTGCACGCGGGTGACGCGGTGGTGTCGCCGCGCACGCTGCGGCGGATGCTCGACCGGTTCGCCGTCCACCTGCCGTCGGAGGCGCCGGCCGCGGCGGCGGAGCTGACGCCGCGCGAGCGTGAGGTGCTGCTGATGGTGGCGCGGGGGCGCGCCAACCTGGAGATCGCCGCCGAGCTGGAGGTGGCGGAGGCCACGGTGAAGACGCATCTGGGGCGGGTGCTGGCCAAGCTGGGGTTGCGGGATCGGGCGCAGGTCGTGGTGTACGCGTACGAGGCGGGCCTGATCGTGCCGTCGCATCGGCCGAACGGCTGAGTGGGGTCGTCTGGCGTCGCAGGAGAAGTCCCTCCTCAGGGCCCATGGATCACGAAATTTCCGGCCATAGCGTGAGTCGCGTTCTTCAGATCCCGACGAGGAGTGGACGCGACTTTCACGAAGACCCGGCACCCCGCCGTGGTGGCCGAGGCGCTGACCAAGGTGTACGGCGAGGGCGACGCCCGGGTGCACGCGCTGCGCGAGGTGGACGTGTCCTTCGGCACCGGCGCCTTCACGGCCATCATGGGCCCGTCGGGCTCGGGCAAGTCCACGCTGATGCACTGCCTGGCGGGCCTCGACACGGCCACCTCCGGGACCGTGCGCGTCGGCGAGGTGGAGCTGACCGGGCTCAGTGACAAGCGGCTCACGCTGCTGCGCAGGGAGCGGATCGGCTTCGTCTTCCAGGCGTTCAACCTGCTGCCCACGCTGAGCGCCGAGGAGAACATCCTGCTGCCGCTGCGGATCGCCGACCGCCGGCCCGACCAGGTGCTGTACGACCGGGTGATCGACACCGTGGGGCTGCGCGACCGGCTGGGGCACCGGCCGGCAGAGCTGTCCGGCGGCCAGCAGCAGCGGGTCGCGGTGGCCAGGGCGCTGATCAGCAAGCCGCAGGTGATCTTCGCGGACGAGCCGACGGGCAACCTGGACTCGCGCAGCGGCGCGGAGGTGCTGTCGTTCCTGCGCACGTCGGTGCGCGAGCTGGGGCAGACGATCGTCATGGTGACGCACGACCCGATGGCGGCCTCGTACGCCGACCGGGTGGTGTTCCTGCGTGACGGCCGGCTGGTGGACGAGCTGCCCGCGCCCACGCCGCAGACGGTGCTGGACACGCTGATGAAGCTGGAGGCGTGAGGTGCTGAGGACGGCTCTCGCCGGGCTGCGCGCGCACCGGCTCCGGCTGCTGCTCACCTCCCTGGCGATCATGCTGGGGGTGGCGTTCATCGCCGGTACTTTCGTGCTGAACGACACCATCCAGGCCGGGTTCGCCGAGCGGGTCACGGCCGACGCCGAGAAGGTCGCGGTCGCCGTACTGCCGGAAGGCCCCGGCGAGCGGATCGGGCCGGAGGTGCTGGAGCGGGTGCGCGCCGTGCCGGGCGTGCGCGAGGCCGTGGGGCTGGTACGGGGCAGCGCGCCGCTGCTGGGCCAGGACGGCAAGGCGGTCGGCGGCATGCCGACCACGGCCGTGTCGATCGTCCCTGGGGCGCTGGACCGCACGACGATCGTCAGCGGCACCGGCCCCGGCTCCGACGACCACGCGGCGGTGCTCGACGAGAACACGGCCGAGGCGGCGGGCTTCCAGGTCGGCGACACGATCAGGGTGCTCGACAGCCGGGGGCGCGAGCACGTGTTCCGGCTCGTCGGCCTCCTGGACCCGGGCCTCGACCAGGAGCTCGCCTACACGGGCGCGGTCGGCTTCACCACGGCCACGGCGCAGCGGATGACCGGCGCCGAGGACTTCGCCGAGATCGACGTCGCCGGAGACGACCCGGCCGCGCTCAAGCCGGCCGTGGCGGCGGCCGCGGGCGCCGGGCACGAGGTGCTGACCGGCGAGGAACTGGCCGCCGACCTGGCCAGGCAGGCCGGGCTGGAGATGCGCACGCTGACGGTCGGGCTGCTCATGTTCGGCCTGGTGGCGATGTTGGTGGCCGCGCTCGTCATCTACAACACGTTCGGCATCCTGGTGGCGCAGCGCACCCGCGAGATGGCGCTGCTGCGTTGCATCGGGGCCACCCGGGGGCAGGTGTTCGGCTCGGTCCTGATCGAGTCGGCGGTGGTCGCCGTGGTGGCGTCGGTGACCGGGCTCGCGGCCGGGTACGGGCTGGGCGCGCTCACGCTCGCGGTCCTGGGCGCCCTCGACGCGCCGCTGCCGACCGAGGCGGCGCTCGCGCTGTCGCCGGAGACGATCGCCGTCGGCCTGGGCGTGGGCCTGGCCGTCACCGTCGGCGCCGCGGTGCTGCCCGCGCGGACCGCCACCCGGGTCGCGCCGGTGGCCGCGCTGCGCACGCAGGTGGAGGAGCGGACGTTCCGCGCGGGCGTGCCGCGGGTGGTCTTCGCCGCCCTGTTCCTGCTGGCGGGGCTCGGCGCGGGAGGCGCGGGGGCGCTGGTGCTGCCGCCGGGCGAGCAGAGCTCGCTGTTCGTGGTGATGGCGGGCGGCGTGCTGACCTTCCTCGGCGTGCTGATCCTGGGGCCGGTGCTGGTCAGGCCGCTGAGCGCGGTGCTCGGCTGGGTCCCGGCCAAGCTGTTCGGGGTGCCGGGGCGGCTGGCCGTGGACAACTCGGGCCGCAACCCCAAGCGGGCCGCGACCACGACCGTGGCGCTGACGATCGGGGTGACGCTGATGACGCTGATCTCGGTGGTCACCGCGTCCACCCGGGCGACGGTCACGGACAAGCTGGACGAGCAGTTCCCCGTGGACTACGCGCTCATGACCCAGGGCCGCGAGGGCGGCATCCCCCGGTCGGTCGGCGAGGAGCTGAAGGACCGGCCGGAGTTCGCCGCCGTGCTGCGGGTCCGCGACACCGCCGCGACGGTGCGCGGCGTCAGGGTGCGGGTCGGCACGTACGAGGGTCCGATCAGCCCCAAGCTGGTCTCCGGCGCGCTGCCCGAACTGGCCGCCGGACAGGTGGCGGTGGCCGCACACGCCGCGCGGGACCTGCGCGTGGGGGTCGGCGACACGGTACGGGTCGGCCCGGGCTCCGGGGCGGTGCCGCTGGAGGTGGTGGCGGTCGTGGACGACGAGGCGCCGCTGCCGACGCTCGCCCTGGCACCGGGGCAGTTCGCGGAGCTGTTCGGCGACGTCCAGGACAGCCGGGTGCTGATCGATATCGCGGACGACGTGGCCCCCGAGCGGGCGCGGGCCGTGGTGGAGGCGGCCACGGCCGCCCACCCGACGGTCCAGGTGCAGAGCTCGACCGAGGTGCGCGAGGAGTTCGACCAGACGCTGGACATGCTGCTGATGATCGTCACCGGGCTGCTCGGGCTGTCGATCCTCATCTCGCTGCTCGGCATCGCCAACACGCTCTCCCTGTCGGTGCACGAACGGGCCAGGGAGTCGGCGCTGCTGCGGGCGCTCGGGCTGACCAGGGCGCAGCTGCGGCGGATGCTGTCGGTGGAGGCGCTGGTGTTCGGGCTCATCGGCGCGGTGGTCGGGGTGGCGCTCGGCCTGGTGTTCGGGTGGGCGGCCATGCGGGCGATGCTGGAAGGGGCGGTCTTCACCGCGTCGCCGTGGCAGATCGGGCTGTTCGTGCTGCTGTCGGGGGTGGCGGGCATGGTGGCCGCGGTGCTGCCGGGCCGGCGTGCGGCCAGGGCGTCGATCGTGGGATCGCTGGCAGGCTGACCCTTCTAGCCACAAACCCGGATAAACCAGTTATAGGCGGTCAAATCCGGATATGTGTAGCTCGGTTGCGCTTCGCTGCCGCGTGCCCGAGGGAGGCCGGGCGTCCATGGGGGCGACGCCCGGCCTTGCCCTAGTTTCCAGCGTTTCTATGGCGGAGGGGCGCTTTCTCCGTACTTCGTATGGCAGCGCTCAGCGAGGGTGGCGGCCGGGCCAGAGGTCGGCGACCGACTCCGGGTCCAGCAGAGGGCGGGCCACCACCTCGCCCGAGGACCTGTCGATGACGACGCACCCGCCGCCGATCGTGTCCGGCAACCGGGCCGGGTCGTCGGGCTCCGGCTCGCGCGCCCACGCGACGTACCCGTCACCGAACCCGTAGATCCCCACGGGCAGCGCCTCCTCCTGCGGGCGCACCCCGTTGAAGTACTCCTCCGCCAGCGCCCTGGCCTGGTCGAGGTTCATCGCGGCTGCCCCTGCCTGTCGAGGATGACGCAGAACACCCCGGTCACGGTGGTGTAGAGGGGTTCGACGGCCATATGACCACGCTGGGCGTCGATCCAGATGACCTCGTCCAGGTAGTTGACCGCGTTCCAGGCGTGCGAACCGCCGGCGGGCCAGCGGACCACGATGATCGCCGACGCGCCGTGACCCGCCTCCCGCAGGCGGCGGGCCAGCATCGGGTACGCGTGCCGCCCCTGCCCGGCGTACTGGAAGCGCTGCCCCGCCCAGCGTTCCATCCGCGCCGTGCTGCCCGCCTCTCCGGTGACCAGCGGACGCCCGATGGCATCGTACTCGGGCGTCCTCGGCGCCGCGGCGGCCGGTTCGCCGTGCCAGGTGGACAGCACGGCCAGTGCGCAGTCGGCGGCGTTCGAGGCCCGGAACGGGTCGTCGGCCGATCCGCCGCCGTTGATGAGCCGCACCCAGGTGCCGCGCGGGTCCGGGAACCTGGCGCCCGGCTCCACCGCCATCGCCAGGTCCTGCTCCACCTGCGGGTCCGGCCGCGCCAGCCCGCCCGGCGCCCCGTACGACCTGCTCCCGGCCAGCTTGGGCGGCCGATGCGGCCAGTCGAACCAGTCATACTCGGCGACCCCCCGCCTGACCCCCGCATCCACCCCATCAGCCCCGGGACCGCCGGGCGCCAACCCTTGATCGAAGACCCCACCGACCGGCAACCCCTGATCGAAGAGACCGCCAGCCGCCGACATCTGATCGAAGGGGCCCTCAGTCTCCCACCTCTGATCGAACGGCTTGGCAGTCTCCGACCCCTGACCGAACGGTTTCCTAGTCACCGACCCGCGACCGGACGGCCCGGCAGTCGCCGCCCCCTGACCAACCGGCCCGGTGCCCGCCAACCCGTGATCAGGAGGACCGGCGGTCGCCGCCCCCTGATCAAGAGGACCAGCGGTGGCGGGCTGATGATCGTACGGGCGGGCGGTGGCGGGCCAGGACGTCGGCCCACCTGCCCGTACGGGACCGCCGCTCTCTCCTGCGGACGGTGCCGGCGCACCGCCGTCGGCCCTCATCCGCGCCTGGAGGAAGCTCACTGGAGGGACAGCAGGCGCGACGCCCTGACCATTCGCATCGCGTTCAGGCCGCTCGAACGGCCGCGAGTCGCCACCCTCTTCGTCACCTTCACGCCGCTCGAACGACGGCGAGCCGCCACCCTCCGACGCCCCGTCACCTTGGGTACCGGCCCTCCCGTCAGCAGGCGAATCGGCGAGGTTCTCCTGCGGCACAGGCCACCCGGAACCCTCGGCCACCGTCGCCGATCCCCGCTGACCGAAACCTCTGACGGGCGAACCGTCCCGTCCCGCATCGCCCCACCGAAACGACCTTCCAGCAGGGAGACCGTCATTCCCACGCCCCGCCGTGCCCTCAATATGCGGCGCGGCACTCGCGCCACCTCGCTGACCAGCACCTCCGATGGGCGAACCATCAGAATCCGCACCACCACCACCCCACGTCGGATCCCCCGCAGAGGGACCGCCAGCACTATCGCTGTCCCGCTGACCAGGACTGCTGGTGGGCGAACTATCAGCATCCTCGCCACGCCACGTCACGGGCGGAGCATCGCCGTCGGTGTCCCGCCGCCACACCGGGGCGTCAGAGTTCCGGTCGTCACGGTCCCGCCGGCGTACCGAAGCATCAGGATTCCGGTTATTGCGCCAGGAGTTCGGTCGGGACGGGCTCTCGGCGTGCTCTCCCGGGCGCGGGCTCGCGGCAGGCCGGGGCGTCGCGTCCGCGGGCGGCGGGCTGGAGTTCCAGGGGCCTTCGCGGCTGCCCTGGACGGGTTCGCCGCCACCCGTGGGATCGGTCGGGGATGGGTCGGTCGGTTCGGAGTCGGGCGGTCCGGGGGCAGTGGCGTTCTCGTAGTCGAGCCACCGCACCCCGTCTGCGACCACGGGGTTGTACTGCCCCTCGGGTAGGACCCACCGGACGCCGGACTTGCGGTCGCGGGCCACGTCCTGCCTCCTGTCACTGCTCGACGACCGATCGTAGGGGCGGACAGCGTGACGCAGGGGCGAAAGTCAGGAAGATTCTCGGCCAGGACTGGGCGCCCTACCAGCACAAACGCCCCTATCAACGGACGAGTCAGGTGACGTGGACGTCGATCGTGTGCCAGCCGGTGGCGCCGTCGGGCATCACCGGGGCGCGCTGCTCGGTCTGGGTGTATCCGGCCGCGTCCGTCGCCCGTACTTCGAGCGTGTGATCCCCCGGCGTGGCGTCCCAGTCGAGCGCCCACTGCCGCCAGGTGTCCGGGCCGGGCACCTGGGCGAGCCGGGCCTCCCGCCACGCGCCCCGGTCGACCCGTACCTCCACCGCGTCGACGCCCTTGTGCTGCGCCCAGGCGACGCCCGCGATCGTGGTGCGGCCCGCCGGCACCGTGGCCCCCGCCGCCGGGACGTCGATCCGGGACTCCGTCTTGATGGGCGCCCTGGCCGACCAGCCGCGCGGCGTCCAGTACGCCTCGTCGGTGTCGAACCTGGTCGCCTTGACGTCCACCACCCACTTGGTCGCCGAGACGTACCCGTACAGACCCGGCACCACCTGCCGCACCGGGAAACCGTGGGCCACCGGGAGCGGCTCGCCGTTCATGGCGACGGCGAACAGAGCGTCCCTGCCGTCCATGACGACGTCCACCGGTGTGCCGCAGGTGAAGCCGTCGGAGGAGGTCGACAGCAGCATGTCGGCCTCCGGGCGGAGCCCCGCCTCGCGCAGCACGTCGGCTATCCGCACCCCGAGCCAGCGCGCGTTGCCCACGAGGGGGCCGCCGACCTCGTTGGAGACGCAGGCGAGGGTGATGTCGGCCTCCATGAGCGGGCGCCTGAGCAGCTCCTCGTACGTGATCTCGATCGGACGGTCGACGAGGCCGTGCACGCGCAGGGTCCACGCCCGCGGGTCCACCTGGGGGAGGATGAGCGCGGTGTCCACGCGGTAGAAGTCGGCGTTCGGGGTGACGAACGGCGACAGGCCCCTGATCCTGAGATCGGCTCCGGCCGGAAGGGGCGGGGCCGGCACGGCGGGCGCGGGGATCGCGACGTTGACCCGTGCCGCGTCGACGGCGCGAGCACCACTGAGCGAACGGCCCACGACGGCGGCGGCCCCGGCGGCCACCACTCCCCCGGCGGCCCCGGTCAGCAGCCTGCGCCGGTCGAACGCGTACGGCATGCCCGGAGCCCACATGACCCCGGGCCGCTCGACGTCCCCGGCGGAAACCTCGCGGACGGAAGGGGTGGCGCGGCGGAGGATCCAGGACAGGGCCAGGGCGCCCGCCGCCACCCCCGCCAGCGTCGGCAGCGCGTCGGCGGCCGTCGCGCCGGGCCTGGTCAGCACCGCCACCAGCCCCACCACCCCGAACAGCGCCAGCCCCGCCGTCCCGTACGCGCGGCGGCGCCGGGCCACGACGCCGATGCCGGCCGCGACCAGGGTGAGCACCACGAGCACGCCGCCGATGAGGACGTTCTTGTCGTTCTCGCCGAAGGTCCGGATCGCGAACTCCTTCAGCGGCGCCGGCGACAGGTCGACCACCCAGTCGCCCACGGCCAGGACCGGGAACGACGAGGCCCGTACCAGCCCCGCGCCGAGCTGCGCGACGCCGAGCGCCACGGCGCCCGCCACGATGCCTGCCAGCGCGCCCGCCCAGACGGGCGTGACCTGATTACTCCGCACGACTCCGACGCTACGCCGCGCGGCGCCCGGCAGGTCTTAAGGAATGGTTACGGCGCCAGCAGTTCGTGCACGATCGGCGCGAGCGCGCGGAAGGCGCGGCCCCGGTGGGAGATCGCGTCCTTCTCGTCGGCCGTCATCTCGGCCGTGGTGCGGCTGTCGCCGTCGGGCACGAAGATCGGGTCGTACCCGAAGCCGCCCGAGCCGCGCGGGGCGCGCACGAGATGACCGGGCAGGACGCCCTCGGCCACCCTGGACTCACCCGAGGGCAGCGACAGCGCGGCCACGCAGGTGAAGTGGGCGGTGAGCTTGTCGTCGGGCACGTCGGACACCTGGGCGAGCAGCAGGTCGAGGTTGGCCTGGTCGTCGCCGTGACGGCCCGACCAGCGGGCGGAGAACACGCCGGGCATGCCGTTGAGCACGTCGACGCAGAGCCCGGAGTCGTCGGCGACCGAGGGCAGGCCCGACTGCCTGGCCACCTCGCGGGCCTTGAGCAGGGCGTTGTCCTCGAAGGTGACGCCGGTCTCGGCCACGTCGCCGATCTCCGGGAACTCCTCCAGCCCCACGATGTCGAACCCGGCGAGGATGCGCCGCAGCTCGGCGATCTTGCCGGGGTTGCGGGTGGCGAGCAGGATCCTCATGCGGACAGCGCCTCCTGCTGGATGAGCGTGAGCTCCTCGCAGCCGGTCACGGCGAGGTCGAGCAGCCGGTCGAGGGCCCCGCGGTCGAACGGGGCGCCCTCGGCGGTGCCCTGGACCTCGACGAAGCTGCCCTCGCCGGTCATGACGACGTTCATGTCGGTCTCGGCGGCGACGTCCTCGACGTAGCAGAGGTCGAGCATCGGCACCGAGCCGACGACGCCCACGGAGACCGCCGACACCGAGCCGATGAGCGGGTCGCCGGGACACATCTTGCGCTCGCGCATCCAGGCGACGGCGTCGGCGAGCGCGACGTAGGCGCCGGTGATGGCGGCGGTCCTGGTGCCGCCGTCGGCCTGCAGGACGTCGCAGTCGAGCAGGATCGAGTTCTCGCCCAGGGCCTTGTAGTCGACGCAGGCGCGCAGCGAGCGGCCGATCAGGCGGGAGATCTCGTGGGTCCGTCCGCCGATCTTGCCGCGGACGGACTCGCGGTCGTTGCGGGTGTTGGTGGCGCGCGGGAGCATCGCGTACTCGCCCGTCACCCAGCCCTGGCCGGTGCCGCGCCGCCAGCGCGGCACGCTGTCCTGGACGGACGCGGCGCACAGCACCCTCGTCTGGCCGAACTCCACCAGCACGGACCCCTCCGCGTGGGTGATCCAGTTGCGGGTGATGGTGATGGGGCGGAGCTGGTCGGGGTTTCGGCCATCCTGTCGCGACATGCAGATCAGCCTATCCCCGCCCCGCACGACCTCACGCCAGGTCGTAGACGGCGCCGCTGCGGGCCAGCTCGATCGGCCCGGCGAAGCCGCCCCGGGTGGCGTCGTCCAGCACGTCGGCCGGGTCGTTCCAGGGGACGAGGTGGGTGAGCACGAGCCGCCCGGCCCCGGCCTCGGCGGCGTGCTCGGCCGCCTGGCGGCCGGACAGGTGGAGCCCCGTGGGCAGGTCGGGGCCGTCGAGCATCGACGCCTCGCACAGCAGCAGGTCGGCGTCGGTGGCCAGCTTGACCAGCTCGGCGCACTCGCCGGTGTCGCCGGAATAGACGACGCTGCGCCCGGCGTGCTCGACGCGGAACCCGTACGCCTCCACCGGGTGGTTGACCAGGGCCGCGGTCACCGTGAACGGGCCGGCCTCGATCGTGCCCGGCGCGAGCCCCGCGAAGTCGAAGGCGGTCTCCAGCCCGGGCTCGTCCGGCATGCCGTAGGCGGCGGCGAGCCGGCGCGGCGCGTCGGCCGGCGCGTGGACGGGCACCCGCGGGTACGGGGCGTCGGGGCCGTAGGTGCGGGCCACGTGGTAGCCGCACAGGTCGAGGCAGTGATCGGCGTGCAGGTGGGTCAGGCAGATCGCGTCGACGTCGTACAGGCCGATGTGGCGCTGGAGCACTCCCAGGGACCCGCTGCCGAAGTCGAGCAGCAGCCGGAAGCCCTCCGCCTCGACGAGGTAGCAGGACGCGGGGCTGTCAGGGCCGGGAAAACTTCCCGAGCAGCCGATGATGGTCACTTTCATGCGGGCCTCCCTTGACGGTGGTACCCCCCACTGGAGCGACTTCGACCGCGTCGATCTCCGGACCCAGGAAGCGGCGTCCGAGCCGGGCGAAGAGCGTGGAGTCGCCGGTGGCGCGGAAGCGGTGCCGGGGGCTGGCCTCGCCGCCGGCCGCCAGGCCGCGGTCGTGCAGGATGCGGTAGACGTCCTTGGCCGTCTCGTCCGCGCTGGACACCAGCGTGACCCCGTCGCCCGCGACATAGGAGATCGCGCCGGTGAGCAGCGGGTAGTGGGTGCAGCCGAGGATGAGCGTGTCGCATCCGGCGTCCTGGATGGGCTCCAGGTAGCCGCGGACGACCTCGATGAGCTGCTCGCTCATCGTCTCGCCGCGCTCGACGTACGACACCAGGCGTGGGGCGGCCACGCCGGTGAGCTGGACGTCGGGAGCGGCGGTGAAGGCGTCGTGGTAGGCCATCGACTCGATCGTGGCCCGGGTGGCGATCACACCGACCCTGCCGTTGCGGGTGGCGCGCACCGCCCGCCGGGTGGCGGGCTGGATCACCTCGACGACGGGCACGTCGTAGCGCTCGCGGGCGTCGCGCAGCACGGCGGCGCTGGCGCTGTTACAGGCGATCACGAGCATCTTGACGTCGTGCTCGACGAGGTGGTCCATCACCTCCAGGGCGTAGGCGCGCACCTCGGCGATGCGTTTGGGCCCGTACGGCTGCCGGGCCGTGTCGGCCACGTAGGTGATGGACTCATGGGGCAGCTGGTCGATGATCGCCCGGGCGACCGTGAGGCCGCCCACCCCGCTGTCGAAGATCCCAATACTCGCGTCCGGCACGCTTCAGAGGGTAGGCGACCTGCGCTCTTTTCACTGCGTAAGAATGCTCACAGCTCGCGTGTCAACCTCGCCCCACCCGTGCCAGCTGGCGCGACTGCGCCACCAGGCGGCCCGTCGAGTCCCACACCTCCGCGTCCTCGTCGAACCAGCCGTCGGCGACGAGCCGCCCGCCGGCCAGCACGGTGAGCCAGCCGGGGGCGGGCAGCGCGCGCAGGTGCCAGGTGAGCTCGACGGTCGGCGCCCAGCCGCGCAGGCCGGCGGAGAACACCACGGGCGGCAGCGCGTCCACGGCCACCGCCAGCACGAACGGGTCGGGGTCCTGCGGCTCGGCCATCCGGAAGTAGGCGCGCGACTCGGGCCGGCCGGCGGGCGCGCCGGAGAGCCAGCCGATGCTCGGCGGGTCGAACACGACCTCCACCTGGGCGTTCATGTTCATGTTCGACTCGGGCTTGGGGTCCGGCAGCTTGACGCACTCCTCCAGGGGCGGCATGGCGTGCGCGGGCCCGTCGGCGTAGACGGGATCGGCGTTGGTCAGGGTGGCGGTGGTGACGAGGGTCTCGATCTGCGCGGCGCCGTCCTGGACGAGGGTGGCGCGGGTGAACGCGGCGGTCTTGCCGGTCTTGATCCGCTCGACGCGTACGGTGGCAGGCCCTGGCACGGGAGCCTTGAGGAACTGCGCGGAGGTGCTCACCGGGTGCGCGAACGGCGAGTCGTCGACCACCGCCCGCAGGACCACCGCCATCAGGTAGCCGCCGTTGAGCGGGCCGCCGATCTGGTAGCCGGGGTCGAGGCAGACGTCGTAGGTGGTCTCGTCGACCCGGATCGCCTGCGTGGCCTCGTCGAACTTGGTCATCCGCCCCTGCCTCAAGTACGGAACTATATTCTAGTGAGTTCATACTGTACATCCAGAAACCCACCCCAAACCGGGCCGCCTGCACACTTCAGCGCATTGCAAGCGGGGGTCTAGCAACATCAGCTACCTTCTGTGTGATTTAAATGTCCACACTGTGAGTTGAGTGATGTCTGCGAATAATCCCCCGCCAGGGCAGGATCCTGACCGGACGACAGCGTTCCGGTGGAATCAGGAGCAGCAGCCCGAGAACCCGCCGACGACGCCTATGTCTCACGGCCAGCCGTATCCCCCGCAGCAGCCGTACCAGCAGCAGGCCCCGTACGGCCAGCAGCCCCAGTACGGTCAGCCGCAGTACGGTCAGCAGGCCGACCCAGGTCAGCAGTCCCCTTACGGGCAGCAGGCGTCCTACGGGCAGCAGCCTCCGCACGGCGGCCAGCCCGGCTATGACCCGCAGCAGTACGGGCAGCCCCAGTACGGGCAACCCCAGTACGGCCAGCCCCAATACGGCCAGCAGCCTGAGTACGGCCAGCAGTCCCAGTACGGCCAGCAGCAGTACGGTCAGCAGCAGCAGGGCTACGGGCAGCAGAGCTTTGGACAGCAGGGTTACGGGCAGCAGGAGCAGCTCGGCTGGCAGGCCCCGGGCCAGGATTTCCCCGGCCACGGCGGCGAGCCGCCCAAGAAGGGCCGCAAGGGCTGGGTGATCGCCGTCGCGGCGGCGCTCGCCGTGGTGCTCTTCGGCGGCGGCGCCTGGGCCGTGGGCTCGTTCCTCGGCGGCGGCGGCACGCAGCCGCACGACGTGCTGCCCGCCGACGCCATCGCCTACGTCCGCCTGGACCTCGACCCGGCCGCCAACCAGAAGCTGGCCCTGTTCCAGATCGCGCAGAAGTTCTCCACCACCAAGGACACCTTCCAGGGCGACGACCCGCGCAAGGCTTTCTTCGACTCCCTGAAGGAGAGCGACAACAGCCTCAAGGACGTCGACTTCGCCAAGGACATCGACCCGTGGCTCGGGAGCCGGGTCGGGGTCGGCGTGCTGCCCAGCGGCGGCGAGGAGCCCGGCGTCGCGATGGCGATCCAGGTGAAGGACGAGGAGGCCGCCAAGGCCGGCATCGCCAAGATGATGGGGAAGAGCAAGCACGGCCTGGCCTTCCGCGAGGACTACGCGATCGTCGCCGAGACGCAGGAGAACGCCGACAAGTACGCGGCCGCGGAGACCACGCTGGCCGACAACGCCGACTTCGGCGACGACCTGAGCGCCATCGGGGAGCAGGGCGTGCTGTCGTTCTGGGCGCACATGGGCAAGGTCGCCGAGCTCTCGGGCGAGACGCTGACCGCCGAGCAGCAGCAGGTGGTCGAGCAGGTCAAGACCGCCAGGTTCGCGGGCGCGCTGCGGTTCGACGGCGGGTACGTCGAGCTCGCCGGCGTGCTGCGCGGCGCCAAGGACCTGACCGGCGGCGAGGACGTGCCGACCGCGAACCTGGCCGCGCTGCCGGGCTCGACCGCGGGCGCGCTCACGATCTCCGGCCTGGACAAGATCGTCACCAAGCAGTGGGCCGAGATCCAGAAGTCGGCCGGGGCGTCCCAGGAGTTCCAGACGTTCCTGCAGCAGGCGCAGACCCAGTTCGGGCTCAAGCTGCCGGACGACCTGGCCACCGTGCTCGGCCAGAATTTCACCGTGGCCGTCGACAGCGAGGGCCTCGACACCCAGCAGTTCAAGGCGGGCGTGCGGATCACCACCGACGCCGCCAAGGCCCAGGCCATCCTGGACCGGGTGCAGCAGAGCCTGAACGCCCAGGGGCAGCAGGTGCAGATCGCCAAGGTCGCCGGTGACGGCGTGTTCACCGTGGCGACCACCGACGAGTACGCCAAGACGCTCGCCGGGGAGGGCACGCTCGGCGAGAGCGAGACCTTCCAGACCGCCATCCCTGACGCGGGCGAGGCCACGTACGGCCTGTTCGTCGACCTGGACAAGGTGGAGAAGCTCTACCTGGCGAACATGCGGGGCGAGGAGAAGGCCAACCTGGAGGTGCTGCGCGCCGTCGGCCTCAGCGGCAAGCAGACCGACACGGAAGTGACGTTCTCCATGCGGGTGCTGTTCAACTGATGACGGGACGCGAAGGGGCGGCCGGCGCGCGCCGGCCGCCCCTTCGCGGTCTCAGGCCCAGAGCTGGCCTTCGAGCCGCTGCTCGGCCTCGTCGAGGGTGCCTTCGTACGCGCCCGTCGAGAGATACTTCCAGCCGCCGTCGGCCACCACGAACACGACGTCGGCCCGCCGGCCCGCCTTGACGGCCTTGCGCGCGACGCCCAGGGCGGCGTGGAGGGCCGCGCCCGTGGACACGCCCGCGAAGATGCCCTCGGAAGACAGCAGCTCGCGGGTGCGGCGCAGGGCGTCGGCCGACCCCACGGAGAACCGGGTGGTCAGCACCGACTCGTCGTACAGCTCGGGGATGAAGCCCTCGTCGACGTTGCGCAGCCCGTACACGAGCTCGCCGTAGCGCGGCTCGGCGGCCACGATCTGCACCTCGGGCACGCGCTCGCGCAGGAAGCGGCCGACGCCCATGAGGGTGCCGGTGGTGCCCAGGCCCGCGACGAAGTGGGTCACGGTGGGCAGGTCCTCGAGGATCTCCGGCCCGGTCGTCTCGTAGTGGGAGCGCCAGTTGGCCGGGTTGCCGTACTGGTAGAGCATGACCCAGTCGGGATGGGACTCGGCCAGGCCCTTGGCCACCCGCACCGCCTCGTTGGAGCCGCCCGCGGCCGGCGAGGAGATGATCTCCGCACCCCACATGCGCAGCAGCTGGCGGCGCTCATCCGAGGTGTTCTCCGGCATGACGCACACCAGGCGGTAGCCCTTGAGCTTGGCCGCCATGGCCAGCGAGATGCCGGTGTTGCCGCTGGTCGGCTCCAGGATCGTGCAGCCGGGGGTGAGCAGGCCGTCCTTCTCCGCCTGCTCGACCATCCACAGCGCCGGGCGGTCCTTGATGGAGCCGGTGGGGTTGCGGTCCTCAAGTTTGGCCCAGACGCGCACGTCGGCGGACGGGGACAGCCTCGGCAGCCCCACCATGGGCGTCCGGCCGACCGAGTCGGTCAGCGATTCGAACCGCATGTCACCCGCCGGCGACGGCCGGGAGGACGGTCACCGTGTCGCCGTCGGAGACGGGGGTGCCGAGCCCGCCGAGGAAGCGCACGTCCTCGTCGTTCAGGTAGACGTTGACGAAGCGGCGCAGGCCGTTGTCGTCGACGAGGCGGTCCTTGATGCCGGGGTGGCGGGACTCCAGGCTGGCGATCAGCTCGTCCAGGGTCGCGCCTTCGGCGCTGACGGCCTTGGCGCCGTCGGTGTAGTTACGCAGGATGGTCGGAATGCGGACCTCGATGGCCATCGCTGTCAATCTCCTCGATCTGGTCGTCGTCCCCATCGGCATGCAACACCGACGGGTGTCTGGGGATTCCTGCTCAGTTACCTGATCAGAGCCAGCGACAGTCGTACAGGAGGACAGCCGGAGTGTGTGCGAAGAGGAAACTCTGCACAGGCCAGCCCATCATGGGATGAACCTTACCTCTTCCTCGGTGATCTCACCGTCCAGGATCCGGTACGAGCGGAACTCGACGTCCGTCTCGTGCCTGGTCGAGACCAGGACGTAGTGGGCGTTCGGCTCCGACGCGTATGAGACGTCGGTCCGCGACGGGTATGCCTCGGTGGCCGTGTGGGAGTGGTAGATCACCACCGGCTCCTCGTCGCGGTCGTCCATCTCACGCCAGACGCGGAACTGCTCCATCGAGTCGAACCGGTAGAAGGTGGGCGAGCGCTCGGCGTTCTCCATCGGGATGAACCGCTCCGGGACGCCGTCACGCCCCGCGATCACGCCGCATGCCTCGTCGGGGTGGTCGGCCCGGGCATGGGCGACGATCTTGTCGGCCAGTTCCTTCGAGATGGTCAGCATGCTGCGGAAGTTACCAGAGCGCTCGGACCAGGCTGTCTTGCAGGTAGGTGAGCCAGTCGTAGGTGACGAACGCCGGGTAGCGCGGGTCGTCCTCGGACATCGACTCGAGCTCGTCGTGGATCTCCTCGGTCACCTCCAGGCGGGTGCCGAGCGTGAGCCGGACGTCGTTGAGCGAGCGCAGCCAGGCCTGGGCCTGCTCGGGAGTGAGCTCCACCCGGCCCGGCGCGGCGGTGTCGAGCAGGGTCTGGGCGTCGGCGCGCTTGCCGTCGCGGAGCGTCGCCTCGGTGTAGCGGCGGAACTCCGTCGACTCCTTCTCGTCCTCGTAAGCCGACGGGAACAGCCGCGCCAGCACCGGATCGGACGGCGCCGCGCCGTCGCCGATGCCGAGCGCCCGCTCCAGCGGGTCGTCGCTGGTCTCGCCGGGCGCGACCAGCCCGAGCACCATCCCGACGAGCGAGGACAGGATCGAGACCTCCGCGGCCTCGAACTTCGCGATCACCGCTCCGTCGCGTCCGGAAGAGAACCCCGAGCTCACCGGCACCGCCTCACTTGACCGAATCCGGTTGGACCGTCGCCCACAGGCCGTAGGAGTGGAGAATCTGCACATCGCGTTCCATCTCTTCGCGCGTGCCGCTGGACACGACGGCCTTCCCCTTGTGGTGGACGTCCATCATCAGCTTCTCGGCCTTCTCCCGGGTGTAGCCGAAGACCGTTTGGAAGACATAGGTCACATAGGACATGAGGTTGACCGGGTCGTTCCAGACGATCGTCACCCACGGCAGATCGGGCCGGACGTCCTGTGAAGGACGCTCGACGGTGATTGGAGCGGTGCTACCCACATCCATGAGTCTGCCCTATGTGGGCCGTAGTCTTCGACTCGTGACGATGACCATGAGCACCGCGTTGCTGACAGATCACTATGAGCTGACGATGCTGCAGGCGGCGTTGCGAAGCGGCGCGGCACACCGGCGAGCGGTCTTCGAGGTGTTCGCCCGCCACCTGCCCGGCGGGCGGCGCTACGGAGTGGTCGCCGGGGCGGGACGCGTCCTCGACGAGCTGGAACGCTTCCGTTTCGGTGACGAAGAACTCACTTTTCTCCAGGAGCACAACGTCGTCGACGAGCCGACCCTCGCCTTCCTGGCCGAATACCGGTTCTCGGGGAGCATCCACGGCTACCGCGAGGGCGACCTGTACTTCCCCGCCTCCCCCATCATGGTCGTGGAGGGCACGTTCGCCGAGGCCGTGCTGCTGGAGACGCTGATCCTCTCGGTGCTGAACCACGACTGCGCGATCGCCTCGGCCGCCTCCCGGATGGTGAACGCGGCCGGCAAGCGGCCGATCATCGAGATGGGCGCGCGCCGCACGCACGAGCAGGCCGCGGTGGCCGCCGCCCGCGCCGCCTACCTCGCCGGGTTCTCCTCCACCTCCAACCTGCAGGCCGGGCGGCTGTACGGGATCCCCACGGCCGGCACGGCCGCGCACGCGTTCACGCTCCTGCACGACTCGGAGGAGCAGGCGTTCGAGGCCCAGATCGCCACGCTGGGCCCCGGCACCACGCTGCTCGTCGACACCTACGACGTGCGTGAGGCCGTGCGCACCGCGGTCGAGCTGGCCGGCGAGAAGCTGGGCGCCGTCCGCATCGACTCCGGCGACCTGGCCGCCGCCGCCCAGGAGGTACGCGAGCAGCTCGACTCGCTCGGCGCCTTCCACACCCGCATCCTGGTCACCTCCGACCTGGACGAGTACGCGATCGCCGCGCTGGCCGCGGCCCCGGTCGACGGCTACGGCGTCGGCACCTCCCTGGTGACCGGCTCGGGCGTGCCCACGGCCGCGCTGGTCTACAAGCTGGTGGCCCGCGAGACCAGGACCGGCAAGCTGGAGCCGGTGGCCAAACGGTCGGTCGGCAAGCCGTCGCGGGGCGGGCGCAAGCAGGCCTATCGTCTGCTGAACAAGTCGGACCACTACGAGACGGAGCTGGTCACCACGTCCGGGCTGGTGCCGGAGGGCGGCGTGCCGCTGCTGACCGAGTTCGTACGCGAGGGCGAAATCGTCGGCCGCGAACCCCTCGCCGAGGCACGGGCGCGGCACGCCGAGGCGATCGCCCGCCTGCCGCAGGACGCGCTCCACCTCGCCCGGGGGTACGCGGCGATCCCCACGGAGTTCGCCTGACGTATCGTGGGCCGTATGGGTACGGCGCTGATCATCGTCGATGTGCAGAACGACTTCTGCGAGGGAGGCAGCCTCGCCGTGGCGGGCGGCTCCGAGGTCGCGGCCGCGATCTCGCGACACGTGGCCGACCACCGCTACGACCACGTGGTGGCCACCCGCGACTACCATGTCGACCCCGGCTCCCACTTCGCCGACGAGCCCGACTTCGCCACCTCCTGGCCGGCCCACTGCGTGGCGGGCACCCCCGGCGCCGACTTCCACCCGGCGTTCGACGTGTCGGCCGTGGAGGAGGTCTTCAGCAAGGGCGCCCACGAGGCGGCCTACAGCGGCTTCGAGGGCACCTCCGGCGACGGCGTCCCGCTGGCGGAGTGGCTGCGCGAGCACGGCGTGCGCGACGTCGACGTGGTGGGCATCGCCACCGACCACTGCGTCCGCGCCACCGCCATCGACGCCGTCAAGCACGGCCTCACGGTCCGCGTGCTGCTCGACCTCACGGCCGGCGTGGCCAAGCAGACGACGGACGCCGCCGTGGCCCAGCTCGACGCCGCCGGCGCCACCCTCCACGGCGCCCCGATCGTCCGCTAGTTGAGGTCGGCGGGCAACACGGTGAACGCGTCGCCCCAGAGCGGCTTCATGGCCCGGAAGTGCCGCTGATCCAGCGTCAGCACCCGGGTCGTCTCATAGCGGGCCGCGATGAGGGCCACAGAGGCGTCGGTCAGCCCGACCTGCATGTTCGCGTACTGCTCCACGATGTCCACCGCCTGTCGTACGTCCAGTGCGGATATGACGACCATCTCGTAGAACCCGCTGCTCACGCTCCGCAGAAAGTCGAGCTCGCGGCGCACTCCCACGAGCTTGAGAATCATGTAGTCGGTCTCAGCGAGCACGTACGGAGACAGGAGTATCGGCCCTCGCTCCATGAAGAGCACGTCGCGCGCTTCCTTGTGCTGCGGCTGCCCGGGGTCGATCGCGGCGAGCAGGCCGCTGGTGTCGAGAACTGGCATCAGCCGCGCCCGTTCTCTCCGAAGCCCTCCGCGAGGATCTCGTCGATGCGTTCGGCCGTCAGCGGCTCGCCGCTGATCTCGAAGAGCGGCAGCGTGGGACGGGGCCGCTCGGTCAGGACCTCGGCGCCGAGCATCCGCGCGATCGCCTCGCGCATGTAGGCGTCCTCGGACATGTGATGCGCCCTGGCCGCTTCCGCGACCCGCTGCTTCATGTCCTCCGGCAGGTACAGACTCACCTCTGGCACTCCTCTACGGTAACGCGGCGTCCCTGCGGCACCGCCGATCACGAAAAGTACAGATTTCCTCACGCTCCGGTTATGAGCACCAAGAACCCGAGGACCTTTCTCCCCCCGAGAGGAAAGATCTCTACCACCGGTTCACATCATCAGACGGCCCCGCCACGGATGGGCGCCGTGCTCGGTCTCCGCAGTCTCGCTGGGGCGGGGTGAGCAGGGGCAGCATGCGGTCGAAGTCCATCTCGTCCTTGGGGCGCGGCGCCCGCGCCTTATGGAGGAGCCGGACCTCCGGAGCGAGCCGGCGCAGCGGACCGTCAGTGACGGTGAGGGCGGTCAGGGGGCGTCGGGGACGTGGTCGCGGCGCAGCAGGCCGAGGTCCACGTCGCCGTGCGTGCGGTACGCGTGGCCGACCGCCGGCTCGATCGCGTGTCCGCCGCCGATCCACCATGGCAGCGGCGCGGTCGCCAGCAGGGCGGCCACCTCGGCGAGGCCACGTGTCATGCGAAGGGGCCGCCCCTAGGAGCCCGGGTTCCCGGCGGCCCCTTGGCGGGGCCGCCGGGTTAGTACTCCAGTGACACTTCGCGATCTTGAGGCGTTGGGGTCACATGGCGACGGCCACCGCGTGATCATTCGGAGTTTGTGAAGACAACCAAAGATCGTGCGGTGGCCGCGGACCACAGCGTAGACCCTGACGGCTGGATGGTCATCTTCAACGAGTTGATGGCCCGGATCGCCGGCCGGTTCAGCCGCGTTGAACCCCGTCGCGCCGCCGGTGCGTACGTGCGCGGGCTGCTGGCCGATATCGACCGCAAGAACTGCTGGAACCTGGCCGAGCACGCCGGATTGGCCGGTCCTCAGACGTTGCAGCGGCTGCTGCGCTCCGCCCGCTGGGACGCCGACGCCATTCGCGATGACGTCCGGGGCTTCGTTGTCGACCGGCTCGGCCCAGACGGCGTGCTGGTCGTGGATGAGACGGGGTTCGTCAAGAAGGGCCGCGGCTCGGCCGGGGTACAGCGGCAATACAGCGGCACGGCGGGCCGGATCGAGAACTGCCAGATCGGGGTGTTCCTCGCCTACGCCACCCCAGCGGGGCGGGCGCTGCTGGACCGGCGGCTCTACCTGCCCGAACGCACCTGGCTGGCCGATGCCGACCGCTGTCAGGCGGCCGGCGTCCCCGGCGAGACGGCCTTCGCCACCAAGCCGGCCCTGGCCACCGCCATGGTGCTGGCCGCCCTGCGGGCCGGCGTGCCCGCCCGCTGGGTGACCGGCGATGAGGTCTACGGCCAGGACCCGCACCTGCGCGCCGCCCTGGAGGAGCACCGGATGGGGTACGTGCTGGCGATCGCGGGCAACCGGCGGGTCGACTTCGAGGGCGTGCAGGTGAGCGCGGCCGAGGTCGCCGCACGGGTGGCCGACCGGCACTGGCACCGCTACCGCGCCGGGCAGGGCGCCAAGGGGCCGCGCTGGTACGCCTGGGCCTGGGCCCGCATCGACCAGAGCGAGCCCTACGGGTATCGGTGGCTGCTGATCCGCCGCAACCTGACCACCGGCGAGCTGGCGTTCTACCGCTGCTACGCGCCTGTCCGGCAGCCGCTGATGGTCCTGGCGAAGATCGCCGGGGTTCGGTGGGCGGTCGAGGAGTCATTCCAAGCCGCTAAGGGTCAGGTCGGTCTGGACCATTACCAAGTACGCGACTGGACGGCCTGGCACCGGCACATCACCCTGGCCATGCTCGCTCTGGCCCTGCTGGCGGCCATCGCCGCCGCTCAGCCACCCAGCGATCACGACCAGATTCCGCTGACCCTGCCCGAGATCCGCCGGCTGCTCGCGACCCTCGTGCTGGTCCAGAACCGCTCCATCGTTAACGTTCTGCGCTGGTCACGCTGGCGCCGACGCCACCAGGCCACGGCCCGGCTCTGCCACTACCAGCGCAGATCCGAACCATGATCACAAAATGTCACTGGAGTATTAGGGCACGTCGCTAGTCGCCGCTGCTGTGGAGGATCTTGGAGCCGTCGTCGGAGCTGCCGCCCGTGTCGTGCCGGGGGCCCTGGTCGTCACCCTCGGTGACGGTGTGGGTCCCCTTCTCCGGGCCGCCCTGCTCGTTGACCTCGGAACCCTTCTCACCCTCGCCGGAATCGGCGGGAGCGGGCACCGAGACCGGCGTGCACTCCTTCACCTCGCCCTTGATCACCGCGACATTCATGCCGGAGGGCGCCTTGCCGGACCCGCCGCCGGAGATGGCCAGGACCAGCGTCTCACCGCTGCCGACCGCGCCCTTGGTGATGGTGAAGTCCACGCCGCCGCCGTTCGAGCGGAGGCCGGTCTCCACCCGCCCGCTCGCCTTGGCGGGCTCGCCCCGCGTGCCCTGGCAGGTCTTCCCCTCGGGCAGGTAGTCGACCGCGGCGTTGACGCCCTTGTCCGCCAGCGCTTCCTCAAGGCTGCCGGGGTCGCTGAACTCGTTGATGGTCACCTTGATCGAGCCGTCGGCCTGAGAGGTGACGGCGAACGCCGGGGCCGCGCCGCCGTTGACCAGCAGCGCCGCGAGAGCGGCCGCCGCGACCCCCGACAGCGCGACGCCCAGCTTGACGAAGCGCGGCACCCGTCGCGCCGCGGTCCCCCGGACGGCGCCCTGGGTGGCGAGCGCGCCCGCCGCGACAGCCTCGCGGGGTGGCGTGCCCGCTGTCAGGCCGCTGAGTGTGATCTCCTCGCTGAGCGCGGCACGCATCTCAGCGAGCCGCGCCTCCCCGGGCTCCGGCGCGTCCGCGCGCATCTCTTGGAGCAACCGCAGGTCATCCATGATCGTTCTCCTCGTCGACGTCCGTCGGATTCATCCCGCCCAGAGCGGCGCGGGTCTTCTTCCTGGCCCGGTGCAGCCGGGACCTGACGGTCCCCACCGGGATGCCGAGCGCCTGGGCCACCTCCTCGTAGCCCAGGTCGGCCCACGCGATCATCAGCAGCACGTCACGCTCGTCGGGGGACAGCTCGGCCAGCGCGCGGGCCAGGTCGCGCTGTGCCGCCGACGCCGACACCCGCGCGTCCACCCGGTCGGCGTAGCTCTCCACCACGTCGTCCACGCCGGTCCTGGCCAGCGCCTGGTAGGACCTGACCTCGCTGCGGCGGTGCTTGCCGATCAGGTTGGCGGCCATCCCGTACAGCCAGGGGCGGGCGTCGGTGTGGCGCACGTCGTACCGGTCGCGCCGCCGGAAGGCGGCCAGGAACGTGTCGGCCACGACGTCGTCGGCGAGCGAGTCGCCCAGCCGCCGGGTGACGTAGCGGTGCAGGGCGGGCGCGTGACGGTCGAACAGCGTCGAGAAGGCGGCCGGGTCCCGCCAGGACTGTTCGATCACCTCGGCGTCCGTGGACACGCGTTCTGTGTCCGTAATCAAATCGCCCCCTTTCCATCGGGTGTCGTACTCCCTTTCACCCGATGGCGGGAAACGGGTTCTCAGGCCCGCATGCCGGCGTGGCGCAACGCCTCGTCGAGGGTGCCGAAGACCTCGAAGGCGTTGCGCAGCCCGGTGATGGACAGCACCCGGGCCATCACGCCCTGCACGCCGCCCAGCAGCAGCCCGGTGTCACGCGCCTCGCACCGGTGCATGATGTCCAGGAGCTCGTTCATGCCCATCGAATCGCAGAAACCGACCTCTTGCATGTCGAGGATCAGGAACGGCGTGGGGGGCAGGTCCCACACCCGGGTGAGGTGATCGCGGAGCGCCGGGAGCCCGTACACGTCGATCTCGCCGCTCAGCCGGATGACGATCGCATTGGAGAAGAGCCCGGACGAGACGGCGAGCATCGACCTTCCCATGGCCTCAGGCGACATGAGCACGTCCCTCTGGATCTCCGTTAGGCAGCCCATCGGAAAGTGTTGCCTGTCCGGCCTGCTTTCTAACGGAAGGCTACTGCTCTGTTGCCAAACGCATAGGGTTACGGAGCGTCACGATCTCCGGGGCCGCTGATCCGAAAGCCGCCTACCGGCGCTGGGTCGCCCAGCGCCGGATGAGGTCGATGCGTTCCTGGATCTGCTCGGCGGTCGCCTGCGCGATCGGCGGCCCGCCGGCGGAGCGGCGCAGCTCGGCGTGGATCACGCCGTGGGGCTGGCCGGTGCGGTGGTTCCACGCGCCGACCAGGCCGTTGAGCTCGCGCCGCAGCTCGGCGATGCGCTCGTGCGGGGCCAGGGTGTCCTTGGGCTCGGGCTGCTTGCGCTTGGCCGCCTGCTGATCGGACTGGCGCTTGCGCAGCAGCGTGGCCACCTGGTCGGGCTCCAGCAGGCCGGGCAGGCCGAGGAAGTCTTCTTCCTCGGCGGAGCCGACCTCGGCGCCGGTGCCGAACTCGCCGCCGTCGAAGAGCACCCGGTCGAAGGTGGCCGAGGTCTCCATGGTCTCGAACGGCAGCTCGTCGCCGAGGACGTCGGGGGTGTCCTTCTTGCGGTTGGCGTCGTCGAGCAGGCTGTCGTCGAGGCCGTCCTCGGGCGGGCGGCGGTTGAGCACGTGGTCGCGCTCGGCCTCCATCTCGTTGGCCAGGCCCATGAGGGTCGGCACCGAGGGCAGGAACACCGAGGCGGTCTCGCCGCGCTTGCGGGCGCGCACGAAGCGCCCCACGGCCTGGGCGAAGAACAACGGGGTGGAGGTGGAGGTGGCGTAGACGCCCACGCACAGCCGCGGGATGTCGACGCCTTCGGAGACCATGCGGACCGCGACCAGCCAGCGGTCGCCCGAGGCGGCGAAGTTCTTGATCTTCTTGGACGCGCCGGGGTCGTCGGAGAGCACGACGGTGGCCGCCTCGCCGGCGATGTTGCGCAGGTGGCGGGCGTAGGCGCGGGCCGTCTCGTGGTCGGTGGCGATCACCAGGCCGCCCGCGTCGGGCACGTGGCGGCGCACCTCGGTCAGGCGGCGGTCGGCGGCCTGCATGACCTGCCGGATCCAGTCGCCCTTCGGGTCGAGGGCGGCGCGCCAGGCCTGGGAGAGCTGGTCCTTGGTGAGCGGGGTGCCGAGCGTGGCGGCGAGCTCGTCGCCGGCGCGGGTGCGCCACCTCATCTCGCCGGAGTAGGCCAGGAAGATGACCGGCCGCACGACGTTGTCGGCGAGCGCGGGGCCGTAGCCGTAGGAGTAGTCGGCGCGGCTGCGCTTGAGGCCCTCGGCGTCTTCCTCGTAGGTGACGAACGGGATCGGGCTGTCGTCGGAGCGGAACGGGGTGCCGGTGAGCTGCAGCCGCCGGGCGGCCGGCTCGAACGCCTCCTGCACGCCGTCGCCCCAGGACTTGGCGTCGCCCGCGTGGTGGATCTCGTCGAAGATGACCAACGTCTTGCGGGCTTCGGTGCGGGCGCGGTGGAGCGCGGGGTGCATGGCGACCTGGGCGTAGGTCACCGCGACCCCGGTGTAGTCGCGGCTGGTGGTGCCCTGGCTGTTCTTGAACTCGGGGTCGATGCTGATGCCGACCTTGCCGGCGGCGTCGGCCCACTGGCGCTTGAGGTGCTCGGTCGGGGTGACGATGGTGATCGCGCGGATCACCCCGCGGGTGAGCAGCTCGCTGGCGATGCGCAGGGCGTAGGTGGTCTTGCCGGCGCCCGGCGTGGCCACGGTGAGGAAGTCTCGCGGCTCTCGCCCGAAGTAGAGGTCGAACGCCTCCTGCTGCCAGGCGCGCAACTTGGGCGCGGTGCCCCACGCGGCGCGGTCGGGATAGGAAGGCGACAGGTGGGATGCGGCGAAGGTGCTCACCGCATCACCTCTGGGGTTCGTGTGCTTCGCTTTCTCACAGTGTCCCAAGAGTAGACCGGCCCACCGACAAGACGTGCCGTGCTCCTCGATCCTGGCCAAGCTCTCCCGCGCGTGCTATGGGCGTTATCGGGCACTGGCCATCACCCCGTCCAGCGCCTGCCTGGCGGCCGTCTCCTCGGGCTGGAGCAGCCCGAGGACGAGCGCCGCCTTCCCGCCGTTCGTGACAAGCGTCACACGCAGGTACGCGGGACGGTTCACCACGTCGTCGTACCGGGCCAGCAGCGCCCTGGTGTGGCCGCCGGCGACCGGCCGGTCGTCGACCACCTTGACCCTGTCCCCCTTCAGCAGGAGGCGCGCGTAGTGCTCGGCGGCGTCCTTGACGCCCGCCCGCGGGTCGGCGATCTCTCCCCGCAGCGGCCTGGTCATGACCAGGCCGCCGTCGTCGTTCCTGGCCGACGAGGTGAACCCGGTGACGGGCGCCACCTTCTCTTCCTCCCAGCCGGGCGGCAGCGCCAGCCGCACCCCGGCCAGCGTGTCGGTCAGCGGCGTGGCCTCCCCGCCCGAGGGCATCAGCCGGAGCACGGCGAGGGCGAGCGCCGCCACCAGCCCGGCCGCGGCCACGACCGCCAGCACGGGCCGGGCCAGGCGCCCCAGCGCGCGCCGCGGCACCCGGGGGCCGGGGTCGGCGGGGGTGCCGTACATGCGCGCGGACGGCGGCAGGGAGTCCCAGCGCGTACGGACGCGGTCGTCACGCTCCACGACCGCTGTCCTACCATCCCGGGGCGGCTCCGGTCCGGCGATCCGTTGCCGGTGTGGCTGGAGGGACGGATTCAGGCTGCCGGGTCGGTGACCCGGGCCGAAAGGAAGGTGGCGGCCAGCCCGATCAGCGCCATCAGGCCGCAGATCACCGCGAATCCCACCGCGATCTGGCTGGGCGTGAAGCCGATCACGTTCGACAGGGCGCCGCCGACGCCGAGCGCGAGCGCCGCGCCGAGCATGTCGGTCACGGACAGCGCGGCGCTGTTGGCGCCCTGCTCGTTGACCGGCGACTGCTTGAGCGCGGTCACGTTGATGGTGGCCATCGCCATCCCCATCCCGAACCCGGCGACGATCCAGGCCGGGACCGCGACCCAGCCGGTGACCCCGGCCACGACCGAGGGCACGACCAGCAGGATGCCGGCGGTCACGCAGGCCGCGCCCATCCTGATCCTGCGGTACGGGTCGATCACGCGCCTGCTCTGCAGGTAGGAGCCGGCCGACCAGCCGAGCGCCCCGGTGGTCAGCGCGATGCCCGCCTGGGCGGTGGTGAACCCCTTGACGTCGGTCAGGGCGAGCGGGATGAAGCCGTTGACCCCGAAGAACGCTGCGGCGAACAGCCCGCGCATCATGACGGTCGTCGGCAGCCCGCGGCCGAACCGGAGCGCCCCCGGCGGCAGCAGCCTGGCCAGCCCGTAGCCGAGCGCCGCCAGCCCGAGCACGCACCACACGATGCTGACCAGCGGCGCGTCGTACAGCTCCTCGACCCCGTACAGCAGCACACCGCTGCCCACGGCGGTGGCGGTGGCGGCCACCGTCATGGCCACCGGGCGCGAGCGCGGGCCGGTGGCGGGCTCGTGGTCGTCGGACGGCCGCCTGAGCGAGGGCAGGAGCATGAGCAGGGCGGGCACGACCAGCGGGATGATGCCGTAGAACACCCAGCGCCAGCCGAGGTGCTCGGCGACGAACCCCGCCACGGACGGGCCGATCATCGACGGCAGCACCCACGCGGCCGACAGCGCCGCGAAGACCCGGGGCCGCACGTCCTGCGGATAGACCCGGGCGATCATGACATACAGCGCCACGACCGTCGGCCCGGCGCCGAGCCCCTGCACGGCCCGCGCCAGCAGGAACATCTCCTTGCCCGTCGCGGCCCCGGCCAGCGCCATGCCGAGCACGAACAGCACCAGACCGGCCAGGAACGGCAGCGCGTAGCCGCGCCGGTCGGCCCACAGCCCCGCCACCACGTTGGCGAAGAGGCTGGCGATGAAGAAGGCGGAGAAGCTGACGCCGTAGAGCTCCAGGGCCCGCAGGTCCTTGGAGACCTCCGGCATGATGACACTGACCGACATGCCCTCGAAGGCGACCAGCGTGACGACGAGGAGGATGCCCAGGGTCGCCGTGCGGTATGCGGGGCCGAAGATGCGCGGGGCATCGTATGGGGTGTCGAGTGCTTTCGGTGCTGTCACCCGGACATCGTATTCAGGCGTGACCCAGGGCAGACCCGGTGGCCGGGTTACTTGTCCTTGCCGTCGCCCTCGCCGCCGCCGGACGGCAGACCTTCGTAGATCTCCTTGCACTCCGGGCAGACGGGGTATTTCTTCGGGTCGCGGCTGGGCACCCACACCTTGCCGCACAGGGCCCGGATCGGCGTGCCCGTCACCATGGACTCGGTGATCTTGTGCTTGTCGGCGTAGTGGGCGAAGCGTTCGTGGTCACCGTCGCCGTGTGACGTCTTCGGACGCGTTTCCTGCTCTGGAAGGATCTTCGTGCTCACCCCACCGAGTCTATGCCCGCCGCGCGCCGATCCAGGAAAGTGGTACGGCCCCCGCCCGGTGCGGGCGGGGGCCGTGTCCAAGGGGTTCAGCCGACGTGGACGGGGACGTCCTCCGTCTTACGTCCGGCCTTGACGAACAGGGCCAGCACGGCCGTCAGCAGCGCGATCCCGGTGCTCACCAGGAAGGCGAGGTGCATGCCGTCCATGAAGGCGCTCTTCGCGGCCGGGCCCACGATCTGGGCGATCTGCTCGGGAGTGCCCGGCGGGAGCCCGCCGAACGAGGCCGCCGCCTCCAGCTGCGCGAGCTGGTCGGGCGGGATCGACTGGGCGGCCGGGCCGAGGTAGCCGGGCAGCTTGGCGGAGATCTGCCCCGCCATGACCGCGCCCAGGATGGCGGTGCCGAGCGCGCCGCCGACCTGCATGGCCGACTGCTGAAGGCCGCCCGCCACGCCGGTGAGCCCTTCGGGGGCGTTGCCCACGATGATCTCGGTGGCGCCGACGAAGACCGGCGACATGCCGAACGCCAGCACCACGAACGGGATCGAGGTCTCCAGGAACGTGGCGTCCATCGTCAGCTGGGACATCAGGAACATGGCCCCCGAGGTCACCACCAGACCGGCCGCCATGGTGAGCCGCGGCCCGAGCTTGCCGAGCAGGATGCCCGCCAGCGGCGAGGCGACGATCATGCCCGCGCTCATGGGCAGCATCCGGATGCCGGCCTCCAGGGGGGTCAGCCCGTGGGTGCCCTGGAAGAAGAAGCCCAGGAAGAACATGGCGCCGAACATCGCGAAGGCGACCATCATCATCAGCACGGTGCCGATGGAGATCGACGCGTTGGCGAACAGCGACAGCGGCACCAGCGGCTGCTTGGCCCGGCTCTGCCAGAAGACGAAGGCGGCGGTGAGCACCGCGAACATGCCGAGGAAGGTCAGCGTGGTCGAGTCGCCCCAGCCCCACTCGGGCGCCTTGATGATCGACCAGACGAGCGCGAACATGGCGCCGGACAGCAGCACCACGCCGCCCCAGTCGATCTTGTTCAGCACCTTGATCGGGCTCTTCTCGATGAGCAGCGCGCCCATGATGAGGGCGATGACGCCCACCGGGGCGTTGATGAAGAAGACCGACTCCCAGCTCACGTTCTCCACCAGCACGCCGCCCACGATCGGGCCGGCGGCGCTGGACAGGCCGATGATCGCACCCCACGCGCCCATCGCCTGCTTCAGCCTGTCGCCGGGGAACGCCTCGCGCAGCAGCGCCAGCGCGGCGGGCTGCAGCAGCGCGCCGAACAGGCCCTGCAGCACGCGCAGGCCGATCAGCATGCCGGCCGGCGACACGCCGGGCACGACGTCGGCCAGCTCGGCGCTGAAGCCGATGCCCACCGACACGAGGGCGAAGCCGCCCACGCCGATGAGGAAGACGCGCTTGTGCCCGAAAAGGTCGCCCAGCTTCCCCGCGGTGATCAGGAACACGGCCAGGGCCAGCAGGTAGCCGCTGGTCACCCACTGCAGCTCGGCCAGCGTCGCGCCCAGGTCTGCCTGGATCACCGGGTTCGCGATGCCGACCACGGTGCCGTCGAGCATCACCATGATGACGCCCAGGCTCACCGCCAGGAGCACCAGCCAAGGATTGCCGCGAGCCCCGGTCTTGCCCGGCGGCGACGACGGCGCGGCCACCGTCTTCGCATCTGCCATTGAATCCCCCTCAATTGTCTCTTAAACCTCAGGAACCATAGTGGCAGACGCTGCCACATGACAAACGGGTTTTATTCGCCAGAAGCTGACATATGGCAGTATGTGACATCACGATGTCGAGGGAGTGACAGACATGGGACTACGAGAGCGCAAGAAGGAAAAGACGCGGGTCGCCCTTCTGGATGCCGCACTCGATCTTTTCCTCGAACAAGGGTACGACTCGACGCCGATCGACCAGATAGCGGAGGCCGTCGAGGTCTCTCCACGCACCTTCTTCCGTTACTTCACCAGCAAGGAACACCTGATCCTGTGGCTCCACGACCAGGTCGAGGAGACGATGCTGGAGGTCCTGGCCGACCGCCCCGCGGACGAGCCGCCGTTCGTCTCCATGACCCACGCCCTGCGCGCGCAGCTGCGCACCATGGAGTACGCAACGCCGGACGACGTCGCGCGATTCCTCAAGGTGAGGCGCCTTCTCGACACCACCCCCCACCTGGCCCACAGCACCTTCGCCCGGGCCGTCGAGTCCGAACGGCGCCTGGTCGAGGCCATCGCCGCCCGCCAGGGCGTCGACCCGTACGAGAGCCCGCTCCCCCATCTCGTCGTGACGTTCGTGATGGCCGCCATGCGGATCGGATTCACCTGCCCGGCGGACCCGCCCGACCTCCAGAAGATCGTCCGGCGCATGGAGGAGACGCTCCAGCTCGTGGAGCGATCGCTGCGCCCCGGCTGGGACACCTAGTCAGTTCATCGTGGGATCGTCCGGGCAGGTCGCCACGAACGCCAGCTCACCTTTCTGCCGCCGCAGCACGTGTCGCCAGAGCGAGCCTGGGTCGGCGTGGAAGGTGTCGCCGGCCTCCGAGTCGACGACGTACCACGCGCCCTCCGCGATCTCGCTCTCCAGCTGGCCCGTGGTCCAGCCCGCGTAGCCGGCGAAGATGCGCATCTGCGCGATCTCGCCCTGGAGGATCTCGGGCGGCGCGTCCAGGTCGACCGTGCCGAGCCGCGACACCGCCGCGGTGCCGGCGTGGAGCCTGCGCCAGCCCAGCGGCTCCTCCCCGCTCGGCACGGCGGCCAGCGCGAGCGCGCTGTCGGTCTGCACCGGCCCGCCCTCGAAGAGCACCGGCGGCCCGGTCACCAGGGGGTCCCACACGGGCAGCACCTGGGTCACCGAGATCTCACTCGGCCGGTTGAGAACCACGCCGAGCGTGCCGCCGTCGTGGTCGTGTTCGAGGATGAGCACGACGCTACGCCGGAAGTTGGGATCGTCGAGAAGCGGCGTCGCCACCAACAACCCGCCGACGTAGATCGCTTCCGCCATACATCCATCATGAAGGAGGAAGGGGGCTCTTCGCGCCTACAGCCGCCGCATGTTACTCAACGTAGCGATATGGGCACGATGCGGGACGAAAATGTGTCACGTTCGCCCGTGCCTGGAGGAGCCATCGCATGCGCGCCCGCCTCGCCCTCGCCGCCCTGCCCGCCTTCGTGGTCTTCCTCCTGCCGGCGACGGCCTGCGCCTGGCCGGGCCCCGACCCCGGTGACCCGTTCACGATGTCGGTGGACCGGATCGGCTGCCGCGCGAACACGGTACGGGTCACGCTGCGCAACCAGACCCGCCAGCTCGCCCGCTTCGACCTGCGCGCCGACTCGGCGACCGTGGCGTCGGGCTCCATCCCGGCCAGAAAGGCGATCACCCGTACGGTGAAGGTACGCCAGGGCAGCAGCGCGGAGATCGAGGCGTACTCGGTGAGCGGGTCGGCGGCCGACACGCTGATCGACTCCACCCGGGTGCGCAACGACTGTCCGTGGGGTCACCGGCTGCCGATGACCGGCCCGCCGCTCGACCTGGTGGCCAAGCTGGCGACGGCGGGCGGGTTGATCCTCACCGGTGGCGTCGTGTGGTGGTACGGGTCCCTCTGGCCGCGCTCCGGCTCACCCTTCGAGCGCTGAGCCTCAGGTGGGCACGAACGCGCCCGCCCTGGCGGCGATGAGGGCGCGGGCGACCGACCGGGCGGCCGTCGTCTCGTCCAGGGGGTGCCTGACGACCATCAGCCGGTAGTAGAGGGGCGCCGAGACGGCGCGGATCAGCTCCGCCCCGTCGGTGCCCGGCGGCAGTTCGCCGCGGTCGACCGCGGCGTC
>NZ_JAHKRN010000140.1 GCF_019396385.1 Nonomuraea harbinensis | reverse complement strand
CCCAGGCGCAGCGACTCGGTGACGATGTTGAACGGGCTGATCGGGTTCGACCGGTCGGCGTCGCCGCCGCAGGCGACCTTGTAGTCACGCACATCGCGCAGCCCGCACAGCACCACGGACGCGGGAAACGGACGCCCCTTCGGCCGCGCGTTGTGGCCGTCACGGAGCTGACTGAGGATGCTGACCATGCTGTTGCCCTGCAGGCCGTCGATCTCGTCCATGAGCAGCACCACCCGGCGCGGGCTGCGGCGGCACCACTCGGTCAGCGCCGAATCGAACCTGGTGCCCGCCGGAGCCTGCGGCCAAGAATCCGGTGGCAGCAGTTCCTCCGGCCATCCCGACCACTCGGCGGCCTGGCGGAGGGACTTCAGCAGGATCTCCTCCGCCGCCGCGTAGTCGTCACCGGCCGACTTGGCGCGCTCGCAGGAGAACATCAGGGCGGCGATGTCGCCCTCTGCGGTCAGCTCGGATGCCAGGGCTTCCAGCGCGGTCGTCTTACCGGTCTGCCGGGGCGCGTGGACCACGAAGTACCGGTCCATGTCGATCAGCG
>NZ_JAHKRN010000024.1 GCF_019396385.1 Nonomuraea harbinensis | reverse complement strand
GTCAGACTTGCGAGCGGCCGACAGCGCAGCGTTCTTCTCATCAATCCAGTTGAACACCCGCTCGACGGTCGGCACGAACACCTTGTCCATCCGCACGTTCTCGAGCACTCCCCGGATATGCGTCTCAGAGTGCGTTCCGCGAGCATATGCCTGTGATGTCGCTATGTGATCGTATGGATTTGTAGCGTTACCGCCGGTCGGTGGGGTCTGCTGTGCTGGGATGGCCGGGTGACCGAGCGCAAGCCGTACCCCAGCGACTTAACCGACGCGGAATGGGCGCTGATCGAGCCCGTGCTCACGGCGTGGAAGGCCGCGCACCCGTCCGTCAGCGGCCACGAGGGCAACTACGAGTTGCGGGAGATCGTGAACGCCATCCGCTACCAGGGACGAACCGGTGTCCAATGGGACTTTCTCCCGCACGACCTGCCGCCCAAGAGCGCGACGTACTACTACTTCGGCAAGTGGCGCGACGACGGCACCGACAAGACGATCCATGACCTGCTGCGCTGGCATCTGCGCGAGAGGAAGAAACGATTAGCCGATCCGAGCCTGGTCGTGCTGGACACCCAGAGCGTCCACGTCGCGGCCGGGGTCCCCGCCTCCACGACCGGCAAGGACGCCGCCAAGCGCGTGCCGGGCAGGAAACGGGGCCTGGCGGTGGACGTGCTGGGCCTGGTCATCGCCGTGGTCGTCCTGGCCGCCTCGGCTCATGAGAACACCGCCGGGATCGCCCTGCTGGACCGGGTCGCCGCCGGCACCGAGGGCACCGTGACCAAGGCGCTGGCCGACCAGGGGTTCAAGAACGCGGTCGTCGCGCATGGCGCCGACCTGGGGATCGACGTGGAGATCGTCGAACGCAACCCCGCCGGCAAGGGGTTCGTCCCCCAGCCCAAGAGATGGGTCGTCGAGCAAACGTACGGCATCTTGATGTTCCACCGGCGTCTGGTCCGCGACTATGAGCACCTTCCGGCCAGTTCCGAAGCCCGCGTGTATTGGGCGATGACGGACGTGATGTCCCGCCGCCTGACCCGCGGCGCGTCCCCGTCGTGGCGGTAGGCATGATCGGGCCCGACGCCCGGCCGGCCGACCCGGGTGCCTGGCTCCTGGACCGGGAACCTCCCCCCGAGGTGTGGACACCTTGAGTACCGGATGATGGAGATCCGGAGACAAGGAGTTCCACGTGGCGATGAAGTCGTATCCGCCGGAGTTCAAGGCGGACGCCGTCGCGTTGTACCTGTCCGATCCGGACCGGACGCTGGCTTCGGTGGCCGAGGACCTGGGGATCAGCCGGGAGACGCTGCGTAACTGGGTGCGTCAGGCGCAGGCGGACGGCAGCGCGGGCGCCAAGGAGCGGGGCCCGGCGAGGAAGCCGGCACGTGGCCCGCTATCGTCCGACGACGTGCTGGAAGAGGAGAACAAGCAGCTCAAGGCCCGGATTCGGGAACTGGAGCTGGAGCGCGACATCCTGCGCCGGGCGGCCAAATATTTCGCGGGAGAGACCAACTGGTGAGCCGCTTCCAGTTCGTCGACGACCATCGGGGCGCCTTCGGCGTGAAGCGGTTGTGCCGGGTGCTGAAGGTGTCGCGCTCGGGTTTCTACCGGTGGCGCAAGGCGGCCCCGGCCCGGGCGGAGCGGGCCGCGGCCGACGCCGTACTCGCCGAGGAGATCAGGCACATCCACGGGGAGTTCGACGGCACCTACGGCAGTCCGCGCGTCACCGCCGAGCTGCGCGCCCAAGGCCGCAGGGTCAACCACAAGCGGGTGGCGCGGGTGATGCGCCGCTTCGGCATCGTCGGGTTGCACCTGCGCAAGAAGGTGCGCACCACGGTGCCGGAACCCTCGCATCAGAAGGTGCCCGACCTCATCGAGCGGGACTTCACCGCGCCGGCTGCGTACCGGCGCTATGTCGGTGACATCACGTACCTGCCGGTCGGCGAGGGCCGGTTCTTGTATCTGGCGACCGTGCTGGACCTGGGCTCACGCCGGCTGGCGGGCTGGTCGATCGCCGATCACATGCGCACCGAGCTGGTGACCGACGCGCTGCGCGCGGCCGCCGCGACGCGGGGCAGCCTGGACGGGGCGATCTTTCATGCCGATCATGGGGCGCAGTACACCTCGGCCGAGTTCGCCAGGGTCTGTGCCGAGCTCGGGGTCCGCCAGTCCATGGGAGCGGTCGGCTCGAGCGCCGATAATGCCGTGGCGGAGGCGTTCAATGCCACCCTGAAACGCGAGACGCTGCAGGGAGCCAAGCAGTGGTCCTCGGCGCGTGAGGCTCGCCTGGCAGTGTTCAAGTGGATCACCCGCTACAACACTCGCAGGAGACATTCCACCATCGGCTATCTCAGCCCGATCGACTTCGAGCAGCAGACCATCGATAGGGTGCTGCTCGCCGCATAACGACCGGTGTCCACGCTTCGGGGCGAGCCCCCCCGGATCGACGCCCGCGAGCAGGCCTTGACCTGCCAGATCGAGCAGACCCAGGCGGAAATCGACATGCTCACCGCGAGGCTGGGCCAACTCAGCGAGGCGATCGAGCACCTGCGGATCAGCCGCAAGACCCTCATCTCCCTCGCCGAGGAAGATCCCACCCCGATCCAACCGGCCGCGCCACCTCCCGCAGTTCCCGAGCACCCGGCCTACCAGCAGATTCTCACCGTCTTCGCCGAGGCCGGCGGCTCCCTGCGCGCCCGGGACCTGGCCAGGGCAATGGACCTGCCCCTGACGCAGAACGGCATCCAGAACGTCCGCGCCAAGCTCAAACGCCTGGTCAGCCGCGGCATCCTTGTCGAGACCGAGCCGGGATTGTTCACCCAGCCACGCCCGTAGTCCGACCGGCGGGTCTCCGACCAGCCGACACGCCGGCAACATCACCCGGATCCTGGACGCCGCCTCCGCCATCCCCGGCACCACCGACGGCCAGTCCGAGTGCTTCACCTATGACGGGCTGCGCCGCCTGGCCACCGCCTACACCACCACCGCCAGCTCGTGCACTGGCAACGGAGACGGCCTCGGCCTCGACCCGTACAACCAGGCGTACGCGTACGACAAAGTCGGCAACATCACCACTTTGACCGACAACGGCCAGGCCGCCACCTACACCTACCCCGCCCCCGCCGCCGGCGCGGAACGGCCGAACGCGGTCACCGCCATCACCTACCCCGGCCGCACCGACAGCTACGCCTACGACGACGCCGGCCACCTCGCCGCCCGCACCGTCGACAACAAGCAAGCCACCTTCACCTGGAACCCCCTCGGCCAGCTCGACCAGGCCACCATAGACGGCCAAGACACGACGATGGTGTACGACGCCGCCGGCGAACGCCTCATCCGCCGCGACCCCGACGGCGGCACCACCCTCTACCTCGGCGCGGTCGAACTCCGCCTGTCCGCCGACCAGGTCACCGCCAAGCGGTACTACAGCAGCAGCGACGGCTCCCTCGTCGCCATGCGCGAACCCGGCGGCCTCACCTGGATGCTGGCCGGTCTGCACGGCAGCACCCAACTGGCCGTCAACGCCACCACCGGCGCCGTCAGCCGGGAACGCTACCTGCCGTTCGGCCAGCGCCGCGGCACCGACGACCTGCCCTTCACCGACCTCGGCTTCCTCAGCAAGACCGAAGACCCCTCCACCGACCTCACCTACCTGGGCGCCCGCTACTACGACCCCACCATCGCCAAATTCATCTCCACCGACCCCGAGCTGGACCTACGCACCCCGGAATGGGCCAACGCGTATTCGTACGCCGCCAACAACCCCATCGACCAGTCCGACCCCGACGGCCGCCGGGTGGACGCCGGCGGCGGCAGCTCGGACAAGAGCTACGGCTACTCCCGGAACAAGAACCGCCCCAACGCCAACCAGAACCTGGCCAAGACTCATCACGCCAGCGGCAAGAAGAAGACCGCCCGCGAGCGCAAAATCCACAAGAAGCGGATCAAGGCGAACGAGAAGCAGCGCAAGGATATAGCTGCCTGGAAGAAGCGCGAAACCGAACGCTCCCGCTACCAGAGCCGTGAAGCAGGCATCGCAAAAGAGGACATTGAAGCATATCGCTGGATGTTGCAGAATCCGGGGATTTCCGACGAGAACGGGATGGTCAGCTCCAGATATCCGTCCATGCGACAGACCGTCAAGAACCGCATCGGCCGCAAAACCCGCGAATCAATTGAGAGTGAATCGTGCAGCAGCTTCATCCCCGGCACTCGAATCCTCATGGCCGACGGCACCACCAAACCCATCGAGAGCGTCACCGAAGGTGACGAGATATTAACGACAGACCCGAAGACTGGGAAGACAACAGTCAAGTCTGTCACTGCCCAGATCACCTCTGAAGGAATCAAAAACCTGGCCCAGATATCTATCGATAAAGGCAAGGGGTCGGGAGTTCTCACCGCAACCGGCGACCATCCGTTCTGGGTGCCGGAAGTCCAGGAGTGGGTGAACGCTGAAACGCTTCGGTCCGGACAGTACCTACAGACCAGTAGCGGTACCTACACCCAGATATCCGCAGCCATCCGATGGACAACCGGCGACTAGCGCGTCTACAACCTGACCGTCGCGGATACACATACATATTACGTACTGGCTGGCGCGACCTCGATTCTGGTTCACAATTCGAATTGCCTGCCAGGTACACGGTTCAACGTCCCTGAGAAGCCAGGCGTGTACGTCATTCACCTGAATGACGGAACCAAGTACGTCGGAAGCTCAACCACAAACATCAGAGAACGGACGAACAAGTCGATGCGCTCCAAGCACGCGGTCCGAAAGGCGGGATACACAGCCGACGACGTGGCCAATGTAACGTACTTTACGTTATCTCGCGGTACGAGCAAGACAGCCATTCGTCGCATGGAGCAGACGATGATGGAGGGGGTAAAGGCAAAGGGCGGAACCCTCCTGAACCGACGAGACCCCGAAATCGAAGTTCCGATTGGCCAGTACCTGCAGTAGGACTATACTGCAGGCCGTGATGGGAACCTGGGGATCAAGCCCGTTCGACAGCGACACCTCGGAAGACTTTCTCGACGAACTGGAGGAGCTGTCCGCATCGCAGAGACTGATAATGATCGAGGCTACTTTCCATTCAGCCATCGAGGCCCAGGGCAACTCAAACGCGTCGGTACTACCCGAAGAAGTAGTGGCCGCTGCTGCTGTGGTTGCGGCCAATATTCCAGCCGGGCGCTCCTTGACCTGGAACGAGGAAAACCCGGGCGTCATGGAATGGCTAGCCCAGCCGATTACGCCGGCACTTGCCATGTCCGCTATTCAGGCTCTGGACGTGACATTGCCTGCAGACGGCTGGTTCTGGAGGAGTTGGGTCGACGATGGCGAGAGGGAGGAGGCTCAAGCTGCGATCGATAGCTTGAGGTCCGTGTTGCGGCACTTCATCAGCGAAGGTGAGGCTTCGGGGCGGTGAACAGCGAGGGTTGCGGTGACGTGCTAGTCGATTGCGAAAGAGGACAGGTTCTATCCATCTCGATAGCCGGTCGATATGCCGCCCCGGCTCAGATACTGGAAAGGCTCGGAATGTCTTCCTGGGAGCGTTTTCCGCCCTCCTCGATGCTGGATGCGAGCCTGATCTGGAGCGGCTGGAACTAGACATTCCTATTTTCCTGATCAAAACGATGGACCAACAAATCAAGGATGGATCATGGGTCGTTCTGGGGAGCCGCCCGATCTCGCCACAAATCCGTATACCTCAATACAAGACACTCGCCGGTCCGCACGGGGATTACCATATCCAGGATTTGCAGGGCAACATAGGGAGGCGACTCTCTCTCAAAGAAGCCCAATTGTTGCGTCCACATAAATCGTTCTCGCCCGCGCTGGTCGAGAAGGCGCTCAGCGCCTTTCACGGGCTTGAACCGTGGATGCCAATTTTCGACGAGATGACTGCCAATTGAGCATAGTCGGTGTTCGCATTGGATGCTTTTGATCCACACGAGAGGCTCAGCGCACTGATCCCTCTCCCGCGCCCGCGACGATCGACGCCACATGCGTGCCGTGGCCCACGTTGTCGCGCGCCTCGGTGCCGCCGGTGAAGTCCCGCGCCTGCGTGACCACACCCTTCAGATCGGGGTGGTCGGGGTCGTAGCCGAAGTCCGCACGGCCACCGTGACGCCCTTGCTCGTAAGGCCCTGCTCCGCCGCCCTGAAACAGACGACCAGTGAGCGACAGGCGCCACCAGGGTGGAGACGACGCCCAGCCCGACATCATCACCGGCCTGGCCGCCGAGCTCGAAGAACTCGCCCGCACCGTCGCTCAGCTGAACGCATCCTTCAGCGAGCCCCAGCCCTCCAGGACCAAGGCGTCACCCAAGCGAAGCCCGCGCCCCTGGTACTGGCCCCGGATGCCGCACAAGGAGAAAGCCGAACGGCTGGCCGAGCTGGCGGACTGGGTCCGTGACGTGCTGTTCGCCTGGCCTGACGCCCCCCGAGCCATCCTGAGCTGCTGGCCCCGCCACTGGGACGTCATCGAAGAACTGTCCATGCTGTACTGCGCCTGGCGCATCACCTACACCTGGGACGGCACCACCTCCAGCGACGCCGCCTACTACCTCGACCGGCTCCGGCCCAGCACGGTCGAACGCCTGCAGATCCGCATGCGGCCTTGCAGCCAACACCACCAACCGGACGGCCCCCCACGCGACGACGTTGACATCGTCGACCGCACCATCACTGAACTGGACCTGCTGGAGAACCAGAGCGAGAACTGTCGGTCCCCGTCCGTACCGTGAAGGCCCCTGCCGGCAACGCCGAGGAGGACATGACGATGCCGGGCTCGTACAGATCCGCCGGCGCGTCCGCCCGCGCCCGCTACCGCACCCTCCAGACGGCCGACCGTACCCGCCGTCTGCTGGTCCTCCTGACCGTCGCGATCATCGTCGGGGGGCTAGTGGCGTGGCTGAGCACCGTCTGGCTAGGGCTGATCGCCACCGTTCTCTCCTGCCTGATCATCCTGGTCCGGCAGAGACGTACGCACACGCCGGCGGCGGCCTGGCGCAAGGGCGCGGCAGGAGAGCGCGCCACCGCCCGCCGCTTGCGCACCCTGGAGCTGGCCGGCTACACCGTGCTGCACGACCTGGCGATGCCGCACAGCAACGCCAACATCGACCACCTGGTCATCGGCCCGACCGGCGTGTTCGTCATCGACTCCAAGAAGTGGCACCGCCGCACTACTGTCCGAGCAGCCACCGGCACACTCTGGATCGGCCGCACACCGATCGACAAGATCGTCCGGCCGGTCCTCTTCGAAGCCCGCCGAACTGGCGAGGTCCTCAGCCAGGCGACAGGACGACGCATCGAGGTCACGGCCGTCATCGCCGTACACGGCTCCCGTTTGCCTCGTTTCCGGGTCATCATGGCTCGTGGAGCGACCCTGCTGCGAGCGGCCCGCCTCGTCGGCTGGATCACCCGCCACCCTCATCGCTACGACACGGCCGAGGTGTCCACGCTGACCACCACGGCCACCACGCACCTGCAGCCCTACACCAAGCGCCCGACATCCCGGACCCGCAAGAGTCTCTCGGCTGACCAGAGCACATTGCGTTCTTAGCTCAAGCGCGGGAGTTCCCGCTTGTGTGGGAGCAAGCCGGCACCCACCGAGTTCCTCAATGCCTAACCCGACCATCCGCGCGTGCGCGGGGAGCACAAGCTCCCACTCAATCTATAGGTCGAGTTCGTGGGACCATCCCCGCGTGCGCGGGGAGCACCCGGGTGGCGAGGTGCGGCAGGTCGATGGGTCGGTGGTGACGCCGAGATCGACCGATGACCGGCTTCGGCCGCCTGGATGGCGAGGGCCAGCCCGGCGACGAACTCGGCACAGGCCCGCTAGTGACCGGCAGCTCGCTGACCGGCAGCGTGGTGGTAGGCGATGTGATCCAGATCCAGGGCGTGGGCGGGACCTTGGCGATCACGTTCAGGGGGCCGGTGTACCGCGTGGAGGCGTTCCCGCCGCCGCGGGACAGGCCGAGAGTGGAGCAGGCGCGCGCAGCCCTCCCAGCTGTTGCTGGCCCCGAGATATGAGGTGGTGCCGTTCATCGGTCGTGAGGTTTTGCTGTAGGAGTTGGTTTTCCAGCGCCAGGCGCTGGAAAACAGCCTTCGCAAGTTCGAGATCACGAGCAAGCTGGGCGCAGCTTGTTCAGCCAGGTGTTGGTGGCGCCGCTGGTCATAGCGCGGCCGGCGTGCTTGCGGGCCACGACGGTGGCCAGGGTTAACATTTACTGCGCCGCCCGCGGCCGCCAGGACGGCTCGGCGGCCGGCCGCGTCTTGCCCTGCCCGCCCGGCCCGTGAACCAGCCGCACCGATACAGGCTCTTCCGACCCGCTCATCCAGCCTGTCACGAAGCCTGCGCGAACAGGCGTCAGCTAGAGGAACAGTGGTTCCGCTGCAGCACCTTTGAGATGCAGAAGGGCCCCCGTGCAGGACCCTCGTAGCTGTCTCCTATGCGGCAGGGGGATCCCCGTCGGTCAGCTCGGCAGGTGGTACCACTACGGTCACTCCGTAATAGCTCCCTGCTGCTGGAATGACGGCTTCTTCCGAGAGGGAACGCGCGCACTCGTCCAGGGCAACAAGAACAGCTGAGGGATCGGTCACGCTGACCTGGTGACGTTCCAAAAACGCAAGCTGGCGCTGAGTCAGCGTCCGCACGGACACTTTCCCGCCGTCTTTAAGGATCAAGACAGAACCGACCAGCAAGACTCCCTGCTCGGTTCCTTCAAGCGCCTGGAGCAGGTTGGCAACCGCCTCGGCCTGCTTGCTGTCGTTGTCGGCCTGCTGGCTATGAATAGTGGCCAGTTCGACCCCACGCCGGATCTCTTCAGCTATCTCCTTGGCTGGTGCCGACGTGAACAGGTTGATAGCAGCCATCCTGAACCGGCGAAAGAATGACCCGCGCAGCGGGACGGAATCAGGGGTCAGGGTCCAGCCGAAGGCCTCGGTCAGCTCGACCAGCGCCTTCTGCACGGCAGGAGCGGCCTCGGTGTTACTTAGATAAATGGCCGCGACCTGGCTCTCTGGCTTGTCGCTGTTTGCGGAGCGCAGGGCGTCCGCCTGAGTACGGATGGCGTTGCGAAGCACCAGCTGTATGGTCTCGTGACTCGTGATGATTTCTGGCGTCTTGTCAAGATCAAGGCTTTCGGCGGCGTGGACGATCTTCAAAGTGACCGGCCACCGTGAGCAGGAGTCGAGTTCAACTCTCGATGCAGCTATCGAGGATTTGACGTGCACGATGCTGAAGCGAAAAGCAGTACGGTCAACAACGTCCCCGAAGCTCGAAGAGCGCAGAAGCTCCTCAACCCTCTCAGCGATGGCGAGTAGGTGTTCGCTAGACGACACTATGGGGACGATATCCACGTCTGCATCTGCCGGAAATGTCACGGTGGCATTCCGCCGCCGAAGCCATGCCGTCAGTTCGGAGCTGAAAAGCCCTAGCTTCTCGCGGTCGACGACTACGTCGGCTACCTGCGACATGTCCCTAAGCACTGTCTGAGCCGCTGTCATGCCGGCGATGAAGAGATGCGCCTTCCAGCGGGTGTCCTGGAGCCAGTGGAGTAGGTCCTGCGACAGGTCTTCGGTGGCGTCCTCAACCATGACGAGAACGTCAGCCGAGTCGTCGCAGTGCGAGTTCTTACGATCCACGAGGTCCTCGCTCAAGTGAGTGCATGCCGCCTATGACCGCAAACATAGCCCCTCACCGGGCTCTCTACTCAGTCAATGAACACTCTGAAAGCTCGTCCATAACCTGGCGGCTAACCCGTGTCCCTGCGCCCGACCTCAAGACAAGGGCGGCGACTGCGCGTGCTCGCCCACCACCCGGCGCCGCTACCTGGGCAGGCTCTCCGGTCCCCCTGCTCGACCGCATCGACATGAAGGTCACGGTTGCCCGGTCTTCCCGGCGCGAGCTCATGGCCAACCGGCAGTTCGTCGAGACCAGCGAGACCGTGGCCGGGCGCGTTCTCGCGACCCGTTCGCGCGCCGCCGAACGCCTCGTCGGAACCCCGTGGCGGACCATCGCCGAGATCCCCTCCGCGGCCCTGCACTCCCGGTTCCGGCCGTCCGACGCCGCCATGAAACCCATGACGAACTGCCTCGACTCCAGCTCCCTGAGCGCCCGCGGCCTCGACCGGGTCGTCCGCGTCGCCTGGACGCTCGCTGACCTGGCGGGCAAACCCCGCCCCGACGAGAACGAGACCTCGGCCGCGCTGGCCCTCTGGCTCGGCCTCCATCCATGACAGCCACCCGCCACGAGAGGAATCACCATGAGCACCCCCGACCATGAGGCGAGAGCCGCTCTCATGCGCCGCCGACGCTTCTCCTGTTTTCTGCAGGTCCCGTCGTACGTCTCATTTTGGCGACAACAGAACAGAACTGGTTCATTACTCAGAGTCATATCCGTACGCTCTCGACCCCGTGGAACAGGTGCTGTACAGCAGCCGCGGCTGGGAGAACTGGGACGTCGAGCACAAGCCGGCGCTGCCCGAGGGGATGCCGATCCTCATCGACTCCGACCTGCGCTTCGAGGACGGCCCGGCGGTACCTCGTCCGACCATCGTGCTGAACCGGTGACTGCGGGAACTGCCGATCAACGGCTGCCCCGCGCCGGACTCGTGGGCTGTCTATGCACAGGTGTTGCGGGCCTGGGTGGTGTTCTTGTCCCAGCATGGTGTCGAGGTGTTCGACACGCGGACGCGGTTGAAGATGGCGTTGGGCGCGCGCGCCGGGACACACCAGGGACTCCACGAAACCGGAGCGGTTCAGGCTGCGTCTGGCGGGTACGCCGGACGCCAGAAACCCGCTGGCCGGGATGCGTAATTCGGCCCGCTGCCCGCAGGCCGCGCACCACCCCGTCTGGCAGGACCGCGCCGATGTCAACGACGGCCGAATTCTGACCCCCTGACGACGGTTGAATCTTGACCCCCTGACGTTGTCGTTGGCTACTGCTCGTGCTCGGATCGGGCTGATGGGACCCGGCCCAGATCCCGGTTCTTCAGCCGGTAGCTGTCTCCCTTCAGCGAAATCACCTCAGCGTGATGGACGAGTCGGTCGATCATGGCAGCGGCGACCACATCGTCGCCGAATACCTCGCCCCAGCGGCCGAAGGGCTTGTTGCTGGTGACGATCAGCGAGGCCCGCTCGTAGCGACTAGAGACCAGCTGGAAGAACAGGTTGGCGGCCTCGGGCTCGAACGGGATGTAACCCACCTCGTCCACGATCAGGACCGGGATGCGGACCAGCTTGACCAACTCGTCCTGGAGTTTGCCGGCGGCGTGCGTGTCGGCCAGGCGGGCCACCCACTCAGCCGCGGTGGCGAAGGCGACCCGATGGCCGGCCTGGCAGGCGCGGATGCCCAACCCTATGGACAGATGCGTCTTGCCGGTGCCGGGCGGGCCGAGGAAGACCACGTTCTCCCGGGCGGTGACGAAGTCCAGCGTGCTCAGATGGGCGATGGCCTCGCGTTTGAGCGAGCGCTGGTGGTCGTAGTCGAACTCCTCCAGCGCCTTGCGGGCGGGGAAACGCGCGGCGCGGATGCGGGCCTCGCCGCCGTGGGAGTCGCGAGCGGCCACCTCGCGTTGCAGGCAGGCGGCCAAGAACTCCTCATGCGTCCAGGACTCGGCGCGGGCCCGTTCGGCGAGCCGTTCGACAGCGGCGGCCAGCGACGGGGCCTTCAGCGCGCGGGTCAGATAGGCCAGCTCGGCGGCGACGTTGCGGCCGCTCGCGACTGCCGTCGACGCGGTCGCGGTGGCGCTGGTGCCGGTGGCTCGTGCGGCCATCACGCCACCGTCTCGATGCCGAGCAGGGAGTCGTAGTCGCTGAGCCGGCGTTGTTCCACCTCGGTGTCCACCGGCGGGGCCACGGCCTGCAGCCGGGCTGAGCGCAGCGCCGCCGCAGCCTGGGCGTGAGCAGGGTCGGTGAGCGTCTGGTGGACGTCCCAGCAGCGCTCGTGCCGGGCCACCACCTGCCCCGCGCAGGTCACTGTGACGTGTTCCAGGTCGGCGACGACCTCGACCAGGCGGCCGATCGCGGACGGGTGGACGGAGTAGTCGTTGGAGGCGATGCGCACGTAGTGATCACGCGTCAGCCGGGTCGCGCTGCGCCAGCCCACGATCGGCGGCACCGGCGGCAACGCGACCATCGCCGCCCGGTCCGCGCCGATCCGATCAGCCGGGCGGCAGTCCAGGCGCCGGTGATGGCGGTGGTTGGCGCGCTGCAGCCACCCCTCCAGCTGGGTGTTGAAGTCGTGGGGGCCGGTGAAGGCGCGGCCCGGCAGGAAGGAAGTCTCCAGATAGCCGTTGGCCCGCTCCACCAGGCCTTTGGCTTCTGGATCGGCCGGGCGGCACTGCAGGATGCGGGCGCCGAGGGTGCCGCGGAAGGCCTCGGCGTCCTGAGTGAGCTGCGCCCGGCCGCCCTTCCACCCGCCGATGGCGCCCTCGTTGTCCCACACCAGCGTCTTGGGGGTGGCGCCGAGCAGGGACAGCAGTGCCCATATCCCGGCGAACAGATCCCCGGCCGCGCGCGAGGGCAGCATCCGGGCCAGCAGCCAGCGTGAGTAGCCGCAGACCAGGACCAGCACCGGCAGGCTCATCCCCCGGTCCGGGCCGACCGGGATACGCGCCGGCGGGAACCACAGATCGCACTGCGCGAGTTCGCCCGGCTGGTAGCTGGTCCGCGAAGCCGGATCGAGCGGCCGGTATTCGGGCCGGATCTGCCGGATGCGGTCCTTGAGCACGGTCATCGATCGCTGCCAGCCGATCCGTTCGGCGATCACGGTCGCGGGCATGTCCGGCCACTGCTGCAGCAGTTGGCGGATCTGCGGTTCCACCGCGTCCACGATCGACTTCTTACCCGGCCGTTGATATTTCGGCGGCTCCTCGGCCGCCAACGCCCGCCGCACCGTGTTCCTGGCGATGCCCAGATGCCGCGCGATCGCTTTGATCGGCATGCCCTCGGCCCGGTGCAACCGGCGGATCTCTGCCCAGTCCTCCACCTTGATCACCCTCCAGAGTGAACTGCAAGGGGGGTCAGATTTCGGCCGTCGCCTGGGGGTCAGTATTCACGCGTCGTCGACAGCCGACACCCTGAAGGCGGTCAGTCGAGCTGCGGTCAGAGCCCGATGGGTCGTACACGGCTTGTCAGACCGTCAGGGTATCTGGCGATCACCCCCCGAAGGTCTGAGCGCCGCCTGCCCGCTGGGGGTTGTCGCGCGAACCTCGTCCATGATCGTCTCAACAGTGCCCATGATAGTAGATGCCGATCCTGACATAGTCTTCACCCGGTGCACCAACTCCCTGGAAATCTCGCGAGAAAGCCCTGAAAGGTGGCCCACCATGACTTTCACCAGCGGATCCGAATACACGCCACACTCTTTGATCGCGGCTGTGTAGGTGACGACCATCTGCGCAAGAGTGGCTGTTTTCGGCAGCATCAACACGTCCATGAGACTATGCAACGCGTCACCGAAGGCCTCGGCTCGTGCTCCTTCCGGCGACAGCATAGGTCCCACGGCTTGAACCAGCGTGTTCACATCGGCATGGAAAGAGAAAACTGCCTCATCTCGCATCCACAACACGTCGCCCTCCCAAAGAATCTTGCGGGGAGGACCGAACCTGACTGGGGCATTGGATCTCTCACTCATCGACGCGATCTTCAGGTCAATGCTCATTGACTCAGAATCGACGAGAATCGTGTCGACGAGGCTTCTCCAGGCTTCCGCGGTGCACTGTGAGCGCCACAGGAGCGCGTAACGCTGCCACTCCGTGATCGTGTCCTCACGTCCCGGCATCACGGCGCTCAGACGGGTTTCTCCCGCGCAGATAAGTGCGATCAGCGCCAAGTTGGCCGAGTAGTATGCATATCTCCGCTGCGGGCCAGCGGTTGCCGGCCGGTATTCCAGATAGGAATTGTCTTCCCGCATGTCCAGTCGGCGGAACAGCCGCACAGATAGCACCTGCCACCAAGCCTTATCGCCCCTTTCCGCCATCTCCTTCAGAAACGACAGAACAGGAGTGCGGGTGGAAAGCAACGCCCATGACAGTAGTGCCCGCATCAGCCCGTCATCGATATCTCTGAGGATCAGGGACTTCTCCTGCGCCAGCAGTTCGTGAAGCAGAGACGCCAGTAATCTGGCGATGAGAAATTCTCCGAACGTGGCATGCAGGAACTCGAACGTCTGTAGTTTTTGTTTATCAACGGTAGCCCGCGCCTCATGCACAAAGAAAAATTTGCCTGGTGTCAGGTCACCTGCGGTCAGCGGTACCGCAAATTCTGCTTCCTGTTCTGTCTTTCTTGCCAGCCCAAGCCCTTTGAGGTCCTGGTCGAACTCCTCCGCGGTGGTCCACTGCCGACCCCGGTTGAACATGGAGAACGCCACACAGGATAATTGCTGCATCTCCTGCTCGACGTGCACAAGCACCCGGTCTTCAGGGTAAGACTTTTTTAGCTCCCGCTCTATGAACTTGCGGATAAGCAGCTCATATAGATCTACCTGCTTCAGCTGGGCAATCGTCCGCAGCGCGTTCCCATCGGCGTCGAAGAGCGCCAGCATGAGCAACAACAGGGGTTGCTCGGCAAGATGCCGCTGCGCCTTGGCGGTCTCCGAAGCCAGCGGCTGCAACCCACGGTCGCGGAAGTAGGCGGCGTTATTGCTGTTCCACACATCCAGCCAGCCGTCGATCTGCTCATCGTCGAACGGCTCCAGCCGGACCACCACCGTACCGGCCGGGAAGGCCGCCCGATGCGCCACCGCCGTCCGCGAGGTGACGATAAAGGCGACAGCACGCCCGGCATCCAGCTCCCGTTGCTGAAAGCGGGCCACCTTCTCCAGATAGTCGCTCTGGTGCACTCCCGTAGCCTGCAAAAGCTCGTCAAACCCATCGAGCAGCACGATCCGCAGGACGCCTTCCGCCCCCCGGGCCAGCGCCGGCCATTCCAGTCGCTCCCCGCTTAGATGGTAGACGGCCTGTTCGATCTGCTGTTGAAGGTCTTTCTCAGCCGCAACTTCGCGTAGCGGCACTCTGATAGGAAGGAACGACTCCTCCGGGAGCAAGGCAGAAAGCACCTTGGTGAGTACGGATTTCCCCGCCCCAGGCTGGCCGAGCACGACGAGCGGGAGCCTCATGGCCATTCCCTTGGTCAGGTGACCGGCCAGAAAGTCCGGCAGATCCCGCCGTACCTCGCAGCTCTCGAATGCCGATTCTGAATTCGGATCACCGATGGCCGGCATCTCGGCCACACGGAAAGACGGCGTGATGTAGGCCTCTTGGAGCGTGGGCAGCCGCATCCCCTCTGGCGCATCCCCCGTTTCAGCGATCGGCCGGTCAAGGGCGGCGCGATGAAGCCGCGAGATGGTCTCCAGCTGAACGGGTAACGCCTGTCCCGTCAGTCCCGGCGTCAGGAGCCGCCGTAAATTCGTCAGCTGTCGCCGAGTGGCCTGATGGTCAGTCATCCTGGCCCAAAGGGCGAACTCGGGAACCTCCACCGCGAGCTGCCGAAACCGATCCTCATACAGCTTCATAGCCGTCATGTGGAGCGACTGTTGGCACGTGGCGTGAACTCGTTCCCACTCATACGTAGAGAGATGGTCGTACAGCCGGAGCCCGCTGAGGAAGTCCAGCATTCTCTTGCTGTAGGCGTGATATATCTCCTGGATGCGATAGAGATTCCGCTCAAACGGCCATTGCGGGGCCGGACACGGCACATCCTCCGCGTCCAGTACCTGCTCCTGCTCCGTCTTACTGAGCCCGAGGCGCTTGAGGTCGGACAGAGGAAGCCGCTGGTGCAGGGCTTCTAGGAAGGCAGTGACCACCAGAATGGTGTGAGCGGCCTCCAGCCGCTCAGTGCGGCTGGACCACTTCTGCCCGACACGCCACTCCCGCCACCGCCCGAGCAGGTCGTTCCCGACCTTGATCAGCTCGCCCTTAGCATCGATCAGGTCCCACATCCCCAGTGTCCCGGCTCCGAGCACCGTCTCCAGAACTTTAAGGGTCGGATCTTGCCCACCAAGCAGCCGCACCGCATCGCTGTATCGATAACCCCGCGCCATGCCGGGAATATTAGTAGCTCGTATCCCACGGCACGGCTTTTCTCGTCGCCCGCCAGCTCAGGGTCTTCGGCTTCCGCGCGACCGCTCAAGCTTTACACGCTGCTGCACGACGTGGTGCCGCGCGGAGCTGGCTCGCCAGCAGAACACCTACAACCAGCCCCCCTACACCAGCTTCCATCTGGGCTTTTACTTCGACTGGGCTGAGCTGGCCCGGTTTTGGATCCCGCTGGCGGTGCCATCGCACTGGTGAAGATCGGGAGCATGTCGGCAGGACTGTCCGATACCACCGCCCAGGCGCGCTCGCACAGAGGTCTTGCGCCCATCTCGCTGGTGTCCCACCGACCTGGGAGGCCGACCTGCGGTTTTGCTCGAACTGCGCCCGGGCCCGCGGTAATGCGCGGCGCGTCTCCGCGCCGGAGAACCATCAGGGCATGGTCTGCCGCGGTGCGCCGCCGGGTGATCGCCACGGGCGGCTTCCTGCCGACCGGGCACAGCCTCGTGGGACCATCCCCACGTGCGCGGGGAGCACGTTCTGGGGGTGAGCGTTGCCCGCCAAGGTCCGGGACCATCCCCACGTGCGCGGGAGCACGCAAGCCCCGGTACCGTGTCGTCCAGGTGCGGGGACCATCCCCGGGTGCGCGGGGAGCACACTCGACGACCTGCAGCGCCCAGCAGGCTCATGGCCTGGTGAGTGACTCGCGTGCCGGGACCGAGCAACAGGGTGCCGATCGTGGCGGCCGGGATGTGGGTCACGCCCTGAGCGTCCTCGGCCGTTATGGCGTTGTCTTCCCGGTGCAGGACGCAGCGTTCCAGGTAGACGAAGGAGATGCGGTCGCCCATGCGGGTGAGTTCGCGTGGTGACGACGCCCTCCGTTGTCCGACCGTGGCCACCGCTACGCCTCTGCCAAGGTCATGAGGCCGCAGCCGTACGCTTTGCCCCGGCCGAGCCCTCGGGTGAGGGTACGGCTGAACGCTTCCGGGTCGGTGACCTCCAGGCGACCGTCGAAGGTGACCGTGAGCAGGGTGATCGGCTTGTCGTTGCCGCGCTTTTTGAACGTGAGCTGACGCCGGTCGTGGATGACCAGTTCGTGGGTGTCGAGGCCAGGTATGAGCTGGTGCTCCGGTGGCTTTCCGATCACCTTGAAGCCGGCGTGCTCTTGTCGTTGCAGCAGCCAGTCGATCTGGTGCTTCTGGCTGACGTGGGCGGTGCGCTTGGTGGGTTCTTCGGCCTTGCGGCGGATGCTGTGCACCGGGTTGGCGGTCAGCCGGAAGGCCCATCGGTTGCCCTTGGCGAGCCGGGACAGCAGCGCCTGGTAGTCGTAGGTTTGCCAGCGCCCGGTTTCCGGCCAGCCGGCCTGCTCCACGAGGTGGGTGAGGTCGGGTTTGTCGGGGCCGACGATGTAGAGGCAGGTCTCGGCCTTACTGTTGCGGTCGATCCGCCACAGCACCCGAGGTCCCTCTTCGTTCGCGGGTGGGATTTCGGCGAAGGAAGACATCACGGCGGCGTGCAGGGCCTGCGGCGAGGACAGCAGCTTGCGCGCGCCCACGCGGGCGGTGTTGAGGCGAAACCGTGTCAAGTACATCAGGCACCTTCCAGCAGGGAGGTGGGGTCGTGGGCAGGCAGGGCGGCCGGGTTGGGCACGCTCACCAGGATGCGGCGCACGCCCCTCAGCGCGTAGCGACGGTGCAGGGGATCGAAGCTGAGCGGCTGGTCGCGCAGGCTGTCGCCGCCGCCTTCGGCCGGTGTGGCCTCGATGAGGATTTCCAGATCGATCTGCTGGTCGTGACGGCGGCGACGCTGGTGCCAGGATGCGGCCTGCCAGGGCACGTCCCGGAGAGCTTGTTCGAGAGTGTGTTCGTGGTCGACGCGCAGTTCTACCGGGCGTGCCGGAGGGCAGGAGCGGCGTCCGAGGTAAGGCAGGAACGCCGGGCAGCGCAGCGCGGCCTGCAGGTCGTCGATGAGTCCCGCGTCGCCTTCCACGCCGGCGACGAAGACGGCGTCGGCGAGGTAGTAGCGGTCGGAGATCGGCTGAGCGTCCCCGGTGACGAAGTGGTGGGCTGTCTGGAAGTCGCGTAGCAGCACTCCGCGCTGATCGGCGCGCACGCCGAATCGCAGCGCCGCCAGGTCGGCGAGGTCATCGGTGCGTTGCCGTCCCAGGGCCGCCGCCAGCAGGCCGATCACGCCGCTCTTAGTGGGCGCCGCCTCGGTGGAACGCCGGGAGAACCGCGAGGACGCTCCCCACGACTGCAAGGGGCCGGCGAGCTGCATCAGCAGGACGCTCATCCCTGGCCCTGCCTCCCGGCGATCTCCTCGCCGACGGCCGCCACGAGCTCCGGGAGCGACACTTCGATCCCGAGCTCGGACAGGGCCTGGGTGTTCTTGCCTACCCTCATGACCCAGGTCGGTGCGTCGTTCGCGACCCCGTACACCTGCTCGACCTCGGACAGATAGGAGGCCAGGGCCTGGGCGGCGTGGCGCACGTGCCCGCCGGTCTCAGGCTCCGCGCGGCAGGGCTCTTCGAACGCCGCCACGGCGTTGATCGGGCGCGACGATCGCACCTTCACCACGACCGCGTCGGGCAGTGTGTGGTTGCCGAAGGTGTTGACCTTCCCGGTGGGAAGGGACGTGATGAAGCTCTGGACAAAGGCTGCTGCGGCCCGGCGCACCGGCTCGGTGACGGGTTCGTCGTCGCGCAGGCCCTTGCCGAGGTTCTTGCGCAGGAGATCGACGTCGACCGCGGCGTACCGGTAGAGAGTGGCCGAGTTGAACTCGACGGTGCCGATCATGCCCGCGCCCAGGTCGTCGGTGTCCCTGTTCTTGTAGTCGTCGACAGCGGTGTAGTAATCGGACTCGATGTCGGCCTGGTGGACGCTGATGGCATGCGCCACCTGGGCCGCCGCGTCGACGTTGATGTCGGCGCCGTCGGCGACCATGCGGCCAAACAGCGCGATATCTACCGAGTGCCTGGTGTTGGCAATCTGCCTGGCCTCCTCTTTGACCGCCTTGTCCTTGTAGAAGTCCTTGCCGGCGCCGCGCGCCTTGATCGCCAGCGCGGCCAGGCCGTCCAGCTGGTTGGCGCTGAAGAACATCAAGTACTTGGACTCGGGAGCAGGCGGCCCCTCGGCGTTCGCCTTGGCCCGCTTGGGCGGCTCGATCTTCGACCCCGTGGCCACCTGGATCGCCTCGGCGGCCAGTGCCCACGCTTCGGGCTTCTCGACGGACTCGTCGATCTTCCTGATTCGCTCGGTCAGCAACTCGGCAACCTTGCGGGTGCGAACCCCAAGGTCGGACGGGTCCAGCATGTCGTGGAAGCGCTGCCTGGCGGCCCGCTTCCACGCCTGGCTGGAAACCCTGGCGCGGCGGACGCCACCATAGACCGCGGTCTTCGGTGTCCCGGTGTCGTCGCGGTTCAGGCAACTCGGCGGGACGGTCTGCAGCACGTGCAGTTCGAGGATGGTTCGGGCCACTAGGGCTTCCTCCTCGGAGGGGTGACGTTGTCGGTGCCGGTTCCTGCGGCCGCGGTCCCTAGGCGGTAAAGGTGGAAGCCGCGACCCCAGCGCTGTCGTACACAGCGCATCCCATCGGGGTACTGCGCGAGGTAGAGCTGCTGCGCCAGAATGACGTAGTCCAACGGGATGGAGCCTCTGCGCAGCAACATAACGATCTCGCGCAGCCGGTTGGCGAGAGCACCCCGGGTAATAGCGGTGCCTACGCGGACGAAGCGACGCCGGATCGACTCGTCGAGGCTGTCGGCCGGCATCAAGCGACGAACCGCCTCCCCCAGCTCCGTTCCGGCTTGGTGCATCCCCTTATCGAGCCGGGATTGCTGGTGAAGCGCGTACAGGGTTACGGCCAGGAAGAGGGCGGCTTCGGCTCTGACCGCCTCGTTCTGCGAGAGGTACCGGTCTTCGTACAATCGCTCGGTACCGCACATGCCCCAGAGGTTGGGTACCTCTTGCGGCAGCTTGCCCGCACCACGACGCAGGTGGGCGAGAGTTCCCACGGCCCAGCTCTCGCCGCGGAGGTAGCCCTGCTGCAACTCGCTGATGTAGGCACCGGCGACACCACCTACGAGATCGATGGTTCGACCGTGACCGTCGGAGGATGTCGTGGTTATGGTGCCTCCCCTGCCTGTCTGGGATTGACCGCTTGATTGCGCTGTTTCGGAGATGGCGGTGCCGCCGGCCGCCGGAAGCGCCACACGCAACCGTGAACGGAATGTCCAATCGGCCCAGGACGAATTGAGCCAGAAGGGGCGCCCCGCCACCTCCATGACACGTCCGTCCCAAGCGTCGTCACCCGCTGACCGCAGAAGTTCGTCCGCGAGGCGGCTGAGGAGGCGATGAGCATCTCTCTGCCAAGCAGCCCGTCGTTCGTGCGGATCATTCAGAGGGCTGATACGAGCCAACCAGTCCCGGAACCCTGCATCCAGCGTACTGAAGCCAGAAGATCGCGCGGCTTCCCTGGCCGGATCAACCTCAGCTCCTGCGGCTCGGGCCAGGTCCGCCGCGAAGTCAGCCAGAACCGTAACCGCGTTCTCGGCGTCGTCGACGGCATCCACAGCAACCTGCCCCAGACCCCGGTCACGCTCGTACAGCAGCACCAACGGCATCGCCACCCGGTCGTCAATGATCTCGTTGAACACGGATTGCTGGGTACCATACTCCGCACCGACAAGGCGGGTGTGGATCAGGAGGTCCAGCGGAAGACGGTCTTCTACTGCTAGGCGGGCGACCCAGTCGAGAATCCGGGGTCGGACGATTGAAGCGGCTTCCTTGCGCTGCTCTGCTCCCGGGGCGCGGCCAGCGATCAGAACACCGAGGCCGCGCCAGGCACTGCGGCAGCGGTTGTGTTCGCGCGGCATGTAGACCTCTGGGAGACCGAGCTTCTTCTCTTGAGTCTCGCTGCGCCGCCACCCGGTCATAGGCTCCTGTTGGTGCATGTTCGGCGCGTCGAGCGGATCTCCGTAGGAGAGGATCGCCCCGAAGACGCCCCCAGTGTCGAAAGCCAACCGCACACGACGCGACTGCCACGTATACAGATCGCGAATCCCGGTCGGCCGTTGTGCCAGTTCTAGTTCATCGGTCTTCCCGGGGCCAGTCGGCGGACGTCGCCAGGCGGGACAGTCGCGCTTAACTTCCATACGCAAGTTACCGGTGTCGAAAGCAATCAGGTTGAGCAGCAGCGTCTGCCGCAGGTTCGCACCCTCTATCAGGACGCCACCCAATCGGCCCGCCCAGGCAACACCTTGCGGGTACGCCTTGCCGCCTTTGACGAGCGGGTCACCCACCACTCCGGTCTTGATGCCAGAGGTGTCAAAGGCGTGAGCGTGCACCACCCAACGAGCTGCTTCGGCGAAGCTCAGCCGGTCGACGCCGCGGACGCGCATAGTGAAGAACGGCTGCCCGTTGGGGACGTCGGCTACCAGCCGGTCCAAGGACGTCATGTCGCCCCTAGTGGTCTGCAGGCCGGGGGTCTGGAAGAACGGCTGATCGGGGTCCAACAGGTTGAAACGCTCATGGTGCTGATCCAGGTAGGCGTGGATGCGTTGGGTAGGCAGCCCCGTGTCCCAGAGTTCCTGCCACTCATCCAAGTCTTCTGGACCTTCGATCGCATCGTGCACGATCGCCAGCAGGACTCTCAACAGCGCAAACTCCTGCGTGGGGACATCGCCGACCAGACGATCCAACTCGTCGGCCCGAGTGAAGATCTCCCGCAAGGAGACCTCCTCATGGCCGTCCTGGTGCTGAACTGGTAGCCACCGCTCGCGCGTCAGATCGAAGGACGGTGCGACGGAGCCAATGGGCACGAGCCACCTCCAAGCCGTCAGCAGGGGTGTAGTGCAGGTCGAAGCCTGCCAACCAAGATCCGGACATAGAAGCATCAATTACCCAGGAGTTCACTGAGGATCTTTCAGTGAACTCCTGGGTGATCCCCGCATGCGCGAGGAGCACTTTCAACGCGCCGCTTCCCGTGGGAACATCCCCGCAGAGATAGGGAGCACATCGCGACGCGAGGCGTCGGACCATCCACATGATCCGCCGACCGGTCCGAGGTCACCGGGACATTCTAAGTACCGCCATTGCCCAGAGCAGCCCAGCACCGGCTGCCGCGCCACTCGCCAGCAGCGTCTGCGGCAGATTTACTCCGGACATGTGTGTCAGTATGCCCGCGGCCGTGCCAACCAGGGCCGCGAACAGCAGCAGCACGAAGGTGACGAGACTGAATGGATTGGGGGTTTCCATAACCACCTCTACTCTCTAGGGTCCCTGCTCCGCTTCCCGTGTTGCTTTTGAATCTGGACCGACATTAGCACGGGCCGCAGGAAGCAGGTGCCCGAGTTCGTCGGAATCTTCCGAAGCTCTTTGCTTGATCAGCTTCGAGCCCGCTCCTCCTGGCGTCCTCGAAACCCATCCTCCATACGGTTACGCTGCTCCGACCCACACACACCAGGGCACAGATCACAGGAAGGTACGCCGCAGCATCTGCCGCTGACCAAGAAAACCGTGTAGTAGTCGGGCTGCCACCGGGCCCATCTCCGCACACAAAAGGGACATCTAGCAAATTCTCCGACTATTGTGACAGATAGCAATAATCAATCCAACTCGCTACTTAGCCTTACATTCCTCCGGGCTGGTTACATATCGTGCCCTCGATCACGGCTCGCTTCTTCGCGGGGCGAACGGGACTTCTCCATCTCCTCACGTTCAACAGGGCCGACACGGGGCTGGTCTGCGTTCCCCCCGGTACGGGCCTGCACGGAGTGCTTTATGCGCACGGCATCTTCGACACTGCGCCGCTCGGGAGACAGTGCCCTGCGCCGGGCGACCTCCTGTTCGACGGCGGCGTGCTCCCGCCGCGACAGCACGCGATCCCCGCGAGCGGCCTGCGCCCGCCGCCCGGCATCGCTCACATCCTGGGCACGAGCGCCACGTTGAGCAGCGGTGAAGTCTCGATGAAGGTCAGCGTTACGGCGCCGTACCAGCGGCCAGGTGACCTCCGGTGGTGCCTGTTCCGCCGCCTCCTGGGCAGCCTGCCGCAGCTCGGGCATCCTCTCGGCGAGGACGTCACGCCGGTGCTGCGTCCGCTGTTCCGCCACGCCTGCCAGCTCGGTCTCCAGCTCGCGGCGGCGTGCCCGTTGCCACGGCCGCAGCGTGCCGAGTTCGCCGGCGAGGTCGTGCTCACGCTGACGGAGCTCATCGAACCGGCGGCCGTCCGCCACCGCGGCGAGGGCCTGATGCAGCCGCTCGGCGGCCGACGATGCCGCCTCGATCCTGCGGACCTGCTCCGCCAGACGATCGCGCTTGGCGATCAGCCGGCTCTCGACTGGGCCGCCGCCGGCTTCGGCGAACCGCCGCCGGTCCCGCTCGGCGGCCCGGATCTCGGCTTCCGCGACGGCGATCTGCCGGTCCAGTTCGTCCAGACGCGCTTCAAGCTCGCTCTCGGCGAGCAGGCCCACCCCGTACTGCGACTGGACCAACGACAGCGCAGCCGCCGCCCGCCGCACGGCGACCAGCGCCTCACGCTCAGCATCGCGCGGCGGGCCGTCACCAGCCCTCGCAGGGACGTCGTCATCGCGAGACACCTCCCGGTCGGCCTCACGCTCGCGACTGATCCCAGGTTCCCGTCCGCCTGCCTTGCGCGGGGCGACCGGCTCGGGCTCGGGCGACAGGAGCTTGTCGCTGCGGTCGCCTTCCAGGGTGGCGGCGTAGGCTGCCATCGCCCGCTGCAGCTCTTGATCCTTTCCCCTGACCTCGCCGTGACGTGCCCGGTCGGCATCGGTTTCCAGCAGTTCCAGCGGCAGGTACAAGCGGGCGGTGGCGCGGTCGCGGGCCATCGCCGAATACAGCGTGTGCGGGTCCAGGCCCATGCCGTAGATCAGCGCATGCTCAGCCGTCAGCCCCTGAGCGGCGGCCACCGTCATCGCGGTCCCGTAGGACAGGCCGCCCTCGGCGATGAACCGCCGGCTGATCCACTCGGTGGCCAGCGTGGGCCCGTCCGGGCCGGCCTGGCGCCACTCGACCTGGACCCGGTCGCGCACGTCGATGGCCACCACCCGGCCGCGGTAACCGTTGAGCACGTTGAGTTCGCCCTCGCCGCGTCGGGCCCGGTAGTCGTTGCGCCGTACGCGGACGTGATCCCCGACCGCCAGAGCGATGCTGCGGCCGCCGGCGATCCGGTAGGTGCGCTCCGGCCCGGTGATCTCGCCGAGCTCGCGCCGCAGGGCCCGGGACGTCAGGTTGAGCCGCTCGACGGCTTCGTTGGTGCCGGCCAGGACGAGCACGTCGGCGAGTTCGTCGTACACCGCCTCGCGGTCGCCGGTGCGATAGGGCTGCCTGGCGTCCGCCCAGTCGGCGATCAGCCGGGCCATGGTGTCGTCGGCGCCGCGCCCGGAACGCACCCGGTCACCCTGGCTCCACACATGCAGAGCCTCACCCCGCTGATGGGCCCGCCACAGCTCCAGCGCTTTGCGTTCCAGCGGGTCCCGCTGGCGGCGGTTGTGCCGCAGGGTCAGCCCACGGATCTGGCGGTGCACCGCGCCGAAGCCGCCGCCGACGCCGACCGCGCGCAGTTGCAGCGGGTCGCCCACGAGCACGACCTTGGTGCCCCTGCGTTCGGCCTCCCGCAGCAGCGCCGCCAGCTCACGATCGTCGACCATCGCGGCCTCGTCGACCACCAGCACATCCACCCCGCGCAGCCCTCGCCGGTCCGGATCGCGGATGCGGCGCAGCCAGCCGGCGATGGTATGGGAGGCGATGCCGGATTCGGCGCTCAGGTTGGCGGCCGCCACAGCGGCGGTGGCCGCGCCGCGCACCACCAGACCGCGCACCTCGAACGCGGTCTTGACGGCCGCCATGAGCGTGGTCTTGCCTGCGCCGGCCACCCCGGTGATCGCCTCCACACCGTGCCCAGTCATCAGCACCCGCTCCACAGCGGCGCGCTGCTCGCCGGAGAGCTCCACGGCGTTGCCGACCTCAAAGGCGTCGATGGCCATGCGTACCGTCTCGGCGTCGAGCACGGCCACGCCGCTGTCGTACCTGCTCCGTACACTGGCAAGGATCGCGTTCTCGGCCTCCAGCACGTCGCGGGAGGTGAACCGCTCCGCGTTGCTCAGGTGGCTCGCCCCGGATTCCGGTAGTTCCACGGCGGGGGCGTGCCGCAGGACCTCGTCGGTGAGCGCCTCGGCCTCGGCTACGCCGGCCACTCCGTCGGGCAGCGCGTCGATGACCGCGGCCAGCACATCGGCGCGGGTCACCACCTTGCGATGCGCGGTCAGCCCTCCTCCGGCGCGCCAGATCCAGGCGGCGATCTGCTCCGCGCTCGGCCGCGGCGGCAGCTCACCGCCCTGTCGACAGGTTCGTACCAGGGTGTCCGCGTCGATGCCCTCGGCTGCGAGCTGGCGGCGCCAGTCCGCCCGCAGGTCGACCTCGTCGGTGTCGTCCTGTTTGCGCTGGCGGCTTTCCGCGGAAGCCACCTTGCGGGCCTGGCGCGAGGCCTCGTCGTAGGGCTTGCCGAGCCGGGCCAGCAATGCCTTGACCTGCCCGTCCCGCTTGGAGAACAGGACGCGTACCTGCTCGGGGATGGACGCGATCTCCCACGCGCCGGTGTGCGGGTCCCGGATCCAGGAGATGCCGTACCGCTCGGTCAGCACGCGGCGGATGCGGGCCTTAAGCAGGGCGTCGGCGGCGTGCGCGTGCCGGTGGATGTCCCGACCGCCGGAAGCGATCGCCGACCACCGGCCGTCGCCGCGGCCGCGCACCATGTTGGCGATAGTCACGTGGGCGTGCAGGTGCGGGTCGGGTGCCGCGCCGTCCACCGGCCGGGCGGTACGGTGCCACATCACCCATCCGAGCAGCCCGGTCGACTCCTCCCGATCGGCTACCTGGCCGTCGCCCTGGTGGCCGCGCAGACCGTAGGCGGCCCAGCCCTCCACCGCGCCCACCGTCTCGACCACGGCGTCGGCGAACACCGTCTCGAGCTCGGCGGCGAACTCTCTTCCGGCCAGCCCGTACAGCACCGACAGGCTCTTGGTGACGTCCAGGGTCAGGTCGTAGCCGCGGTTGCCGACGCGTACCCGGGACTTGCACCACCGGCGCGCGACAGCCAGTTCGTCGGCTGTGTACGCCTCCCCCACGTCGACGCCGGCGGCGCGGGCGACCTGCTCGATCTCGGTGACCGTCATGAGATGGGCCTCGCCCTGGCGAGCGATGCCGCGCGCCATGCGGGCCACGCGCCTGGCCACCGCGGGCCGGTCGGATAACCGCTCCTGCACCGTGGTGCCCTGCTCGGCCGCGGCCGCTTCCAACGCCGCCAGGAGCGGTGCGGCAGGCAGCTTGGCGCGGGGGTCGACCTCGTGCTTGGCGGGCACCAGAACCTTGCCACTCCAGGGATGCACGCCGTTCATCAGCGCGCGGGCCGTGGCGTACTGGTCGGGGGTGAGCGGGGTCCGCGGGATGATGCCGAACTCGTGCAGGCCCTGGCCGATCCACATCAGTCCGCGTTCGTCGGCCAGCCGGTAGGTGGGCTGCTCGTGCGGTTGCTGGGGCGTTCCCTGGGCCTGCCCGTCATCGCGGTGCGCGCCGCATCCGGCGCCGTCCTGCAGCCGGTACTCCACCTGTTCCATGGAGGGTCCGATCACGCTCACCCAAGCCAAGGTGATCCACCTCCCCTGGCGGCCGGCACGGCTGCGGACCAGGCGCGAACATCGCAGATACCTTGGTCCAAGGACATGATCAGGTTGCGGAGAAGTGAGATAGATCGTCAAGATCATGCTGGTTGCAGGTGGGTTGGCGGCAGGTAAGGATTTCGACGCGGTGTACTCACCTGCGGGATGAGGGATGGGATAGGGGCGCGGATTCCCCGAGATCGTGTGCTTCCGCGCCCCTCGCCAGCATCCCGCTTATCGGTCGGACGGGGTGTGGGTGCCCAGCACGCGCCGCCTGAACCTGCGCGGGGAGGTGGGAGAGGCGGCAGGAACACCACGCCGGTCGTCGCGCTGGATACTGACTACGGCGGCGCCGAACCCGACGAGTACGAGAACGCCGAGGGCAATACCTGCTGCGGCGATGAGAGTGCCCCAATCGAGGGCGATGGTGCGGAGGAAGACGTTGCGCATGGAGGTCTCCTGTCTGCTGAAGGGGCCGCTTGCGTGAGCGGCACCCGCCTTGGGTGTCCCGGCAAGGGCGACTTCGCAGGCGAAGGAGCGAAGGACAACTTGCCCGTCAAGATGTTTTGCGCAGCAAAAGATCTTGAAAGGGGCGGGTTGTCCGCAGTGACGGCCTGCGAGGCTGACCTGGCTCGGGACACCAGCCCGGGGGACGCGGAGATGCCGCCCGCGCGCCAGCGAGCCGCAAACAGACGGCCGTGTTCGAGGCCAAGGCCGGGCTTGGGATGAGCCGAAAGCGCTTGGCCAGACCGCACGGCGCGCACCTCGTCGCGTGCGCCTCAGGGACGAGCTGGTCAGTGGAGAGACTTCCGGCCGGTGCCGACCGTGCGGTCTGGCTCACGCTGAAGGGATGGTTCGGGCCTCGGCGGCGGGAACGGAGGGGGATGGCGGGGTACCGCGCGGAGCGGAGGCGTAACGGAGGCGGAGCGTCAGCGAAGCCTCCGTGAAGCCGACGTGGAGCGCGCCGCGCGCAGGGTCGGCCGCAGGCCGATCGTGAGCGATGCGAGCGCAGCGAGCGCCCTGTGCGCGGAAAGGCTGGCTGCCGCGCCGGCGAGGTACGTCCGGGTCGGCGAGTAGTGACGACGGCGCCCAGCGGGCCGAAGTACGGCGGCGCGCGGTAGAAGCGGCCGGCCTGGAGGGGCGGGCTGTGCTCTGGACTGAGGAGCGATGGAGCGAAGCGACTGAGCGACGAGGGAAGAGCGCAGCCCCAAGCGCCCCGATACTGGCCGGCTGCGGTACGGCGGCCAGCCGGTCCGGATAACCAGTCCCCCCGCCAGGCAGTGGGCTTGCCTGATCGCTCATGGCGCGGCTTCCCCTGTGATTAAGGGTAAGACCTTCTGGCGCATCTGTTCGATAATCAAGTGAGTGAAGCTCAAGCGCTTTGAGATCATGGGCTGGCCGTCCGGGAGAGGACGGGTGGCGCCAGCCGGGCGCCGCCGTGGTCGGCCGCATCCGTGAGCCCTTCGCCCCGTCTGCCTCGAAGGAGATCCCGTGCCCGCCTCCCTGTCCCAGGTACGTCTGCATGCCGACCAGGACGGCCACCGCTACGAGCTGACCCTGACCGTCGACGGTGACCGGCTGCACATCGAGATGCGCGGCAACGATGCCGACGGCCAACTACTCGCCGACTTCAGCACAGCCGAGCCCATCCCGGCGGCCCACCTGCCGGTGCTCGTCCAGCTGCTGGCCGGCGGCCAGGCCGCGCTCGCCGGAAACCGGCGAACACCGACGCTGCAGGAGCGGCGGCACACACACAGCAACTCGCACCGCCCCTGGACCCCCGACGATGACCAGCGGCTCAAGGACCTGGCCGCGGCTCCTGGCACCACCATCCGGGATCTGATGCAGGTCTTCGGCCGCAGCCGCGGCGCCATTCGCTCCCGGTTGGAGAGGCTGGGCGTCGAGCTGGACGCCGACACGGACAAGGGCTGAAGTACCGCCTTCCCGTGTTCGGCGCTGCCCAGGAACGGCGTGGCGGAGCTCGTACCGTCCGCCACGCCGCCCTCGGTTGGCCTTACGCGGTCGTCGTCAGGCCCTCCTGCACTCGCTGCGTGGCCTTGGTCGAGGCGCTGGCGAGGATGTCGGGCAGGTGCTTCTTGACGAGGGTGCGCAGGCGGCGCTCATCGGTGCCGAACCGGCTCGCGACCTCGCGCACCAGCGGCTCGACGTCCGCCAGGTCCGGGGTCGGCTCGGGCAGGACGCCGGCCTCGTCCGCGCGCCTGAACAGGCGCTCGAACTCGCGGCACCACTCCTGCCGCTCGCCGAACTCCTCCATCTCCTCACGGCTCATCGGCAGTGCCTTCAGCACGTCTTCCGCGTGCCGGGGGTAGGCCTGCACCTCCGGATCGGTGAGGAGGAAGCGCACCAGCGGGTCCTCGGAGGCGGCCAGCTTCTGGTACGCCTCGGCCTGCTTGGTCTTGTCCGCCTTCTCCACCTCGCGCAGGGCGGCGTCCCGCTTGTCCTGCGCTTCGAAGTAGGCCGCGACCTGGTCGGGAGACATGGTGTGGTCCCATTCCGGAACCGGATGTGCGCGGTACACACGGTCGGTCTCGATGCGGAGATTCTGGTCGTCGATGGCGTCGAAGAACGCCTTAACCTCGGGCAGCATGATGGAGAGCTCTCCTTCTTCCCGTGCTGATGGATGGGCTGCCGGAGAAGGGGTTGGGGGGGTGAGGGCCCGGGCCGAGGCGGTGGGCTTCCCCTTCCGGCGAAGAGCCGACAGCGGCACGGCGAAGCGACCCGCGATCGTTCGGTTCTGCCTGCTTGAAGAAGTTTTGCGCCAGCAAAAGATCTTCAAGCAGGCAGAACTCGCCCACCGGGATCCGCAGAGCGGGGTGAGAGGACGGTCGCGGGGCGCGCCAAAGTGCCGCAGGCTGCGAAGCCGGAAAGGAGAAGCCCGAAACTGCCCGGATGCCGCACCCCCGGCACCCTGAGAAGGGCTGCCATATCAGCGGCGTGGAGCGGGGGCATGCTGGACGGCCGCTGGTGATCGCGGCCGCCAGCACACCCTGAGGCTCAGTGCCGGGTGGCGGTCCTGTCCTCGTCGGTGAAGCCGTACCGGCCGCTGCGGCTGCCTCGGCGGACCATCTCGCCGGCAGTGGACAGCGCTGTCTGGCTGAGGTCGTGGTCGTAGTGGATGGTGGTCTCCTGCCGGATGCCGAGCATGCCGGCGAGCCTGGTGACGTAGGAGCCCGCGCCCAGCAAGACGAACACCCACTTGCGTTTCTTGGCCTGCAGGTCCTCGATCCAGGCCCGCAGGCGCGGTGCGTCGTAGCGGTGGGAGGAGTTCTCCGCGCCGTCGGTCAGGATGACCGTGATGATCTCCTCGGGGCGTTCCGGCTTGGGCAGTGCCAGTACCAGGTTGCGGGCCCGCTCGATGGTGTCGCCGATCGCGTCGAACAGGGCGGTGGCGGCGCGCGGCTGCAGCCGGATCTCCGGCACCTCCGCCAGTTCCACGTTGCTGAAGACGAGCTCGCCGACGTCGTCGAACTGGTACAGGGTGACGGTGGTGCGGCCGGGCACCTCCCGCTGCGCTTCCAGGAATGCGCGCAGGCCCGCTTCGGTCTGGGCCGTGATCGGGTGCATGGACCCGGAGCGGTCCAGGACGATCTCGATGTGCCGCCAGCGGGCGGCGGTGTCGTCGGTCACCGCGTTCTCCTTCAATGGGCCGGTGCGGCGGGCCGGGGTGGCCCGCGCTTGGGCCGCATCGACCACGGGTTCCAGGCGCGGGGGCCGGCCGCGGCCGGCCGGGCTTTGGTGGCCGCGCCCCCGCGTCGGGGTTCCGTGGTAGGCCCAAGCAAGCGCGGGTCCATCCGGCACGGGACATCCGCCCGGAAGTCAGTCAGCGGCGGAGATCAGGCAGCCTGAGCGTGGCGGCGTAGCTCGGCCAGCGGCAACGGGCGCGTCACGCCGTGCCGCCGTCGCTTGAGGATGGCGACGTCGCCGAGTTCGGCGCGCAGCCGGCTCTCTTCGTGCTCGGCGCGCAGGAAGCGGTCGGGATGCGTGCGCAGGTGGTGCAGCCATTGCCGCTGACCGGAGGGCGGCTCGACCATCGGGAAGCGCACCCCCCACGGTGCCCAGCCCCGCTGGATGCCGGGGATGCGGCGTTTTTCGGACCAGTCGATGCCGACGTACACGATGGTGGTCCGCAGGTCGGCGTGGGCGGTGAGCCAGTCGCGGCAGGGCTTCTGCTTCAGCCAGTACGAGCAGGGGGCGATCCTGGCGTTGCCCAGGAAGCGGACGTCGGCGAACACCTCGAACGGGGTGCGGCCGTCGCAGACTACGGTGAGGTCCACGCCGAGCTGGGCGGTGGCATCCCGGTTGAACCGGTACAGGTCGTCGTCCTCGACAAGGGTGTCGGCGAACAGCAAGGTCAGCCGGTCGGTCCCGTGCTCGGCCGCGACGCGCTGAGCGGCCGCCCAGCTGCCGATGCCACCGGAGAACTGGACCACGTGGCGCATCATGCGAGCTCTTCTGGCAACGGCCTCCGGGGCCAGGACACGAGCTTGCCCTGCGCGATGGCCTGCCGACACAGCAGGACACAAGCGGGGCACAGGGCTTCGCGCTGTACGAGGGGATCGCCGCGCCGGGCCGGATTGCCGTCGGGGTCGACGGGGTGCCGGTGGCTTGGTGGATCAGGACAGACACGGCGTTGTCGGGATCGACGAGGAGCGGCCGCACGCCGCACCGGCAGCATTCGGTGATCAAAAGCATGTGCCCCTCGAACGGGAGGGGCTCGTGCTCGCCGGGGTCGCTCACGGACATGCGGGATCGGCCTCCTTCGGCGTACGGGCACGATTTCGGCAGGTCACAGGTCCGCCCACCCGTCGGGCGTACGCCGGATGTGACGGATCTCGTTGACGGCGCGGACTTTGAGCAGCGCTCCCCCTTCCCGGACGGCCAGCACGACGGCGGGGCCGCGGCCCGGCACGGAGAGGATCTCCCCGCAAGCCGTGGAATGGCCGGTAGCCGGCGTTGGGGCGTTGCCGAGCACGGAGGCGAGCTCACGCTCGTCGATGTCGTCGCTGAGCAGGCGAGCCAGCTCGGCGATGACATGCAGAAGAGCGGGGCGCAGATCCGCGCCCGGGTCGTTGAGCACGGTGCCGACGAAGTTCAGCAGGTCCGTCAGGTCCGCGCACGTCGAGGTGGACATCATCGGGGAACGTCCTCCACAAGGAGACAGAGTGCCGCCGTGCCTGCAGATGGCGGCTGGACCGGAGGCACGGCGGAGGGGAAGGGGTCGCGCAGAAGGCGCGGTGCGGGGCCCGCCCGGAGGGAAGCCGGGCGGGCTCGCTGGATGTCAGAAGTCCGGCTCGTCACCGGCCGCCGCGCCTGCGGGGACCGGCTCGCCGTTGGCCTGCTGGCCGTCGGCGGGCATGTTCTCCCAGGGGTTGTCCTGCGGCGGAGTGTTCGGGCGGTTGCGCCGGGTCTTGTTCACCTGGGCGGTGGCGTGGCGCAGGGACGGGCCGATCTCGTCGACCTCGATCTCGTAGACGGTGCGCTTGTCTCCGTCCTTGGTCTCGTACGAGCGCTGCCGGAGCCGCCCCTGGACGATGACGCGCATGCCGCGGGTGAGGCTCTCGGCGACGTTCTCCCCCGCCTGCCGCCAGACGTTGGCGGTCAGGAAGAGGCTGTCGCCGTCCTTCCACTCGTTGGTCTGGCGGTCCATGTACCGCGGGGTGGAGGCGATGCGGAACCGGGCCACCGCCTGACCTGTTATCCCAACTGCCGCGAGTTCCCGCAGGTCAGGTCGGCGCTGGTAGGGCGTCCATGCAGGTCGGCATGGGTTCGTCGGGCTGGCAGGAGATTTCATGGTTTCATCAGGATTCCTGACGTTCTGCTGGTATCTATGTCTGGTGATCGTTATTGGTGAGCCGGTTGGGGTTCGTGAGCTGGTGGTCGTTCGATGACGTTGGCTGTGGTGCGGTCGCTGGGTGCGCCGCATCGGCTGTGGACGGCGCAGGAGTTCGAGGACTTCGAACAGGAGCTCGTTGACCAGTTCGCATTGGCATGCGCGGGCGCCGGGATCACCGACCGCTACATCAGCGAGGAGCGAGGCGTCATCTTCAGCTTCTTGAAGGCTGTGGGTAAGCCGCTCTGGCTGGTGAGCCCCGCCGCCGCGGACGGATACCTGGTCGCGCAGCGCAAGGCGGGGCGGGCTCCCTCGACGGTGAGTGGCAAGGCGCAGACGCTGGCCCGGTTCTATGACTTCTTGCTGGCCCGCTACCAGGGCGACATCCACGCGTTGACCGGGCATGTGCTGGTGCAGCCGATCGACGAGTGGAACCGGCCGGCTGACACCAGCCAGCAGCTGATCCGGGTTCCGCCTCGCGACGAGGAGATCGACCGGCTGTTCCGGGACTGGCGCGAAGGTCTTCCGCAGGCCCGCAAGTTCTTGCCCGCGGCACGTGACTACATGGCGGCCTCGCTCTGGCGGCGGGTCGGTCTGAGGATCGGTGAGTCCGTCGGCCTGGACATCCGCGATTGGCGGTCTGACCTGGGCGAGTACGGCAAGCTCCACGTGCGGTTCGGCAAGGGCAGCCGCGGCCGCGGCTACAAACCCCGGATGGTCCCGGCGATCGAGTCGGTCGACGCGCTGATGGACTGGTGGCTCGGCGACATCCGGCACCAGTTCGGCGACGACTGGGCCGACCCGGACGCTCCGCTGCTGCCCAGCGAGCGACGCGACCGGATGACTGGACGCTGCCTTCGGGCCGGGGATGACGCCCTGCGCTCGGGACTGAAGGCCGCGGTCGAGGCCCATCTGCCCGCGTGGTCGGGGCGGCTCACACCGCACGTGCTCAGGCATTACTGCGCCTCCTCTCACTACGCGCGGGGGATGGATTTGAAGGCGATCCAGGAGTTGCTAGGTCATTCGTGGCTTTCGACTACGACGCGGTACATCCACGTCCATGACGACCACGTCGAGACGGCATGGGCGCAGGCCAACGACCGCGTCGCGGCACGGCTTGCCACGAAGGGAAGGTGATCGCGATGCGCTGGAACCTGCGGTTGAAGGCCGCCGAGCGCGGCATCTGGAAGTCCACGGAGATGCGGCGGCTCCTCGCGGACGCCGGGCTGGAGATCAGCGCGGGGAAGATGTCGGCGTTGTGGACCGGAACGCCGACCACCATCCGCTTGGATGACCTGGACGTGATCTGCTTCGTTCTGGAATGCGAGCCGACCGAACTGTTGATACGCGAGCCCGAGCAGGTCGAAGCTCGCCGACCGCGGAAGATCCAAGAGGCGAACGGCGGGCCACCGGTCACGCCGAGGCTGGGCCGGAACAAGTCCCTGCCGCCAGCGTGACCGTTCCTCGCACCTGTCCGGCCTGTCACGCGAAGCCGGTCGCGACCAACCAGCGCCGCTACTGCTACGACTGCACTCCTGGCGCCCCGCAGGTCCCGCCGCCCTGCCGCACATGCGGATCCGAACGCGATTTCTACGCCGCCGGGTTGTGCCGCCGCTGCCACCGCTTCGCACCGCACGTGTTCGACTCGTGCCGCGACTGCCTGGGCTGGGGCGTAACCCGGCACACCACCTGGTTGTGTGAGGCCTGCCGGGGCTGGCGCAGGAAGATCTCTCGTGGGGACGGGCCGTGCCGGATCTGCCACACACACCGGCCGCTGAACGGCGAGGCCCTCTGCCGTTTGTGTCGCCGACAAGCGGCACTGGCCCGCAGCGCCCGGCGCGGCACTACGGCCGAGGAAGCCAACCGGCACGGTCAGCAGCTGTTCATCGTCGGTCTGTTCCGTCAGCGCCGCAGTGGCCAGCGGCTTGTCCCGCCCGAGCCCGGCGTGATCGAGATCGTCGGCCATCGGCAGCTGACGCTCTTCACGGTCTCCCGGACCGCGCCGACCGGCCTGGCCTACGGAGAGGCCGACCCCGAACTCGTGGCCGCGGTGATGGCCGCCGCCGAACTCCACGCCGACAAGCACGGCTGGAAGAGGACGCAGCTGGTCAACGCCCGCAGGGTTCTGCGCATCCTGCTCGGACGACAGGACACGCCCGGGGCTCCGATCTCGGCCAGCGACGTCCTGGAGCTGAACCGAACCGACAAGCTCGCGGCCCAGCCCGCCCTCGACGTCCTGGACGCCATCGGCATGCTTGAGGACGACCGCGAGCCCTCGGTCACCGCCTGGTTCGACGCCAAGCTCGCCGAAGCGTACCTGCCCGAACCGATGGTCACCGAGCTGCGCGCCTGGTTCACCGTCATGAAGGACGGAACAACTCGTCCGCCACGACGGCGCCCTAGATCGCACATCACGATCCGGGTGCACGCGATGTGGGCGCTGCCGGTCTTGAAGGCCTGGGCCGCAGCCGGCACCAACTCGCTCCGTGAGATCTCCAGCGCGGACGTCCGGGCAGCACTCCCCAAGAGCGGCAGCCCACGATCGACAACGGGCCAAGGGCTCCGGTCGATTTTCAAAGTCCTCAAGGGCCAGAAAATCATCTTCACCGATCCCACTGCCCGCATCCGGACCGGAAGCCATGAGACCCGTGACCCGCTGCCGCTGACCAACCTGGAGGAACTCAGCAACGCGCTGAACTCGACCGACCCGGCGCGCGCAGCCCTGACCGCCCTGGTCGCCTTCCACGGACTGCGCAACCACCAGCTGCGCGACCTGCTCCTCACCGACAAGGACGGGCCACGGCTGCGGGTCGGAGACCGCACGATCCTCCTGGCGGCACCCGTCCGTGAACGGCTCACGTCCTGGCTCGACCACCGCACGGCAGGCTGGCCCAACAGCAGCAACCCCTACGTGTTCATCAACGCCTACACCGCGAACAGATCCAGGCCGGTCAGCGGCGCCTACGTCAGCGCAGTGATCAGGATCAACACCCAAGCGATCCGCGAGGACCGCATCCTCCACGAGGCCATCGCCACCGAGGGAGACATCCGGCGCCTCTGCGACCTGTTCGGGCTGAGCGTCGCGGGTGCCGAACGCTACGCCACCGTCGTCGGCGGAGAACTCGCCTCCGCCGACGACGACCGATGAGAGGGAATCGCTCATCACGCAGCCCGCACCCTAGAACGGAGGCGTCGAGGGATAACCGGCACCCGCGGCCACCGGGGCCTGCGGCACTGCCCACGGATCGCTCGGCGGTGCCTCCGTCCCGGAAGCGGGAGCCGGGACCTGATCCCGTTGGATCTTGACGACCTTGGCAGACGCCCACTTCAGGGACGGGCCGACGTCCTCGACCTCGACCTCGAACACGGTGCGCTTGATGCCCTCGCGGTCCTCATAGGTCCGCTGCTTCAGCCGACCCGTGACCACGGCACGACAGCCCCTGGTCAGCGACTCAGCGCAGTTCTCAGCGAGCTTCCTGAACGCCGAGCAGCGCAGGAACAACGTGTCGCCGTCGCTCCACTCGCCGGTCGCCTGGTCACGGACGCGCCGCGACGACGCGATGGTGAACGATGCCACCGCGACGCCCTGCTGCGAAAAATTCAACGAGGGATCGTCAGTGAGATTTCCGACCACGGTGATCGGGGTGTCTCCGATTGACATGACTGGTCTTCTCCTTTGTTCGAAGGTGCGGGAGGCAAGACCGGCGATCTGCCGGTCTCGGCATCAATGCAGTTGACGGGCCGGGCCATGATCGAGAATCTGGGCGACATGACGGCGAGGCTGATCGCGTGACTGGGAATGCATCGGGCCCTGATAGTCGGTTTCGGGATCGGCGCGACCGCAAGTACGGGTACGACTTCATCGACAAGGTGCTGGTGCGCTGCCCTCGATGCGACGGGTGCGCTGTCGTCATGCCGCACCCTGCGGCGCCCGAGGATGGCGAGGCAGCTTCCGCCGGGTCCATGAACTTCCGCCGGCGCTTGCACTGCAAGGAATGCGGCTTCTTCAAGGACGAGACAGTGAGCTCCGCCATCGTTGGCGGTCCTGTTGATCCTTTCTTCCGGCGGCCGGTGTGGTTGCAGGCGAGCTGCTGCGGACATGTGCTCTGGGCTTACAACGTTCGTCATCTCGATCTCCTGGAGGCCTATGTGGCCGCGAAGCTGCGCGAACGCGGAGATCTTGTGGCTTGGGCTCCGTCCAGCCTGGTAGAGCGCCTCCCTACCTGGCTCAAGACAGCCAAGAACCGTGCCGAGGTCCTGAGGACAATAAGGCGCTTGCGTTCGACGCTGCCTGCTGAAGAGTCGCCATGACGAGCTGGTTCCGCGCCTACTGGGACGAGGAAGACATCTGGTTCTACATCGAGGCCGGTGACGACGGCTGGGTCACCCGCCAGATCGAATTCCAAGGCCCCGAACAGCGGCCCCTCGCCGCTGCCTCCCTGACCGAGTGGCAGGCCGCCTTCGAGAGCGGCAACTTCGGAAGCTACGAAGCCACCTACGGCCGGACCGCTGAACTGCCCGTCCACGAGTGGGAAGGCCACGATCCTCAGCCGCTGACGCTCATCGAGTTCGACGACGCGTGGGCCAAGGCCCGTCGAATCCTCACCGGGCGGGACGATGCTGCCGCAGCTGCCTCCAGTTCGTGAACCGAAGCACTCGAACCCCGTCACGAGCTACCCTGCAGGCGTGAGTTCGACCGGACAGCCGCTTCAGTAATCGCGAACTCGCGGGGGACCGGGGTGAAGCGGAGCTCGGGGTCGTCGACGAGGTTGCCGACGATGGTGATGACGGTGTCGCCTGCGGCCATGATGATTCCTCCTTGTGGCGTGGTTACTGCGGGTTCCGAAACGAGGCGGGACGGGAGGCGGCGGGGGCCGGGGCCCCCCGCCGCCCGCGTGGGCTAGTAGGGGATCTCGTGGTCGGCGACCGCGGACTGGCGGTAGGCCTCGACGGCCTCGCACACGCACCCCAGGCAGATGCGGCCACCGTCGAGGGTCTTCCAGCTGTGCTGGAGGGTGACCTCGTTGCCGCAGCGGGTGCAGGCGGTGATGTCGGTGGCGTAGAGGGGGAGATCGAGGCTGAGTCGCATGTCCGGCTCCTTCCGTACGGTGCCCCTGCTGGGCGGCCGTTCCGCGTTTCGGTGAGGGAGGACACGCAGGTGGAAGTGACGGAAGGCAAGGCGGCGGCCCCGTACGGGCTAGATGTTTTGGCGCCCGTTCCTGCTCTTGCGCCAAAAGATCTTGACCGTACGGGGTGAGCGCAGCGAAAGCCGCCTTGCCTGGAGGAACGTGCCTGCGAGGCTGACCGGTCCGAAATGTGGGGCGGGTGACCGGCAGGGACATACGGCAAGGCCTGCCACCGGCGTCAGATTCGACCGCACGATCAGCACCCGGCCTCAGCCACCATCACGGGACTACGGCGACGTGCTCACCCGGCTCGGCCGGGTCCGAACGCGTCCGCTGTCCGAGCGGCTCGGTGAGCGGCTCGATCGGTCACTGTAGACATGAGCGCGTGCGCCGCGCGACGGAGTTGTTCACGAACGGGGCCGACCTGGGCGCAAGAGAGGGCGAGAAGATCGCTTGCCGCCACGATCCTGGGGGCGGCGCGCTCAGATCGCCCAGATGAATGATCACCATGGCCATCACAGGCGGCACGAGCGCGGCGGCGGCTGGCAGACAACCGAACTGCTCGTCGGCTCATGCCTCCAACGGAGCCGGGGCGGCCGGTTGGTGGCGTGGGGCGGCAAGGTCGTGGGCGAAGCGGGCCAGCCAGATCATGATCAGGACGCTCGAGACCACACCGAGAGCCTCGACGGCGCTTCCCTCGTCCGGGAACGGCAATGCCGCCAGTATCAGAAAGATCGGCGCCACCAGGGCGGCGATGCCATACGCGACGGTCGCCGTCCCCCAGCGGTCGTCGTACCCTTGGGCCCGCAGGACCAGCACCGTCCAGGCCAGAACGGCCACGCCGCAGATCAGCTCCACCCCACCCGGGACGGGCCAGCCGACGAGGTCGAGTACGCCGATGACGGTGAAACCGCCGTACCCGAGCACCCCCGCGCCCCGCATGTACTGCCGGTCGCCGCCCAGCACCCGCAAGAACAGCAGCACGACCACCCACATCGCCGCAGTGTCGAGCACCAACGCAACCGCCCAGACCAACGACGGGGCGATTTGAACCAGCCACGTCGTAGCCGCCGCGACGTAGAGCGCCACGCGCAACCACAGGGTGTTCCGGTCCTGCTGGGGAGGCCCCGCCAGCGGCCCGCGCAGGATCTGCCAGATCCCCCATGCCCAGGACAGCCCCGCTACGACCAGGAGGAGCACGTTCTGCCCTGTCGCCGCGACGCCTTCGGTCACGGTCGCGAACAGCGTCAGCCACCACAACGGGCCGAGGTCGCCAGAGATCAGGGCGATGACGACGGCGACCGTCAGCGCGGCGCCGTACGAGGCGGTGACGAGCACGGCGGGCAGGGCTGAACGGTGACGAGGTAACACGGGGCGCTTCCTGGGAGGTTCGTTGACGTGGGAGCGAACGCCTCACCCTACAAGCGATCATGAGGAGTGGCGCCAAGCAGAGAGCGTGCGTCCGCGGGCGCTGCGACAGGACATGAAAGAACGAGATCCCGACCGATGGTGGTGATCGGGCGGGATCCCATCAGCCGCAGTCCAGCCGCCCGTTGAACGACCCCAGCCGGTGGGGCGTCGTTCAGCAGGCGCGTTCGAGGTAGTCGGCCAGGGTCCACTGCAACGGCTGGAGCCAGTCCGGACGGGGCGGTCCCATCATGATGTCGATCTCGCCGAGCGTGGGCATGCGGTCCCGAAGTGCGCGCGAGGGCACGTTGAGCTGCAGCGCCATCTGGACAAGCAGGGCCATCGAGTAGAAGGGCTCCCTGGCCAGGACCTCCTCGACGGCGCGGCGGGCGGCGTCCTGTTCGCCCTGGTGCCAAGCGGTGAAGGCCAGCAGCGAGCCGACCGGGGCCAGGAACGCGGGCTCGATCCGGTCGGCCACATCCAGCAGCAGGGCGGTCATGACGATTGGTTCGACCTGCGAGGCCAACCAGGCTTCGTCGCGGATGCGTACGATCCGCAGGTCCATGCTGAGGCGGATGGCGGTGGTGTCGTCCGCTCTGTCGCCGTCGCGATACCGGTTGATCGTCTGATGCAGCCGGGTTCGGGCTTCGTCCACGATCTGGCCGGTCGGCGGCTGGGCGCGCAGTTGGTCGGCGAGTTCGGTGGCGAGCCGTCGGGTGAGGTGCCGCAGCCATGTGGCACGGTCTCCGGCCGGCTGGGGAACGGGCAGATTGGTCGACGTCATAACGGACTCCTTGTTGATCGAGCCGCCGTCCGGGGAATCGGTCCCCCGGAAGGCGGAGATGACGCGAGAGGACTCATGGGTGGTGGGCGATGGCCGCCTCGTCCGGGGTGCGGCTGAAGACCAGGTCGTCGGCGTAGGCCGACGCGGCCCGGTCTTCACCGAGGAACCAGACGCGCTGCCGGCCGAGGTGATTGACGGTGTCGATGCGAGCCAGGACGGGCATCCACCCGCCGCCGGCCGGGGTGTCGCCGGCGGCGAGGCGGACGAGCCAGCCCGGCTCGATGGTCCGGGCCGGCCGGTAGTCGCCGGTCATGCCGGCGCCGGATGGTGTCCGAGGCCGAGTGCGGCGCCCAGCTTGGGGCCGAGCTCCAGCGCGTCGCGGACGGCGGGCAAGGCGCGGCGCTGCCAGCCCTCCAAGGCGACGGGCAGGTCAGCGCCGTGGCGCAGGTGCTGCGTCAGCGCGGTGACCAGGGAGGTGGCCTGCTCGATGCCGTTGTTGGCGCCGCGGGCGGTGTTGGGCCGGACCGGGGCCAGCGCGTCGCCCAGCAGGACGGCGTGGGCGTGGCGGCCGACCGGGTAGACCATCCGCTCGGGCGGGGCGATGTCGACGATGGGGGCGGCGGTCCAGGCGGGAGTGGCCTCGATGATGTCGGCGGCCGTGGTGGGCAGCAGTTGCCGTGCGTGGGCGGTGACGTGCTCGCGGGCATGCGGGGTGATCTGGTGCGGCGGGTCGGCTCGGCGTCCAGCAGGGCGTGCAACTCCTGCTCGGAGTGGTTGAGGTAGAAGGTCCAGTCGGTGGCGGTGCTGCCGTCGCGCCGCAGGATCGGGAACAGGTGGAAGCCCGCGCCGTACGGTTCGATGCGGGTGTAGTCGCGCAGGTCCTGCGGCACGGTGGGTGCTTGGCCACGCCAGGCGACGTATCCGCCGTAGCGAAGCTTGCGGTCCGGGTCGAGCAGGCGGCGGCCGATCGAGCGGCGGCCGTCGGCGAAGACGACCAGGTCGGCGCTGATCGGGTCGGCGTCGGCGATCCGCAGCTGGGCGCGGCTGTCAGGGCCGGTGGTCAGGTCGTGGACGCGGCTGCCCAGGCGCAGCCATCCTTCGGGGAGGCGTTGCAGGAGCGCGGTGTTGATCAGGTGCCAGACGGTGGAGCGGCCCGGGTAGAAGGTGTGGGTGCGGCCGGCCTCGCAGCGGTCGGCGACCTTGACCGCGACCACGCGTTCGCTGGTGAAGGGGACGAACTCGCGCTGTGGGACGCCGATGGAGTCCAGCACGTCCAGGGCGGTGTGCTCCAGGCCGATGACGCCGCCGGCCTGCGTGTGCAGGTGAGTGGAGGCGTCCAGGACGGTGACGTTCCTCAGGCCGGCCTGATGCAGTAACAGAGCCAGGGTGGGGCCGGTGATGGAGGCGCCGACGATGGCGACGGCGGGCTGGTCGTCGCGCGTGGTCAGGGTGGGCGAGGCGGTGTGAGGGTGGGCGAGCGCGGTCATGGCAGCTCCCGGAGTGGGGGTGGGCGGGGCTGCCGGAAGGAAGAATGCGCGCGGCCGTTGGCGCGGGGCCGCGGCGGCGGGGATGTCCCCTTCCGGCAGCGGCCGTCAGCGGCGCGGGAAGCCGCCGTGCAACCGGCCGTGTCTGGCCGGGTCAAGATGTTTTGCGCCAGCAAAAGATCTCTGATCGGCCAGACCTCGCCCTCCTGGAGCCCCGCGGCGCGGGGCGAGAGGGCGGTTGAGCGGGCGGCGCCCCGTGACGCAGGCTGCGAAGCCGGAAGGGGTGGACCGCCCGTTGTGGCCTGATGCCGAACGCCGCGTCCCTTCTGGGGCGAGGCAGACTCCGCCGCCCTCCGCATCGGATGAGCGAGACATCTGCGCCGGCCTCGCGGCGGCTGCGGCGCTGCTCAGGCCGTGGGAATCAGCTGGGTACAGCGCAACCGAGAACCGGGCCGGTGTTTCTGTGCCGATGAGCGGCGTGGCGGCGGAGAACCTTTTCGGCCGTCGACGGGCTGGTGCCGCGTCAGCGGTGATAGGCCACTGCGCGAGCCTGAGTGCCATTACCAGGCTGTCACCGAGCCGGTGGCGCGCGAACTCAACCAAGTGTTATTACTGTTCGTGTTCGATCATAACGGTGAGTAGCTCAATGTTGAAGGATCTCGGCGCCTTCCCCCTACGCCGCACCATCCCGGCCGCCCTCCTGACTGCAGGTCCTGGCGACGCCGCTGATTGGGCTCAGTCCGGCATCGGCCGCCGCACCTACAGCGGCAGCCACGTCGTCCACCCGAGCCCAGACGGTGCTCCTGCGTGATGCGGTCGCCAGCTTGCTCGTGGACGAGGAGAGCCGTGGGCTACCAGCGCTCCAGCTTCTGGCACCAGGGCGACACCGACGTGGACGGCTGCAACGCCCGCTACTAGGTCCTCATCGAGGAGGCCACCAGCCCTACCTTGGCTAACACCACTCGCGTGTGCTTGGTACGGATGTCACTGGAATGCCGGGGCGTCGGGGGCGAGTTCGGCACGCTCGGCCTCTGCCATCCCGGTTGCCCCACGGGCGTGGGGAGCACTCCCTTCGGCGGGGCCACGGACGCGGCAGGCCCGGTTCACCCCACGAGCGTGGGGACCACGACGTCCTGACGACGGGTCAGCGCTCGGCACCGGTTTACCCCCACGGGCATGGGGACCACACGCGCGTCCGTACGGAAGACGGCCGTACGGGCGGTCCACCCCCACGGGCGTGGGGACCACGTCCTGGACGACGCCGGCGCGAGCGTGTCGCACGGTTCACCCCCACGGGCGTGGGGACCACATCTGCTGGAACAGCTGGCGGGCGGTGCTCACCGGTTCACCCCCACGGGCGTGGGGACCACTCTCCCTAGCTGGGCTTGCAGGATACGTCGGGCGGTTCACCCCCACGGGCGTGGGGACCACCAGTGCCTCCTGTACCGGGGCCTGATCCACAGCGGTTCACCCTCACGGGCGTGGGGACCACTCGATCTGCACGATGATGTCGCGAGCGTTGATCGGTTCACCCCCACGGGCGTGGGGACCACGTGGAGCGGACCTGCTCGCTCAGCCCGCGCAGCGGTTCACCCCCACGGGCGTGGGGACCACGAGATGTCCGAGATGGTGAGACAGAACGTGACCGGTTCACCCCCACGGGCGTAGGGACCACGTGCCGATCAACGCGCCGAGCCACGCGTTCCGCGGTTCACCCCCACGGGCGTGGGGACCACCTGGCCGCCGGGAGCTCCCAGTAGTACTTCGCCGGTTCACCCCACGGGCGTGGGGACCACAGGACCTGAGCCGAGGTCGAATTCTCGGCCGCCGGTTCACCCCCACGGGCGTGGGGACCACTCGGGCACCCGGGAGAGCGGATCACCGGGCGGCGGTTCACCCCCACGAGCGTGGGGACCACAACTGCAGCGTCAGCTCCGCGGCCATCATCAGCGGTTCACCCCCACGGGCGTGGGGACCACCCGTTCGAGCGCCCCGATGACGTTGCTGCCGTGGGTTCACCCCCACGGGCGTGGGGACCACGCCGTCCTGGAGGCCTACAGCCGCAACCCCAACCAACAGCCCGTCCCCGGTTCACCCCCACGGGCGTGGGGACCACCACTCCCACGTGGACGTGCACGTTCACCTCCTCGGTTCACCCCCACGGGCGTGGGGACCACGCCCATTCAGAGGCCAAGGGCAAGGCCCGGGTCAGTTCACCCCCACGGGCGTGGGGACCACCACACCCGCGTAAGCGGATTCTTATCGTTTGGCGGTTCACCCCCACGGGCGTGGGGACCACTCCAGACGGCCTCGAACACCTCGGCGTGCCCGAGGTTCACCCCCAGGGGCATGGGGACCACCGAGGCATATCAAGCCGCGGGCATCATGATCCCGGTTCACCCCCACGGGCGTGGGGACCACCGCTCCCGATGCCTCAGGAGCCGGTATGGACGCGGTTCACCCCCACGGGCGTGGGGACCACCCATACTTCCGGCCTAGACGCCGGAGAGCCTCCGGTTCACCCCCACGGGCGTGGGGACCACCCACCAGCGAACTGCAGCGGCCGGTCCCAGCCCGGTTCACCCCCACGGGCGTGGGGACCACTCCCACGCCCGCACCACGTACCCGGCCTGCGGCGGTTCACCCCCACGGGCGTGGGGACCACCCGACATCATCGATCCTCACGAGAAGGATCAGCGGTTCACCCCCACGGGCGTGGGGACCACTCCGTCCGCGAGCCGATCGCCGGCGGCGTGAACGGTTCACCCCCACGGGCGTGGGGACCACGTCCACAGCGCCGACACGGCGGGCTTGATCACCGGTTCACCCCCACGGGCGTGGGGACCACTCCGCACGGGCCCGGTTCAGTGCCTCCTGGGCCGGTTCACCCCCACGGGCGTGGGGACCACCTGGACGCGGCCGCCGCGGCGGGTGGCGCCGACGGTTCACCCCCACGGGCGTGGGGACCACGAGCGTCGCCACAACGCTCGTATATACGTTGGCGGTTCACCCCCACGGGCGTGGGGACCACACTTCCTGAGCAGGAAGGATAAGCCCGACCTGCAGGAATGTGAATGTCGGTGTTTGTCGCCACTTTGCCAACCTCTAGGGGTAGCGGGCCGGACAGGCGCGCTACAGGAAGGCTCCACTCTGGGGCCGATTGCATCTAGCGGAACCTTATCTTCGTACCGTATGCTCCCTCCGCATTGCCGCCAACAATTCATTAGATAAACAGACATCCGGGGAGATAGGTGAATCTAGAGCACGTGGAGCACGAAGCGGTAGACATGCTCATATGGGGTAAATCACGCAATCTACCCACACCCTACCCGCTTATCTGCCACTTGCTCGATGCTGCTGCCATGGCGAGCACTCTGTGGCAGGAGTATCTCTCCCCAACCCTGCAACACCGGATAGCAGAAGCTCTAGGCACTACAGTCGACGCCGCCGGGCGCCTGGTAGCTTTCTGGGCCGGGCTCCACGACATCGGCAAATGCATGGGCTGCTTTCAAAGCATGGATGCTGCTCAATTCGGGCGCCTCAACGGCTACCCAGAAGTAGGAGGAGATAGGCGCCGCCACGAGTATGCGGCTCACGTCTGGCTTGGTCTACCGTTCAGCCGTATGGGCTATGGCGCACGCCGCCCTAAAGACATCGCTTACCTCGTAGCGCAACTACTGGGTGGACACCACGGACGGTTCAGCGCAAGAGATCACCGAGAATGCCGGTTCAAACCGACGGAAGTTCTCCCCGAGTTGGGCGATGGAAAATGGGAGGCCCAACGCGAGGCCCTGTTTCGTGCCGTCAGCGAAGTCCTGCAGCCGCCGTCGGCTCCTGCCGCGCTCAACGCTGAAGCAGCCACTCTCGCTTGCGGCATTGTCATTCTCGCCGACTGGCTGGTCAGCCAGGACGATTACCTTAAGCAACGCCTGCCGCAGGTACCCATCGACGCCGGCGGTCTCCGCCGGCACTACGAGGGCTCACTACGCTCCGCCCCCTCTTTGATCGCTGCCGCAGGCCTTCGCCCCGTACGGCTCCGTAGTGCGAGCTTCGCCGACGAGTTCTCCTTCATCGAATGCCCGAACGCTCTGCAGCACTCGGTCGCCGGGCAGCTGCCGACCTTGTTGACCAACGGTCTGGGCCTGCTGCTGGTGACCGCCCCCATGGGCATCGGGAAGACCGAGGTCGCCTTCCACGGCGCGCGTCTGCTCGGGCAGGCCAGCGACACTCCGGGCTTTCTTTTCGCGCTCCCCACGATGGCGACGGCCGACCAGATGTACGGCAGAGCGCGGGCGTACGGAGAGAGCCAGGCCGAGGACGATGCCGCACTGACGCTGCTGCACAGCATGGCTTGGCTCAACGACGCCTACACAGCCGAGGGTGTCGACACCACGGTGGTCAGTGAAGACACCAGCGTGGCGGCACCGGACTGGCTGCACGGCAAGAAGCGTGGCCTGCTGGCTCCGATGTCGGTTGGAACGATTGATCAGGTCCTGTTGGCCGTGCTGCCTCTCAAGCACATGCCTCTACGCATGCTCGGCCTGGCCGGCAAGGTGCTCATCGTCGACGAGGTCCACGCCTACGACGCCTACATGCAGAAGTTGCTGGCCAAGGCTTTGGTCTGGCTCGGACGGCTGGGAGTGCCGGTCGTCTTGATGTCCGCCACATTGCCCACACGGATCGCGGCCCGCCTGGTGTCCTCTTACCTGGAGGGTGCCGGCCACAGCGAGATAGCACTGCCGCCGATCACGTACCCGGGCTGGGCCTTCGCCGACGCAGTCACCGGAAAGATCTCTGCCTTCGAGGTCGACATCGAGCCAAGCATTTTGCATGTCGAGCGGCGACCGGTTCCGGTGCTGTCATCCGCTCTGGATCGTTCCCAAGTGCTACGCGAAGTGCTGGCGCCGCTTGTCGACGAGGGTGGCTGCGCTGGCGTCGTCTGCAACACCGTCGCCGAGGCTCAGCAGACGTACCTGTTCTTACGCGACTGGTTCGACACCTTGCCGCAGGCCCTCGAGCTCACTCTCCTGCACGCCCGTTTCCCCGCACGTCGCCGTGAAGAGATAACCAGTGACATCACCCGCAAGTTCGGCAAATGCAAGATCTGTCAGCCCTCGGATAGATGTGGTCACCGCCCGAAAGCGGTCGTGGTCGCCACCCAAGTCATCGAGCAATCCCTGGACCTCGATTTCGACCTGGTGATCAGCGACCTCGCCCCCGTCGCGCTGTTGTTGCAGCGAGCCGGACGGTGCCAGCGTCACGCGGGACGACTGCGGCCTGCGTGGGCGGCCGAACGGCGACTGGTCGTCCTTCGACCGGGTGATGAGAAGGGCGAGCTGGTGCTGCCGCGCTCGTGGCCGTTCGTCTACTCGCCGTCCCTGCTGCGCCGTACCGATCAGGAGATCACCGATGGTGAGATCGCCATTCCCGACGACGTCCAAAGACTCGTGGAGCAGGTCTACGACGACAGCTTCGCCAACGGCGATCTGAGCGAGGAGGACCTGGAGTGGATCGGCAAGGAGATCGCCGAGGAAGGGATAGCGGACATGATCGCAATCCCATCTCCGGACGAGGTTTCCGGGCTTCACCAGCTCACATCCTCTGACGCTCAGGAGGACCTAGTGGCCACCCGCCTGGGCGCCGACTCAACCCGCGTCCTCTGCGTCTATCAAGGGCCGGATGGCTCTCTCTACCTCGACGAGGCCTGCACAACCAAGCTGCCCGACACCACCAAGCTCCCCCGCCAGATGATCAAGAAGATCCTCGCGGGGACCATCCCGCTCCGGTCCTCCATGCTTGCAGGCCGCGACTCCGCCAACGACCCACCGTCCAGTTGGAGGGACAGCGCCTGGCTCCGGGACCTTGCGGTCATCCCTCTTCAGATCGGTGCGGACGGGTCCGCCATCGGTTGGGTCGGCCAGCGGGAGTTCCGCCTCCACACCGACCTCGGCCTGCAGATAACCACTCATGTCTGAGTTCAAGGAGCGCCGATGCGCCATGGCTACGACCTGCTGAATCGTGATTGGATTCCCGTCCGTCCCGGAACTGCGATCGGGGTCCGGGAACTGCTCACGCGGGCCCACGAGCTCGAAGACGTCGTGGCCCCTTTGGCGCCGGCGGGCGCCGGGCTGTGGCGTGTTCTTACGGTCTTCGCGGCTCGGCTCACTGGCCTGGACAGGCCCGCAGGCTTCGATGAGTGGGAAAGCCGTCGGGAGGCCGTGCTTGATGCCGGCAGGTTCGAAGCGGACGGCTCCTCCTACCTCGGCCGATATCAGGATCGGTTCGATCTCTTCCATGGCGAACGGCCGTTCCTCCAGGATGCGCGGCTGGCTGTGGAATGTGCCAAGGCTTCCGGGATCAACAAGCTCGTCCTGTCACGGCCCGCAGGGAACAACCAGGTGTGGTTCGATCACCACACGGACCTCGATGCCCGGCCGATCCCGCCCGAGGAAGCGGTCTGGTACCTGCTGGCCCAGTTGTACTACGGCCCGTCTGGGCGATGTACGAGCCGCACGGTCAACGGCAAGAGCGAGGCCAACAGCACCGCCGGTCCATTGCGTGGGACGATCTCCTTTCATCCACTGGGCCGTACGGTCTTCGAATCCCTGGTGGTCGGGATCCCCTATCCGGGAAGCCGACCCGTGCAGGATGACCTGGCCCCCTGGGAGCGAGACGATCTGCCCGACCCGCTCGGGCTGCCCCCGCCTCCGGCGGGAATCGCGGGGGTGCTGACCGGCCGGTTCAGGCACGCGGTCCTGCTATCTCAGAAGGATGGCCTGGTCGACAATGCGTGGATCACCTGGGCCTGGCGCCAGCCCACGGCCACGGTGCGCGATCCGTATCTGATCTATCAGGAGAACAAGACCGGAGACCTCTACGCCAGAGGCGCGCGCAGCGAGCGGGCGCTCTGGCGGGATGTGGACGCACTCCTCCTGCATGATGTCGGCGAGGAGCACGCCCGCCGGCCGCAGGTGCTGGACCAGGCTGGGAACCTGCCTTTCGACCTGCTGGACGAACTGCGCGTACGGGCCTTCGGATTCGACCAGGACGGCCAGACGCGTGACCGTCAGTGGCTCACGGCCGCCACGCCCGCCATCCTGTCCCTACTGAAGGATCCCCAGAGCGCCACGGGCGTGAGCCGGGTGAGGCTAGCCGCGGAGAAGGTCGGGCGGCACCTCGGTTCGGCGTTGCGCAGCGCCTGGGTGGCGATCAACGACCCGTCGAACGGCAACGGTCCTCCGGTCCGCTCCGATATCCCGGCCGGTCCCTGGAGAGGCCAGGGAGACGCACGCTACTGGCCGCGCGCGGAGCAGGAGTTCTGGCGCAAGGTCTTCAGCCGTGACTTCGATGAGCCTGCCATGGACTTCATCAAGGTGGCATTGCAGGTCTACGAGGAGATCACCGAAAAAGCCGGCAGCGCCCCGCGCGCGCGGCGAGCCATCGAGCGGGCGCGCGGCCTCATCTTCGCCGCCCGCAAGCCGGCACCATCAAGGAGAGCAGATGGCTGAAGACACCCCCCTCCAGCGGCAGGCGACGAAACTGGTGGACGAGGCGATCAAGACGCTGTCCCATCCGGACAAGCGTCGCAGGGTAGCCCTGCGCCGGGCGCTCGGGAAATCACCGGAAGATCCCGCGGTTCGCGCGGCTCACATGGTGGTGGCGCCCGTCCTGCCTATGAGCTGTGATCAGGCGACGGAGCGGGCGTTCTACGCTGTCGCCTCCATGATCGCCGCTCAGCCGCGTGACGCCCGGGACAACACCACAGGCTCAGACGACGACGAAGCGGAAGAGTCTGAGCAGGACCAGGCTGACGACGCCGTCCCCGTCGATCAGATGGAGAGTCTGGGGGCCACGCTGGGCCGCGCGGTGGGTGCCGACGACCTGCGTGAGAAGACGATGGAGGCCCGGCTGCATCTGATGTGCCGCCAGGATCTCGACGGTATCCACCGGCACCTGCCCCGCCTGATCGCGACGCTGCGCGCGGAACTCCTGCCGGTCAGTTGGACGCGGCTCACCATCGACCTGGCGCGCTGGGGGCGCCAGCGCGACCTCGTCACCAAGAGGTGGCTGCAGGACTACTACCGCAAGGTGCACGACGAGAAGGCCAAGCGCGTGAAGAACAAGCAGAAGAGCGAAGGCGAGGACCAGTGACCACGGCCCGATTCATCGACATCCACGTTCTGCAGACCCTGCCCTACAGCAACATCAACCGGGATGATCTTGGATCCCCCAAGAGCGTGGTTTACGGAGGTGTGAGCCGTACCCGAGTCAGCAGTCAGAGCTGGAAGCGCGCCGTTCGCTTCGACGTCGAGAACGCCCTGGGCGATCCGGCAGCCCGTACGCGGCGGATCCCTGAGCAGGTGGCCAACCGGCTCACTGATCGCGGCTGGCCCTCCGAGCTGGCCACAGCCGCCGGCCAGCAGGTGGTTCTCTCGGCGGGTAAGGGCCTGAAGGTCGAGAGTGACGGAGTCACCTCCGTGCTGCTGTACCTGCCGACTTCTGCACTCGACGAGCTGGCCGACCTGGCGGTCGAGCACCGTGACCAGATCCAGGAGCAGGCCGGCAAGAAGAAGCCCGTCCCGGTGCTGCCCGCCGCCCGCATCGCTGAGCTGCTGTCCCGCCGCAACGGAGTGATCAATCTGTTCGGCCGGATGCTGGCCGAACTCCCCAGCGCCGAAGTGGACGGCGCGGTGCAGTTCGCCCACGCCTTCACCACTCACAGCACGAGCACCGAGGTCGACTTCTTCACGGCGGTCGACGACCTCAACCCAGGCGAGATGCGCGGCAGCGGCCACATGAACTCCGCCGAGTTCTCCTCCGGAGTCTTCTACCGCTACGCCAGCATCAATCTCACCGGCCTGATGAACAACCTCGATGACCGCACCGCCGCCGCCGAGCTCACCAGCGCCTTTTTGACAGCCTTCATTTCCGCCCTGCCCTCCGGCAAGCAGAACTCCACGGCCGCCAGCACCGTCCCCGACCTCGCCTACATCGCCGTCCGAGCTGACAGGCCGATCTCGCTGGCGCCCGCCTTCGAGATCCCCATCAAGCTCACGGGCGAGGGCGGGTACGCGGCACGCTCACGAGACGCGCTGGCCTCCTACGCTCAGCGGCTGCACGCGTTGTGGGGGCAGGACAGCCTGGTGCGGCACGGCCACGCGACCATCGACCCCAAGGAACTGGCCGGACTCGGCGACAAAGACTCCTCCTACGGAAGCCTCATCCAGCACGCAGTGATGGCCGCCTACCCGGCGGAGTCGAGCGCGTGAGCGGGCTGGTGCTGCGCTTGGGCGGGCCGTTGCAGTCCTGGGGTGAGCACAGTGCCTTCACCGACCGCGACACGCAGCGTTTCCCCACCCGGTCGGGCTTGATCGGCCTGTTCGCCGGCGCCCACGGCATGCGGCGCGGAGAAGATTTGTCCCGTTTCGACGATCTGGCCTTCACGATCCGCATCGACCGGCCTGGGATCCCCACGATGGACTTCCACACGGTGGGCGGTGGGCGAGCCCGCCACCAGACTGTGCCCACCGCTGAAGGCGGCAGGCGCAGCGTCGAGACGGCCACCATCGTCACCCGCCGGCACTACCTCGCCGACGCCGTCTTCATCGTCGGCGTGACCGGCCCGAAGGACACGATCGATACCCTGGCCGAGCGGCTCGAACAACCCTGCTGGCAACCGTATCTGGGCCGCCGATCCTGCCCGCCCGATCCGCCCCTGCTGCTGCGCCGGGCCCAGGACCCCTTCGTGGAGCTCGCCGAACGTGTCCCTGTCTGCCGCACCTACCAGGAAGGCGCACAGGTCGACTTCGTCCGGGAAGGAACCCACTCGGAAGCGGCCTCGGTCGCCGAACTCCTGGACGTTCCGGTCAGCTTCGCCCCGCTTGAACGCCGATACCGCCTCCGGACCGTCAGCATCACCCCGCTCTCCGTTCCCCAGGACCTCTGGCTAGGCCGGGGACGGAAGTACCAGGAAGCCCTCTTCGACTACGCCGGAGGGACACCGTGACCACATGGCTGACCCGGATCGTCCCTGAACCCCGTAGCCGCGCCGCCCAGCGGGACCTGCGCGACGCCGAAGCCCTGCACAAGCGCGTCATGTCCCTGGTCCCCGACGACCTCGGCGACCAGGCCCGCGCCAAGGCCGGTGTCCTGTACCGCTACGACGAGACGGGAACGGTCGGGCCGCACCTGCTCATCCAGACCGGCATGCCCATCGACACCACCCGGCTACCACAGCAGTACGGATCTCTTGCCGTTCGCGACCTGACCCCCCTGCTGGAGGCCCTCAACACCGACATGGCGATCCGCTACCGGATCATCGCCAACACCGCCAAGCGGTTGGGCCGAAACTCCGACCGTCCCGGCAAGCTGGTCTCCCTGCGCGGACCAGAGGCCGACCAGTGGTGGCATGCCCGCGCCGAAGCAAGCGGGTTGATCCTCAAGACTCTGATCTCCACATCGCTGCCTGATGTCCGCAGCAAGGGCGAGAACGGCGTACGACACGCGGCCACCCGGTTCGACGGCATCGCGCTGATCAAAGATCCGGAGTTGGTCCGGCAAGCCGTGCTGAAGGGCGTCGGTCGCGGCAAGGCCTACGGTTGCGGCCTGCTCAGCATCGCTCCGCTGGCCACCTGATGAGCGCGCCGTCCGGAGCCAAGCGGCGCCTGGGTCAGCCGACCCCATGCTCCCGCGTATCTCCGACTCGCTGTCGTTTCTCTACATGGAGAGCGTCCGGATCGTCCAGGACGACACCGGCGTGTGCGCCCAGGTCGAATCTCCGCGGGGAATCGAGCGGGTCTACCTGCCAGCGGCGTCGCTGGCTTGCGTCCTGCTCGGCCCTGGTACGTCCATCACTCAGCCGGCCCTGGCCACCTTCGCACGCCATGGCACATCGCTGGTGTGCGTCGGCGCGGGTGGCGTACGGTCCTACGCCGGGATCCTGCCCGCCCAGCTCACTACCGAATGGCTGGAGCATCAGGCGCGTGCCTGGGCCGACGAGGACGAACGCCTGCGCGTGGCCGTCCGGATGTACCAGCACCGCTTCGGCACCGCGCCGTCTGGTGCCGGGCTCGCCCAGTTGCGGGGCTTGGAGGGGCAGCGGGTCAAGGCGCTCTACCGGATGCTGGCCACCAAGCACGGGATCACGCGTTTTCGCCGCAACTACGATCCCGCCGCCTGGGATGACCAAGATCCGGTGAATCTGGCTTTGTCGGCGGCCAACGCCGCTCTCTACGGCGTCGTCCACGCGGCCGTTCTGGCGCTCGGCTGCTCACCGGCTCTCGGATTCATCCACTCCGGCACCCAGATGGCCTTCGTGTACGACATCGCCGACCTGTACAAGGCGAAGATCACCATTCCGCTCGCCTTCTCCCTGGCCGGCTCCATGCGGCCGGAGCGAGAGGCCCGCATGCGGCTCCGCGAGGAGTTCCGTCTGTACAAGCTCATGTCCACCATCGTTCCTGACGTCCAGAGAATGATCGCGCCCGATGTAGCACTGCCGTCCGCCCAAGGTGGCGACACCGACATCGTTCACCTATGGGATCCCGACCTCGGTTCTCTTCCGGCCGGGGTCAACTATGGCGACGAAGCCGCCGGCGACGTCGAGATTCCGTGGTAGCAGTAGCTGGTGATCCTGGCCGGAAGAGGACGTGACTCATGGCATCCATGATCGTCATCTCGACGACCGCCGTCCCCGATCACGTACGCGGCGCCTTGTCACGCTGGCTCGTCGAACCCGCGCCGGGGCTGTACGTGGGGACAGTCTCAGCTCGAGTCCGTGACCAGCTCTGGTCAGCCGTCAGCCAGTGCATCGCCGATGGCGCCGCTGTGTGCCTGCACCCGGACGACAACGAGCAGGGGTTCACCATCCGCACTGCGGGCGAGCGCCGTCGCCATGTCACAGACTTCGACGGCCTCCAGCTCATTCGCTTCCTTCCCGAGCTTCCTCCTCAACCATGACCGCCAGTACGAGGTCGCCTGCCATCAACGCCGACAAACACCGACACGCTAGAAAGGCCCAGGTCACCGGTCTTTGAGCAGGTCAGCAAGTCCGTTCCCCACGCCCGTGGGGGTGAGCCGGTGTCAACGATCGCCGGCGGCGGCCGGCCGGTCCGTTCCCCACGCCCGTGGGGGTGAGCCGTCACGGCCCAGTCGAACGAGCGGGTCGCGGAGCCGTTCCCCACGCCCGTGGGGGTGAGCCGGATCACGCGCGGGTCCTGGCGGACATGGACGCCCGTTCCCCACGCCCGTGGGGGTGAGCCAGCGGGGTCACCAGCTGGCCGAGGCGGTCGAGCGCCGTTCCCCACGCCCGTGGGGGTGAGCCGGTCCCGGCGCGGAGCATGTACGCCACGTCCCCCCGTTCCCCACGCCCGTGGGGGTGAGCCGGACTGATTGCTACCGAGGTTGGGATAGGCTCTCCGTTCCCCACGCCCGTGGGGGTGAGCCGAACGCGTCCTGCACCGACGAGCGCAGGGCGTCCCGTTCCCCACGCCCGTGGGGGTGAGCCGCTTGTCGCCCGGACGGCGGGCGATCATGCGGACCGTTCCCCACGCCCGTGGGGGTGAGCCGCGGTCGGCGTTCGGCTGGGGCGCCACCGGGGCCCGTTCCCCACGCCCGTGGGGGTGAGCCGCCGAGCTTGGCGTCGGGCTCTGGGGGTGCGATCCGTTCCCCACGCCCGTGGGGGTGAGCCGGAACGCGGCGAGGCTGACCTTCTTCTCGGCGTCCGTTCCCCACGCCCGTGGGGGTGAGCCGCGGGTGCAGAAGCTCGAAGCGGAGATGGCCCACCGTTCCCCACGCCCGTGGGGGTGAGCCGTGGGCCCAGGGCTCCTACGGAGGTCTTTCCTTCCGTTCCCCACGCCCGTGGGGGTGAGCCGCCTGGAACACCCAGTACAACACCCTGGAGATGCCGTTCCCCACGCCCGTGGGGGTGAGCCCTGCTCCAGGCGGGCGACGGCGGGTGGCCTTCCCCGTTCCCCACGCCCGTGGGGGTGAGCCGCAGGTGGCCCGCCTGTCGCGTCAGGTGCGGGACCGTTCCCCACGCCCGTGGGGGTGAGCCGAGGTGTGTGACGCGCGACCGACTGTTAGGTTTCCGTTCCCCACGCCCGTGGGGGTGAGCCGTATGTGCCGCCCTCGGAGGCGAGGTCGTACGCCCGTTCCCCACGCCGTGGGGGTGAGCCGGTCTCCCGCCGCACCCCCCGCCTGGCTGCTCTCCCGTTCCCCACGCCCGTGGGGGTGAGCCGGATGCGATGGTTCACCAGTCGGGCGCCGTGACCCGTTCCCCACGCCCGTGGGGGTGAGCCGCCACCGCCCGAGGTGATGATCCTCGCCCCGGACCGTTCCCCACGCCCGTGGGGGTGAGCCGCCACCGCCCGAGGTGATGATCCTCGCCCCGGACCGTTCCCCACGCCCGTGGGGGTGAGCCGGTGTCCTACACGCTGATCGGGACGGGGCACATCCGTTCCCCACGCCCGTGGGGGTGAGCCGCTGTGGACCGGGGCCGCCCTGTCCCGCGAAGACCGTTCCCCACGCCCGTGGGGGTGAGCCGCCAGACCGGAGATCTCGACTGCGGTCTCGGGCTCGTTTCGCGAGGCCGGTGGTGATACGAGTTCTGATACGTACCATGATCGATGAGTATGGGTCCGAATTACGTTGGCTTACCCGCCGAGCGGCGCGGTCGCGTATTCCTCCCACTCGTACATACGCCTGTCCCTGCCAAGGACGATCAGCTCCGCCTTGCGGACGAGCGTGAGCGCCGGCACGGCCTGCACCGTGTCGAGCGCATCGGCAACAGGTTGGGGCGGCCTCTGCGCGTTGCTGTAGGCGATGGTCACGTGTCCGGCGAACGCTTCGGCAGGCTCCGGCACGGCGGGCCACACGGAGGCGATGGCGTCGCGGATCGCGTTCCGCACCGCGACGACGGGCTGCTGCGGGTGGGCCTCCCACCGGATCGCCTCTGGGGTGATCCTGGGCCGGTCCAGCGTGATCGTGAAGGGCGGCACCGTGGCCAGCCGGGCGCGGGCGGCGTCCACGATGGCACGCACATCGACCTCGGCAAGCTCATCGACGAAGCCCAGCCCCTGCATGGTCAGATGCAGCCACCGATCGGGCACCAGGTCCAGCCCTTTCACCCTGGCCAGCCCATCACGGTACCTGCGGGCAAGCCGGTGAACGTCGTGTGCGTGATCGAAGGTGAGGTGCCAGGTGTAGAAACGGCGGCCTTGCCGCCACCCGGGACGCCACCACCAGTGGTCCGCCATCGGCTCCTCGGTCATGCACCTTCCTCCGTTTCGGGTGCGGTGCTTCAGCGGGAGTCTCCCCTATCAAGAGCGATCATGCGCGATACCGTCGCCCGCTCCCATTCCTCAATCTCCTGCCGGAGCACCACTCCGGGCGTGCTGCCGCCCATCGGTGAGCGGGCGAGCGCAGCGGCCAGTTCCCGGACACGCCGAGTGACGGGGTCGAGCCGCTGGTGCGGCGGGATCGCGAGGATGGCCCGCACGGGCGCACGAGCCCCGTCCGGCTGCCCGAGCGCCAGATGCGCTGTCGCCTGAACGATACGGACCTGGGCGACCGTCCCGTACGCCTGCGGCTGGTGCCGCGTGTCGGCAAGGGCGCGGTCTGCTTCACATAGCGCGTCGTCTGGTCTGCCGATGCGTAGCAGCACCGACGAACCGTAGTTGGCGTGCCGGAAGGGCGAGCAAGTGAACAGCCCAGCCACCTCGTCGACGCCGTCCATATGGTCGCGGGCGGCATCCGCGCGGGCCAGAGCGGCACGGGCGTCGTCATCACCGCCGAGCGCGGCCCACGCGTCTGCCTCCTGGCAGGCGAGCAGGATGCCGGCAGTGCCGTGCGGGCGGTAGGACGCTCCCCGCCGGGCGAGGTTGATCGCGTCGCGATACCTGCCGTCCCAGAACGCGATCTTGCTGCGCGTGGACAGCACCCACGCACGCAGATCGTCATGGCCGGTCAGTTCGGCGCACAACCAGGCGGTGCGGCCGTGCGTGTCAGCCGCGCTGAGCTGCCCCAGGTCGGAGCTGATCCACGCCAGCAGCGCGCACAGGTACCCGGCCGTCGCGTACAGCTCGGCGCTTTGGCGCGGATACTGGCGGCCTTCGAGCAACGCGAACACCTGATCCCGCAGGTGCCGCGCTGACCGGAACACCTCCAATGGGTCGCCGGTGAGGTACGAGCGGGCCAGTGCCCGTGTGTCGGCTTGGAGTTGTTCGAGGGCGATGTCGCCGATGTTGGTAGCTTCGGCCCACTGCGCCCAGGTAGCCGATTCGGCGGCCGCGGTGTTGAGCAGTTCGGCGCCGTTGAGCGGCTGCGGGTCCGCGGGATCGAGGCCGGCGGCTTGCGGTGGCTCGGGCGCCGGGTCAGGGTCTGTGGGCGGCTGGTTGATCAGTTGTAGCTCCTCGTCGGGCATGGCCCGCCGGTCGTTCAGGTCCAGCAGGTCGACGATCGTGCACCCGTACACCTGTGCGAGGAGGGTGAGCACGTGCAGAGTGGGACGGCGGCTGGACGGGCCTGGCCACTTCTCCCACTTGCCCACCAGGCTGGCGTCGGCGGCCACGGCTTTCCCGCGGCCCTGGGCGGCGGCCACGTTGAGTTTGGTGGCTGCCTGCTGGAGGCTCCAGCCGTGAGCGTGCCGCCATGCCTCCCTCGGCCGGATACGCCACCTCGCGCGCATCTCAGCGACGATCTGGACGGTGCTGCATCCGGCTTCTGCCATTTCGGCCCGCAGGGTTTCACGCTCAGCGCGGGCGCCTTGCTTGGGCTCTCTAGCCATAGACGATGACTCCCTGCGGCCTTGGATCTTCCCTCAACCACGTTAACTGTGGGCGGCTCGGCGGGATCGGTCCTGCTAGGGACAAAGTGACCATTCCTAGGCCAGTCCTGCTGTGTTTTCCGAGGTAGGAGACGTCGGCGGGTGTCCAGAATTCTTGGACATCACTGCCCGTGACGGAACGTCACTGTATTGGCATCCTCTGGATAGCACGAAGTCCAGCGCTTCCTGCCGGCGATTGGACTCTTGAGAGCATCGCCCCGGTCCCGCCTCCCGAAAACCAGGCGTGGGACGCCATTGAAAGGGATCTCATCATGCCGCCCCCCACCCCAGCCGAACGGATCGCCGCCGCGTACGCCGGTCATCTGCACACGTGGACAGGCCTACCGGGCGTGGCCGGTGTTGCCGCGTACCGGCTCCAGTCCGAGCTTTGGCAGGCGTACTGCATATCCTCCGACGTCCACCACGGGGACAAGATGGCGCTGGTGTCGGTTGCGACCGAGCTGGCCTGCTGGACGGACGGCCTCCGCTGCTGGTGGTGGACCGGCCGTACCTCCATCTCAGGGCAGCGCGTCTACACCTACGTCCTCACCCCCTTCGTGGAGAGGACCGCCCGGCGCATCGCCGTCCGGTACGCCGAACTGTGTCAGGAGGAGGAGCCCTTCTTCAGCGCAGCCGACATCCGCTTCAGTTCTGCCCATTCCATGCCGGAGGTCAGCCTTCGATGAGCATCCCGGAACGGGAACACGAGCACGGCTCCGCGAATTCGACCACGGCCCGCCTGTACGGGGCGCTCGGGTACGGCAAGGACCACTTCAAGGTCGACCAAACCAACGCTGCCGCGCTGGATGAGATCCTGCCCGGAATGCGGCTCATCGTGCCTGGCAACCGCGCCTGCCTGCGGCGGATGGTCGCGACCGCGGCGGACCTCGGTATCCGCCAGTACATCGACCTGGGGTCCGGACTGCCGGACCAGCCGCCGAACCTGCACGAGGTAGCCCAGCGCACCGTGAAGGACGCGCGGTTCATCTACGTCGACAACGATCCGATGGTGTGCACGCATGGCCGGGCCCTGCTGCAAGGCAGCGGCGTCACCATGATCGAGGCCGACGCACGCGACATCTGCGCGCTGTATCGCACCTATGAGCTGCTGTCAGTGATCGAGACCGGACGCCCGGTCTGCGTCGTGCTCGGCGCCATCCTCCACTTCTTCACCGACGACGAAGTGAAGGAGGTGATGGAGGAGCTGTACGACTTCCTCGCGCCCGGCAGCCTCGTCCTGGTCACGCACGCGACGAGCGACCAGCCCCACTACCGGCCCGAACAGGTCCAGGCCGCCCGCGACTTCTATGAGGAGCAGACCGGGGCCCAGCTCTACCTGCGCAGCGTGCAGGAGATCGCCGACTTGGTGCTACCGGGTTGTGTCCCGCTGCGGCCCGGCTTCGTCACCACCGCGGCCTGGCACCCCGACTACGAGTACGAGTCCGCGATGATCCCGCGCGCCCCGTACTTCACGGCCGTTGCCGCCGAGGTGCGCCGCCCCGTTGAAACCCGGCAGTACTTCCTGCTGGGCACCACCCAGGAGGCGGAACAGTGACCGGCGGCGGCTACCCAGACTGGCGGCGGAGCCGGTCTCTCCCCGGGTGCGCTCCTCATGCCCGTGGTGATCGCCCGGGGGGATTTATCCTGGCGGGCTCCGCCGTCTTCAGGCGCTCGTGGCCCGGTGCAGAGGAGGTTCTCGCCGGGCCACGAGCAGCCATCCAGAGCCCTGCGCTGCCCACTCAGCCGGTGTCCCGCTGCCGGGCGCGGCGGGCGCGCAGAAGGGAGAACAGGGCAGCACTCCACCGTGCCCGCCCTCGTCCTCCATCTTCGAAGGAAAGGGAACTCATGGACGCTGGCATTGCGCTGGCTTGGCTGACCATGGGCGGCGTTCGCACGCGGGGTAAGCCCGCCGCGCAGACGTCCCAGGATGAGGGCGTCGGCGCCAAGCCACGGGATCCTGATCCGCCTGAAGGTGACGGGGGGCGTTAGCTGCCCGGCCGCTCAGCCGCCCCCCGTGTAGCTGAGCGGCCGGGTTCAGGTCCTTTCGTCCCTAGCCTTCTGGTCCTGTTTCCCTTTGTATCCCCCCACCTGGGGAGGCGGCAGGCGGTGTCCTGCTCTCCCCCTGTCCTGTTGGATGTTCACCCCCATGAATCGGCTACGCAGAGTCGTATCTTTATCGCTTTTGGTGATGCTGGTGGGTGGGTGCGGCTCCTCGCCGCTCGCCGCCCCGACCAGCGGCCCGCTGCGCACCATCAAGGTCGGGATCATGCCCATCCCCGACTGCGTCACCGTCCTCATCGCGAAGATGAAGGGCTACTTCAAGGACGAAGGTCTCCAGGTGGAGATCTCGACCGTGCAGGGCGGCGGCGTCGCACTGCCCAAGCTGAAATCCGGGCAGTTGGATTTCGCGATCATGAACTACACCGCCGCAGTGCTCTCCGAGGCCAACCAGCCCGGCACCCTGCGCATCGTCGCGGACGCCTACCAGTCGGCGCCCAACACCTTCAAGCTCATGGTCGGCAAGAACTCGCCCATCAAGGGCCTGGGCGACCTGAAGGGCAAGCACATCGCGGTCGTGACCTTGCGATCGGTCGGCACACTCACGACCGAGGCCGCGCTGAAGATCGCCGGACTGACCGCCGACGACGTGCGGATCTCTGAGATGCCGCTCCCGGACATGATTTCTGCCCTGCAGGCCGGCACCATCGACGCCGCCTGGATGACCGAGCCGTTCATCACCGCCTGGCAGCAGCTCGGCGGCGCGACGCTCTACGACGTCATGCAGGGCCAGACGGAGAACTGGCCGATCGCCGGGTGGGCCACCACCGCCGAGTACGCCCGGGAGCACGGCCACGAGGTCATCTCGTTCCAACGCGCCATCCTTGCGGCCCAGGCCGACGCCCAGGACAGGAGGGTGATCACCGAAACGCTGCCCACCTACACCAAGATCAGCCCCGGGACGGCGGCGACCATCACCCTGGGCACCTTCCCCCTGGATCTCCACCCGGACCGCATCCAGCGGGTGGCGGACATGATGCAGGAGTACCGCTACATCAAGGCCGAGCTCGACGTCAGCCGGTTCCTCATGCCGCTCCCGGACGCCGTCCACTCCCCGGCGCCGCCCTCACCGCCGGCCACCCCGTCGATGGCCACCCCCTCTCCGACGAAGGTGCCCGCGCCGTGACCCTCCACCAGCATCCCGACACCCCGCCCGCCGTGCCCGCGATCGACAGCTACCAGCGCATCCAGAAGATGCTCGACGCCCTGCCGGACGCGGCTGCCCTGTACACCGCCGTCGAGCTGGACGTCTTCGAAGCCCTCGTGGCCGAGACGATGACCAGCGACGAGCTGGCCGAAGCCTGCGGCGCCGACCCGGCCATGATGGGCCGGTTGCTGGGCTGGCTACAGGCTCACAGCTTCGTCAGTGGCAGCCCCTCCGGATACCGGCTCACCGAGGACGGCCACGTTCTCACCGCTGATGCCAACCCGTCCCAGCGCCACGCCGTCCTGGTCACCGGCTCAACGTACTGGCGGGAGGCGCTCGGCCACCTGCCCGACACCGTCCGCTGCGGTTACTCCACACCTCCAGAGGGCCATCCGCTGTACGAATACCTGATCTTCACCAACGGGCTCGCCGAGACGTTCGACCGGTTCATGACCGCCCGCAGCACCCCTGTCGGCCGGGACCTGGCCGCCATCGACGGCTGGGCCGACGTCCGGCTCGTGGCCGACCTCGGCGGCGGCCTAGGCGGCGTCCTGGCCGCCCTCGTCCACGCCCACCCACACCTGCGCGGCATCCTGGCCGAGCGCTCCACCGTCACCGGGCGCGCCCACTCCTACGTGTCCGGGCAGGGCCTGCTCAGCCGGGTCGAGATCATCGCGGCCGACATCTTCGACTACGTGCCCCGGGGAGCGGAGCGCTACCTGCTGTCGTCGATTCTGCACAACTACAGTCCCGAGGCTTGCGTCACCCTGCTGACGGGCGTGCGCCAGGCCCTGCAGGACAACGGCGGCGGAGAAGTCTGGATCGTCGAGGGGACGCTGCCTCGGCGGCCGGGCACGGCGAGCCCTTGGTACAGCACCGACATCCGGATGATGTCCCTGTTCCAGGGTGGCCGGGTGCGCCGCGTCTCGGAGCTGCGCGAGCTGGCGAACCAGGCCGGGCTGAGCATCGACCGGTGCGCGCACCTGCCTTGCGGACAGACGCTGCTGGTGGCCAGCCCGGCACCCGAGCGGGAGGGCTGACCATGCCGATGCTGCTTACCTCGCGTAGCAGGCACAGCGTTCCTTGCCGGCGTCCTCGCAACGAGCCTCGCCGTCGCGCGGATCCTGTCCACCCATCCGCCCATATGGGAACGCGCCCGGCTGTGCCGCGTCGTCCACGAGCGCGCTGACGGCCGGTGCCCCAGGCACCGACCGCACGCCGAAATGATCCACCTCGGCGCATCGGACTCAAGCTCGCACCTCCCGGTCCGAGCTTCTACCCCCGAAGGAGAACGATCGATGGCCAACGACATTTACAACCGCAGCCTGACCGGCGCACAGTTCCGGCCGCTGTGCGGCGGCAATCAGCAGCAGGATGGCATGGAGTCCTGCGTGGAGGTCGCGGAAGTGCCCGGCGAGCCGGACCTGATCGCGGTGCGCGACGGCAAGCATCCCGAACGTGAGCCGCTGAGGTTCACCCGCTCAGACCTGGCCGCCGCCGGCCTGCAGGTCTGAGCGAGAACCGGCACGGTGGCCCCTGCCCGGAGTCGGCGAGCGGAGATCAGTGCGTTGCCTCGGGCGACTCGCGGGCGGCATCAGCAGCCTCACGGCCCAGCGACTGGCATGTATCCGCCCCTCCGTCTTTCGCTGGTGCCGGGCACCCTCTTCCTCTCATCGCGGGGAGATCCCCATGGATGATTCTTCATCGGCACCACGCCCGGCCCACATCCCATGAGAAGAGAAGCGCCATGCCGCTTACCTGCTCGGACGGTCTTCCAGGTTTCCTCATCACGTTGGACGGCCCCAGCGGTGTCGGCAAGACGACCTGCAGCCGCCTCCTGGCCGACATCCTCACCGCATTGGGACTGCCCGTGCTCCACACCACCCAGCCGTCCGACTCCCCGATCGGAGCCTTGGCCCGCTCCGGCACCCACGACTTCCACAACCTGGCGTTGACGTGCCTGGTCGCCGCCGACCGCTACCACCACATCGCCACCGTGATAGAGCCCGAACTGCGCGCCGGACGAGTCGTCGTGTGCGACCGGTATGTCCCCTCGGCGTTCGTTCTGGACCGGCTCGACGGCGCTGACGTCGCGTTCATCACCAACCTATACCGGCACGCCCGCCGCGCCGACCTGGCGGTGTTCCTACTCGGCGACCCGCAAGTGTGCCTTCGCCGAGCCCAGCAGCGCGGCACCTACAGCCGCTTCCACCGCAGCGACCTGGCCGCCGCCGAAACAGAGCGCGCCCTGTTCGCCGAGACCGCTGAGCAGTTCCGCGCCACCGGCACCCCAACCCTGATCCACCAGATCGGCCACGCCGATGCCGGCGCGGTCGCCGCAGCCGTCGCCGAGCCGATCACCACGGCGATCGCCGCCCGCTCCAACCCCTTACCTCGAGCGAGGTGACTTCATGAAGGTCGCACTTTTGTACCCCGAGGTCTACGACATGGCGCGCTTCCGCGAGCGGCGCAAGGAGTTCCCGCCGTTCGGCGTCCTGTACCTGGCTGCGGTGACCGAGGCGGCCGGACACCAGGTGGAGATCCACCGCGTCGCCCCCGGCCACACCGCGCTGAACCTGACCGGCTTCGACGCGGTCGGCTTCAGCCTGGCCTCCTCCGCCACCTACGGCCTGATGCTCCAGGCCCGCCGCGAGACCAAGCTCGACCCCGGCACACTCGTCATGGCCGGCGGTGTTCACGCCAACTTCTACCCAGCCGAGGTCCTGCACGATCTGGCCGCCGACGTCGTCGCGGACGGCGAATCCGAAGACACCATCCTCCAACTCCTCGACCACGCCCACGACCGGGACTTCACCGGCGTGCCGGGCGTGCTGTTCGCGCGCGACGGCCGCACCACGCGGAGCCCCGCGCGCCAGCTCATGCGCGACATCGACCACCTGCCGCTGCCCGCCCGGCACCTGCTGCCGCGCGAGGACATCGTGCTGACCGACCGGCTCGCCGGGACCGATACACGCATGGCGCACGTGATGTTCAGCCGGGGCTGCCCCTTCCCGTGCTCGTTCTGCGCGGTCGCCCAGCGCCGCATGCAGTACCGAGGAGGGGCCAGCGCCCGTGTCGAGCTCGCCCACCTGATCGACGCCTACGGCATCGAGGGGTTCGCGATCGTCGATGACAACTTCATCGTCAACAAGACCAAAGTGGCCGCCATCTGCGCCCAGATCGCGGATCTGGGCCTGCGCTGGTCGGCCCTGTCCCGGGTCGATACCGTCGACCAGGCGCTGCTGGAGACGATGGCCGCCTCGGGCTGCATCGAAATCAAGTACGGGATGGAATCCGGCAGCGAACGCCTGTTGAAAGCGATGCGGAAGAACACCACCCAGGCCAAGATTCGCGCCGCGGTCGAGATGACCTCGGCCGCCGGGATCTCGGCGAAGGTGTTCATCATCCACGGCTACCCCGGCGAGGACATCGAGACCACGCGGCAGACCATCGGCCTGCTGCGCGAGCTGCGGCCGATGCTCGGCCGGGTGTCGCTGTTTCGTTTCGTGCCGCTGCCCGGCACCGAGGTGTACGCCAACGCGCTGCTGCACGGCATCCGTGGCACCCACCAGCAACCGGGCTGGGACGGCGACTGGAGCAAATTCCACATCCACCACAACACCCGCCGCTGGTGGGGCGACGACGAGGCGTGGGCCGAAACCGAGCGGTCCTACGCAGAGTTGCGCAGGTTCGTGGAAGACGAATGGGGCCCGCAGGGATGACGACCGTTGCTAGCCTGCCCCGCATGGCTAGCCCCGGCCCCGAGACGGCGCAAACCCACACCCTCGGCCCTCGGGAGGCCGGCCGGCTGTGGAACTGGGTGCTGACCCGCCAAGGACTCGCCCCGCACACCCGCCGGACCGGGGTGGAGGAGATCGCCGATGCGGGGCTGGGGCTGCACGCCGCCCGGCTGCCCTCGCCCTTCGCCACGGTGGCGGCCCGCGCCGCCGACCCGTCCATCCCGCTGGAGCTGTTCAACCCCGCCGTACGCTCCCGGCTGGTGACCGTACGATGCATGCGCAAAACCCTGCACACGTTGCCCCTGGACCTCGCCGCCGCCGCGCACGCCGCCACACTGCGCTTCCGCGAACGAGACGCCCTGCGCGCTATCGTCAACGCCGGCTACGGCCACGCCGCCATCACCGCGGCCACCGCCGCCATCGTGGAACAGCTGGGCGCGTCAGGGCCGCTGTTCCATCGCACCATCGAGGCCCGGCTGGGTGCGGCGGGGACACCGGTGATGGTGACACGACTGGCGCTGAAGCTCGCCTGGGAGCGAGGCGTCCTGGCCTACCTGAACCAGGCCGCGGGCTGGAACCGTGAGGTGCGCGTCTTCACGCTCGCTGCCAGCACCTACCCCACCCTCGACACCGCGCTGGACCCGCACACTGCGGTCGAACTCCTGATGGCCACCTACCTGGACCGGTACGGCCCAATCAGCATCAAAGACGCCACCTGGTGGTCGGCACTGTCACGCACCACCGTGACCGAAGCTCTGCAGCGGTCGGGCATCAAGCTCGTCCGGCTGTTCACCCCGTGGAGTCACAGCCCGCTGTACATGAGCGCCCAGCGGTTCGCCGAGTACACCGTGGCCGACGACGCCGACTACCTCAGCGGGGTGAACTTCCTCGCGCACGAAGATGTCGCGCTCAAGGCGTACTTCGAGACCCGAAGCCGCTACCTGGGCGATCTCGCCCAGCACGCGGCGTTCAACCAGATCGGCGAAGTCCTGCCCACGATCGTGCTGGACGGCCGCGTGGTCGGCACCTGGAGGTGGGACCCCTCCGCCGGGCGGGTACGCCACCGGCTCATCCCCCGCCTGCTGCCGGCCGCCCGGCGGCCTGAGGTTCGAGCAGCCGCCGCCCGGCACACGGCCGTCCTACGCTCGGGCCTGTACCGCGCACCCCGCCCCCGGATCGCACCAGGCCAGCTGAACCGGTGAAAATCGCGGATTCCGGCGAGCCACAACCGGTGCTGCTGCTAGCGTGGCGCTCTCATCCGTCACATGCGGGAACACCATGCACCCTCTTCCCAACACGCATTCACCGTCGCTGGAAGAACTTCAGCGCTACGTCGCCGAGATGGAGCAGGAACGGGGCTTCACCCACAGCAGCATCGTCGATCAGTGCCTGAAGCTGGCCGAGGAGACCGGCGAGGTCTGCAAGGCGGTGCGTAAGCAGGCTGCCATGTCGATCGACCCGACCAGCCAGGTCGGCTCCGTCGGTCAAGAGCTGGCCGACGTTCTGATTTATGTCGCGGCCATCGCCAATCGCGCGGGGATCGACCTGGCTGAAGAGCTACGCGCCAAGGAACGGATCAACGAGACCCGCGTCTGGACGACGCCGGTCAACTCCTAGCCAGGCTCTCCTGATCTGCTGCTCGGAAGATCCGAAGCTCACCTCACCTGGTGGGTGGTCGTCTTGGTACAGCTTAGGGACGGCAGAACGAGTAAAGCCCTCGTAGCGGCGGCCAATAATGCGATCCGCGAAGAAAAGCGCATATTTTGCGTGAATATTCGCGAGGTCACCCCGGAAGGTGCCGTCCCTATGCTCGCGGAGGTGATCCCTGGCTTCGGTGTTGCTATGCTCGACGAAATCTTTCCGCCCCTGCGTGAGCGCCTGACACTCGAGGGGCACGAGATCGACCCGAGCAGGCACGAGGACGCCGCCAGGAGAATCCGCTACCAGATCGGCGGCTGAGCGACTCCACGGTGGTGGGTGAGGCATCTCACCCACCACTTTCGCCTCTACGAGCACCTCCACGAGGAACGCCCTGCACGCACGGATCTGCGGGCTGTTGCCCGTAGTGGTGCTGCTGGCCGTGAGCGGCAGCCATGGCGACGACGGGCCACATCCGGCGCCGTACACCGCACCTCCTCATGTGACATGGGGCGGCCTTGATGTCCGCGTCAGCATGGGTTAAGGCTGGACTATGTCCGATCAATCTGAGTTATCGAGTGATCCGCGGGGGCCACGCACGGACGGATCTCACGGCAACCGCAGCGCTGCTGGGGGTCCTCCAGGCGGGACACGGTGGTTCCAATCACCGCTCTTCATTGCGCTGATTACTGCTTCTTTCACCCTGATAGGAGTCGTCATCGGTGGATGGGCGTCCCAGCAGAGCGTGGTATATACCGTGGAGCGCCAGGCGCGGGAGGCTCGTGAGCAACAGATCCGATCTAAGCGGGCGAGCGTGTATTTCACCTTCACGAAGACTGCAGACGCCTACGCCCAGATGATTGTTAATCGCTATAGTCCAGAAATTCTTCCGGAAGAAGAGAAGAACTTCACTTATGCCGAGCAGGAGAAGGCCCGGCAAGCTTACTTGGCCGCATACGAGGCTGTTTACGTGTACGGATCGGACGAGGCGTGGAAAGCAGCTGGCGAGATGGCGTCTAACTTGACGCCAATCAGCTCGATCAATGCGCTTCATTTTGAGGAAAGACCGAATCCCACGATGAGCTCCTATAACGCGACCCTGAACAAATTTCGTGCCGTCATGTGCGCCGAGCTGCCCAGCGTTCCCCGGAACTCATGCGGTACTCCGATCAGCGAGTGACGCACGCGCATCGGGGCATCAGCGCTCATCGCTCTCGCCCCGTCTCCTCCCCCGCCTGCGCGGCCGTGGTGGAGGTCGTGGTCGAACTGTCGGCGTCGCAGGCCTGAGTCAGCGCGGGTCCGTACAGGAGTTGCCCGTCGACGGTGACGCGCAGCTGACGGTCGGCGCGCTGGTCGCGGGTGTAGAGCTCGACCAAAATGCCGCCGTCCAGGGTCTGGCGGACGTAGCCGGTGATCTGGTTGGCCTGGATGCGGGCGATCGGCCAGCCGGTGACCGCGTCCTCGATCATGTCGGTGGTGATGGCTTCGACGTCGACGATGCTGCGGCCGGTCGCGGCGATGATGGCGCTGATGGCGGCGAGGGTGTCCGGTCCCCAGTTGCCGTAGGCGGCCAGCAGCGTGCGGTAGATGTCCTCGATCGCTTGGGCGTCGGAGATGAGCGCCTGGGCGCGCGGCACTGGCAAAGGGCGCGGGCCTGGCAGATCAGACAGACACATCAGATGGCCTCCAATCAGGAGGAGTACGGAAGAAAGGAGAACCGCGGCCCCCGGTCCCGGAGAGGGAAGACGGACCGGAGGCCGCGGAGACAAAGGGGAGTTCAGACGCCCGCGGCCAGGTGCAGCACGCGCACCGCGTGCCCCTCCATCTCATGTGCCGCGTCGGCGTCCGGTAGGGTCCGGGCGACGCTAGTGACGGCGTGCATGACGCCGCCGGCGCTGGTGTCGCCGCCCTGGATGAAGTGGGACAGGATCTGCCGCTGCTGCTCCTCGCTGTAGGAGAGCTTCTTGGCCACCAGCTCGATCGTCGCGGCGGGGTCGGCGACGCGGGCGCCGGACAGCCGGGCCAGCTGGTCGAGCTTGGCGCGCACGTAGTCGAGGTCGAGGAAGGTGGTGATCGCGTCCCGGGTCTGGGCGGTGATCAGGGCCAGGTTCTTGTCCTGGGTGTCGGCGCTCCAGCGCACCACGCCCTCGTCCATCCGGCCGCCGAGGTGGACGTGCCGGGCGGCGTCGGCGTTGATCGTCATGCCGTTGCGGCAGACCTGGACCACGAGGCGCGGCACGATGGTGAACGCTCCCTCGCCGACCTCGCTGTTGGTGATCACGAACCCGGCGAACACGACCGGGTTGTCGGCGCCGCGCTCGCCGGTGAACGGGCTTCGGTAGTCGCGCAGCAGGTCCGGGGCGAGGGCTCGGACCTGCTCGCAGACCACGCGGACGTACATGCGCCGTTCGGTCAGGTCGCAGCCGTCGATCTGGACCTGCACGCCGCTCTGGCGTACCCCGTCCAGGGCCGCCAGCAGGACGTCGAGGTTGTCGATGATGCGGTAGCTGTCGGACAGGAAGGCCCGCGCGATGCCGTGCTCGCCGCCTGCGTGCAGTCCGCGTACGAGGAAGCGCCGGTCGGCGTCGGCCAGCCAGCCGTTGATGTTCGCGTCGTACAGGTCGGGCTTGTGCTCGCGCAGGCGGCGCAGGTACGGCAGCGGGATTCCGAGTTTGCTTGCGAGGCCCTGGTCGCACACCCCGGTCGGCGTGTAGAGCCCGGCGGTGGTGGTGACGCCGCGCTCCGACAGCAACGGCGCCGTGCTGATGCGCAGGCGGGTGCCTTCGGCGCGGATCTGGTGGCTGTGTGCCACGACGTCGACCTTGTGCGCCTGCTGATGGCGCAGCAGGTCGACGAGGTCTTCCAGGTTCGCGTTGCGGGTGGTCAGCGTGGGTGCGGATGCGGAACTCACAGGGGTCGCCCCATTCGTGGAGGTGGGTGGAAAGGGGAAGGTCCCGGCCGCCTGAACGGGTGGCCGGGACCAGATGAGGTGGTGCGGGATTTATAGGGCGGTGAGGAACTCCTCGTCGCTCGGCAACTGGTCGAACCGCCACCCCGTGACCAGGGCCGCCGGATAGTGATCGTCGGGGTGCGGCCGGGTGGCGAAGCGGCCGCGGTTGTGCGGGGCGGCCTGCCGGCCCCGGTACACCTCGAAGACTCCGGTGTCGAGGTCGACGATGTAGCCCCACTCGCACTCGGAGTAGTCCACGGGGTAGGAGGAGGCGTCGTCGATGACGCCTGCTCGCAGCATCGCCTCGGGGTCGCCCTGGGTCTTCCAGAGCAGTTCCACCCAGGTGATCACATGGGACGAAACGTACGGGTCGGCGTACTGGCCGTACCGCTCGATATCGCCTGCAGTGGGCCGGCCGGAGGTGACCACCCGCAGCGCGACGACGCGCCCGCGTAGCACGTCCGGCGCCTCGGCGGCGGTGCGCAGCCATGCCAGCACGATCAGGCCCACTCCAGTCGGGTCGGAGTCGTAGTGGTTGTAGGCGATCTTCTCGGTCTTGTCGGCCACGAAGCCGACGAATCCACGGTTGGCCATGGTCACCGGACCTCCGTGTCGGTACAGGTCATGCCAGGTCCTTTCGCCTCCTTGGCGGGAAGGCCGAAACTCGGTTGGAATGGGGCAGTCAGAGCAACGCTCGTTGTCAGGCCGCCTGGAGACCGTCGTCGGCGATGACGTCATCCGCGCCATCGGCCGCCTCCGGATCCGGAAGTTCAAGGTGGGAGGCCTCGTCGTGCTCCGGGACGTCGGTGATGGTGACGCCGTGCTCGGGTGAGGGCCCATCGTCCGCGACGGCGGACACGTCCTGGTCCACGGCTGAGTCCGCAGGATCGTCGCCTTCCCGGCCTGCAGTGACCGGCTCCATGGCGACGGGCGTGTCGCCGAGGTAGGGGGTGCCGTCGATCAGGGCCTGCTCGACGGGCGCCGGCGCGTAAGCCTTCTCCCCCAGCTCCGGCCCCAGCTCGTTGACCAGGAACCGCAGCCAGGCGGCGGCGTCAGCGGTCGAGCATGGGCTGTAGCGACCCTCGCGCCAGGTGTTCTTGCACTCGGCGGAAGCCTCGCTCATCTGGTACTCCCACGCCACCGCGATCGGCAACAGTTGCAGCATGGCCAACCGGCCAGGAGCCGCGGTGGCCAGCGCCGCCTCCAGGTCCGCGGGCCCACCGAGCTTGCCGTACAGCTTCGACAAGGGAGCTGAGCCGAGCTTGTCGCGCACCGGCGCCGGCATGTCGTTGAGTATCCGGGTGACGAACCTCGCGACCGGCTTGGGCGCGCTCTTACGAGCGAAGAACGTGGCCAGCCACTCCTGGCGAACCGTCGCGGCCGCCATCCAGGCCCGGTTGCCCTGTACGACGACCTTGCGGGACGGGCCGTCATCCTCGGCCTTGGCTGGCCGCGGAAGCGTGATGGTCAGCGGCGGGGTGTAGCCATGCCGCTCGGGGGTGCTGCAGTACAGCTCCGGCTGTTCCGGGCGCAAGGTGTAGAAGAACGCCCCGCGGCCCGGGCAGTCGGTGTGCTGCTCAGGGTCGAAACCCTCCACCCCGCTGACGAGTCGGCTGAGCCGGACGGCACCGGCCGGTTCGTCCTCAGTCACCGGAATGCCGGCAGCGGCGAGATCGGCCAGCGCCTGGGCGTGCGCGGCCGCCTCCTGGCGCTCCCGGCGCACCCGCTCGATGGCGTGCCGGCCTGTGTGCCCCCAGCTGGAGATGTACGTATCGATCTGGGCCAGGGCCTCCTGGTCGCCGTCGAACTCGTCCAGCAGCGCGAGCTCGTCCAGCGTCCAGGCGTACTCCATGGCTCGGGCGGTGCGGCGGGTCGGTTCCGACAGCTTGCCCGCGGCGATCGCCTGGGCGATCTCCTCACGGGTGCGGCCGGTCCGCTTGCGGATCTCGGTCCGGGTGGCGCCCAATTGGTGGGCCATGAACAGGGCGCGGGACTGCTCGAAGGGGGTGAGGCCGATGCGGAAGTCGTCGTCGTTCTCCACGACCTGGTCGACGAACAGGCTCGCCTTGTCCTCGGCCTTGGTCAGGTCGATCAGGCAGAGCAGCTTCGGCAGGTTGATCGTGATGGCACCTTCCAGGCGGCGGTTGCCTTTCACCACCCACCAGCGGTGCTCTTGTTCTCCTTCGCCGCGCTGGTAGTCGGCCGGAATGGGGATGACCGTGAGCGGGACCTGCAGCTGAGCCTTGAGCGAGGCGCAGAACTCCTGGGTGATGTGGTACTCCTCCCGCACGTTGTCGGGAAAGTGGCCGAGATGACTCACCGGGATCCGCGCCAGGCGGAAGTCCTCGGGCAGTTCCAGGTCGGCGCCCGGTTCGACGTCCACCGGCGGGGCGGTTTCGACGGCCTCGGGAGCGGAGCCTGATGGCTCGGGGGCTTCGGTGGTGATGGACATGGAGCAGTGACTCCTATCGGATGAAGTGGAGGAGGGTTCCCGCCGCCCGCCCATCTGCGCTGGCGAGAGCGCGGAGGACCCGGCAGGGCGGGCGGCGGGAGGAACGAAGAGACGCCGACGGGAGGGTCGCCGGCGCCTCTTCGGCTCGGGGGACTCAGGCCACGGCGGCGGAGGCTCCCTGCACCATCCGCGGGGAGGCGGCGCTGGGCTGCGAAGGACGGGTGCTTTCGCTGACCATGCTGTAGCGCGAGCACAGCCCGATCGCGGTGGCGGTGATCTTCACGACGCTGCGTACGGTCGCGCGACCGGCGCGGTCCTTGGACTCGAAGCTCCGGGCGACCATGTCACATCCCTGGACCACCAACAGGTGGCCCATGCGGTAGGACTCGCCGGCGCGGATGGCCGCGGCCCCGTAGGTGACCACCTCGACCGCTCGGGTCGGCACGTAGGGAGGGCCGTCGCGGCCGGGCGTCGGCGGCCCGTTAACCTCCAGCCTGGCCGACCACATGGCGGGCGAGTCGCCTTTGGCGGGGAAGAAGCGGGGCGGGAAAGCAATCCTGCCGGTGATGCTGACCTGGATGTCCATGTGCGAGGCCCTTCCTCGGCCGGCGCTACGTGGGCGCGCGGCGGACTTGATCGGCTGCCGGGGCTAGAGCTGGCCGTGTGGTGGAGCCCGTCCCGGCAAGGCAGACCAAGCGCCGCCGTGGGCGAGGCGCGCAAATCGGGTGGTGCCTGCCGCGGCAAGATGTTTTGCGCCAGCAAAAGATCTCTGCCGTGGCGGGCACGAGCCTTGGCGAGAACCCGGTTTGCGGCGCCGCGCCAAGGCGGCGCACAGTCAGCCTGCCGGGACGAGCCCGCCATCCGGTCCCTGACCCGGGCTAATCACGGATGCTGCGTCGCGGCGCTATTCGGCCAGCTTGGCCCGGCAGCGCTTGGCGTCCTCCATTCCCCCGTCCGCCTCGAACACCGCGGCCGCGTCCTTGTATCGCTCGTCGGCCTCCTGACGGCGGCCCAGCGCGGCGAGCGCGTCACCGGCCAGTTCCTGCGCGCGCGCCTGCCCGGCTCGGTGTAGTAGCTCCGCGCTCAGCTCGCGCGTCTGCTCACTCAACCGCAACGCGGGCTCCGCGCGCCCAGCGTTGAGCATGAGCATGGCCAGTGTCTGCAGTGCCAACCGCAGGTAGGACCGATCCTGCGGTCGCTCGGCGAGTTGCTCCGCCACGACCACCGCCTCACGGCCCAAGGCGAGCGCCCGTTCATGGTCGCCGCGGGCGCAGAGCACGGTGGCCATCGCTCTCAGGCAGACCAGCTCGGCGTGAGGGTTGGCGATGTCGCGGGCGATGCGCAACCCTCGGCCGGCGTCCGCCTCGGCCGCGCTCAGCAGATCGGAGTGATCCGGGCCACTTGAGAGCTGGCGGCGGCACACTGCTCGCAACGCCAGCGAACGCGCCAACCCAAAAAGGTCTCCGCTGCTCTCCCGCGCTTGCACACAGTCATCCAGCAGCGGTGAGGCCCGCTGTGCCCCGCCCGGACCCTGCATGATCAACGCGGCCAGACGATGGCGCACCTCCGCGGTCAAGCGCACGTCTGTGGGTGAGAAACTCTGCAGCAGGAGCCGCCACATGTCCGCGGCTTCGCGATGGCGGCTCTCGCGATACAGGTAGGACGTCACGCGCAACCCCAGCCCCATCGCCAGGCGCTGCTGCCCGTGCTCGCAAGCGATACGGACCACGTACAAGAGATTGGCCACCTCGGTCGCCAGCCAACCGTCGGCGTCGTCCACGATCGACTGGCGGACATCTGACGGCGCGAACATGACCATCCCCAGCACCATGACAGGTGGGTCATGCGGTTCCCGGGCGATCTGCTCGTCGGCCAGGCTGGCGAGCTCCAGCCAGCCCAGCATCAGCCGGTGGATGGCCCGGTCGCGCTCGTTGGGCTGCTCGGCCAGGCGCGCGGCGGCGAAGACGCGCAGCAGGTCATGCTGTCGATAGCGCGGCTGGCCCAGCGAATCCACCCCGACCATGGACAGGAGGCTGCGGCGGCTCAAGCGCTCCAGGACTTCCTCGACGGCGTCGACGTCCCCGCCTCCCAGCATGGCCACCTCCCAGCCGGCGAACCCGCCCGGCCTCAGCAGCGACGCCAAGCGGAAGACCCGCGCTTCGGGATCCGGCAAAGACTCGTAGCTGTCGGCGATGCCGGCCTCGACCGCCATGCCGTCGGCCTGCAGCATGCTCAGCAGCCGCTTGTGCAGCCGAGTGACGAACGTCGCCAGCGGCCAATTCGGCTGTCCGGATAACCGAGCGCCGGCGATCCGCACGGCTAGCGGGAGCCCGCCGCAGGCGTCGACGATGTCGGCGGCGGCGCCTGCGTCGGAGTGAATGCGCTTGGCGCCGATGATCTCGCCCAACAGGCTCAGCGACTCCTCCGGTGACAAGGGTTCCAGCCGCACCATCCGCATCCCGGCTCCGCCGACCAGCTGCGCGCGGCTGGTCACCATCACCGCGCATCCCGGCGTACCGGGCAGCAGCGGATCCACTTGGTGCATGCCGGACACGTCGTCGAGCACCACCAAAACCTGGCGGCCGGCCAGCACCGAGCGGTAGAGCGCGGTGCGACCGGGGACGGTGGCGGGCACGTGGCCGAGTTCGACCCCCAGCGCGGCCAGCACCTCCCCCAGCACATCGGTGGTCTCCCGCGGCTGGTCGGACATGCCGGCGAGATGCACGTACACCTGGCCGTCCGGGAAGTGCGGCCGCAGCAGGTGCGCGACCTGATGGGCCAGGGCTGACTTGCCCACCCCTGGAGGGCCGCTGATGGAGGCGATGGGCACGCGACCGGTCTGTCCGGCGGTGCGCAGGTATCGCGCCAGTTCTTCCATTTCCGCCGCGCGACCGGTGAAGTCGCTCACCGCCGGTGGCAGCTGCGCCGGAGGCAGTCCTCCGGCTCCCCATGTGGTGACGGGGGTAACTTGCTCGTCTTCGTCCAGAGTCCGGAGATCGAGGGCGTCGTTGGCGATCTCGTCACGCAGCCGGCGCAGCCTGGCCCCTGGGTCCGCGCCGGTCTCCTGCGCCAGCAGTGTCACGAGGCCGTCGTAGTGCCGTAGCGCCTCCACCCGGTATCCCGCCCGGTACAGGGCGGTCATCAGCAACGCGTTGAGCATCTCCGACAGCTGGTCCTCAGCCAGCTCCCGGCGGAGGTCGCCGAGGAGCTGATGGTGCTCGCCCGTGTTCAATCGGGCCTTCAGGAGATCCTGCTGCGCGACCTTGCGCTCCCACAGCAGTTCTTGCCGCCAGGTCGCCAATCGGAGGGGGTCCTCAGGTACGTCGACTAAGGGAGGATCGCCCCATAAATCCAATGCCCTTCGTAATGAGGCGACTGCGGCATGTTGATCACCAGTTGATATCTGGACTCGGCCCTCCTCGACCAGCCGCCGGAATTCCGTCAGGTCGAAACTGTCTTCCGGGCGCAGCACGATGCGGTACCCATGGTTGCGTGCGGACGGAATGCGCCCCGGGAGCAGTTGACGAAGCTGCGACATGGCGGTTTTCAGTGAGTTCTCTCGGCCGTGAGTATCACCCCAGACCGCCTGCATCAGCGTCTCAGCGACGATCCCGTCGGAGCCGGCCAGCAACAGTGTCACCAGCAGCGATCGCCTGGTACGCGTGATCTCGACCGACTCGTCCCCGCACTCGACCTGGAGCCGGCCCAAGATTGCGAACCGCACAGGAGCCCCCCATTCACCACGTGAAGGCGATCGGCGATGTGATAGCAGTGATTCCTGATCAAATCTGACCATTGTGGATATTACTGCGCAAATCCACGAGAGGATCATGACCAGGCGACAACCACATCACAACCAAGTCAACACCACTGCCTGACAGGTCCTGACATCCCGCACCCGCGCGGGCCGGATGGTCCGCCGCGTCATCGCCACCGACGTGTCCACCACCTCGTTTGGCCAGGGGACCTGGTGCCGTACTGCGGGAACGTGCCAGGCCAGGACGAGGCCACCAGGGACTGGCACTCCGGCCACGATCGGGATCTGCTCATCGAGTCCGTCAGCTTCGGGCCGCCCGGGTGCTTGACCTGCCTGTCCCGCCTGTCCCCCGAGGCGCTGGGCGGCTTCACGCCGCTGATCCTCGAGGATGAGTGACGGCCCGAGCGAGACTGCGACGGGGGAGTTCTAGATGCCTCAACCCGGCGCATCGGTGAAATGTCAGTGGTCGGTCGTAGCTTCAGGTGAGGGCTGAGAAACGCTCGCCCGAATCAGAGTGAGGAGCCCGCAGTGGCGACCAAAACGGTGTTCTATTCGTTCCACTACGAGCGTGACGTGAACCGCGTCCAGCTTGTCCGGAACATCAACGCGCTAGAGGGTCAGCCGCTGCTCAACGCCCAGGACTGGGAGGCAGTGCAGCGACGCGGCCAGCAGGCCATCGTCGACTGGATCGACGAGCAGATGCGCTACAAGCGCGCAGTCGTGGTCCTCATCGGTCAACAGACGGCCAGCCGTCCGTGGGTGATCTACGAGATCGAGAAGGCGTGGAAGGAGAAGAAGCCGCTCGTCGGGGTGCGCATCCACGGTCTCTCTTCGTTCGGCAGCGCGGACCGCGAGGGTGCCAACCCGTTCGACAAGGCGTCCCACGTCAGCGGCATCCCGGTGTTCGACCCGACGGTCAAGGACTGGCACGGGGGCATCGACACGAAGGCGACGTACTCGAAGCTCGTCGACAACCTGGAGGGCTGGGTCGCGCAGGCGAAGGCCCGCGTGTGGTGAGTGAGGCGTGCGAGTTCTGCGAGATCGTTGCCCGTGAGGATCCCGACGTCCGGGAGGTGTACCGGGACGAGAACGTCGTGGCCTTCTTCCCTACCGAGCCCGCGGTTCTCGGCCACGTCCTGGTCGTTCCTCGGCGGCACGTGCCCGATATCTGGGGACTGGAGCGCGGCGAGGCGGGCCACTTGGCGAGAGCCGCTCTGCTGCTGGCCAACGCGATCCGCGATGCGGTAAGACCGGAGGGCCTCAATGTCATCCAGTCGAACGGCGAGGCCGCGACGCAGACAGTGCCCCACCTCCACGTCCACCTCGTCCCCCGCTGTAAGGACGACCCGATGGGACCGATCTGGCCAGCTGAGACGGACTACCCGGAGGAGTCGAAGGAGCGCACGATGCTCGACGTCCGCGACGCGGTGCAGCGGCTCAATCTCTCGGCCGAGCCGCCGATCGCTCCGGAGGACAGGCGCAAGCACCTCGACTACATCCAGGCCGTGGTGACGCGACAGTCAGCAGCTTCGGCGTCGGCGAAGGGATGGCTGCTGCCCATCGTCACCGCCACGTTCGGCTTCGCGCTCACGCAGCACTCGTGGCCGCTGGCCGCCCTGGGCATGGTGGCCGTGATGCTGTTCGCCTATCTCGACGCGAACTACCTCCGCAGCGAGAAGCAGTTCCGCCGGCTCTACAACACCGTCGCGCGGTCGAGCCGCAAGGTGCCTCTGTTCACGCTCGACCCGGTCGACGCCGATGAACCGCTCCCCGACGATGCCCCGGCGATGTCGAAGTGGAAGAAGGCCCTCCGGACGTACGTGCCCGACCGGTCGATCTGGACCTCGTGGTCTATCGCGCCGTTCTACATCGCGCTGCTGCTTCTGGGAGTGGGGGTCCTGATCGTGTCGGCATCCTGAACCACTGGCGTCACCATTGCGCCGGGACGGGCTTTCACGCCGCTGACCCACCGAGGATAAGCGAGGCCGCTTCCGGCTCTCCTTCAAAACTCCTAACAGAATGCATTCTGGGGTGCCCCTTACCTTCCAGACTCATGGTGAACCCTACTTGGGTCCGTATCCGGAGGTCGTGGGGCGCCCTACTCCCGCCTTCGCCCCAGCAGCATCCACTTCCATCAGCTCCCGATCCGTCGAGTTTTCCGACTTCTCGCGTGCCACCGCGGCGTCCTCCAGGTTCGATCTCCGTCGATGCCTGGATCACAGTACTCATCAGCGCGTTCTCCTTGATCAGGAGTTACAACGAAGACCGTACAGTCCCGGCCCGCCCAAATCCCCGGCATCAATGCCGTAAAGATGCTGTTTCGTGACAGGCCGTCCATAAGGTTGCCTCGCTGTACAGATCATCTATGGAGGGCTCGTTGTCCGACGAGACGACGGCAATGCCGCACCAGCAACCGGGGATGCCTAGCGCACGAGGAGCCGAGGACAGCTTGGCCCCGCTGGGCCAGCATGACCCAGTCGTGATGGGGCCCTATCGCCTCGTCGGCCGGTTGGGGGCAGGCGGCATGGGGGTGGTGTTCGCCGGTGTCGACAGCGCCGGCCGGCGCGCCGCTGTCAAGGTGATCCACGCCGAACTGGCGCATGATGACGAGTTCCGTGTCCGCTTCCGGCGAGAGATCGACTTACTCCGGCGAGTACGTGCCCGCTGCATGGTTCAGGTGTTAGGTGCTGACGCCGAGGCGGAGCAGCCCTGGCTGGCCACGGAGTACGTTCCCGGCCCGACCCTGGCCCAGCGAGTGGAGCAGAACGGCCCCCTGTCAGAGCAGGAGATCGTCGGCCTGGCCGGCGGCCTGGGTGAAGCCCTGCGCGCGATGCACACGGTCGGGGTGGTTCACCGTGACCTCAAGCCGTCCAACGTCATCTTGTCACCGACCGGCCCGCGCCTGATCGACATGGGCATCGCACGAGCGATGGACGAGACCAGCGTCACCCGCACCGGAGTACTGGTCGGCTCACCAGGCTGGATCAGCCCGGAAGAATACCGGGGCAGCGACGTCGGCCCGGCCGCGGACGTGTACGGCTGGGCCCTGCTGGTGCTGTTCGCCGCCACCGGCCGCCCACCCTTCGGCACCGGCCGACCCGAAGTACTCGCCATGCGCGTCCTTGCCGACACTCCCGATGTTGAGGCGGTCCCCGAGCCGCTCAAGGATCTCGCCCGGCGGTCGCTGGCCAAGCAGCCGTCGGAGCGGCCTTCCGCCGAGGACGTCCTGAACGCCTTGGTGCAGGGATGGCGCGAATCCGCCGTGGGTCAGACAGCTGGTGACGTCACGCTGGTGGAGGAGGTGACTCGGTACCTGGATCGGACCTGGGTGATGCCTCTGACGAACAATTCCAACTGGATCGTTCCAGCTCCCCCATCTCGATCAGGCGCCCGCCGGTGGGGCATGGTCGCCGGCGGGCTCGGTGTCGTCGGGGCAGTTGCTGCGGCTGCCGCGCTCTTCATCAACGGCGGCGCAGGCGAACCCCAGGCTCCTGCCGCCGTTCGTACAGACCGAACCGCCGTCCCGGCTCCCACAAGCTCCTCGGCGCCTCAGACTAAGGCTTCTTCGGCTACTCCGAGCCCTACGAAGGAGGCGACATCCTCCCCTAAACCCTCTTCCCTCGGGAAGAAGGTGACGATGATCAGAGGACACTCGTTCGTCCTCCCCTCCGACTGGCTGTACTTCCCGGACAACACCAACAACACCGAAGGCATGTGCCTGCGCCCCAAGAGGATGAAGGACGCCGACTACCTCTTCTGCAGCCAGTTCGGCATGAGCATCCATCCATGGCTGTCCACCGGAAGTGGGGCGAGTGAGGATGACGACCTGAGCTGGCTGGAGGACGCCGATGGGCTGAACTACACCTACAGCGGCGAAGGCCCCTGCATATCTGGCCACACCAGCCGAAAAGGAGAAATCGTCAAGGGCGGCCTGAACAAGATCGGTAACCTTCGGGCCCACTACCGCAAGGCACGGAGCTATTGCGATGACGGCTCGACTCGTGAAACGGAGACCCTGGTCCTGCCGATCACCGGGCTGACCATTGTCATCGACAAACTGCCCGCTGAAGAACGCGCTCAAGCTGAAGACATTCTGCGCTCGTTCAAGTTCGCCAAGAAGCAGACGCGATGAGTGCAACCAGCCAGGGCTGGCTATCTCCACTGCTGGCACACGATCCCGACCGCATCGGTCCTTACCGACTGGCCGGCCGACTGGGGGCAGGCGGCATGGGAGCGGTGTTCGCCGGAGCCGACGACACTGGTCGGCGCGCCGCTGTCAAAGTGATCCACCGGCAGCTGGCGCATGACCCGGAATTCCGTGCCCGCTTCGCGCGCGAGATCTCGGTTCTCCACCGCGTGAACGGCCTATGCACCGTCCGCGTACTGGATGCTGACGCCGAGGCGGAGCAGCCCTGGCTGGCCACGGAGTACGTTCCCGGCCCGACCCTGGCCCAGCGAGTGGAGCAGAACGGCCCCCTGTCAGAGCAGGAGATCGTCGGCCTGGCCGGCGGCCTGGGTGAAGCCCTGCGCGCGATGCACACGGTCGGGGTGGTTCACCGTGACCTCAAGCCGTCCAACGTCATCTTGTCACCGACCGGCCCGCGCCTGATCGACATGGGCATCGCACGAGCGATGGACGAGACCAGCGTCACCCGCACCGGAGTACTGGTCGGCTCACCAGGCTGGATCAGCCCGGAAGAATACCGGGGCAGCGACGTCGGCCCGGCCGCGGACGTGTACGGCTGGGCCCTGCTGGTGCTGTTCGCCGCCACCGGCCGCCCACCCTTCGGCACCGGCCGACCCGAAGTACTCGCCGCGCGGATCCTCACGGAGACTCCTGACGCCAGTGCCGTTCCCGATGGTCTCCGGCATTTGGTCAGGCAGGCGTTGGCCAAGGATCCCGCCGCTCGCCCCTCTGCCGACCGCATCATCGAAGCCGCCGCCCATATTTGGCGGCAATCCGACGAAGACACAGCGACCGCGGTAGAAGAGGTCACCCGGTTCCTGGATCAGACCTGGGTCATGCCTCTCGACGAGGAACCGCAGTGGTCCTTCCGGGAGAGCCTGTCCCGCCAGCGCAGGATCACTCCGCTTGTTGTGGCCGGGAGCGCCCTAGCGGCCGTGGCGGTAGCCGTCGCAACTGTCGACTTCGTTCTCAACCTGCCGCGGGCGGGCTCGGTAAATGTCTCTCCCCCGTCCTCCGGTCCTGCGGTCTCATCACCGCCCGAACACCACACCCCTCCGACGGCGGGGAGTCCCTCCCCCGCTTCCGCTGCACAGACTTCACAGCCGGACAGCGCCTCGGTTACACCGACAGGGCGGAGAGCAGAGGTAGGTCCTGGGCACTCCTTCGTTCTGCCGACGCGCTGGAAGACCTTCGTCTACGGAGGCGCCTCGGGTGGCACCATGTGCGTGACCCCGAAGAGCCAGGAAGATTGCTACCGGGCGGTCACCATCTACCCCTGGTTCGAGATCGACGATCTCAACCTCGATGACGCTCGGCAACGCTTCAGCTGTGATGACGGCGACGCCGCCGACGGGTCCATTGCAGAGCGGGAGCTGCGCAAGGTAGGGACCGCTGAAGCCCAATACCGGAAATACCTGCTCTTCTGCGATGGGGAAGAGTCGGGTACGGCTTACAGCTGGTGGATCCCTGACCAGAAACTCCTGATCGAAGCGGTGGACATCCCCAACGCCTACCTGCCGGATCTCAATTCGATCGTCGCGACCTTCAGGTTGAAGAAGGGCACATAGAGTCGGCTCTGCCAGAGGAACAGGACAGTATGCGCTGCAGCAGTCCTGCGAGACCTCGACCTGGACCTCGATCATCTGCGGATCACCCGCAATATCTTGCTCGTCCTGGCCGGCGAGCCCGATCCGGCATCCCCGCCCCACAGGCTCCCGCAGTGCCCGACCATCCCGCCCACCAGCAGGTCCTCACTCTCGTGACCAGCGCCGGCCAGCCCACACGAGCGCGCGACCTTTGCCTGGCCCTGGACCTTCCCCTGGAGCGTAAGAACATCGAGGACACCCGCGCCAAGCTCAAACGCCTGGTCAACCTCGGCATTCTCATGGAGACGGAGCCGGGATTGTTCGCTCAGCCGCGTCCATAATCGGCAGCGAGCCCGTGACTAACGTTCCGCACGCACCGCAAGCGATCAAAGGGACATCAGCTCGCGAACCGCCCTCTCCGGTCACAGCCGTCGGCAATGCCATCCAGGCCCGCGTGGACCTATCAGGGAGCGTGGCCGCGATCCGCACCCGCTGTCACGCGACCCCCGTTCCCACCCGGGCAAGCAGGCCGGCGGATGATGGTCTGCTCCCCCGGCGGCGAAGGGGTGGCATCCTGCGCGCGGCTTGCACCAGACGAGGCAGTAGCGCAGCAAGGTGGCGTCGATGCTCGAAGCCGGGCAGGATCTCGGCGGCTAGCGTCCACACCCGCTGTAGGTGACTGTGGCGGCCACCCAGCCGCAGGCTTTACACCGTAGATCACAGTTGCTCTATAGCCGCTCGGCCGCAAAGGGCCGCGCCCGGTCCAATGCAGACGTGTCCGGACAAATCTTCTGCCTGGCGCTGGCCGCACGTCTCCTCCATTGGGGGACCGTAGGGGGACCGGCGGTCTCGGACACGCCCGCTTCAGAGCGGTATTTCCGACACTGTCCGGTCCACCCACAACGCACCTACCTGCAGGAACGCCAGAGAGCGGCGGGGCTCGACATCACCTGACATGCTGATCAACAGACTCATAATCCGTGGGTCGTGGGTTCAAGTCCCACCCGCCCTACCCACTTCACCAGGTACGGAGCACCCTATCCCGCTTCCGCGGGCGGGGGAAGCGGCGGTTGGGGGACCGAAGGGGGACCGCCAGTTTCGGACCCCTCCTTCAGCATGATTTTTCGAGGCACCAGGCGAACCGCCGCCCTGGCCACATCCGGCGGCACCGCCGTGTAGACGTCGGAAGTGATCCCGATCGACGAGTGCCGCAGCATCGCCGACACGTACTTCATGTCCGTCCCCGCCGCCAGGCTGAGCGTGGCCGCGCCATGCCGGAGATCGTGAAGGCGGATCGGCGGCAGCCCGGCGGCGAACACCAGCCGCCAGAAGTGCTCCGACACCCAGTCCGGGGTCAGCTCCGAACCGTCTTCCCAGGTGAACATCCTTCCTGTGTCGATCCAGGACGGCCCGAACGCCGCCCTCTCCTGGAGCTGACGTTCGCGGTGCTCTCGCAAGGCCTTCAGCGTGCCTCGATCGAGCGCGATGATCGCATCGGACGACTCCGTTTTCGGTATCCCCTCCTGCACCTTCCTGCCGACGTTCGTCAGTTGCGTGGACACCTGGCCGATGGCGGCAGGCAAGGAGGCGATGATGATCTTTCTGTCGGCGCGCGGGCTGTCCCCGGCCCAGATCTCTGACCTGCTGGAGTGCGATGCCGGCACGGTGCGGCGGTGGATCGGCCGGTTCAACCGCCGCGGGCCGGCGGGCTTGGCCGACCGGCCCCGGCCCGGGCGACCGCGCATCGGCGGGCCCCGCCTGCTCGCCCGGACCACCGCGCTGCTGCAACGAGCTGAACCTTGGACCGTACCCGGATTGTGGCGGTACCTCGAGCGTCCGAAGCTGTGCCCGCGTACCGATCGTGGCGATCTGGCGTCGCACCGCCGAGCATGGCCATATCGATCGACATGTGACCGTGTTCGGCAGACCCGCACAGCTGACCTTATGATCACAACCTCTGACGATCACGAGTCAGCGAGGCAGCAGGCAATCTCGTACCATTCACCAGACCACGTGATGCGCCAACCGGCAGTAGTACAACCTGGGGTTGATGCGCAGCCACCACGTACGGAGTTAGCGTGGCGGGTGCCCTTCACCGCCGAGCCACTGCTCCAGCGGTCCTCCAGGCTCAACCCCCTCGTCCTCGACGGCCTGATGGCACTGGCCCTGGTCGTGGGCACCTGGGTGTGGGACTGGTGCGGGCCCAACATGGGCAAGCCGCCCGACCTGCTGTCGTTGACCCTGACGTTGCTGGTCAACGGGCCACTAGTGCTGCGCCGCCGTGCGCCGCTGACGGTTCTCACCATCAGCGCAGCCGCGTCGTTCCTCTACCATCTCCTGGGATACCACCTGGGCCTCAACACCGTCGGCCTCCTGGTGATCCTCTACACGCTCGCCGCCCACAGCCGCGCGGCCGCCAACCTGGTGGGCGTCGCGATGACCGTGGCGGTGTGGACGCACGCCTCGATGCTTCAGCGGAACGTCTCGCTGACGTCGGCGCTGGGGTCGGCGGTCGTCCTGGCCGCCTGCGCCGTCGGGGCGGGGCTGAGCGCCCGGATGCTGGCTGAACGCACTCGGCAGCTCGCCGTCCTCGCCCAGCGGCTCCGCGACGAGCAGCGGGCGGCCTCTCAGCGGGCCGTCACCCGCGAACGCGTACGGATCGCCCGCGAACTGCACGACATCGTCGCGCACCACATGTCCGTGATCTCGGTGCAGGCGGGCCTGGGACGCTTCGTGGCGTTGTCCGATCCCGCCATGGCACATGTCACGCTCGGTGTGATCGCCGAGACCAGCCACGAGGCGCTGAGCGAGATGCGGCGCCTGCTGTCGATCCTGCGCATCGAGGCGAACGACGATGACGGCCCCCTCTACACCACCGCGCCCGGCCTGAAGGACCTCGGCTCGCTGGCCGAGCGCATGCGTGCCGCCGGGCTGCCCGTCGAGGTGACCATCGCGGGCGCGGTGAGGCCGTTGCCGCCGGGGCTCGACCTGTGCGTGTACCGCATCGTCCAAGAGTCTCTGACGAACGTGCTCAAGCATGCCGGGACCGTCCGCACGCGGGTCCACGTCACCCATGGCCCTGCGTCGCTCACTATATGCGTCGCGAACGACGGCACCACTGTGTCTGCCCAGCCGCCTGGCGGGCACGGGTTGATCGGTATGACTGAACGTGTCAGGCTCTACCAGGGAACGATCACCGCACGCGAACTCCCGTCCGGCGGGTTCGAGGTGCTTGCGATCCTCCCGCTGCCCCCTCCCGACGAGGTCGATTGAACCGACGCGATGATCAGCGTATGCGTGGTCGATGATCAGGTGCTCATCCGTGCCGGTTTGGCGGCGTTGCTGCGCGCTGCGGGACTGCTCGTGGTCGGCGAGGCGGCTGACGGCGAGGAGGCGGTTGGCCTGGCCGCCGCCGTCAAGCCCGACGTGATCCTCATGGACGTCCGCATGCCGGGCATGAACGGCCTGCGCGCCACCGAGCTCATCCTGCGCGCCGCCGAGCCGCCCGCACCCAGGATCCTCATCCTGACCACGTTCGACCTGGACGAGTACGTCTATGGCGCTCTCAGGCTTGGCGCGAGCGGCTTCCTCCTTAAGGACACGCCGCCGCAGCGGCTCATCGCCGCCATCCACACCGTGGCCTCCGGCGACGTTCTGCTGTCGCCTACTGCGACCAGGCGGTTGATCGAGGCGTTCACCGACCCGCCGACGACCGCCCACCCGCCGCAGCTCGACCGTCTTACCGCGCGCGAGATCGAGGTGCTGCGGCTGGTCGGGCGCGCCCTGTCCAACAGAGAGATCTCCGAGCGGCTGTCGGTCAGCGAGGGCACCGTTAAGACACATCTGAACCGGATCATGGGAAAGCTCGGGCTGACGAGCCGCGCCCAGATGGTGGTCCTGTCGTACGACTCCGGACTGGTCAAGCCGGTCCTCGGCTGACGCCGTGAGGCATACTCCGGCGGTTGGAGAAACGCGCCACCCGCTATCCCGGAAGTGAGAGCCGAAATATGTCCGGCGACTGACGTCCGGACGAAATCCACGTGCTGTCATGTGGACGGCGGTTCATCCGCACTCAGATGAATGCGTGAACCGGCCATGCTCAGCAGCGTGCACTTCCCAGAAGGGAGATCAACAGGATGAGAGGCTCTCGTCCTGTCGTCCGCATGGCCTCGCGGGCCGCGACGATATCCGTCACCGCGGCCATGACCGCCGGGTTCCTCGTCACCGGCACAGCGCAGGCGGACGGCACGTTCCGATGGCAGAACCACTGGAAACGCACCTACCTGGAGGTCTACCGCAAGTCGAAGAGCAACGGTGCGATCGTGAACGTCTGGCCCTACAACGGTGGCAAGAACCAGCTCTGGAAGGACACCAAGACCAGCTCCGGCTACTACCGGGTCCGCAACGTGCACAGCGGCAAGTCCATGGACCGCTGGGACCAGGCCTTCCACTCCGGCTATCACGGCGCCGCGTGCCCCGTGACGCAGTGGAGCTGGTGGGGCGGAACTCAGCAGTTGTGGAAGGGCCGCAGCGTCTACAGCAGGATGAACGGACGCCGGTTCACCATCTGGTACAACTACCGGGGCTGCCGGGGCAACGCGTGGCACGACACGCTCGGCGTGCTCAATCCTCACCGCGCTTCCAATGTGATCCTCTACTCCCGGGACTACTGCACCGAGGGCGCGTGGATCGGCAAGGACGAGTGCTACTGGAGGAGGAACGGCAAATGAAGAAGAGCACTCCCCCGCTGCTCGCCGCCGTGACCGTCCTCGTCATCGCCACGACCGCCGGGCTTGCCGCCGCCTCGGGCACGCTGAGCGCGGCGGCCGACCCGCCACCGGCGCCCACCCCGAGCCAGACGCTCGGCCCGGACCCGCTGCCGGACACCGGCGTGGTGCCGCTGCCCGAGCCCACGGGCTCGCTCGGGCCGGAACCCTCCCCGGTCCCCGAGCCCGCGCTCTCCGGCGTCCCGGCGGATCCGGATCTGCCCATGCCGCTCGACCCCTTCATGACGTCCATGCGCGGCATCCACACCATCGACCTGGCAAAGGACGCCGGGGCGGCCGAGTGCATGCGCTCGCTCGGGTTCTCCGCCTGGACCGCGGGCGTCGTCCGCAACTGGAGCCCCGAGGACTACATCGAGGCGGACGTGCTCGAACCTGTCGACGGGGCCACGGCGGCCCAGGCCGGTTACCCGCGCACCGCGCCCGATCCCGCCGTGGCGGCCGCGGCGGAGGAGACCGAGGACCAGCGCGGCGCCACCCAGGAGGAGATGCAGGCGCTCGATGGCACCGCGGACACCACCGCGTCCGGCGTTGACATCCCCGAGGGCGGCTGCGAGTCGGACGCCGCTGACAGGATCTTCGGTGCCGCCGACACCCTGCCGGCCGATCCCAGGCTGCTGGCCGACGACGCCGACTTCCTCGCCCTGGAGCACAGCGCCGTCCAGCAGGCCCTGGCCGCCTGGGTGACGTGCATGACCGGCAAGGGATACGGCTACGACAGCCCGATGAGCGCCCGCGCCGACATCGAATGGGCCGGGCGGGAGGCGTACCAGCCCGCGGGCGCGCGGGAGAAGCGGGTCGCCGCCGACGACGCGGCGTGCGCACAGGAGACCGGCCTGTTCCCGACCTATCGCCAGGCCAAACGCGCGTACGAGCAGATCCTGGTGGACGAGCGGCGGCAGGAGCTGACCACGTCCCTGGCGGTCTTCGACACCTGGGTCTCGCGTGCCGAGGCGGTGCTGGCAGCCGGGTAACGGCCGCCGGCATCGGCCGCCGGCCGCGAGGGCGCGGCCGGCGCGCCTCTCGTGTCCCCGTGCCAGCTCCGAGACTCTCGAAGTGGAGACCTGCGTGAGACGACCTCTGGTCCGGCGGCTGATCGCCGTCGCGGCGCTCGTGGCGGCGCCGCTGACGGCGACGGGCACGGCGTCAGCCACGACGACGGCCGCGAAGACGGGCACGACGACGGGCGCGGTGGCCGGGCCTTGGGTGGATCCCGCGCTGGCGGACAAGCTCGCCGGCGGTGGCGAGGCGCGGGTGAACGTGGTGACGCGCGAGCGTGCGGACCTGGCGGCGGCGTCCGCCGCGGCCGGGTCGGGCCGGGTCGTCCAGACGCTGTCCCGATTACCGGTGGTCACGCTGCGCGCGGACCGGGCGGCGCTCGCCCGGCTGGCGCGGCAGCCGGGCGTGGTCAGCGTGTCGGAGGACGTGCCCGTGCCGCCGGCGCTGGCCGAGAGCGTCCCGCTGATCGGCGGGGACCGCACCCGGGCGGCGGGGCTGACCGGTGCGGGGAGCGTCGTCGCCGTCCTGGACTCGGGCGTCGCGACCGGTCACCCCTTCCTCGGCGGAAGGGTCGTTGCCGAGGCTTGTTTCTCCCCCACCGACGCCGCCTATGAGGCATCGAGCCTGTGCCCGGACGGCGCGGACCGGCAGGTAGGGCCGGGTGCGGCCGACTCCGAGAGCGGCCCGTGCGCGAGCCCGGCGCTGGACTGCGCCCATGGCACCCACGTGGCCGGCATCGCGGCGGGCGACGGCGAGGGACTGGACGGCGCCTGGGGCAGCGGCGTCGCCCCGGCCGCCGGACTCGTCGCGATCCAGGTCTACAGCAGGTTCGACTCTTTCGCCTACTGCGGCGCCACCGGACCGCCGTGCCTGCTGAGCTTCGTCAGCGCCCAGTTGGCGGGGCTGGAGAAAGTCCTGGAACTGGCCGACGCGGGCATGCCGGTGGCAGCGGTCAACATGAGCCTGGGCAGCGGCGGCTACACCACGCCGTGTGACAACGACCCCCGCAAGCCGGCCATCGACAGCCTGCTCGCCGCCGGCGTGCCCACGGTCGTGGCCGCGGGCAACTCGGGGTACGAGTCCGCCGTCAGCGCCCCCGCCTGCGTCTCCTCCGCCGTCGCCGTGGGCAGCACCACGGACGAGGACGAGGTGTCCGGCTTCAGCAACCGGGGGCCGCTGCTGGACCTGCTCGCGCCCGGTTTCGACATCGTCTCCTCCGTGCCCGGCGACCTGTGGCAGACCATGAACGGGACGTCCATGGCCGCCCCGCACGTGGCGGGCGCCTTCGCGGTGATGCGCCAGGCCCGCCCGGCCGCGACCCCGGCCGAACTGGAGGCGGCCATCAAGAGCACCGGCAGGCCCGTCACGTACGAGAGCGGCACCACGCCGCGGCTGCAACTCGACGACGCGGCGCTCGGAACCACCCCCAGGCCGGGTCCCGATCAGCTCTTCCACGTCCGTGCCCGCATCGCGGACAACCTTCAGATCAGCGCGAACTCCACCATGACCCTCCAGGTGACCGGGGCTGCCGGGCTCCCGCCGAGGGGCATCGCCACCGTCGTGCTCAACGTCGCCGCCAAGGGCGACCTGTTCAACTCCGGCTCGCTGACCGTCGGCGCCGCCGGGGAACCCGGGCCGGAGGGCGACGCGGTCTTCTACGACGCCGCCCGGTACGCCTCGACCATGGTGACAGCGAAGGTCGGCGCCGACGGGAGGATCGCCGTGACGAACCGCGGCGACCAGCCCGTCCGGATCTACCTCGACGTGCACGGCTACACCCTCGACCATGCGACGGACGCGATCGGCGGCACGTACCGTCCGGTCACGCCGGCCCGGATCGCCGACCGCGTCTCCGTCGCGGCGCTCCAGAACCTGGTGCTGACCTCGTCCGGCATGCCCGGTGTCGCGGCGTCCGGCGTCCAGAGCGTGGCGCTCACCGTGCTGGTGAAGAGCGCCTCGACCGGCACCGTACGGGTCTACGCCGACGGGGACGGCTTCCCTGCCGACGCCAACATCGACTATCCGGCCAACACCCCGGCGCAGTTCTTCACCATCGTCAAGCTCGGCGCCGGCGGCAGGATCAACGTGCACAACATGGGAATCGGCGCGGCCGAGATCTCCGCCGAGGTGATCGGCTACTACTCCACGGCCGAGAGGGGCTCGCTCGTCAAGGCGGTGCAGCCGGTCCGTCTGACGGACGAGGTGACGATCCCCGCCGGCGGCACGCGCCCGCTCAGCCTGTCGGGCGCCGAGGAGGTGCCCTCCTCCGGCGTCTCGGCGCTCGGCGTCGCCGTCACCGCGCGCGGGGCCACCGGCGGCGGTGTCGTGGAGATCGTCCCGCCTGCCGGCGGGTCGCCCGTACGGGCCGTGGCCTACACGGCGGGCCGGCACACCGCCGGCTTCGCCACGGCCGTGCCCCGCCCGGACGGGACGATCGTCCTGAGGAACACCGGAACCTCGCCGGTGACCGTGTCCCTGGACGTCTACGCCTACTTCAGGTGATCCACCCGCCCAGCACCCACCCCCCACGGAGCGCAGCAATGAACGCAAAGACGATCAAAGCGCTCGTCATCGGCGCGGCGGCCGTACTGCTCGCCGCCGACCTCACCCCGGCGGTGCACGCCACCGCCCCGGCGGTGAGCGCCACCGTGCCCGCGAGCCCGCCCGGGCCGTCCGTGGACCCGGCCGAGCGCGGCCGGGTGCTGGCGGACGACTGGCGTACCTCGCCCGACCTGGCGTGGACGACCGACGGAGACCCGACCGGCCTGCACGTGCTGGTGGCCGAGGAACGCACCGGGTACGCGTGGCGCACGGTGGCGACGCTCAGCGAGCCGGGCTTCGAGACCGACCGCTGGATCGGCAACGTGTGCTTCACCGCCTCCGGCCGCACGGCCGTGGCCGTCTACGCGCCGCGCGCCTTCACCAACGACGGGCGACTGTTCGACCGGGGCGCCTTCACCGCGCTCATCGACGTGCCCACCGGCAGGGTGACCAGGCTGCCGGCACGCTCGACGCTCGCGTACTTCAACCCGGGCTGCGGCAGCGGCGAGCTGAGCGTGATCACCCAGGCCAAGGGCGGCGACCTGCCGGGCGAGGAGAAGACGGCGACGAGGATGTCGATCCTCGACACCCGCACCGCCACGCTGGAGCGGCCCGTCGAGCGGCCCGGCCAGATCACCTCGGCCATCCCGGTGGGCGACGGCATCGTCGCCTCCGCCGGCACGCATCTGATCCGGGTCGAGCGGGACGGCGCCACCCGCCGGCTGGCGCGCGCCGCGTCGGCGCCGTTCCGGCTGGCGGCCGACGGCGCGGGCGGCGTGGTCTACATGGAGTACCGGGGCGACGTCGCCAACGTGCGCAGGCTGGCGAAGCCCGTTCCCGGCGAACGGCCCGAGCACCTGGCGAGCGGCCCGCTCACCGAGGTGGACGTGGTCGCGGGGACGGCGGGCAAGGTTTTCCTGACCGGGAACGCCCGCGTGCCGGGACGCCTGCCCGCGGCCGTGACCCGGCTGGACGTGCCGGCGAAGGCGCAGGTCTCGACCCGGGGACGGCTCGCCATCCTGCCCGGGACCCGGCCCTCGCCCGGTGGCGCGGCCACGCCTTCCAGAGCGTGGCAGGAGGCCATGACGCTGCCGGATCCGCGTGAGCGGCGCACGCTGGAGCTGACCGCCCGGATCGTGTCGACGGGCCGGCAGGTGGAGTTCGCCGTCTCCCCCGGGGACGCGTCCGGCGGACAGAGCACCGCTCCGGCCTCAGCGGGGGCGGCGGTCGCGGTCTCGACGAACCCGATGGACACCGAGGCGTACTGCGCCGTGCCGCGCAACGATCCGCGCTCCCAGGTGTACCAGCCGACGCCCCGGCAGGTGGAGTGGGCGGCCGACCAGGCGGTCGTCGGAAACCTGACCATGACGCGCCCCGCCGACTGGAAACGGTCGGGCCTGCCGGCGTGGTCGCCGCAGAGCCTGTTCCCGCCGCGGTCCCTTGCCGGCGGCGGGCGGGTGCCGGTGCAGGTGTTCCTCGGCATCATGTCGCAGGAGTCGAACCTGTGGCAGGCCTCGGGTCATGCCCTGCCAGGAGTGACCGGCAACCCGCTCATTGGAAACTTCTACGGACGCCAGGTGTACAACGATGACGCGAGTGACGACTGGGTGATCCGCTGGGCCGACAGCGACTGCGGCTACGGCATCACCCAGATCACCGACGGCATGCGCAAGGCCGGGCGGGAGCGACCCTGCAAGGACGGCTACTGCGAGGTGGCGCTGCCCGCCACGCACCAGCGCGCGGCCGCGCTGGACTACGCCACTAACATCGCGGCCGGGCTGCGGATCCTGCAGGACAAGTGGAACCAGACCTACCGTGCCGGGCTCATCCACAGCGACGGCGATCCCAAGTGGCTGGAGAACTGGTTCTTCGCGATCTGGGCCTACAACTCCGGCTTCCATCCCGACGAGGGCGACGGGTCGCCCTGGGGGGTCGGCTGGATGAACAACCCGGCCAATCCTCGTTATCCCGCCAACCGCGGCTTCTTCAACCAGGATCCGCACGATCCCGCCCACCCCCAGCACTGGCCCTATCCGGAGAAGGTCATCGGGTTCGCCGCCTACTCCATCGCCACCCCCACCGGCCCCGGCTTCCGCCCGGCCTGGTGGGTGAGCGAGGTCGACCGCGAGCTGGCCAAGCCTCCCATCCACCACTTCTGCGTCGCGGACCGGAACCACTGCAGTCCTGGCGGCAGCTTCCTGCCGAACGACCCCGACGTGGTGGGCGAGCCCGCCGGACCGTGCGCACACCGCAACGGCGCCGGCCAGTACGACCTGAAGTGCTGGTGGCACACCCCGACAGAGTTCCACGCGTGCGGGAGCGGCTTCTGCGGCAACGAACTGCACCGGTTCGACACCACCTATCCGGAGCAGCCGGACGGCACCTCATACCCGCCGAACTGCTCGCTGTCGGGCCTGCCCTCCGGCGCGTACGTGGTCGACGACGTGCCGACCTCGGTGCCGTCCGTCCGGCCTGGATGTTCTCCGGCGTGGGGCAGCCACGGTTCGTTCACGCTGGCGTTCGAGGCCGACGGATTCAACGCGTACGCGTCCAAGGTCGACTTTCACCAGCTCGGCAGCGGCTTCGGCGGGCATTTCTGGTTCGCCCACACCCGGGCCGAGCAGGGCAACCACATGTTCGGGGTGACCGGGACCTGGCGGCCGCCCTCCGCGGCGGTCGGCTGGACACGCGTCATGGTCCACCTGCCGAGCCACGGCGCCCACACCCAGCTCGCCAAGTACGTCATCGACCTCGGCGGCGGCGCGGGCAAGCGCCACCGCATGGTCAGCCAGCGGTGGGGCAAGGACGTCTGGGTCGACCTCGGCGTGTTCAACCTCAGGTCCGGGGCGAGCGTGTCGCTCAGCAACCTGACGCCGCGCGAAGAGGGCGCCGGCTGGGACTGGGACATCGCCTTCGACGCCATGGCCTTCATCCCCACGAGCAAGCCCACGGTCGACTACGTGGCGCTCGGGGACTCGTACTCCTCAGGAGAGGGCAACGCGCCGTACGACCCCAACTCCGAATACACGCTGGGCAGTCGCAAATCCAGGTGCCATCGCTCGATCCACTCCGCCTACCCGCGCCAGATCCACCTCCCCGGCGGGATCACCCCCATCGCCTCCGACCCGGACGCCGCGTTCGCCTTCATCGCCTGCTCGGGCGCGAAGTTCGCGGAGGTGACCGGATCCTCCTACCCCTCCAAGGGCGAGGCGCCCCAGCTCTCGCAGGGGTACGTGGACGTGGACACCGACCTGGTCACCCTGAGCGTCGGCGGCAACGACGCGGGCTTCAGCCTGATCGTCACCGAGTGCCTCAAGGGGGTGTCGTGCATCGACGGCGCCATCGCACAGCGCATCAGGGGGCTGGCGGACGAGTACTACGCGGCCTATTCGGCCATCCGGCAGAAGGCGCCGCACGCGACGATCGTCGCCGTCGGCTACCCGCACATCTTCAATCCCTCCCTCACGATCCCGCTCGGCTGCACGGAGCTGCTCGCCATCACCATCTCGGAGTCCCGCTGGATCAACGACATGACGGACCTGCTCAACGAGGTCGCGGCGGACGCCGTGGCGCGGCTCCGGGGCGAGGGCGCGGACATCCGCTTCGCGAACCCGGTGCCGGCCTTCCGCGGCCACGCCGTCTGCGACCAGGATCCTTACATCAACACCCTCTCGGTGGTGGACGGCGAGACCTTCCACCCGAACATGTACGGGCAGCAGGCGTACGCGGGCGTCGTGGAGCGGGCACTGACCGGTTGACCAGTCCTGCTGATCCGCGCACGACACCCTTAGAGAACCGGCGCCTGTTCGGAGATCTTCAACGGAGGAGGTGCGCGGGTCGTCGTCGGCTCGCTGTCCTCAGCGGAGCAACATCACTGGCGCAGCTCGCCAGGTTCATCGCCGGGTACGACCCCGACCTGCGCACCCAACTCGGCCTCCCGGCCACGACGCGACCGGCCGCCTCCACCCTGGGACGGCTGCTGGCCCGCCTGGACGGCGACGCCTTCGACACCGCGACCTGCGGCTACCTCGCCGCGTTGGCCGCCTGCCAACCACCCCAACAGGCGACATCCACCCGAACGTCCCCGCTCGGCCTGTCCGTGGACGGCAAGACCCCACGCGGCAGTCGCACCCCGGACGGCAGCACGGTCCACCTGCCGGCCGCAACCCGCCACGACACGCAGACCGTCCTGGCCCAGCAGCAGGTCAAGGCCAAGAGCAACGAGATCCCCGCCTTCACACCCCTGCTGCGCAGCCTGGACCTGTCCAGCACGGTCATCACCGCCGACGCCCTGCACACCCAGCACGACCACGCCCAGCAGATCATCGCCGCCGGCGGCCACTACCTGTTCATCGTCAAAGGCAACCAGCCCACGCTCCTGCGCCGGCTCAAAGCCCTGCCCTGGCGCGAGGCCATCCTCAACGACCGCACCGACGAGACCGGACACGGCCGCCGAGAGATCCGCCGCATGAAGATCTGCACCGCCCGCCCCGGCCTGCCCTTCCCCCACGCCGCCCAGGCCATCCAGGTCAAACGCCGCCGCACTGACCGCAGAACCGGCAAGACCACCATCGTCACCATCTACGCGATCACCAGCCTCACACCGGGCCGGATCACCCACGCCCGGCTCGCCGCATTGATCCGCGGCCACTGGAGCATCGAGGCCCTGCACCACATCCGCGACGTCACCTACCGCGAAGACGCCTCCCGCGTCCGGACCGGAGCAGCCCCGCGCATCATGGCCAGCCTGCGCAACCTTGCCATCAGCCTGGCCCGCCTCATCGGCTGGACCAACATCGCCTCCGCCGCTGACCACTACCGCAGCCACCCAGCCGATGGCCTTCACCTACTCGGTCTCACAACGTGAGAACGCTTCAGCCCTGTTGGCCTCCCGGACAGGCTCATACGGGCGAAGGCGTCCGGTGTGACGATGGGGATGCCGTAGGCGCGCGCCTTGCGCGCTTTGCCCGACATCGAGTCGGGATCGGCGGCGACCAGCAACCGGACGCGTTTGGTGATGTTGCCGTGCGGGACGTAACCGGCCTGACGAGCCCGCTCCTCCCAAGTCTCACGACCGCCCTCCATCTCACCGGTGAACACGACGAGATCACCGGGCTGGAGACGGAAACCGCCAGAAGCGGAAGGATGCCGGGGCGCGCCACCGCACGCCAGCGCGGATTCCACCGCCTTCGGCCCAAGACCGAGCAGGTCGGCTACCAGATCGAGTTCCCGGCGTTCCGAAGGTGTGACAACACCGTCGGCCTTGGCCGCGTGCGCCAGCGCGCTCAGGTACTCATGGTGCAGGCGGACGGCATCGGCCCGGCTGAGGTCCAGTTGGGCGGCCAGGGCGATCAACGCGTCGGCTTCGGCAGCCGAGATGTGATGGTCGAGAAGCACCCGGTCCAGCAGGGCGAAGTAGGGGTCCGCGCGGACCGTGTCGGAGGCGCGCGGCAGCCTGTCCAGCAGCCGGGCGAGGAAATGGGTGTCGCGCTCGGCGGACACGCCCCGCCGCACCGGGTCGGTGTCGGTACGCGGGATGGCCGGCCAGGTCAGCGCGGAGGCGGAGTGGAGGACGTGAGCCCAGGGCGACTCCGGGTGCGCGAGCCTGAGGTAGTGGCGCAACAATGCGGCGGCGGCCCGGGCGTCGATGAGCGCGTCGTGATGGCCGTCGAGCGGGATGTCGGCGACGGCGCAACAGCCGGCCAGCGTGCGGGGAGCGACCGGCAGGAAGCGGGCGGCCTCGGTCATCGTGCAGACGCCGACGGCGGCCAGAGCGGGGATCGCGGCGCCGGTCCGGGCGAACTCGTACTCCAGGAAGCCGAGATCGAAGCGGAGATGGTGCGCCACGGGCACCCGGCCCCGCAACAGACCGGCGAGACTCCCGGCGATCTCCCTGAAGGTCGGCGCGTGACGGACGTCGGCGGCGGTGATGCCGTGGATGCGTTGCGGTCCCAGGTCGCGTTCGGGGTTGACCAGGGTGCTCCATTCGCCGGTGACGAATCCGTGCGGGTCGAGCAGCACGACGCCGACCTCGACGATCCGGTCGTGCCACGACGGGCGCAGGCCCGTGGTCTCCAGGTCGATGACGGCGTATCCGGGTTGGCCGCTGCTCATTTCCCTCACCCCTTCGTCCATCAGGACGACGCGTCCTGATGCCTCAGGGTTGGGGTGCGGGCACGGATTGTGACTACCTTGTGATGATCAGCAAACGCTCCTTGGCGATGCCTTTACATTGTAGATCACTATTGGGGCGCTCCCGCGAGAGTGAGCTCGGATGAAGGCAGGGCCTGTTGAACATCACCCGCCGGACGGGGTCGCCGAACGAGCCCGCAGCCCGCCATTCCCTGGCGGCCCGAGGGAGGGGTGAGGGATCATGCAGGGGTCAGATCGGAGTCAGACGATCAAAAAGCCGGACCCCGCTCTGGGAGCCCGGCTTCTGACCTGCTGCAACATGGTGGGCGATACTGGGATCGAACCAGTGATCTCTTCGGTGTGAAACATGCAGGCTAACAGGTAGCCGCCACGGCCTATTGCCCCTCCCATTTGCGGGACCGTGAGGCGACCGGCAGTCTCGGACACTCCCGTTTTAGAGCGGCATCTCCGACACTTCCGCGGGCGGGGGAAGCGGCGGTTGGGAGACCGCCACTCGCGGGCGCTCCCTCCGCCCCCGCTCTGCGTTGTGCACCAGAGCCGCGCTGGCCTCCGCGGCCGCGTGCGCCATCTCCGGGAGCACTGATGTGTAGACATCTGAAGTGAGCGCTTTCCATCCCGCTTCGCGGAGTTGCGAGACGAGGATCGCTCTGACGAGCTGACCAGCGTAGCCTCGTTCTTCCGCGACCTTGAGTTGGTCGGCTGAGGTCTTCGGCTGGAGGTCGATTGCCCCGCTGGGGTCAGCGTGGGTGCCCGGCTGTCGCGCCGGGTGGGCGGGGTTCCTCGGGCCCGCGGGTCTCCTTTCCGGGTCGTGGGGGCACGTCCGCTGCCACAGCTGGACGCCGGGGTCGGTGGAGCAGGCGTCGCCGCCCGCGCGTTGCGGCGCAGCCGTGGGCTGCCGGGCCGGCGTCCCGCGTGTGCTCGGTCAGCCGGCCCGGCGACCCATGCGGCCTTGTGGAGCGCAAGGCGTGGCGTCAGCTCCGTGGTCCCCACGCCTTCGCCGGAACCGTCACAAGAGCGTCCACCTCTGGTTGGCCCCGCCGTGGCACGACCACATGATCAGCGCGGTGTCGTTCGCGGTCGCGCCGCCGTAGGCGTCGAGGCACTTGCCGCTGGAGCGCAGCGACTGGGTGGCGGTGTCGTAGGTCCACTGCTGGGTCGTCGAACCGTCGCAGGCGCGGATGGCGGCCACGTCGGATGCGGCGTCGAGGCATTTGCCCAGGGCGCGGACGGTCCCGTCACCCGGGCGTGACCAGGACTGGTGGGCGCCGTCATGGCAGTCCCAGAGGATCACCCGCGTGCCGTCCGCCGTGTTGCCCCCGGTGATGTCGGCGCACCGTCCGCTCGCGGCGCCGCGGATCGCGCCGGTGCTGACCTCCACGGTGATGTCGTCGCAGTGGGCGGGGCCGCCGCCGGTCGCCTTGTAGCAGTAGATCGTGGCCTCCCTGTTGGCCGCCCCGGTGGTGAAGGTGACCGACCCTTCGGTGTAGCCGGTCGAGGTGATCGTCGCGGCGAGCTCCGCGCCCCCGTAGTGCTTCACCCCGATGTGTGTCTGCTCGCCCGCGACCGCCGACTTGGCCCACCCGGACAACCGGTACGTGGTGTTCGGATTGAGGGTCACACGCTGTTCGGCCGAAGCGGGGGCGGAGCCGAGGCGCACCGCGTGCGCGCCGCTGCGCACGTTGTCGTTGACCACGGACGCGCTGTTCCAGGCACCCCAGGGTGACAGCGAACCGGTCTCGAAACCACCGTTGACGGCGATCGAGGTCCAGGGGATCTGCGACGAGCGGTAGAAGTCGATCCCCATGAGCGCCAGGCGCGCGCCGTGGGCGCCCAGACGGGTACGGAAGCCGTTCCAGTCGTGGGTGGACCAGGGCGACCAGCCGAGCTCGGCGATGGCCGGCAGGCGCGGGAACGCCAGGAGCTCGATGTGCTCCTCCGTGACGACGGTCTCGCTCCACAGGGGCGCTTCGACGCCCAGCACGGACGAGGCCGGCACGCCGTTCAGGTGCGTGCCCGGGTTCCACTCGTAGGCCGTCTGGACCTCGATGTATCCGCCCCAGGTCAGCCCGATCGGGGTTGAGGCGTTGTACTTCATGTCGATGTAGGCCTTGTTGGCCGGGGACATGACGACCTTCGCGCCTTGCGACACGGCATTGCTCACCGTCGCGTCGGAGTTGCTCGTGCCCCAGTACTGCACGACGCGGTTCGGCGAGTGCTGCACCGCCTGGGTCCCGATGTCGTCCCAGCCCATGACGGTCTTGCCCGTGGCCGCGACCAGCGGCTGCACCCGGTTCATGAAGGTCGCGTAGTCGGCCGGCGAGGTCGAGGCCGCCTCGTCGCCGCCGATGTGGAGGTACGGTCCGGGCGTGAGCGCCGCCAGTTCGGTCAGCACGTCCTGCACGAAGGTGTACGTGATCTCCTTGGGGACGCAGAGTGAGCTGAAACCGACGGCCGTGCCGGTGTAGAGCGGCGGCGCCACGCCGTTGCAGTTCAGCTCGGCGTACGAGGCGAGCGCGGCGTTGGTGTGGCCGGGCATGTCGATCTCGGGGACGATCGTGACGTTCCGCCGCGCGGCGTAGGCGACGATGTCCTGGAACTGGGCCTTGGTGTAGTAGCCGCCCGGGCCGCCGCCGACCTGGGTGCTGCCGCCGTGGGTGGTCAGCCGGGGCCAGGCGTCGATGGCGATGCGCCAGCCCTGGTCGTCGCTCAGGTGCAGATGCAGGTGGTTGAGCTTGTAGAGCGAGATTCTGTCGATGTGCCGCTTCACCACGTCCGCCGGCTGGAAGTGCCGGGCGACGTCGAGCATCGTCCCCCGGTAGGCGAAGCGGGGGTGGTCCACGATGCGCCCGCCCGGCACGACCCACGGACCTGGCCGTACGGACGAGCTCTCGATCTCCGCCGGCAGGAGCTGCCGCAGGGTCTGCACCCCGTTGAAGAGCCCGGCTGCCGTCTGCGCGCGGATCACCACGGCGCCGGAGGTGACGTCAAGCTGGTAACCCTCCGGTCCGACGCTCGCGTCGGCGCCGGTGAGAAGCAAGGAGATGCCGTCGCCGGGAGTGCCGCCGGCGGCGGCCGAGACCGGCAGGGCGTAGCCTGTCGACGGCCGCAGACGGTCGGCCAGGTAGGCGCCGACGTCCGCCGCCGGGGCCGACCCCGCCTGGGTGAAGATGCCCGCGCCGGGGGCGAGCGTGTAGGTCGTGCCGCTCGCCGGCTGCACCGAGACGGGCACCGGCACCACGTCACCGAGGGCGGCGGCCTGTGCGGGCGTCGCGGTGGTGGTCACCACTGCGATGACGGTGCTCAAGGTGAGCAGTAGAGCGCCGGCCATGGAGGTCAAGGTCTTCATAGGCATGTCCGTTTCTGGTGTGGCCGGCGGCGCCGCGCGGGCGCCGCCGGAGGTGAAGAGCCGGTGTCAGCTGATCCGGGTCAGCCGCCACTGCTGGTTGCTGCCGGACCCGCAGGTGTACTGGATGAGCTGAACTCCGTCGGCCGTCGAGGCGGCGGGCACGTCCAGGCACTTGCCGCTGTGCACAGACACGATGCGGAAGACACCGCCGGCGGCGGGTTCGAACCTCCATCTCTGGTTGTTGCCGGTGTTGCACGCCCACTGCACGAGGAGGGCGTGGTCGGCGGTGGAGGCACCGTTGACGTCCAGGCACTTGTTGCTGTGGACCGCGGCCAGGGTGAAGGCGCCGCCGCCCGCGTCGGCCGCCCTCCACCGCTGGTTGGCGCCGCCGTTGCCGGGCCACTGCACCACGGCGCCCCCGTCGGCGGTGGAGTGCCCGCTGACGTCGGCGACCTTGCCGCTGTGGGCGGCGGTCAGCGTGTAGACGCCGCCGTTCACCGGTCCGGAGCCGCCGCCGGGGACGCCCACACCGGGTCCGTTGAGGGTGAAGGCGTCGAGGTCGAACGGCCCGGCCATCGGGGACTTGAACACGGCGTACAGCGTCTTCGTGCCACCGGGGTCGGTGACCGGGACCGGCGGCAGCCACACGTAGGTGTTCCATCCGCCGGTGCTCGGGACCGTCCGGCTCGCGACGAGCGGACCGGTGGGCGAACCGCTGCGCAGTTCGATCGAGCCGCCGTTGTCCGCCGGTGAGGAGACCCGGAACGACACCGAGGTGACGTTCTTGAGGTTGATCGCGTCGAAGGCGATCCAGTCGTTGTTGGAGATGTCGCCGATGCGCTTGCCGTTCTCGGCCCCGGCCTGGTCGACCACGCGGATGCCGGACGAGCCGGTGTAGTGCTCGGCCTGCCGGTGCATCGGGAGAAGCCTCACGTTGACCGTTCCGACCAGGCCGCCCTTGTCGGTGTACTTGGCCAGCAGCACATGGAAGAAGTTGGCGGTGGCGTCGTGGCCGCCGTTGTCGGTGGGGAACGAGCCGGTGCAGCCGTTGATCGTGCTGACGTCGTGGCTGTGCTCGTCATGGCCGATCGCGTACAGCACCGAGACCTTGGAGCAGTCGATCGCGGTGCCGTCCTCGGGATCGGTCACCTTGACCCGGTAGTTGATCGTGTGGCCGTCGCCGAGGAATCCGCCGTCGGGCGGCTCCTCGAAGACGACGGTCGGCCTGGTGTTGCCGACGGTGACGTCGGCGGTCGCCGAGCCGGTCTTGCCGCCGGGGTCGCGGACGGTCAGGCGTGCCGTGTACATGCCGTTGGAGGTGTAGGTGAAGGCCGGGTTGGCGGCGGTGGAGTCCGTGGTGCCGTTCCCGTCGAAGTCCCAGGCGTAGGTGAGCGCGTCCCCGTCGGGGTCGGAGGACCCGGCCGACGAGAACGTGACGTTCAGCGGCGACGGCCCGGTGTCCGGGGTGACCGTGATCTTCGCCAGCGGGGAGCGGTTGCCGTTGACGTAGTCGACCCGGTAGACGCCGTCGTCGGGGTGGTCCTCGAACCAGCCGATGCCCCAGTCGAGGTAGTACATCGCGCCGTCGGGGCCGAAGTCCATGTCCATCGGCGAGCGCAGGTTCAGGCCGGGCACGAAGTTGTTGATCTTCAACAGGCCGCCGTCGCCGTCCAGCCGCATCTCGCGGATGTAGTTGCGGCTCCACTCGAAGAAGAACGGGGTCTTGTCGTAGTAGGCGGGGAACTTCCGCTCAGAGGTGCTCGCGGCGTCGTAGCGGTAGAAGGGCCCGCCCATCGGCGCGCCTCCGCCGCTGGTCCCCATCTCCGGGTACGGCGAGCCGGCGTGGTAGTCGTACCAGACGGTGGCGGGTTTGGCGGCGGGCAGGTTCTGCAGTCCGGTGTTGTTGGGCGAGGTGTTCACCGGCGCCGTGCAGTCGAACGTCGGCCCGGACGGGCCGCTGGGGAAGGTGAAGTCGTTGAACGGGGTGTTGTCGCCGATGCAGTAGGGCCACCCGTAGTTGCCCGGCTCCTTGATCAGGTTCCATTCGACGATGCCTTCAGGACCGCGGCCGGGGTTCGCGGAGCCCGCGTCCGGGCCGTAGTCCGCGGCGGAGATCCAGCCGGTCACGGGGTCCACGTTGAACCTGAACGGGTTGCGCCAGCCCATGGCGTAGATCTCGGGCCTGGTCCTGGCGGTCCCCTGGGGGAACAGGTTCCCTTGCGGGATCGTGTAGCCGCCGTTCTCCCCGGGGTGGATCCGCAGGATCTTGCCGCGCAGGTCGTCGGTGTTGGCCGAGGTGCCCTGGGCGTCGAACCGCTCGCGGCCCGGCCGTTCGTCGATCGGGGTGTACCCGCCGGACTCCGACGGTTTGACGTCGTCGCCGACGCCGATGTAGAGGTTGCCGCCGGGGCCGAACTCGATGTTCCCGCCGGTGTGGCCGGGTTCGGGGGTGCGCCAGGCCGGGATGTCGATGATCTTCTTCTCGCTGGCCAGGTCCAGCGCGGTCCCGGCCGCGTTCAGGGTGAACTGTGAGATCCGGTTGATCTCGGCGCCGCCGGCGGGCGAGTAGTTGATGTAGAGGCGCCTGTTGGTGGCGAAGCCGGGGTCGGCGGCGATGCCGATGACGCCGTCCTCGCCTCCGGTGTAGACGTTCAGCGTCGCCAGGGTGGTGGTCGTGTGCACGCCGCCCTCGCTTGTGATCATCTTCACTTTGCCGAGGCGTTCGACGTAGAAGACCCGGCCGTCGGCCGCGACGTCCAGGGCCATCGGCTGGGCGGGCTGGTTGTCGAGGGTCACCTTCTGATAGCGGCCGGCGACCGTGCCGCCGCAGGATCCGGCCTCGGCGCCCGCCGCCCATTGCACGCCGCCGAGGACGTGCTGCTGGAACATCGGCTCGGAGTAGGACGAGGCCTGGTGTCCCATGGCCGTGGCCCATACCTTCGCGGGCTGGCCCTCACGGCACCACGAGATCGGGTGGTCGTGGCCCATCCGCGACGGGCCGGCGTCATAGGTGGTCTCGTCCGCGGTCACCAGCACGTGGACGTCACCGCGCATGTTCTTGTCGAAGTTGTACCACTCCTCGGCGCGCACCCACCGGTCCGGCAGCCCTCTCGTCGAGGGGTGAACCTTGTCGGCGACCTTCGCCGTCCCCTGGACGACGGCCGAGTGCGCGGTCATGTGCGCGCCGCCCATGACGACCTGGTCCCACCAGGGGAACTGCGTCTCGATGTTCATGTCGGTGGTGTTGTGGACGGCGACGATGCCCTTGCCGCTCGCCGCGTAGTCCTGGACGCCCTGGCGCTGGGCGGCGGTGTCCCAGACCATGCCCGAGTTCTGGAACATGATGATGACGTCGTAGCTGCTCAGGGTGGCCGAGGCGAAGACGTTGGAGTCCTCGGACAGGTCGAGCTGGAAGTTGTGGTCGGCGGCCAGCCGCTGGAACATCGAAATGCCGGCGGGGATGGCGTCGTGCCGGTAGGCGCCGGCGGCGGTCTTGGTGAACAACAGTGCCTTGAACAGGGGCGCGGACGCCTGCGCGGGCAGGGCCGGGGAGAGCAGGAGGGTCAGGGTGAGGGCGAGGAGTGCGGATAACTTCTTTCGCATGGGGGGTGTCCTGTCGGGCTAGAGAATCCATCTCTGGTTGGCGCCGCCGTGGCAGGTCCACAGGACCAGCGCGGAGCCTGCGGCGGTGGCGGCGTTCTTGACGTCCAGGCACTTGCCACCGATGCCGGTGAGCGTGCCGTCGGGGTTGAGCGTCCATTCCTGGTTGGCGCTGCCGGAGCAGGGCCACGCGATGACGGGGGTGTCGTCGGCCGAACCGCCGCCGCTGGCGTCCAGGCACAGGCCGGTGCCCGCGGTGACGGCCCCGGCGGCGCCGCCCAGGGTCCAGCGCTGCCCGGCGCTCCGGTCGCACGACTGGATCGTCACCGGTGAGCCGTTGCCCGAGCCGGCCGCCAGGCAGCGGTCCGAGGCGGAGCCGACGAGCGCGACGGCCCACTTCTGGGCGGCGGAGCCGGACACGCACGTACCGAGTCGCACGGCAGAGCCGTTGACGGTGACGCACATGCCGCCGATGCCGGTCAGGGTGCCGCCGGCGGTGAGCGTCCATCTCTGGTTGGCGCTGCCGGAGCAGGGCCAACCGATCAGCGCGGTGCCGTCGGCCGAACTGCCGCCGAAGGCGTCCAGGCACAGCCCGGATCTGCTGGTCAGGGCGGCGGTGGCGGGGTCGTAGGTCCAGTCCTGGCCGGCCGAGCCGTCGCAGGCGGCGGTCTGTACGGCGGTGCCCGGGGCGGGCGTGCCGCCGGCCAGGCCGGCGCACCGGCCGGTGGCCGGGTGGTGGAGCGGGTTGGCGGCCTTCCGGACGGCCGCGATCGTCCCGGTCGCCCGGTAGGTGCGGCCCGCCGTGGCGGTGAAGGAGACGCGGTCGCCGTCGCGGGTGGCGGTCACGGTCTGGCCGGTCGTGGTGTCGACCAGGGTGAAGGGGCCGGTGAACAGGTGGCCGCGCACGGCGAGCGGCCCGCTGTTCTTCGGCGTGAGGATGAACTCGGTGCGGCCGTCGGCCTGCCAGGACGCGCCGACGGTCACGTCGCCGCGGGCCTTCAGGCCGGTGACCGAACCCGACCGCCACGCCGCGGGCCGGGCCGGGAGCAGATGGACGTCGCCGTTCTGGCTCTGCACCAGCATCTCGGTCACGCCCGAGGTGGCGCCGAAGTTGCCGTCGATCTGGAACGGCGGATGGGTGTCGAACAAGTTGGCCAGGGTGCTGCCCTTGAGCTGCTCGGCGAGCATCTTGTGGGCGTGGTCCCCGTCGAGCAGCCGCGCCCAGAAGTTGATCTTCCAGGCCTTGGACCAGCCGGTGCCGCCGTCGCCGCGGGCGGTGAGCGAGGTCTTGGCCGCCTCGGCGAACTGAGGGGTGGTCGCGGGCGAGATCTGGTTCCCGGGATGCAGGGCGTACAGGTGGGAGACGTGCCGGTGGGTGTTCGTGCGGCCGTCCAGGTCGGCCTTCCACTCCTGGAGCTGGCCCCAGGAGCCGATCCGCAGTCCGGGGTCGAGCCGGTCGAGTGCGGTGGTGAGCCGCCCCTGGAGGGCGGTGTCGGCGCCGAGCTTCCTGGCGGCGGCCAGCGTGTCGGTGAGCAGGCCCCAGACGATCTGCTGGGCCATGGCCCCGCCGGCGGTGAAGTCGCCGTGCTCGGGCGAGTAACTCGGAGTCACGACCAGCTTCCCGTCGCGCGGGTCGGTGCGCAGGCTGGCCAGCCAGAACTCGGCCGCGCCCTTGAGCAGCGGGTAGGCCCGGTCGCGCAGGAAAGCCTGGTCCTGGTTGAAGCGATACAGGTCGTAGACCTGGGAGGCGAGCCAGCCGTTCGCCTCGGGGAACCAGAACGCCGTCGCCCAGTCATGCACTCCGGTGAAGCCGTACGGGTTGGTCTCGTTGTGCACGACCCAGCCGGGCGCGCCGAACATGTCCGTGGCCGACTTGGTGCCCGCGGCTTTCAGGTCCTCGACGAAGGCGGTGAACGGCTCGGCGGTCTCGGCGAGGTTGGCCTGCGCGGCTGGCCAGTAGTTCATCTGGAGGTTGATGTTGGTGTGGTAGTCGGCGCTCCACGGGGGCGCGGTGGAGTTGTTCCACACGCCCTGGAGGTTGGCGGGCAGCGACCCGGGCCGCGAGGAGGCGATGAGCAGGTACCGGCCGTACTGGTAGAACAGCTCCTCCAGGCCGCGGTCGTCCGGGGAGGCGCCTCCGGTGTAGGCGGCGCGGAGCTGGTCGGTGGGCTTGTCGGGCAGCGCCCCGCCCAGGTCCAGACTGACCCGGTCGAACAGGGCCCGGTGGTCGGCGACGTGCGCGGCCCGCAGATCGGCGTACGGCATGGCCGCCGCCGCGTCGACGGCCCGCGTCACCGCGGCGTGCGGGTCCGTCCCCCGGTAGGTGGGGTACCGCGGCGCGTAGTCCGTGCCCGCGCTCATGACGAACGTGGCGCTGTCGGCGCCCGTGACCCGCACCTGGCCGTTCCCGCCGGTGACCGTGCCGCCTTCGGCCTCGACCTGGATCTGCGACTCGAACGCCAGGCCGTTGCCGGCCAGCGCGCCGCGGATCGTGAGCCGTCCGCCGTTCGCCGTCGCGGTGAAGTCGCTGCGCGGGGAGGTGTAGCGCAACGTGAAGGAGATCTTGCCCGGCTGGTTCGCGGTGAGCCGTCCCGCCACGACGCCGCCGGGGTGGCTGGCGAAGTACTCGCGGTCGAACACGGTGCCCGCGCTGGTGTAGGAGACCTTGGCGACGGCGTCGCGGATGTTCAGCGACCGCCGGTAGCCGGTGTGGGCGGGATTCGCGTCGGCCATGTCCAGGCGCAGGTCGCCGAACGTCTGGTAAGCCCCGTATCCGGTGCGCGCCTGCCCGAGCTTGCCCGTCACCCAGCCGGGGGCCGCCTTGCCGTCGGCGTCGATGGCGTCGACGACCTCCTGGAGAGCGGACGGGCGCGGCGAGGTCCAGTTGCCGTAGGTGTATCCGGCCGTGCCGGGGCCGCCGGTCCACAGGGTCTTCTCGTTGAACTGCAGTTGTTCGGAGCCGACCCCGCCGAACACCATCGCGCCGAGGGCGCCGTTGCCGATGGGTAACGCCTGGGACTCCCAGGCCGTCGCGGGCTGGGCGTACCACAGGGTGTCCGGCTCGACGGCAGCCGAGGTGCTGGTGGTAGCGGTTGTGGTTGTGGCGGTGGTGGCCTGGGCCGCCGTGGGGATCGGCATCAGCGCCGCGGCGGCCAGGCAGGCGAGTGCCAGGGCGGTTTTGAGAGATCTCATGGTCAATCCCGTGCTAGGTGAGTGTCCAGCGTTGGTTGGGTGCGGCGGTGCAGTCCCAGATGATCAGCCTGGTCCCGTTGCCCGTGGCGCCCTGGAAGGCGTCCAGGCACTTGCCGAGGGAGCGCAGGGTCTGGGTCCCCGCGTCATAGGTCCACTTCTGGTTGGCGCCGCCGTGGCACGCGTGCAGATCGACGCTCGCCCCGCTGACACCGATGCCGCCATGGACGTCCAGGCATTTGCCGAGCGCGCGTACGGTGCCGTCGCCCGGCCTGGACCAGGTCTGGTTGGGGCCGCCGTGGCAGTCCCAGAGCACCAGCCGGGTGCCGTCGGCGGTGGCCGCGCCGGGGACGTCGACGCACCGCCCGCTGGCGGCTCCGCGGATCGGGCCGCTGGTCCGCTCGCCGGGCGGGGTGCCGGTCACCGGGGTCGCGGCGGGCAGCGTGGCGCCGGAGGCGACGACGGTGAACGGCGCGCCGGTCGGCTTGGTCCCGGTCTTGACGCGTAGCACGGTGTCGTGGAACCAGCCGGTGTCCGCCGCGTCGAAGGCCGCGCGGGTGGCGTGGGCGGGGAGCGTCGCGCCGTCCAGTGTCACCGCAGCCGGGGCGCCGCTGACGTGCAGGTCCAGCTGGTAGCCGCGGGAGGTCAGCTTGCCGGCGAAGTTCCCCTGGGAGGCGCCCACGGTGACGGTGATGTCGCCGCTGCCCTGGGCGGGCGCGGTGACGTCGACCTTCTGCCGGGCGGACGCGCCGTTCTGGTGAGCGCGGGTGACCCCGTCGTCCTCGTACAGGGTGAAGGTGGAGGAGCCGCGCGGGTAGACGTCGAAGGTGATCGGGGTGAGCGGCTTCTCGCCGCTGTGGTTCATCTGCGGCCACATCGGGACGATCGAGCCGCCCTTGACCAGGAGGGGCAGCCTGTCCAGCGGTGCGCTGTAGCCGTCCAGCCATCCCGGCCCGCGCCAGGTCCTGCCGGTCCAGTAGTCGGTCCAGGTGCCCTCGGGCAGATAGATGTCGTCGCGGACGGCGGTGTCGGAGGTGACCGGCGCGACCAGGAACGCCTCGCCCGCCATGAACTGCTGGCTGGTCAGCTCTCCCCGCGCGACCGGGTCGGCGGGGAACTCCAGCGGCATCGCCCGCACGGTCGGCACGCCGGTGTCGGCGGCGTGGCGGGCGTGGGTGTAGAAGTACGGCATGAGCCGCATCTTCAGCTTGAGATACGTACGGTTGATCGACAGGTAGGGCTCGTCCCACCGCCAGGGCTGCTTGTCGTTGTAACCGGCGGCCGGGTTGGCCGCGCCCCAGCCGGACATCGTCATGAAGGCCGGGGTGAACGCCTTCCACTGCAGGTCGCGCACGTAGGTCGGGCCGGAGCCGCCGTAGATGCCGTCCACGTCGCCGGAGGCGTAGTTGAAGGCGGAGAAGCCGGCGCCGGCGATGGCCGGCACATGCCAGCGCATGTCGTTCCAGGTCCCCGAGGTGTCCCCGGTCCAGACGACCGCGTTGCGGTGGGTGCCCGCCCAGCCGTCGACCGTCCAGACGAACCGGCGGGCGTCGGAGTTGCCCTCGATCCCGTTCACCGCGGACTGCACGCCGTCGAAGGCCCGCTGGTAACCGGAGCCGACCCAGGCGACGTCGGTCTTGACCGCGCGGGTGCCGGCGGTGCCGACCTCCCAGGCGATGTCGGACAGACTGCTCTCGGTCCACAGGCCGGTCTGGAAGCCGAGCCTCCTCAGCTCGGTCACCACGTGCGGCAGATCCTCGTACCCGCAGCTGTAACCGTCGTTGGGCAGGAACCAGCCGGAGGGCATGTCCTTGGTCCGGGCTTCCTGGGCGTAGGCGAGGACGTCGGGGGTCCTCAGGTGGCCTGCCCGGTTCCGCGGCCCGGTCCCCGCCGGTGTGTCGTGGGTGGACCAGCAGTCGGCGTTGCCCAGCTCCAGGCCCCAGATCGGGGCGAGGAACGGCTTGCCGGTGACGTCGGTGTAGTCGCCCAGCAGGTCCTTGGGGGTGTCGCCGACGAAGAAGAAGGCGTCCAGCCGGTTCTCCTCGTGCCTGGTCGTCACCGGTGAGGCGAAGGTGTACTGGCCGGGCTGCCAGGTGTTGCGCATGACCGCGTACCCGTTGGTGGACATGTAGAACGGGGCGGGGCTGGCGTTGCCGTTCTCCTTCCAGTCGTTGGTGACCCGCACCGGGACGCTCTTGCCGCGCAGCGCCCAGGCGCCCAGGCGCAGCCCGGTGCCGTAGAACTGCTCCTCGGCGCCCCGCGACAGGGTCTGCGTGGTGGCGGTTCCGTCCCAGGTGAGGCCCGTGGTCTCCGACCAGACGAGGGTGCGGTTGTCGGCCTTGTAGAGCGCGAACCTGAGGGGGGACTTGTACACCCGCAGGTTGAGTGCGCCGGTCGTGATCCGGTGGTGGTCACCGGCGTCGGTGTGGACGGGGTTGACCGGGCCGAACTCCGTCGTCGTGGCGAGCCGGCCGCCGACGGGGTCGCTGAAGTCGCCGTCGGGGGCGAGCCACAGCCGGAAGACGTCCGCGCGGGCGAAGTCCACCCGCACCTGGGCGGAGCCCGCCGTGATCGTGAACGTGTCGCCTGTCCGCCCGAATCCGGTGACCGGGCCGATGGTCGTGGCGGCGTGGGCCGCCGGCGTCACGGTCACCGCGCGGAGCAGGCAGACGAGGAGGAGCAGGGAGAGGAGGGCGCGGGGGTGTGACATGGCATGACCTCCCGGGGCGGAGACGATCAGCTCGGTGCGCGGAGGCACGGCAGGCCCATGGTTCGGACGACGGTGACGCGTAAGGCAGGGGTGGTGCGAAGCGTTCCGGTGCGTGTATCTGCCGGAATCCGGCGATGTTCGTGCGGTATTGCGCCGTAATATAAGACGATATGGGGACCTTGCCCAGATCTTTCGCCGAAATTCGATAAAAGTTCCGTGCGAGTCACGACAAAAGGCCCGCATCATCACGTAGAGCATCCGCCCCGACGCTCTGCGCATTGGGCCTTGCAAGCTCGTTCTTGCGCTGCTACCAAAGATTTCGATCAGCTTCAAGCAGGGCTCTCTCGCACCCCCTCACGTCCCAGAACTTGTGGACGAAACCGCGTAATGAGGTCGTACGGCGTCACCTCTCCCTAAGTGAGGAGGCGCCCATGCCCGATACCGGCGGACCCTGGACCACGAGTCTGCACTCATTGATCCGATGATTCAAGGATATTCAGTCCGGTTCGGTATCATATGACGATGACATCTTGCCTATACATCCGATGTGTCGCACACTTCCGGTGACGACCTCGTGAATCCCGCCGACACCCCCAGGGAGACAGGCACGTGTTCAGCCATCTGATCGGCGCGCCCTTGAGCCGCCGGCACGCGCGGCGATCCGCGATCACCGCTCTGGTCATGCTCGCCACCCTCGTCAGCGGGACTGCCGCCGCCGGGCCGGCGTCCGCCGAGGAGAATCCCGTCGTCGGCATCTCCGACTCCGACACGCACGCGCAGATCATCGAGAAGGCGGCCAGGGTGACGCCGACAGCGCGGCAACTGGCCTGGCAGCGTGAGGAGCTGACCGGGTTCATCCACTTCGGGCCGAACACCTTCACCGGCCGGGAGTGGGGTACGGGCACCGAGGACCCGGACGTGTTCCAGCCGTCCGGCCTGGACACCGACCAGTGGGCGGCCACGTTCAAGGAGGCGGGCTTCAAGAAGGTCATCCTGACCGCCAAGCACCATGAGGGCATGCTGCTGTTCCCCTCGGCGTACTCCTCCCACGGGGTGGCGTCGAGCAGTTGGATGGGCGGCAGGGGCGACGTCGTCAGGTCGTTCACCGACTCGGCGCGCGAGCACGGGCTCAAGGTCGGCTTCTACCTGTCGCCCTCGGACCTGTACGAGGCCCAGCCCGGTCGCACGTTCGGCAACGGCAGCCCGAAGGTGACCTCGACGATCCCCGGCGGGGGCGGCACGGGGCCGTCGTTCACCTTTCAGGCCGACGACTACAACCGCCTCTACATGAACACCCTGTACGAGCTGCTCACGAAGTACGGAACGATCGACGAGGTGTGGTTCGACGGCGCGGACCCGACCGGCGGCAGGCAGTCCTACAACTTCACCGACTGGTTCCAGATGGTGCGCACGCTGCAGCCGACGGCGGTCATGTTCGGCGGCCCCGATGTCCGCTGGGTCGGCAACGAGCTGGCCTACACCACACGTGCCAGTGAGTGGAGCGTCGTCCCCCAGCTCGGCACGCCGGATCCGGACGGGCCGCGCAACCCCACCTACGGCGAGAGTGCCGACAACATCGCCGGCGATGACAAGCTGACCACCGCGTCGGACTACCTGGCCTGGCATCCGGCCGAGTGCGACGGCCGGTTGACGGGGAACTACTGGTTCTGGAACCCCAACGCGAGGCCGATCTCGCTGAACGCCCTGACCGACGCGTACTTCAACTCGGTGGGCCGCAACTGCCAGCTGCTGCTCAACGTCGCGCCGGACAGGACGGGGAGATTCCCCGCCGCCGAGGTGACCCGGATGCGCGAGTTCGGCGACAGGATCAGATCGATCTTCGCCACCGACCTCACCGCCGCAGCGAGCGCCGCCAACGACACGGGGACGTCCAACACCGCCGGCAACGGCCCCGGCAACGTGCTGGACTCCGACGACGGCACCGCCTGGCAGCCGGCAGGCACCAGCGGAGGCCTCGTTCTCGACCTCGGCTCGGACAAGACCTTCAACGTGGTGAACCTCCAGGAGAACATCCAGGTGGGCCAGCGGGTGTCGAGCTTCGCGGTGGACGCCCTGGAGGGCACGACCTGGCGGCAGGTCACCGGCGCCACCACGATCGGCTACAAGCGTCTGCTGCGGCTGCCGGCCCCGGTCACCACCCGTAAGGTCAGGCTGCGGATCATCTCCTCCCGGGCGCTTCCTCCGGCGATCGCGACCCTCGGCCTCTACCAGGACGGCCCTGCGGAACCGGACAACCTGGCCCTGAACGCGCCCGCCACCCAGTCCAGCACCCACGGCAGCGGAGCCGTCGCCGGACGGGCCGTGGACGGCGACACCAACGGCGGCTTCTTCGCCGGCTCGGTCACCCACACCTCCGACACCCCCCTCGACGCCAACCCCTGGTGGCAGGTCGACCTCGGTTCCTCCAAGCAGGTGAGCAAGGTCAACCTGTGGAACAGGAGCGACTGCTGCTCCGACCGGCTGCGCCAGTTCTACGTCTTCGCCTCCGACACGCCCTTCACCTCCGCCGACCCGCGGACCACCGCGGCCCAGAGCGGGGTGTGGCACCACTTCCAGAGCACGGCCGCGGGCACGTCCCTGTCCCTGCCGGTGGGCCGCACCGCCCGGTACCTGCGCGTCCAACTGGTCGGCTCCGACCGTCCGCTGTCACTGGCCGAAGTCCAGGTCTTCGGCTGACCCTGCGAGCATCCCTTCCACCTGGCCCATGGCGGCTGTCACCACGACAGCCGCCTCGGCCTGTCCCCGCGTTCGTCACGTTGACCGGGCCGGCGCGGCCCCGTCGTCCGAGGTCTCCCCACGGGGCCGCCCCACGAGGAGAACAGAAGTGAAGCGCACGACGCCGCGGCAGGAGAACGCCCAGCGGGAGCGTCTCCTGCGCCTGCTGCAGGATGGCCCGCGGAACCGGGCCGAGCTGGGCGACCTCGTCCGGTTGTCGCGCTCCGCGCTCGCGGGGGAGCTGGCGCGGCTGAGCGAGCTCGCACTGATCGAGGAGGTGGAGCTCGCGACCTCCCGCAAGGGGCGGCGGTCCAGGATGGTGCGCCTGTCGCCGAGCCTCCGGTTCGCGGCCGTCGTGATCGGCGCCGCCTCCGTGAACGTGGCGATCACGACAGGCGACCTGGAGATCCTGGCGCAGGCGTCGGAGTCGTGCGACGCCCGGCAGGGGCCGGACGCGGCGCTCTCGGTCGCCCTGGATCTGCTGGGCGAGCTGCGCTCGCAGGGGCTCGCGCCGAGGCTGCACGGGGTGGGGATGGGGGTGCCGGGCCCGGTCAGCTTCCGCGACGACTTCGCGGTCGTCCCTCCGGTCATGCCGGGCTGGGACCGGTATCCGGTACGGGACGCGCTCACCCGGCGGCTCGGCTGCCCGGCGCTCATCGACAACGACGCCAACCTCATGGCGCTCGGAGAGATGCACGCCGGGGTGGCCAGGACCGCCGGCGACTTCCTGCTCGTCAAGCTCGGAACGGGCATCGGGTGCGGCATCGTCATCGATGGCGGGATCCACCGTGGGGCCTCCGGCAGCGCGGGTGACATCGGCCACGTCCAGCTGGACGACCACGGCCCGGCCTGCTTGTGCGGCAACACCGGCTGCCTTGAGGCCTACATCGGCGGCACGGCGATCGCCCGCCAGGCCGAGGAGGCGGCCCGCTCCGGAACGTCCGCCGGCCTGGCCGAGCGGCTGGCCAGAGCCGGCCGGCTCACCGCGCAGGACGCCGGCGCGGCGGCCGCGGCGGGCGACGCCACGGCGATCGCGATGATCCGGGACGGGGGACGCCGCCTCGGCCAGGTCCTCGCGGACCTGGTCAGCTTCTTCAATCCCGGTCTCATCGTGATCGCGGGCGGCCTGGCCGATCTGACCGGCCTGGGCCATGTCGTGCTCACCGAGGTCCGCAGCGTCGTCCATCGCCGGTCGCCGCCGCTGGCCACCCGGGAGCTGCCGATCATGCTTTCCGAGCTCGGGGACACCTCGGGAGTCGTGGGGGCGGCCAAGCTGATCAGCACCCACGTCCTCTCCCACCGGCCCGCTGACCTCTGACCGGACCGCCGGGGCACCCCGCCCCGGCGGTCCGGTCAGAGCGTTCTGAGGAAGGCCAGTCCCTCGACGGCCAGAGTGTCCTGGCTGGGGGCGAGCGGTCGCCAGATGGAGGCGGCGGTGGCGATGCTCTGGTTGTGCGCGGTGAAGGATTCGATGACGAGCGGCCCCGCGTACCCGGCGTCGCGCAGGGCCCGGGTGAAGGCGGGCCAGTCGAAGCGGTCCTGGCCCGGGGCGCCGCGGTCGGTGCCGCAGACCTGGACGTGCGCGATCCGGCCGGCGGCGCTGCGCACGGCCGCCGCCGGATCCTTCTCCTCGATGTTCATGTGGTAGATGTCGAGAGCCAGGTCGACGCCCGGCGGGAGGGCGTCCAGCGCCTGCTCGACGGTGTTGATCAGGCTGGTCTCGTAGCGGTTGAGGGGCTCGACCGCGATCCGCACGTCGGCGTGGTCGACCAGCGGTTTCAGGTTCTCCCGCAGCTCGGCGCAGGCGGCGCGGCGCTCGCCGGGCGACATGCGCCAGGTCCGCCCGACCGAGGCGTAGGCGGGGCCCGCGATGACCGGCGAGCCCACGGTGACCGCCACGTCCATGCAGTGGCGGAGGTAGTCCTGAGTCTCCTTGACCGCGCCGGAGGCGACGAGCTCCCGGCCGGGCGGCATGACCAGCACGACCGTGGCCTTGAGCCCGTGCTCGGCGAGGATGTCGGCCGCCCGCGCCGGGTCCCAGTCGCCCGGCTGCTCGACCGGCAGCTCGATGACGTCGAACCCCCAGGCGGCGACCTGGGGAGCGAGTCTCTCCAGGTCACCGTCGGTCAGGGGCGAGGTCCACACCCAGGTGTTGACCCCGATGTTCACTTCTGGCCGCCCCACTTCTCCGGGAAGCCGGGCATGTCCTCGCAGCCGCAGAGCGCGTAGTGCAGCGGCGGCAGGTTGGGCTTGAGGTAGGTGTCCAGGGTCTCCGCGGTGATCTTCGGCTGCGGCAGGTTCCAGGTCTTGGGCACCTGCTCGCCGTTGAGGATCTTCAGCGCGGCGATGATCGGCGTGCGCCACTGGTAGGTCGGGTAGGTCGGCGCGATCGCGGTGAGGTCGCCGTCCTTCCACTTCTGCAGGAAGTCCTGCTGGTCCTCGCCGTTGATCGGCGGGACGGGCCGGCCCGCGTCCTCGAACGCCTCGACCGCGGCGACGGCGGTGGCGCCCGCGTCCATCCAGACGCCGTCGATCTTGCCGTGGCGCTGGATGTAGTCGCTGACGATGCTCTTGGTCTTGGCCGCGTCGCCGTCGGTGAACTCGACGCCGACGACCTCGAGCCCGCTCTTGTCGAACGCCAGCTTGGCCGCCGACCAGCGGGTCTCCAGCACGTCCACGCCGGGCAGGATGCGCAGCGCCAGGACCTTGCCGCCCGCGGGCACCTTCTCGACCAGGAACTCCGCGCCGTCGGCGCCGAAGGCGTAACCGCCGATCGGCTTGATGAACGTCACCGGGCAGTCGGTCTCGACGCCGCGGTCGAACACGATCACCGGCAGCTTCTCGCAGGCGCCCTTGACCGCCGGGGTGAGGGTGGCGGTGGTGTTCGGCGAGATGATCAACGCGTCACAGCCCTTGGCCTGCAGCTCGGCGATGTCGGAGATCTGCTTGTCGTCCTTGCCCTCCGCGTCCAGCGCGGTCAGCTCACTGATCTCCTCGTGCTCCGCCACCTCGGCCTGCATGGTCTTCCAGCCGACCTGCCGCCACGGGTTGTTGACGGCCGCGTTGGAGAAGCACAGGTGGTACGGCCCGTCCTTCTTGTACTGAGCGGTGTCGGTCATCTCCGGCGCGATCGCCTGCTCCCATGGCTTGTCCGCCGGGCCCTCGGGAGTCTGCGACCGCATGGCGAGCTGCGCGTCGTGGTCGGCCTGGTCGAAGAACTTCGACTGCTCCCCGGTTCCCGACGCCTGTGCCTGGCTGCTCGGGGCCGCGGACGACGAGGTTACGGTGGCGGCCGGCTTGTCACTGGTGCATCCGGCGAGGGCGACCAGCGCGAACATCGCGACCATGGTTTTACGACGCGACACGGGCGTCTCCTTTGCGGGGGGTGAAAATCCGCGGCAGCCTCACGGCACCCGCGGCGACAGCGGCGATGATGATGACGCCCTGCACGGTGAACTCCAGCGCCCCGGAGATCCCGTACAGGTTGAGCAGCGTGAACAGCGCCTCCAGGGTGAGCGCGCCGGCCATGGCGGCCACGACCGAGCCGCGCCCGCCGCCGAGCACCACACCGCCGAGGACGACGGCGGTGATCGCGGAGAACTCCAGGCCCTGACCGACCTGGGCGGAGACGCCGGCGAACCCGCCGAGCAGGATCCCGGCGACGGCCGCGGCCAGCCCGGAGAGCACGAAGGCGAGGATCCTGACCCGGTTGACCCGCACTCCCGACAGGGCGGCCGCGCGCTCGTTGTCGCCGGTGGCGACGAGCGTGCGGCCGAAGTCGGCGCGCATGAGCAGTGCCGCGGCCACGCCGACCGCGAGCAGGATGAGGACGGCCCACAGCGTGTCGCGGCCGAAGACGCGGAACGCCTGCGACAGCGCCCCCACGGGCGCGCCGCCCGTCCAGAGGAAGACCGCGCCGGTCAGGATGAGCATGGTGCCGAGTGTGGTGATGAACGACGGCACCCTCAGCAGCGTCGTCACCGCCCCGTTGACCAGGCCCACGAGCAGGCCGAACCCGATCAGCAGGACGAGCACGGGCCACGTGGCGTCCTCGTTCCCGTCGATCAGGCGGGCGGCGATGACGACCTCGGCGGTGACGAGCGAGCCCACCGACAGGTCGAACTCCCCGGAGACGATCACGAAGTACTGGCCCGCCGCCAGGATCACCAGCGGCGCGGCCCGCTTGACGAACGCCAGGAACCCGGCCGGTTCCAGGAAGAAGGGATTGGCCAGCGCGATGGCCGCCAGCAGGACCAGCAGGACGGCGAAGATCGGCAGGTTGCGCTTCATGACGTCCGCCTCCTGGCGTAGAGCGCGACGGCGGCCACGATGACGACGCCCCGCACGACGTCCTTGAAGAAGGAGTTGACCTCCAGCTGGTTGAAGACGCTGTCCAGCACGGCCAGCAGGAGGACGCCGCCGACCGTGCCGGCCACCCCGCCCTTCCCTCCCGCGAGCGCAGTGCCGCCGAGGACGACCGCGGCGATGGACTCCAGGTCGTAGCCGCCGTCAGTGCCGACCGTGGGGACGCCGGCGCCGAGCCTGCTGGCGAGGAGCAATCCGGCGATGCCCGCGCACAAGGAGCAGAGCACGTGCGTGACGACGACCACGCGATCGGTTCTGATGCCCGAGAGCCTGGCCACCTCGACGTCGCCGCCCACGGCGTGGACGCGGTAGCCGTACCTGCTCTTCGCCAGCAGGAACCACGCCACGCCGGCCACCGCCGCCCAGAGCAGGGCCGAGACGGGGATGGGACCGATGCGGTCGTAGCCCAGGTGCTGGAACGACTCGGGAACGCGTCCCGCCGGACCGTCGTAGAGGTGGTCCAGGACGCCCTTGATGATCAGCGCCACGCCCAGGGTGGCGATGAAGGCGTGCACGTGGAGCTTGGTGATCACCAGCCCGTTGACGAGGCCGACGAGGGCGCTGACCCCGATGACGGCCGCCACGCCTCCCGGGACGCTGCCGGCTTCCATGACCTCGGCGGCCACCAGGGAGCTGAGACTGATGAGATAGGCCACCGAGAGGTCGAGGGATCCGGCCAGGATCGCCAAGGTCTGGCCGACCGCCACGATGCCGAGGGCGGCGGATCTCTGCTGGATGCCGACGATGGTCTCCGTGGTGAGGAAGGCGCCGCCGTCGAGGGCGACCAGCACCCATCCGATCGCGATGACGGCCGCCAGCGCGAGGTAGACGACCTTCGTGGGATCCAGCGCCGTCCATAAGCGCCGGGGGCCTCCGCTCCCGGTCCGGCCGTCTCCGTCCGGGGAGGCGCTCGCCTCGGCGACCCGGGGTCCTGTCGTGCTCACGAGTCCTCCTCCCCCGCGGCCAGGTGCATGATGGCCTCCTCCGAGACCCCGGCGGGCAGCTCGCCGGCGAGGCGGCCGTCGCGCAGCACGAGGATGCGGTCGCTCATGCCGATCAGTTCGGGCAGTTCGGACGAGATCATCAGGATGGCGGTGCCCTCCTCGGCCACCGAGCGCATCAGGTCGTGGATGGCCGCCTTCGCTCCGACGTCGACGCCACGGGTGGGTTCGTCGAAGAGGAGGACGTCCGGCGCCATGACGAGCCACTTGGCCAGGACGACCTTCTGCTGGTTGCCGCCCGACAGGTATCGGACCTCCTGTTCCTGGCGCGGCGGTGACAGCCGCACCCGTTCCAGGAGGGCGGTCAGGGCGGGGACGCGCCGGCCGGCGGCACGGGCCACGAGCAGCGCGTTGTCACGGACGGACTGGCGCAGCGCCAGGCCCTCCGCCTTGCGGTCCTCGGTGACCAGGCCGAGCCCGGCGGCGACGCCCTCGCGCACCGAGCGCGGGCGAACGGGGGTCATGGCACCGGTGGTGAAGGGCTCGGCGCCGAACAGGGCCTTGACGAGTTCGGTGCGCCCGGAGCCCTGCAGTCCGGCGAGGCCGACGATCTCGCCGGCCCGGAGTTCGAGGGAGATGTCGTGCACGTGGGCGTTGCCGCCGCCCGTGACGCTGAGCCGCACCTCACCCGCGGCCGAGGAACGGGGCGGGAAGTAGCTGCCGAGATCACGGCCGACCATCAGGCGGATGAGCTCGTCGGGACCGGTGGCCGCGGTGTCCAGGCAGGCGACTCGTGCGCCGTCCTTCAGTACGGTCACCCGGGAGGTCAGGTCGAAGACCTCGCGCAGGCGGTGGGAGATGTAGAGAACCGCGAGTCCGCGGTCCTGTAAGCGCCGCACCAGCCGGTGCAGCAGTTCCACCTCGTGCTCGGCGAGCGCGGCCGTAGGCTCGTCCATCACCACGATCCTGGCGTCCAGGGAGAGCGCCTTGACGATCTCGACCACCTGCTGCTGCGCGACGGACAGCCGTTTGACGGGGTCGCGGGGGCCGAAGGAGTCCTCGCCCAGTTCCGCCAGGAGCCGCCCGGTCTCCCTGATCATGGCGGCCGCGTCGACGAGGCCGCGGCGGGAGGGCTCGCGGCCGAGGAAGACGTTCTCGGCCACGCTGCGCTCGGGCAGCAGGTTGAACTCCTGGTAGATGATCGCCACGCCGGCCCGCTGCGCGTCCAGCGGATGGCCGAACCTCACCCGCCTGCCGTCGATCTCGATCGTGCCGTCGTCGGGCGCGTGCACCCCGGCGAGGATCTTCATGAGCGTGGACTTGCCGGCCCCGTTCTCGCCCACGACCGCGTGCACCTCGCCGGGCGCGACGTCGAGGTCGACACCGGTGAGCACCCGGACGCCGAGGAAGCCCTTCGTGATGCCGACCATCCGCAGCAACCGGGAGCTTTCGGCCGATTTTCGGCCTTTACCGTCCATGTTGCGAGATCGTAGATCGGACTTCTGCCGATGGTCAATCAAAAGTCGGCGTAATCTTGGCTTAACTCTCGAGCGAGGAGCTTCGTTGACCCAAGAATCACCGGGGGCCCTGCTCTCGATCTTGCGTGACGGCCGGGCCCGCACGCGTGCCGATCTCGTCCAGGTCACCGGCCTGGCCAGGTCGACGCTCACCCAGCGCCTGGACGCGCTGCTGGACCAGCGCTGGATCCTGCCCGTCGAGGAGGCGATCTCATCCGGCGGGCGGCCCGCTACGGCGTTCGCGTTCAACCCGCGCGCCCGGCTCGTGCTCGCCGCCGACCTGGGCGTGACCCGCGCGCGGGTGGCGCTCACGGACCTCAGCGGCGCGGTGCTCGCCGAACATGCCGCCGACCTGCCGATCGACGGCGGTCCCGAGCGCTGCCTGACCTGGCTGCTGGACACCGCCGACGACCTGCTGACCGACAGCGACATCAGCGACGTCGGAGGCATCGGCCTGGGGCTGCCCGGCCCGGTCGAACACCGGAGCGGCCGCGCCGTCAACCCACCGCTCATGCCCGGCTGGGACGGCTTCCCCGTGACCGAATGGCTCGGCGCCAAGATCGACGCGCCGGTCCTGGTCGACAACGACGTGAACATCATGGCCCTCGGCGAGCACCGGGCCGCCGCCCCCGACGTGGAGCACATGATCTTCGTCAAGGTCGGCACCGGCATCGGCTGCGGCATCGTCAGCGAGCGCCGCCTGCACCGCGGCGCGCAGGGCGCCGCGGGCGACATCGGCCACGTCCGCGTGCCGGCCGCCGACCTGGCGCTGTGCCGCTGCGGCAATCTCGGCTGTCTGGAGGCGATCGCCGGCGGCGCGGCCCTCGCGGCCCGGCTGCGGGTCGAGGGCACCCGTGACGTCGTACGGCTGGTGCGCGGCGGCACCGCCGAGGCCACCAACCTCGTACGGGAGAGCGGCCGCGAGGTCGGCCTGGTGCTGGCCTCGATCGTCAACTTCTTCAACCCCAGCGTCATCGTGATCGGCGGCGACCTGGCCGAGGCCGGAGAGCACCTGCTGGCCGGGGTGCGGGAGATCGTGTACGGCCGCTCACTGCCGCTCGCCACGCAGCGGCTCGACATCCGGGCCAGCGTGCTGAGGGACCGGGCGGGCGTGAGCGGGGCGGCCATGATGGTGATCGAGCACGTGCTCACACCGGCATCGGTGGACCGGATGGTCGAGTTCGGCTGACTTCCGACGTAAGCGAGTGTCTTGATCGACAAAATAGGGCCTTTACATCCCGATATTTCCGAACTTGCATGTGATCACCGGCAGATGATCGGGAGGCACCGTGGCTGGGGTCGGTGTATGGCTCATCGGGGCCCGCGGTTCGGCGGCGACCACCGTCGTCGCCGGGGCGGCCGCCATCAGGGCGGGCCTGGCCACCGCGCATCCCGACGGCCGCCTCTGATGCCCGCGACTTCGGTTACTCGGCGTGCTCGACTGCGGCTTTCGGGAGTGCGAGCATCACGAGCGCCGTGACCAGGTAGAGCGTCGCAGAGGCGATCAGGACGATGCTGAGCGCGTGACTGTGGTCGGGCAGCGCCGGTGCCCCGGTGGCTGAATCGGTGACGGAGGTGAAGAAGACCGTGCCGAGCACGGCGATGCCGACAGCGCCGCCGATCTGGTTGACGGTGGACAGCACCCCGCCCGCGGCGCCCGCGTTGCGCCCGGGAACGCCCGCCAGGACGACGTTGACGAGAATGGGCGCGGCCAGACCGAGCCCGAGACCGCCGACGAAGAGGGCGAGGGCGAGGAGCCAGTACCCGGGATCGCTGCCGTCCTTGACGACGGACCACAGGACGAGCTGAGAGGCCGCGATGGTGAGCGAGCCGGCGACCAGGAGTGCTCTGCCCGCCTTGGCGGCGAGAGCGACGCCGAGGCCGGAGGTGATGATCGAGCCGAGCGCGTACGGGAGGATCACCAGCCCGGTCTCCCATGCGGTCCGGCCGGTTCCGTTCTGGAGATAGACCGAGAGCGTGAGGAAGTACGCCCCGATGCCGCCGAAGAAGAGCACCGAAGCGCTCAGGCCGACCGCGAAGGCGCGGATTCTCAGCAGAGCCGGGTCGAAGACGGGTTCGTCTCCGCGTCCGGTGAGGCGGCGCTCGTGGGCGAGGAAGATCGCGAGCACGATGATTCCGGCTGCGAGGAGGGCGTAACTGGCCCAGGTCCATCCCCACGTCTCGGTCTGGATGATCGGCAGCATCAGGAGAAGGATGCCCGCGGCGGCGAGGAACGCGCCGAGGAGGTCCAGCCGCGCGGTCGAGGCGGAGCGGGACTCCGGCAGGGCCTTCGCGCCGACGATGAGCGCCAGGATCGAGACGGGCACGTTGATCCAGAAGATCGTCCGCCAGCCCAGGCCGAACAGGTCGATGTCGACGAGCAGCCCGCCCAGCAGCGGGCCGGCGACCGAGGCGAGGCCCTGGACCGCTCCGTAGGCGCCGAACGCCTTGGCACGCTCGCCCGGGGCGAATGACGCCCGGATGATCCCGAACACCTGCGGGACCATGATCCCTGCGGTCAGTCCCTGCGCGGCCCGCATGCCGATGAGCATCGCCGGATCGGCGGCCAGCGCGCACAGTGCCGAGGTGAGCATGAACCCGGCCAGGCCGATCAGGAACAGCCGCTTGCGGCCGTACTGGTCGCCGAGGCGCCCGCCGGTGATCAGGCCCGCGCCCAGGGCGAGGGTGTAGGCGGCGATCGTCCACTGGATCTGGGCGTCGCCGGCGCCCAGATCCTGGGCTATCGCCGGGGCCGCGACGGTGACGATCGTCGCGTCGAGAAGGTCCATGAAGGAACCGAAGAGCACCACGAGCAGGGCCGCGGTCGTGCCGGCGCCGACGACGGGCGGCGCGGAAGCCTCAGTGGTGCGGATGCCCTCTCGAGGGCTGGACGAGTCAGTCATGCCGGCCATCATCGTCGGCATAGTTGCCATCGAGTGACCGCTATCGGTGGGAGAATCGGAGAGTCATGGCTGCCACCTCCGCGCGGACGCTCAAGCTGCTGTCCATCTTCGGGATCGGCGCGACCCTGACCGCCGAGGAACTCGCCGCCCGGCTCGGGGCGTCGGTGAGAACCGTGCGCCGCGACATCGACACGCTCCGAGACCTCGGGTACGAGATCGAGGCCGTCCGCGGGGCGGGTGGAGGGTATCGGCTCGGTCGTGCCACCCGCTTGCCGCCGGTCGTCTTCGACGAGGACCAGGCTGTCGCCACGGCGGTCGCGCTCCAGACCGTGCCGACGGTCCTGTCCGGTATCCGGGAGAACGCTGCCCGTGCTCTCGCCACGCTGCAGCAGGCGATGCCCGCGCGCAGCCGCCTGCACGCCGAGGCGTTCACCGTCTCCTCGGCCCGCAACTACTGGGAGTTCCCCGCGCCACCGATCGACACGGGGATCGTCCGCGCCGTCGGCAGCGCGATCAACCGGCGGCACCTCGTCCGCGTGGACTACACCGGCGACGGCGAACCCGTCACGCTCACGCTGGAGCCGCACGACCTCGTGGTCTGGGCCGCACGCTGGTATCTGGTCGCCTTCGACCCGGGCGCGGACCGATGGCGGGCGATGCGCGTGGACCGCTGCAAACCGCACCTGCCCACGCACACCCCCTTCGACCGGCGTGACATCCCGCACGGCGATCCTGTCGCCTTCGTCATGACCGCGCACGACCGCGGAGACGCCGCCGCCGAATGGCCATGCCGCGGCTCTGCCGTCCTCGCCCTGCCCGCCTCCACCGTCGCCCGGTTCGCCCCCGGCGGATCAACAGTCGAGTACGACACCGAGACCACGTGCCGGCTCACACTCGGGGCCTGGTCATGGCCAGGACTGGCAGGACTGCTCCTCACCTTCGACGCCGATCTCACCGACATCGAACCTGCCGAGCTCAGGCAAGCCCTGCGCTCCCTGCGCACCCGGATCGGCAAGGGACTCCGGCCTGGCCGGCCTCACCGCTGACCTGCACATCCGGCGTCCGCGACTGCTCCGCTCGGCGCTACAGTACGCCGTACGGGAAGACGACCTGGCGGCATCCTGATCATCCGCTGGAGGGGCAGTGGGGCGCTGTTCCGGTGGCGCCCCTGTGTGGCGAGCGGAATTCCTCCACTCGGGATGTCGATCCGCTCCCCGCTCACTCGACGCCTCAGCAAGAGCAACCGTGAGCGTACGTGGAAGGCCGGGCGCATGCCGAGAATCGGTAGTGGCGGACCGTCGAGTTTCGCCCCCACAGGTCCCTGATGACCCCTGCCTCCGATGCCCTCCGCCGTTTCCTCACGGAGCCGGTGTCCGCGTTGCGCCTGGCGCGGTTGGTGGCCGTCGTCGTCAGCGCGGGCTTCGCCCTGGGCGGCCTCGCGGGCCTCCTCGCCACTGCGCCGCCCGGGTTCGCGCTCATCGCCGGCATCACTGTCCAGGCAGCGATGCTCTCCCTGCACCTGTACACCTGTGTGCTCCCGACCCGGGGAGGGCGACCGCGTGGCTGGCGCTGGTCGCTGCTCGCCCAGGTCGCGCTGACGGGCGGTGGCCTGATGTGGCAAGCCGGCTCCTGGTGCGGCATTTCCGGTTTCCTGGCTGCCTCGATCCTGCTGCTGGCCAGACCGGCCCGCGCAGGGTGGGCCGGGTGGGCGGGATGGGCTGGGTTCGCCGGTGTGCTGGTGGCGCAGGGATGGTCCTGGTGGACGGTCCATCCCTCCCCGGGCGAGGTGGCGAATCTGGTCTTCGGACAGACCGCGTTCGTCGCCATGGCGTTGTACGGTAGCGTCCGCGTGGCCGACCTGGTTGCCGAGCGGTACGACGCCCGTGCCGAGCTGGCCACCGCCGAGGTGAGGCGGGAGCGCCGGGCCTTCGCCGACGAGCTCAACGGCCGGGTGGGGAACAGCCTGCGTACGGTGATCGCCGCGGGCGAGGCCATGATGGCTTCGCCCGATCCCGCCCAAGCACGCGGCGAGCTGGACAGGGCGCTGGACACGGCTCAGTCCACGCTCGACGAGGCCCGGGCGATGTCACACGCCCGTCGCGACGCGCATGCCCGGGGCCGTACGCCGGCCGATGACCTGCGGCCGGCGTACGTGGTCGTCCTCGGCAGCGTCACCGTTTGCCTGATGATCGTCCCGCAGGCGGTGCGGTTCGCGGTCGAGGCGGGGCTTTCCGTCGCCGGAGGGTGGGCGTTCGGCCTGCTGCTGGTGTCCTTCACCGGGCTCCATATGTGGCACTGCCTGCCGGGCAGGACCGGGGGGCGGCCTTCGCGCTGGCCTTGGACCCTGCTGATCCAGGCGGTCATCGCGGTCGCCCCCGTTGCGTACTTCGGCTTGCAGACGTGGCACGTCGTCGCCTTCCTGCCGGGGCTGACCCTGATCCTGCTGCGAGGATGGCTGCGCTGGGCGAGTACGGGTCTCCTGCTGGTGCAGAACGCCCTCTATCTCCTCTGGGGTGGCGGCCTGGGTGAGGCTGAGCTGTTCGACCAGCTCACCCGGGTGGTGTGGGGCGGTGAGCGGGCTCTGGTCGTCTATGGCCTGGCGCGGATGGCGCGGATGACCTGCGAACTGCGTGGATTGAGAGAGGAGCTCGCGCGTACGGAAGTGACGCGCGAGCGCCTGCGTTTCGCTCGTGACCTCCACGATCTGTTCGGCTACAGCCTGTCGGTCATCGTGCTCAAGGCCGGCCTGGCGGGACGGCTGCTGACGGTGGACAGGGCGCGCGCCGAACGCGAGATGGCCGAAGGCGTCGCGGCGGCACGCGAGGCCCTGGACGACATCCGGACCGTCGCGTACGGCTACCGGCGGATGTCACTCGCGGTGGACTTCGAGTCGGCCCGGTCCCTGCTGGAGGCAGGCGGTTTCGAGGTACGCGCCCACTACACCCCTGTGCCGATGCCCCCACGGGTCCAGACCGAGCTGGCCGCCTTGCTGCGCGAGGGCGTCACGAACATCCTGCGGCACAGCCGCGGCGACACGTGCGCGATCCGTATCGAGCGCAAGGGGAACCACGTGCGCATGGTGCTGTCGAACAACGGCGCGCGGGCGGACGCCGGAAGCCGGGGCCTCGGCACGGAGAGCCTGGCCGCTCGCGTGCGGGTCCTGCGCGGGTGGATGGACCGGCGCGTCGTCGGCGACGTCCATGTCCTCACCACGGAGATCCCGCTCGGCACCGGGCTAGAGCCAGCCCTCGTCCGTGGCGATGCGGATGGCGTCGACGCGATTCCTGGCGCTGAGCTTCACGACCGCGGAGGTGAGATAGTTGCGGACCGTGCCCAGGCTGAGAGACAGAGCAGCGGCGATCTCCTGAGGCTCCGCCCCCGTGGCGGCCATCCGCAGCACGTCGGCCTCCCGCTCGGCGAGTGGGCTGGTCATCGTCTCCAGTGCCCTCATCGCGAGCGAGGAGTCCACAACGCGATCGCCGGCGGCGACCTTGCGAATGGCGTCCACGAGCTCCTCCGGCGGCGAGTGCTTCAAGAGGAAACCGGCCACCTGCGCGGTCAGGGCGCGCCGCAGATAGCCCGGCCGCGCCATGCCGGTGAGCATCAGGACCCGGCAGACGGGCAGCAGCTCACGCAACCGCGCGGCGGCGGTCAAGCCGTCGATGCCGGGCAACGCGATGTCGAGAAGGGCAACGTCGGCGCGTACGCGGACAGCGGTGCCCGCCACCTCGTCCCCCCGCTCGACGGTGGCCACGACGTCGAAATCGTCTTCAAGGCTGAGGACGGTGGCGAGGGTGTCACGCAGAATTCGGACGTCCTCCGCAATGATGATGCGAATCATATGTGTCCCCCGAGGAAAAAGACGCTGGGCGGTTTTATTTTAGCGCTTCGCCATAGGGTGAACCGCCTTCTGAATGGCTCACGGCCGCCTTGGTGACGTATTCATCAAGGGCTGGTGATCAGCGCACTTACCCCGTACCGGCTGTCGCGAGAAGCTCGAACCCGCACACCGGAATATCGCTGAAAGGAGTGATGATGCTGCTGGCGAAGAAGAACGTCGTCATCTATGGCGGCGGTGGGCCGATCGGCAACGCCTTCGCCCGGACGTTCGCCCGTGAGGGCGCGCGGGTGTTCCTGGTGGGACGTACGCGGGAGCCGCTGGAGCACACGGCGGCCGAAGTGGAGTCGGCGGGCGGCAGCGCCCACGTGGGGGTGCTGGACGCACTCGACGAGCGGTCGGTGAACGAGCACGTCCAGGAGGTGCGATCGCTCGCCGGTTCGGTCGATGTGTCGGTGAACCTGGTCTCGCGTGGCGACGTGCAGGGCATCCCGCTGATCGACATGGCGGCCGACGACTTCGTACGGCCCATCACCGTGGGGCTGACCGCGGCGTTCGTCACCGCCCGGGCCGCCGCGCGGGTGATGGTCGATCAGGGCGACGGCGTGATCCTGACGCTGAACAGCGGCTCGGCTCACGGCAGCCCGATGATGGGGGCCAGCGGGCCGGCCGACGCCGCCACCGACACCTTCGTCCGCAACCTCGCCGCCGAGGTGGGCCCGCGCGGGGTGCGGGTGCTGGGCATGTGGACCGCGGGCGTGCCCGAGACCTTCGCTCCCCGTTTCCTGGAGCACAATCCCACGCGGCGGGCCTCCGGCATGTCGGCCGAGGACATCGACCAGGTGATGAGCGGGCTCAGCATGCTGGGCCGCGCCCCACGGCTGGCTCATGTCGCCGAGACGGCCGCCTTCCTGGTCTCCGACCGGGCCGGCGCGATCACCGGCGCCTTCGTCAACGCCACCAGCGGCGTCTTTCCCAGCTGACCTGTCCAGGCCGGCACCCGACCAGAGATGAGAACGATGAACCACGAACCCGACGAGACCGTCGCCTTCAAAACCCTCTCCCCGCAGCCCGTCATCAGCGTGCGCCGCACCGTCCCCGTGGCCGAGCTCCCCCAGACCCAGGCAGAAAGCCTGACAGCGCTGTGGACCCATCTCGGCGAGCTCGGCGTGGGCCCGGCCGGGTCACCGTACGTGCGCTATCACACGTTCGGTGAGACCGAGACGGACGTCGAGGTCGGCGTTCCGGTGCAGGACGCGGCCGCAGGCATGGGAGAGGTCGCCGCGGGTGAGCTTCCCGGCGGCCCGGCCGTCACCACCTGGCATCTCGGCGCGCACGACCGGCTGGCCGGCGCATACGAGCGGCTGACGGCCTGGACGGGGGCAGCACCGTACGAGCCGGAGGGCGGCGCCTGGGAGGTCTACACCTGGATCGACCTCGCCCACCGCCCCGATCCCGCGGCATGGCCGGCCCCGTCCACGTGGCGCACGCAGCTCGTCCAGCCCCTCAATCGAGTCTGAACGCCCATGACCGACATGATCAGCAGGCCCACGGCGGGCCGCCGGGAATGGCTCGCGCTGGCCATCCTGTGTCTGCCCACGATGCTGACGATGCTGGACATCAGCGTGCAGTGTGGTGCTGTCCCTGGCGGCTGTTCTGCCGCTGGCCTACGGGCTCAAGGAGATGGCGCAAGCCGGCTGGTCCCCTGCTCCGGTCACGCTCGCGCTGGCAGGGCTGCTCGCGGGGGTCGTGTTCGTGGTGCGTCAGGGCCGGTTGGCGCACCCGCTGCTGGACCTCCGGCTCCTCCGGATCCCGGAGGTGCGGGGCGCGCTGCTGATCTCCCTGCTGGTCGGCGTCCTGCAGAGCGGGAGCGGCTTCTTCGTGGCCCAGCATCTGCAGTCGGTGGCAGGACTGAGCCCGCTGCGGGCGGGCCTGTGTGCTGCTGCCGACCTTCGGCCTCGTCATCGGCATCTTCGTCAGCCAGGGGATCGCGCGACGGGTACGTCCCGCCCAGGTGGTGGCGGCGGGAGCGGCGATCGCCGCGACGCGTTCGCCGCCGGCCTCAACGTCACTGCGGCGGTGTGTGCGGTAGCGTTCGCCGGCATCGCCGTGCTTGCCCTGACAACCCTGCGACGCATCCCGCCCTTCGGACCGCCTGCCGCCCGGTGAAGGGCAGGAAGAACGAGACATGACGACTCACCCCACCAGCGAAGTCTTCACCGAGCGACTGACGGCCTTGCCCGTGCCGGAAGAGCGCCGCACCCGTACGTCCGAGCAGGGTGTCACGCTCGGCATCCGGATGCGCGACGTCTTCGATCTCGCCGAAGAGTTCATGGACATGCCTCCGGACGAGATCTCCAAGCTCCTCGACAGCGAGGTGCACGAGGTAAGGGTCGGCGCGTGCAGCATCATGGACAAGCAGGCCCGCCGCAAGCGCACGCCCGCGTCGCACCGTACCCAGCTGTACGACCTCTACCTGGGCCGCCACGACCGCATCAACACCTGGGACCTGGTGGATCTGGCCGCGCCCTATGTCGTCGGAGGTCACCTGTACGACAAGCCGCGCGACACGCTCTACACGCTCGCCCGTTCCGCGCACTGGTGGGAGCGGCGCACCGCCATCGTCGCCACCTACTACTTCATCCGGCACGACGATCTCGACGACACCTTCGGCATCGCTGAGATCCTCGCCGATGACCCCGTCGAACTGGTGCAGAAAGCCTATGGCGGGTGGATCCGCGAGGCCGGCAAGCGGGAGCCGACGCGGCTGCTGGCCTTCCTGGACCGGCACTCCGCCACGATGCCCCGCACCGCCCTGCGCTACGCCGTCGAACACCTCGACGGCGACCTCCGAGCGCATTACATGGGCGCGGCGAAGCGGTCTCCCCGCTCTTCCTAGGCCTGGGCTCGTCGAGGCCCTAGGGCCTGGACGAGCACTGCCACACCTCCACCTGGACGCCCTCCCACCGAGTCAGCACGGGGACACGACGAGCCCATTCGACGGCCTCCGCTCGGTCCTTCGCTTGAATCAGCCAGAATCCGGCGATCCATTCCGTCTCGGTGAACGGCCGGCCGATCATGACGGCCTCGCCGCCGCTATACGCGATCTGCGCTTCTCGGCTCCTTTGATGCAGCTTCCCGGCGAACAAGAGCACCCCGGCCTTGGCCAGGGCCTCTCCATAGACCCGCAGTTCGGCGGCAATCTCGTGGCTCGGTGCATGGCCCGCCTCGATGTCTCCCCCGGCCCTCCGTATGATCATGAATCTCATCGGTCTTCTCCCAGCCGGGCCATTTCCACTGTTCGTGTACTCGACGCTCAACCAGGTTGGCGCTTTCTCGCCATGACTGTGCAGTGTGCCATTCATCGGATGCTGATGAGATATTCATGTCCGGCCGCGAGGAATAAGCATAAGTGATCTTGCATATGAGGAGCTCAATTGTATTTGCGGCGTTTGCCGGTGCCCTGGTGTCACCGACCGCCGTAAAAGCGGGAAGCGTGAATCCGGTGGCAGCGGAGAAGCGGTTGATGGCCGGCCAGTTCACCGTCAAGGTGGAAGCCCGAACACCCGCTTCGTGCCGTCCGGGTGTGCCGTGAGTGACAGGGGCAAGATCACCGACGTCCACGACCTGACCAGCCGGGACCGCTCCGAACACAGCACGCGGCCCTCCGGTGACGAGGCCCCGGCCGGGGCTGCCCCTGCTGGCGGACCTGCGCGACTGGCTGGCCGACGTCGAACCTGACCTGATCGCCGCCGCCCGCGACGCCGGTGTCACCTGGGAGGCCCTGGCGCCCCCGGCGGCAGCGCCGTCCCTGCGGTGATGTGGACGGGTTCGGCTTCCTCGGCAGCGATCGCCGCGCGCAGGGTGCGCGGCGCCCAGACCGCCGCGGCGGCCGCTATCGAGGACCTGACCGACCACACGGTGACCGGCTGGGACTCCAACGTCTCCAGCCGCTCGCTTCATGGCGAGTCGTCCCTGGTGTCCCACACATCAACGCGCACGTCATCCTCGTGAGGGGCTGACGGGAGTTTCGGGAGACGCATCGCGCGCATGCGCGCATGTCTAAGGACACCATCGCGCACCTGGAAGCGCTGGTTCTGGAAGACAGCAAGAACAAGGCCCGCGACGGTCAGGAGCAGAACGCGCTCCAGGCGGCGCGGCTCGCCGGGTCGCGCAGCCGGTAGTCGCCGGTGGGCCAGTCCAGGTCGAAGTAGAGGGCCCACACCGAGGCGTGCCGGTTGAGATAGCCGGTCATGTCGGCGAGCCAGGCGGCCCGGCCGGTGCCGTCGTCGCCTGCGGCGATGTGGCTGCCGAGTTCGGCGACGCCGTGCGGGAGATTCTCAGCCCGGTTCACCGCCAAGGTCGCATCCAGCAGGGTGGCGGGAGCCAGGTAGCGGCCCTTGGCGGCGGTCGTGTCGTAGTTGTAGACGTCCCAGGCCAGCACGTCGAGCGCGGCGCGGCCGGGGTAGTAGTCGCGCCAGTCGCGGCCGGAGGCCGGATCCACCGTCCAGCCCATCAGGATGAGCGTGCCGCGCAGGCGCGGGTTGGCCGCCTCGCGGGCCAGCCCGGCCAGCCGGCTCCAGGCCTGACGGTAATCGGCGGCGGTGAACTCGCCGTTCCTGATGTTGTCCTCAGGTTCGTGGTAGAAACTCCAGTAGATGTCCTGGTCGCGCGGCGCCGCGGCGAACCAGGTGCGCATCGCCGCGTCATGGGTTCCGGCGACGACAGCACCAGGGCTGGCCTTGAACGAGATGACCATGGGGCGGTTGCCGGCGTCCAGCTTGCCGGGCCAGGGCTGCGGCAGCCCGCCGTAGAAGACGCGCACCGCCTCCAGCCCGCCGAACAGGGAGTCCTCGCGAGCCAGCGCCTGCTGGTACGTCTCGCCGGTTTCGGCGGCGAAGGAGGCCCCGCACAGAGTCGGCCCGGTGTAGGAGACGATCAGGCGAGGGCCCAGGTCACCGGCCTCGCGTGAGTGCACGACGGTCGCCGACTGGGCGGTGGGGTTGGTCATCGCGAAGGAGTACGTGCCGGCCGCGCGCACGGTGGCGGACACGTCGAAGCTGATGGCGGTGGCGCCGGGCGCGGGCAGGGTGGCGGTCGCCACGACGGGGCCGACGGCGGGACGGGACGCGTACGTCATGGACTCGGTCCAGGAGTTGTCGGCCACCGACCGCAGTTCGGTGACGCTCGCCTGCTGCTCGGTCTTCTGGTAGAGCATCTCCAGCCGGGCCGAGGCGATGCTTCGCCCGGCGGGCGGCGCGGGCACCGAGAACCTGAGGTAGGCCTGGCTGTGCCAGGGGGTGTTCCAGTGGGAGGCCGCCAGCTTGGCCGCCGTCCCGTAGACGTTGCCCGGCGCCTCGGCGACGACATAGGTGTCGGCGACGGGGGCGAGGCCGTCCCGGGCAGCGGCGGCGGCAGCGGGGGAGGCCAGGGACAGAGCCCCGGACACACTCGCGACGGTCACGAAGACGCTGAACCAGCGGACCGTGCCTCGGCGCATGTCTCTCCTCGTTTCGGCGCGTGCGTTGGTGGCGCCGACACGATAGCCGCCGCTCCCGCCCGCGAGCATCAACCCACAGTCGTCGAAATCCACTACATCCACCGTGGCAGAAATCCGCGATGTCCACCTTCCGCAGCAGTCGCCGCTTGCCGGCCGTCGCTACAGCCCGACCACGGCGGTAGCCGGGATCAGCCTCTGATCCGATGACGAACCGGGGCGGCGGGCTCTATGCTCCGAGCGATGATCACGTGGTTGCGCGGCCGCGCGCAGCGGCTCCACAGGATCGACACGCGGGTCCTCGACACCGCTCTGGCCCTGCTGCTCACCGGGGCATGTTGCGGGTCGGCGACCCAGTTCTCCGGGCCTGGCTGGCCGCCCCTCGATGCCCTCGCCCTCCTGCTCATCTGTCTGGGAAACCTGCCCCTGGCATGGCGCAGCCGCGCCCCGATGATCGTGCTGGTGGTCACGTGGACCGTTTGGGCGGTCTACCTTCTTCTCGGCTACCCACCGATGGCTTCGTGGGCGTCCCTGGTGGCGCTGTACACGGTGACCGCGCGACGGCCGGTGAAGGTGTCGGCGATCTGCTCCGCGGCCGTCGGGCTGCTGGTGCTGGTGGCAGGAACCCTGCTGATGTCGGTGACGGCGGCCTTGGGGCAGACTCTGGCGGTGCTGGTCCTGTGGGCCTTCGGCGTCGACCGTCGCCAGCTGGCGATGCTCAGCTCGCGACTACGGCGCGAGCAGGAAGACCGGGCCCACAGGGCGGTCACCGAGGAACGCGTGCGCATCGCCCGCGAACTGCACGACATCGTCGCCCACCACATGTCCGTGGTGTCTGTCCAGGCCGGACTGGCCCGGTACGTCTTCTCGTCCGACCCCGGCATGGCCCGCACGGCCCTGGACACCATCGCCGCCAGCAGCTTCGAAGCCCAAGAGGAGATGCGCAGGCTTCTAGCCGTGCTGCGCACCAACGGTGACGGTCCCGGCTACGCTCCCGCTCCCGGCCTGGCCCGGCTGAACGAACTGGCCGACCGGGTCCGGGCCGCCGGGGTGCCGGTCGAGGTGAAAGTGCGGGGCGTGCCCAGGCCGGTCGGGCCGGGCGCCGACCAGTGCGTCTACCGGGTCGTCCAGGAGT
>NZ_JAHKRN010000139.1 GCF_019396385.1 Nonomuraea harbinensis | reverse complement strand
GGTTCACCGCCGAACCCCGCACCACCGCCAGGATCCGCCGGCCGTTGCGCCGCGCCTCCGACAACCGCTCCAGCACCAGCACCCCCACACCCTCCGCCCACGCCGCACCATCGGCGGTGGAGGAGAACGGCTTGCAGCGGCCGTCGGGAGCCAGCGCGCGCTGGCGCGAGAACTCCACGAAGGCGTCAGGTGAGGCGAGCAGGGTGACGCCGCCCGCGAGGGCCAGCGTGCACTCCTCCTGCCGCAGGGCCCGCACGGCCAGGTGCAGGGTGACCAGGGAGGAGGAGCAGGCGGTGTCGACGGTGAGCGAGGGGCCTTCGAGCCCGAGGGTGTAGGAGACCCGCCCGGACAGCACGCTGGGCGTGCTCGCGGAGAGCAGCACCCCCTCCAGCGCCGGAGGAACAGCGCCGTGCACGTAACGGGAGGAGTAATCGTTGAACATGTTGCCGGCGTAGACGCCGGTACGGCTGCCCCGCAGCGTCACCGGATCGATCCCCGCCCGCTCCAACGCCTCCCAGCACGACTCCAGGAACAACCGATGCTGCGGATCCGTCGCCAACGCACTCCGCGG
>NZ_JAHKRN010000023.1 GCF_019396385.1 Nonomuraea harbinensis | reverse complement strand
CTACGCGTTCGTGGAGGGCCTGGCCGCCAAGGCGGGCGCCCTGCCGGTCGGCGACCCGGCGGCCGGCGACGTCGCGCTCGGCCCGGTGATCGACGCCGGGCAGCGCGACAAGATCCACGGCCTGGTCACCGCCAGCGTGGAGCAGGGCGCGCAGCTGGCCTCCGGCGGCACCTACGAGCGGCTGTTCTACCGGCCGACCGTGCTGGCCGGGGTGCCGCTGACCGCGCCGGCCTTCGCCGAGGAGGTCTTCGGCCCGGTCGCGCCGGTGACCCGCGTCTCCTCGGCCGAGGAGGCCGCCGAACTGGCCGCCGCCGGCGAGTACGGGCTGTCGCTGGGCATCGTCACCCGCGACGTGATGCGCGGCCTGGCCGTGGCCGAGCGGATCCCGACCGGGATCGTGCACATCAACGACCAGACCGTGAACGACGAGGCGAACGCGCCCTTCGGCGGGGTGCGCGCCTCTGGCACCGGCGCCCGGTTCGGCGGGGCCGCGGCCAACATCGAGGCCTTCACCGAGACCCGCTGGATCACGATGCGGGGCGAGCCGCCCCGCTACCCCTTCTGACGGCGCGCGGGCCCCGGCCGGGAGCGGGTTTCCGGCCGGGCGCCGGCCCTGCCGGGGGCGCGGATAATTCGGATGTGGCAGGCGGCGGCGTCAGGCACAGTGGACGGCGTGATGTCCGATTTCATGCCCGGTATCGAGTTGTCCCGCGCCTTCTACGGTGAGGTCGTGGCGCCGCTCGTCGCCGGTGTTCCGCATAGTGCCGCGCTGATCGGTCCCGGGTCGGAGGTGCTGGCGTTCGACACCAGCCGCTCGACCGACCACGACTGGGGGCCGCGCGTGCTGGTCTTCGCGCCCGCGGGGGTGGTGACGGAGGTGGAGGCCCGGGTGGCCGCCGGGCTGCCGGAGCGGTTCCGCGGCCAGCCGACCGTGTTCGACTACCTGGGGGAGAGGCGGCCCGGCGTGGTGGTGACCGAGCTGGGGTCGTGGCTGAGCGGCCGGCTCGGGTTCGATCCGCGGCGGGGGGTGACGCTGCTGGACTGGCTGTCGGTGCCGTGGCAGCGGCTGGCGGAGGTGACGCAGGGGGAGGTGTTCCACGACGGGCTGCCGTCCCCGGCGGCGGAGGGCGTGCCGTGGCAGCGCGGCCCGCAGCCGGGTGGCCTGGAGGCGGTGCGCGGGCTGCTGCGCTGGTATCCGCAGGACGTGTGGCGCTACGTGCTGGCCTGCCAGTGGCGGCGGATCGCCGAGGAGGAGGCGTTCGTGGGCCGGTGCGGCGAGGTGGGCGACGAGCTCGGGTCGGCGGTGGAGGGCGCGCGGCTGGTGCGGGAGGTGATGCGGCTGGCGCTGCTACTCAGGCGACGTTATCCCCCGTACGCCAAATGGCTGGGCAGCGCGCTGGCGCGGATGCCGGGGTCGGCGGAGCTGGCGGAGGCGCTCGGCGCGGCCCTGGCCGCCCGGTCGTGGCGGCAGCGCCAGGAAGGGCTGTCGGCGGCCTACCGGCGGCTGGCCGGCCTGCAGAACCGGGTCGGCCTGGCGGGCCGGCTCGACGAAGGGGTGCGCGGATACCATGACCGGCCGTTCGAGGTGATCGGCGGGGAGCGCTTCGCGGCGGCGCTGCTGGGGGCGGTGTCGGATCCGGTGGTGCGGAGCCTGCCGGTGGCGGGCTGCGTGGACCAGCTGTCGGATTCGACCGATCTGCTGACGTCGCCGCCCCGGGCGCGCGCCGCGACCGCCGCCGCCCTGGGCCTGTCCGCGCCGCCGGACCGTCTCACCGCCTGACGGCTCACGTCAGGGCTGGGCGTTGCGGGCGGCCGCGATGACGCGGGTGAGGACCTGGTGCAGGTCCTGCAGCTCGTCGAGGTCCATGCCGAGGCGGGCGACGATGGCCGGGGGGATCTTCTCGGCCTCGGCCCGCAGCCGGCGTCCTTCGGGGGTGAGGGTGACGGCGAGGGCGCGCTCGTCCAGGCTGCTGCGCTCGCGGTGGATGTAGCCGAGCGCCTGCAGCCGCTTGAGCAGCGGCGACAGGGTGCCGGCGTCGAGCTGCAGCAGCTCGCCGAGCTCCTTGACCGACAGGGGCTCGTGCTGCCAGAGGGCGAGCATGGCCAGATACTGGGGGTGGGTGAGCCCGAGAGGCCGCAGCAGCGGCCGGTAGAGGGCGATCACTCCGCGTGAGGCGACGCTGAGGGCGAAGCACACCTGCCGGTCGAGGGCGAGCAGGTCTGTCGCCTCTGTCACAGGCTTCACGCGTGCCCACCTCCGGTCGCCCCTGGTAGATTAGTTTGCGTACAAACTAATACTGTACAAAAAATTGACACGCAAATCTTGGGGACGCCACGTGTTTCACCGCAAGCCGCTGGAGGAGCGCATCGCCGAGCGCCAGGCCAAGCTGCCTCCGCTGAAGGAGGGCAAGCACTTCGAGCACGGCCCGGCCAAGTTCGTGTTCGTCGCCCTGCTGGTCGCCGTGGCGCTCATGCACTTCGTCGGCCTGGCCGTGGTGATGCACTTCTACTGATGGGCGCCTCAGCCGGCGTCGAGCAGGGCCTCGGCCAGCTGCTCCACGCGGGCGCGCCAGGCCGCCAGGGTCGCGGCGTCGCCGGGGCCGGTGAGCGTGAGGCGGGCGCCGTGACCGGTGCCCTCGCCGAGCTCCCAGCGCACGGTGCCGCCGCCGGTCGCGTACTCCAGGATCTTTCCCGGTTCGGCGCGTGAGACCGGCCCCGCCGTCACGCCCGCGGCGGTGAACGGGGCCGGCGGCGGCGACCCGGGCTCGGCGCGCCCGCCCTCCAGGGCTCGCCAGACCTCGCCGGCGGGACGGGTGAGCTGGCGTTCGAGACGGACCGCGCCGCCGGAGAGCTCGCCGGAGGTCAGGCCGAGGATGGCCACGTAGTCCTCGTGCAGCCGGCCCAGGTCGCCGGGGCGGGGGAGCGGGCGGCCGTCGAGCAGGGCCGCGAGCGCGGCCATGCAGGTGTGCCAGCCGGAGGCGAAGCTGGCCGCGCCGAACCGGTCACCGAACACGTGGGTGAGGGTCAGCAGACTGCCGTCGCCGTCCGGGCGGATCTCCCAGCGCAGCTCGTCGTCGCCCCAGCTGTGGGCGAACACCCGGGGCGGGTCCAGCTCCAGCACGCGGCCGTCGGGGCCGAACCCGTAGCGGACGCGGTCGCCGTCGATGACGAGCTCGGCGGGGAACCACTGCTTGAGGTGGCCGGGCTCGGTGACGGCCCGCCACACCTTCTCGGGCGGGTGCGGCAGGCGGCGGCTCATGCGCAGCTCGGTGCGGCCGTCGGGACGGATCATCAGGTGGTCGTTCACCGGTCCTCCTCGCGGTGGTCGGGCATGGTGTCCAGGTGCCGCTCCAGCCGGTCGAGGCTGCCGCTCCACAGGCTCCGGTACGGGGCGAGCCAGGCGTCGATCTCGGCCAGCGGCTGCGGGCGCAGCTCGTACCAGCGGCGCTGCGCCTCCTTGCGTACGGTGACGAGCCCGGCCTCGCGCAGCACCCGCAGGTGCTTGGAGGTGCCGGGCTGGGACAGGCCGAGCTCCGCGGTGAGCTCGGCGACCGGGCGGGGCCGCTCCAGCAGCAGATCGAGGATCCGCCGCCGGGCGGGCTCGGCGAGCACGTCGAAACGCATGCCAGCCAACATACTGCAATGGTTATATACCGGCAACGGCATCAAATCCGGACTTATTAATCTACAAAGTAAATTCGCCCGGTTCGTACGGAAATCTACGCACCAGACCGACAAGCATTGGCCACGATGGCCGAACGCAGGAAAGCGGCCAGGCCGGGCGCGAGCGTCTCGTAGGTGGCGGTGAACCGCGGATCCGACACGTACAGCTCGCCGAGCCCGCGGTGGATCTCGAACGTGCACGTGTAGAACCAGCGGCTGATGTGACCGCGGTGCCGCTCGGCCAGGTCCATGGCGTGCTCGCCGTCCGGGGGCAGGCCGGCCTCGCAGGCGGCGGCGAGGCCCCGGCTGATCGCCTCGGCTTCGGCTCTGAGCTCCAGCCAGTCGGCCCTGGTGTAGGAGGCGACGCGGCGGCGGCTCTGCTCGTAGGCGGCGCTGCCGCCCCAGCGGCGTTCCACCTCGGCGTCGTGGTCCTCGGGGGTGAAGGCGCCGAAGAGTTCGAGGCGTTCTGCGGGGGTGAGGGCGATGCCGCGGGTGCGGGCTTCGATGGCGCGTTCGACGGCGGTGATGACCTCGCGCAGGCGTTCGGTCTTGCGGACGAGGAGTTCGTGCTGGCGGCGCAGCTGGGTGAGCTCGTCGGTGGCGGGGTCGTCGAGGATGACGGCGATCTCGTCGAGGGGGAAGCCGAGCTCGCGGTAGAGGAGGATCTGCTGCAGGCGGATGAGGTCGTCGTCGGTGTAGCGGCGGTAGCCGGCGTGGGTGCGCTCGCCGGGGGTGAGCAGCCCGATCTCGTCGTAGTGGTGCAGGGTGCGCACGGTGATGCCGGCCAGTCTGGCCACGTGTCCGACGGTGAGGCTCATGGGACCAGTCTGAAGCCTCACGCCGGGTGAGGCGCAACCCGCTGGACTCGCCCCCTCTCGGGAGGGCCCATGCTGGGGGCGTGGACGGTGATCTGCTGCCGATCGGGCAGTTCGCGCGGCTGGGCCGGTTGAGCGTGAAGCAGTTGCGGCACTACGACGAGCTGGGGCTGCTGGTTCCGGCGTGGGTGGATCCGGTGACGGGCTACCGCTATTACCGGGCGTCGCAGGCGCGGGTGGCGTTGTCGATCGGGTTGCTGCGGTCGCTGGACGTGCCGCTGCCGGTGGTGGGGCGGGTTCTGGAGGGCGACGCGGGTGCGCTGGAGGACGTCCGGGCGGGGCTGGAGGCGGAGCTGGCGCGGCGGCGGCGGACGCTGGCGGCGCTGGAGCGGGTGATGGCCGGCGGCCTGCCTGCGCCGGAGGTGTCGGTGGCGCGGCTGCCGGCGCGGCGGGTGCTGGCGGCGCGGGAGGTGCCGGGCGGCCCGGAGGGGATCGGCCGGGCCACCTCGGCGGCGGTGGCGCGGGTGCTGGCCGTCTCGGCGGGGGAGGGGGAGGTGCGGCTGACGGGGGTGTTCCCGGTGGATCTGGACGGGGCGTTGGAGGTGCTGGTGGCGCGGGAGGTGCCGGTCGGGGCGTGGCGCGACGGCGCGGCGACGGAGCCCGGCGCGGGGGTGCTTACGGAGGTGCTGGCGGGCGGGGTGTTCGCGGCTGCCCGGCATGTGGGCCCGTACGACCAGATCCCGCTGACGGCGAGTGCGGTGCTGGCGTGGTGCGGGGAGCGGCGGCTGGTGGCGCTGGAGGTGCGTGAGGTGTACGTGTCGGATCCGGCGGTGACGGCGCCGGATCGGCTGGTGACGGATGTGCTGGTCCGCTTCGAGGAGGAGTGAGGCCGGCGGCCGTGGGGGAGCGGTGGCGGGACTGCGGCTGGCGGAGGTGACGCAGGGGGAGGTGTTCCACGACGGGCTGCCGTGCCCTGCGGCGGAGGGAGTGCCGTGGCAGCGCGGCCCGCAGCCGGGTGGCCTGGAGGCGGTGCGCGGGCTGCGGCTCGCCTCCGAAAGTCCGGCGTAGGACGGCCTGGGGTGATCAGGGTGGGGCCGCGGCGTTCGGCTCGCCTCCGGAGGACGGCGGGGGACGTGCCGGCCCGGGGTGGTCAGGGTTCGGTGAGGATGACGGGGCCGTCGTCGGTGATGGCGATGGTGTGCTCGGCGTGGGCGGCGCGGCTGCCGTCGGTGGTGCGCAGGGTCCAGCCGTCGGCGGCGACGCGGTAGTGGCCGCTGCCGGGGGCGAGCATGGGTTCGATGGCGAGGGTCATGCCGGCGCGCAGGGTCATGCCGCGGCCGGGGCGGCCTCGGTTGCTGACGTGGGGGTCCTCGTGCATGTGGCGGCCGATGCCGTGGCCGCCGAAGTCGGCGGGGCCGGCGTAGTGGCCGCGGGCGGCGACGGTCTGGATGGCGTGGCCGATGTCGCCGATGCGGTTGCCGGGCACGGCGGCGGCGATGCCGGCGGCGAGGGCCTGGCGGGTGGTGTCGATGAGGGCGCGGTCGGCGGGGTGCGCGGTGCCGACGGTGAAGCTGATGGCGGCGTCGCCGGCCCAGCCGTCGAGGTAGGCGCCGCAGTCGACGCTGACCAGGTCGCCGTCGCGCAGGCGGTCGCGGCCGGGGATGCCGTGGACGATGGCGTCGTTGACGGAGACGCAGATGACGGCGGGGTAGGGGGTGGGGGCGAAGTGCGGCTGGTAGCCGAGGAAGGCGGAGGTGGCGGCGGCTTCGCGGATGGTGGTGGCGGCCAGGTCGTCGAGCTCGGCTATGGGGGTGCCGGGGGCGGCGTGACGGGCGACGGCCTGAAGGGTGCGGGCGACGACGCGGCCGGCTTCGCGCATGGCCTGGAGCTCGCCGGTGGTCTTGATCTCAACCATGGCGATAACTATACCGGTATTTCTATTGGGTTATAGACTTGCGGGCATGGTCCGTCCCCCGCTCACTCCCGAAGAACGCCTGCGCGGCGAGCGCCTCGGCACCCTCCTGCGCCAGGCCAGAGGCGAGCGCAGCATCACCGAGGTCGCCACCGCCGCCGGCATGTCCGCCGAGACCCTCCGCAAGATCGAGACCGGCCGCATCGCCACCCCCGCCTTCTTCACCATCGCCGCCCTGACCGACGTCCTCGGCATCTCCCTCGACGACCTCGCCCTCCACACCACCCCCGCCGTCCCCACCTGACCTGCTCCGGCAAGCAGCGGGGGAGTGCGGGCCCCGAACCCGTCACGGGGTGTCGGCAAGAAACGTGTCATGAGCCCCGAACGGCGTTGATCTTGCTGTGACTTGCCTGGTCATCGCCGCGGGTTCTTCAGACCGTAACTGAGGCCGGCTCACCACGCAGGCGCTTCAGCCCAGCAGCGCGATCACACCAGCGAGGAGTATCGCGGCGACGAGCACGGCCACTACGACCAAGACCGTCGTGCCGAGCCGCCGGCGGATGAATTTCGGGTTGTGGGCCATCGTGATGTCCTTCAAGGCTAGGCGTGGCGTCGGATCGCCAGATAGGCGATACCGGTCAGGGCGACGCGTGCGCTGGCCGCCGCACAATCGGTCCACCCGCTCGCGCGGGCCGATGTCATGCCCGGGCAACAGTGACTGCGCAGCCGCACGATCCCCGCGGGGGTTGGCCGCGGAGCCGAAGCGCAGCAGGTCGGCGACGCTCCACCGGCGATACAGTGGCTTGTCCTGGGCGACGAACGCGACCGCGGCCGTCCCCAGCGGACGGCCGAAGACCTCCGCCCGTCCCGCGGTGGGCGTCAGCAGGCCGGAAACCAGGTTCAGCAGCGTGGACTTGCCTGCCCCGTTCGGCCCGACCAACGCGGCCCTGGCCCCGGCGAGCACCGCGATGGTGGCCTCGCGCAGCGCCCACCGCAGCGCCCACCGCTGCCGGTAACGCCTGCCCAGGCCGCTGGTCCGCAGCGCGTCACCGCTCTTCCCCGCCGGTCAGCTCGTGCATGCGGCGCAGCAGCGCCGCGCGCCGGGCATGGGCGCGCAGCGCCAGTGCCAGGGCCACTGCGGCGAACAGGCCCCCGACCGCCAGGGCGAGCCCCGCCCCGGTGCCACGCTGCACGGCTACGACGGTCACGAGTGCCGTGGTGGCCAGCGAGGCGGCCAGGCCGATCCAGGCGGCGATCACCCGATCGGTGGCGAACAGCGGAACCCGGCGCGTCAGCAGCCACCCACCGTAGGCTGCCCAGGCCAGGCAGAGCACGGTGAACAACGCGAACGCCACCTGCGTGCGCCCGGGCAGCGGCCCTGGCTCCGACCACCACAACGTGCCCACCAACACCGCGCCGGCTGCACCGGCCAGCAGTGTCGTCACCGCCCGGATCCGGACTCTCAGCGACAGCACCGGAGCCAGGTGCTCGATCATGTCCTGCGCCGACAGGCGTGGTTCGTCCGTCATGGCCCGTATCCCTTCTCCTCCAGGTGTCCACGCAGCAGACGACGGGCGCGGTTGAGCCGGGACTTGACTGTTCCGGCCGGGATCTGGCAGATCTCGGCGCACTCCTCCACCGGCAGGTCCTCCAGGTAGAACAGGACGAGGATCTCCCGCTCCAGCACCGGCAGAGCTGACAGCACGCTCACGAGCGCGGCACGATCCACCATGGCCTCAGCCGGGTCTTCGACGACCATGTCGCCGAATCCGGACGTTTTCTCCTCCTGGGCGTACTCACCGCGCAGCCGGTCGGTGACCGACCGCCGGGCGATCGTGAACAGCCACGGCGCGAACCGGCCGGGTTCCCTGAGCCGGGGCAGGCCGCGGACGACGGCCAGCCAGATCTCCTGCGTAACGTCGTCGGCCCGGTCAGCATCCAGCATGCGGCGCACATAGATCCACACCGGTCTCCGCCACCGAGCCAGCAGTTCGGCCAGCGCCGCGCGCTCTCCCAGCTGAGCGCGCACCACCAGCAGCTCATCGGTCATCTCGCCCTCCCGTCATCTTGCACAGTCGGGCGAGAAGCCAAGAAGGTTCACGGTTCCCGGATCACCTATGGAGTACGGTCACCGCAACCGGCAGTTCACGTGCCGATGTTCGGCTGAGGGCCTGCGTACGCCTGGACCAGAGACGGCACCTGGGAGGCCGAGTCCAGGCTGTAGGAGTAGAACGAACCCGGCGTGAACGCCGAACCCCCGGTCTCCTGCTGGCCGGTGCAGCCGGAGCAGACGCTGCCCGACTGCCGCAACTGGGCGGCGTCGTCGCGGTAGTACGGGTCCTTCACGTTCTGGAAGTAGCTGTTCTCCAGCACCATCCTGGTGCCGCCGCGCGCGTAGTTGCCGTAGCCGGTGATGTTCTGCAGATAGTTGTTGTAAAGGTGCGCATAGGCCACGTTGTCCGTGGACGGGTTACGCGAGGCGTTGTCACGCAGCCAGTTGTGGTGGATGGTCATCCGCGAGGTGACGTTCGGGGTCCAGCCGATGCCGAACGCCTTGCGGCCCTCCGCGATGACGTTCCACGACACCGTCAGGTACGAGGTGTCCTCGCGGCTGTCGATCAGGCCGTCGTTCATCCGGGTGATGTGGTTGTGGTCGATCCACACGTGGTGGGCGCCGTCCATCTGGATGCCGTCGAAGTCGTAGGTGTCGTCGCCGGGGTCGTCCTCGGGCATCAGCGTGTCCCGGATCGTCAGGTTGCGGATGATGACGTTCGAGACGCCGTCCAGGAAGAAGCCCCCGCCGACGAGGGTGCCGTTCCGGCCGACGCCGACGATGGTCTTGTTGGAGGCCACGCGGATCTCGTTCCCCTTGGGGGAGGCGGTAAGGGTGCCGTTGACCCGGATCACGTACGGCTGACCGGCCGTGGCGTACCGCACCAGGTCCGCGTAGGTCGTCACCGTGACCGTCTGGCCGGCCGCGCCGCCCGTGGTGGTGGACAGGCCGCCGCCGCTGGTGGCGGCGAAACCGTCCGCGGTGCTCGGCCAGGTCCTGCCGCCGGTCGAGACGGGATTGAAACGCCACTGCATCCGGGCGATGTCGGAGCAGGCCTCCTGGACGACAGGGTTGTTGCCCGCGGTGGAGCCGTCCTTATTGCCGACGCACAGCCCGCTGTGGGAACTGCGGAGCAGGAACCGGTCGGCGACCGTGGAGGGAGTCATGGTCCACGTCTGGTTGGTGCTCGCGCCGCATGTCCACTGCCACAGCTGGACACCGGTATCGGTGGAATAGTTCGGCACGTCGACGCAACGGCCGCTGTTCACGTTGACCAGGCCGTACGCGCCGTTCTGGGCGACGACCCGGAACTGCTGCGCACCCGCGGACGCGTCACAGGCGATCTGGGCCAGCAGGCCGCCGTTACCGGTTGCGGCGCCACTGACGTTGACGCATTTACCGCTCGAGGCCGACACCAGCGTGTAGACACCGCCGGCCACCGGCGTCGCCGCCCCCGCCGGTAAAGCCGGCAACCCGACGGCGAACAGCACCGCGGCAGCCAGGGTCCCGATAAGTCGTCTCATGTTTCCTCTCACAAGGGGTTCCATCCGTCGGTGCCGGCCAGGTATCTCTGCGGGGTGTAGTTCGCGGCTTGGGAGTCGCTGAGCTGCGGACGGTTGCTGTTCGTACCAGCTCCTGGGCCGGTGTTGCGGTACTCCAGGAAACGGGCGTTCCTCCAGGAGTTGGCGGACATGTCGGTCCACGGCTGGGAGGTGCGGATCGTCGGGCTGAGCGTGGACTCGCGGTAGAGCACCTGCGCGTCCGGCCGCCACGGACGGCCCAGCGTCGTGTTGCCGCTGCCCGCGCCGGTGATACGCGAGCGGTAGAACAGGAAGCCGTACGTCTTGGTGGCCGCGGTGCTGGCCGCGGTGATCGGGCCGCCCGTGCTGCGCTTCTCGTAGATGTCACAGCCGTCGAAGACGATCGTGCCGCCGCCGAAGATGAAGTCGACGGTGCCCTCGACGTAGGAGTTCTTCATGTACGCCCGCGCCGAGTCGCCGAGCAGGAAGGTGTCCTGGTCGCCCAGCACCCGGACGTCGGTCAGCACGGCGCGGTCGGAGTCCAGCCGTAGCGCCACCGCCTGGTGCCCCTCGGGGGTGGAGGTCTCGTCGAAGTCGTTGGAGATCGTCAGGTTGCTGACCACCGCGTCGCGGCCGGAGATCTGCGCCGTGAAGCTCCCGGAGGTGCCGCTGGTGTAGGCGGAGCGGTTGTTCACGATAACGGTGGCCGACGGGCCGGAGCCGTCGCCCCGAAGCGTGACGTTCGGCTTGTTCATGGTGACGATCTCGCGGTAGGTGCCCGGTCTGACGGAGATCAGCACCCGGCTGGAGTTGCCTGACGGCACCGCGTTGATCGCCGCCTGGACCGTCCGGTACTGCCCGCTGCCGTCGGCCGCCACCGTGAGCGTGGACCCGGGGGGTTGGGTGGGGGTTCCGGCGGCAGGGTTGAAGCGCCATTGCATGCGGGCGATGTCGGAGCAGGGCTCCTGAACGATGGGATTGTTGCCCGCGGTGGAGCCGTCCTTATTGCCGACGCACAGCCCGCTGTGGGAACTGCGGAGCAGGAACCGGTCGGCCACCGCCGACGGCGTCAGGGTCCACGTCTGGTTGCCGCTCGCGCCGCACGTCCACTGCCACAGCTGGACACCGGTATCGGTGGAATAGTTCGGCACGTCGACGCAACGGCCGCTGTTCACGTTGACCAGGCCGTACGCGCCGTTCTGGGCGACGACCCGGAACTGCTGCGCACCCGCGGACGCCACACAGGCCACCTGCGCCAGCAGCGCACCATTGCCGGTCGCCGAACCACTGACGTTGACGCATTTACCGCTGGAAGCCGACACCAGCGTGTAGACACCGCCGGCCACCGGCGTCGCCGCCCCCGCCGGTAAAGCCGGCAACCCGACGGCGAACAGCACCGCGGCAGCAGCGAGAACCCGCCCCACGGCCCGGGGCGGGACGTTCGCGAGCGAGCCGTCGGCCGACGGCGAACGGTCAGGCATGACCTTCGTCTCCTTGTCCGCAGGATCCGGGAAAGCAGGTGCCTCCGTGGCACCGGTGTCGCTGGCCGAGAGCGAAACACGCCGGGATCGAGCCGGTCAACGAACCCCGTTCGGACGACAGCCGCCGCGAACCTGCCATCGCCTCCCGGACCTGGGGTGCGGGGCCGGACGCCACGACGCGGGCCTCTGAAACTTTCTGGATCCAGCCCGGACAGGCCAGGTTCATACATCCGAGCTATCCCTCGGGCTCGTGCACAGGGGGACGCGGCTGACGGCCTCGGTCGGAACCCCGCAAAGCAGGTACGGCAAGTGGCGTCCGGCCTTCAGCTCGGATCACTCACCGAGAAAGAACCGCGAAAGATCCGATGCCAGAGCTTCACCGAGGTCGAGCCGTCAGACGATCAGGGGCCCTCGCACCGCGCTTCCGGCGGTATCGGACCCTCCCGCGCCACGACCCGTGTGAACGGTCACCAGCTGGTGCGGGGAACGCCGATCAACCCTGCCCGTCGCCGGCTTCCCCGGCCGGCCCCGCCCCGTCACGGACACGACCGGGACGCGGCTCCTTCAGCAGCGGATGAGCCCGCATCGCCACCTCCAGCTCACCCGGCAGCTCGTCACGATAACGCCCCAGCGTCGACAGATCACCATGCCCCAGCACCCGCCGCACCGCGTCCATGTCGACCGCGTCCGCCAGCAGATGCGTCGCCGTCGTGTGACGCAACCCATGAGGCGTGACCGTACGCCGCCGATCCGGATCCACCCGCCGCTGCACCCGATCGATCACCGCCTGCACGTCACCCCGCGCCAGCCGCCGCCCACGCCACGACAGCAGCAACGCCTTGTCCGCCGACTCCGAACGGCCCCGCTCCAGATAGGCCTCCAGCACCCGCGCCACGTCCGACGGCAACGGCACGTCACGCGTCCGCCCGCCCTTGCCGAAGATCCGCCAATAACGCACACCGTCATTGGTGAAGAAATCCTCCACATTGGCCCGCACCAGCTCCGACACCCGCGGCCCCAGCGTGGCCAGCAACAGCACGATCAACGCGTCACGCAACTCCGTCCGCTGATCACGACGGCCCGGCCCCGACGGCTCCTCACCCAGCCGCCGCGCCGCCCCCACCAGACCCTGCGCCTGCTCACGCGTCAGCGCCCGCCGCTCCGGCCGCAGCCCGCCCCGCTCCCTGGCCGTGATCGTCGCCACCGTCATCGGATTGACCTGCACCCAGCCCACCAGCGCCGCATGCTTGAACAACGCCGAGATCGACCGCCGGAACCGCGCCTGCGACGACGCCGACTGCCGGCCCCGCCCACCAGCCTCCCCGCCGGCGGGCCGGCGGCCGTCGGGCTTGCGGGCGAAGGCCAGCAGCACCGCGTCGACATCCGCACCCGTCAGATCGTCGAGCACCCGGCCCGCGCCCGCCAGCTCCACCAACGTCGCGACGTCACGCGCGTACACCTCCGCCGTCGCCGCCGACAACGCCCCCGTCAGCACCCTCGCCCGCACCAGCTCCACGTAGCGGTCCGCCGCCTCCGCCACCGACACCCGGTCGAGCTCCGCAGGCCGCACCCGTGCACCCCTTCTCCCGTCAAGATCCAGCAGAAGGACACGGTAGCGGCCGCCACCGACACTTTCAGATGTCGCGGAAGGTCTCGATCCGCGCCCCCAGCGCGTTCAGCCGCTCGGCCAGATCCTCGTAACCACGGTTGATCACGTACACGTTGCGCAGCACCGACGTGCCCTCAGCCGCCATCATCGCCAGCAGCACCACCACCGCGGGCCGCAACGCCGGCGGGCACATCATCTCCGCCGACCGCCACCGCGTCGGCCCCTCCACCAGCACCCGATGCGGATCCAGCAGCTTCACCGAAGCACCCAGCCGGGTCAGCTCCGTCAAGTAGATCGCCCGGTTGTCATACACCCAGTCGTGGATCAGCGTCGACCCCTCCGCCGCCGCCGCGATCGCCGCGAAGAACGGCACGTTGTCGATGTTCAGACCCGGGAACGGCATCGGATGGATCTTGTCGATGGGGGAGACGAGCTTCGACGGCCGCACCGTCAGATCCACCAGCCGGGTACGGCCGTTGGCCGCCGCGTACTCCTCACCCCGGTCATGGTCGAGCCCCATCTCCTCCAGCACCGCCAGCTCGATCTCCAGGAACTCCACCGGCACCCGGCAGATCGTCAGTTCCGACGACGTCACCACCGCGGCGGCCAGCAGGCTCATCGCCTCCACCGGATCCTCCGACGGCGAATAGTCCACATCCCGCTCGATGTCCGGCACCCCGTGCACCGTCAGCGTCGTCGTGCCCACCCCCTCGACCCGGACCCCCAGCTCCTCCAGGAAGAAGCACAGATCCTGCACCATGTAGTTGGAGGAGGCGTTACGGATCACCGTCACCCCGTCATGACGGGCCGCGGCCAGCAGCGCGTTCTCCGTCACCGTGTCACCGCGCTCCGTCAGCACGATCGCCCGCTTCGGCGACACCCCCCGCTCCACCTCGGCGTGATAGAAACCACCGGTCGCGGTGATGTGCAGCCCGAAATGCTGCAGCGCCGACATGTGCGGCTGCACCGTACGCGTGCCCAGATCACAACCCCCCGCGTACGGGATCCGGAACACGTCCGTGCGGTGCATCAGCGGACCCAGGAACATGATGACGCTCCGCGTACGCCGCGCCGCCTCGGTGTCCATCGACTCCAGCTCCAGCCGGGCCGGCGGCACGATCTCCAGATCGTTGCCCTCGTTGATCCACCGCGCCCGCACCCCGATCGACGCCAGCACCTCCAGGATCCGGTACACCTCCTCGATCCGCGCCACCTTGCGCAGGATCGTCCGCCCGGAGTTCAGCAACGACGCGCACAGCAACGCCACACACGCGTTCTTCGACGTCTTCACCTCGATGCTGCCCGACAGGCGCCGCCCGCCCACGACCCGCAGGTGCATCGGCCCCGCGTAACCGAGAGAGACGATCTCACTGTCGAGCGCCTCGCCGATCCGGGCGATCATCTCAAGGCTGATGTTCTGGTTGCCGCGCTCGATCCGGTTGATAGCGCTCTGGCTGGTCGCCAGCGCGTCCGCCAGCTGGAGCTGCGTCCATCCGCGGTGCTGCCGCGCGTCCCGGATCAGCCGACCGATCCGTACAAGGTAGTCATCTGCCACAACACCTCAACCTATCTCACATATGAGATGCCTCCGCGTCAGGTGCCGGCGACGCGCCGGACCCCCGCCTATGCAGGGCCAGACGCGCCGGCGTGCACGCGGGCCGCCGCCCGTGCACGAACGCCCTCCGGGCCTCCCCGAACCCGCGCCGGTCACCGAACACATCACGACTCAGCTCCGCCAGCTCCTCCGCACGATAAGCCTCCAACGGCTTACGCCGCTCATCGGCCTCCCGCGCCTCCCGCTTGGCCGCCAGCAACCGCTCATAACGCGGGCTGGACGCGAGCCTGTCAGCGTACTCCAGCACCGCCCCCTCGAACTCCGGCCGCGACCCCGGCACCACCCGATCCGCCAGCCCCAGCTCCACCGCCTCCTGCGCGCCCACCGGCAACGCCTGCCAGGCCAGCCGCCGCGCCTGCCGCGCCCCCACCCGGCGCGGCAGCACGTACGCCCACAACCCGCCCCCCGACAACCCCAACGTCCGGAAATGCGGATTCAGCACCACCCCCGAACGCACCATCACCCGATCACCGCCCAGCGCCAGCATCACCCCGCCCGCCCACGCGTCACCACCCACCGACGTCACCACCAGCTGCCCCGTACACGCCACCAGCTCCCGGCACAGCAGACCGAACGCGTTCACGTTCATCCACGCCTCCAGCTCCGGATACCGCGCCGCCTCGATCACCTTCAGATGCACACCCCGGGAGAACACCTCACCACCCCGCACCACCAGCACCCGCGTATCCTGCGCCGCCGCATACCGCAACGCCGCCACCAGCCGCCGGCACTGACCCGCCGACATCGCCCCCTCATAGAAATCGAACCCCACCACACCCACACCATCACCCCGGTCATAGGTGATCTCGCTGAAGCCCGCCCGCTCCCGCACCCCGTCCAACCGCCCACCCAGCACCGACGCCGCCGGCAACGTCACCGCACCCCGCTCCTCGGCCCGCAACTGGCCCACCCACACCGTCCCGTCACCGGTGTGCACCAGCACCGCACCCTCCCGCCGCCCCGCCACCACACCCGGCACACCCCCCAACACCGGCCCCCGGTACACGTCGAACACCCGCACCGCCAGCCCGCACAACTCCGCCACCACCCCCGGCTCCCCATCAGCCGCCCGCACCCGCCGCACCACCTCCTCCGTCGGCGCCTCCCACGACAGCACCCCACCCGGCTCCCGCACCCGCGCCACCGGCCCGCCCGGCACCGGCGGCTCCGGCACGAACCCCGGATCCGCAGCCCTGTCCGCCACCTCCAGCACCAGCTCCGCCGCCGCCTCCGCCACCGGCCCCCGATACAACGCCGACCTGCGCGGCGGCTCAGCAGGCATCGCGAACATCCGATGCCCCCACACCGGCGCCCCCTCCATCTCCCGCCCGGCCTGCAACGCCGTCACACCCCACTCACCCACCCCGCCCGCGATCGCCCGCTCCAGCGGGAAAGGACCCCGATCACCCGGCGGCCCCGGACGGATCACCACCGTCCGCGCCCCCTCCCACAACGGCGCCGGCGCCCGCCCCGCCGCCGACGGGCAGATCACCAGATCCGGCTTCGCCAGCCGGACCGCCTCCATCACCAACCGCTCCGACAGCGCCAGCTCCACGCTGACCTCGTGCCCGGCCCGGCGCAACGCCAGCCAGACACGCTGCACCAGACCGTCGAAGGAGGAACAGACAAGCAGGATACGCACAGGAAGATCATCCTCATCGGTGGGACGTGCCGCCGGAAGGGACGCGCACAGCCCCGCCCGGCCCGTACAGGCAAGCATGCTGACACGTCCACGCAAACGTCGATGACAGATCCCAGCAAAACCCGCCACATCCGGGGGAGTGGAGCAACCCCCACACGACCGTGCCACCATGGGCCCATGACGGCGTGGCACGAGGTCGAACAAGCAGAGCCCGCATTCGCCCGGCGCGTACGAGCGCTGTTCGACGCCCACAGACACAAGACCATCGCCACCCTGCGCACCGACGGATCACCCCGCATCTCCGGCATCGAGGCCGCCTTCGAGGACGGCGAACTCGTCTTCGGCTCCATGCCCAACGCCCGCAAGGGCGCCGACCTGCGCCGCGACCCGCGCTTCGCCCTGCACAGCGCCACCGTCGACCCCGTCGAGGGCTCCGAGGCACAGTGGCCCGGCGAGGCGAAGATCGCCGGGCGGGCGCTCGCCGGCGGGGGAGGAGCGGACGGTGATCGTTTCCGTGCCGACATCGCCGAGGTCGTGCACATGCATCTCGACGACCAGGCGACGGTGCTCGTCGTCGAGTGGTGGACGCCCGGGCATGGGCTGCGCAGGGTGGAGCGCGCGTAGCCGCGACGGTTTTCCGTGTTGACCGGTTCCGATCCGATACCAAACAGAATTCAGCTTCTGTTTGGTATCGGGTGGTTTGTCCGGGTTAGAGGCGGTTGACGAGGCGAGTGGCGGCCCGGTGACTCATGCCGGTCTCACCGCGTACGAGGAAGACCGCCTCCTGGATCTGACCCATCGCCTTCAGCTCGCGGGCCTGGTCGATGATGTCCTGCCGGGGGGAGGGACGGTTGCGGGGCGCCTTGGTCAGGCGGACGGCCAGGATGATCAGGTAGATGATCGCGACGGTGACGACGAAGGTCAGCGCGATCAGACCCCCGGTGGATACGGCCATGAGTCGATCGTACGTAAAGAGATCGCCTCGCGGGAGTCAGGGCGTGCCGACGAAGGTCGCGGCGTCTTCCTCGTTCATGCCGGTTTCTGCGCGTACGAGGTGGACGGCCTGTTCGGTGTGGCCGGCTTCTTTGAGGTGGCGGGCCCGGGTGGCGAGGTCGGGCTGGGCGGGTGTACCGGTGAGGGCGGGGTGGCGCTGGTGTGATGCGGTCGCGGGTGTTTCTGTTTCTGATGAGGATGGCGGCGCTGGCGGCGAGGGTTGTGGCGATGATCAGTAACTCGGTGGTGGGCATGGCTGGGACGGTATCTCGGGCGCTCTTGTGGTTGCTTGATAATGGACATTATGTCAAGTAGGGCTGAGTGGTGCCCTGTTGGTGGTTAGTCAGATTGGGTGGTTTCGGTGGTGCGGGATTTATATGTTGTGACATGCGTTACGTGACGGTGAGTGACGTCGTTGTGGCTTTCGGGCGTTATCGATGTGTGATGTGATCTTGTGGTGCCGGTGTTGCCGCTGGTGGCGGGGTGTGGCGGGCTCGGGTTGGGGCCTCTCCCCCGGTGGGCGGCGGGTGCGGGCTGGATGCGGTGTGTGGTTGACAGGTGACATGACTTGTCGTTGATTCCTCGCCCTCGGGCAGGGGTGGCCTTTAGGGTGGTCTTCTGCTATCGCGCCGCGAGAGGAGCAGCACGTGGGGAACGAGTCCGTGTTATGTCCGGTGTGTCAGGGGGTTCTTCCCGCTGACGGGCGCGAGGCGTATACGCCGCTGCGTGGGCGGTTGATCCTGACGAACGGTTACTGCCCGGGTGGGTGTGCCGATCGGCGTGCCGCGCATGTGGAGCAGGTGCGGCAGCGCGCGCCGCAGGCGCCTCAGGCGATGCCTCAGTCCATGGTGCCGTCGATGGGGCAGGGGGTGTCTCAGCCGGTCGCGGGGCCTGGTGGGGAGCTTCCGGTGCGGCGGCCGCAGGCGGCTGTGGTGGGGCCGGGGGTGCGGGTTCCGCGCTGATTGTTCCGGTTGCCGGTGTGCGGGGGTGTGCCGGTGGCGGGGTGTTGTGTACGGCGGGTCCATGGTCTGAGGCGGGTGTGCCGCTGAGGATGGTGGGCTCGCCGTTTTCGTGTGTGCGGGGTCAGGGGTGGTAGGGGCGGGTGCGGGTGACGGCGGTGGTGGGGAGCGGTCCGTACAGGTGGGGGTAGCCGTTCTCGTGGCGGATGTCGAGTCCGGTGGGGTCGATGTCGAGGATGAGCAGGGGTTCGGTCACGTGGCTGTAGTAGGTGGCGTGGACGGTGCGGAGTTGGTCGTGGTCGCGGCTGCAGTGGATGAAGCCTTCTTGGTCGAGGGTGCGGCCGAGGGTGGAGATGCGGTACTCCCCTGTGTTCTGGGCGTGGGTCCAGTCGGTGGCGAGGGCGAGGTGGTGGATCATGGGGTCCATTCGTGGTCGAGCATGGCGTAGATGAGTTCTGAGGACCATTCGCCTTTGACGTGTTCGTTGTCGATGAGGTGGGCTTCGCGGCGCATGCCGAGTTTTTCGAGGACGCGGGCGCTGGCGGTGTTGCGGGCGTCGAGGCGGCCGGTGATGCGGTGGAGGTGGAGGCCGTCGAAGCCGAGGCGGAGCATTTCGCGGGCGGCTTCGGTGGCGTAGCCGTGGCCGTGGTGGTCGGGGTGCAGGACGTAGCCGATTTCGCCTTGGCGGTGGGCTTTGCTGGTCCAGATGAGCAGGCAGTTGCCGATCAGGGTGCCGTTGTGGGTGATGGCGAGGTCGATGGCGTCGCCTTCGTCGAGGAGTGCGGTGCGGGTGGTTTTTTTGTCGAGGAAGGTGCGGGTGGCGTCGCGGTCGCGGGGGTGCCAGTAGAGGTAGCGGGTGACGTCGGGGCGGGATTCGTAGGAGTGGAGGGCGTCGAGGTCGTCGGGGGTGAAGGGGCGGAGGGTGAGGCGGGGGGTGGTGATGGGGTATTGGGGTTTGAGCACGAAGGCAGTTTAGGGGGGTTTCAGTGGGTGCCGGCGAGGTTGAGGATGACGACGCCGGTGATGATGAGGAGGATGCCGCCGATTTTGTGCGGGGTGAGGGTTTCGCCCATGAAGGCGGCGCCGATGAGGGCGATGGCGGCGGTGCCGGCTCCGGCCCAGACGGCGTAGGCGGTGCCCATCTCGAGGTGGAGTTTGAGTGCTTGGGCGAGGAGGGCGAAGGAGGCGATGTAGCCGAGGGCGGTGGTGACGGTCCAGCCGGGGTTGGTGAAGCCGTTGCTGAGTTTGAGTGCGGTGGTGGCGGTGACCTCGCAGATGATGGCGAGGGCGAGCAGGAGCCAGGCCATGGTGTTTCTCCCCGGGAGGCGGTGCGGGTGTCCCAGCGTATGGGGGGTGTGCGTCCGGGTGGGGTGGTGGGCCGGGTTGAAAAGGGTGTCGAATGCGTGTTCCACTTGGTCGGTGGGTTGGGACGCGCAGCCTCTGGTGGAGGCGGCCGATGAGCGGCCGCTGATCGAGCGGCGTGCCGTGGTGCGTGACGGTTTCTACGAGCTGCAGGCGCGTGTGGTGATCGAGCGGGTGGCGCGGACGGCGGGGATCGCGCAGCGGTGGGCGGTGTCGCCGTATCGGGGGTGTGTGCACGCGTGCCTGGGTTGTGGTGCGCGTGGGGGGCATCGGCGGCTGGGGCTGGACGCGGGGCGTGATTTCGACTCGCGGGTCGTGGTGAAGCCGAATGTGGTGGCGCGGTTGCGGGCGGAGCTGGCGCGGTGGGGTGGTGAGCCGCTGGCGGTGGGGGTGAGTGGTGACTGTTATCAGCCGGCGGAGGAGACGTACCGGTTGATGCCGGGGGTGGTGACGGCGCTGGCGGAGGCGGGGGTGCCGGCGACGGTGTATACGCGCAGTCCGCTGGTGTTGCGGGATGCGGCGTTGCTGGCGGAGTGCGGGGTGCGGGTGGCGGTGTCGATCGCGTTCGTCGACGAGCGGATCCGGCGGGCGGTGGAGCCGGGTGCGGTGGGGGCGCAGGCGCGGTTGGAGCTGGTGGCGTCGCTGGTGGAGGCGGGGGTGGATTGCCGGGTGCTGATGGGGCCGGTGCTGCCGTTGCTGAGTGATGATTCTGATCAGCTGGCGGCGACGGTGCGGCGGATCGGGCAGGCGGGGGTGCGGTCGGTGGAGCCGGTGGTGTTGCGGCTGCCGGCGGGGACGCGGTCGTGGTTCGGGGCGTGGCTGGGTGAGGCGCATCCTGGGCTGGTGGCGCGTTATGAGGAGTTGTACGGGCGTGACGGGTTGCCCTCCCCCGCTTATGAGGAGCGGATTCTGGGGCAGATCGCGCAGTTGTGCCGGGTGTACGGGATGCGGTGCGGGCCGGGTGAGCCGGAGCCGCGTGAGCCGTGGTTCGGGCAGTTGGCGCTGGTGTGACCGCTCCCCCGCGCGCGGCGGGCGTGCGGGGGTGTCAGGTCAGGGGCTCAGGTCTGGTTCTTGAGTGCGCTGCCTTGCTTCCACTGTTTGAAGGACATCTGCCAGAAGCCCCAGCCGTTGTTCCATTCGAGTTCGCGGTCGGTGCCCTTGATCTCGACGATGTCGCCGCGCTGGAAGTTGTCGTAGTACCACTTGGCCTGGTCGGGGCGGGCGTTGATGCAGCCGTGGCTGACGTTCTGGCGGCCCTGGGCCCAGACGTTGTTCTTGGCGTGGACGTATTCGCCGCTGTTGGAGATGCGGACGGCGTGGTCGACCATGACGTCGTAGTAGCCGGGGTCGCCCTTCTCGCGTCCTGGGGAGATCATGCGGACGGGGTTGACGCGTTCCATGGTGAGGTGGACGCCGCTGGTGGTGGTGTATTCGCGGGTGGTGGCCTTGCCGGCGCTGATGGCCATGGTCTGGACGCGTTTGCCGTTGCGGTAGACGTACATCATGTGCTTGGCGGCGTCGACCTTGCTGATGACCTTGTCGCCGATGTCGATGGCGTAGTCGTAGTTCTTCATGCCCCACAGGTCTTTGCCGGCCTTGACGCCGTCGAGGGCGGCGTTGAAGGTGACGGTCTGGTTGGGGGCCCAGTATTTGGCGGGGCGGTAGATGGCGTAGGAGTCGTCGATCCATCGCCAGGCGCCGTCGACGGGTTTTTCGGCTTCGACCGTCAGGGCGCGTTCGACGGCGGCCTTGTTGGCGACGGGCTGGTTGAACCTGACCATGATCGGCATGCCGATGCCGACGGTTTCGCCCTTGATGTTGGGGGTGACGTCGGTGATCTGCAGGACGCGGTCGGGTTTGCGGGTGGTGAAGGCGCTGGCGGCGGTGGCCGCGCCGGCGGTGGCGGCGACGTTGTAGTCGGTGGCCGGCTTGAGCGCGGTTTTGGAGACCCATTTGGTGCGGTCGGTGTTGAAGGTGCCTTCGAGCTGCTGGCCGCCGGTTTGGACGGTGACGTCGTCGAGGGTGCCGCCTTCGGCGGTGACGACGATGCGTTTGCCGGGGTTGACCTTGGTGCTGCCCTGGGCGGGGGTGATGGTGATGGTGGGGGGTTCGGGGGTGGCGGAGGTGGTGGCCTCGGAGGCTGCCGGGGTGGTGCCGCCGGCGGCGGAGCAGGAGGCGGTCAGGGTCGCGGCGGCGAGCAGGGCGACCCCTGTGGCGGTCTTCCTCCAGGGTGTTGTGATGGTCAAGTGAACCTCTCCCCACTTACATGCACTGCACTAAAAGACCTTAATGCTCCTGCATGTAAGACGAGCGTTGGTTTCGGAGAGTTCAGTCACATTTCGATCACTTCTGGCGGTGAGTCGCTGGTCAGCGCGCCGCCGGGTGGGGGAAAAACTCGCGGCCGGGCCGTACGGGGTCAGTCGCGGCGGGTGAGGCGGTGGGTGAGGCCGGTGTGGCGGCGGCCGGCGCCGCGGGTGCGGACGGCCTGGGCCAGGGCGCGGCGGGAGCCGACGATGACGACGAGCTTCTTGGCGCGGGTGATGGCGGTGTAGAGGAGGTTGCGCTGCAGCATCATCCAGGCGCTGGTGGCCAGCGGGATGACCACGGCGGGGTATTCGCTGCCCTGGGAGCGGTGGATGGACACGGCGTAGGCGTGGGCGAGCTCGTCGAGTTCGTCGAAGGCGTAGTCGACGCGTTCGTCCTCGTCGGTCAGGACGGTGAGCGCGTGGTCGTCGGGGCGGATGTCGGCGACGACGCCGACGGTGCCGTTGAACACGCCGGCGGCGCCCTTGTCGTAGTTGTTGCGCAGCTGGGTGACCTTGTCGCCGACGCGGAAGACGCGGCCGCCGTGGCGGCGTTCGGGGGCGCCGTCGCGGGCGGGGGTGAGGGCTTCCTGCAGGGCGGCGTTGAGTGCGCCGGCGCCGGCCGCGCCGCGGTGCATCGGGGCCAGGACCTGGATGTCGCGGCGGGGGTCGAGGCCGAAGCGGCGCGGGATGCGGCGGGCGGCCACGTCGACGGTCAGGGCGGCGATGTCGTCGGGTTCCTCGCAGGGGAAGAGGAAGAAGTCGTCGAGGCCGGCGAGCTGGGGCTGCAGGCCGGAGTTGACGCGGTGGGCGTTGACGACGACGCCGGACTCGGCGGCCTGCCGGAACACCTGGGTGAGCCGTACGCGGGGGATGTCGGCGGCGGCGAGCAGGTCTTTGAGGACCTCGCCGGCGCCGACGGACGGCAGCTGGTCGACGTCGCCGACGAACAGCAGGTGGGCGCCGGGGGCGACGGCCTTGACGAGGCGGTTGGCGAGCAGCACGTCCAGCATGGAGGCTTCGTCGACGACGACGAGGTCGGCGTCCAGGGGGTTGTCGCGGTCGTAGGCGGCGTCGCCGCCGGGGCGCAGCTGCAGCAGCCGGTGGACGGTGGTGGCCTCGTGGCCGGTCAGCTCGGACAGGCGTTTGGCGGCGCGGCCGGTGGGGGCGGCGAGGATGACCTTGGCGCGTTTGGCGCGGGCCAGGGTGACGATGGAGCGGACGGTGAAGCTCTTGCCGCAGCCGGGGCCGCCGGTCAGCACGGCGACCTTGTGGGTGAGGGCCAGGCGGACGGCCTGGCGCTGCTCGCCGGCGAGGTCGGCGCCGGTGCGTTCGCGCAGCCAGGTCTCGGCCTTGGCCCAGTCGACGTCGGCGAACGCCTTGAGCCGGTCGTGGCCGTGGTGCAGGAGGGTGAGCAGGGAGCCGGCCAGCGACTGCTCGGCCCGGTGGAAGGGCGGCAGGTAGACGGCGGGGACGTCGTTGTCGCCTGCGGGCACCTGCTCGCGGACGACGCCTTCGGCGGCGGCGAGCTCTTCCAGGCAGGTGGCGGTGAGCGGGGCGGGCACGTCGAGGATCTTGACGGCGTCGGCGGTCAGGTTGGGGGCGGGCAGGTAGCAGTGGCCGTCGTCGGCGGCCTGGGACAGGGTGTAGCGCAGTCCGGCCTTGACGCGTTCGGGGCTGTCGTGCGGGATGCCGACGGCCTGGGCGATGGTGTCGGCGGTCTTGAAGCCGATCCCCCACACGTCGTCGGCCAGCCGGTACGGTTCGGTGCGCACGACTTCGACGCTGCGTTCGCCGTACTGCTTGAAGATGCGCACGGCGATGGAGGTGGACACGCCGACGCCCTGGAGGAACACCATCACCTCTTTGATGATCTTCTGTTCTTCCCAGGCGTCGGCGATCATGCGGGTGCGTTTGGGGCCGAGGCCGGGCACTTCGGTCAGGCGGGCGGGTTCCTTCTCGATGACGTCGAGGGTGGCGGTGCCGAAGTGGTCGACGATCCGTTCGGCCATTTTGGGGCCGATGCCTTTGATGAGGCCGGAGCCGAGGTAGCGGCGGATGCCCTGGACGGTGGCGGGCAGGACGGTGGTGTAGGACCAGACCTCGAACTGGCGGCCGTAGCGGGGGTGGGAGGTCCAGCGGCCGGTCAGCCGGAGCGACTCCCCCACCTGGGCGCCGAGCAGGGGGCCGACGACGGTGAGCAGTTCGGTGGCGGAGCGGCCGGTGGCGACGCGCGCGATGGTGTAGCCGCTGTCCTCGTCGGCGTAGGTGATGCGTTCGAGCACGGCGTTCAGGTTGGTGCCGCCGTCCCGGCTTCCTTCAGGCCTGCCCACACGGAGGAGACTAGGACAGATCTTCACCGCCGCGACACCTCCCCCGGCGCGGCGGGGGGCGGCTGGTAGCGTGGCGGGTGGCTGCCCGCTGCGGGTCACGCCCCGGACGAGCGCGTCGTACCCGGCATGACAAGACGACGTGGACCGTGGTCTGTTCTCCTGCGGAGGTGCGTGTCGTGGCGTGGATCGTGCTGGTCGTGTCCGGGGTGCTGGAAGCGGTGTGGGCGGCGGCTCTGGCTTCGTCGCAGGGGTTGTCGCGGTTGCGTCCCGCGCTGCTGTTCGTGGCGGCGCTGGCGGTCAGCATGGCGGGGCTGGGGTACGCGTTGCGGACGATCCCGGTCGGCACGGGTTACGCGGTGTGGGTGGGGATCGGCGCGGTCTGCACCGCGGTGTACGGGATGGTGTTCCTCGGTGAGGCGGTCACGGCCGCCCGGCTGGTGTGCCTGATGCTGATCGTCGCGGGTGTGGTGGGGCTGAGGTTGGTGTCCTGACGGGATCTCCCGCGGACTGCCTGGGAGGGCGGGAGGTGCCATGGGCGGAGGGCGGGGCGTCGGCGTGGCGCTGCTGACGGCGATGCTGGTGGTGGTGACGGCCGCCGGCTGTTCCGGGCGGACGCCGGAGCGGCCGTCGGCCGCGCCCACGACCGTCCCCACCGTCGCTCCCCCGCCGGACGGCTGCGCGGGCGGGCCGCGGCTCGCGGAGGGGCGGCACACGATCGAGTTCGGCGGGCTGGAGCGGGTGTTCCTGCTGGCGCTGCCCGAGGGGGACGGCCCGCACCCGGTGCTGCTGAACCTGCACGGGCTGGGTTCCAACGCGCGTGAGCAGGCCGCCTACAGCCGGCTGCCGCGGGTGGGCGCCGAGCGCGGCTACGTCGTGGCCACCCCGCAGGTGGCCAAGGGCAGGCTCGCCTGGACGCTGCCGAACGGGTTCGGGCCCGACGACACCGGGTTCCTGGGGGCGCTGCTGGACCGGCTGGAGCAGGAGCTGTGCGTGGACCGGCGGCGCCAGTTCGCCGCGGGGCTGTCGTACGGGGGCGGGATGGCGGCGGCGCTGGCGTGCTCGATGCGGGGGCGGCTGGCCGGGGTGGCGGCGGTGGCCGGGCTGAGCCTGGTGCGGCCGTGCCCGGAGCCGCCGCCGGTGACGCTGGTGTCCTTCCACGGCACCGCCGACCGGACCGTCCCGTACGGGGGCGGGCATCCGCTGCGGGACGCCACCGGTGACCTGCGCAAGCTGGCCGAGATGGTGAAGCTGCCGCCGGTGCGCCGGAGCGCCGAGGGGTGGGCGGAGGCGCTCGGCTGCCCGGAGCCGCGGGTGAGCTCTCCCGTACGGTCGGTCGAGCTGCGTGCGTGGGACGGGTGCGCGGCGGGGGCGGACGTCCGGTTGTACACGGTCGGCGGCGGCGGTCACACCTGGCCGGGGCCCATCGAGGTGCCGCGGCTGGGCGCCACGGCGCGGGGGCTGGACGCCAGCGCGCTGATCCTGGACGCCTTCGACGCCGCCGAGCCGCGCTGACCCCCTAGGCTTGCTGTTCATGACTCAGGTGGGACAGGTGACGGCCCGCGCGCTGATGCGCCGCCTGGCCGTCGAACAGAGCGAGTCGCGGATCCCCTCGATCATGGCGGCGGTGGTGCGTGAGGGGCAGGTGGCCTGGCAGGGCGGTCGCGGCCGGACGGCCGGTCCGCCGGGAGGCGAGCCGACGCCGGGCACGCAGTACCGGCTGGGGTCGATCACCAAGAGCATGGTGGCGGTGGTCGTCATGCGGATGCGTGACGAGGGCCTGCTCGATCTGGCCGATCCGGTCGGCAAGCATCTGCCGGGGGTGCGGGCCGGGGAGGCCACGGTCGCGCAGCTGCTGTCGCACACGGGCGGGCTGACGGCCGAGCCGCCGACCGACTGGTGGGAGCGCACGCCGGGCGTGGAGGCGGGTGAGCTGCTGGGCAGGCTCGGGCCGGCGCATGTCAAGCATCGGCCGGGGCGGCGCTACCACTACTCCAATCTCGGTTACGGGCTGCTCGGCGAGCTGGTCGCCCGGTTGCGGGGGGTGCCGTGGCTGGAGGCGGTGCGGGAGGAGGTGCTGGAGCCGCTCGGCATGGGTGACACGACGCCGCGGCCGCGGTCGCCGCACGCCGTCGGTTACGCCGTCCATCCGTACGCCGACGTGCTGCTGGCCGAGCCGGAGCATGATCATGGGGCGATGGGGCCGGCGGGGCAGCTGTGGTCGACGGCCGGTGATCTGGCGCGGTGGGCGGCGTTCGTGGCCGGTGACACCGGCGGGGTGCTGGCGGAGGGCACGCTGGCGGAGATGCGGGAGCCGGCGACGGTCGACGACGGTGACGCCTGGACCGGCGGTTACGGGCTGGGGCTGCAGCTGACGCGGCATGCCGGGCGCCGGTTGGCCGGGCACACCGGGTCGATGCCGGGGTTCCTGGCGACGGTGTGGGCCGATCCGGCCGCCGCGACGGGGGTGCTGTTCCTGGCCAACGCCACGTCGGGGGTGGGGCGGACGTTGCTGTTCGATCTGCTCGACATCCTGGAGGAGCATGAGCCGCGGATGCCGCGGGAGTGGGTGCCGGGTGCCGCCGACCCGGATCTGCTGGCGCTGACCGGGTTGTGGCACTGGGGTCCGGCGCCGTACACGCTGCGGCTGCTGCCCGATCGGGGGCTGGCGCTGGGGCCGGTGTCCGGTGGCGGGCGGGCGTCGCGGTTCGTGCCGCAGGACGACGGCACGTGGCTGGGGCTGGACGGTTACTACGCGGGCGAGACGTTGCGGGTGGGGCCGGATCATCTGGATCTGAACACGTTCGTGTTCACGCGTGAGCCGTACGATCCGGGGGCGCCGGTGCCGGGTGGTGTCGGGGACTGGCACACCCCCACTACTTGACGTCGGGCGTAAAGTACTTGCTATGGTACGTCAAGTAGTGGCGGGAGGCGGCGTGACCCACGACGAGCAAGGCGCTCTCGAACAGGACATCCTCCGGCTGGTCGGCAGCAGGCTGCTCGACCCGCTGGAGATCCTGCTCGGCGACGGCGCGTCGGGGGCCCTGGAAGAGCTGCGCGCGAAGGCGCGGCACGACGCCGCCACCTGGGCGGCCGACCTGCTCGGGCCCGACCGGCCGCGCGCCGTCCACACCGGCGCGCGGCTGATCGCGGTCCTCTACCCCGGCGACGCCGCCTTCGACCCGCCGCTCGAGTGGTGGCGCACCCCTCTGGGCCGGGCGATCGCCCGGCGCGTCGGCCATCCCTCCGCCGACCGCGTCCCGTACGCGGTCGCCGGGGCGATGCTCGGCATCACCCGCCAGGGCGTCCACGACCTGGTGCGGCGCGGGAAGCTCCAGCAGCACCCGGACGGGGGTGTCGCCACGCGCTCGGTCCGCGAACGACTCGACCCCGGAGGGGCGCATGGAGACCATCCTTGACGGCGACATCCCGATCGCCGTCCACGACCACGGCGGCGACGGCCCGCCGCTGCTGCTGCTCCACGGAGCCGGCGGCAACCTGCTCAACTGGCGGCAGGTGGCCGCCCATCTGAGCGGGGTGCGCGCGGTGGCGGTCGACCTGCGCGGCCACGGCCGCTCCGGCGACGGCCCGTGGACGTGGAAGGCCGTCCTGGACGACCTGGAACACGTCGTGGCCGCGCTCGGCCTCGGCGAGCCCGCCGTGGCGGGCCACAGCCTGGGCGGCATGCTCGCCGGCCTGTGGGCCGCCCGCCACCCCGCCTGCCCCGCCGCCGTCAGCCTCGACGGCCACCGCGCCGCCGAGACCCACCCCGCCAACTACGCCGGCCTGGACGCCGGGCAGGTGACGGCCGGCCTGGCCACGCTGCACGAGATGTTCAGCCGGCAGGCCGAGGCTGCGGCCGCGCCGATGACCGCCGGGCAGGCCGAGGCCTTCCTCGACGGGCAGCGCGCCTTCGCCGCCGCCCAGAACGCCGACCCCGACGACTGGGAGGAGTCGGTGCGGCGCAACCTGCGCGCCCACGACGGCGGCTTCCTGCTGCGGCCCGGCCCCGGCGTCACCTCCGCGCTGCGCGAACTGCCCGAGTTCGCCGACGCGCTGCCCGTCTTCCGCCGCCTCACCGGCCCGTTCCTCATCGTCAACGCCACCCGCAACCCGCCCGTCCCGCCGCACCTGGTCCCGCTCATGGACGCCTACCGGGCCGGGCTGCGCCGCGACCTCGCCGCCCTGGCCGCCGAACGGCCCGCCATCGAGGTCCGCGAGATCGACGCCGGGCACGGCATGGTCGCCGAACGGCCCGCCGAGGTCGCCGCCCTCATCACCGGCTTCGTCCACCGCCACAGCAGGGCCGCCTGACCCTCCGGTCGTCGCCCCTCATGCCGGCCAGGCCCGCTCCGCGGCCACGACGCGGGCGGACTCGGCGCGGGCCGCGTCGCGGACGGTGAGCAGATCGCCGTCCGCGGCCAGGACGGTGACGATCGCCCGGCCCGCAACGGTGACACGGTGGGACGTCCCGGGGCGGCGGCCGGGAGGCGGCCAGGTGCCGCCTGCGGACGGTGGAGACCGGCGCGCCCGCGGGGTCGAGGTCGTGGCGGATCCGGGTGCGGCACCGGTGCTGGGCGAGGGTGCGCCACGGGTAGGGGTCGCCGGTCACGTCCGGCCCGGATCCGTCCCGGGGCGGCGGGGCCGTACGCTCGCGCAGGACGGGCCAGTCCATCGACGGGACGTAACCGGAGGGCAGCGCCGCCGCGTCCTCGCGCAGCCCCGCGGGGCGCGCGTGCGGTGCCGGGTCGAAGACGTCGCGCAGCGGCCAGAACCGTAACAGCACGTGGGCCTGCCGGGGGTCCTCCCAGAAGTCGCCGTCGCTGCCCCTGGCCGGGGGCACGCGATGAGCGCGCACACCGTACAGGAAGCAGGGCGGGCCCAGCACGAGCGCGCCGAGGGAACGCTCGCCCTCGTCGTCGCCCATGGTCACGATGCCGCCGGCGCTCAGGTAGGCGCTCTCCCCCGCCGCCGTCCACGGGGCGGGGGCGGGCGGCGGGGCGGAGTCCCAGATTTCCAGGCGGACGTCCGCTCTGCCGTGGCGGACGCCGCTCTCGACGCGCATCCAGCCGCCCGCGGTGTCCAGGACGCCGTCGGACAGCGACGGGGCTTCCACGACGCCGTACAGGTCGTCGAGCTGGAAACCGCCGTGATAGGTGTCCACGGTGTCCCTGAACGATCGCAGCGTCATGGCCGTGGTCTCTCCGCTTCCCGCGGGGATTCGCCCGCGGACAGTGACTCTAGGGACCGCGGCCGACAGTTCCGGCCCATCGGGGAAAGGGTTGGACGGGAGGGTGCCCGGGCTTGTAGTTTGCGGCTGACCGTGACGCCGCCCGAGGAGGTGAGACCCATGAACGCTGTAGCGATGTGGGTGCTCCCCCTTCCCGTCACGGCCGGGCGACCGAGGTAGGGGCCGCCGGGAGCGCCTCGCTGACAAGGCACTCCCGAAAGGCGACACCTATGCACTCTCAGCAGGTCACCGGCGCCGGGCGCGCGCCCCTCACCCACGATGTGATCATCGCCGGGTGCGGGCCGACCGGCGCGATGCTGGCCGCCGAGCTGCGGCTGCACGACGTACGGGTACTCGTCCTGGACAAGAGGACCGAGCCCGCGTCGTTCGTCCGCGTCGTCGGTCTGCACATGCGCAGTCTCGAACTGATGGCGATGCGCGGACTGCTGGACCGCGTCCTCCCGCACGGGCGGCAGCGTCCGGCCGGCGGTTTCTTCGCCGCCATCCCCAAACCCCCGCCCCAGGGCCTGGATTCCGCCTACGCCTATCTGCTGGGCATCCCGCAGCCGGTCATCGAGCGTCTGCTCGAGGAGCACGCGGCCGAACGGGGCGCGCAGGTCCGGCGCGGTCGCGCGGTGGCCGGATTCGAGCAGGACGACGAGGGCGTGACCGTCGAACTGGCCGGCGGGCAACGGCTGCGTTCGCGCTACCTCGTCGGCTGTGACGGCGCGCGCAGCACGGTGCGCAAACTGCTCGGCGTCGCCTTCCCCGGCGAGCCCTCGCGGACCGAGACGCTGATGGGCGAGATGGAAGTGGGCGTGCCGCGGGAGGAGATCGCCGCCAAGGTGGCCCAGGTCGGCCAGACCCATCGGCCGTTCTGGCTCCGGCCCTTCGGCGAAACCGTCTACAGCGTCGTGGTGCCCGCCGCGGGAGCCGGCGACCGCGCGGAACCGCCCACCCTGGAGGATTTCCGGCAGCAGTTGCGCGCGATCGCCGGAACCGACTTCGGCGTGCACTCCCCGCGCTGGATGTCCCGCTTCGGGGACGCCACCCGGCTGGCCGAACGTTACCGCGTCGGGCGGGTGCTCCTGGCCGGCGACGCCGCGCACATCCATCCGCCCATCGGCGGGCAGGGCCTCAACCTGGGCGTCCAGGACGCGTTCAACCTCGGCTGGAAACTGGCCGCGCAGATCCGCGGCTGGGCCCCGGCGACACTGCTGGACACCTACCAGGCCGAACGTCACCCGGTCGCCGCGGACGTGCTGGACAACACCCGCGCCCAGATGGAACTGCTGTCCCCCGAACCGGGCCCGCGGGCCGTGCGCAGGCTGCTCACCGAGCTGATGGACTTCGACGAGGTGAACCGCCATCTGACCGAGAAGATCACCGCGATCGGCGTCCGCTACGACTTCGGCGAAGGGCCCGGCCTGCTCGGCCGCCGCCTGCCCGACGTCGAGGTGAAGAACGGCCGCCTCTACGCTCTGCTGCACCACGGCCGCGGCCTGCTGCTGGACCGCACCGGACGCCTGACCGCCGGCGGCTGGGCGGACCGGGTCGATCACCTCGCGGACGCCTCCGCGGGCGTGGACGTCCCATGCGTCCTGCTACGCCCCGACGGCCACGTCGCCTGGATCGGCGACGACCAGCAGGACCTGGAGGACCACCTGTCCCGCTGGTTCGGCGAGCCCGCCACCTGAACACCGGCCGGTGGTGAGCCGTCAGGGCCGGGGTCGTCAGGTGAGCAGCCGGGCCAGCCGGCGCAGCGACAACCGGGCCAGCGCGTTCACCACCGGCCGGGCCACCGGCCACAGCAGCCACCCCACCGGCCCCAGCGGCGGCCGCAGCCGCTCGGCCCAGATCACCCGGCTGCCGCCCGGGCACGCCCGCACCCGGATCACCCCGTCGCCGCGCACCAGCCGCCCCACATGCCGCATCTCCACCACGTGGGGCGGCTCCCACCGGGTGATCGTCATCACGTCCAGGAAACCCAGCCGGCCGACCCCGGTGAACGCCTCCACCCGGTCGCCGGCCTCCCACGCCGACGTCAGCACCATCCACTCCCGGTGCCGCGGCCAGTCCGTCACGAGCGCGAACACCCGCTCCGGCGGCGCCGGCACGAACACCCGCGCGGCCGCGTACACGTGACAGGTCACCTCAGAGGTCCTGCCCCGCGCTCACCGGCTCGAACATCCGCGCCGGTTCACCGCCTCGACGACGGGCGCCGCGCCGTCCTCCGCCGCGACCCGGACCGCCAGGGCCCGGGCCCGCCGCCGATGGGCCGGGTCGGTGACCGCGGTGGTGACCGCGGTGATGAGCGCGGCGGCCAGCCGTGCGGGCGTCAGGCGGCGCCACGGGATCGCGCCCGGCGCCGTCAGCCCGGCGGCCCAGAACGGCTGGTCGTTCACGCTGGACGCCGCCAAGGAGGCGAGCATCCTGTACGGAACGCCACCCTGGTCGGCCACTACACCCCCGAAGAGGTCACCGCGTCGCTCGACTGCCACCTGGCGCGGCTCCGCGCGACGTGACGCCCGCTAGGCGTCCAGCCACTCGCCGTCACGCATGAGGTCGCGGCCCGCCAGCTCGTCCTCCTCCCGCCACGCCTGCACCCAGACCGGGCGGATCCGGAAATACAGGTACGGGGACGAGAGCGCGCGCGGGTCGAAGCCGGTCTTGGCGGCGAACGCGTCCCCCGTCGCCTCCGGCAGCTCCTGCGGCCGGACCGCCTCGGCCGTCCCCTCGATGAGCACCACGTCACGCGTCAGCCCCACGCCGACGCGCACCCGGCCGTCGGCCACCAGGTTGCGCGCCGTCGGAGTCCTCGCCGCCGTGGAGATCAGCAGCGTCTCACCGTCCCACAGGAACGACAGCGGCACCATGCACGGCCCCTCCCCCGCCGTGGCCACCCACGCGTCCACGTCCTTCTCCAGCCGGGACAGGGTGTCCTTCAACCGTTCCGCCGGCGTACGAGGCATTCTCGAGTCCTTTGCTGTCACATGTGGCACCAGATTGCGGTCACCACCATGACACGCCGCGGCAGGAGGACGTGACGCGCTACCGGCCCACGTAGGCGCGCAGGTGGCGGGCCGTCAGCGTGTCACCCGAGCCCACCAGGTCGGCGGGCGTGCCCGCGAAGACCACCCGGCCGCCGTCGTGACCGGCGCCCGGCCCCAGGTCGACGATCCAGTCGGCGTGCGCCATCACCGCCTGGTGGTGCTCGATCACGATCACCGTGTTGCCGTCGTCCACCAGCCGGTCCAGCAGGCCCAGCAGATGGTCGACGTCCGCCAGGTGCAGGCCGGTCGTCGGCTCGTCCAGCACGTAGGTGGAGCCGTTCCTGGCCATGTGCACCGCCAGCTTCAGGCGCTGCCGCTCACCGCCCGACAGCGTCGTCAGCGGCTGGCCCAGGCCCAGATAGCCCAGCCCGACCGCCTCCAGCCGGTCCAGGATGACCTTGGCCGGGCCGCTGGTGAAGAACCCGGCCGCCTCGGCCACCGGCATCTCCAGCACCTCGCTGATGTTCTTGCCGCGCAACCGGTAGGCCAGCACCTGCGGCGTGAACCGCCTGCCCTCGCACTCCTCGCACACCGTCGCCACCCCGGCCATCATCGCCAGGTCGGTGTAGATCAGGCCGATGCCCTTGCACGCCTGGCAGGCCCCCTCGGAGTTGGCCGAGAACAGCGCCGGCTTGACCCCGTTGGCCTTGGCGAACGCCGCCCGGATCGGGTCGAGCAGCCCCGTGTACGTGGCCGGATTGCTCCGCCGCGACCCGCGGATCGGCGACTGGTCGGCCACCACCACGCCCTCGCGGCCGGCGACGTAGCCGTGGATGAGCGAGCTCTTGCCCGACCCGGCCACCCCGGTGACCACGGTCAGCACCCCCAGCGGGAGGTCGGCGTCCACACCTTGCAGGTTGTGCAGGGTCGCGCCGCGGATCGGCAGCCACCCGGCCGGCTCGCGCACCTTCTCCCGCAGCGTCACCCGGTGGTCCAGGTAGCGGCCGGTGAGGGTGCCGGAGGCGCGCAGCCCCTCCAGGTCGCCGGCGTAGCAGAGTGTGCCGCCCTGCGCGCCGGCGCCCGGCCCCAGGTCGGCCACGAAGTCGGCGATGGCGATCATCTCCGGCTTGTGCTCCACCACCAGCACGGTGTTGCCCTTGTCGCGCAGTTTGATCAGCAGCTCGTTCATCCGCTGGATGTCGTGCGGGTGCAGCCCGGCGGTCGGCTCGTCGAAGACGTAGGTGGCGTCGCTCAGGCTGGAGTTGAGATGGCGGACCATCTTGACCCGCTGCGCCTCGCCGCCGGACAGCGTGCCCGACTCCCGGTCCAGGCTCAGATAGCCCAGCCCGATCTCCACCAGCGAGTCGAGCGTGGCCCTCAGGTTGTCCAGCACCGGGCCCACCGCGGGGTCGCCGATGCCGCGCAGGAAGCCGGCCAGGTCGTTGATCTGCATGGCCGAGCACTCGGCGATGTTGCGCCCGCCGATCCGCGCCGAGCGGGCCGCCTCGTTGATCCGGGTGCTGTCGCAGGCCTGGCAGCGCATCAGCTTGACCGCCCGGTCGGCGAACGCGCGGGCCTGCCCCTTCAGCGACTCGCGGTCCTTGCCCAGGTACTGCTTGCGCACCCGGACCACGAGCCCCTCGTAGGTGAGGTTGCTCGACCCGACCTTCACCTTGGTGGTCGGCTTGTGCAGGAAGTCCTCCCACTGCTGGGGGGTGAAGTCCTTCAGCTTGACCGCCGGGTCGTAGAAGCCCGAGTTCGCCATCACCTGCCAGTACCACGAGTCGACCGGGAACCCGGGTGCCTTGATCGCGCCCTCGTTCAGCGACAGCTCCCGGTCCACCAGCTCGTCCACGTCGATGTCGGTGATCTGGCCCAGGCCCTCGCACTCGGGGCACATGCCCTGCGGGGTGTTGAAGCTGAAGGCGTAGGCCGGGCCCACGTGCGGGGTGCCGATCCGGCTGAAGACGATCCGCAGCATCGTGTACGTGTCGGTCGCGGTGCCGACCGTGGAGCGGGCGTTGGCGCCCATCCGCTCCTGGTCGACGATGATCGCCGCGCTCAGGTTGTGCAGCGCGTCCACGTCCGGCCGGTTCAGCGGCGGCATGAACCCCTGGATGAACGCGGTGTACGTCTCGTTGATCAGCCGCCGCGACTCGGCGGCGATGGTGTCGAAGACCAGCGACGACTTGCCGGAGCCGGACACCCCGGTGAACACGCTGAGCCGCCGCTTCGGGATGTCGAGGGAGATCCCGGCCAGGTTGTTCTCCCGGGCGCCGCGCACCTGGATGTGGTCGTGGCCGTCGGCGGCGCGGTAATCAGACTTTCGTAGATCGTCGGCGATAGTCATGCCATCAAGTCTGTCATTGAAGTTGCAAGTGTAAGGTTTCGCGGTCGTGGCCTGGAGGAGGCGTCGGTAACCTTAAAGTGCGACGTAACCCCTGTTTATGGAAGGCGGGCGCCCGTGCGGCCCATCGATCTGGCGCGCGTCGCGGGCCTGTCGACCCAGCAGATCCGCAACTACGCCGACGACGGCGTCCTGCCGCCCACCCCGCGCACGCCCGCCGGCTACCGCCGCTTCGACGCCCGCCACCGGCAGGCGCTGCTCACCTACCGGGCGCTGGCCGCCGGCCACGGCTGGGACGCCGCCCGCCAGATCATGCGGGCCGTGCACGCCGGCGACGTGCCGCACGCCCTCGAACTCGTCGACGCCGGCCACGCCGAGCTGCACGGACGGCGCGCGGCCCTGGAGTCGGCAGGGCGGGCGCTGGAGACGGCGGGCCACGAGGAAGGCCCCTTCCGGGGCAGCCTGCGCATCGGCGAGGTCGCCGCCCGGCTGGGGGTGCGGACCTCGGCCCTGCGCGTGTGGGAGTCGGCGGGACTGCTGGCGCCCCGCCGCGACCCGGCCACCGGCTACCGACTCTACGGGCCTGCCGACGTCCGCGACGCACGGATGATCTTCATGCTGCGGCAGGCCCGCCACCCGTTCCCGCAGATCAGGCCCGTCCTCGACGGGCTGCGCCGCACCGGCAGCAGCGACGCCCTGCGCGCCGCCATCGCCCGCCGCCGCCAGGAGCTGACCGAGCGCGCCACCGCCATGCTGGCGGCCGCCGCACGCCTGCACGAGTATCTTTCCGGCGGTTGAGACCCGGTCTATCGGGACGCGCCGCCGGTGAAAGGCGGCTCGCCCTCCTTCAACGGGCGGAAACGCAGCGCCGACCACGTCTCGTCCACCGCCACCTGGCCGTTCGGGCGCAGCCCGAACTCGCCCACGATGGGCCAGAGCGTGTCACGGTTGACGTCGGACTTGCCGCCCTTCGGATAGGCGACCCAGAGCACCGGCGGGCCCTTCAGCCGGTCGCGCTGCCCGTCCAGCAGGCCGCGGGCCGAGGCCGCGTCGGCGGCGAAGAACACCCCCACCGCCGCCTCGCCCAGGTCCTCGACGTAATCCGCGCCCTCCGGCAGGGGGCCGACGAGCGGCCGGTGCTCCCCCGCGGAGACCCACACGGTGCCGCCCGGCTTGACGAGCAGCTTCTCGGCGACGGTCTTGGCGGCCATGGTCAGGCCCTCCCGTAGGTCAGGTCCAGCACGCCGGTGCCGAACGTCTCGGACTTGGTGAGCTTGAGCGGGATGTGCCCCGCGCCCTCCTCGAACAGCCTCTGCCCGCTGCCGACGACCACCGGGTGCACCAGCAGGTGCAGCTCGTCCAGCAGGCCCTCCCGCAGCAGCGACACCACCAGGGTGGGGCTGCCGCTCATGCCCAGGTCGCCGCCCGGCCCCTCCTTGAGCGCGGCCACGTCACCGGCGGCGATCACCGTGGTGTTCTGCCAGGCGGGGTCGGTGAGCGTGGAGGAGACCACGTACTTGGCGCGGCCGTTCATCATGGCGGCCAGCGGGTCGCCCGGATCCTGGTGAGGCCAGTGGGAGGCGAACGTCTCGTAGGTGTTGCGGCCCAGCAGCATGGCCTCGCAGCGCCGCATGAGCGTGTCGACCGACCGGCCCATGTCCTCGTCGTAGTACGGGAAATGCCACTTCTCCGGCGACTCCACGACGCCGTCGAGCGAGATGAACAGCCCTGCGACGATCTTCCGCATCGTTGACTCCTCGTTTCGGGGTGTGGCTCCACCGTCCCACCGACAAATAAATTTGTCAAGGCGGGCCGCAGGTCACCCCAGGAAGGTGATACGTCCAGAAAAATCAGGAACCGAGGAAGCGGAGCACCGCCAGCATCCGCCGGCTGTAACCGGTGACGTGCGACAGGTCCAGCTTGTCGAACAGCGCGTTCACGTGCTTCTCCACCGCGCTCTGCGACACGTGCAGCGCCTGCGCGATCGAGGCGTTCGTCAGCCCCTGCGCCATCAGCTCCAGCACCTCGCGCTCCCGCGCCGTCAGCCTGGCCAGCGGATCCACCTGACTGGTGCGGGCCAGGAGCTGGCGCACCACCTCGGGATCGAACGCCGCGCCGCCCGCGCCCACCCGCTCCAGCGCGTCCAGGAAGTCGGCGACCTCCGCCACCCGGTCCTTCAGCAGGTAACCGACGCCCGACACGTCCGAGCTCATCAGCTCGGTCGCGTACCGCTTCTCCACGTACTGCGACAGCACCAGCACCTTCACCCCCGGCCAGCGCCGCCTGATCTCCAGGGCCGCGCGCAGCCCCTCGTCGGTGTGCGTCGGCGGCATCCGCACGTCCACCACCACCGCGTCCGGCAGATGCGCGGCCACCGCCGCCACCAGCGCCTCACCGTCGCCCACCGCCGCCGGCACCTCGTGCCCCTCCTCCAGCAGCAGCCGGACCAGCCCTTCGCGCAGCAGCGTCGAATCCTCCGCCAGGATCACCCGCACGGCAGCTCCGCCCTGATCACCGTCGGCCCGCCGGGCGGGCTGTCCACCGCGAAACCGCCGTCCAGCGCCGCCACCCGGCGCCGCAGCCCCGACAGCCCGCCACCGGACGCGCCCGCGCCGCCCACCCCGTCGTCACGCACCGACACCACCAGCGCCGCACCCTCCATCCGCACCGCGACCTCGACGCGACCGGCCCCGGCGTGCTTGTTGGCGTTCGTGACGGCCTCGCTCACCACGAAGTACGCCGCCGTCTCCACCGCGGGCGGTGGCCGCCCCGGCAGGTCACACGCCACGGTGACCGGCACCTCGGACCGCTCGGCCACCCCGGCCAGCGCCTCGTCCAGCCCGAGCGCGTCCAGCCCGCTCGGATACACCCGCCAGGCCACCTCGCGCAGCTCGCCCAGCGCCTGCTGCGCCTCGACGTGCGCCTGGTCCATCAGAGCCGGATGGCCGCGCCGCGCCCGCCCGATCAGCATCGACAGCGCCACCAGCCGCTGCTGCAGCCCGTCGTGCAGGTCACGCTCGATCCGGCGCCGCTCGGAGTCGACCGCCGCCACGATGCCGGCCCGGCTCTCCGACAGCTGGACGATCCGGCGCTCCAGCGCCTCGGTACGGTCGGGGCCCAGCATCCGAACGGCCAGCCGCCGCTCCAGCACGTGCACCCCCGCCAGTCCCGTCAGCGCGAGGAACAGCAGCACGCCGCCCAGCGTGAAGGTGTAGAGCCCCAGCGGCACCGACCGCGACATCCCGTCGTACGCCTCGTCCAGGACCCACGCCCAGACCAGCCGGCCCGCCTGCCAGGCGCCGAACACCAGCAGCACCAGCACCAGCGCGCCGAGCAACCCCAGCGGCACCCGCGCGGCCAGGAACAGCCGCGCCCGCGAGCCGTCCCCGCCCCCGGCAGGGGGATCCAGGCTCGCGCGGTCCAGGACGGCCGGATCCAGCAGCAGGCGGCGCGCCTCCCACCGGGCCAGCCACCGCGCGGCCCCGGCCGTGCCGCCCGCGAACGGCAGCGTCACCAGCAGGAACACCGCCTCCACCGGCGCGGTCAGCGCACCCAGCACGACCGCGCCGAGCACCCGCGCCCCCTCAGCGGCGAAGCGCATGGCGTCCCTTGCGCCGCTCGCTCAGCCGCACCACCACGAAGACCACCACCGCGAGCAGGACCAGGCCGAGCACCACCTTGGAGGCCACCCCCATGTACGTCTCGACCAGATGCCACTTCTCGCCCAGGTAGTAGCCGGCCAGCACGAAGGTGGTGTTCCAGATGCCGCTGCCGGCCGCCGTGAGCAGAGTGAACTGCAGCACCGGCATCCGCTCCACCCCGGCGGGCACCGAGATCAGACTGCGGAAAATCGGAATGAACCGGCCGAAGAACACCGTCGCCTTGCCGTGCTTGAGGAACCACGACTCCGTCTTCTCGATGTCGGAGACCTTCACCAGCGGCATCTTCGCGGCGATCGCCAGCACCCGCTCGCGGCCGAGCAGCGCGCCCACCCAGTAGAGGGCCAGCGCGCCGACGATCGAACCGATCGTGGTCCAGACGAGAGCGTCGACCAGGCCCATGTTGCCCCGGCTGGCCGTGAAACCCGCAAGCGGCAGGATGACCTCGCTCGGAATCGGCGGGAACAGGTTCTCCGCCGCCACCGCCATGCCGGCTCCCGGCGCGCCCAGGAGCTCCATCAACTGCACAACCCAATCAACCATGCGCCAAGGGTACGGAAGATCGGGTGGTCCCGTTGATGAGGCGGGCTTCCGTGTTCAGGTGTGGGAAACCACACCCCCGCGTACCGTACACTGTACGGTTGTGACAGACGGACAGGATTCGGTACGGAACGCGGTCGTCTTCGAGCCCGGCGAACCGCCCAGAGCGGGCCGCATGGCCTTCCTCGGACCGGCGGGCGCGGACACCGTCACCGTCGCCGAACCCTACGACGAGGGCATCCGCGTACGCGAGGCGGCCGCCACCAGGACGCCCGTGGCCGAGGCCGTCGCCGCGCTGGCCAGAGCCCGCACCGACGCCTCGGCCCACCCCGCGGCCCGCTTCTGGGGCGCGGCGGCGCTGGTGGCGCTCCAGCTGGTCACCCGCGGCCGCATCCGCCCCACGGTGACCGCGGCCGGCCACGACGCCTGGCGCGCCGGCCCTTTCGACGCCGCCGACGTCCAGCGCATCCGCGAACTCGCCGACGCCATGCCGGCCTCCGCCCGCGCCGTCCCCCTCGGAGAGGACCACGGCGACGCCGGACCCGTGCTGGCCGACGCCGAGACGCTGGTGCGGGCGTTCCTGGACGCCGTGGCCGACGGCATGCCGCGCTCACCCGGCGCCGTCAAGGCGACCGGCACCACCGCGTTCGCCGCCGTGCGCCCCGTCAAGGTGCCGAAGCTGCGCCGGTGGGCCGAGGACGTCTCCGCCGACCTCGACGCCGGCGTGCGGGTGTCCCTGCGGATCGAGGCCGACGACGTGGCCGCGGGCGAGTACCGCGCCGTGGTGCAGGTGCACAGCCTGGCCGGCCCGTCACTCGTGGTGGACGCCGCCGACCTGTGGCAGGGCCGCGACCCCGGGTTCGGCGGCCGTGCCAGGATCGAGACGACCATCGCCCTGCGCCGGGCCGCCCGCGCCTGGCCCCGCCTGGCGGCGCTGCTCGACAGCCCCGTCCCCGACGAACTGCCGCTGACCGACGAGGACGTCGGCGACCTGCTGGCCGGAGCCGCCGGACGGCTCACCGCCGCCGGGGCCGAGGTCCACTGGCCGCGCTCCCTCGTACGCGGACTGAGCGCCCGCGCCGCGATCGGCGAGCGCGACGCGGCCCCGTCCGACCTGCCCTCGTTCCTCGGCGGCCACCACCTGGTCGCCTTCGACTGGCAGCTCGCCCTCGGCGGCGAGCGGCTCACCGCCGCCGAGATGGACCACCTCGCCGAGACGCACCGGCCCGTCGTACGGCTGCGCGACCAGTGGGTGCTCATCGACCCCGACCTGGCACGCAAGGCACGCCTGCGCGAGCTCAAGCCGCTCACCCCCGTGGACGCGCTCGCCGCCGCGCTCACCGGCACCGTCGAGGCCGACGGCGAACAGGTGCCGGTCGAACCCGGCGCGTGGCTGAGCGAGCTGCGCGACCGGCTGGCCGAACCGGAGGACCTCGCCCCGCCGCCCGGCCTGGCCGCCACACTGCGCGACTACCAGCTGCAGGGCCTGCGCTGGCTGGCCAGGATGACCTCACTCGGGCTCGGCGCCTGCCTGGCCGACGACATGGGCCTGGGCAAGACCATCACCCTCATCGCCCTGCACCTGCACCGCGGCGGCGGGCCCACACTCGTCGTGTGCCCGGCGTCGCTGCTGGGCAACTGGGAGCGGGAGATCACCAGGTTCGCCCCCGGCGTGCCGGTACGCCGCTACCACGGCTCCGCCCGCACCCTGGCCGACGAGGGATTCGTGCTCACCACGTACGCCACCATGCGGCGCGACGCCACCCGCCTGGCCGCCCACCCGTGGGACCTGGTCGTCGCCGACGAGGCCCAGCACGTCAAGAACCCCGCCTCCGGCACCGCCGGCGCGCTGCGCGAGATCCCCGCCGCCGCCCGCGTCGCCCTCACCGGCACCCCCGTCGAGAACAACCTGTCGGAGCTGTGGGCCATCCTCGACTGGACCACCCCCGGCCTGCTCGGCACGCTGCCCCGGTTCCGCGCCCGCTGGGCCGGGCCGATCGAGTCCGGCGACACCGGGACCGCCGACCGGCTGTCGCGGCTGGTGCGGCCGTTCCTGCTGCGCCGCCGCAAGTCCGACCCCGGCATCGCGCCCGAACTGCCGCCCAAGACCGAGACCGACCGGCCGGTCGCCCTCACCACCGAGCAGGCCGGCCTGTACGAGGCCGTCGTACGCGAGATGATGACGCGGATCGAGGGCGCCGGCGGCATGGCCAGGCGCGGCCTGATCGTCAAACTGCTCACCGGGCTCAAACAGATCTGCAACCACCCCGCCCAGTATCTGCACGAGACCGCGCCCCGGCTGACCGGCCGCTCCGGCAAGCTCGAACTGCTCGACGAACTGGTCGACACCATCGTCGCCGAGGACGGCGCGGTGCTGGTCTTCACCCAGTACGTGACCATGGCCAGGCTGATCGCCCACCACCTGGCCGCCCGCGGCGTCCCCAGCCAGCTGCTGCACGGCGGCACCCCGGTCGCCCGCCGCGAGGAGATGGTCCGCCGCTTCCAGGACGGCGAGACGCCGGTGTTCCTGCTGTCGCTCAAGGCCGCCGGCACCGGGCTCAACCTCACCCGCGCCGACCACGTCATCCACTACGACCGCTGGTGGAACCCCGCCGTCGAGGACCAGGCCACCGACCGCGCCCACCGCATCGGCCAGACCAGGCCCGTCCAGGTCCACCGGCTGATCACCGAAGGCACCATCGAGGACCGGATCGCCCTGATGCTCGCCGCCAAACGCCAACTCGCCGACGCCGTGCTCGCCTCCGGCGAAGCGGCCCTGACCGAACTGACCGACGCCGAGCTCGCCACCCTCGTGGAGCTGAGATGACCGCCGCCCGCGGCTTCCCCGCCTTCCCCCGCCAGCGCGCCGGCGCCCGCTTCGCCACCACCTGGTGGGGCCAGGCCTGGCTCAAGGCCCTCGCCGACACCTCGCTCGACCAGGGGCTCCTCCAGCGGGGCCGCGCCTACGCCAAGACCGGGCAACTCGGCCCCATCACCGTCAGCCCCGGGCGGCTGGCCTCCGTCGCCGAGCACGAGCACGACACGGTCGTGCGGGTCGAGCAGCTCTCCGACGCCGCATGGGACCGCTTCCTGGACCAGGTGGCGGCCAAGGCCGGGCACATCGCCGCCCTGCTCGACCGCGACATGCCCCACGACCTGGTACGGGCCGCCGAGGCCGCCGGCGTGCCGCTGCTGCCCGCGGTCGGCGACCTGGAACCGGAATGCTCGTGCCCCGACTGGGCGTGCCGGCACGCGGCCGCGCTCTGCTACCAGGCCTCCTGGCTCCTCGACGCCGACCCCTTCGTCCTGCTGCTGCTACGCGGCCGGGGCGAGCAGGAGCTGATCGAGGCGCTCCACCAACGAGACATCCCGGGCGCGCGGAGCGAGAGCGCCGAGGGCGCGGCGGGCACTGGCGGTGCGACGGGCGCGCGGGCCGGGACGCTGCCGGGCACGCCCGCGCGCGAGGCCTTCGCGCGCGGGATGCCCCCGCTGCCCGACCCGCCCCCGCTGGACGCCCCCCACGCGCCGCTCGGGCTGGAGCCCGCCCCCGGCGTGGACGTGGCCGCGCTGGAGGTGCTGGCCGCCTCCGCCGCCTCCCGGGCGCGCGACCTGCTCGTCTCCGGCCGCCTGCCGGTTCTGACCGAACACCAGGACCGGGTACGGATGAGCGCCGCGTTCGGCCTCGACCTCGGCCTCGACGCCCAGGTGGCGGCCTGGCGACACGGCGGCGCCGCCGGGCTGGAGGCGCTGGAGACGGCGTGGACCCCCGCCCGGCAGGACCTCGCCAGGGCGCGGGCCATGCTGGACGCGGCCTGGGAGGGCGAGCCACCCGCCGGGGTGGAGTGGGCCCGCAACCGCTGGACCATCGGCGACCGCCAGCTCAGATACGGCAGGGACGGCCGGTGGTACCCCTTCGAGCGGCGCGGCGACACCTGGTGGCCCGCCGGCCCGCCCGCCCGCGACCCGGCCGCGCTGCTCGGCTGACCGTCAGGGCAGGTTGAGCTGCCAGGAGACGCCGAACCGGTCGGCCACCCAGGCGAACTTGGCGCTGAAGCCGTACTGGCCGAGCGGCATCATCGCCCCGCCCTGCTCCGACAGCACCGGGTAGAGCCGGTCGATCTCCTCCTCCGACTCGCACTCCACGAACAGCGACAGCGACGGGGTGAACGTGAAGGCGTGCGACACATAGCTGTCGTTGCAGAGGAACTCCTGCCCGCAGACCCGCAGGTGGGCGAGCTGGATGCTGCCCTCCGGCCCCGGCTCGCCAGGGCCGTAGCGGACCACGGAGATCACCTCCGCGTCGTCGAACACCTTCAGGTAGAAGTCGATCGCTTCCTGCGCCCTGCCCTCGAACATGAGGAACGGCGTGATCTTCTTGGGCATCGCGTCACTCCGCGGGGGGTGCGTAGAAGGCGGTGGTCGCGGCGGTCACCGCGGCGGCCAGCTCGGGCGAGGCGCCGGAGGCCCGGAACGCCTCGCCCCAGGACCCGCTGCTGCGGACGATGAACTCCCGCCCCTCATCGGTCTCGTGGAAGTGCTCCTCGTCCACCTTCTCGCCGCCGGTCAGGTGCAGCGCCAGGCCGAGCAGCCCGAGGTCCCAGCCGACGCCGACCGAGCCGGGACCGAACTGCTCCCAGAACTCGGGCGGCACCACGGCCTCGTGGCGCAGCTCGAAGCGGGTGCGGTCGCCGTCGGCCGCCAGGCGCACCTCCACGTACGACGCCGGGGCCTCACCCATCACCCATGACACCCTGAACCGGTTCGGCGGCTCGCAGGACAGGACCTCGCCGCCGGCGTTGCCCTTCAGCTGGTAGCTGCCGCCGAGCCGCAGGTCGCCGGTGATCGGCAGGAACCAGCGCGAGATGCGCTCCGCGCTGGTGCAGGCGTCCCAGAGATCCTCCAGGCCGGTGTCGTAGTGGCGGGTGAGCTCGACGACCTTGGCCTCGCCGGTGTCGCGCACCTCGCGATGGGTACGGGTGATCTCGTCGATGATGTCCATCGAAGTCAGCTTTCTGTCGGATGGCTGTCGCGGGCACGGCGTTCCCGCTTGCCGCGGGCGATCTCCGTGGACAGCGCGTCGAGGCGCTGCTCCCAGAAGCCGCGGAAGCGGTCCAGCCACTGGTCGACCTCGCGCAGGGGCGCCGGGTTCACGACGTAGAAACGCCGGGTGCCCTGGGCGCGCACGGTGGCGAAGCCGTTGTCGCGCAGCACCTTCAGATGCTGCGACACCGCGGGCTGGGAGATGCCGTGCTCACGCTGGATGACGGCGGTGACCTCACCGGAGCTCAGCTCGCCGCCGGCGAGCAGCTCCAGGATCCGGCGCCGGACCGGATCACCGAGAATGTCGAACGCGTGCACGAACAGAGTGTTTCAGGCAACGCTTATATAAGTCAAATGTGAAATATCTGGGGTGTCCGCGCAAGGCGACGGCGGCGCCACGCCGGGCGCCGCCGTCACGAAAGAGCCGTCAGTGCCGCCGGGAACGGAACTTGTCCAGGAAGTGCCTGGCCTTGTGTTGGTTGCGGGGGTCGCGGGCCATCCGCTTGGCCGATTCGACCGTCTGCCTGCCTTTCGGGCTGCGCATGTACGCGCGCACCCGGTCCATGAGCGATGCCATGGCCGTCCCCTACCCCACACGGCCGCGGCTACCGCCCGACCCCGTAACGCAGGAAGATCACCCCGTTGCCGAAGCGCCGCTCGTCCAGCAACTCCAGGTCGGCGCGCACCCCGGCGGGGAAGAACGGGACGCCGCCGCCGACGACCGCCGGCCCGACGAAGAGCTGGAACTCGTCCACCAGCCCCGCCCGGATCGCCTGCGCCGCCAGGTCCGGCCCGTCGACGGTGAGGTCGCGGTCGGAGGCCGCCTTCAGCTCACGCACCCGCTCCGGGTCGAAAGCCCGCTCGATCCGGGTCCGCCCGCTGGACACCTCCTCCAGCGTCGTCGAATAGACGACCTTGTCGGCGGCCTGCCAGACCTTCGCGCACTCCAGGATGAACGGCGGCTGGTCCGGCAGCGTGTGCGCGGTCTCCCAGAAGACCATCGTCTCGTACATCCGGCGGCCGTAGAGGTAGGTGCCGATCGACCGCATGTGCTCGTTGACGAACGTGTGCGACTCCTCGTCCGGCGCGCCCCAGCCGTAGTCGCCGTTCTCGTCGCTCACGTAGCCGTCCAGCGAGGTGATCATCGAGTAGATCAGCTTGCCCATCGCGGGCCTCCCGTCCTTCCGTCACTTCCCCGGGCAGACCTCGGGCCGCCCGGAAACTCATCGGGGTCAGCCCTGCCGGGTGGCGATGAGGACGGTGGCGTCCCAGTCGCCGGAGTGGGCGACGCGGGGTGTCAGGCCATGGCGGGCGATCGCCTCGACCGCGTGCGCCGCCTGCCGGCCGCCGGTCTCGAAGAGCAGGTGACCGCCGGGGGCCAGCCACCGCCCGGCGGACGCGGCCACCCGGCGCAGCACCTCCAGCCCGTCCCCGCCGCCGTCCAGCGCCACCCGGGCCTCGTGCAGGCGGGCCTCCGCGGGCAGCAGCGGGATCTCGCCGGTGGGCACGTACGGGACGTTGGCCAGCAGCAGGTCCACCCGGCCGCGCAGCCCGGCGGGCAGCGGATCGAACAGATCTCCCTCGTACACCCGGGCGCCCGGCAGGTTGCGGCGGGCGCAGGCGACGGCGGCGGGGTCGATGTCGGAGGCGTGCAACTCGACCTCGCCCAGCGCCGCCACCAGGGCGGCGCCGAGCGCGCCGGACCCGCAGCACAGATCCACCACGACCGCCGCCGGGCCGGGCGCGGCGGCGATCGCCTGCTCGGCCAGGAACTCGGTGCGCGGACGCGGCACGAAGACGCCAGGATCGACCTGGATACGCAGGCCGCGGAAACGGGCCCAGCCCAGGACGTGCTCCAGCGGCTCGCCGGCGGCGCGGCGCTCCACCAGGCGGGCCAGCTCGGCGGGATCGGGGGCGGCGGCGGCCAGCAGGCGTGCCTCGTCCTCGGCGAAGACGCAGCCCGCGGCGCGGAGCCGGGTGACGATGGCGGCAAGGGACATGAGCGCCTTTCGGTATGTCACGGGCGCTCTCCCCCCGGCCGGCTAGACCGGGCAGATGTCGTGAGGTGAGAGCACCCGGCGGGTACGTGCGGGAATCGGTCTCACCTCCTCGTCCATAGCTGGGATGGCGACATTAGCCGAGCCGCGTCCCCGCCCGCAAACACCGGGACGGGATTTGACAGCCGTCGAACGGGCGGCGTTGAATGATCGGCAGGTCGCGTGACGCCGCATGGGAGGACTGCGGCGGCATGGAGGCCGCGACGTAAGGGGACGACACCGTGACCACTTCACACGGACGCGCCTGACCTGAACCGCGCCTGCGCGCCGTCCCCGCTTCCCCTTTTTTCGCTTCATAGCTCCGCCAGCTATGCGCTTTTCCGCGCGGTCGGCGTGCGGGCTTTCCCACCGATCGGAGAGAGCACCGCATGACCATGGACTTCAACCAGCACGTCATCGAGCAGTTCAGGGCCGGCCAGGGCCGGGTCGGGCCGCCCTTCGAGGACGCCCGCCTGCTCCTGCTGACCACCACCGGCGCCAGGACCGGCAACCGCCGCACCACCCCGCTCGGCTACCTGCTCGACGAGGATCCGGGCCGGCTGTACGTCATCGCCTCCGCCGGCGGCTCCCCCCGCCACCCCGCCTGGTTCCACAACCTCCGCAAGAACCCGCGCGTCACCGTCGAAACCGGCGCGTTCACGTACGAGGCCGACGCGCGCATCCTGGAAGGCGCCGAACGCGACCGGATCTTCGCCCGCGCCACCGGGACCGACCCCGGATGGGCACGGTACGAGACCGCGTCCGGCCGCCCCCTGCCCGTGGTGGCACTCGACCTCGCGGGCCCGCCCGCCCCCGCCGCCGCGCGGCCCGGCGACGGGCTCAAGCTCATCCACGACGCCTTCCGCAAGGAGCTGGCCATCGTCCGCAAGGAGGTCGCCGAGTCCGGCGGCGGCCTGGGCGCGCAACTGCGGATCAACTGCCTGGCCGTCTGCCAGGGGCTGAGCCACCACCACACGATGGAAGACGCCCACATGTTCCCGCACCTCGACGAGCAGTACCCGGAGATCGCCGACGTCATGGCCCGGCTGCGCCGCGAGCACGAGGAGATCGCCCGCCTCCTGGAGGAGCTGCAGCGGCTCGTCGCGGGCGAGCACACCGACCGGGCGGCGGTGTCGGCGGAGGTGGACCGGCTGACCGCGCAGGTGGAGGCACACCTGGACTACGAGGAGGAGAACCTCATCCCGATCCTGAACGCCAACGCCCCATGACGTCGCCGGCCTGCGCCTGACCGCCCGCCCCGCCAGACCCGACGCCACGGCGTCCGGTGGTCAGTGGGGGGATGCGGTGATCCGGACGCCGTCACTGTCGCCGTCGGACAGGAACGTCGCCAGTTGCTGTCCCTGGTCGGCCACGGCTGTCCGGTCGGCCGGGCTGAGGCGGCGCAGCGGGGTGACCGTCACGGTGCCCGACTCGACGGTCCAGGTCGCGGCGACCCGGCCGTCGACCAGGACGACGCGGGCGCCGGCGACCGACAGGCCCCGGTGCGCGTCGTCGATGATCCGGCCCCGGGCGTGGTAACCGAGGATCGCGTTGTCGAACGCCGGCAGGAACCGCACCGGGGCGGGCGTGTCGGGGTCGGGGCGCGGCGCGTCGGGCAGGTCCAGCAGCTCCCGGCCCCGCTCGTCACGGAAGGAGACCAGCTCCTCCCGTACCGCGGCCACCGCACCCGGCAGCCCGGCCAGGCCGGACCAGGCGCGCAGATCGGCCGTGGCGGCCGGGCCGAACGCGGCGAGATAGCGCCGCACCAGCGCCTGGCCGACCGGGTCGGAGCCGTCCGGGACATGCGGGTCGATCTCGCGCCCCAGCCAGGACGAGAGCAGCACGTTGCGCACCCCCGCCCTCGCGCGCCAGAGCCCGCGCGGGGGCGCCTGCGCCACCGGGACGAGGGCGGAGATCACCATCTCGCCCAGGGCCCGCCGTCCCGGCTCCGGCCAGCGCCCGGCGAGCGCCTCCACGACTTCGGCCATCGAACGCGGTTCGCCGTCGGCCATCACCGCCCGGCCCGCCGCGGCCAGCTCGTCCAGGTCCACCCCGGCGAGCTCGCGACGGTAGACCCCGAGCACGCGCTGGCGCAGCATGGCGTCGTGGCGCGCCCGCCAGGCCAGCACGTCACCGGCGGTGACGAGGTGCACGGTGCGGCGCATCAGATGGACCCGCACCACGCTCCGCCGGACCAGCAGACCGGAGAGCGCCGCCGGGTCGAACGCGCGCAGGCGCGACCAGAGGCCGACGAACGGCTCCTGAGGCTCCTGCGCCTGCAGCCCGCACAGGTGCGCCACGGCGCCGGTGACCGGCAGGTCGGCGCGCTCGAGCAGCAACTGCCGGGCGAGCGTCGCGCGGTTCAGCGCCCGCTCACCGAGAACGGTCCGCACCGGGGGCCGCATCGTCATGGTGGTCACTTTCCTCGTCGTGCTTCCGGGGGCGTCGTCGTTTCCGGGGTTGTTCTGGGAGGTGTCGTCGTTCTGGGGGTGTGGTCGCGAGAGTGCGGCGTGCGCCTGTGGCTCAGCCGCTGTATTCGCTCGCCACGTCCAGGACCCAGACGACGCCGAAGCGGTCCGTGAGCATCCCGTAGAGCGGCGCCCATTCCGCGGGCGCCAGCGGCCGCGCGACGGTCGCTCCGGCGGAGAGCTTCTCCCAGTAGGCGGTGACCTCCTCGGCGGTCTCGCCGCGGAGTGAGACGAAGAACGAGTTGTCACCCCGGTCCCACGGCATCCCGGCGGGCACGTCGTAGGCCATCACGTGGAAGCCGTCGCCGGCGATCACCTGGCCCCACATCACCTGGTCCGCCTCGGCGGGGTTCCGCACGATCCCGGCGTCCTCGTACGTCACGGCGGTGAGTTCGCCGCCGAAGACGGAACGGTAGAACTCGAGCGCCGGGCGGGCGTCGCCGCGGAAGTTCAGATGAGTCACGGACTTGACGGACATTTCGGCTCCTGACCTCTTCATGGGTTTCGTGGTGTTCCGGGGACAACAGTCGCAGGGGTAGCGGTCAGGTTGTGGCCGCTACTCACGGCAATATGGGAGACATGCCGAAGACCTCAGCACGGCTGCTGGCGTTGCTCTCGCTGCTCCAGGCGCGCCGCGACTGGCCCGGAGCGGTGCTGGCCGAGCGGCTGGACGTCAGCCCGCGCACCGTCCGCCGCGACGTCGACCGCCTGCGCGAGCTCGGCTACCCGATCGTGGCCGCCAAAGGTCCCGACGGCGGGTACCGGCTCGACGCCGGCGCCGACCTGCCCCCGTTGCTGTTCGACGACGAGCAGGCCGTCGCGCTGGCCGTGGCGCTCCAGACCGCCGCCGCCAGCGGCGCCGGCATCGGGGAAGCGGCGGCACGCGCGCTGACCACCGTCCGCCAGGTCATGCCCGCGCGCCTGCGCCACCGGATCGACACCCTCCAGATCACCGCCGTCGAGCGACCCGCCCCCCACCCGCTCCCACAGGTCGGCAGCGGCGTACTCGCTGCGCTAGGCGCCGCCGTCCGCGCCCGCGAAGTCCTCCGCTTCGACTACGCCCCCGCCTCCCTGATCATCAGCCCCGCCTCCCGGCCACCGACGGACGATCACCCTCCCGCGTCTCCGACGGACGACAACATCCGCCCACCCCGCCGGTACGCCCCCGCATCGCCGACCGACGATCGCGCTCCCGCATGTCCGACGGACGACGTGCCCGCGTCACCGACGGATGACGGCATGCGGCCGCCTCGCCGGGTGGAGCCGCATCATCTTGTCACCTGGGGTGGGCGGTGGTATCTCGTCGCCTGGGATCTTGATCGCGACGACTGGCGGACCTTTCGCGTTGATCGCATCAGCCCGCGCACGCCCAACGGGCCCCACTTCGCTGCGCGTGAGGTGCCCGGAGGCGATGTGGCCGCGTTCGTGGCGGGCCGGTTCCGCGGTGGTGGCTCCGGTGACTGGCCCTGCCGGGGTGAGGTGGTGCTCCGGCTGCCCGCCGCCACCGTCTCGCGCTATCTCCGTGACGGCGTCGTGGAGGAACTCGGCGCGGACCGCTGCCGGCTCGTCCTGGGCTCCTGGTCGTGGGCCGGACTCGCCGCGAGCATCGGCAGGTTCGACGCCGACATCGAGGTCGTCGGCCCGCCCGAGCTCAAGGACGCGTTCGCCCAGCTGGCCCGCCGCTTCGCCCAAGCCGCCACCGCCCCTCTGCCGCCACCCTCGCGAGAAGGCGCCTGACCGGCCGTCCCGAGGGTCAGGCGGGGTGGTCGATCCGGAGCATGAGCACCCGGGTCCGGCAGCGGCCCTGGGCGAGTCGCCGGCAGATCTCGTCCCCATGGACGCCGGGCAGGTCGCGGGCGAGGACCTCGAAGTCCTCGACGAGGAGAACCCTCACCGCCGCGCACCGGCGGTCGTCGTGCGGGTGGGGCAGCCGAGCCGGCCACCGGGTCGAGGTGCCATGGGTCAACGATGCCAGAGCCCAGGTTCCGGCCAGGTCGCAGCCGCTGCGGCCCGGCCGGAACCCGGTGCCGCGTACAACCGTCGGAAGGGGAACGGCGGCATCACCGCCCGGGTGGCGGACATGACCGGGCAGATCCGGCTGCCGGACGCCGAACTCGGGGTCCGCAACGTCCAGGAAGGAGTGGTGCCGTGGGCCAAGGCCGGGCTCCTCGTCAGGCAGAGCCTCCAGCGAGGCACACCGTACGCCGCCGTCATGCTCACCGGAGACCACGGCGTGCGGATGCAGTACAACTACGTCCACGACATGCCCGGCGGTCCCCGCAACGGCCCGCGGTGGCTGCGGGCTGACCAGGTCGGGCGACACCATCAGCGGCTACGAGTCGGACGACGGCAGGACGTGGACCGAGGTCGGCACGGTCAAGCTGACCGGGCTGCCGGAGACGGTCGAGATCGGGCTGTTCGTCACCTCACCAGGCGTTCTGTGGGACATGGCGAAAGCCTTCGCCCAGGCGACCGCCACCTTCGACCAGATCACGCCGCAGGGCGCGAACGGATCGTGGCGGCACGACGACGCCGGCGCCGTCCTGGAGTCCGACGGCAGGACCCCGCATCACCCGGGCGGGGTCGTGGAGTCCGGCGGCAAGCTCATCGTGACCGGTGGCGGTGCCATCGGGCCCGCCACGGTGGAGGGCGGTATGCGCGCCGACCTCTTGCTGATCGGCGGGGCCTCGGGGCTGATCCCGGTACTCGTGGCGGCGGTGACGTTCTTCACGGCGGACCACCGGCGCGGGAGAATCGGCCTGCCGGCGCGGCGGCTGGCGGCCGAGGCCGCGGTGGTCGGTGCGGTCGCGTTCGTGGCGGGGCTGGTGGCCTCGGGAGTCGTGGTCCCCGCCGGCCTGGCGGTGTTGCGCGCCCATCAGAACCCGATCCAGCCGATCACCCTGGGTACCGAGGTGCGGGTGATCGTCGGCTTTGCGGCGCTGACCGCGGCCGCCGCCGTGCTGGCTCTGGGCCTGGCCGCGCTGGTCGAACGGGGCGTCGCCGCCGTCGGACTGGCCGTCGCGCTGGTCGTCGTGCCCTAGCTGCTGGCCACCGCCGGTCTGGCGCCATGGCTTCTGGCGGTCACCCTTGCCGCCGGGTTCGCGATCACGCAGAGCGTCGCCACGTTCGCGCATGTGGATGTGGACCGGTCACTGCTCGGCGGCTATTACCCGGTCCCGCCATGGGCAGGTTTGACCGTGACGTGCGGATATGCCGCCCTCGCCGTCGGGGTGGCGATCACCGCCTACCGCAGGAAAGGCCGGCCGGGTGCAGCGGTGTCTTAGAGCGTGACGCCCGGGCGTCTGCCGGACATCCACTCGACCGTCAGCACGGTCGCGTCGTCCTGCAGCCGGCCGCGCTGGTAGCGCATGATCGACTGGATGAGCCGGCGCAGCGTCTCCGGCGCCGGCAGGCCGTCGGCCTCCCTGCGGACGATGTAGTCGATGAACCGCTCCAGCCCGAACGGCTCCCCCTCGGGGCTGCGCGCCTCGACGATGCCGTCGGTGTAGAAGAGCAGCCGGTCGCCGGCGTGGAGCTGGTAGTGCTCCACCTCGGCGCGCCGGCCCAGCCTGAAGCCCATCGGCGGCGCGGGCTTGGCGCTTCCCAGGGTGGCGGCCAGCTTGCCGTTGCGGACCACCAGCGCCGGGTGGTGGCCGCGGTTCACCCAGGACAGCGTTCCCGTCGACATGTCGAGGTTGGCGATGATGCCGGTGGCGAACCGGCTCAGCTGGAAGTGCTGGGCGATCGCCTCGTCGATGGCCTCGCTGATCGCCACCAGGCCGGCGCCTTTGAGCCGGTTGCTGCGGCAGGAGCCGACCGCGATGCTCGCCGTCAGCCCGGACGCCAGATCGTGCCCCATCGCGTCGAAGATCGACACGTGCAGCTGGTCGTCCTCGATGCCGTACTCGAACACGTCACCCCCCACCTGGTAGGCGGGCTCCAGCGCGGCGGCGATCACCACTTCGTCGTTGGCGAAGCTGCCGTTCGGCAGCAGGTTGTGCAGCACCTCGGCCGACAGCGTCATCGGCTTCTCGCGCACCATCCGCGAGTAGGTGTCGCTGGTCTGGCGTTTGCTCACCACCAGCAGCGACAGCAGCGTCGACAGGCGCTTGAACCGCCACTCGATGACCTCGTCGACCCGTTGCGTGATGCCGCCCACCACGCCGACCCGCTCCGTGCCGTCCAGGAGCGGCGACCACAGGCGCAGCCCGTCCTCCTGCTCGCAGGGCGGGAGGTCCTCGTCGGGCCGGGCGTGCACCAGCTCGACGTTGCGGAACGCGCGACCGGCGATCGTGGTGTCGATGTTCAGCCGCGTGAGCGGCTCGCCCCCGGCGCTGAACTGGTTCGGCAGCGGCACCAGGTACTTCTGCTGCAGGTCGGAGACGTAGACCATGGGGTTGCTGAAGCCCGCCATGGGGGCGTGCTCGTTGAGCAGCGGGACGATGTCCTCGAAGGAGGCGGTGTGGCTGTTGCGCAGCAGGCCGCCCAGCATGAGCTCGCCGTCACTCCGCATGACACCCCTTTCCCCCTCCGGCATCAGAGCATCTACCCCGGCGGCGGCGCCTTGCACGTGGGAGGGCGCTCAGCCGGAGTGGCCGAGCTGGGCCGACAGCCGGGACGCCGACTCCACGACGAGGGGCGCCTGCTCCTGCATGCGCGGCTTGAAGCGGCTGCTCGGCCCCGCGACGCTGACCGCGGCGATCACCAGCCCGTCGTGGTCGAAGACGGGGGCGGCGATCGACGCCGCGCCCTCCAGGCGTTCCCCGAGCGAGGAGGCGTAGCCACGCCGCCGGATCGCCGCCAGCTCGGCCCGCAGCCTGACGGCGTCCGTGATCGTCCTGCCGGTGAGCGCGGTGAGCTGGTGCCTGGACAGGAAACCCTCGATCTCCTCCTCGCGCAGGAACGCCAGGATGGCCTTGGAGGAACTGCCCGCGTGCAGCGGGTAGGGGATGCCCAGCGAGACCTCCATGCGCAGGTCATGGTCGGGCACGACCTGCTCGACGTAGAGGCGGGTGTCGCCGCGCCGCACCGACAGGGTGGCGGTCTCGCCCGACTGGGCCGACAGCCGGCGCAGCTCGGGACCGGCCATCGCCCGCAGGTCGGTGCGCGCCAGGTAGGCCCGGCCGAGCGCGATGGCGGCGTGGCCCAGCGAGTAGCGCCTGGTGACCGGGTCGACGGCGATGAGGTCGCGGTTGCGCAGCGCGGTGAGGATGCGGTGGACCGCCGCCTTGGTCAGGTCGAGCTCGGTGGCGATCTCGGTGACTCCCAGGTCAGGGCGCGTGCTCCGGCCGAACAGCAGCAGAACGTCCATGGCGCGCTCCACCGCGGCGATGGAACGGCTCTGGTTCTCCGACTCGGCCTGGGCGTGCACCTGACCCCCTCGTAGATCGACGACACGTCCAGTCTATTTCCCTTGGGGAAACGCCGTCACATTGACACGAAAATGGCCGTTCGTTACCTTCAGCGTGACACTGTTTCCATCAATGGAACATATGGAGACCGGTGACTGCAGACGGCGAGTCCTTCCGCGCGGCCATGGCGCAGTGGCCGAGTGGCGTGGTCGTCGTGACCACCGGGGCCGCGGGCGCCTGGCACGGCATGACCGCCAGCTCCTTCGCGAGCGTGAGCCTCGACCCGCCGATGGTGCTCATCTGCCTGGCACGCGGCACCAGGACCCACCGGCTGGTGACCGAGCACGGCTTCTTCGCCGTCAGCGTGCTCGGCAAGGACCAGGTCGCGATCGGCCGCAGGTTCGCCGGCCAGGAGCCCGCCGCCGACAGGTTCGCCGGCACCGCCTGGACCCCGGGCCCGAGCGGCTCCCCCGTGCTCGCCGACTCCGTCGCCTGGCTCGACTGCCGGGTCGCGCACGCGTACCCGGGAGGAGACCACACGATCTTCGTCGGCGAGGTGCTCACGAGCGCCACCCCGCGCCGGGTGGCGCCGGTGCTGTTCCACTCGCGCGCCTGGGGCCAGCTCGCCGACCCGCTGCCCGACCACATCGGCGTGGCCGACACCGGGCTGCTCGCCGTGCTGCGCGCCCGCGGCTTCACCGGCGCCCGGCTGGCCGGCATCGCCCGCGCGCTGCGCGCCGCCGGCAGCCGCGTACGCCTGTTCGACCCGTACGAGTTCGATCCGTACGCGTTCGCGCGGGACCTCGACCCGGCCACCGCCTCGGCCCTGATCACCGAACCCGCCCAGGTGCGGGCCGTGGCCTCGGCCGGAGCGGGGGTGGCCGAGTTCACCGCCGCGGAACCCGGACCGGCCGCCCGCGTCCTGGAGGCCGCCCGCCGCGCCGGACTGACCACCGTCGGGCACGTCCCCGAGGCCTTCGCCTCGGACCGCGCCGAACAGGTCATGGCCACCGTCGCCCGGCTGGCCGAGCTCGGCTGCGACGAGATCGGGCTGGAAGAGGGCGCCGTCCCCGCGACCCCGGTCCGCGTCCGCGGCCTGCTCCAGGACGCCGCAGCCGCCGCACGACAGGCCACCGTCCGCATCGGCCTGCGCGAACGCCACGGCATCGGCCTGGTCAACGCGCTGGTCGCGATGAAGAGCGGGGTGCGCCACTTCGACACCACGCTGGGCGGCCTCGACGGCGCGCTGCCCGCCGAGGACGTGCTGTTCCTGGCCGGCCAGCTCGACGTCGACAGCGCCGTCGACCGGTCGGTGCTGGTCGCCAGCGCCGCCGAGCTGGAGAGCACCTGGGGGTCCGTGCTGCCCGGACGCACCTACAGATTCGCCAACTAAGGGGAGAACGTGACCCACGATCTGACCGGTGAACGGCTCGTCGACGACATGACCGAGGCCGAACGCGCCCGCGCGGAACGCGTCGAAGCCGTGCTGCCCGCGCTGCGCGCCGCCGCCGTCAAGGCCGACGAGGAGGCCCGCTTCCCGATCGAGCACGTCGCGCTGCTGCGCGACGCCGGGCTGCTCGGCCTCGTGGTGCCGGAGAAGTACGGCGGGCTCGGCGGCACGCTGCGCGACCTCGCCGCCGCGACGTTCGCGATGGGCACCGCCTGCCCGTCCACCGCCCTGGCCTACTTCTTCCACAACACCAGCGCCTCCCGCGGCCTGCTGCCGCTGGAGGCGATCGAGGCCGGCCTGTTCGACGACGGCGAGATCCCCGCCGTACGGGCGTTCGCCGAGAAGGTGCTGACCAGGATGGCCTCCGGCGTCTGGCTGGCCAACTTCGCCTCCGAGTCGGTCAAGAGCTCCACCGCCAACATCACCATCGCCACCACCGCGCGCCGCACCGACGGCGGCTGGCTGCTGGACGGCGAGAAGTCGTTCGGCTGCGCCACCGGCGTCGCCGACTACTACCTGACCACGGCCAAGCTGGAGGGCCACGACACCGCCGAGGGCCTGGTCACGTTCCTGGTGCCGCGCGACGCGGCGGGCGTCTCCACCCGCGCGCCGTGGGACGGGCTCGGCATGCGGGCCACCGCCAACAACGGCATCAGGCTGGAGCGGGTGTTCGTCCCCGAGGACGAGGCGCTGACCGTGCCGGGGGCGTTCACCCGGATGCTCAGGATGAGCCGCGGCAGCTTCGTCGGCAACCAGCTCGCCATCGCCGCCGTCTACACCGGCTGCGCGCAGAACGTCTACGACGTCACCGTCGAGCAGCTCACCCGCAAGACCTTCGCCGACACCGGCCGGCCGATCGCCTCCTCGCCCATGCACCAGCAGCTCATCGGAGAGATGACCGTCCAGCTGGAGACCGCCTACCTGTGGCTGCGCCGCCAGCTGCTGCTGGAGACCTCCGAGCCGCCGCTGCGGCCCAAGCCCGAGGTCTTCCGCCAGTGGCGGATGGGCAAGGGGTCGGTCACCGAGGCCTGCTTCCAGGTGGCGCTCGGCGCGTTCAAGGCCTCGGGCACCTCCGGCGCCATGATGGGCGGCACGGCCGGCCGGGCGCTGCGCGACCTGGCGATGGGGCTGGTCATGACGTTCCCGGCCGAACGCGGCAGGCTGGAGGTCGCCCAGCTGGTGACCCAGGCGCAGGAGAACGCGCTGTTCGCCACCGCGGAGCGGCCATGATCGAGCTGCCGGAGACCGCCGACCTCGTCGACGGCCGCTGGGCCCGCTGCACCGAGGACCTCGGCTTCGACCTGGAGAACCCCGCCACCGGCGAGCCCGCCGCCCGCGCCCTCGGCTCCTCCGGCGCGCGCGCCGAGGCGGCGCTCGCGGCCGCCGACCGGGTGGCCGCCGCCTGGGCGGGCACCCCCGCCGAGCGGCGGGCCGACCTGCTCGACGCCGCCTCGGCCGCGCTGCGGGACCGGACCGGCGAGATCACCGCCCTGGAGTCCTTCGCCACCGGCGTGCCGATCCGGCAGACCACCGGGCTCGGGCTGATCGTGCACGGCGCGTTCGCGCTGGCCGCCGCCCAGATCAGGCAAGGGCTGCTGCGCGCCGACCGTGACGGGGTCGAGGTGCACCGCCTGCCCTGGGGCCCCGCCCTGTGCCTGGTGCCGTGGAACGCGCCCGCCCCGATGGCCGCCCACAAGGCCGCGAGCGCGCTGGCGGCGGGGTGCCCCGTCGTGCTCAAGGTCAGCGAGTACGCCCCCTACGGCACCCGGGTGCTGGCCGAGGTCCTCGGCGAGATACTGCCGCCCGGCGTCTTCCAGCTCGTCATGGGCGACGCCCGCACCGGAGCCCTGCTGGCCGCGGACCCGCGGATCCGCGCCGTCTCCTTCACCGGCGGCCTGGCCGGCGGCCGCGCCGTCGCCGCCGCCTGCGCGAGCGCGCTCCGGCCCGCCCAGCTGGAGCTCGGCGGCAACAACCCGCTCGTGGTGCTGCCCGACGCCGGCACCGGCGCCGCCGCCGCGTCCGCCGCCGAGCTGCTCACCTCGCTCAACGGCCAGTGGTGCCGGGCGCTGGGCCGGCTGATCGTGCCCCGCCCGCGCCTGCCCGAGCTGGTGGCGGCCGTGGGCGAGCGGCTCGCCGCGCTGCGCGCCGGCGACCCGCTCGATCCGGAGACCGAGTACGGCCCGCTCGTCCACTCCGCCCACCTCCGGCGGGTACGGGACGCGACGGAGAACGCCGGAGGACAGGCCATCTCGTACGGTGACATGCCCGGCAAGGGCAACTACCTGGCGCCCGCTCTCATCACCGGAGCCGACCTGGCCGACGAGATCTTCGGGCCGGTCGCCGCCGTGGTGCCCTACGACACCGAGGAGGAGGCGGTCGCGCTGGCCAACGCGACACCGTACGGGCTCGAAGGGTATGTCGTCGGCGCCGACGAGGAACGGGCGCTGGACGTCGCCCGGCGGGTGCGCGCCGGCGAGGTCAAGGTCAACGGGTCCAGCGTGCTGAGCCTGCACCTGTTCACGCCGCGACCGGCGTGGGGGCTGTCCGGGCTGGTGGACGAGGGCACGGCGGAGACCATCCGGTTCTTCACCGGCACCCGCGTGGTCGGCGTCGAGCGGGCGCCGTGAGCCGCGTGCTGGTCGCCGGGGCCGGGCCGGTGGGGCTCACCGCGGCGCTCACCCTGGCGCGCGGCGGGGTGCCGGTGACCGTCCTGGAGGCGGGGCCTGGCCTGGCCGCCGAGTCGCGGGCCTCCACCTTCCACCCGCCCACGCTGGAGATGCTCGCCGGGCTCGGCGTGCTGCCGGAGCTGATGGCCCTCGGCCTGGTCGCGCGTACCTTCCAGTACCGCGACCGGCGGGGCGGCGCCATCGCCACCCTCGACATGGGCGTGCTCGCCGCGGACACGCCGTACCCGTACCGGGTGCAGTGCGAGCAGAGCAAGCTGACCCCGATCCTGATGGAGCACCTGGTCCGGCACGGCGGCGAGGTGCTGTTCGGGTCGGCGGTCCGCGAGGTCCTGCCGCGCGGCGGCGGCGTGCTGGTGACCACCGCGGGCGGCGCGCGGTTCGCCGCCGACCGGCTGATCGCCGCCGACGGCGCCCACTCCGCGGTACGGCGGGCGCTCGGGATCCCGTTCGAAGGCATCACGTACCCGGAGCGGTTCCTGGTGGCCTCCTCGGACGAGGACCTGGACGGGCTGCTGCCGGGCATCGCGCCGATCAACTACGTCTTCGACCCCGGGGAGTGGCTCGTCCTGCTGCGCACGCCCGACCACTGGCGGGTGCTGCTGCCCACCCCCGGCGGCACCTCCGACGAGGCGGAGCTCGCCCGGCTGGCCGGTCGGCTGCGGGCCGTCGCCGACCCCGGGCGTGACTGGAAGGTCGCGCACGCCTCGCTCTACCGGGTCCACCAGCGGGTGGCCGCCCGTTTCCGGCACGGGCCCGTCCTGCTGGCCGGGGACGCGGCCCACGTCAACAACCCGCTGGGCGGTCTCGGCATGAACAGCGGCATCCACGACGCGGTCCTGCTCGCCGGCGCCCTGCTCCAGGACGATCCCGGGGCGGTCGACGCGGTAGACGCGGTCGCCGCGAGGCGGCGGCAGGTGGCGCTCCAGCACGTGCGCGCGATCAGCCACGGCAACTGGGAGAAGCTGCGCTCGGCCGACCCCGCCGCCCACCACGCCGAACTCCGCGCCCTGGCCGCCGACCCGGAGGCCGCCAGGGCGCATTTGCTGCGCGCCTGCCTCATCACCTCGCTCAGGGAGACCTGAAGGTGCCGCCGGACGGAAGCCGCCCCCGGGAGAGCCGCCCCTTAACGGTCGCCGGCCCGGACGAACCTCCGCGTACCGCTCCTCCGCAGGAGAGGCGGGGGACGGATCCCCGCGCCCACCACACTCCGCAGGAGGGCGACGGGCCGAGGTGGGAGGTGTGATGGACGTGATCAGGCGGGAGAATCCCGCACGGGTCGCCGAGGTAGTGGGCCGGATCCCCGTCACCGGCGCGGACGGCGTCGACGCGGCGGTACGGCGGGTCGCCGAGGTGCGGCGGGAGTGGGCGGCGCGGCCGATCGGGGATCGGGTGGCCGTGCTGCGGGAGGCCGCGGGGGTCATCGACGGCAGGACCGGCGAGCTGGCCGTGCTCCTCGCGCGCGAGTCGGGCAAGCCGCTGGCCGACTGCCGGGGCGAGATCTCGTTCGCGCTCACGTACCTGCGCTGGGTGTGCGACAACGCGCCCCGGGTGCTCGCCCCGGCCGAGATCGACGACGCCGCGGGCCGTCTGGTCGTGCGGCGCGCACCGTACGGGGTGGTGGGGTGCGTCACGCCGTGGAACGCCCCGGTCATCCTGGCCATGGTCAAGCTGGCGCCCGCGCTGGCGGCGGGCAACGCGGCGGTGCTCAAGCCGTCGCCGCTGGCGCCGCTGGCCGTGAGCGAGGTGGCTGCGGCGCTGCCCGCGGTGGAGGTGGTGCACGGGGGCGCGCCGGCCGGACGGGCGCTCGTCACCCACCCGGCGGTCCGCAAGGTGGCCTTCACCGGCGGCGACGCGGCCGGGCGGGAGATCGCGGCGGCGGCCGGTTCGATGCTCACGCCTTCGGTCATGGAGCTCGGCGGCAACGACCCGGCGATCTTCCTGCCGGACTTCGCGCTGTCCGGCGACGACTACGAGCGGCTGGTCATGGCGACGTTCGCGACCAGCGGGCAGGTGTGCATGGCCGCCAAACGGCTGTACGTGCCGCGCGCCCGGATGGCGGAGTTCACCGAGGCGTACACGGCGGCGGCGGAGCGGGTCCTGGTCGTCGGCGATCCGCTCACGCCCGGGGTCACCATGGGGCCGGTCATCTCCGGCCCGGCCGCCGACCGGATCCGGGCGCTGGTCGCGGGGTCGCTCTCCCGTGGGGGTACGGCGGTGCCGCTCGGGCGTGCAGTCGGCGACCTTGAATCCGGATATTTCGTGACCCCAACCCTCGTGACCGGGCTGGACGACCAGGCGCCCCTGGTCACCGAGGAGCAGTTCGGCCCGGCGGTGCCGTTGCTGCCCTACGACACCGAGGAGGAGCTGCCGGCCAGGGCCAACGCGGGGGATCTCGGCCTCGCCGCCTCGGTGTGGTCCGCCGACGAGGACCGCGCCTTCGACCTGGCCGCCCGCCTCGAAGCCGGCTACGTCTTCGTCAACACCCACAACCGCACCGGCATGTCCCTGCGCGCCCCCTTCGGCGGTGTCAAGCGCAGCGGCTACGGCCGGGAGTACGGCGAAGAAGGGCTGCTGGAGTACGTCCAGAGCGCGGTCGTCCACGCCCCCGCGGCCTTCCGCGACGGCGGCGCCGGCCTGCCCGCGACCGCCTACCCGGCCTGACGAGCACCGACCCGGTGCTCGTCAGCCTGCCTGGCCGAGCAAGGCTCCGGACAGGTGCCAGGGGCGGCCGTCCACCAGGTCGGTGCCCCGGGAGACGTGCCGGTTGACCGCCTGCTCCGGCCACACCACGGCGTGCGCGACCTCGTCCGCGTTCTTCACCGTGGTCACCACGGGGTGGCTGATGCGGCCGGTGAACGGCCCCTCCCAGGCGGTCCAGAGCGTGAAGTCCCGGGGCGCGGCCAGGACGAGCCCCGCCACCCCGTCCGGGCCGTCCTGCCCGGCCACCACCAGGTTGAGCCGGTTCTCCGCCGCCCTCTCCAGCAGGCCGAGCCGCAGCTCCCACGGCTCCCTGGCGGTGTACGGGACCGCGACCACGTCGGCGTCGGCCAGCGCCGCCAGCCGGAACTCCTCCGGATGCCGCGCGTCCGCACCGGCGACGATCGCCAGCCGTCCCCAGGGCAACCGGTGGATCGGGCAGGGGCCGGCCTCGGCCGCAGGCGCCTCGCCGGTGGCGTTCACCAGGGCACCGGTGCCGGTCACCACATGGGCCGGCGTGTCCCGTACCGCTGCCGAGGCCTCCGCAGCCGACAGCGGGGAGCCTTCCGGCAGGACGATGAGCAGGGCGCCGTCGCGGGCGGCCCGGCGGACGGCGGGGGCGCCGGCGCGGACCACCGCGACCGGGAGGACGGCCGCGCCCGGCGGGGCGGTGCGGCCGCGCGGGGGCCGGGTGATGGCGGCGTAGCGGGCGGGACGGCGGGTGGCGAGGAGGCGGGCGCGGCCGGCGTCGGCGGCGGCCGGGTCGATGTCGGCGACCACCACGGCCTCGCCGGTGCGCGGGGCCCGGGCCACGACGGTGCCGTCCGGGGCGACGATCTGGCTCTCGCCCGCGCCGTGCAGCCAGCCGACCGGCACCCCGAGACCGGCGCCGACCTGCGCCAGCCGGTCGGCGGGGATCAGCGGGCCGACCTTGTTGGCGGCGACGACCCACACCTTGTTCTCGGCCGCGCGGACCGGGACGTGCAGCGAGGCCTCGTCGGTGGCGAACGAGTTCAGGCTGTTGAGCAGGATCTGCGCGCCACGCACCGCCAGCCCTCTGGTGACCTCGTTGATGACGCCTTCCATGCAGGCGTACATGCCGACGCGGCCGGCGGCGGTGTCCACCACCGGGCCGGGGGCGGTCGCCGGGTCGAGGTGGTCGTTCTCGGCGCCCATCAGGATCTGCTTGTCCGCCTCGCCCAGCAGCTCGCCGCCGGGGCCGTAGAGGAGGGACGCGCCGGTGGTGCGGCCGTCGTCGCGGGCCAGGGTGACGCCGATCTTGACGTGGGCGCGGTGCCGTCGGGCGGCGCCGGCCACGGCCGTCAGGAAGGGGTCCCCGTGCCGGCAGGCCATCGCGCGGGCGTGCTCGCGGCTCTCGTACCAGGACAGATGGTTGCAGAACTCGGGTAACACGATCAGCTCGGCGCCGCGGCCGGCGGCCTCGCCGATCATGCGAAGGCTGGTGGCGAGGTTCGCGGCGACGTCCTGGCCGGCCTCGAACTGCACCGCGGCGACGCGCACCACAGCGCCTCCCTGTTACATCTAGAGAAACGGCGTTTCCAATGCCTACAATCTCGCGAAACAGGGCGAGATGTCCAGAGGAGGCAGCCTGTGCTGACCCACGTCGTGCTGATGAAGTTCACCGATCCCGCCGACGCGCCCGAGGCCAAGGAGCGGCTCGAAGCGCTGGCGGGCAGGGTGCCGCAGATCAGGGAGCTCTCCGCGCACCTGGACGTGGTCCACTCGCCCGTCTCCTACGACCTGTGCCTGGTCACCAGGCACGAGTCCGCCGACGAGCTGCGCGGCTACCAGGAGCACCCCGACCACCTGGAGCTGGCCGGTTGGCTGCGTCCGAGGCTGGCCGCGCGGGCGGTCGTCGATCACGAGGGATAGCCCGATGTCCTGGACACGGGTCACGCTTTCGGGGGATCCTGCAAAGGAAACACCGTTTCTTTACCGGTAACAGACTGGGGAAGATCAGCTGTGAAGGAAACGCTTCAGCACGTCGAGCAGATGCTCGACGAGTCCCCGGTGGTCGACGTCACCGAGACCTTCGAGCAGATGCGCGGCATCCTCGCCCGGCTCAAAGCCAGGATCGAGGCGAAGTTCGTGCTCACCCGGGACCCGTCGAGCGAGCAGTTCGACAGCTACGGCACCTACCCCGACGGCCCCGGCGGCCGGATCGAGGCCTACACCGGCCCGGAGGTGGACTGGATGGTCCACTCCTGGCTGGGCAACCCCACGGCGAGCTTCGCCAACCTGCACCTGACCGTGTGGCTCGGCCCGCAGATCGACGTGCCGCACCTGGGCATCGCGCTGCTGGTGTGGCCGGAGGGCTGGTTCTACACCGACGCGATCCCCCGGGTGAACCTGACCGAGGACGGCGACTACTACGACCGCTACTACGCGCCGCTCGACGCCGACTGGCTCCGGTTCAAGGAGGAGCACCCGGACTTCACCTGGTTCACCAGCCGCGCCGGGTTCATCCGGGCCGGTCTGTCGCCCGTCGCGCACTGCTACTCCTTCCCCCGCGCCCAGGACAACATCGACCTGGTCGCGAAGCTGCTCGACGACCGCGTGGACCGCTGGCTGACCTGGGTGGACGAGGCCGAGCCCGTACCCGAGGAGCGGCGGCTGGCGCTCGCCGCCACCGACCTGGCCATCCGCCGCAACATCGCCGACCGCGACCCGGCCAACGTCATGGGCGTGCGGTTCTTCGGCGAGGAGCTGACCGGCAAGCTCGTCCGCGCCCTGTGGGGCGGCGACCGGGTGCTGCCGAGGCCGTCGTGATCAGATCGCTGTGGTGGGCCGCGGAGACGGGTGGCGAGCCGCCGTTCGGCACCGCTCATCTCAAGGTCCACTACCCGGCGGCCGCCGAGGGCGACCGTCTGACCGGCACGTTCCCGCCCGACGGCGGACCGTACCCGGTCGTCCTGTTCCTGTCCGGGATCAACGTCGGGCAGGACGCCTACCGCTGGCTCGCGGTCGAGATCGCCGCTGCCGGGTTCGTGTGCGTGACGTTCGACCGGGTGGGCGAGCTGTTCGGCGGCGAGTACGGGCTCACCCCCGGCGTCGACCTGGAGGCCGCGGCCCCCGGGCGGTACGGCACCCGCCCGACCTGCCCGGCCATCGGCGCCGTCCTGGCCTCGCTGGCGGAGATCGAGCTGCTCAAGGGCGTGCTCGACCTCGACCGGGTGGCCATCGGCGGCCACTCCGCCGGCGGCACGGTGGCGATGCAGTCGGCCAGGTTCTTCCCCGGCGTCAAGGCGGTCTTCTCCTACGGGGCGCACACCATGGTCGCCACCATGCTGGGCTGGCCCGCGGGCACCGTGGTGCCCGCCCAGGCCGACTGCCCCGTGCTGCTGTCGGTCGGCACCCGCGACGGCGTCATCATGGGCAGCGCCGACCGCTACGGCCAGGACGGGCACGCCACGGACCCCGTCACCCGGACCTTCGAGGAGGCGCTCGGCGACGGCGAGCACCTGCTGGCCGTGTTCGACGGCGCCAACCACTTCATGATCGCCGACCCGGTGGATCCGACGGCCGCGCGCGCCTTCCTGGATCTGCCGGCCTCCGCCCAGCCCCGGCCCGAACTGGCCCGGCTGGTCACCGCGTTCCTCCGTACCCATCTGCACGACGATCCGGAGGCACGGGCCGTCCTGTCCGGCCTGCCCGTAAGGAGGAAGCATGCTTAAGAACTTCTGGTACGCGATCGAGTTCAGCCACGTCGTCGAGCACCGGCCGCGCAAGGTCACCTGCCTCGGGCAGGACTTCGTGATCTGGCGGCGGCGCGACGGCTCGGTGGCCTGCCTGTCCGACCTGTGCGTGCACCGGGGCGGGGCCCTGTCGCTGGGCACGCTGGTCGAGGACCGCGTCGCCTGCCCGTACCACGGCTGGGAGTACGAGCCCGACGGCACCTGCGTGAAGATCCCGGCGAACCCGCCCGGCCGCGGCATCCCGAAGAAGGCCCGGGTCGACGCCTACCCGATCGTCGAGAAGTACGGCCTGGTCTGGGCCTATCTGGGCGACCTGCCCGAGGACAAGCGCCCGCCGATCCCGCACATGGCCGAGCACGACGACCCCGCCTTCCGCGCCGTCTACTGGCAGACCGTCGTCGAGGCGAACTACGAGCGGGCGATGGAGAACGTCGTGGACGCGGCGCACACCCCGTTCGTGCACGGCACCGCCTTCGGCAACCCCGACAAGCCGGAGATCCCGGACTACGAGGTGACGCAGGGCGAATGGCACGCGGAGGCCGACATCCTGCTCAACCCGCCGGCCCCGAAGGGCCTGTGGGGCATGCTGTCCCCCAAGCGCCTCGACCCCGTCGTGGTCACCAACGGCTGGTACCTGCCGAACGTGGTCAAGCTGCACATCCGGCTCCCGTTCGGCGACCTGATCATGTACGACCACAACATCCCGATCTCCCAGGGCCGCACCATGGTGAAGCTCGTCGGCTACCGCAACTTCTTCACCGGCAAGTGGGCCGACCGCAACGCCGTCAAGCGGATCCAGCGGATCTTCGAACAGGACCGGGTGGTGGTGGAGTCGCAGCGGCCCGAACTGCTGCCCTTCGACCTCGCGGCCGAGCTGCACCTGCGCAGCGACGCCCTGCAGATCGCCTACCGGCGGCGCCGCCAGGAGCTGATCGACGACGGCTGGTGGCTGGGCGGCGACGACATCGTGATGGGGGACGTGCCGCGCCGCGAGGCCACCGTCATCCCTTCGCCGGCCCGCCGGGACAATCCCGAACTCGCCCGTGCGTGGGTGCACAAGACCCGAGGAGACAGCCATGAGCCTGCCCGAAGCGCTGAGTGAGCGCGTCCTGGAGCGGCTGACCGACGCCCTGGAGCTCCGGCCGGCCCGCGACGTGCCGCTCACCTCGCCGATGTCGCCCGCCCCGGTCGGCCGCCTGCGGGTGCTGCGCCCCGCGGAGGAGACCGTCGTCGACAAGGCGGTCGCGGTCGGCCTGGTGGTGCCGCAGATCGGGCTGGACAGCCACATGATCTTCGTGTTCACCCGTCCGGGCTCCGCGGTGCCGCACTTCACGCTGGACTCGGTCGCCTCCGCCGAGTACCACGCCATGCACCTGGACCTGATCCCGCGGGCCGAGCTGGCCGTCAGCCTGGAGTATCTGGACGCCTGCTTCCTGCCGCTCACCGAGCCGCTCGACGGAGCCTGGCAGCTCGACGGCCTCTCCCCCGCCGCCATCGATCCCCGGCAGCGGGCCATGATGTCGCCCTGGATGCTGGTGTGCCGCGCCACCGAGGACGCCTTCGCCAAGCTCGGCGGCACCGTGGACGCCTACCTCGACCACTGGCTCGCGCTCGTCGCCGGCGGCGTGCCCGAGCCCTCCGGCGACCTGGCGCGGCGTGACCGCGTCAACCGGGCCAACCTCTTCTCCCCGGCCGTGGACCCCGTCTGGCACCAGGTCACCCGGCTGATCGGCGAGGAGCAGGCCGTGACCGTACGTGAGGAGCTTCTGCGTTGACCGAGCCGAGCGAGTGGCAGCGGCGCATCGAGGGCGAATGGGTCGGCAGGCCGTCCCTGTTCGACGCGACCGGGACGTGGCAGGGGTACGAGGACATCCGCCGCTCCTCCGTCCACGAGGACGGCGTGACCACCTACTACATGGACGGCGGCCTGGAAGGCGGCGGGCCGATGGCGGGCCGGTTCCGGCTGGGCGCCCCGTTCGCCTTCGGGGTGGTCGACTCCGATGCCAGCCGGATCTACACCGGCCCCGACTTCTACGGCACCGGCCAGCCGTACGGGACCTTCGTCGACGCGCACTACTACGGCCCCGGCTGGCAGGTGGACCTCAACACCTGGAACCAGGTGATCGGCGACACCCAGGTCTACTCCTCGATGCTCTACCAGGGGCCGGCGGTCGTGGGCTGCTTCAACGGCCTCTACACCCGCGACCCGGCCAGGACCGCCGACTGGCTCGCCGCCGAGACGCGGAACGGGCCGGTCCCGTACATCCTGCCGACCAAGACCGGCGGCGCGTTCGCCGGCGCCTGCGAGCTGTTCGGCGCCGACCAGAAGCCCGCCGGCACGGTCGAGGTCCGGGTCGAGCTGGAGCCGCTCGACCTGCTGCGGACCCGCCGGCGCGTCACCTGGTCGGGCGCGCTGGAGCGGGAGTACGCGGCCGACGTGCGGCGCGACGGCTGCCGTTCCTTCTACGAGGGGCCGGACGCGTGGGGCAACGCCCAGGCGTTCGGCCGGGCCGACTACCCCAGCGTGCACTTCGCGGACGTGTGGAAGCTGAAGGGCCGGGAGTTCATGCTCGACGCCACGCCCGGCATGGGCTCGGGGACGGAGCTGGCAGTGGTCTACGAACTGTTCGAGGGCGGCACGCTCGCCGCGGTGATGCACGGGGTGCTGACGTGGTCATCGTCGTGACCGGCGGCAGCCGCGGCATCGGGCGCGGCCTGGTCAGGGAGTTCCTGGCACGCGGCCACCAGGTGGTGACCTGCGGCAGCGCCACAGCGCCCGAGGACGGGCTCGGCGTCGTCGCCGACGTCACCGACCGGGCCCAGGTGCGCGAGCTGTGGGACACGGCCGTCGCCGGGTACGGCCGGGTGGACGTGTGGATCAACAACGCCGGCGTCACCCAGCGGCGCGTGCCGCTGTGGGAGCTGACCGAGCAGGAGACCCGCGCGGTCGTCGACGTCAACCTGAACGGGGTGATCAACGGCTGCGCGGTGGCGCTGGCGGGCATGGCAGGCCAGGGCCACGGCCACGTGTGGAACATGGAGGGCCTGGGCAGCGACGGCCGGGCGGTGCCCGGACTGTCGGTGTACGGGTCCACCAAGCGGGCGCTGACCTACCTGACCAAGGCCCTGGCCAAGGAGGTGCCCGACGGGGTGTCCGTCGGGCTGCTCAGCCCCGGCATGGTCGTCACCGACCTGCTCGTCCGCGACCTGAACCCGAAGTCCCGCAAGGTCTTCGACATCCTGGCCGACCGGGTCGAGACCGTGACCCCGTGGCTGGCCGAGCAGGCGCTCGCCCGGATCGGCAACGGCGCGCACGTCCGCTGGCTGACCAACCGCAAGGTCATGGCCCGCTTCGCCACCGCCCCCTTCACGAGGAGAAAGGTGCTGCCGTGACCGACGCGCTCGGCTGGCGACGCAAGTTCGGCGTGATCGCGCCGTCGACGAACACGATCGTGGAGCCGGACTTCTCTGCGATGACCGTGCCGGGGGTGACCGCGCACTTCGGCAGGATCCACATCAGAGATCAGAACATGTCCGGAAATGAGGGCATGGAACGCCTGCTCGGCCAGATCCGCGACGAGCTCGGCGCCGCCTGCGAACGGGTGATGACCTGCGAGCCCGACTACATGGTCATGGGCATGTCCGCGGAGACCTTCTGGGGCGGCGTCGAGGGCAACCGGCAGTTCGTCGACCAGATCCACGGCCTCACCAGCCTGCGGGTCGCCACCGGCGCCGAGGCCTGCGAGCGCGCGCTGAAGCTTTTCGGCGCCCGCCGGATCGGCGTCGTCACCCCCTACCAGCCGGTCGGCGACGAGAACGTGGTCCGCTTCTTCTCCGAGATCGGCTTCGAGGTGACCGCGATCAAGGGACTCAAGTGCCCCACCGCCGTGTCGATCGCGCACGTGGGCGAGGCCGAGCTGCGCGACGCGCTGGTGGAGGTGAACTCCGCCGAGGTGGACGTGCTCGTGCAGTGCGGGACGAACCTGTCGATGGTGCGGCTGGCCGACGAGGCCGAGCGCTGGCTGGGCAAGCCGGTCATCGCCATCAACGCCGCCACCTGGTGGATGGCGCTGCGGGACAACGGCATCGAGGACAAGGTGTACGGTGCGGGCTCCCTCCTGCGCGATCACTGAAGGGCCCGGAGGGCGGTCCCCCTGTCGTCCTCCAGGCTCGCCCTGCCCCGGAACGCCAGCAGCGCGCCGGCCAGCAACGGGACGGCGAGGATGGCGTACGCCCAGCGCAGCGATCCGGTGGCGTCGGAGAACGCGCCGACCAGCAGCGGTCCAGCCGATCCCGCCAGGGAGAGGAGGAACTGCAGCAGCGCGAACCCGAGCCCTCGCCGCGCGGCGGGCACCACGTCGGCGGCCGCCGCCGTCAGGTTGGGGATGGCCACCAGGAACCCGCCCGAGGCGACCGCCAGGCAGAGCAGCTGCACCGGCAGCACCAGCAGCAGGGCGACACCCGTCAGGGCCAGCGCCCCGACGAGCAGCCCCCAGGCGCCGACGGTCACCCGCCATCCCGGCCTGACCAGGTGTCCCCTGTCACCGAGCCGGGCGCCGAGCACGCTGCCGGTGACCATGCCGAGCAGTCCGACGCCGCCGGCCAGCCCCGAGGCGGCGCCCACGGACAGGTCGAAGGCGCGCTGGTAGAAGGTGGGCAGCCAGAACATCAGCCCGCCCAGCCCGAAGAAGACCGTGCCGAGCCCGACGGCGATGGCGCGCAGGGTCCTGATCCGGAGGAGCTCCCGCATCTCGGCCAGGACCGGGCCGCGGCGTTCCGGCGGGGCGGCGGGCTGCGGCTGCCGGCCGGTCCTGAGCATCTCGATGCGGTCGCCGGTGCCCCGCTCGGGCTCGCGCAGGGTCAGGCAGAGCAGGGCGATCACCATGCCCGGCACCGCCACGAGGAAGAACATGGTCCGCCAGCCGTACGCCTCAGCCAGCGCGCCGCCGGCGACGATGCCGACGGGCGGCCCGGCGAAGTAGCCGAACCGCTCCAGCGAGAACGCCCGGGTCCGGCTGCCGCCCGGGAAGTAGTCGGCCAGCAGGCTGGAGGCGGCCGGGTTGTAGAGCAGCCCCGTGCCGCCGAGCAGCACCCGCACGGCGAACAGCATCGCGTACGAGGTCACCAGCCCGCTGCCGAGGGTCAGCAGTGACCAGACGGCCACCACCAGGAACAAGGTCCAGGTCCTGCGGCCGTGGTCGGCCAGCCGCCCGGCGGGGATCAGCAGGATGACGCCGGCCAGCGCGGCGGAGGTCGCGATGGCGCCGCCCGCCGTGTCGCCGAACCCGAGATCCCGCTGGATGTCGGCCAGCGCCCCCGCCATCAGGTTGTACTCCACCCGGTCGACGAAGGCGATCAGCGCGACGCAGATCGCGGGCCACCATCCGAACGGCGCCGCCGCGTCCAGGCGCACCCGCCGGGGGCCCCTGCCCGCGACGGGGATCTCGACGTAGTCGTCAGCGCCCGCCATGCGCACATCGTTATGGAAACACTGTTTCCCGTCAATGGATCTCGTGTCTTACTTGGAAACGACGTTTCCCCAATGGGAGTTGCCATGGAATACCCACTCTCCCTCGCCCTCGTCGACTTCCTGCCGGTCATCGCCATGGCCGTCGGGGTCGCGCTGCTCGTCCCCTACGCCCGCCACCCGGCCGTGGCCGCAGGCGGCTGGCTCACCGTGCTGGGCGGCGCGCTCAAGGCCGTCTGGAAACTGATCATGGCGATCCGCGGGCCGGACCTCGTGTGGCTGGCCGAGGCCCAGTTCTTCCTGCTCGGCATCGGGTTCACGCTGATGGCCTGGGCGCTGCTGGGGACCGGATCCGGCCGGCGGCCGCCGGCGTGGGCGTTCGCCGGCTTCGCCCTGCTGGGCGTCGCCGCCGCGATCGCGGTCATGGACACCTGGCCGATGCTGATCGTGACCACCGTCTCGGCCACCCTCGTGGGCATCCGGCTCCTGCTGCTGTCCCGCCGGGCCGGGGCGGCCGCCGCGGTCTACCTGTTCGGGTTCAACCTTCTCGGCACGTACGTGATGGGCCTGCTGGCCTCGCGGCCCGAGCAGACGATCGCCCTGCAGTGGGCGGAGGAGATCCTCAACACGCTGAACTGGTCGGCCTTCGCCCTGGGCGTCTGGCTCCTGACGCGGACGAAGTCTCCTGTGGCACATTCGCGGAGGTTCACGTGGAGTCGCTGATGCGGCCCATCCGCGGGCCGGTCCTGCTGTCCGTGCTGGGCACGTGGCTCCAGGCCCTGGCCACGACCGCGCTGCTGCTGTTCACCGGCCACGCGATCGGCCGGATCGCCGCCGGCGGGCCGCCTGACGCCGGCGTCGTCACCGGGCTGGCCGTCGCGGCCGTCGCGCGGGCGCTGTGCGCCGCCTGGGTGCCGGCGATCACCGTCAGGGCCGGCGGGCGGCTGGAGCTCGACCTGCGCGACCGCGTCTACCGCCACCTGCTCCGGCTCGGCGCCCCGCTGCGCTCCAGCGAGCAGACCGGCCGCCTGGTCTCCACCGGAACCGAGGCCGTCGAGCTCGTCGCCACCTACTACGCCACCTTCCTCGGCCCGATCCTCGCCTCGATGACCGTGCCGATCCTCGTGCTGGCCGCCATCGCGATCCTCGTCGACCCGTGGACCGCGCTCGTCCTGGCCGTCGCGGTCCCGGCCATCCCGCTCACCGTCGGCGTCTTCCAGCGGGCCTTCGCCAGGGTCAGCGACGGCTACCGCGACACCGCCAACCGGCTGGCCGCCCGCTTCCTGGACGCCCTGCAGGGCCTGACCACGCTCAAGCTCTTCAACCAGGGCACCGCGCACGGCCGGACCCTGGCCAGGGCCTCGGAGGACCTGCGCCAGGCGATCATGCGGCTGCTGGCCGGCAACCAGGTCATCCTCTTCGTGATCGACACGGTCTTCTCACTGGGGATGATCACCGCGGCGACGGTCCTGGCGATGATCCGCTTCCGCGACGGCGCGATCGGCACGGGCGAGGCGGTCGCCCTGGTGCTGCTGGCCACCCAGCTCGTCGAGCCGCTGGACAAGGTCGGCCAGTTCTTCTACGTCGGCATGGGCGGCATGGCCGCCGCCAAGGAGATCAGGACCCTGCTCGCGGAGCGGCCCTCGGTCACCGACGCCGACGCCGGGCACCCGGCAAGGACCACCTCCGAGGTGACCTTCGACGCGGTCGGCTTCGGCTACCTGCCGGACACCCCGGTGCTGCGCGAGGTGAGCTTCACCGTCGCGCCCGGCGAGAGACTGGCGCTGGTCGGGCCCTCGGGATCGGGCAAGACCACCGTCGCCGCCCTGCTCCAGCGCAACCTGGATCCCGGCGAGGGCACGATCCGCGTCGGCGGTCACGACGTCACCGCGGTGCCCGCCGCCTGGGTGCGCGAGCAGATCAGCGTCGTCGCCCAGACGACCTACCTGTTCACCGGCACGCTCAGGGACAACCTCAAGGTCGCCGCGCCCGACGCCGACGACGACCGGCTGCGCGAGGCGCTCGCCGTGGCCGACCTCGACCTGGACCTCGACACGCCGGTGGGCGAACGCGGCCTGACCCTCTCCGGCGGCCAGGCGCAGCGCGTGTCGATCGCGCGGGCCGCGCTGAAGGACGCGCCCATCCTCGTCCTCGACGAGCCGACCTCCAACGTGGACCTGGAGTCCGAGGCCGCGATCCTGGCCGCGCTGGACCGGCTCACCGCCGGGCGGACCGTGCTGATGATCGCGCACCGGCTGTCCACCGTCCGCGACGCCGACCGGATCGCGGTCCTGGAGGACGGAGCCGTCACCGAGCAGGGCACGCACGAGGAACTGATGACAGGCGACGGCCACTACGCCAGGGCGGTGAGGTCACGATGACCAGGATCCAGATCAGCCGGCGGCTGCTGGCCTTCGGCCGGCCCCTCCTGGTCCCGCTCGCCGTCTCGGTCCTCTTCCGCGTGCTGCAGCAGTGCCTGGGCATCGCCCTGTACGGCGTGGGCGCCTGGGGCGTGGTCAGGGTCGTGTCCGGCGAGCCGGAGGTGATCGGCGGGATCGCCGTGGCCATGGTCGTCATGGCCTTCGCCAAGGGCCTGTTCCGCTACGTCGAGCAGTACTCGGGGCACTTCGTCGCCTTCAAGCTGCTCGCCCTGCTCCGCGACGACTTCTACGAGCGGATCGAGCCGCAGGCGCCCGCCGGGACCGAGGGCGGCCGCTCCGGCGACCTGCTCGCCCGCGTGATGAAGGACATCGACCGCATCGAGGTGTTCTACGCCCACACCATCGCGCCGGCGCTGGCCGCCGCCGTCGTGCCGGTGATCTCCCTGACCGTGCTGGGGACGGTCTTCAGTCCCGTGGTGGCGCTCGTGCTCGCGCCGTTCCTGGTCGGGGTGGGCATCGGGGTCCCGTGGCTGAGCCACCGCGCCGCCGCCACCGCCGCCACCGAGCTGCGCCGCTCGCGCGGCGAGGTCTCCCAGCACCTCACCGACGGCGTCCAGGGCATCAGGGAAGTGCTCGCCTTCGGGTACGGGCCGCGCCGCCTGGCCGAGCTGGGCGCGCTCGGCGGCGCCGGCGCGTCGGCCGTCGGCCGGCTCGGCCGCCTGATCGCGCTGCGCCGGGGCCTCAACGAGCTGCTCGTCGCCGCCGGGATGATCGCGGTCCTGTTCACCGGCCACGCGCAGGGCCTCGGCTGGCAGGACATCGCGATCACCGTCGCGATCGGCCTGGCGGCCTTCGGGCCGGTGCTGGGCGTGGAGGAGTTCGTCGCCGACCTGGAGCAGGCGTTCGCCGCCGCCCGCCGCCTCTGGGAGATCACCGACCGGCCGCCCCTGGTCGTCGACCCCGGCTCCCCCGAGCCCCGGCCCGCCGGCCGGTCGATCGCCTTCGAGTCGGTGACCTTCACCTACCCGGGCGGACCGGCTCCCGCGCTGCGCGACGTCTCCTTCACCGTCCCCGAGGGCGAGCGGTACGCCGTCGTCGGCGCGTCCGGCTCGGGCAAGTCCACGCTGGTCTCGCTCCTGCTCCGGTTCTGGGACCCGGACTCCGGCAGGGTGCGCGTCGGCGGCGTCCCGGTCGACCGGCTCGGCCTCGGCGACCTGCGCGACCTGGTGGCCGTGGTCGGCCAGCGGACCTACCTGTTCAACGACACCGTGGCCGCCAACCTGAGGCTCGCCCGGCCGGCCGCCACCCAGGAGGAGCTGGAGGCCGCCTGCCGCCGCGCCGCCCTGCACGACACGATCACGGCGATGCCCGAGGGCTACGACACCGTGATCGGCGAGATGGGCGAACGGCTGTCCGGCGGCCAGCGGCAGCGGCTGGCGATCGCCCGCGCCCTGCTGAAGGACGCCCCGGTCATCGTCCTGGACGAGGCGACCTCCGAGCTCGACACGCACACGGAGGCCGAGATCCAGCGGCAGATCGACGACCTGGCCGAGGGCAGGACCCTCCTGGTCATCGCGCACCGCCTGGCCACGGTGACCGGCGCCGGCCGCATCCTCGTGCTGGACCGCGGCCGCCTGGTGGAGCAGGGCACCCACGAGGAGCTCCTGGCCCGCCAGGACGCCTACGCCCGCCTGTACGCCCGCCAGGCCGACGACCTCGACCGGGCGGCCGGATGAGGATTGTATGCATCGACTCCAGAAATCACCCTTGATGACCTTATATCTGGATTTTTTGCATACATGTTGATATCCAGGAAGCATGCATCCCCCCGAAGTGAACCTCGTCGAAGTCGGCCCCAGGGACGGGCTCCAGAACGAGTCCGTCCTGGTGGGCACCGATGACAAGGTCGCCTACATCGAGGCCCTGGCCGACGCCGGGCTGACCCGCATCGAGGCGGTCAGCTTCGTCCACCCGCGCCTGGTGCCGCAGATGGCCGACGCCGAGCAGGTGATGGCCCGGGTGCCGAGACGCGACGGGCTCAGCTACATCGGCCTGATCGTCAACGCGCGCGGCCTCGACCGGGCGCTGGACGCCGGAGTCGACGAGGTCAACATGACCGTGGTCGCCACCGAGACCTTCTCCCGGCGCAACCAGGGCATGAGCATCGCCGAGGCGCTCGACTCCTTCGCCGCCGTCTCGGCCCGCGCGCACGCCGCCGGGCTGCCGGTCACCGCGACGGTCGGCGCCTCGTTCGGCTGCCCCTTCGAGGGTGAGGTGTCGCCGGACCACGTGGCCGCCATGGTGCGGCGCTGCGCCGAGGCGGGCGCCGACGAGATCGCGCTCGCCGACACGATCGGCGTCGGCGTGCCCGCCGACGTGCGCCGCCTGGTCGAGGCGGTGCGCGCCGTCACCGGCCTGCCCCTGCGCTTCCACTTCCACAACACCCGCAACACCGGGTACGCCAACGCGCTGGCCGCCGTCGAGGCCGGCGCGAGCGCGCTGGACGCCAGCAGCGGCGGGATCGGCGGCTGCCCGTTCGCCCCGGCCGCAACCGGCAACATCGCCACCGAGGACCTGGCCTACGCCCTGCGCCGGTCGCGCGTCCGTACCGGAGTGGACCTGGGCCGGCTGACCGAGGCCGCGGCCTACATCGGCGAACGGCTGGGCGCGCCGGTGCCCGCCCTGCTCGGCCGCGCCGGCGACTTCCCGGCCTGAGGGCCCCGCCCTGCGGCGAGGGCGCGATCCCGAAGTGGTCAGGAATCGAGAAGCGTCGCCCTCCAGGCTGGACCTAGCGTTGCCCGCGTGAACAGCACAGCCACCCCAGCTTCCATGGGCCTCACGCTCGACGTCATCACCCTCGGGACGCCCGAGGTGGAGGCCGCGCGCAGGTTCTACAGCACGACGCTCTCTCCCACCGTCGCCGACGACGATGACTCGGTGCACCTCGACCTGCACGGGACCGGGCGGCTCACTCTGTCCGCGGCCGAGAGGCTCGCCGCGGGCGCGGGCGCGAAACCGGCGACGCCGGGATTCCGCGGCTACGTGCTGACCTATGTCGTCAACCAGCCCACCGAGGTCAAGACGCTGATGGACGCCGCCGTCCGCGGCGGCGCGGAGGTTCTCAAGCCCGCCAAGAAGGCCCTCTTCGGTTCGTTCTCCGGGGTGTTCCGGGCACCGGACGGCGCCATCTGGAAGCTGGCGGCGGCCACCGGCAAGGACACCGGCCCCGCGGCGGAAAGTCCGCTGCCGACTGAGACCACCCTCATTCTCGGCGTTTCCGCGCCGAAGGCGTCGAAGGCCTTCTACGAGGCCCTGGGCATGTCGGTCGACCGGGACTACGGCAGCAAGTACATCGACTTCCACCCCGCCGAAGGCGCGGCCAGGCTGTGCCTGATGGAAGGCGGGGTCCTGGCCAAGGATGCGGGCACGGCCAAGGACGGCGACGGCTTCCCCTCGATGATCCTCACCCACAGGGCCGAGTCCCGGGAAGAAGTCGATCTCCTCCTGTCGGCGGCCGCCGCTGCCGGAGGCCGGACCACCGTCGCCGCCACGCGGACTACCGAGGGATATTCCGGTTGTTTCACCGACCTGGACGGCTTCTGGTGGCAAGTGACGCACTGAGCCCCGCGAGCCGGTGTCCATTCCCGCCTGCGGAGAACCCCACCTCTTCGAGGTGCCTGAGCAGCGCATGTACGGCAGGCGTCCACGCTCACAGCCGGTCTACCAGAACCGCACCTCGGGATAGTCCTTCGACGGCTTGTCCAGCAGGGGCCGGCGCTCGCCCTTCAGGTGCAGGTCGAGGAAGGCGGTCACGTACGCGCGGGTGATCCCGATCGACCGCGCGCCGTCCATCGGCGCCGCGGGCAGGCCGAGCTGGGGCTGGAGCACCGCGTAGTCGGTGAAGCTCGCGTGCTCGGCGCCGGTCACGGTCAGCCAGCGCTTCCAGTCGCCGGTCACGTGCGGCCAGAACGTGTCCCACGAGCCGTCGCTCCCGCCGTATTCCGGCGCGTGCCGGGGATTGCCGATCATCATGAAGGGCTTGTCCAGCGGCTTGGCCGGGGTGCCGGGGTGGTAGGTGCCGTCCAGGTTGACCGCGGCCTTGATCCGCTTGGAGGAGGGCAGCAGGTGCGCGGCGCTCTGGCCGCCCGCCGAGTGCCCGACCATCGCGATCCGCCTCTCGTCGATCAGCCGGTTCCAGCGTTTGCTCCCGGCCAGCCGGTCCAGCACGAACTCGGTGTCGGCGGCCCGTACCCGGGCCACCTTCGCGCCCGTCTCGGGGGTCTGACCGGCCTTTCCGGCCTCGAAGGTGACGGTCCGGCCGCCGGGGAACGTGGTCGCCAGCGACTCGTAGGTGTGCTCGATGCCCGCCACCAGGTAGCCGCGGCTGGCGAACTCCTCGGCCAGCGAGGTCATGGTCGCGCGGGGCATCGTCATGCCGGGTGACAGGACCACCAGGGGCCGGCCGCCCTTGCGCGGCAACGCGGGAGCGTCGGCGCGGGCGTGCGTCCTGGTCTTGGCGAGGGTGTCCGCCGGTACGTCCTTGAGCTGCGGCACGCTTCTGATGACCAGTTCTGATTCCCGTGGCGTGAGGTACCGGGAGGGCTTCCCGGTGGCCTTGCGCGCCGGGTACCAGATCGAGACCATCAGCTCGCGCGCCTTCCGGCTGGGGACCCAGGGGTCGGGGCGGCTGGAGTCGATCAGGTGCAGGTCCGTCCTGCCGACCGGGTGGTCACCGGTCGGCGCCGGCAGGGCGGTCACGGGCTTGTTCGCCACGGGGACGGCTTCTGCCGGCAGGGCGGCCATGGCCGGGGTGGCGAGTGACGCGGAGAGCGCGAGCGTGGCAACGGTTTTCCTCATGCGTCCACCGTGCCGGGTGGTCCCGCCGTACCGTCCCCGACGAAAGCTGCGCGGTGTCTGCGACTTTCGTAGGGGATGTCTGAATCGTTGCGCCTTGTAGTCTCTGGCCATGCTTGACCGGGCATCGAGGATCGCCGGACGGGTCACCCCCTGGGCTCTGGGGCTGACGGTGTTCCTGCTGTCCATGGCCGCGGTCACCGGGTCCATGGGGGTGCGTTCGGCGCTGCCCGCGCCGGTGCTCGTGGCCGTGGCGGCGTGCTGCGGTGTGGCCGCGGCCTTCGCCGGGCGGGCGCTGTGGCCGCTCGTCGCGGTGGCGGCCGTGGCCCACCTCTGGCTGGTGATGTGGCCGGCCGCCGTCGTGGCCTCGTACTACGCCGGCACCCGGTTGCGCCGCCGCGATCTGTGGCTCTACGTCGCCGGCGCGGTGGCGGTGCACGCGCTCGCCGGGCTCGTCTCGTACTGGAGCGAGGGTTATCGCGCCCTGGTCGCCGGCACCCCGCTCAACGCGCTGCTCATGGGCGGCGCGATGCTCGGGCTTCCGCTCGTCGCGGGGCTGTGGGTGGGCGCCAGGCGGCAGGTGCTCGACGCCGCGCGCGAGCAGGCCGCGCAGCTGCTGCGCGAGCAGGTGCTCCGCGCCGGGCAGGCGCGGGAGCAGGAGCGGTCGCGCATCGCGCGGGAGATGCACGACGTGGTCGCCCACCGGGTGTCACTGATGGTCCTGCACGCCGGGGCGCTGGAGGTCAACGCCTCCGACGCCCGTACGGCGGAGGCCGCCGCGCTGATCGGCCAGGTCGGCAGGGAGGCCCTGACGAACCTCAGGGAGGTGCTCGGCGTGCTGCGCTCGCCGGACCCGATGAACGGCCCGCAGCCCACGCTGGCCGACCTGGACCGGCTGCTCGACCAGTCCCGGGCCCTGGGCATCGTGGTCAACCGCCACGACGAGGGCGAGGCCCGCCCGCTCCCGCCCACCGCGGAGCGCACCGCGTACCGGGTCGTCCAGGAGGCTCTGACGAATGTGCACAAGCACGCGGGCGACGCCGAGACCGACGTGCACCTGCGGTTCCGGAGCGCCGAGCTGGAGGTCCTCGTCCGCAACCGGCCCGCCACGGCGGCGGACGGCGGTCTGCCCGGCTCCGGCTGGGGTCTGGTCGGGCTGCGCGAACGCGTGGAGCTCCTCGGCGGCAGGCTGGAGGCCGGGCCGCAGGACGAGGGCGGGTTCCGGGTGCTGGCCGGGATTCCCACCGCATGATCCGCGTACTGGTGGTCGACGACGAGGCGCTGGTCAGGTCGGGGTTGCGGATGATCCTGGAGGCGTCCGGCGAGATCGCGGTGGTCGGCGAGGCGGGCGACGGCGCGGCCGCGGTGACCGCCGCCGCCCGGCTCAGGCCGCAGGTCGTGCTGATGGACGTGCGCATGCCGGGCACCGACGGCCTGACCGCCGCCGCCGGCATCCTGGCCCTGCCCGGCCCGCCGAAGCTGATCATGCTCACCACGTTCGACCTCGACGAGTACGTGCACGAGGCGCTCCGGCTGGGCGCCGTCGGCTTCCTGCTCAAGGACACCCCGCCGCGGGACCTGGCCGCCGCGGTCCGCACGGTCGCGGCGGGCCAGGCCATCCTCTCTCCCGCCGTCACCAAGCGGTTGATCAGCTCGTTCGCCGGCAAGGCTCCCTCGCGGGCCGTGTCCGCGCGTGAGCGGCTGGCCGCGCTGACCGCCCGGGAGGAGGACGTGATCAGGGCTGTCGCGCGCGGCCTGTCGAACGCCGAGATCGGCCGGCAGCTCCGGCTGACCGAGGCGACGGTGAAGGCGCATGTCAGCCGGGTGCTGGCCAAGCTGGGCCTGGCCAACCGGGTGCAGGCCGCGATCCTCGTCCACGACGCCGACCTCTAGGGGCGGCTCAGATGGTGATGGCGATCTTGCCGGCGACCTGGCCGGTGGTGAGGTAGGCCAAGGCGTCGGGCGTCCGGGCGAGGGGGTAGGTGCGGTCGAGGGCCGGGGTGAGGGCGCCGGAGTCGATGAGGCCGGTCAGGGTTTCCAGGTCGGCGGCGGACTCGGTGGACATGAGGCCGGTCAGGCGCTGGCCGACGAAGAGCGACAGCAGCATCGCCCGGATCTGGCGGTCGGCGCCCTGGAGCACGCGCCCGCCTCCGGGCCCGCCCACGATGACGAGCGCGCCCCGGGGGGCGAGGACGCGGCGCAGCCGGCCCAGGCGGCGGTTGCCGGCCGTGTCGAGGATGAGGTCGTACCGGTCGGCGCCAGTGGTGAAGTCCTCGCGGGTGTGGTCGATGACGTGGTCGGCGCCGAGGGAACGGACCAGGTCGGTCTTCGCGGTGCGGCACACGCCGGTGACGTGGGCGCCGTCGGCCTTGGCGATCTGTACGGCGTAGCTGCCCACGCCGCCGCCCGCGCCGGTGATGAGGACCCGCTGCCCGGCGGCGAGCCGGCCGGCGTCGCGCAGCCCGTGGAGGGCGGCGCAGGCGGAGATGGGCACGGTGGCGGCCTGGGCGAAGCTGAGGGAGGCCGGTTTGGGGGCGAGCTTGTCCTGGTGGGCGCGGGCGTACTCGGCGTAGGCGCCGTCGCAGGTGCCGTAGACCTCGTCGCCGGGACGGAACCGGGTGACGTCGGCGCCGACGGCCGCGACGCGGCCGGCCACGTCCATGCCGGGGACGGGGTTCCTGGGCCGGCGCAGCCCGAAACCGGCGGCGCGCACCACGTAGGGCAGGCCGGTGACGACGTGCCACACGCCCTGGTCGACGCCGGCGGCCTCGACGCGGACCAGCACGTCGTCGGCGCCGACGGCCGGGACGTCCATGTCACGCAGCTGGAGCTGCGCCGGTGCGCAGTAGGCGTCGCGGGCGATCGCGGTCATCGTCTTCTTCGTCATGGTCGTCTCGATCCTGGCCGGGGTGGTCATGGGGTGTGGTTACTCCTGGGAGTCCGGGTACTGGAAGACGTCGTCGAGCGGCACCCCGAACACCCGGGCGATCTGGAACGCCACCTCCAGCGACGGCGAGTAGCGGCCCTGCTCGATGGCGATGACGGTCTGCCTGGTGACCCCGATGCGGTCGGCCAGCTGTGCCTGCGTCATCTCGCCGTGCGCGAACCGCAGGGCTCGGATCGAGTTCGTGACCTTCGTGGGCTTGACCATGGTCAGAAGCCCCGGCGGTACAGGACGATCTTCACGGCCGAGGAGACGACGGTGGCCAGGACGAACGCCAGGTACAGCGCGTTGGCGATCCAGAAGTGGGCGGCCTCCGCCATGGCCAGGGCCATGGGCACGAGCGCCGCGATACTCATGACGTAGAAGCCGACGTAATCGCCCAGCCGGTTGATCTGCCGGTCGCGCTCGTCGGTCCGGCCGGCCTCCTTCGGCGAGGCGACGGCCGCCGCGATGTTGGCGACGATGCCCAGGCCGATCCCGGCGCCGATCGCGATGAGCATCGGCCGCACGTAGGCGATCCGCGCGACGTCCGCTCCCGGCACCTGCGACAGGACGACGACGAAGTAGACCGCGTAGACGCCGACGCCCACCACGAGGTAGATCCACGAGCGTTTCTCTTCGGAGGACATGCCCTGCTCCCATGTAAAGAAACTTTTACATGGTCAAAGGTAAAGCAGCGCAGACATGATGTCAATAATCTTTAACACGAGGCGGCATGCGAAGCCGGGTGCCGACCGGCACCCGGCTTCTAGGCTCCAAGGCGCCGGAGCACCGCCTCCTCGTCCCAGATCTCGCCGTACTTGGCGCCGATGTCGAACAGGTTCGCCTCGTGCGGCCCCGGGTCGCGGTCGCCGACCGCCTGGCGGACCACGACCGGGACGAAGCCGTGCTGCACCGCGTCCACGGCGCTGGCCCGTACGCACCCGCTGGTGGACACCCCGGCGATGAGCAGCGTGTCCACCCGCAGCGCGGTCAGCGTGGAGGCGAGGGTGGTGCCGAAGAACGCGCTCGCGTACTGCTTGACGATCACCACCTCGCCGTCGGCGGGCTCCACCTCCGGCATCAGCTCGCCCAGCGGGCCGGCCAGGTGCCGCAGCGGCGGCACCTTCCGGTAGAACAGCCCGCCGTCGAGACCGCCCGCGCCGAACGCGACCCGGGTGTGGACCACCGGCACGCCGGCCGCGCGGGCCGCCGACAGCACCCGGGCGGCGCTGTCGAGGCAGTCGCGCGACCCCATGTAGAGATCCGCCCCGGGCTCGAAGTAGGCCCGCATCAGGTCGATGAGGATGAGCGCGGGACGCTCCCCGAACGGGAGCGTCCCGTCGAACGGGTTCACGCCCTGGCCGGGGGCCGGGGGGCGGGCAGGCCGGTCTCCTCCTCGCACCTGGCCAGGATCTCCGCCATCGGCGGGCCCATGTCGAACACCTTGAGCTCCGGCCTGGTGCCCTCCAGCTCCGCCCGCAGGTCGCGGGTGGCCGCCTCGTCCACCGTGCCGTCGGCCGCGCAGACCACCCCGTACCGGCGGGCGCCGCCGGCCGTCAGCAGGCCGCGCCGCACCTCCAGCCCGACCAGGGCGGGGTCGCGGGCCAGCGGGTCGCCCCAGCCGCCGCCGCCCCAGGTGACGAAGTGCAGCACGTCGCCCGGCCGGACCGGCACGTCGTGCACCTTGCTCGGCAGGATCTCCTTGCCGCCGTCCGCCCGCTCGATCCACTTGCGGCCGCGCGCGCCCGGCTCGCCGCCGTTGACCCCCCACGGGTAGGTCAGCCAGCGGTCGTCGTGGATGGCGATCGTGCCCGGCTTCAGGAACCGGTACGCCACGTCCACGCCGTTGCCGCCCCGGTGCAGGCCCGCTCCCCCGGTGTCGGCGACGGTCTCCCAGCGTTCGATGCGCAGCGGGTAGTACGACTCCAGGAACTCGCACGGGATGTTGGTGAACGACGGCCACAGCGAGTGCCCGTCGGGGCCGTCGCCGATCGGCCTGCCGGGGATGCCGCCGAAGCCGATGGAGTACAGCTGGAACCCCTCGCCCGCGTACATGAAGTGGGGTGAGGAGGAGAAGCCGGCCGCGTTCAGCAGGTCGGGCGTCTTCTGCCCGAGCAGCCCGCCGAACAGGTCGAAGATGCGGCCGATGCCGTGGTTGCGGGCGTTGAGCGCGGCCGGATACTCCGGCTTCCAGAAGCTCTTCTCCGGGATCCGCACGTCGACCAGCGGGTAGAAGCCGTCGTTCCAGAGGATCTGCGGGTCGGCCACCGTGATGAGGTAGATCCCGAAGAACATCCGGGCCAGGTTCTCGTTCAGGTAGTAGTTGATCGGCCCCTCGGCCTGCTCGGAGCTGCCGGTGAAGTCGAGCAGCACCTTGTCGCCGGTCCGCGTCAGCGACAGCGACAGCTCGTACGGGCCGTTGCCGACGCCGTCGTCGCAGATGTAGTCCTTGAAGGTGAGCGTCTCGCCGTCCTCGAACAGCGTGGTGAGCAGGACGCGCATCGCGTCATGGTTGCGCTGGAGCAGGGCCCGCAGGGCCGAGGTGTAGGTGTCCGCGCCGAAACGGGCGCACAGCTCCTGGATCCGGCGCCCGGCGGTGCGGCAGGCGGCCACGATGCCGTTGAGGTCGGCCCGGTTCCAGTCGGGCCTGCGCACCTGGTTGAGGATGATGCGCAGCGCGTCCTCGTTCAGCACGCCCTTGGAGTAGAGCTTGAAGGGCGGGATGACCACGCCCTCCTCGAAGATGGTGCGCGCGTCGGTGGGCATCGAGCAGGCGGTCTTGCCGCCGACGTCCGACATGTGGCCGAACATCGAGGCCCAGCCGACCACCCGCCCGTCCACGTACACCGGCATGACCACCAGCCAGTCGTTGGCGTGGCTGATTGCGCCGTCGCAGGAGTACGGGTCGGAGGTGAGCAGCACGTCGCCCTCCTCCACCGTCCCGTCGAACCGGTCGAGCAGGGCCGGGATCGACAGGCCGAACTGCCCGGCGACCATCCGCCCCTCGGCGTCGGCGATGAGCGGGAACTCGTCGTGCTGCTCGCGGATGCCTGGCGACAGGGCGGTGCGGAAGAGCACCTCGTCCATCTCGTAGCGGGCGTTGCGCAGCGCGTTCTCGATGATGTCGAGCGTGACGGGGTCGACCTCGGTCTCGGCCAGGGGTCCCGTCGCGGTCTGGATGATCTGGGCCATCATGCCTCCAGTGGCCGGATGAGCAGGCTGCCGCTCTCGTGCACGTCGGCCACGTGGCCGGGCAGGACGAGCGTGGTGGAGTCCATCTCGGTGACGATCGCGGGACCTTCGATCCGGTCGCCCGCGAGCAGGGTGCCGCGGTCGTAGATCGAGGCCTCGGCCCAGCCGCCGTCGATCCAGACCTCGTGCTTGTCGACCGGCTCGGCGGCGGGGCCGCCCTGGTCGAGGCGGACCGGCCGGACGTCGGGGCGCGGCCCGCTCACCGAGGCGCGGGCGCTGACGACCTCGTGCTCGTTGCTCAGCAGGAACGAGAACAGCCGCTCGTGCTCGGCGTCGAACGCCTTGCCCAGCGCCTCCAGCCCGGTGTCCAGGCCGAGGTCGATGGGGATCTCGAAGCCCTGGCCGTGGTAGCGCACGTCGACCTGGTACGTGACGGTCTGGTCGGCGCGGCCCACCCCCTCGGCCTCCAGCGTGGCGGCGGCCCGCTCGGCCAGCTCGGTCAGCATCTGCCGCAGCTCGTCGTCAGTGAGCTGGGAGAAGCGCTTGATGCTGGTCCTGGACGCCTCGTCGCGCAGGCACGTGGTGGCGTCCCCGTACGCGCAGAGCACGCCGGGCGACGGCGGGATGATCACCGGCCACGAGCCGGTCAGCCGGCCCAGCGCGTTGGCGTGCAGCGGCCCGGCCCCGCCGAAGGCGACCAGCGCGAAGTCGCGCGGGTCGAAGCCCTGCTGGACGGAGACGAGACGGAGCGCGCCGAACATGTTCTCGTTGACGATGTCGACGATGCCCTGCGCGGCGGCCTCGACCGACAGCCCCATCGCGTCCGCGACCTGGGCCACGGCCGCACGGGACCGTTCCCGGTCCAGCACGATCTCGCCGCCGGCCAGCCGCGACGGCAGGTAGCCGAGCACCACGTTGGCGTCGGTGACGGTGGGATCGGTGCCGCCCTTGCCGTAGGCGGCCGGTCCTGGCTCCGCGCCCGCCGACTGCGGGCCGACGCGCAGCGCCCGGGTCAGCTCGGGGACGTGCGCGACCGAGCCGCCGCCCGCGCCGACCGTCCGCACGTCGACCGAGGCCGAGCGGACGGTGAGGTCGCCGACCTTGGTCTCGCGGCCGACCCGCGGCCGGGCGTCCTGGACGAGCGCCACGTCGGTGGAGGTGCCGCCCATGTCGAAGGTGAGGAAGTCGGTGAATCCGGCCTGCTCGGCGACCCAGGTCGCGCCCGCGACCCCGCCCGCCGGGCCGGACAGCAGCATGTTGACCGGCGCCGCCTTGGCGCTCGCCTGGGAGGCCAGGCCGCCGTCGCTGCGCAGCGCGTACAGGTCCAGGCCCAGGTTGTCGAGGTACCTGGCCACCCTCGGCTGGACGTAGGCGTTGGCGACCGTGGTGACGGTCCGCTCGTACTCCCGCAGTTCGGGTAGCACCTCGGAGGAGATCGAGACGGGCACGCCCGGCAGCTCCTCGGCCGCCAGCTCGGCGATGCGGCGCTCGTGGCCGTCGAAGGCGAAGGAGTTGATCAGCGAGACGGCCAGCGCCTCCACGCCGCGCAGGGAGCGCAGCTTGGCCCGCAGGTCGTCCTCGTCCAGCGGCGTCACCACCGAGCCGTCGGCGGCGACCCGTTCGACGGCCTCGACGGTGTCCTCCAGCGCGGCCAGCGGCTCCGGCTTGGGCCAGATGATCCAGCCGGCCAGGCCGCCGGGCACGAACGAGCGGGCGATCTGCAGCACCTGGCGGAAGCCCGCCGTGGTGACCAGGCCCACCCTGGCGCCCTTGCCCTCCAGGATGGCGTTGGTGGCGACGGTGGTGCCGTGCAGGATCTCCCCGATCTCGTCCGGGGAGACGTCCGCCACCGCGCACGCCTTCCGGATGCCGGCCAGGACACCGATCGACTGGTCATGGGGAGTGGACGGAGTCTTGGCGCGGTAGGTCTGGCCTGACTCCTGATCGATGAGAAGGATGTCGGTGAACGTCCCTCCGACGTCCACCCCGAGCCGGTAGCGCATGGGGGGTTCCTCGCTTCTAGATGATTCCGGCCGTGGAAAGGCCGGCGATCTCCTGGGGGGAGAGACCGAGCAGTCCTCCGTAGACCTCGTCGTTGTGCTGGCCGAGCGCGGGGCCCGCGCTGCGCACCCGGCCGGGGGTGCCCGACAGCTTCGGCACCACGTTCTGCATGGCCACCTCGCCGAAGTCCGGATGCGGCACCCGCACGATGGCCTCGCGGGCCTCGAAGTGCGGGTCGGCGAACATGTCCTGGGCCGTGTAGATCCGCCCGGCCGGCACGCCGCCGTCGTGCAGCAGGCGGAGCAGCTCGTCGGCCGGATACGTGACGGTCCAGGCGGAGATGAGCTCGTCCAGCTCGGCCATGTGCTCGCCCCGCGCGCCGTGGGTGGCGTACCGCTCGTCGTCCGCCAGCTCCTTGGCGCCCATGACCTGGGCCAGCCGGGTGAAGACGCTGTCCTGGTTGGCGGCGATGAGGATCGCGTCGCCGTCCCGGGTGGGGTAGACGTTGCTGGGCGAGACGTTCGGCAGCACGGGGCCGGTGCGCTCGCGCTGGTAGCCGGCCTGCTGCCACTCCGGCAGCAGCGACTCCATCATCGCCAGCACCGCCTCGTAGATCGCCGAGTCGACCACCTGGCCGCGGCCGCTGCGCCCGCGCTCGTGCAGCGCCACCAGCGTGCCGACGCACGCGTGGGTGGCGGCCAGGGAGTCGCCGATCGAGATCCCGGCCCGCGACGGCGGCAGGCTGGGGTCGCCGGTGACGTAGCGGATGCCGCCCATGGCCTCGCCGATCGACCCGTAGCCGGCGCGCGGCGCGTACGGGCCGGTCTGCCCGAACCCGGTCACCCGCGTGATCACCAGCCGGGGGTTGACCGCGTGCAGCTCCTCCGGCGACATGCCCCAGCGCTCCAGCGTGCCGGGGCGGAAGTTCTCCAGCAGCACGTCCGCCTCGGCGACCAGCTTCCTGACCAGGTCCTGGCCCCGCGGGGTGCGCAGGTCGCAGGTGACCGACTTCTTGTTGCGCGCCACGACCGGCCACCACAGCGACTTGCCGTGCGGCTTCTCCCTGCCCCACTGCCGCATCGGGTCGCCGCGGCCCGGGTCCTCGACCTTGATCACTTCCGCGCCGAAGTCGCCGAGCAGCTGCCCGCAGAACGGCCCGGCCAGCAGCTGGCCGAGCTCGATGACCCGGACGTCGTCCAACGGGAGATGTGTCATGCCTGCTTCCTCGGCTTCCTGGGCTTCCTCGGGCCGAGCAGGGACGCGCGGGCCGAGAACAGATGGGCCCGCATGACGGCCTCCGCCCATTCGGGGTCCCCGGCCCGTACGGCCGCCGCGATCTCGATGTGGTGGTTGACGCTGCGCCGCATCGCCTCCTCGTCGAAGGCGCTGTACGTGCGCAGCAGGACGGGCGAGTGGACCAGGGCGCTGATCGACTGGGCGAGCACGGTGCTGCCGCCCAGGCGCACCAGCTCCTGGTGGAACTCGGCGTTGAGCCGGTAGACCGCGTCGAGCTCCCGCCTGCCGGCGTGCTCGCCGAGCGACACGGCGACCTCGTGCAGCCGCTCGACGTCCTCGTCGGTGGCGGTCGCGGCGGCCTGCCGCGCGGCCAGGCCCTCGATCCTGGCCCGCAGCTCGAAGATGGTCTCCAGGTCCGCCGCCGGATACTCGATGACCCTGGCGCCCTTGTTGGCCGTGACCTCGACCAGGCCCTCCGACTGCAGCTGGCGCAGCGCCTCACGGACGGGGGTGCGGCTCACCTGGAGCAGCTGGGCGAGCTCGACCTCGCCCAGCCGGTCGCCGGGCACGTAACGGCCGCCGAGTATCAGGGACCGAAGATCATCGATGACGGACATGCATACATCCTCACGCCGAATTCCCCGATTATGGGGAGTAGCGAGGAGTAATAGCAAGGTTTTGCATACATCTGGTTCAGTGGGCGTCGAGGAACGCGGCGATGTCCGCGGCGACCTCCTCGGGGTGCTCGCCGTTGATCGCGTGCGAGGCGTCCGGGTAGACCTTCACCGTGCCGTTCCGCAGCACGCGCCCGGCGACCTCGCGGGAGACGCCGGGGTCGTGCATCACGGACTCGCCGGCCAGGATCGCCAGCACCGGCATCGTCAGGCCGCCCAGCGCCCCTTCGGCGATGAGCGAGGGCTGCGGCAGGCGGAGCGTGTAGTTCTCCATCCCGGACTCGATCATGTCCGCCACCGGCACGTCCTCCACGGGAGCGCCGCCGGCGGTGTAGGAGTTGAACGAGTCGCGCCAGGACTTCGGCAGCCACGGCACGGACGCGGGGATGGCGCGGATCGCGGTGCCGGCCGGGATGCCCGAGAAGGTGTACACGGGGTCGAGCAGGGTCAGCGTGGCGACGTGCCGCGGCCGGTGGACGGCGAGGTTGACGGCCGTCCAGCCGCCGATGGACAGCCCGACCAGGTGGAAGGACTCCTCCGGAAGCTGCGCGAGCACCTGGTCGAGCCAGGCCGCCTGGTCGGCGTCGGAGGTGATCGGCGCCTCCTGCACGCTCTTGCCCGGCTCGCCCAGCAGGTCGATGGCGTAGACGTCACCGATCTTGAGCAGGTGCGGCAGGTTGTCGGCCCACACCGGCGACGCGGACGCCCTGCCGGGCAGCAGCACCAGCGGCCCGGCCCGGCCGGAGGCGCCCTGGTAGCGGTGGACCCGCACGAACCCGAAGCCGGTGCGCACGTCGATCGTCTCGGCGGCCCGCGGCATGTCGGCCATCGCCCTGTCGTAGGCGGCCGTGAAGCGGGCGTGGCCCTCGGCGCTGTTCCAGTGTCCCACCGGTGACGGCTGGCGAAAGGCGAAGGCCAGGGCGACGGCCGCCACGGCGACCACGACACCCGCGATCTTCAATCTCCGGCGACGGCGCTTCGGCGGTGCCGTTCCGACGGTCTGCTCGGTCATCCTTCCCTCCCTGCTGAACAAGGGTCAATTTTTTGACCACACGGTCAGAGCATACGCGAGGGGCGGGTACGGTGGTGGCCATGGCAGGAAGGCGAACCGAGGACCGGCCGCTCAGCTTCATCGAGCAGGCGCGGCGCGACCAGCTCGTGGAGGTCACCATCGGCGTGGTGGCCGAGCACGGTCATGCCGCCGCCTCGCTGGCCCGGATCGCGGAGGCGGCGGGGATCACCAAGGGCGCGGTGCTCTACCACTTCGCCTCCAAGGACGCGGTCGTGGCGGCGGCCCACGCGCACGTGCTCGACGCGCTCGTGGCCGACATCGGGGCGGCGGTCGATGCCGCGCCGGCCGACGGGGCGCCGGCCGCGTACGTGCGGCGGATGGTCGGGCACCTGGCCGAGCGGCCGGACCACGCCCGGATGATCATCGAGGCGATGATCCACGACCACCGCCCCGACTCCTCGGCCCGCTGGAAGCCGCTCGCCACCCTCCTGGGTCATGCCCGCGAAGCCCGCGGTCTCGGCCCCGGGCCCGACCTGCGCACGCTCGCGATCATCACCGGCGGGGCGATCGACGCGATCGTCGGCGAGCGCCTGCAGGACCCCGCCTATGACGCCGGGGCCGCGGCCGAAGCGCTCGTCGCGATGCTGGAGTCGGCGGCCTTCGCCTGAGAGCGGACGCCCCTTTCGATCTCCAGAACATCCGCGTGACCTGGCGCAGGGACCGCGCCGACCGGCGGGTCTGGGTCACGGTCAGCGGCCGGCTCCGCGACTCCGGCCCCGGTGACGGCTACTGCGCCCGTTTCGGGCTGCACACGTCGATCAACAGCTGGAAGATCGAGGAAACGTCGACCAAGGAGTGCGACGGGGTGTGGCGATCCACGTCCCTGGCCCTCGAACCCGGCAGCGGGGGAATGGTCTTCCTGGATCTCTACACGAAGCCCGGGGCCGACAGGACTTCGACGCCGCTGCGGGACCCGTGGCGGACGGACCATCACCCGTACTGACCCTTACCGGGCCGCCGGGTCCCCCCGCAGGAGTGACTCGCCCGACGGGGTCAGCGTGTGCAGGACGGCTCCCCCGATCCTGGACGTGCGGATCAGGCCGGCGTTGCGCAGCACGGTGGCGTGCTGGCTGGCGGAGGGCAGGGAGATCCCGACGCGCTCCGCCAGCGCCGTCGTGGTGGCCGGGACGCGCAGGGCGGCCAGGACCGCCGCCCGGGTGCGGCCCAGCAGCGGGCCGAGGGCGTCCGCGGAACCCGACGACTCCTCGCCGCGGCATATCGGGTACACCAGCACCGTGGAGTCGTCGGGCCGGTACGTCAGTACGGGTGACGGCGCGAAGTACGAGGGGATCAGCAGCAGCCCGCGCCCGCACAGCCGGACGTCGTACGTGTGAGCCGAAGGGATGTGCAGGACGGGCGGGTCCCAGCGCCAGGTGACGCTGAGCGTGGCCAGCATGGCGTCCAGGCCCCCGCGGAGCAGGGTTTCGAGGCGCACCGAGCGGTCGGCGGCGGCGGCCGCCCGCACCGCCGGCCACATGGGCGCCAGCGACGAGGCGAAATAGGCGCGCAGGTCGGTCGTCAGCGTCCGCCGCCCGGCGTCCGACCCGGCGGCCAGCTCCCGTAATCCCCGGCTCGGGTCGCGGGCGGAAAGCAGCCCTACTTCGGCTGCGATCCGGTCGGCGGGGATCTGGCCGATCCGCTCCACTGCGGCGGCGAAATCATGGCAGTCCGGCTGCAGCAGGAAGTCCGGCACGAAGCCGTCGGCGCTGACCAGCTCCTTGATGACGCCCGACCGGGCCGGTAAGTCGCCGCGGGGCGGGCGTCGCGCGCCGGGCCGCCACCGGCCTCCGCCGCGGGCACTGGACAGCAGTCGCACGCTGAGCGCCGTCTCGAACACGGCGTTCGGCTCGGGGGCGAAGGTGATCCTGCGCAGATCGGCTTCGGTGAACGTCAGTCTCAGCACGGGGGTTGATTTTCGCACGCCCGCGCGGGCTCGGGGCGTGCCGTCATCGCCGGGCCCGCCGTTCCCGGTAGGCGCGCTGGCGGCAGGCCCGGGAGCAGTACGCGCGCGGCCGGCCGGTCATGGCGCCCGGCAGAGGAGTGCCGCACACGCCGCAAGTTTCGTCACGCGTTTCGTCACCAGCGAGGAGTTCGATGGCGTCCAGCAGCCGAGCCAGGCCGAACTCGAAGGGGTCGGCCGGCTCGTCCCAGGCGCCCGCCTCCCACAGGGCGGTGACGACCGGGTAGGCGCTCAGGCGCTCGTAGAGCGAGTCCCGCGCGCCCCACCACTCCTCCTCGCCCACGCCGCTGGCCCGCTCGGCCGCGGCGACCTCGACCAGACGCAACGCCTCGGCGTCCACGAACCTCCCCAGCAGGTCGGCGGCCGCGACCGTCCGGGCGGGGGTGAGGCCGGCGCCGGAGAGTATGCCGAGCAGGCGGTCGTAGAACGCGACGGCGTTCGGGCCGGGAAGGCGCCGGGTGCCCCGGACCTCCGCCAGCCACGGGTGCCGCCTGCGCACCTCCCAGCCCTGCCGCAGACACGCCTCCAACTCCTCCCGCCAGCCACCGGCCGCTCCGACGTCCGCCCTCTCGGCTGCCCTCGCCGGAACAGCGTCCGCCCCCTCGGCGGCGCCCGTTCCACCGGTGCGCGACCGAGGAGACGGCGCGGAGGTGCCGGGGGGTGGGGCTACGGCGCCGGGGAACGGGGTCGCAGCGCCGGGAGACGGCGCTGCGCTGTCGGGGGACGGCGCGGAGGTGTCGGGGGGTTCGCCGATGGCGGTGTCGCGCATGAGGTCGACGAGGTGGTCGCGGCTGGGGACGTGGCGGTAGAGGGACATCGTGGTGAAGCCGAGCCGCTCGGCCACCTTGCGCATCGACAGCCCCGACAGCCCTTCGGCGTCGGCCACCTCGATGCCCGCCCGCACGATCGCGTCCACGCTCAGCCCCTGCCGCGGATCGCCGCCCGCGTCCCGCCACAGCAATTCCACCGGATCTACGTACGCCATGGTTTATGGTATATACCTGTGTACGCCATAAACGACATCTTCGTGTCCCCCGCTGGCGACGACGACGCCCCCGGCACTCTCGACCGCCCCTTCGCCACCATCCCCCGCGCACTTGAGGCCGCCAGGAAGGGCGGCGAGGCCGTCATCCACCTCAGGGCGGGCTCGTACCCGCCGTTCGAGCTCACCGACCAGGACCGCGACCTCACCCTCCAGCCCCACGACCAGGAGGAGGCCGTCATCAGCGGCGGCCGGACGATCACCGGCTGGGCCTGGGAGGACGGCGTGTGGGCCGCCGACGCGGGCGACCTCGACACCCGCAGGCTGCACGTCGACGGCCGCAGGGCCGAGCGCGCGGCCATCGAAGGCTTCCCCGGCGACGCCACCCAGACCGTCACGGGTTACGTCACGTCCGAGCCGCTCGCCTGGGAGAACCCGGCCGGCGTCGAGTTCGTCTACCGGGGCGTCTATCCCTGGACCGAGGCCAGATGCCCGGTCGCCGCCGTCACCGCCGGAGGCACCGAGGTCGTCATGGCGCAGCCCGCCTTCGGCTGGGCGCTCGACCTGTACAACTCGGCCTGGGACGGCCAGACCCAGTCAGGCCCCGGCCTGCCCACCAGGATCGAGAACGACCCGTCCTTCCTCACCGAGCCGGGCACGTTCGTCCTCGACCGCTCCCGCCGCAGGCTCCTGTACCGCGGCGAGCGGCCCGGAACGGCCGTCGCCGCGGAAGCCGGGACCGTGCTGCGCGCCACCGGAGCCAGGAACGTCACCGTGCGCGGCCTGACGTTCGCCGACACGACCTGGTCCAGGCCCGGCTTACCGGAGGGCTTCCTGCACTACCACAGCACCGGCTACTACGACGGCGGCCCCGTCGAGAAGGTCGTCGTGGTCGAGGACCAGGCGTGGGTCACCGTACCGGGAGAGTCGAAGAGCATCCCCGCCGCCGTCACCCTCGACGGCTGCGCGGGCGTGACGTTCGAGCGGTGCCGGTTCACCCGGATGGGCGCCACCGCGCTCGGCCTGTCCGGTGGCTCCGGCCTGGCGGTCCGGGCCTGCGTCTTCGACGACCTCTCCGCCTCGGCCGTCTCCGCCGACGGCGGCACGGGCGTCGTGATCGAGGACAACCTGATCGAACGCCCCGGCCTCGACTACCCCGGCTCCCCCGGCATCGCCGTGTCCGGCACCACCGCGTGCACCATCGCGCACAACGAGATCACCGACGCCGCCCACTGCGGCATCGCCGCCGGGCCCGCGAACGGCACCCGGATCCTGCGCAACCTGGTCACCGGCGCGATGCGGGTGCTCGCCGACGGCGGCGGCGTCTACGTCTCCGGCCCCCAGGGCGCGAGTGCGGCCGACGCCGCGCTGATCAGCGGCAACGTCATCACCGACACCCGCACCCCGTACCACTTCGCCCTCTACACCGACTACGGCGCCGCCTGGGTGACGGTCGAGGGGAACGTCGTGGCGCGCGCCGACAACACCGCGGTCCTGCAGGTCTTCCCGCTCTTGGAGAACGTCACGTACCGGGGCAACTTCTGGGACGCCGACCCGGTCGGCAGCGACGCCGTCCCGCCGGGAGTGACGTACGAGGACAACACCACCCTCGCCGGGGAGGCGCTGGAGGACGCCACCGCGCACATCCGGGCGCGGGCGGGCCGCCGCCTCGATCCGCCGGGGCCGCTGGAGGCTCCGGCGATCAGGCCCTAAGCTGATCCGATGCGCCTCGGGGTGAACGTTCCCAACTTCGGACCCGGCACCGATCCCGGCACGCTCGAACGCTGGGCGTTGACCGTCGAAGGGCTCGGCTACGACCTGCTCATGCTCTCCGACCACCTCGTGATCACCCCCGACGTGGCCGGACAGTACCCCGCGCCGTTCTACGAGCCGTTCACCACGCTGGCCTGGCTGGCGGGCGTCACGCGGCGGATCCGGCTCGGCACCACCGTGCTGGTGGTGCCGTACCGGCATCCCCTGCTGACCGCCCGCATGGCCGCCAACCTGCAGCAGCTCAGCGGCGGGCGGCTGGTGCTCGGCGTGGGCGTCGGCTGGGCGCGGCAGGAGTTCGACGCGCTCGGCGTGCCGTTCGGGCGGCGCGGCGCGCTCACCGACGAGTACGTCGAGGCGATGCGCGCCGCCTGGGCCGACGAGCGCGACTACGGGCCCGGCCGCATCCCGATCTGGGTCGGCGGCAACAGCGACGCCGCCCTGCGCCGGGCCGCCCGGCTCGGCGACGCCTGGCACCCGCTGCGCTTCCGGCTCCCCTGGCTGCGCGAGACGCTCGGCCGGGCGGAGGTGCCGGAGCTGGTGCCGCGCATCGCCCTCCGGATGACCGACACCCCCGTCACCGGCCCCGACCGGCTGGCCGGCGAGGGCACCCTCGACCAGATCATCGGCGACCTCGCCGAGCTGCGCGACCTCGGCGCCGCCACGGTCGTGCTCGACCCGTTCAACGGCGACCCCGCCGAGACCGCGCACCCCGAGACGGCCTGGCACGCGCTGGCCGCCGTCGCCGCCCGAAGGGAACTCCGGTGAACCACGACGACGAGCGCCGCCTGCGCAGGGCCATCGAGCTGGCCGCCTCCGCCCGCGACGCCGGCAACCCGCCGTTCGGGTCGCTGCTGGTGGGCCCCGACGGCACCGTGCTGGCCGAGGAGCGCAACACCACCGTCGCCGACCGCGACATCACCGCCCACCCTGAGCTGAAGCTGGCCCGCTGGGCCGCGCGCGAGCTCGACCCCGCCACCGCGGCCGGCACCACCATGTACACGAGCTGCCAGCCGTGCGGCATGTGCGCGGGCGCCATCGAGCGCTCCGGCCTCGGCCGCGTCGTGTTCGCCCTCTCCGGCGAGCAGCTCGACGCGATGAAGCCGGGCGGCGGCTTCCCGCCGGTGCCCCAGGAAGGCCCGGCGCTGCCGGAGGAGGCGCGGGCTCCGGTCGAGGGCTACTACAGCCCACGACCGTGATCACCGGCGGCCCGCTCACGGTCTCCGTCCTCCACTTCGCCTGACGGCACGCTGACCGCTGCCGGAAAACGGGCCGGCCCTCTGTCGATCCCGGCGGGGGCCGTTCGTATAACGGGTGAGAGAGAGGAAAAGCCGATGAAGCAGTATCTGCTCAGCATCTACCAGCCTGACGGCGACCCGCCGCCGCCCGAGGTCCTGGAGCCGGTCATACGGAAGCTGGACGCGCTCAACGAGGAGATGCGGACGGCCGGCGCGTGGGTGTTCGCCGCCGCCCTGCACCCGCCGAGCACCGCCACCGTACTGCGGGCGAAGGACGGCGACGTGCTGATGACCGACGGCCCGTACACCGAGGGCAAGGAGCACCTGGGCGGCTTCACCGTCATCCAGGCGCCCGACCTCGACGCGGCGCTCGGCTGGGGCGGCAGGCTGGCCGAGGTCGTCGGGCTGCCGATCGAGGTCCGCCCCTTCCGATGACCGACGTCGAACGCGTCTTCGCCGAGCAGTACGGCCGGGCCGTGGCCGTGCTCACCCGCATCCTCGGCGACATCGACCTCGCCGAGGAGGCGGTCCAGGACGCGTTCGCCGTCGCGGTCCGGCGGTGGCCCGAGGAAGGGCCGCCGCCCTCCCCCGCCGGATGGATCATCACCACCGCCCGCAACCGCGCCGTCGACCGGCTGCGCCGCGAGTCCGCGCGGGCCGGGAAGCACGCCCAGGCGGCCCTGCTGCACGCCCGTGACGAACCCGCCGAGGAGGGGCCCGTGCGCGACGACCGGCTGCGCCTGATCTTCACCTGCTGCCATCCGGCCCTGTCCAGGCCCGCCCAGGTGGCGCTGACGCTGCGGCTGCTCGGCGGCCTGGGCACCGCCGAGATCGCGCGTGCCTTCCTGGTGCCGGAGACGACCATGGCGCAGCGGCTGGTGCGCGCCAAGGGCAAGATCCGCGACGCGCGCATCCCGTACCGGATCCCGCGCGAGGCGGACCTGCCGGACCGGCTGCGACCGGTGCTGGCCGTCCTCTACCTGATCTTCAACGAGGGGTACGCGGCCGGGTCCGGCGAGCGGCTGGTGCGCGAGGACCTGTGCGCGGAGGCGATCCGGCTGGGGCGGCTGCTGGCGGAGCTGATGCCGGACGAGCCGGAGGTGCTCGGCCTGCTGGCGCTCATGCTGCTGCTGGAGTCGCGCCGCCCGGCCCGCACGACTCCCGACGGCCGGCTCGTCCGGCTCGCCGACCAGGACCCGCGGCTGTGGAACGATGAGCTGGCCGAGGAGGGGCGGGAGCTGGTGCGCCGCTGCCTGCGGCGCGACCGGCCGGGGCCGTACCAGATCCAGGCGGCGATCAACGCCGTGCACAGCGAGCCGCCGACCGACTGGCGGCAGGTGGTGGCGCTGTACGACCTGCTGATGGCCGTCGCGCCGAGCCCGGTGGCGGCGCTCAACCGCGCGGTCGCGGTCGCCGAGGTGTCCGGCCCGCGGGAGGCTCTCGGCCTGGTCGAGGCCCTCGACCTGGACCGCTACTACCTCTTCCACGCCGTACGCGCCGACCTGCTCAGGCGGCTCGGCCGTACGCGGGAGGCGGCTCGGGCGTACGAGGAGGCGATCGCCCGTACGGAGAACGGGGCGGAACGGGCGTTCCTGCAGGAGTCCCGCGCGGCGCTCAGCCGCTGACCCCGGCCGCGCTCGCGTAGCGGGCGGCCAGCTCGCGCAGGTGGGCGCGGAGGTCGGGCGGGTCCAGCACCTCGAACCCGACGCCCAGGCTGCCGAGGAAGCCCGCCAGGTCGTGCAGCGAGTCGCCGCCGGTCTCCAGCAGGGCGCCGTCGCCGTCCGCGGTGAGCAGCCCGGCGGCCGGGGTGAGCCGATCCGCCACCACCTCGACGGGGGCGTGCAGGCGGACCCTGGCCTGGTGGCGCCAGGCGGTGGAGCCCGCGCCGCGGACCACTCGGGTCGCCGCGTCCTCGTCGGGCAGCTCGCGGGGGGTGAAGCGGGGGCCGTTGGGGACGCGGAGGGTGAGGCGGTCCGCGCGGAACGTCCGCCAGTCGCCCCGCGCGGTGTCCCAGGCCAGCAGATACCAGCGGCGGCCGGTGTGGACCAGCCGGTGCGGCTCGGCGGCCCGGGTGCTGACGGTCCCGTCATGGCCCTGGTAGTCGAAGCGGAGCGTCTCCCTGGCGCGGACGGCGTCGGCGACGGCGGTCAGGGTCGCCGCGTCCACGGTGGGGCCGCGGCCGGTGACCGAGACGGTCGCGTCCCGTACCGCCTCGATGCGGTGGCGCAGCCGCGACGGCAGCAGCTGCCGCAGCTTGGCGAGCGCGCGCAGCGAGGTCTCCTCGATGCCGGTGACCGTGCCGCCGGCGGCGGCGTGCAGGCTGACCGCCACCGCGACGGCCTCCTCGTCGTCGAGCAGCAGGGGCGGCAGCGCGGCCCCCGCCCCCAGCCGGTAGCCGCCCGCGGTGCCGGTGGTCGAGGAGATCTCGTAGCCCATGAGGCGCAGCCGCTCGACGTCGTTGCGCACGGTGCGGGTGGTCACGCCGAGCCGCCCGGCCAGTTCGGCGCCGGTCCAGCCGGGGCGGGCCTGGAAAAGTGACAGCAGCCGCAGCAGCCGCACCGAGGTTTCCAGCATGCCCCCGATGATGCCACCCGTTGAGGAAACGCACGTTCCTCAACGGCTCCTAACGTGGGTCCTACCAGAACGAAAGGGGCATCACATGTTGCGCGGACTCGCGACGATCAGCTACTGGGCCGACGACCTGGAGGCGGCCAAGCGGTGGTACACCGAACTCCTCGGCGTCGAGCCGTACTTCCACCGGAACGGGCCCGACGGGCGGCTCGGCTACACCGAGTTCCGCATCGGCGACCATGAGGCCGAGCTCGGCCTCATCGACAGCGCCTGGCGCCCGCACGGTGGGGAACAGGCCGGGGTGGTCGCGTACTGGCACGTCGACGACGTGCGGGCGGCCTACGAGCGGCTGCTGGCGATGGGCGCCAAGGAACACCAGGAGATCATCGAACGGGGTGAGGGCTTCGTGACCGGGTCCGTGGTCGACCCGTTCGGCAACATCCTGGGCGTCATGTACAACCCGCACTACCTGGAGCAGGTGGGCTGATCCGGGCTAGTGGCTGCGGCCCGGCAGTCGCACCACCGTGACGAAGAACTCGTCGATCTGCCGTATCACGGCCATGAACTGGCTCAGGTCGACGGGTTTGGTCACGTAGGCGTTCGCGAACAGCTTGTAGCTGCGCAGGATGTCCTCCTCGGCGGAGGACGTGGTGAGCACCACCACCGGGATGGCCCGCAGCTCCGGGTCGCCCTTGATCTTCTCCAGGACCTGACGGCCGTCGTACTTGGGCAGGTTGAGGTCGAGCAGGATCAGGTCGGGGCGCGGCTTGCCCTCGTGGTCGCCCCGCCGGTAGAGGAAGTCGAGCGCCTCCAGGCCGTCACGGACCACGTGGAGGTTGTTGCCGATCTTGTTGTCCTCGAAGGCCTCCCGGGTGATGAGCTCGTCGCCGGGGTCGTCCTCGACGAGGAGCACTTCGATGGGTTGTCCGATGGAGCTCATGTACGGGATCCTTCTGAGCTGGCTGTGGCGGCCGCGAATCGGGCCTCCGAGGAGAGCGTGTCAGAACGAAGCGTAAAGCAGATCCGGATTCCGCCGTCCTGGTATGCGGTGTCCAGCCAGATTCGTCCGCCGTGGTTCTCCACGATCTTCTTGCACATCGCCAGGCCGATCCCGGTGCCGCTGTAGGCCTCGCGGCTGTGGAGACGCTGGAAGATGACGAAGATCTTGTCGGCGAACTCCGGGTCGACGCCGATGCCGTTGTCGGTGAGTGAGAAGCGCCACTCACTCACCTCCACCTGCTCATGGTCGATCCGGATGACCAGCGGGCGGTCCGGGTGGCGGAACTTGATGGAGTTGCCGATGAGGTTCTGCCAGAGCATGGTCAGCAGCATCGGGTCGCCGGTGATCTCCGGCAGGTCGTCCGGCCGTTCGATCGTCGCGCCCGACTCCTCGATGCCGGTGGCCAGGTTGTCCAGCGCCTTGTCCAGCTTCAGGTTGAGGTTCACCGCCCGGCGCGCGTCGTACAGCCGGCCCACCCGCGAGTAGCTCAGCAGGTCGTTGATCAGGCCCTGCATGCGGGTGGCGCCGTCGACGGCGAAGCGGATGTACTGCCGGCCGCGGTCGTCGAGCGCGTCGGTGTAGCGCTTCTCCAGCAGCTGGCAGAAGGTGGCGATCTTGCGCAGCGGCTCCTGCAGGTCGTGCGAGGCCACGTAGGCGAACTGCTCCAGCTCGGCATTGGAGCGGCGCAGCTCCACCGCCTGCGCGTCGAGGTCGGCCGCCTGCGTGCTCAGCGTCGCCTCGTGCTCGCGGGAGGTCTCCAGCGCGGCCACGAGCTTGGTACGCATCGCGTCCACGTCCAGCGCGACCTCGCGGATGTCGGCCGGTCCGTGGGCCGGGATCGGGTGGTCGAAGTTGCCCTCGGCCACCTCGCGCGAGGCCATGCGCAGCTCGTCCAGCGGCCGGACCACGGCCCGGCGCAGCAGCACGGCCATCGCCAGCCCGGCCACCAGGAACGTCGTGATCATGGCGGCGAACATCCAGTTGCGCAGGGTCTGCGCCTGGATCAGCTCGTCGCGCGCCTGCTGGCGGCTCTGCGCCAGGCTGTCGTTCAAGGTGTCGGTCAGCGCCCGGATGCGGTCGAACGCGGGCTTGCCGCTCTCCATCTGCGCGTTGCTGATCGGGTTGTCGGCCTGCCGCTCCGCGACGAGCGGCTCGGCGTAGCCGCGCCGCCAGGCGGCGGACGCCTCACTGATCTGCCGCAGGTGGGAGAGGATCTCCGGCTCGTCGCGGACGAGCTCCTCGACGCGCTCGTGGTGGCGCTGCTCGTCGGCCATGCCGCGCTCGTACGGTTCGAGCAGTTGCCGGTTCCCGGTCAGCAGGAACCCGCGCACGCCGGTCTCCTGGTCGAGCAGGGTGCCCTGGAGCTCGGCGGCCTCGATCCGCGCCGGCGAGATGCGGTCGACCAGGTCGTCCGCCAGGTCGGTGGTGCGTTGGAGCATCACCGCGGCGATCACGCCGAAGATCATGACCACGATCATGATCGCGGCGAGCACGAGCAGGAACCACTGATGGACGGTGAGCCGCCGCCACGCGGTGCCGGCGTTCACTGCTCCTCCTTCCAGCGCAGATGGACGACAGCGACGTCGTCGGCGGAAGCGTCGGGCGCGGTGGCCTGCTCGGTGCCGGAGATCAACGCGTCCACGAACTCCTCTCCGTTCAGGTGGGCGTGCCTGCGCGCCACCGCGAGCAGGCCCTCCTCGCCCAGCAGTCGCATGCCGTCGCCGGGCAGCCGGCGCTCGAACAGCCCGTCGGTGAACAGCGTCAGCCCGCCGCCCGCGGGCAGCTCCAGCTCGGTCGGCTCCCACTCCGACTCCAGGGGCAGCCCCAGCGCCGGGCCGATGCCGGGCTCGGCCCAGGTGACCGAGCTGCCGGAGTGGACCAGCAGCCCCGGATGGCCCGCCCGCCAGACGCGGACCGTGCGCTGGTCGGACTCCAGGGCGAGCGTCGACATGGTCACGAAGATCTCGTCGCCGCCGCGCTCGGCCCGCAGGACGCGCTCCAGCTGGCGCAGCAGGGCGGTGCCCGTCACGCCGCTGAGCACGAGCGTGCGCCACGCGATGCGCAGGCACACGCCGAGCGCGGCCTCGTCGGGGCCGTGGCCGCACACGTCTCCGATCATCGCGTGCACGACTTTGTCGTCGTCCTCCACCACGTCGAAGAAGTCGCCGCCGAGCGTGCCCGACACGCGGCTGGCGCGGTAGCGGGTGGCCACCTGGATCGGCATCTGCTGCAGCAGCGGCGTCGGCAGCAGGCCGCGCTCCAGGCGGGCGTTCTCCTCGGCGCGCAGCCGCTCGGCGTGCAGCGCCACCGCCGCCTGCTCGGCCTGCTTGCGCTGCATCGCGTAACGGAGGGTGCGGCCCAGCCACTCGCCTTCGACGCGCCCTTTGACGAGGTAGTCCTGGGCGCCCGCGGTGACCGCGGCGAGGCCCGCCTGCTCCTCGGCCAGCCCGGTCAGCACGACCACCGCGGCGTCGCCGCTCGCCTCCCGCATCGCGGCCAGCGCCGACAGGCCGCGCGCGTCGGGCAGGCCCAGGTCGAGCAGCACGCACTGGACCCGCTGCTGCGCGAGCAGGTGGCGCGCCTCGTCCAGCGATCGCGCCCATTCCAGCCGCACCGACAGGTCGCCGTCTTCCAGCAGCTCCCGCACGATGAACGCGTCTTGGGGGTCGTCCTCCACCAAAAGCACCAGCGGAAGAGCGGGGGGATCCCCAGCGATCATTCCGGCACCGCCACCCTCTCCAGACAGCGCCGTGTGGCTGTCGTCCTCTTCCGGTCGATGGACAGTGCCCGCAGCAGGGGTCATCACACGTGAACCGCGGGCCCATCCGGTAACGATCTGGACTCAGCATAAGGGCTGTTCGTACCTGTTCATCCTCCTCTGAGCTGCTGACGGTCCCCTGGAGGACGCTCTGGAGCCGGCTGACAGGAGCTTGTGCGTGATCTGACAGCGCGTCCACGCAGCCTCGGAGACGACACCACACCGGGAAGGACAATCATGCTTTTCATCGAGGTCTACGCCCGCCGGGGCGCGTTCGGTCAGGAGGAGCTGCGACAGATCGCCGCCAGGCTGGCGCCCAGCCGGATCTTCGCCGCGACCGAGAGCGACGAGGAGGCCGCCGACCCCGGCGTGCTGGCCCTGTTCGACTCGCTCGGCCACGTGGTGGTGCACGAGCCCGCGATCTGGGTGACCGCGGGTCCGGCGCGGTGCGTGGTGAACGTGTACGCGCCGGCCTGGGCCAAGGAGATGAGCGAGCACCTCGTCTCCGAGGTCACCGCCGCCGTGCCGGGCGGCGACGCGATCGTGCACGTCTTCGGCGTCCCTCAGGGCGGGTACGGCATCGGAGGGCGGGTGCGCCGGTCGTCCGACATGCTCACCATGATCGAGGACGCCAAGCGGGAAGCGCCCGCGGAGGCGCCACCGGGGACCTACGTCGACCCTGTGTGCGGGGCCACGGTGGCGAAGGAGAAGGCGGTCACGCTGGAGCTGGACGGGCAGACGTACGGGTTCTGCTGCCCCCACTGCCGCGGCCACTTCGCCAAGGGCCGCCGTGAGGAGGCCGCCACCTGACCGCCGTCGTATGACTCGCTTATGACGCCGCTGAGGACACTGGGGGAAACCCCTGAGGAGGCGCCATGAAGCGATTACTCATTCCCCTGCTCATGGTCACGGTGCTGGTCGCGTCGGCGTGTAAGTGGGACGAGTCGTACGTCCTCGTCGGCGGCAAACGCGTCGGGGAGTGGACCCTGCGGTACGGCGATCCGCAGTCATACGACATCACGCTCTACAGGAACGGCAGCGGCCGTTATCTCGGAGTCTCCTCGATCATTCTCGGGCACTACAAGAACCTGCGGGCCCGGGGCCGCTCCGTCGAATCCGCCGCCAGGAAGACCTTGAGCGACATCCTGCGGCCCGCGTGCCGTGACATCCGCAACCAGGCCATCAGGGCCAAGTGCAACGAGGCGACCGGCGGCGGCCGGTGGTCGGACTTCCGTGGGGCGCTCGTGGACATCGACCACAACAGGGGCGGGTGCCTCACCATTTCCATCCGCGGCAGGACGACACCGAACTGGACCTGGCGTCCCCGTACGGATCGGCACTGCAGGCCCGGCTGAGCGACGGCCTGAAAATGGCGCGCGCCGGCGGCGCGCGCCATTTTCCACGCCTGTCAATTATCGCTACTCATCTGTCAACATGCCGGAGGTCTGTGAGGCAGAACACGTTACACTCGCCGTGATCGATTTCCTCGGTGCCGCTGCGGTTCGGAGGACAGCGTGGACGGCGTCGTCTGGTTCGGCATACTCGGCCCGCTGGAGGTGACGGCGTCCGGGCGACCGGTGACCGTGGCCGGGCGCAGCCAGCGCGAACTCCTGGCCGTGCTGTTGCTGAGGGCCAACCGGCCGGTCGAGGTCGACTTCATGATCGACTCGCTGTGGCCGGGCCGCTCCCCTCCCTCCGCCCGCAGGCAGATCCAGAACAGCGTCGGCCGCCTGCGCCGGACGCTCGTCGCGGGCGGCGTCCCGGCCACGACGCTGGAGACCCGGCGCGGCGGCTACCTGCTGCGCGTCCTGCCCGGCGAGCTCGACGCCCTCTCCTTCGCCCGGCACGTCGAGTCGGGCCGGCGGCTCGCCGCGGACGGCCGCGCCGACGACGCGGCGGCCCGCCTGCGCGCCGCCCTGGCGCTGTGGCGCGGCCGGCCGCTCGCCGAGCTGGACAGCCCGGTCGCCGTGGCGCAGGCGCGACGGCTGCTGGAGGACCGGACCGCCGTCCTGGAGGAGTGCGTGGCCCTGGAGCTGCGGCTCGGCCGTCATCACGAGGTCATGGGCGACCTGAAGACGCTGGTGGAGGAGCATCCGCTGCGGGAGCGGCCGCGCGCGCTGCTGATGACGGCGCTGCACCGGGCCGGGCGCACGGCGGAGGCGCTGGAGGAGTACCGCCGGGCCCGCGCGACGTTCGTGACGGAGCTGGGCCTCGAACCCGGGGCCGAGCTGCGGGACCTCCAGCACGCGATCCTCACGGGCGCGCTGGACGCACCGCCCGCGCCGCGGGCGGATCGGACGCGCCCGCGCCAGTTGCTCCCGGACATCACCGACTTCACGGGACGGGAGGACCTCGCCGACCGGCTGGAGACCCTGCTGCGGACGGCCGGCACCGCCACCGGCGTCGTGGTCGCGGCCGTCGCGGGCCAGGCGGGCGTCGGCAAGACCGCGCTCGCGACGCACGTCGCCCACCGCGTGTCCGCATCGTTCCCCGACGGGCAGCTCTACGTGGACCTGGGCGGCGGCCAGGCCCGCCCCGCGGAGCCCGTCGAGGTGCTGGCCAGGTTCCTGCGCGCGCTCGGCGCGCAGGGGCACGAGATCCCGCCGGGACTGGAGGAGCGGGCGGAACAGTACCGCTCGGCGGTGGCCGGCCTGCGGATGCTCGTGGTGCTCGACAACGCGGTGGACGAGGCCCAGCTCCGGCCGCTCCTGCCGGGCACGCCGGGCTGCGCGGTGCTCGTCACCAGCCGGTCCAGGCTGGCCGGGCTGTCCGGCATGGTCCTGGTCGAGCTGGGCGTCCTGGAGGGCGGGCAGGCCGTCGACCTGCTCGCGCGCATCGTCGGAACCGGCCGCGTCGAGGCGGAGGCCGACGCCGCCCGCGACCTCGCCCGGCTCTGCGGGCACCTGCCGCTCGCGCTGCGGATCGCCGGCGCCAGGCTGGCGACCCGCCCCGACTGGCCGCTGGCGGAGCTGGTGCGGCGCCTGGCCGACGAGCGCCGCCGGCTGGACGAGCTCACCTATGGCGACCTGGAGGTGCGGGCCGGCCTGTCCTTCAGTCACGCCAGGCTCAGCGCGGCGTCCCGGCGGCTGTTCCACCTGCTGGGACACCTGTACGCGCCGGAGTTCGCGTCCTGGGTGTGCGCCGCGCTGCTCGACACCACGACGGACGGGATCGGCCCCCTGCTCGACGAGCTCGTGGCGGCCCAGCTCCTGCAGCCGTCCGGAACCGGCCGCGCCCGATACCGGCTGCACGACCTGGTCCGGTTGTTCGCCAGGGGGTCGGGGAGCGAGGATCCGCGGCCGGCGATCGCCAGGGCCCTCGGCGGCTGGCTGGCGCTCACGGAACGCGCGCACATCGCGGTGTCCGGCGGCGACTTCGCCACCTTGCACAGCGACGCGCCGCGCTGGACCGCGGGCCTGCCGGACCTGCCCGCGGATCCGCTGGCCTGGTACGACCTGGAGCGGCTCAACCTGATGACGGCGGTGCACCAGGCCGCCACCGCGGGCCTCGACGAGCTGTGCTGGGACCTGGTCGCCAGCGGTTACACGCTCTTCCTCACCCGCGGGCACAACGACGACTGGGAGGAGACGCTCAGGGCGGCGCTGACGTGCACCCGTCTGGCGGGCAACGCGCGCGGCACGGCGACCATGCTCATGGGGCTCGGGCTGCTGGGCACCTACCGGCACGACTACGCCGGCGCCGCCGAGGCGCTGGAGGAGTCGATGCGCCTCTTCCGCGAGATCGGCGAGCGGCAGGGCCTGGTGTACGCGCTGGGCGTGGCGGCGCACGTGGACGGGATGCTCGGCCGCTACGACCACGCGGTCGCGCTGCACGAGGAGGCGCTGGAGGTCCACCGCGCCTCCGGCGACCTCGGCGCCGAGGTCCTGCTGCTGCGCTCGCTCGGGCAGCTCCTCGTGGAGATAGGCCGCCTGGAGCACGCCAGGCCGCACCTGGAGCGGGCGCTCCTGGCCGGACGCGACGGTGACCGGCGGGTGCACGCCGAGGTCCTGTACTGGCTGGGGCAGCTCCACCTCGCCGCCGCGGAGGTGGGACCGGCCGAGTCGGCGTTCAAGGACATGCTCGCGATCGCGGAGGACCTCGCCGACCCGCGCGAGGAGGCCGAGGCCCGCTACGGTCTCGGCCTGGTCCGCCTGAACACCGGGGCGCTCGGCGCCGCGGCCGGCCTCTTCAGGCAGGCCCTGGCGCTGAACCGGCCTCTCGGCGAACCGCTGACCGAGGGCCGGATCCGGACCGCTCTCGGCATCCTGCACTGCCGGAACGGCCAGCCGCGTCAGGCGATCGGCCATCTCACGGAGGCCGCCGGGATCTTCGACACGATCGGCATCCCGCTGTGGAGCGGGCGGGCGTACCGGGCGCTCGCCGACGCGCGCGAGGCCCACGGCGACCGGACCGCCGCCCACGCCGCCAGGAAACGCGCCCTCACCCTGTTCACCTCGGTGGGCGCGCCCGAGGCGGCCGACATCGCAGGACCCGACGCCGACCGACCACCCTGAGACCGCCGCCTGATGTGATCATTAAGCAAACCACCCTACGGTTCTGACGTACTCGGTCCGGTCAGGTGACGGTCTCAGCGGTAGCGTTCGGCGAGCGCGTTGCCGATCGAGGCCAGGTGGTCTCGGACACCCGGAGGGCCGGTCACCTCGAGCCATTCGACCAGCCCCGCGAGCTCGCCGGCGAGCGTGTACTCGTCGTAGCCGCGGATCACGACCTCGATGCGGCCGTCGGCCGTGGAACCTCCCACCTCGAGCCGAGCACCGAGCCCCATCCGGAGTATGCCGATCCCGTGGGGAACGCAGACCGCCTGGACCTCCACCGGTGTTCGTTTGCGGTCGACCTCGTCGGCGATCTCGCGCCAGCTCTCGGCGAGGTCGAAGTCCTCGGGCCGGTGCACGGGATCGCCGGTCGGGTCGGCGGATGACACGCGGTCGATCCGGAAGGTCCGCCGGCCGGTCTCGGTGGTGGAGACGAGGTACCACGACGGGCCTTTGGCGACGATGCCCAGCGGGTGGACAGTTCTCTCGGTTTCGGCGCCGTCGCGGTCGACGTAGCCGAGCCGCACCTGGACGCCGCGGATCACCGCGTCCTGGAGCTCGTCGAGGAAGCGAGGCGGTCGGCGCTCGACCGGGCTCGACCCCCATCGCTGCGGGTCCATGACCAATGACGACGCTGCCGCCTCGGCCTGCGTCCGGAAGGGCTCCGGCAGGGCATGGACGAGCTTGCGCAGAGCCGCTTTCACGGCCGGCGTCGCAGCCGAGGCCGGGCCGGCGACCAGGAACAGGGCGCGGGCCTCGCTCGCGGTCAATCCGGACAGGTCGGTACGGGCGCCGCCCACCAGGCGCCAGCCGCCACCTCGGCCCTGCACCGAGTACACGGGCACCCCGGCCATGGCCAGGGCGTCGAGGTCGCGGCGGGCGGTGCGCTCGGAGACCTCCAGCTCTCGGGAGACCTCTGCTGCTGTCACCTGCTCGCGCCGCTGCAGCATCAGGAGGATGGCCACCAGCCGGTCGGTTCGCACGCCGACAAAACTCTCACACGAAACCGGTCGTGGGGTGACCGGTTTTGGTCGGCAGGATGGCGATACGACCTCACCGGCGAGGTCGACCGCAAGCGAACACCCGGGCCTGTCAGGGGTGCGCCGGCGCCCGATCATCCGCAAAGACAATGAGGAACACGCGATGCTCAATTTTCCCAAGCCCACCCTTATTCCGGTCAACGGTGTGGAACTCGAAGTCTTCGAAGCAGGCCGAGAAAACGAGGGAAAGCCTGTCGTGCTTTGCCACGGCTGGCCGGAGCACGCCTTCTCCTGGCGTCACCAGATGCCCGCCCTCGCCGCGGCCGGTTACCACGTCATCGCACCGAACCAGCGGGGTTACGGCAACTCGTCCCGCCCGACGGAGGTGACGGATTACGACATCGAACACCTGTCGGGTGACCTCGTCGCGCTCCTCGACCACTACGGATACCAAGACGCCACCTTCGTCGGCCATGACTGGGGTGCGTTCGTCGTCTGGGGACTGACCCTGTTGCACCCCGGCCGTGTGAACAAGGTGATCAACCTGAGCCTGCCCTACCAGGAGCGCGGAGAAAGGCCGTGGATCGAGTTCATGGAAGACATGCTCGGCGGCGACTTCTACTTCGTCCACTTCAATCGGCGGCCGGGCGTCGCGGACGCCGTATTCGACGACAACACCTTCCGATTCCTCCGCAACTTGTATCGCAAGAACGTGCCCTTCGCGGCCCCTGAGCCGGGCATGGCGCTGATGAATCTCGCCAGGGCGGACACACCCCTCGGCGAGCCCGTCATGAGCGACAGCGAACTGGCCGTCTTCGTCTCGGCATTCGAATCATCGGGATTCACGGGCGGCATCAACTGGTACAGGAACCTCGACCGCAACTGGCATCTGCTGGCGGACGTGAACCCGATCATCCAACAGCCCGCCCTCATGATCTACGGCGACCGGGACCTGGCGATCCCGAGGTCCGGAAACCTGACAGAGTTCGTGCCCAACGTGGAAGTGGTCGGCCTGGACTGCGGTCACTGGATCCAGCAGGAAAAGCCCGAAGACACGAACCAAGCGATCCTCAAGTGGCTGGAACAGCAGGATGTAGTGTCTCGCGATCCGGTTCGTGTCACCGGAAGCTCGTCGCCCTCCAGCACGCATGAGCCTCGGACCCACCATGAGTGAATCTCGACAAGGCCCAGATTTCACGCGAACTGAAGGTGGTCGGCTAGGTCAATCGGTCGTGCCGGCGTGCACGGCGATGATTCGCCAGCCGTGCTCCTCGCCGTACAGCCACGTACGGGTGTAGCGCATCCTGGCCGCGAACGGCGTACCGGAGACGGTCCCTTCGACGGTGCCGAGAAACCACGTCACCCCGGTGTGCCCATCGGCGAGCACGGTCAACTCCTCCTCGGCCACCTTCGTCAGCACCTGCGCCCGAGTGCGGTGCAGCTCCAGGTCGTCCGCCTTGGTCGCGACGTTCCCACCGAAGGTGAAGATCAGCCGATCATCCAGCAGCCGATCCAGCGCCTCGACATCTCCAGCGAGCTGCGCGGCCTGGAGTCGGCGCTCGGCGTCCCGCAAGTCCTCCATCATGAGGTCCACCCTCCCAGCCGGCGCCGTATCCGCGCCGGGACGTTCACGCTCGGCTGATCTTCGCAGTCCGCTCCAGGGACTCCGATCGTCTCGGCCGGGCGTATTGCGCGGACCACGTGGCGATCTCGGTAAGCGGAGAAGGCGCGAGGGTGTAGATGCGGCGACCGGCGTGCTCGGTGTAGCTCACCAGAGCGGCCCGACGCAGGATGCCCAGGTGTTCTGAGACGGTCGACTGGCAGGTGGTGAAACTGTTCGCGAGCTCCCCGGCCGTGCGCGGCCGTTCGAAGAGCAGTTCGATGATCTTCCGTCGGGTCGGATCGGCGATCGCTCGAAACGGATCTCCATCAGCCTGTGGTCGCCCCATCCCGCAATGATAGGGTATCGGCGAAACCCGATAGAAGGAGCGCCGTGCAGTTCATCTCCGTCGTGTCGGTGCCGGTCAGCGACCAGGACCGAGCCAAGAGCTTCTACCTCGACAAGCTGGGCTTCGACCTCATCGCTGAGTCCACTTTCGGCGATGAGATGCGCTGGATTCAGGTCGGCATCCCCGGCGCTCAGACCAGCCTGACCCTGGTGACCTGGTTCGATGAGATGCCGCCCGGGTCGCTGCGCGGCCTGGTCATCGATTGCGAAGATCTTGACAAGGAGTACCGCGCTCTCACCGAGCGCGGCGTTGCGTTCATCGGCCCCCCGAGTCAGCAGCCCGGCGGTGTCTTCGCCATCCTCAGCGACCCCGATGGCAATCTCATCAGCCTCCGGCAGGCCGGCAGCTAAGGCCCCTGACGCCCAGCGGCGATCGAGAGAGTGGCCTGCTACCGGATCGTTCGCCCTCCTGACGATCCGGCACAGGCGGGGATTGTCGGTGTTGCGGTTGCGCCAGGCGATGCAACGGCGGATCATGCTGCCCTGCTCGCGGTGGCCGGCGTGGTCGGCGCCGTTGAGAGTGAACGCCCGCAGCGCGGTGAACTGGGCCTCGATCCGGTTCATCCCCGAGGAATCGGCCAGCGTGTAGGCGATCTCGACGTTGTTCGCCTGCGCTCACCCGCCGAGCCGCTCGTCCTTCTTGGTGCTTGTGCGAGCTGAAGTTGTCACAGATGATCGCCCTCCGGACGTCGGTCGGGCAGAGGCTGCGCAGGTAGCGGCAGAACTCCAGGAACTCACCGCGCCGCTTGCGCCTCTTGATGTGTCCGTACATCTTGTTGCGGCCCAGGTTCAGGGCGGCGAACAGGTGCCGTACCCCCTTGGGTGCGGGTGTAGGTCGCGCGCATACGTGGTCGGGGTCCTTGTGCCTGCCGCCGCGGTCGGTGGCCGCCCACCGGCCCTGGACACTCACGGCGTCGAGATGGCCCGGCCCTGTATGACATCACGGGCGCCGACGGCAAGCGCCGCTACACCCGTCGCTCAGATCGCCGAACGGCTCGGCGTCAGCCGCGCCACGCTTTACCGCCAGGCGTCGCTGAGGTGCTCACCACGCAGGGAACGGCGGGCGGGGGCTACGTGGCCTCCGAAAGGATCGAGGGCGTGCTGGACGGTCGGCACGGCACCATCGTCATCCAGCACGGCGGCCTGGCCGACGGCCCTGATCAGTCCAGCTACGGGAATATCATCCCCAATTCCGGGACCGGGGACCTGGCCGGAATCTCCGGCCAGGCGATGGAGTTCGAGTTCCAGGTGCTCACGCTCGCCTACACGCTGTGACGCGTCAGGGCACCGGACTCCATCGCGACCCAGATCGCCCCGTCCGGACCGACGGCGAGGCCGTGAGGTTCCGCGCCCTCCAGCGGGAACTCCTCGATCTTCCCGTCGGTCGTGACACGGGCCAGCCTGCTGGCACCCCACTCGGTAAGCCAGAGCGCGCCGTCCGGCCCGGCCACGATGGCGTGCGGCCGGGCGGCGCGGTCGGGCAGCGGGAACTCGATGATCGCGCCCGAGGTGTCGATCCGGCCGACCTGGCCGGCGCCGATCTCCACGAACCACAGCGCGTCATCCGGTCCCGGGGAGATGCCGACCGGTGCCGCGCCCGGTGTGGGCAGTGGGTACGTCGACGCCTCGCCGCCGGTCGTGATGCGGCCGATCGCGTTGCCCTGGTTGAGCGTGAACCACAGCGCGCCGTCCGGCCCTGCGGTGATCGCGGAGGGCATCGCGCCGGTGCCGGGCAGCGGGTACGACGACACCTGCCCGTCTGGGGTGATGCGTCCGATCCGGTCGTCCTGCAGTTGGGTGAACCACATGGCCCCGTCGGGGCCGGCGGCGATGCCGTACGGCGAGGCCACATCGAACGTGGTGACAACGCCGTCCACGGTGATCCGCCTGATCCGGCCGCCGGCGAACTCGGTGAACCACAGCGCGCCGTCCGGTCCCGGGGTGATGACCGTGGGCTGACCGTCGGCCGGATCGAGAGGGAACAGCGTGGGTTCCGCACCCGGCACGACCCGGCCGATGCGGCCCTGATGGACGAGGGTGAACCAGAGCGCGCCGTCGGGGCCGCAGGTGATGCCGTACGGTGAACCGTCGATCAACATGAAAGAGCGATCTCCTTACCGGTGAAGCGACGCCGTAGCGCCCGGTCGTGCGTGACCACCACGAGCGTGCCCTGGTAGTCGCCGAGCGCCTGCTCGAGCTCCTCGACCAGGGTGAGCGAGAGGTGGTTGGTGGGTTCGTCCAGCAGCAGCAGGTCGTGTTCGCCCGCCAGCACTTCGGCCAGCGCCAGTCGCCGCCGCTGGCCCTCGGACAGTGCGCCGACTTTGAGGTGCAGCGCCTCGCGGTGGAACAGGCCCGTCGCGAGCAGGGCTTCTGGGTCGCCGCCGTAGGTCTCCATGACCGTCTTTTCGGGGTCGAAGGTGACTTCCTGCGCGAGGTAACCTGCCCGCCGACCGGCCTGGGCCGCGATAGCCGCCAGCAGCGTCGACTTGCCCGCGCCGTTCGGCCCGGTGATCAGCAACCGGTCGCCCGGTTCGATCCGCAGCCTGCCGTGGTCGACGTGCGTGCCAGCGCCCGCGAACCTGCCGCGGAAACACAAAGGCTTGGGCGGTCGCGGTACCGGGTCGGCTTCTAGGCGGCGCAGGCGTTCTGTGGCTTGCCGTACCCGCGAGGCGACCGAGCTTTGCACGCGGCCGGCGTTGCGGTCGTAGGCCATCTTGTTGTTGTCCTTCATCTCGCGGCCCCGCGCGACGCGGCGCGCCGTGGTCGCGGCGAACTCCTTGACCTGCTCAACCTCCTCCCGCCAGGCGGCGTAGGCCTGCTCCCAGCGCTGCCGGGCGGCCGCCTTGTCGGTCAGGAATCCGGTGTAGCCGCCGCCGAACCTGGTGATCGTGCCGCCCTCGACCTCGAGGATCGTCGTGGCCACCCGGTCCAGGAAGGTCCGGTCGTGTGAGATTGCCACCACCGTGCCCTTGTGGGCGCGCAGCCGGTCCTCCAGCCAGGTGAGCGCCGCCTCATCCAGGTGGTTGGTGGGCTCGTCGAGCAGCAGGATCTCTGGTGAGGCGGCCAGCACGCAGGCCAGGCCGAGCCGGGCCTGCTCGCCGCCTGACAGGGTCGACAGCTCGCGTGAGCGCTCGATCTGGGCCAGGCCGAGCCCGTGCATGGCCTTGTCGACACGGGCGTCGGCCTCGTATCCGTCACGGGCCTCGAAGGCGGTGAGCAGTTCGCCGTACAGGGTCAGGTCCTGCTCCTCGGCGGCGCGCTGCATGTCGCGCTCGAGTGCGCGCAGCTCGGCCAGCGCGGCGTCGACGGCCTGCTGGACGGTGTGGTCGTCGGGCAGGTTGAGGGTCTGGCCCAGGTAGCCGACGCCGCCGGCGGCCGCTACCGTCACCTCACCGTCGTCTGGCTGGTCCACCCCGGCGATGATCTTGAGCAGCGTGGACTTGCCGGAGCCGTTCTCGCCGACGACTCCGGCGCGCTCGCCGGGCCGGATGCTGAAGGTGAGCTGGTCAAGGACGCGGTGCTCGCCGTAGGACTTCGAGACTCCCCGGAGGGAAAGCTGTGTAGGCAGAGGTACTCCAATCGCAACTACTGTTGCTTTAAGCTAGCATAGAAATCCCTCCTAACGCAACTGGAGTAGACTTTGGACAAGCGTCCCGGCGGTCGCAGCGCCCGCGTGCGCGACGCCGTACGACAGGCGACCCTCACCGAGCTGGCCGAGCACGGCTACAGCGGGTTGACGGTGGAGAACGTGGCGATCCGCTCGGGCGTGCACAAAACCACCGTGTACCGGCGATGGGGCAGCGCGGAGGGCCTGATCGCCGACGCGCTCGAACTGGCCAGGGAGGAGCCGTGGCCGCTGCCCGACACCGGCTCACTCCGCGAGGACCTGCGGGAGATCGCCGGGCTGGTGCGAAGCGGGTTCGCCGATCCGGTCGCCGGGCCGATCTCCGCCGCATTCGTGTCGGCCGCCGTACAGAGCACCGGGCCCGCGCAGGCGCTGCACGACTTCTTCGCCGCCCGCCACGAACAGGCAGCCGAAGTGGTGCGGCGGGCGGTCGCGCGGGGCGAGCTCCCTGCGGACACTGACGTGGCAGACGTGATCAGAACGGCCGTCGCGCCCATCTACTACCGGCTATTCATCACCCACGAACCGGTCACCGAACGCGACGCTGAACGTGCGGCGGATGCTGCCCTCGCCGCCGCCCGCGCCGGCATTCTGCACTCCTGACGCCCGATACGCAGGGGGTGGAGAAGCTTCAGGGGTGGAAAGGAAGCCGCAACGGCGGCCGTTGCGCGTCCGGACAGGCTCGCATGCGTGGCGAACACGCGGCACTCACCGGGCCCCTCCCTGGTCAGTCGCTGCGCATCGACGAAGCAGCGGCCCTTCCCTCACCGCCGGTCGTGTTGTCCGGCCGACTGATAGCGGTACTACGGCCGGGCCTCCTGGCAGCTACCCGGGCCGGACTTCCACCGGCAAGCGACGACGAGCTCACGAACAACCGGATCCACCACTACGTCACGGCTTCACCTCCTGCTCTGCTGGGCGCACGGAAAAGCCTCACTGATCGTGGTGCGACGTGGTGAGCTGACCGACAAGGCGTGGTCGCGGATCGAGCCGTTGCTGCCGGTGACCGATGGCCGGGTTGTCCCTGGCGCGATCACCGGCAGGTGGTCGACGGCATTTGTGGCGGCTGCGCCCATCAACACGCGGCCGGAGCCCGCAAAAAGGGGGACGACGGCGGGACGATCGATACGAAGCAATCGCAAAACCGGCAGGCGCTCGGACGATCCCGCAGCGGACGGACCACCAAGCTGCATCTGCTCGTCGAAGCCCGCGTCCGCCACACCGAATTGTCAGGCACTCCCTAGGGGGCCGGGCGCCCGCCCGGGTCGTCGGAGGCTTCCGTCGTGCGCGGGACACGGACCAGCTCGTGCACCCTGGCGCTGATCATCGCGAGCGCCTCCTCCGGAGTGCGGCCGCGGGCGTAGGCGGTCTCGTACCGCCGCGCGCCGAGGGCGGCGCGGAGTTCGGGGGCGAGGCGTACGAGGTCGTGGTCGAGCGCTTCGAGGGCGCCGATCAGGACGTGGGCGGCGCCGAGCAGCTCAGCCGCCTCGATCCGGCGGCCCTGGAACGCCAGGAGGTGTGCCAGGTGGGCGGCGGTGATGGCGGCCAGCGACGGCTCTCCCGCGCAGGCGTCGAAGGCCCGGGCGAAGCGCTCCCCGGCCCGCACCGGGTCGTCCCGCTCCATGGCCAGTCTGGCCCGCGCGCACGCGAGCGTGACGGCGAAGACGGGGTCCTCGGACGGCTGGAGACGCGCTTCGGCCTGCTCGTAATGAACCTCCGCGCCCGCCAGGTCGCCGTCGCGGCGGGCCAGGTCGCCGAGCGTGACCCGGATGTAGACCGGCAGGCCGTCGGGAACGCCCGGCAGGGCGGCCAGCGTTTCGAGCTCGGCGCGGGCGGTCGCCGTGTCGCCCGCACGGGCCCGGGCCTCGGCCAGCCACACCCGCTGGGACGCGGCCTCATCGGACGGGTCCAGCTCCCGCAGCAGCCGCACCGCCTCCTCCAGCGCGGCCACCGCCTCCCCGTACGCGCCGCCGTTCGTCCGCACGTCGGCCAGCGACGTCAGCGCCCACGCCAGCCCGGCCCGCTCCCCGCCGGCGCGGAACCCGGCGACCGCCACCTCCAAATCGTGGCCCATGCCCCCGGCGTCGCCCGCGTTCCCCCGCAGAACGGCTCTGACGAGCCGCAGCATCGCCCTCGTCCAGGCGTCGGGATGCGACAGCCGCCGCTCGATCGCGTCCAGCGCCGCCGCCTCGTCTCCGCACGCGGCAGCCAGCACCGGCTCGACCAGGACGACGAGCGGATGCCCCGAGAACGACCCGGACTCGGCTCCAGAACCCCGCTCCCCCTGCTCCGGAATCAGGCCCGATTCCGGGTGGCCGGGTGCTTCCTCCGGCAGCAGGTGGCGGACGTGGGCGGCGTCCCGCGCGTCCATTTCCAGGCCCGCCCAGGTGGTGGACGCCAGCAGGTGGAGGGCGGCCGTCACGGCCCTGGCCTCGGCGGGGGCGCGGCCGGGGGTGTCCAGGGCCAGGCGCGTCCAGGATTCCATGGCCGCCCGGTCGCCTCGTACCAGCCAGAACACCCCCAGCGCCACGCAGAGCCGCAGCGCCCCCGCGGCGTCGCCGGTCTCATGCGCGAAGCGGAGGGCGGCGAGCAGGTTGCCGCGTTCGGCGGCGAGCCGGGTGATCCACCGGAGCTGCCCGGCCTCGCGCAGCTCCGGTTCGGCGCGGGCGGCCAGGCCGGAGAAGTAGGCGGCGTGCGCGGCGCGCACCCGGGCGAGCTCCCCGGACTCGACCAGCTCGCGCAGCCCGTACTCCCTGATCGTCTCCAGCATCCGGTAGCGCTCGCCGTCGAACCGCAGCAGCGACCGGTCGGCGAGGGCCGCCAGCAGGTCAGGGCGGGCGGCGGCGACCGCCTCCGCGCTCTCCACGGTGATGCCGCCGGGGAAGGCCGCCAGCCTGCGGGCCAGCCGCCGCTCGTCCTCGTCCAGCAGGTCCCACGTCCAGGCGACCACCGCGCGCAGCGTACGGTGCCTCGGCTCGGCGGCCCTGCTGACCCCCGAGAGCAGGGCGAACCGGTCGTCCAGCCGGGCCGCCAGCTCGTCGAGCGGGAACGAGCGGAGCCGGGCCGCGGCCAGCTCGATCGCCAGCGGGAGGCCGTCCAGCCGCCGGCACACCTCGTCCACCAGTTCCGGGTCCCGCACCGTGAACCCCGGCCGCGCGGCCGCCGCCCGCTCGGCGAACAGCCGCGCCGCCGCCTCCGGCTCCAGCGGCGGCACCTGCAGCACGGTCTCCCCCGGCACGCCCAGCGGCTCCCGGCTGGTGGCGAGCACGCGCAGCCCCGGCGCGCGGCCCAGCAGGTACGTGACCGCCCTGGCCACCTCGCCGGCCACCCGCTCACAACCGTCGAGCACCAGCAGCGACCCCGACAACGCCTCGGCCACCCGATCGAGCAACCGCCCACCGCCGAACGCCGCCTCACGCACCCCGGCCACCCGCGCGAGAGCGACCACGACCCCGCCCTCCCCAGCATCCGGGAAGGGCCCCGCACGCCCCCGCTCGGGTGGAGGCGAAGCACCAGCGGATCCGGCAGCGCTGCTCCCGTGGGACCGAAGAGCCTCGCGGGCCTGAGACGGAGAGCTCTCGGCCGCGAGGTCCCCCACGGATCGAGGGGCGCCCCCGGCCGCGCTGCCCTCTCTGGGCTGAGGGGTGTCATGGGAAACGTCATGGGACGGGAAGCCGCCGGTCGCGCCGGGCTCGGAAGGGGCCGTGGGTGCGCGTTCCGGGGCGGTGAGGTCGCTCGTCGGCTCGCCCAGCGGGGACAGCTCGACCAGCCAGGCCGTGGGCGTGTGGCCGGCGGCCTCGATGGCCAGGCGGGTCTTGCCGACGCCGCCCGGCCCCGTGAGCGTCACCAGCCGCCCGGCACGCAGCGCCTCGGCCGTCGCCGCCGCGTCGTCCTCCCGGCCCACCAGGGACGTGAGCGGGGAGGGCAGGTTGCCGGAGCGCGGACGCGGCTCGTCGCGCAGCAGCTCCAGGTGGATCTCGCGCAGCTCGGGCCCGGGGTCGGTGCCCAGTTCGTCGGCCAGGAGCCGGCGGACGTCCTCGTACGCGGACAGGGCCTCGGCCCGCCTGCCCTCCGCGTGCAGGGCCCTGATGAGCAGACCGCGCAGCCTCTCCCGCAGCGGGTGCGCGGCCGCGAGCGCTTCCAGCTCGGCGACCAGCCCTTCGGCCCGTCCGACGGCGAGCGACGCCTGCGCGTGGTCCTCGCGGGCCGCCAGCCGCAGCTCCTCCAGCCGCCGCCGCACCGGCTCGGGCACCTCGCCGGGCAGGTCGCCCCGCCACAGCCCGAGCCCCTCCCCCAGCAGCCGCAGCGCCGTGTCGGGTCGGCCGCCGGTCAGGGCCCGCCGCCCCTCTCCCGCGAGCCGCTCGAACCGGCGCGCGTCCACCGCGTCCGCCTCGACGTCGAGCCGGTAGCCGCCGTCCGCCGACACCAGCAGCCCGGCGGGCAGCGCCCGCCGCAGCCGGGACACCAGCGAGTGCAGCGAGTTGACCGGATCGCCCGGCGCCCCTTCGGGCCACAGCGCCTCGGCGAGCGCCCCCGCCGTCACGGTGCGCCCGGCGTCGAGCGCGAGCCGGGCCAGCAGCGTACGCAGCCGTCCACCGCCGACGGGCACCCGCTCCCCGCCGGCCACGACCTCGACCGGCCCGAGAATGTGCACCCGCATGCCCTCCAACGTAGTGCCCTGGCGCCCGGTAAAACTTCCGAGAAGGATGTGTCCGGACGGGGCGGGCGGCTCCGACGTCTCCGGTGAAAGGCATCGAGAGAAGGAGAACCCGTGAAGTACATGATCATGCTGTACGGCTCGCAGCGGGACTACGACATGCTCACCGGCAAGGCCGTCGACGGCAGGCCTGCCTGGACGCAGGAGGAGATCGGCGCCCTGCACGCGTTCATGGGCAAGTGGAACGGCGACCTGGTCGAGTCCGGCGAGTTCGTCGACGCCCAGGGGCTGAACTCCCCGATGCTCACCCGGCGGGTGCGGCTGAAGGACGGGGTCCCGGTCGTCACGGACGGCCCGTACGCCGAGACGCAGGAGGTCCTGGCCGGCTACACGATCGTGGAGTGCGACAGCTTCGACCGGGCGACGGAGGTCGCCGCGAGGCTGGCCGGCGCCCCGTACCCCTACGCCGCGCTCGACTCCGAGTGGCATGTGGACGTGCGGCCCATCCACGGCGGGGTGGACGAGATCGAGTGACTCCAGGCGGGGTCGAGGACCTGCTGCGCGAGCTGGCGCCGCAGGTTCTCGGCGCGCTCGTGCGCCGCTACGGCCACTTCGACACCGCCGAGGACGCCGTCCAGGAGGCGCTGCTCGCGGCGTCCCGGCAGTGGCCGGCGGAGGGCGTGCCGGACAGTCCGCGTGGCTGGCTGATCACCGTGGCCGCGCGCAGGCTCACCGACCTGCTCCGGGCCGAGCAGGCGCGGCGGCGCCGCGAGGACGTCGTGGCCGCGTGGCGGCTGCCCGAGGAGTGGCTGGCCCCGCCGGCCGACCGGCCGCCGCAGAGTGCCGACGACACGCTGGTGCTGCTGTTCATGTGCTGCCACCCGTCGCTGTCGCCGGCCTCGCAGATCGCGCTGACCCTGCGCGCGGTGGGCGGCCTGACCACGGCGGAGATCGCCCGGGCGTTCCTGGTGCCGGAGCCGACCATGACCAGGCGCATCACCCGGGCCAAGCGGCAGATCAGGGAGAGCGGCATCCCGTTCGGCCTGCCGCCCGCCGCCGAACGGGCCGAGCGGCTGCGGGCGGTGCAGCACGTGCTCTACCTGATCTTCAACGAGGGGTACGCGAGCACGTCGGGCCCCCGGCTGCGGCGGGACGAGCTGTCGGCGGAGGCCATCCGGCTGACCCGCGTCGTGCGCCGGCTGGTGCCGGACGATCCGGAGGTGACCGGCCTGCTGGCGCTCATGCTGCTCACCGACGCCCGCCGCCCGGCCCGTACCTCTCCCGACGGGGCGCTGGTCCCGATGGCCGAGCAGGACCGCGGCCGGTGGGACGCCGGGCTGGTCGCCGAGGGCGTGGCGCTGGTCTCCGAGGCGCTGCCGCGCGGCCCGACCGGCCCGTACCAGCTCCAAGCGGCGATCGCCGCCGTGCACGACGAGGCGCCCAGCGCCGCGGAGACCGACTGGCCGCAGATCGTGGCCCTGTACGAGCTGCTGCTGCAGGTCTCCGACACCCCGGTCGTCAGGCTCAACCACACCGTCGCCGTCGCCATGGCGCGCGGCCCGCACGAAGGCCTGGAGCTGCTCGGCGAGCTGGCCGCCGACGAGCGCATCGCCGGCGACCACCGGACGCACGCCGTCCGCGCCCACCTGCTGGAGATGGCGGGTGACCGGAAGGCGGCGCGCGAGGCGTACGAGGAGGCGGCGCGCCGCGCCGGCAGTCTGCCCCAGCAGCGGTACCTGAACGGGCGCGCTGCCTGGCTTGAGTGAATGACTTCAATTGCGAATGTTCGCAATTGCTGAGGTACCCTTCCTCATGTCGGACGTAGATATGGGGTGAGATGTGAGCGGGCCTTTCGCCGCCGCCATCAGGGAACGGGCACGCCAGGCGCACGCGGCGCTGGAGACGGCGCGCGCCGAAGACGACCCGGAGGCGCTGATCGTCGCCGAGGGCGAGTGGGACGACGTGAGGCGGATGGCCCGCGAGCACGACATCGAGCTCGGCCCGGAAGGCACGGTGGCCGAGTGAGGTCGGTGCCGCTCTACGAGGCCAAGGCGGAGCTGTTCCGCCTCCTCGGTCATCCCGTGCGGATCCGCGTCCTGGAGCTGCTGCAGGAGCGCCCCATGCCGGTGCGCGACCTGCTGGCCGCCATCGGGGTCGAGCCGACCGGGCTCTCGCAGCACCTGGCCGTGCTGCGCCGCTCCGGCATGGTGACCGCCCAGCGCGACGGCTCCACCGTCGTCTACTCCCTGGCCGGCGGCGACGTGGCGGAACTGCTGCGGGCCGCCCGCCAGCTGCTGACCCAGCTGCTCACCGGGCAACACGAGCTGCTGAGCGAGCTGTTGCAGGCGGAGACCAAGACCCGGTGAACCAGTTCTTCTCCTCGGTGCGTTCTCTCCTGCCCGCCCGCGCCGACCTGGTCGCGATGACGCGCCGCCCGCGACGCGACCTGCTCGCCGGGCTCACCGTCGCGATCGTGGCGCTGCCGCTGGCGCTCGGCTTCGGCATCTCGTCCGGCATGGGCGCGGAGGCGGGCCTGGCGACCGCGGTGGTCGCCGGCGCGCTGGCGGCCGTGTTCGGCGGCTCGGGGCTGCAGGTGTCCGGGCCGACCGGGGCGATGACCGTGGTGCTGGTGCCGATCATGGCCCAGCACGGCGCGCCCGGCGTGCTGACCGTCGGCGTGCTGGCCGGCCTCATGCTCATCGCGCTCGCGCTGGCCAAGGCCGGCAAGTACATGGCGCTGGTGCCCGCCCCCGTGGTCGAGGGCTTCACCATCGGCATCGCCTGCGTGATCGGCCTCCAGCAGGTGCCCGCCGCGCTGGGCGTGCCCACGCCGGAGGGCGAGAAGGTCGTCGTCGTCGCCTGGGAGGCCGTGCGGGACTTCGCGGCCCGGCCGCAGTGGTGGGCCGTCGGCATCGCGCTGGCCGTCGCCGCGATCATGATCGTGGGGGCGCGGTGGTGGCCGACGGTGCCGTTCTCGCTGCTGGCCGTGGCCGCCGCCACCGTCGCCGTCGCGCTGGCGGACCTGCCGGTGTCGACGATCGGCGAGCTGCCCGCCGGGCTGCCCGCGCCGTCGATCGGCTTCATCGACCCCGCCGCGCTGTCGTCCCTGATCGCCCCGGCGATCGCGGTCGCCGCGCTGGCCGGGCTGGAGTCGCTGCTGTCGGCGGCGGTGGCCGACGGCATGAGCGTCAACCACAAGCACGACCCGGACCGCGAGCTGTTCGGGCAGGGCCTGGCCAACCTGGTCTCACCCATGTTCGGCGGCGTCCCGGCCACCGGCGCCATCGCCCGCACGGCGGTGAACGTCCGCTCCGGCGCCTCCTCCCGGCTGGCGTCCCTGGCGCACGCCGGCATCCTGGCCGTGATCGTCTACACGGCGGCCGGGCTGGTGGCGAAGATCCCGCTGGCCGCGCTGGCCGGGGTGCTGCTGGCCACGGCCGTGCGGATGGTCGAGGTCGGCTCCGTCAAGGCGATGGTCCGCTCGACCCGCGGCGACGCGGTGGTGCTGGTGCTGACCGCGATCGCCACGCTGGCGCTCGACCTGGTCCAGGCCGTCATCCTCGGCCTGCTCGTGGCCGGGGCCCTGGCGCTGCGGTCGATCGCGCGCAACGTCCGCCTGGACGCGATGCCGATCCACGACGACCTGACCGGCGACCACACCGACCAGGAGCTCGACCTGCTGGCCGAGCACATCGTCGCCTACCGGCTGGACGGGCCGCTGTTCTTCGCCGCCGCGCACCGCTTCCTGCTGGAGCTGTCGGAGGTGGCCCACGTGTCGGTGGTGATCCTGCGCATGTCCCGCGTCACCACCATCGACGCCAGCGGCGCGCTCGTCCTCGGCGACGCCATCGCGCGCCTGCGGCACCGCGGCATCACCGTGTACGTCTCCGGCATCAGGAACGGGCACCACAAGCCGCTGCGCGCGCTGGGCGTGATCGAACGGCTGGCGGAGGAGGGCCGTGTGTTCGCCACCACCCCGGAGGCCATCGCCGCCGCCCGCGACCACCTCCACCACAAGGGCGTCATCCCCGCCACCACCGGCTGAGGCCCACGGGTTGCCGTTATGGCAAAGATGTTTGCGATCAGGTGGGGTGCGGGCAGACCATTTCCCCGGAAGGGGAGGTGTCATGAGTCGTACGTACGAGGTGGTCGTGGTCGGCGGTGGGGTCGCCGGGCTGAGCGGGGCGGTCACGCTGGCCAGGGCGCGGCGGACGGTGCTGGTGGTGGACCCGGGCCGGTCGCGCGAGGAGCCCGCGATCCCGGGCGTGGGGCGGGAAGAGGTGGCGCGGCACGGGGGCGAGGTCGCCGACGGGACGGTCACCGGGGTGGTGCGGGTGGACGGCGGCTTCCGTGTCGCGCTGGCCGGCGGTTCGTCGGTGGTGGCGCGGCGGCTGCTGGTGGCCACCGGGGTGAGCGAGGAGCTGCCCGGCGTGCCCGGCCTGGCCGGGCGGTGGGGGCGGGACGTCGTGCACTGCCCGGACCGCCACGGCTGGGAGATGCGCGACCGGCGCGTCGCTGTGCTCGCCACCGGCCCGATCGCGGCGCACCAGGCGCTGACGTGGCGGCAGTGGAGCGCGGACGTCACGCTGTTCCTGCACACCGCGCCCGAGCCTGCGGGCGAGGAGTACGAGCGGCTGGCCGCCCGCGACATCGCCCTGGTCAACGGGAAGGTCACCGGCCTGGAGGTGACCGGAGACGCGCTCACCGGCGTCACCATGGCCGACGGGCGGGTCATCGCCTGCGAGGTGCTGGTGGTCGCCCCGCGCGCCTCCGCCAGGGCCGGCTTCCTCGCCGGGCTCGGCCTGGAGACCGAGGAACAGCGGGTGGCCGGCGTCCCGGCCGGCGTGCGGCTGGCCGCCGACGCCGCGGGCGCGACCGGCGTGCCGGGGGTGTGGGCGGCGGGCGGCGTCACCGACGTGACCGAGACCGCGCTCGGCGCCGCCGCCGCGGGCGCCCGCGCGGCCCGTGCGGTCAACGCCGACCTGATCGCCGAGGAGGCCCGCCACGCGGCCGAGACCCGTCCCGTCCCGTTCTCCGCCGAGGCGGAGCGCGGGGTCTCCGAAGGCGTGCAGAAGCGGCGCCTGCACAACAGGTACGCGGCGGACCAGGAGATGTCCGGTCAGCAGTGGTGGGACGCCCGCTACAGCGGGAGCACCCGGGTCTGGAGCGGCCGGCCGAACATGATCCTTTCCAGGGAGGTCCCGGCGCTGACCCCCGGCACCGCGCTCGACCTGGGGTGCGGTGAGGGCGGCGACGCGATCTGGCTCGCCGGTCAGGGCTGGCGCGTCACCGCGGCCGACATCTCGGGCGTGGCGCTGGAGCGCGCGGCCCGGTTCGCCGCCGAGGCAGGGGTGGCCGATGCGATCGACTTCCAGCGGCACGACTTCGGCGCGTCCTTTCCCACGGGCACCTACGACCTGGTCTCGGCGCACTACCTGCACTCGTACCAGGACCTGCCGCGCGAGCGGATCCTGCGCGCGGCAGCCGGTGCGGTCGCGCCCGGCGGCGTGCTGCTGATCGTCGGCCACGCGGGGTGGCCGTCCTGGCAGGACGACCACCCGGACGTGCACCTTCCGTCCGCGCGGGAGGTGCTGGACTCGCTGGAGCTGGCGGAGGGCGAGTGGGAGGTGGAGCTGTGCGAGGAGTTCGAGCGCGCCCAGGACGCGCCCGACGGCACCCCCGGCACCCGCACCGACAACGTGCTCAAGATCCGCCGACTGGACCCGGGCCGATGATCACGCGACCATGAGATGTGCTCACATCGTTCTGGTACGCCAATCCCGCCGCCCGCCACTGGAGCTGCGCGCTCCCGTCGGACCAGGCCAGGAAACTCCACGCCAAGCTGCCCGGCTACTCCCCCACCCCCCTCACCGAGCTGCCCGCGCTGGCCGGAGACCTGGGCGTGGGGCGGGTGCTGGTCAAGGACGAGTCGTCACGGCTGGGGCTGCCGGCGTTCAAGGCGCTGGGGGCGTCCTGGGCGATCCACCGCATCCTGGAACGGCGGGAGGGGCCGCTGACGCTGGTCACCGCCACCGACGGCAACCACGGCAGGGCCGTCGCCCGGATGGCCCGGCTGCTCGGGCAGCGGGCGCGGGTGTTCACCCCCGGCGGCGTGCACCCCGAGGCCGTGGCGGCCATCGCCGCCGAGGGCGCCGAGGTGACCGAGGTGCGCGGCAGCTACGACGAGGCGGTGCAGCGGGCGGCGTCGGCCGCCGGGGAGCCGGGCGCGGTGCTCGTGCAGGACACGGCCTGGGCCGGGTACGAGGAGACGCCCGGCTGGATCGTGGAAGGGTACGCGACCCTCTTCGCGGAGCTGGACGAGCAGCTCGGGGAGGCCCCCGGGCTGGTGGCGGTCCCGGCGGGCGTCGGCTCCCTGGCCCAGGCGGCGGTCGCCCACTACCGGGCCCGGCCGGGCGGCACCGCCGTCATGACCGTGGAGCCGGAGACCGCCGCGTGCGTGCTGGCCAGCCTGCTGGAGCGGCGGCCGGTGCGCGTCGAGACCGGCGACACCATCATGGCGGGGCTCAACTGCGGCACCCCGTCCAGCCTGGCCTGGCCGTACCTGCGTGACGGCCTGGACGCGGCTGTCGCCGTCGGGGACGCCGACAGCACCCGCGCCGCGAGAGAGCTCCTGGCTCTGGGCGTCGACGCGGGACCGTGCGGCGCGGCCTCGCTGGCCGGGGTCCGGGCCGCCCTGGACTCCGGCGAGCGCCGCGCGTCGCTCGGCGTGCGGCCGGGCTCCACGGTGGTGCTGCTCAACACGGAGGGGACCACGGCGAACCCGGCGCTCTGCCCCGCGGGCAAGGACTGACCGCGGCTTTCAGCGGACTCTCAGACAGTGGCGGTATCCAGGAGGCCATGGACGCGAAGGTGCTGGTCGTCGACGACGAGCCGAACATCCGCGAGCTGCTCTCCGAGGCGCTGCTGCTCAACGGCTTCACCGTGACCACCGCGTCCAGCGGGTGGCGCGCGATGGACGCGGTGGCGCGGGAGAGGCCGGACATCGTGGTGCTCGACGTGATGCTGCCCGACCTGGACGGGTTCGCGGTCGCCCGGCGGCTGCGGGAGCGCGGCGAGAGCCCGATGGTGCTGTTCCTGACCGCCAAGGACGCGGTGTCCGACCGGATCGCCGGGCTCACCGCGGGTGGCGACGACTACGTGACGAAGCCGTTCAGCCTGGAGGAGGTGGTGCTGCGGGTCCGGGCGATCCTGCGCCGCGCCCGCCCGCCGGAGGACCGCGCGGGCGACGGCGTGCTCCGCTACGCGGACCTGGAGCTGGACGAGGAGGCGCACCAGGTGCGGCGGGCGGGCCGGGCCATCCACCTTTCGCCGACCGAGTTCAGCCTGCTCCGCTACCTGATGGTCAACGCCGAGCGGGTGGTGTCGAAGGGGCAGATCCTCGAAAGCGTGTGGGACTACGACTTCGACGGCGACAGCCGGATCGTCGAGTCGTACATCAGCTACCTGCGGCGCAAGATCGACGTGCTCGGCCCGCCGCTGATCCACACGCTGCGCGGCGTCGGCTACCGGTTGCGGGACCCGTCATGAGACGGGTCGTGAACCGGCCGTGGCCGCTGCGGCACCGGTTGCTGGCGGCACTGCTCGGCCTGTCCGCCGCCGGGCTGGCGATCTTCGCGGTGTCCGGGGTGCTGCTGCTGGACCGTTCGCTGATGGCGCGGGCGGACGGCCAGCTCGCCGAGTTCGCCGACCGGGTGGGCAGGCGCCCGCCGCCGATCGCGCCGCCGCCGCGCCCGGACGAGGTGCGGGTGCCCACCCGGTTCGACGTGGACGTCTACAGCCCGGCGGGGACGCTGCTGGAGGACGTCCCCACCGGCGCCCAGGACGGCCCGGCCGTGCCCGCCGAGCTCGTCGCCGGGCCGCCGCGCGGCCCTTTCACCGTGCCGGGCGAGGACGGCACGGGCGATTGGCGGGTGCTCGTCGTCACGCTGCCGGACGGCAACCGGGCGGCGGTGTCGATGTCGCTGGAGTCCGACGACTCCACCGTGCGGGAGCTGCTGGTCATCCAGCTCGCGGCGGGCGGGCTGGTGCTGGGCCTGCTCGCCGCCGCCGCCCTGGCGGTGGTGCGGCTCGGGCTGCGCCCGCTCACCCGGATGGAGCGTACGGCCGAGGCCATCGCGGCCGGCGACATCGACCGCAGGGTCGCCGACAGCGACCCGCGCACCGAGACGGGCCGGCTGGGCACGGCGCTCAACGTGATGCTCGAACGCCTGGCCCGCGCGCTGCGCGAGCGCGAGCGCTCCGAGCGGCGGCTGCGCCACTTCGTCGCCGACGCCTCGCACGAGCTGCGCACGCCGCTCACCTCCATCCGCGGCTTCGCCGAGCTCTACCAGCACGGCGACGCGCCCAGGGACCCGGCGGCGGAGCGGCTGCTGCGCCGCATCGGGAGCGAGGCCGAGCGGATGGGCGTGCTGGTGGAGGACCTGCTGCTGCTCGCGCGCCTCGACCAGGAGCCCGCGCTGGAGCTGACCACGGCAGACCTGCACGTGCTGGCAGGTGACGTGGTGCACGCCGCGCACGCCCGCGACCGCGACCGTCCGGTCCGCCTGACGCTGTCCGACCGGCCGGTGCGGGTGAGGGGCGACGAGCACCGGCTGCACCAGGTCATCGCCAACCTCGTCGGCAACGCGCTCACCCACACCGCGCCCGGCACCCCGGTGCGGGTGACGGTCGGGCACGCCCGTGCCGGCCCGCCCGAGGGCGTGCACGCCGGGCCGGGACCGGCTCCGGGCACCGAGGCCGCGCTGGTGGAGGTGGCCGACGAGGGTTCGGGCATCGACGCCGAGCACCTGCCGTACGTGTTCGACCGGTTCTACCGCGCCGATCCGAACCGCTCCCGCGACCAGGGCGGCACCGGCCTGGGGCTGGCCATCGCCGCCGCGCTCGTCAGCGCCCACGGCGGCCGGATCGAGGTTTCCAGCTCCGGGCGGGGCACCCGCTTCCGCGTTCTGCTCCCGTCCGCCTGACCTTCACGGCGGGTTCACACACTATTCCCAGGTTCGTCGGGTCACATATCGGCATGCTGCGCCTTTTCAACCGGTACGAGATCAAGTACCTGATGGACGCGGGCCTCGTGGACGAGCTGCGCGAGGAGCTGGAGCGGCGGCTCGACCGGGACCGGCACTGCCCGGACGAGGGCTACGCCATCTGGAGCGCCTACTACGACACCCGGCACCTCCGGTTCTACTGGGAGAAGATCGAGGGCCTGAGGTTCCGCCGCAAGCTGCGCATCCGCCACTACGGCGACCGTTTCTCCGCCGCCGGGGACACGCCCGTGTTCGTGGAGATCAAGCAGCGGGTCAACCGGGTCACCCAGAAGCGGCGGGTACGCGTGCCGTACCTCGACGCGCTGCGGCTGTGCGACGGCCGCGAGATGATCGCCCACGAGCCGTCCCAGCGCGCCTTCCTCGAAGAGGTGCTGGACCTGGTCTGCCGCCTGGACCTGCGGGCCACGGCCATGACCGGCTACACCCGCCACGCCTACCTGGGCAGGGACGCCGACACCGGGCTGCGGGTGACGTTCGACCGGCGGGTGCGGGGCCGCGACCGCGACTTCGGCTTCGGCACCGACGCGCGGAACCGCTTCATCGTCCCGCCGCACAAGGCGATCATGGAGGTCAAGGCGAACGAGCGCGTCCCGTACTGGCTGACCGACCTGACCGCCAAGCGGAACCTGCAGGTCGTGCGGGTCTCCAAGTACTGCCAGAGCATCGAGGCGCACGGGCTGGCCCCGCGCTCCGTCTTCCACGTCCCCGATCATGATCTCTCGGAGGCATGACCCCCATGGACTTCTCGTTCCAGGACCTCTCGGGCACGTTCAGCGTGGCCGACGTCGCCATCGCGATGACGCTGTCGTTCGTGCTCAGCGCCATGATCGGCTGGGTGTACCGGGCGACGCACCGCAACGTCTCCTACAGCCAGTCGTACGTGCAGACGCTGGTCGTCCTCGGCATGCTCATCTCGCTGATCATGCTGGTCGTCGGCTCGAACATCGCCCGCGCGTTCGCCCTGGTCGGCGCCCTGTCGGTGGTACGGTTCCGCAACGCCATCAAGGAGACCCGCGACGTCGGGTTCATCTTCCTGGTGATGGGTGTCGGCATGGCCGTCGGCACCCGCTTCTACCTGCTGGCGGTCGTCGCCGCGGTGACGATCTCGCTGATCGTCGTGGTGATGCACCGGTTCGACTGGTTCCAGCTGAACGTGCGCCGCCAGGTGGTGAAGGTGCAGGTGCCCGCCGACGAGGACCACACCCACGCCATCCAGGACGTGCTGATCCGCCACACCGACGAGTTCGAGCTGGTCAGCATGGAGTCGATCAGGGGCGGGGCGCTCACCGAGCTGATGTACACGGTGAAGATCAAGAAGGGTGGCGAGCCGGCCGACCTGATGGCGGCCCTGCGCGAGCGCAACCACGGCCAGTCGGTCACCGTCCTGACCGGCTACGACCAGACCGACCTGTGACGAGGCTCAGGCGCCGGCTGCCGGTCAGGCTCCGGCAGAACGGAAAGCTCCTCGCCGCCTGCGCGGCCTTCCTGGGCGTGTGCTGGGGGGTGTTCGGCAGCGGCATGGTCCGCCCGTACGCGGTCTCGGTGTCCGGCGTCTCGGCCGTCGTCACCCAGGACGTCACGGGCACCAAGGACCTGTTCGACACCTCGGTCGCGCACGAGATCACGCTCACGTTCCGCGACGAGAGCTACCAGGACATGCTGACCGCGTACGTCAAGGACGGCGAGAAGGAGTACGTCGAAGCGGACCTGACCGTCGACGGCACCACGATCCCGAGCGTCGGCATCCGGCTCAAGGGCAACTCGACGCTGGCGGGGCTCACCTGGAAGGGAATGAGCGCCGGCCGCCGTCCGGCCGGGAGGCCCGGCGGCGAGCGCCCCGAGGGCTTCCGGCCGCCCGACGGTTTCCAGCCTCCTCGCGAGGGCGGCCGGGGGCGCGGCGTCATGGGCGGCTTCGGCGCCGCGCTGAAGGCGGAGGAGCCGGAGACCCTGCCCTGGCTGATCAGCTTCGACGAGTTCGCAGAGGGCCGCCGCTACCAGGGCCACTCGCAGGTCGCCGTCCGCCCCGTGACCGGCCGGGCCCCGACGATGCTCAACGAGGCGCTCGCCATCTCCACCGTCGGAGCCGCGGGCGAACCCACCCAGAGCTTCGCCTACAGCGCGTTCACCGTGAACGGCCGCAGCTCGGCGCCCCGCCTGGTGGTGGAGTACCTCGACGAGGGCTACGCCGAGAACCTGGGCGACGGCGTGCTGTACAAGTCGCTCGCCACCGGCTCCTTCACCTACAAGGGCGAGGACCAGACCCGGTACACCTCCGACTTCAAACAGGTGAACAAGGTCGGCGGCACCGACCTGCAGCCCGTGATCAACCTGATCCGGTGGGTGGACGAGGCGTCCGACGAGGAGTTCGCGGCCGGGCTGCCCGCACGCCTGGAGGTGGAGTCGTTCGCCCGTTACGTGGCGCTGCAGGAGCTCATGCTCAACTTCGACGACATGAGCGGGCCTGGCAGGAACTACTACCTCTGGTACGACCTGGGCACCCGCAGGTTCCGGGTCGTCACCTGGGACCTCAACTTCGCCTACAGCGGCGACGCGTCCGGCGGCGGGCGGACGGGCGGCCACAAGCTGAAGGAACGCTTCCTGGCGACCCCCGCCTTCAAGAAGCTGTACGAGGAGCAGTACGCCGCACTCCACCGGAAACTCCTGGCCGGCGGCATCCTGTCGGGCCTGCTCGACGACATCGTCCGCGGCTACAAGCTCAACGCCGGGGCCGGCGCGGTCGACGCCGACGCCGAGACGCTCCGCGCCCTCCTGCGCGAGCGCGCCGAGGCGACGAGCGCCGGCTGAACCTGTCTCATACTTCAGGACCAACGGCGAATGAGCTCTCCAGCGGGATTCGGGTCAGGGGCGGCGGTTCCTAGGTTCGCCTCATGCCATCCCTGGCCGAACTCGTCCACCGGATCGACACCGCCACCCCGCCGGGCCGTGACCGCGCCGTCGACGGGCTGCGCGCGCTGGCGATCGCCGGCGTCGTGCTGGGCCACTGGCTGGTGACCGCCCTGGTGGCCGGCGGCGACACGCTGCGCGCCGGCAGCCCGCTGCGGGTCATGCCGGAGCTGGCGCCGGTGTCCTGGGTGCTCCAGACGCTGGCGGTGTTCTTCCTGGTGGGCGGGCTGGTGAACGGCCGCCGCCGCGGCCCGTACGGCGCGTGGCTGAAGGCACGGACGGCGCGGCTGTTCCGGCCGGTCGGCGCGCTCGCGGGGGTGTGGGCGGTGTCCGCGGGCGCGATGTTCGTGTCCGGGGCGGAGCTGGAGACGGTGCGCACGCTGGGCACGCTGGTGGTGTCGCCGCTCTGGTTCCTGCTGGTGTTCGCGCTGCTCACCGCGGTCACGCCGCTGGTGTCGCGGCTGCACCCGGCGTGGCCGCTCGCCGCCGTCGCCTGCGCCGACCTCGTCCGGTACGGGCTGGGCGGGCCTTCCTGGGCGGGCTGGGTGAACGTGGTGGCCGGCTGGCTGGTGCCGTACTGCCTGGGCCTGACCTGGGCAGCGCGCGGCCTGCCGGGGAGGGCGGCCGGGTGGGGGCTGGTGGCCGGTGGCGGGCTGGCGGCGATCGGGCTGGTGGCGTGGGGCGGGTACCCGGCGGCCATGGTCGGGGTGCCGGGCGCGCCGGTGTCCAACCTCGACCCGCCGACCCTGGCCGCCGTCGCCTTCGGGCTCGCCCAGTGCGGGGCGGCGGCGCTGCTGGCCGGCCCGCTGCGGCGGCTCCTGGCCAGGCCCGCGGCGTGGGCGGCGGTGGCCGCGGTCAACCTGGCGGCGATGACCGTCTTCCTCTGGCACCAGACCGCCATGATCGCCGTCACCGTCGCCGGCCTGCACGCCGGTGGCCGCCTGCCCGGCCTGCACACGGCGCCCGACGGGCTCGGCTGGGTGGCGGCCCGGCTGGCCTGGCTGCCGGCGTTCGCGGTCGCGCTGGCCCTGTGCTGCCTGCTCTTCCACACCTACGAGCGATCTTCCGTACGGGCTCCGCGCCGTAGGGTGGAGCCGTGATCGGGACCCTGCGGTCGGACCTGTGGACGGCGGCGGCCGATCCGCTCCCCCGCATGCGCGGCCCGCGCCCGCTGGCGCGGCTGCCGCACGTCCTGGTGGTGCTGTACGCGGTCGTCATGGTCGATGCCGCGGGCGGGCACGGCGACCCCACCTATTCGCCGCTGGCGATCGGGCAGGCGGCGGCGGTGGTGCTGGCCCTGTTCCGCCCGGTCCCGGCCTGGTGGGTGTCGCTCCTGGTGATGGCGGTCGGCTCGCAGACCGGCCTGCCGGTGCGGGAGCACCCGATCTACCTGTCGCCCGGCACGCCGTTCTCGTGGTCCAGTTTCGCGGCCGCGCTGCAGGCCATGCTGTTCCTGCTGGTGGCGTTGCGGGTCAGGCCGAGAGTGCTGGCCGAGATGGTGACGGTCACCGTGCTGGTGGCGCTGGCGTTCCTGGTCGGCGAGCCGTGGGGCCACCACACGGGCGCGGCGGCGGTGTGGCTGGTCATCGTCCTGGCGGCGGCGGTCATCGGGGCCGCGCTGCGCGGCGCGCGGGTGGCCCGCACGCAGCTCGTCGTGCAGGAGGAGGTCACCGCCGAGGAGCGGGCGCGGCGGGCGGTGCTGGAGGCGCGCAACCGGATCGCCCGCGAGCTGCACGACGTGGTCGCCCATCACATGTCGGTGATCTCCATTCAGGCGCAGGTGGCCCCGCATCTGGTGGAGAACCCGTCGCAGGAGCTGAAGGACAACCTGGCGGGAATCCGGCAGAACGCGGTGGAGGCGCTCGCCGAGCTGCGGCGCGTCCTCGGCGTGCTCCGCTCGGCCGACGGACCGGCGGACGACGCCCCGCAGCCGACGCTGGACCAGGTCGACGACCTGATCGCCAAGGTACGGACCGCCGGGCTCACCGTCACCGCCACGACCACCGGCGAGCCGAGGCCGCTGTCGCCCGGCATCGAGCTGTCGGCCTTCCGCATCCTGCAGGAGGCGCTCAGCAACGCCATGCGGCACGCCCCCGGCGCATCCGTACGGGTCGAGATCGCGTACCGGCCCGGAACGCTCGCGCTCACCGTGCGCAACACCGCGCCGCGGCGCCCGGCCCCGCCCTCGCACGGGGCCGGGCTCGGCCTGCTCGGCATGCGCGAACGCGCCCACATGCTGGGCGGCGAGCTGGCCGCGGGCCCCACCCCCGACGGCGGCTACGAGGTCACCGCCGCGCTCCCCGCCGAGGACACCCCATGATCCGCGTGCTTGTCGCCGACGACCAGACGATGGTCCGCCAGGGCTTCACCGTGCTGCTGAACGCCGAGCCCGGCATCGAGGTCGTCGGGCAGGCGGTGGACGGACTGGACGCCGTCGCCAAGGTCGCCGAGCTCTCCCCCGACGTGGTGCTCATGGACATCCGCATGCCCGAACTGAGTGGCATCGAGGCCACCCGCCGGGTCAGCGGCGCCGTCAAGGTGCTGGTGCTGACGACGTTCGACCTGGACGAGTACGTGTACGAGGCGCTGCGGGCGGGCGCCTCCGGGTTCCTGCTGAAGGACGCCTCGGCGGCGGAGCTGGCGCGAAGGACGCCTCGGCGGCGGAGCTGGCGCACGCGGTGCGGGTGGTGGCCGCCGGTGACGCCCTGCTGGCGCCGGGGGTGACCAGGCGGCTCATCACCGAGTTCTCCCGGATGGCCGGGCCCCGGCAGCGCATGGACCGCCTCGCCGGCCTGACCGAGCGCGAGACCGAGGTGCTGGCGCGGATCGCGCAGGGCCTGTCGAACGCGGAGATCGCCGAGCGGCTGGTGCTCGCGGAGCAGACGGTCAAGACCCACGTGAGCCGCATCCTGGTCAAGCTGGGCCTGCGCGACCGCACCCAGGCCGCCGTGTTCGCCTACGAGACGGGGTTGGTCCGCCCGCCGAACCCGTAGGGATTTCCTGCCGGACAGCGATCAGGGTGGCGTCAGACAGGCGCGTGCTGAGCGGCCAGGGCTTACGGCTTCTTAACATCCATACTCCTAAAGTACTAGGAGACTAGATGAATGGAGAAGCTGTTGATCGAGTTCTACCTCGACAGCCGGTCCGGCGTCTCGCCCTATCAGCAGCTGGTCCAGCAGGTGCGGCAGGCGCTGCGGCTGGGTCTGCTGCGCGTGGGTGACCAGCTTCCGACGGTCAAGGACGTGGTGGCGGGGCTGGCGATCAACCCCAACACGGTGCTCAAGGCCTACCGGGAGCTTGAGCACGAGGGCCTGGTGGCCGCCCGGCCGGGGGTCGGCACGTTCGTGACCGCGACGCTGGCCGGCGCCTCGCTGGCCGCGCACGGCCCGCTCCGCGCCGACCTGCGGCGCTGGCTGGAGAAGGCGCGCAGGGCCGGGCTCGACGACGAGAGCATCGAGGCCCTTTTCATGACCACCTTTCGGACCGCCTCCCAGGAGGAAATAGCGTGACTTCTGTCCTGCAAGCCCAGGAACTGGGCAAGAAGTACGGCAAACGCTGGGCGTTACGCGAGTGCACCGTCGACATCCCGGCCGGGCACGTGGTCGGCCTGGTGGGCCCGAACGGGGCAGGCAAGACCACACTGCTGAAGCTGGCCGCCGGCCAGCTCGAACCGACGGCGGGCGCCATCACCGTGCTGGGCGGCCGGCCGGCCGGCGGCCCGGCGCAGCTGGCCAAGGTCGGGTTCGTCGCCCAGGACACCCCGGTCTACTCGGGGCTGACCGTCGCCGAGCACCTGCGCCTGGGCACCCGGCTCAACCCCCGCTGGGACGCCGGCCTCGCGCGGGAGCGGATCGCGCGGCTCGGCCTCCCCTCAGGCCACCGGGCGGGGAAGCTGTCCGGCGGCCAGCGCGCCCAGCTCGCCCTCACCCTGGGCCTGGCCAAGCGGCCCGAGCTGCTGATCCTGGACGAGCCGGTCGCCTCGCTCGACCCGCTCGCCCGCCGCGAGTTCCTGCAGGGGCTGATGGAGGCCACCGTCGAGCACGAGTTCAGCGTGGTGCTCTCCTCCCACCTGGTCGCCGACCTGGAGCGGGTCTGCGACTTCCTGATCGTGCTCGTCGACTCGCGCGTGCAGGTGGCGGGAGAGGTCGACAGGCTGCTGTCCACCCATCACCGGCTCACCGGCCCCCGCCGCGACCCCGCCCGGCTCCCCGCCGGCCAGCAGGTGATCTCCGCACGCCACACCGACCGGCAGAGCACGTTCGTGATCCGCACCGACGCCCCGATCCACGACCCCGCCTGGACGGTCACCCGGCTCGACCTGGAGGACCTGGTCCTGGCCTACATGGACAGGTACGTCGCCGATGACCGGCGGCCCGTGCTGGAGGTGCGGCGATGATCTGGCTGACCTGGCGGCAGTTCCGCGGCTCGGCCGTGATGATGGCCGCCGTTCTCGGCGTGCTCGCCGCCGTGCTGGCCGTGACCGGCCCCGGCCTGGCCTCCGGTTACGCCTCCGGTATCGCCGCCTGCGCCCAGGACGGCAGCTGCGGCCGCTTCTACGACCGCTTCTTCGACACGTACCAGCTCCCGTTCATGGCACTGACCCTCGTCGTGCTGCTCCTGCCCGCCCTGGCGGGGCTCTTCTGGGGGGCGCCGCTGATCACCCGCGAGCTGGAGGCCGGCACGCACCTGCTGGTGTGGAACCAGAGCATCACCCGCGCCCGCTGGCTGACGGTCAAGCTCGGGCTCGTCGGCCTGGTCACCGTGGCCGCCACCGGCCTGTGCGGCCTCATGGTGACCTGGTGGTCCGACCCTCTGGACAAGTCGGCCGCCGACGGGCTGGGCCTGATGGCTCCCCTGGTGTTCGGCGCGCGCGGCATCGCCCCGATGGGGTACGCGGCCTTCGCCTTCGTCCTCGGGGTGACCGTGGGCATGCTCGTGCGCCGCATGCTGCCCGCCATGGCCCTCACCCTGGCCCTGTTCGCCGTGGTCCAGCTCGCGATGCCGATGCTGGTCCGGCCCCATCTGATGTCCCCGGTCACGGCGTCCTTCGAGCTCGGCCAGGCGAACGTGGACGGCATCGGCATGGACCGCGACGAGGGCGGCGCCGTGCACGTCATGCTGAGGTCGGCCGTTCCCGGTCACGCCGGCGCCTGGGTCCTGTCCAGCGAACTCGTCGACCCGTCCGGGCGCACTGCCGGCGCGGAAGGCACCGTCGGCGTCTCCACCACGTCGGGACCCTGCGCGCCGTCCGGGGGCATGGACACGTGCGTGGCCGAGATCAACCGCCTCGGCTACCGGCAGCAGGCGACCTACCACCCCCTCGACCGTTTCTGGCCCTTCCAGTGGATCGAGACCGGGATCTACGTCCTGCTCACCGCCGGCCTGGCGTGGTTCTCCTTCTGGTGGACCAGGAGGCGTCTGTCATGACCGCCGCCAGGATCGCGGCGGCCGGGATCGCGCTCCTCCTGGCGGCGGCCTGCGCCGCGCCGACGCCACCGCGCGGCGAGGCGGGCACGGCGGCCGGCACGGTCTGCGCGCGGCCCCAGAGTCCGCCCGGTGCGGAGACGGCCACCACGATCGACGTCATCGAGCAGGCGTACTTCTGCATCCTCGGCAACTACTACGGCGGCGCCACGCTGGACGCCCGCACGCTGCTGCTCGCCGGATTCGCCGCCCTGACGCAGGAGCTCAACCGCAACGGCCGCGACGTGCCCGAGGCGGCCATGCCGGCGCTGACCGGTGACAGGAAAGCCGACTGGACCGCTTTCGAGACCGTCTACCGGAAGACCACCGACCAGGTTCCCGGCCTGCGCGACGAGCTGGCCGTGGTCACCCTGGAGGCCATGGTGGCGGCGCTCGGCGACAACCACGCCCGCTGGGCGCACGGCGTCGAACGGCACCCCGACGCCTACGACGGCGACGGCTACGGACTCGGACTCCAGGCGAACGTCGACGGCCCGCAGGCGACGGGCAACCCCGGCACGGCCCTGACCCCGCTGTTCGTCACCGCCGTGGAGGGCGGCGCGGCGCACGCCGCCGGTCTGCGCCCCGGCGACGTCATCGAGTCGATCGACGGCTCGGCGCCCTTCCTCGACGGGAAGGCCACCGCCGCGATCGCCGCCCTCTACCCGCGCTACCCGCAGGCCCGCCCGGTCCGGCTGCGGCTGCTGCGGGAGAGCACCGGCCGCCGCTGGAGCGTGACGCTCAACCCCGGCCTCTACCAGCGGGACCTGGCCACCTTGCAGGCGGTGCGGTCGAAGCTGCTTGACGACGTCGCCTACGTGCGGTTGCGGGGGTTCGGCTCCGACGCCGCGAACAGGGTTCTCAAGGCGGTCGCGCGGCTGCGTACCGGCCGGACGCTCTCCGGCGTCGTGCTGGACCTGCGCGGCAACGGCGGCGGCAGCCCTGTCGAGGCGGTCCGGCTGGTGAGCGCGTTCGCCCACGGCAAGATCACCGCCTACCAGTGCACCGCGGAAGGCGACTGCGAGACCATGCGGACCGACGACACCGTGGAACTGGTCGGCCTGCCGCTGGTGGTGCTCACCGACCGCGGCTGCGCGTCGGCGTGCGAGCACTTCAGCTCCGCGATCAAGGACCTGGGCGCCGGCCGGCTGGTCGGCACCAGGACCGCCGGGGTCGTCTCCGGCCCGGCGCAGCCGTACCTGCTGAGCGACAACACCCTGCTGAGCCTCCCCTCCAGGCACCACCTCGGTCCCGATCGCGAGGTGATCGACCGGATCGGCGTGCCGCCCGACCACCACGTGGCCCCGGCCCCGCGCGACGCGGCCGCCGGGCGCGACCCCGCGCTGGCCAAGGCCCTGACCTTGCTGCGGAAGTGAAGGGACCCTGCGATGAGACACCTCCTGGCGGTCCTGGCCGTCCTGGCCGTGTCGGCCTGCGCCGCGCCGACGCCGCCCCGCTCCGCCGCCCCGTCGCCCACGCCGACGGGCCCGGCCGTCCTGCCCGAGCCCTCCGGCGCCCACCCGGTCGGCACCACCGTCCTGCACCTGAAGGACACCTCCCGCCCCGACCCCTGGGACCTCGACGCCGAAGCCAGGGAGCTCAAGGTCACCCTGTGGTACCCGACCGGGCAGCGCGACGGGGAACGCGCGCCGTACATGACGCCGCGGGAATCGGAGCTGTTCCTCAAGGGCTCCAGGATCACGGGCGTTCCGTACGACGCGCTCAGCCGGACCCGCACCAACGCCGTCGAAGACGCCGAACCCGCGGGGCGGAACCTTCCGCTGGTCGTGCTGTCCCCCGGCTTCACCAAGCCGTTGAGCACGCTCACGTCCCTGGCCGAGGACCTGGCCAGCCGGGGGTACGTGGTGGCGGGGATCGACCACACCCACGAGAGCTACGCCACGACCCTGGCCGACGGCCGGGTGGCGGAGTGCCTCGCGTGTGACAGCGACGCCGATCCGGGATTCGGCGCGGGGGTGGTCCAGGTCCGGGCGGCCGACGTCTCCTTCGTGCTCGACCAGCTGCCGTCCCGGTGGGACGGCGCCGGTCTGATCGACCGCTCCAGGATCGCGATGGCCGGCCAGTCGATCGGCGGAGCTAGCTCGGTGGCCGTCATGGTGAAGGACTCCCGGGTACGTGCCGGCATCGACATGGACGGCACCACCTACGCCCGGATCCCCGAAGGCGGGTTCTCCAGGCCGTTCATGTTCATCGGCTCGCCGGAGCACGTCCCCGGCGGCCGGGACACCACGTGGGAGCGCGACTGGAAGCTGCTGACCGGGTGGAAGCGGTGGATCGTCATGAAGGGCGCGGACCACCAGTCCTTCACCGACCTCCCGGTGCTGGCGGGCGCCCTCGGCATCGGACCCGCCGGCCCCGAACTGGCGGCGGCGCGCGCCGCCGAGCTCACCCGGACGTATGTGGCGGCCTTCCTCGACCAGCATCTGAAGGCGGAACGGCAGCCCCTGCTGGACAAGCCGTCAGCGCGGTATCCCGAGGTCCAGCACTGCGCCCCGGGCGGCGGGGCCTGCCTCTAGCCGCACGTCCCGCCCGGCGCTCCGCGAGGTTCGCCCCGGCTCAGACGGCCGGGGCGAACCTCGCGGCGTGGTC
>NZ_JAHKRN010000138.1 GCF_019396385.1 Nonomuraea harbinensis | reverse complement strand
CACGCGTCCTGGTCCAGGGCGGCGAAGGCCTCATCGGCGCGCACCTTGCGGCCGGCCTGCGTGATCGGATGGTCGCAGGAGACGGCGAACACGTAGTTCAGGCCCCGGCCACGGCACCGCTCCCGCAGCTGCGGATTGTCGCCGTAGCCCTCATCAGCGGTGATCCAGGCGAAGGTGATCAGCGGATCATCGGCGGCCCGCTCGATCATCCGCCAGGCCAGCTCCGGCTTGGTCGCGAACCCCACCTGCTCGCAGATACCGGCCTCAGCCAGCCGCCCGGGTGCGGCGAACCAGGAGGCGGGCACATACAGTTCCCGGTCGATCAGCACCCGCTGCCGGCCCGGGTGCAGGTAAGAGGCGAACACCCCGACCTGACAATTCGTGATCTTCCCGGCGGTGCCGGTGTACTGGCGTTGCACCCCGGCCGAGCGACGGCCCTTCTTCTCGAACCCGGTGTCGTCGACCACCAGCACCCCGTCCAGACAGCCCAGCCGCTCAGCGACCTGGGCCCGCAGCGCGTCACGGACCGCATCGACGTCCCAGCGGGCATGGTTCAGCAACCGTTGCATCCCGT
>NZ_JAHKRN010000137.1 GCF_019396385.1 Nonomuraea harbinensis | reverse complement strand
GTGAGCGTGGACGTGTTGAGATAGCCGGGTGAGTGAACGCAAGCCGTACGCGACGGACTTATCCGATGAGCGGTGGGCCCTGATCGAGCCGGTGATCACGGCGTGGAAGGCCGCGCACCCCTCGGTCAGCGGCCACCAGGGCAAATACCAGATGCGGGAGATCGTCAACGCGATCCTGTACCAGAGCCGGACCGGCTGCCAGTGGAACTTGCTGCCCCATGACCTGCCACCGCGCAGCGCGGTCATGTACTACTACACCGCCTGGCGGAAAGACGGCACCGACAAGACCATCCACGACCTGCTGCGCTTCCAGGTACGGGAGAAGAACCGGCGATTAGCCGACCCCAGCCTGGTCGTGCTCGACACCCAAAGCGTGCGCGCCGCGGCCGGCGTCCCGAAAGCCACCACCGGCCGGGACGCGGCCAAGAAGATACCGGGTCGCAAGCGCGGGCTGGCCGTGGACGTGCTCGGCCTGGTCATCGCGGTGGTGGTCGCGGCAGCTTCGATCCACGACAACGCCATCGGCACCGCGCTGCTGGACCGGGTCGCCGCCGCCACCCCGCCCGGCAGCGTCCGCACCGCCCTGGTCGACC
>NZ_JAHKRN010000022.1 GCF_019396385.1 Nonomuraea harbinensis | reverse complement strand
GAGGCGGACTTGGCGCCGCCGCCGTCCACCAGGTAGGCAGCCGAGCTGCTGGAGCTGCGGAAGGTGGCGGCGTCCTCGCCGACGTCGTTCCACCACACGTTCCTGATCGTGCAGGAGCCTTCGCAGTGGATGCCGTCACCGGCCGGCGCGTCGATGATGACGTTCTGGATGGTGCCGCCGTTGGCCACCACGAACATGGGGTCCTGGCTCTCGCTCTGGCCGCCGTCGCCGATGCCGTAGTAGCGCTTCATGCCGCCGTCGAAGAACGTGCCGGCGTTGCGGGTGGTGGTCTGGTGCACGCTGCCGGTGTCGGACGGCCAGGCGCCGCTGCCGTCGCCGCCGCCGCTGGTGGGGGTGATGGTCGGCGTCGGGTCAGGGTCAGGGTTGCCGCCCCCGTTCGCGGGCCGCAGCGTCCACTGCTTGGTGGCGACCGAGTCGCAGCTGTTCTGCTGGAGCGCGGCGCCGGAGGAGGTGGAGTTGTCCTTGACGTTGAGGCACTTGGCGCTGTTGGCGTTGACGATCCGGTAGTTGCTGCCCGAGGTGGTGAACTGCCAGCTCTGGGAGGCGGCGGAGGTGCACGTCTCCTGCTGGACGGCCTTGCCCGCGCTGGTGGAGGCGTCCTTGACGCCGAGGCACCTGCCGCTGTGCGCCGCCTTGAGCTGGCCGCCGCTGAGGGTGAAGACCTGTCCGGCGGCGCCGGTGCAGGTGGCCTGGGTGAGCTGCACGCGGTCGCCGGTGCTCGCGCCCGGCACGGCGGCGCACAGCCCGCTGCCCGCGTTGACCAGCGTGTAGGAGCCGTTGGACGGGGCCGCCGAGGCGGCGCCCGCCATCACGGCCACCAGCCCGCTGCTCGTCACGAGAGCGGCGGCCAGCGATAGCGCCAATCTTCTTTTTTCGCGCACGGAGAACTCCAAGTTCGGTAGGGGGAGCACGGCGAGCGGATGGTGGTGGGTAAGCGCTTTCCCGTCAGTGCTTCGCAGTGAAGCACAGGCGGCCGAGGCCGGGAAGGCCCAGCCGGGCGAGCCGCCTGGTCCGCCTACCGTCTTGGCTGGTCAGCCGTCCTGGGGGAAGGCGGTGGGAAGCGTGCGGACGATGAAACTTTCATCGATGCTCATGCAAGCGGTTGCTGCGAGGGCGCTCGCCTTTGTCCGCCATATTCCAGCTGTCTCTGCAACCGGTTGCCACGTGCCTTGATAATTTTCCGGACGCCTTGAAGGATATTTTCGGACGAGAATGATCCATGAAAATATTTTAAATAGAGAGTGGCGAGACTATGGACGCGCCCCCTGGCAGGGGATGACAATCCGATCGACACACGAGATCGGGGCTACGTCAGGTAATCGTTTACCGGGCGACAACTACTGCTCACCGACGGGCGAGGAACCTATGCGTGCAGTGCATGGCCTGATCACGACGGCGTTGATCACCGCGATCCTGGTAGTCCCCCCGCCGGAAGATGCGGGGGCCGGCCGTGTACAGGCCGTCGACCGCGGGTCGGCGGTCGAGCCGGAGCCCGCCGCGCTGGCGCGCGCCCAGCGCACCGGGGAGCGGGTCGAGGTCGAGTCGCTGCGCAGCGAGACCGCCCGGGTCTTCGCCCAGCCCGGCGGGACCTTCCTGCTGGAGCAGCACGTCCGCCCGGTGCGCGTGCGTGAGGGGGACGGCTGGGTGCCCGTCGACACCACGCTCCGCACGCGCCCCGATGGGACGGTCGAACCGGTCGCCACGGCAGTCGACATGACGTTCTCCGGCGGCGGCACCGCCGCTCTCGCCCGCCTGGCCCGGGGCGGCAAGTCGATGGAGCTCGGCTGGCACGGCGCCCTGCCCAAGCCGGTGCTGAACGGCGACACCGCCACCTACTCCGAGGTCATGCCGGGCGTGGACCTCCAGGTCACCGCCGACGTGGACGGTTTTTCCCACATCCTGGTGGTCAAGTCGCGGGCCGCCGCGGCAGAACTGACCGAGCTCGCCTACCCGTTGTCGGCCGAGAGCCTGTCGCTGAAGACGGACGAGGCCGGCAACCTGGAGGCCGTCGACCGCAACGGCGGCACGATCTTCATCGCGCCCACCCCCAAGATGTGGGACTCGGAGGGCGTCACCAGCCCGCGGGCGCTCAGGGAGGGACGCTCCCCGGACGCTCGCGAGGCCACCATGGGCGTCGAGCTCGCCGGCGGGAAACTGCTCCTCAAGCCGGACAAGAAATTGCTGACCGGCCCCGAGACGACGTTCCCCGTCTACCTGGACCCCTACTTCTCGGCCGCGCGTGGCTCGTGGACGGCGGTCTGGAAGAACCATGCCGGCAGCAACTACCTCAACGCCAGCGACATCGCCCGAGTGGGAAAGATCAGCACTTCGCAGACCAACCGCTCGTTCTTCCAGTTCACCGTCGGTCCGACAGTCCACGGCAAGCAGATCATCAACGCGACCCTGCGCACGTACGAGACGTGGTCGTACTCCTGCCAGGCCCGCAAGGTCGAAGCCTGGGGGACCGGCGCGATCAGCAAGAGCACCACCTGGAGCAAACAGCCGTACTGGTCCACCAAACTGGCCACGGTGAACGTGGCCAAGGGCTGGGGCACGGCCTGCAAGCCCGGCGGGGTCGAGTTCAACGCCACGCCGTGGGTCGTCCGGGCCGCGTCCGAAGGCTGGACCTACGCCACCATCGGTCTGCGGGCCACCAGCGAGTCCGACGTGTACGCCTGGAAGAAGTTCAGGAACAACCCGGTCCTGGTCATCGAGTACAACTCGCTGCCCGCCACGCCCGGGATCGCCGACGTGTGGTCGGACCCGGGCGGCGCCTGCGTCTCCGGTGACGCGCGGCCCGTCAGCAGCACCGCCACGCCGAGACTCTGGGCCAAGCTGAGGGACGCCGACAACTCCGTCCGGGGCCGGTTCGAGTGGTACGCGGCCGACGGGGTCACCAAACTGGGCGAGTACGTCACGCCCGTGGGCTCGACGGGCAACGCGTTCTCCGCGCTCGTGCCGCAGGGCGCGTACACCGACGGTTCGGTGGTCCGCTGGCGCGTGCTCGCGGAGGACGGCATCGTCGGCAGCGCGTGGAGCCCCTGGTGCGAGATCAGGGTGGATTCCTCGGCACCGGCCAGGGAGCCCGTGGTGACCTCGGCCGAGTACGGGGAGAACGCCTGGAGCGACGGTGTCGGCCTGGCGGGCACGTTCACCTTCGCGCCCAACGGCGTCGCCGACGTCGCCGGCTACCTCTACGGGCTCGACACCACGCCCGGCGCGGAGGTCGCCGCCGGGCAGAACGGCACCGCCACGATCCGGCTCACCCCGCGCCACGACGGCCCCAACATCCTCTCGGTGCGCAGCAAGGATTACGCCGGCGGGCTCGGCCCGATCCGCGCCTACATCTTCAACGTCAACCCCGGCGCCGCTCCGGCGGCCCACTGGAAACTGGACGAAGGCCAGGGCACCCTCGCCGCCGACGCCGCGGGCTCCCATCCCGTGACGCTGCACGGGGCCACCTGGACCTCCGGCAGGAACGGCGCCGCCCTGCGCCTCGCGAGCTCGTACGCGCAGACCCAGGGGCCGGTCGTGGACACCAGCCGCAACTTCGCCGTCGCCGCCTGGGTCCGTCTGACCGGCACCGGCGCCACGGCCACCGCGCTCACCCAGGAAGGCACGGGCACGGGAGCGTTCGCTCTGCAGTACTCGAAGCCCGACGACCGCTGGGCGCTGGCCGTCGCCGGCTCGGACTCCGCCGGCGCCCCGGCCGTGCGCGCGCTCTCCGCGGCACCGCCGAGGCTCGGCGAGTGGACCCACCTGACCGGCGTGTACGACGCCGCGGCCGGGCGGGTCTCCCTCTACGTCAACGGCAGGCTGGAATCGACCGTCGCGGCGCGGTCGTGGGCCGCCACGGGCAGTCTCACCATCGGCCGCGGCCAGGCAGGCGGCGCCGCGGAGTTCTGGCCCGGCGACGTCGACGAGGTCCGTGTCTACGGCCGGGCCGTCTTCGCCGGAGAGGTCGCCGACCTGATCCACAGCGCCACCACGCTCGTCGGCCACTGGAAGATGGACGAGACCACGGGCCTGTCCGCGGCCGATTCCTCAGGCCGGTCGACACCTGCCACGCTGACTGGCGGCGCGTCGTGGACCGGCGGCTGGCTCGGCGGCGGGCTCGCCCTCGACGGCGTCACCGGCCACGCCCAGACGGCCGGCCCCGCCGTGAACACCAGGACGGGGTTCACCGTCGCCGGCTGGACGCAGCTGGACTACCTCCCCGCCGGGGACGCCGCGCTCGTCGCCCAGCCGGGCGACCGGGCCGCCGGTTTCCAGCTCGGCTACGACGGGGAGCGGGCCCGGTGGACGCTCGGCATGGCCGGCGCGGACACCGACACCGCCGCCCTCGTGCGCGCCCGCTCCGACGCCGTGCCGGTGCCGATGGTGTGGACGCACGTCGCGGGCGTGTACGACCCGCTCGTCGGCCAGCTCCGCGTCTACGTCGACGGCCGCCTGTCGACCACTCACACCGACCATCTCAGCCAATGGAACGCCTCAAGGCCGCTGCAACTGGGCCGTACCAAGACCGCCGGAGCCTTCACCGGTTACTGGCCGGGGACGATCGACGACATCCGCCTCTACGACGGGGTGCTCAGCGTCGAGCAGATCGCCCAACTGGCCGCGCAGTAGGACACCATCCAGAACCCCCCACTGGAGAGACGCTCATGGATGTTCCAGGCGAGTTAGCGTTACCCGAATCCCGATGGAACGGCCTCCAGCAGGCCCCTCGGCAGCCCGACATCCCCGACAGCTCATGGAACCGCTTCGAGGGAGAGAACAAGCCCGAAGCCCGCTGGCCCCGCAAGCTGGCCCCCGCCCTCACGATCTTGCTCGTGGTGCAGCTGGTGCAGGCCACGCCGGCCCAGGCGGCTCCCCGCCAGGACCCGGCCGTGCAGCGGGAAGCGCCGGTCAAGGGCACTGATGTCCCTGTCAGACCGCCCATGGCTGACCCCGCCGCCGAGCAGGCGTGGCAGAAGCCCCCGGAGGTCCGCTGGCCCCGCACGCGCAGCGCCGTGCTGGGCGGTTCCGCCGCCGTCCAGGTGGAGGACTTCCCCGTCAGGCTGGCGCCCGGAACCGCGAAGACCGCCGCCGCCCAGGCCCCGGTGAGCGTCGAACTGCTGGACACCGACCTGCCCGGCATGGCCCTGCGGCTCAAGCCCGGAGCGGGTGTCAAGACGGCGGCCACGACCCGCCTGGAGATCGACTACTCAGGCTTCCGGCACGCGTACGGCGGCGACTACGGCTCCCGCCTGCGCGTGGTGAAGCTGGAGGAGTGCGCGCTCGACGCCGCCGCCACCGGCTGCGCCCCGTCGCTGCCGGTGAAGAGCGAGAACGACGCGGCCAAGGGCACGGTCACCGCCGAGGTCGGGACGGACGGACTGTACGCGCTCACCGCGGCCCCCTCCGGACCGTCCGGCGACCACGCCGCCACCTCCCTGTCACCCACGGCCACGTGGAGCGTGGGCGCCCAGTCCGGCGACTTCACCTGGGGGTACGAGCTGCGCACCCCGCCCGCCCTGGGCGGCGACGAGCCGGAGCTGGCGCTGGCCTACTCCTCGCAGAGCGTGGACGGCCGCACCGCCTCCACCAACAACCAGGCGTCCTGGGCCGGTGAGGGTTTCGAGCTGAACCCGGGCGGCTACATCGAACGCCGCTACAAGGCCTGCATGCTCGACGGCAAGAAGACCGGTGACCTGTGCTGGGACCAGGACAACGCCACCATGTCCCTCGACGGCACGGCCATGGAGCTCGTCAAGGACGCCGTGAGCGGGCAGTGGCGGCCCAAGCGCGACGACGGGACCAGGATCGAAGCGCTCGTCGGCGCCACCAACGGTGACAACAACGGCGAGTACTGGCGGATGACGAGCCCCGACGGCACCCAGTACACCTTCGGCCTGAACCGCCTCCCCCGCTGGGCCGAGACCACCGGCAACCCCGAGACGAACTCGGTGCAGACCGTGCCGGTGTTCGGCAACAACAGCGGTGAGCCGTGCCATTCGGGCACCCCGGCCAACGCCTGGTGCCACCAGGCCTACCGGTGGAACCTCGACTACGTGGCCGACACCCACGGCAACGCCACCACGTACTGGTACCAGCACGAGACGAACCACTACGGCCGCAGCATGAAGCCGGAGCTCGGCACCCGGTACGTGCGCGCCGCCCCGCTCGCCCGCATCGACTACGGATACCTGAAGGACGAGCTGTTCACCAGGGCTCCGGCCGCCCGCGTGGTGTTCGAGAACGCCGAGCGCTGCATCCCCTCCGGCACCGTCACGTGCGCCCCCGGCGAGCTGAAGAAGGACACCGCGAAGCACTGGCCGGACGTGCCGTTCGACCAGATCTGCGACGCCGGCGTGAAGTGCACCGACCGGCTGGCGCCGACGTTCTTCTCCCGCAAGCGGCTGGCGAAGGTCACCACCCAGATCCGCAACGCCTCCGGCCAGTACCAGCCGGTGGACTCGTGGAAGCTGACGCACTCCTTCCCCGCCTCCGGGGACGGCATGAGCCCCGCGCTGTGGCTGGCCTCGATCCAGCAGTCCGGCCACGTGGGCGGCCTGCTCACGCTGCCTCCGATCACGTTCACGGGCAAGCAGCTGCCCAACCGGGTGGACGCGCTCGAAGGGCGTCCGCCGCTGATCAAGTGGCGGGTGCAGGCGATCGGCAACGAGTCCGGCGGCGAGCTGCGCATCAACTACTCGCCCGCCGACTGCGCCCCCGGTGACACGCCGGTCGCGGACCGGAACGCCAGACGCTGCTTCCCGCAGCGCTGGGCGCCCCCGGACGAGTCCGAGGTCACCGACTGGTTCCACAAGTACCTGGTCACCCAGACGGTCGAGGTCGACCGGGTCGCGGGCTCGCCCGACGTGGTCACCGGCTACGAGTACCTGGACGGCGCAGGCTGGCGCTACGCCGAGAACATCCTGGTCAAGCCCGCGCACCGGACCTGGTCCGACTGGCGGGGGTACGGCCGCGTACGCGTGCGGGAGGGCGACGGGCAGGACACGGAGCGGACGCTCAAGGAGTACCGGTACTTCCGCGGCCTGCACGGCGACAAGCGGTCGGACGGCTCCCGGCGCAGCGAGCAGGTCGAGGACTCCGAAGGCGGCAAGCTGGACGACCTGGACCAGCTGGCCGGCTTCGAGCGCGAGGAGATCCTCTTCGACGGCGACGGCGGCGCGATCCTGACCGCGACCCTGGAGGAGCCGTGGTCGCTCAAGACCGCGGAGTCCACCCGGGACGGCGTCACCACGGCCGCGCACATGATCCAGCCCGCCTCCATGGTCACCCGCACCGCGCTCCAGGGCGGCCGGTGGCGGCGCACCGGCGAGGCTCGCTCGTACGACGAGACGGGCCTGCTCCTGCGGGTGCACGAGAAGGGCGACCTGGCCGCCGCCGACGACGACGAGTGCGTCCGGTACAGCTACGCCAGGAACGACACCTCCTGGATGCTCGACTACACGAGCCGGATCGAGACGGTCTCGGCCGGCTGCGACACTCCGGTCGCGACCCTGGCCGCCGGCGAGGTGCTCTCGGACGAGCGGATCCAGTACGACGGGAAGGCGAACGGCCAGCCGCCCACCAAGGGCGACGTGACCTCCGTTCAGGAGCTCGTCTCCGCAGACGGCCGGACGATCACCGGCAGCGCGCACACCTACGACGCCTACGGCCGGGAGACCAGCGAGACCGATCCGGTCGGCACCCGGTCCGTCACCGCCTACAGCCCCGCCTCGGGCGCCCCCGTGACGGAGACCACCGAGACCAACGCGCTCGGCCACACCGAACGCACTCAGCTGGAACCGGCCTGGGGCGAGCCGGTCGCCGAGGTCGACGCCAACAACCGCCGCGTCGACCTGGAGTACGACCCGCTGGGCCGGCTGACCAAGGTGTGGCAGCCCGACCGCAGCAAGGCGGCGGGGCAGTCGCCGAGCACCGAGTACACCTACCTGACCCGCAACGACGGCCCCAGTGTCGTGACCACCAAGACACTGCGCGCCGACGGCGGCTACACCACCAGTCACGAGCTGTACGACGGCCTGCTGCGCGAGCGCCAGACCCAGGAGCCCGCGCCCCGCGACGACCAGGCGAGCGACCCCGCGCTGCGTGACGGCCGGACGATCACCGACACCCTCTACAACTCACAGGGCGAGGAGCACAAGGCCAACACCGGCTACTTCGCCGTCGGCACGCCGTCCACGAACCTGATCGCGGTGGCCGACGCCGACGTGCCCAACCAGGTCGTGTCACTGTACGACGGCGCAGGCGAGCTCGACACCCAGATCCTCAAGGCGAAGGGCGTGGAGAAGTTCCGGGTGAGCGCCCAGATGGAGGGCGACCGCCTCCACCTGACGCCGCCGCCGGGCGGCACCGCGACCACCCGGATCGGGGACGCCGAGGACCGGCTCGTCGAGCTGCGGGAGTACAAGGGCGCGACCCCGACGGGCGCGTACGAGTCCACCAAGTACACCTACGACTCCGCCGACCGGCTGTCCACGGTGACCGACGCGGCAGGCAACGTGTGGCGTCACCACTACGACCTGCGCGGCAGGGAGATCAGGACGGAGGACCCGGACAAGGGCGTCACCACCACGACGTACAACGACGCCGACGAGGTGGTGACCACCACCGACGCCCGCGGCAGGACCCTGTGGCACGGCTACGACGCGCTGGGCCGCAAGACGCAGCTGCGCGAGGGCTCGGCGACCGGCACGCTGCTGGCCGAGTGGAAGTACGACGCGCTGGCCAAGGGCGAGCTGAACGCCGCCATCCGCTATGTGGGCGGGCAGGCGTACAAGGCCGAGGTCAACGCGATCGACGCGGACTACCGCACGTTACGCCAGACCGTCACCATCCCCGCGCGGGAGGGCAAGCTGGCCGGCTCGTACGTGCTCAACACCCGCTACACGCTCGACGACGAGGTCCAGTCCGTCAGCTTCCCCGCCGCCGGCGGGCTGGCGGAAGAGTCGGTCGTCTACACCTACGACGAGCTCGCCCAGCCGACCAGGGTCGCCGGCCTGTCGCCGTACGTGAGCGCGGCCCGCTACTCGAAGATGGGCGACACCCTGCAGTACGAGCTGGGCGAGGGGGCCGGGAAGACCTGGCTGACCTACACCCACGACGAGGGCACCCGCAGGACGACCGGCATCCGGCTGGACCGGGCCGGCGCCCCCGCCACCGACCTCGACCTCCGCTACAGCTACGACCCGGCCGGCAACATCACCAAGATCGAGGAACGGGCCGGCGGGCAGGACACCCAGTGCTTCAGGCACGACCACCTGCGCCGCCTGACCTCGGCGTGGACGGCCACGGACGGCTGCGCCACCGGCGGCCCGCAGGCCGCCACGATCGGCGGCGTGGCCCCGTACGCGTTCAGCTACGCCTACGACGTCACCGGCAACCGGATCAAGGAGACCAGGCACGGCTGGGGCGGCGCGCCCGACACCGTGCTCACCTCCACCTACCCGGCGGCGGGCAGCCCCCGGCCGCACGCGCTGCAGTCCGTCGGGCAGGACCTGTTCGCCTACGACGCGGCCGGCAACACCACCAGGCGCAAAGTCGGGAACGCCGACCAGACCCTGCTCTGGGACGCCGAGGGCAACCTGGAGTCGGTGACCGAGGCGGGCAAGGTCACCTCGTTCGTGTACGACGCGGACGGTGACCGCCTGCTGCGCAAGACCCCGACCGACGCCACCCTCTACATCGACGACATGGAGCTGCGTTTCGACTACGCGAAGGACGCCGTCGAGCAGACCCGCTACTACACCATCGGCGGCCAGCCCATCGCGGTGCGCACGCCGGACAACCAGGTGTACTTCCTGGCCGGCGACCACCAGGGCACCGCCCAGGCGGCCGTGAAAGCGAGCACCGGCGAACTCGCGGTCAGGAGGATGACGCCGTTCGGCGAGGACCGCGGATCACCGCCCTCCTGGTGGCCGGGGCAGCGCGGTTTCGTCGGCGGCACCCAGGACGAGACCATCGGCCTCGTCCACCTCGGCGCGCGCGAGTACGACCCCAGGAACGGCCGCTTCCTCTCCGTGGACCCGATCATCGACCCGGAGGAACCGCAGCAGCTCAACGCCTACGCCTACGCCAACAACAGCCCGGTCACCATGAGCGACCCCGACGGCCAGTTGTTCTGGTTCGCGGCCGCGGCGGTGGCGATACGGATCGCGGCCATGCTCGCCGCCAGAAGGGCGGCCGCGGCCGCGGCCGCGCGGTACGCGGCCTGGCTGGCCAGGAAGCGCGCGCTCGCGGCAGCGGCCAAGAGGCGCGCGGCCGCCGAAGCGGCCAAGCGCAAGGCGGCACTGGCCAAGAAGAAAGCGGAGGCCGCGGCCAGAGCACGAAGAATGAAGGCCGAGGCCAGGAGAAAGGCCGCGCTGGCCAGGAAGAAAGCCGCCGACATGAGGAAGCGGGCGGCGGAGGCGGCGGCGAGGCGCAGGGCCGCGATGGCGAAACGCAGGCAGCAGATCGCGGCCAAGCGCAGGCAGATCGCGGCCAAGCAGCGGAGCAGGCGCGCGAGCAAGTCCCCGAGCAGGACCACCCGGCGGCAACGGCCAGCCAACCGTCCGACCAGCCATCGGGCGGCCCAGCGACAGTCGCCGTCGAAGGCGCAGCGCGCACCGGTGAGGCAACGGCAGTCGCCGCCCGCGACCCGGCCGCATAACCAGGGCTTCGTCCAGCGTGGCGCGATCCAGCACCGCCGGGTGAAATCTGGAGTGGATACCGGGCTCAAGTATCAAGATTGGTACGCCAATTACCCGGGCAAGGGCGTCGGGTTCATTCCGAAGTACGGGGACATGATCAACGAACCGGGACGGGCCGGGGCGTTCGTCATAGGTTTCATCAAGGGCTTCATCAAGGTGAAGGACTGAGCGAGGCGGCCCGGCCGGTCTGGCACCGGCCGGGCCGCCTCCGGAAGATCCGGGCGGCTATCGGGGGGTGATCGCGCGGTCCCTCCCGGAGGTGACGATGCTCCACGGCAGCTCGGGCAGTGGACGACGGTCCGGCCTGGCGTGCACCACGCGCTCAGCTACACCCGTGAGGCCTACGACTACCTCGTGGAGCACTTCACGGCCGGGGCCGACAAGGCGGGCAAGGACGCCGCCGCGATGGACATCGGTGCCTGGGTCGTCTTCGCCACCGGCCCGGACTCGGCCGTGGCGAAGGAGGCCGCCCGCAGCATGGTCGGCCTCTACGCCTCCTCCATGCCGGCCGAGCGGCTCGAACGCAACGGCGTCGAACCGGGCGCCACGAAGCCGATCGTCGACGCGCTCGGCGCCGGCGACCTGGCCAGGGCGATCGAGCTGACCACGCCCGAGGTGGGGGAGCGGCTGTCCATCGCCGGCACCCCGGAGGAGTGCGTGGCCAAGATCAAGCGTGAGATCGAGCCGGCCGGCGTCAACCACATGATCCTGGCCATCACCGACGCGACGCTGGTCAAGCAGTTCATGGGACGGGAGCTGCCCGAGGTGGCGGACGTGGACACCCAGCTCAACCTGATCCACGACCAGATCATGCCCGCGTTCGCCTGACCGGGGGAGGGGCGCGGCGGACCGCGCCGTGCCCCTCTCAGCCGCGCAGCATGGGCACCAGGAACTGCCGCGCGACGGCGGCCAGCTGCTCGTCGTCGTCGAGGTCGACGATGTGGCTCGGGGTCGACAGGAAGGAGGCGGAGACCCGGACCATGAGCTCGGCCACCAGGTCGGCGTCCAGGTCGTCCGGCACGTGGCCCGCGCGCTGCTCGCGGCGGAGCTGGCCCGCGACGAACTGCCGCACGGTGGCGAGGGTCCGGCCCCCGTCGCTGATCATGGACGGCACGAGCAGCTCGGGCTCGGCCTCGATCAGGCCGCCGATCAGCGGGTTGCCACGGATCGCGCGCATCGAGCTGACGAAGCCCAGGACGACCCGGTCGGCGGCGGTGCGTGCCTGCTCGATGTCGATCAGGAACTGGTCGAAGTAGCGCCGGAACTCCCGGCGCACGACATGCTCGACCAGTGTGTCCTTCGTGGCGAACCGCCGGTAGACGGTGACGCGGGAGACCTTCGCCCGGCGGGCGACGTCCTCCATCGTGGAGCGCCGGATGCCTGTGCGGCAGAACTGCTCGTACGCCGCGTCGAGGATGCGCGCCCGGGTCGGGTCGGTGTCGTCCACCTGCTCCACCGCGTCGATGTAGGCACGTTCCAGCAACGACTCGGAGTCCGACGGCGGCATTAGCGCGGACAGGGCGGATTCCACGATCACCTCACGAACACGGTTCTGACTCGTACCCCCACAACGGTGGCCGCGGTCTTGTGATGGGCATCACGTTGTGCTCTCATGATGATGATACACAGACGCGTTCTCTGTTTCATCGTATCAACGGGTGTCATCCCGCTCCCGGCGAGAAGAGGAGGAACGACGGCATGGACAAACCCAGCAGACGCAACGTGCTGAAGGCGGGCGGCGCGCTCGGCGCGCTCGGCGCGCTGAGCGTCACCACCCCGGCGTACGCGTGGACCTGGTCGCCCAAGGGCTCGGTGGCGGGCACGGGCGCCGGCGCCGACCCGCGATGGGTGTGGGACGCGGAAGCGGACCCACTCGTCGCCTCGCTGCTCGACCGGGGCGACGTACCCCTGGTCAACCGGCTCTTACGCAACTGGACCAAGAACGGCCAGCCGCTGCCCGACGGGCTCCCGGCGGACCTGCGGGCGTTCATGGAGGACGCCCGGCGGCTTCCGGCCTGGACCGACCACGGCAAGCTTGCCACCTCGTTCAGGTTCACCGAGAAGCGGGGACTCTACCTCGGCGTCCTGTACGGCATGGCCAGCGGCATGATGAGCACGGTCATCCCCAGGGAGGCCCGCGCCGTCTACTACTCGCAGGGCGGCGCGGACATGAAGGACCGCATCACCAAGACCGCCAAGCTCGGTTACGACATCATGACGCGCAACGCCTTCGATCCCGACGGCGAGATGATCGTGACCTGCGTCAAGACCCGGCTGGTGCACGCCGCCGTGCGGCACCTGCTGCCGCAGTCCCCGCACTGGCCCCCGGTCGCCGACGAGGAGATCCCGATCAGCCAGGCGGACATGATGGTCACCTGGCACAGCCTGGGCACGACCGTCATGCAGAAGATGCTCGACTGGAGGGTGCCGATCCCCAGCTCGGAGTCCACGGCCTTCCTGCACTCGTGGCAGCTGACCGCGCACATGCTCGGCATCAGGGACGAGTACATCCCCGCGTCGTGGGCGCAGGCGAACTCCCAGGCGGAGCAGGTTCTGACCCCGATCCTGGCGCCGACCCCCGAGGGCATCAAGCTGGCCGACATCCTGCTCAACCTCGGCGCCGAGGTCGACGGCGCCATCCTGTCCAAGCCGATCCTCGGCGCGTTCACCCGCTACGTGCTCGGCGACCAGATAGCCGGCTGGCTGAAGATCCCGAGGGAGCCCGTCTGGGACTCGCTGCTCCGGCTGTCCTGGCGGCCGTTCATCGCCATCCGCGAAGGTCTGCTCAACCTCCCGCTGGCGCCGGAGACGTACTGGCTCTTCGACGAGTTCCTGCGCAAGGCGACCCTGCTCTTCCTGTCCGAAGCGCAGCCGATCAGGATCGAGATCCCGGAAACCAACCGGCCGTCCTGATCGACCCCTTTCACCCGGCACACGGAGAGGAGTACGCGCAATGGCGGAGTTGAGCAGGCGCAAGATCCTGATCTCGGGCGGAACGCTGGGAGCGCTCGGCGCCCTGGGGCTCACCCCTCCGGCGGAGGCGAGCCAGACGCCCTGGACCTGGTCGGCGCGCGGCTCGGTCGCGGGCTCCGGCGCCGGCACGGACCCGCGATGGGTGTGGGACGAGGAGGCCGACGCGCTGGTCGCCTCGCTGATCGACCGGGGTGACGTGCCCGAGGTCAACCGCCTGCTGTGGGACTGGAACCGGAACGACCAGCCGTTGCCCGACGGCCTGCCGGCGGATCTGCGGGACTTCATGGAGCGGGCCCGCCGGCTGCCGTCGTGGGCGGACCGCGGCAAGCTGGAGACCGCGGCCGACTTCAACAAGTCCAGAGGGCTGTACCTCAACCTGCTCAACGGCGTGGGCGGCGGCATGCTGAGCACCGCCATCCCCAAGGAGGCCCGCGCGGTCTACTACTCCAAGGGCGGCGCGGACATGGAGGACCGCGTGGCCAAGACGAGCATCCTGGGGTTCGCCGTCGGGTCGCTGAACGCCTACCGGCCGGACGGCTCGTGCGTGGTCGAGGCGGTGAAGACCCGGCTGGTGCACGCCGCGGTGCGGCACCTGCTGCGGCAGGTGCCCCACTGGCCCTACGGCATCCCGATCAGCCAGGAGGACATGCTGGTCACCTGGCACACCCTGCCGACCTTCGCCATGCGCAAGATGCTCGAATGGAAGGTGCCGATCAGCTCCGCCGACTCCGCGGCGTACCTGCACGTGTGGCAGGTGACCGCGCACGTGCTCGGCATCAAGGACGAGTACATCCCCTCCAGCTGGGACGAGGCCTACGCGCAGTCGGACCAGGTCCTGCCCCGCAACATGGGGCCGACCCCCGAGGGCGTGGCGCTGACCGACATCCTGCTGGACCAGCTCGCCGAGCAGACCAGCCCCGGCAGCATCAGCCGGCCGCTCTGCAACGCGCTCGCCCGTTACCTGGTCGGCGACCAGGTGGCCGACTGGGACGGCATCGAGCGTGAGCCGGTGTGGGACCCGCTGATCAGCTCGGCCTGGCCGAAGCTGGTCAGGTTCCGTGAGGGGCTCATCCCGCTGCCGCTGGTGCCGCAGATCGCCTGGGTCATCGACGAGGCGGTCCGGCAGTACATCATGTTCTTCCTCACCAAGGGCAAGGAGACCAAGATCGAGATCCCCACGACCAACCGGCCCGGCACCTGATGACCGGACCGCAGGACGACGGGCCGGGCTCGGCCATCGGGCGGCGGCGCTTCCTCGGGTACGTGCTGGCGGCCCCGACCCTGGTGGCCGCCGCCGAGCTCGCCCCGGCGCGGGCCGGAGCCAGTGCCCCGGCCGGGGCCGGGGCACTGGCCGCGCCCGAACTGACCGAGCTGGTCGACCTCAACGACCTGATGACGGCGGCGGCGCTGCCCACCTCGAACCTGATCTCGGTCGAGGTACGGCAGGACGGCACGGTGGCGTTCGCGCTGCCGCGGGCCGAGGTCGGCCAGGGCATCACCACCTCGACGGCCATGCTGATCGCCGAGGAGCTGTCCGTGCCGCTGGACCGGGTGCGCGTCACGCTGGCCGACGCCCGCCCCGAGCTGGTGTTCAACCAGCTCACCGGCGGCTCGAACACGACCATCGCCACCTACACCCCGATCCGGGTCGCCGCCGCCGTCGCCCGGCAACGCCTGCTGACCGCCGCGGCGGCCGAACTCGGCACTGACGCGGGCAACCTGACGATCGAGGACGGGGTGGTCAAGGACCGCGCCGGCCGGAGCGTCGGCATCGGCGCGCTCGCCTCGAAGGCCGCGAGCACGCGGACCGAGCGGGTGTCCGTGGAGCTCGCGCCGCGGGAGAGCTTCACCGTCATCGGCAGGCCGCACAACCGCGTCGACGCCCTGGACGCGGTCACCGGGCGCAAGAAGTTCGCGATGGACCTCGACGTCCCTGACGCCAAGCCGGCGATGGTGTGCCGCCCGCCGACCATCAACGGCAAGGTCGGCTCGGTGGCGAACCTCGCGCAGGTCCGCGCCATGCCCGGCGTCACCGACGTGGTGACGATCTCCACCGGGGTCGCGGTCCGTGCCGAGACCTTCGGGCAGTGCGTCGACGCCGTACGCGCCCTGCAGGTCTCCTGGAGACCGGGCACCGCGGAGGGGAAGTCCGACGCCAGCGTGCTGCGGCAGCTCGAAGCGGCGGAACTGCCGATGGGGCTCAGGCCGCCGACCCCCGTCGTCGAAGGCAAGTTCACCTTCTACTTCCGCAGCAACAGCGCGCTCGAACCCAACTGCGCGATCGCCGACGTGCGGGCCGGGCGGGCCGAGATCTGGTCGGCGCTGAAATCGCCGATCGTCGCCCAGCAGGCCATCGCCGCCAAGCTCGGGCTGCCCGCCGGCAAGGTCACCGTGCACGTCACCGAGGGCGGCGGCTCCTTCGGGCGCAAGCTGTTCTTCGACGCCGCGCTCGAAGCCGCCGAGATGTCACAGAAGATCGGCAAACCCGTCAAGCTCATGTGGCACCGCGCCGACGACTCCCGCCAGGGGCGCACCCACCCGATGGCCACCTCGCGGGTCCGCGTCGCTTACCTCGGCGACACCGTGCTCAGCTACAAGCAGCGGCACACCAGCGTCTCCACGGACCTCGGCCACGGGCTCGGTGAGATCATCACCGCCCTGGCCGCGAGGCTTCCGGTGGGCGACATCGGCTTCGCCCAGACGTTCTTCCATCTCAGCCAGGCGACGTCCTACCGGTTCGGGGCGGTCAGCCGGCTGCTCAGCGAGACGGACAAGGGCTTCAACACCGGCAGCATGCGCAACGTCTACTCGCCCGACGTCACCTGCGCCCGCGAGCTCATCGTCGACCAGCTCGCGGCGAGGATGGGCAAGGACCCCTACCGGTTCCGGCGCGACTTCCTCCAGGACGACCGGTCCAGGGCGGTGCTGGCGAAGGTGGCGGAGGCCGGGAACTGGGGCCGGTCCATGGCGCCCGGCACCGCCCAGGGCATCGCGTTCCACGCCGAGTACAAATCGGTCAGCGCCGCGCTGGTGGAGATCGACTGCCGGCCCGCGACGGTCGACCGGCCCATCCGCGACGGCGTGACCGGGCCGCGCGTCACCAAGGTCGTCTTCGCCGTGGACGTCGGCCTGGCCGTCAATCCCCGCGGCCTGGAGGCCCAGATGATGGGCTGCGTCATGGACGGCATCGCGCTGGCCCTGACCTCCAGCCTCCACCTGCGCGACGGCCACTTCCTGGAGGCGAGCTGGGACAACTACTTCTACACCCGCCAGTGGAACACCCCGCCGGAACTCCAGGTCATCGTCATGCCCAGCACGTCCGACCAGCCCGGCGGCGCGGGGGAGCTGGGCGTCGCCGCGTCGATGGCCGCGGTCGCCTGCGCGTACGGCCGCGCCACCGGCACGATGCCCACCAGCTTCCCGATCAACCACGGGACGCTCTCCTTCACCCCCAAGCCCACCGTCCCGCCGATCCCGCCGTCGCCGACCGACGGCCTGGACCACGCCCGCTGAACCAAGGAGATCTGAGTGCCCGAGCACACGTTCCGCGTCAACGGCGAGCAGGTCACCGTCGACGTCGCCGGCGACGTCCGCCTGCTGTGGGTCCTGCGCGACATCCTCGGCATCACCGGGCCGAAGTACGGCTGCGGGATCAACGTCTGCAAAGCCTGCACCAGCCACCTCAACGGCAAGGCCGTCAACCCCTGCGCGATCCCCGTCCAGGATCTCCAGCCGACCGACGAGGTCACGACCATCGAAGGGCTGGCGGCCACGGTCGGCCGGGACCTGCACCCCATGCAGCAGGCCTGGCTCGACCACGACGTCGCCCAGTGCGGCTACTGCCAGCCGGGCCAGATCATGGCCGCCGTGGCGCTGGTCCGCCGCGTCGCCGCCGAAGGCCGCTCGATCACGGACGCCGACCTCGACGGGCTGCGCAACATCTGCCGCTGCGGCACGTACCCCCGCATCCGCGAAGCCATCAGAGCCGGCGCCGAAGACATGTGAGGCCGTGCCCCGTCCGGGGCACGGCCTTTCGCGCGCCTAAATCCCCTAAAAGCCAGTAGGAAATATTGACTTTGCCCGGACCGCGGCCTAACGTCGTTCCCATGAGGCAGGGTCTCCTCCTGACTAGGCGCTCCCACGTGGATTTCTGCCACGTCGCCAGCGCGCAGTGTCGTTGATCACGCATCCGTAGCCGCCACCTCCGTGCTCCCGGCGCGGCCGAAGCCGCCCGCGCCCTCGTCGACGACTTCCCCTTCTCCGCGACCCCGGACCGTCACCGGGGCGCCGCGCGAGCATGCCTTTCTCCTGTGAGGAACTCCCGTGACCGTTTCATCCCTGACCGACGGCCAGGCCGTCGAAGCCGCCCGGTTCAGGCGGGCGCTGGCCGTGCACGCCAGTGGCGTCGTGGTCATCACCGCCCAGAGCGACGGCGTCCCCGTCGGTCTCACGGCCACCTCCTTCTCCTCCGTCAGCCTCGAACCGCCCCTCGTCTCCTTCTACGTGGACCGCTCCTCCACGACCTGGCCCAGGCTCGGCGCCGCCGACCACTTCGCGGTCAACATCCTGGCCAGCGACCAGTCCGAGCTGGCGGCCCGGTTCGCCAGGAAGAGCGTCGACCGCTTCGCCGAGCCCACCCGCTGGCGCCCGGGGCCGCTGGGCGCGCCGCTGCTGCAGGACGTCTCCGCGCACCTGATCTGCCTGCCCTACGAGACGGCGCAGGTCGGTGACCACGTGCTGGTGGTCGGCCTGGTCGCCGAGGCCGACGTCCACCGGCAGGGCCGCCCGCTCCTCTACCACCAGGGGCGCTTCGGCCGCTTCCTGGCCCACCCCGACTCCTGAACCCGGAGATCCCGTGTCCACACCCACCCGGACGGGCGCCTACGCGAGCCCCGTCGACCTCGTCGCGTACGGCCACTACGGGCCGGGCCGCCTGCACCTGTCGCCCGACTGGAACCGCCCCGTCTACCCGTTCCAGGGCCGGATCACCGCCGACGGCTCCAGCGGCCACCGCGCCGAGCCCGGCCGCTACCACCTCTACGTCTCCTGGGTCTGCCCGTACGCCCACCGCGCCGCGATCGTCCGCAAGCTCAAGGGCCTGGAGGAGGTGATCTCGCTGTCGTACGTGGACGACGAGCGCGACGGCCGCGGCTGGGCGTTCAGGGAGCGCCGCGGCGCCGACCCGGTCAACGGCTTCACCCTGCTGGAGGAGGCGTACGACGCCACCGAGAAGGGCTACGGCGGCCACGTCTCGGTCCCCGTGCTCTGGGACCGGCACACCGGCACGATCGTCAGCAACCACTTCCCCGACATCACGATCGACCTGGCCACCCAGTTCGAGCAGTGGGCCGGCACGCCGATCGACCTCTACCCGGACGCGCTCCGCCCGGAGATCAACAAGCTGAACGCCTGGATCTACCACGACGTCAACACCGGCGTCACCAGGGTGGCCCGCGCGGCCACCGAGGACGACCGCGAGCGGGAGCGGCGGGTGGTCGTCTCGGCGCTGGAGCGGCTGGACGAGCGCCTGGCCGGGCAGCGGTTCCTGGCCGGCGACACGATCACCGAGGCCGACGTGCGGCTCTGGGTGACGCTGGCCAGGTTCGACGCCGAGCACAACCCCGGCCACCTGATCAGCGAGCGGGGGCTGTCCGGCTTCGAGCATCTCTGGCCGTACGCCCGCGACCTCTACCGGCTGCCGGCCTTCCGCGAGACGACCGAGGGCCTGCCCCAGAGCTGGGACGCGCCGCACGGGCGGGACCGATGACCCGCAAGCGGGTGCACCTGGCGGCCCACTTCCCCGGCGTGAACAACACCACGGTCTGGACCGACCCCCGCTCCGGCAGCCAGATCGACTTCGCCTCGTTCGTCCACCTGGCCAGGACGGCAGAGCGCGGCAAGCTCGACTTCCTCTTCCTGGCCGAAGGGCTGCGGCTGCGCGAGCTCAAGGGCCGCGTGCACGACCTCGACGTGGTCGGCCGGCCGGAGTCGCTCACCGTGCTCAGCGCCCTGGCCGCGGTCACCGACCGGCTCGGCCTGGCCGGGACCGTCAACACCACCTACAACGAGCCGTACGAGCTGGCCCGGCGCCTGTCCACGCTCGACCACCTGAGCGACGGCCGGGCGGCGTGGAACGTGGTGACCACCTCCGACGCGTTCACCGGCGAGAACTTCCGCCGCGGCGGCTACCTCGACCGGGCCGACCGGTACGAGCGGGCGGCGGAGTTCGTGCGGCTGTCACGGGAGCTGTGGGACTCCTGGCGGCCGGACGCGGTCGCCGCCGACCGGGAGACGGGCACGTTCGTCCGCCCGGGAGCCATCGGCGACGTCGGGCACCGGGGCGCGCACTTCTCCGTCGAGGGCCGGTTCACGCTGCCCCGCAGCCCGCAGGGACACCCCGTCGTCATCCAGGCGGGGGACTCGGACGAGGGACGCGAGTTCGCCGCCGCCCACGCCGACGTGATCTTCACCCCGCACGGCAGGCTGGAGGACGGCAGGCGCTTCTACGCCGACGTCAAGCGCCGCCTGGCCAGGTACGGCCGCGAGCCGCACCAGCTCAAGATCATGCCGGGCGTGACGTTCGCGCTCGGCGACACGGACGAGGAGGCCGCCGAGAACGCCGCCGCCATCCGCCGGCAGCAGGTCGGGCCGCGGACCGCGATCGCGTTCCTGGAGCAGGTGTGGGGCCGCGACATGTCGGCGTACGACCCCGAAGGCCCGCTGCCCGACATCGAGCCGGACCCGGCGGAGGGCGTCTCCCAGGGCCGGGTGCCGATCAAGGACCGCGCCGCCGTCGCCGCCAAGTGGCGGGCGCTGGCCGGGGAGAAGGGCCTGTCGATCCGGGAGCTGGTCATCGAGGTGACCGGGCGGCAGACGTTCGTCGGCACCCCCGGGAGCGTGGCACGGCAGATCGACGAGCACGTGCAGGCCGACGCCGCAGACGGGTTCATCCTCGTCCCGCACCTCACACCCGGCGGCCTGGACGAGTTCGTCGACCGCGTGGTGCCGCTGCTGCGGGAGCGCGGCGTCTTCCGTGCCGACTACACCGGGGCCACCCTCCGCGACCACCTGGAGCTGACATGACGCTGCACCTGGCCGTGGCGCTGGACGGCGCGGGCTGGCACCCCGCCGCCTGGCGCGAGACGTCCGCGGACGTCTTCTCCGCCCGCCACTGGGCCGCCCTCGTGACCGAGGCCGAGCGCGGGCTGCTCGACTTCGTCACCATCGAGGACGCCCTGGGCCCGCAGTCGACCCTGCCCGACGGCCTCGACGAGCGCACCGACCAGGTCAGGGGGAGGTTCGACGCGGTGCTGCTCGCGGCCCGGCTCGCGCCGCTCACCAGCCGGATCGGGCTGGTGCCGACGGCCACCACCACGCACACCGAACCGTTCCACGTGGCCGTCGGCATCGCCACGCTCGACCACGTCAGCGGCGGGCGGGCCGGCTGGCGCGCGCAGATCTCCGCGCGGGCCTCGGAGGCGCGGCACTTCGGCCGCAGGCGGTTCCCGCCGCTCGACCCGGGGGCCCGCGACCTCGCCGCCGACCCGCACGTGCGCGACCTGTTCGCCGAGGCCGCCGACGCAGTCGAGGTCGCGCGGCGGCTCTGGGACAGCTGGGAGGACGACGCCGAGATCCGCGACGTGGCCACAGGCAGGTTCATCGACCGGGACAAGCTGCACTACGCGGACTTCGCCGGGCGGTTCTTCTCGGTCAAGGGGCCGTCGATCACGCCCCGGCCGCCGCAGGGTCAGCCGGTGGTGACCGCGCTCGCCCACGCGCGGCTGCCGTACGAGTTCGCGGCCGGCAGCGCCGACGTCGTGTACGTCACGCCGCACTCCGACGAGCAGGCCCGCGCCGTCGTCGAGGAGGTCCGGGCGCTGTCGGGCGAGATCAAGATCTTCGCCGACCTGGTCGTCTTCCTCGGCGAGGACGCGGCGCGGCGCAAGGCGCGGCTCGACGAGCTGGACGGGGCCGAGCTCGCCTCCGACGCCGCGATCTTCACCGGGACCGTGCGCGAGCTGGCGGACGTGCTGCTGGAGTGGCGGCGGGCCGGGGTCCAGGGGTTCCGGCTGCGGCCCGGCGTGCTGCCGTACGACCTGGAGCGGATCACCCGCGGGCTGACGGCCGAGCTGCGCGGGCACGGGGTGTTCCGCCGCGCCTACGAGGCCACCACGCTGCGCGGGCTGCTCGGCCTGCCGCGCCCGGCCAGCCGCTACGCGGAGGTGTCATGAAATTTCTGGCTATCACGTTGATCGTCCATAACGATGACCGATCGCCCACCGAGCGCTTCCGCGAGGTCGTCGAGAACGCGGTGCTGGCCGAGGAGCTCGGCTTCGACGGCTTCGGCGTGGGGGAGCGGCACGAGCGCCCCTTCATCTCCTCCTCGCCGCCGGTCGTGCTCGGCCACATCGCCGCCAGGACGACCCGGATCCGGCTGTTCACCGCCGTCACCACGCTGAGCCTGCTGGACCCGGTCCGCGCGTACGAGGACTACGCGACGCTCGACCACCTGTCGGAGGGCCGGCTGGAGCTGATCATCGGCAAGGGCAACGGCGCGGCGCAGGCCCAGCTGTTCCACGTCACGGCCGAGGACCAGTGGGAACGCAACCGGGAGTCGTACGAGCTCTTCCGCCGCCTCTGGCGGGAGGACAAGGTCACCTGGGAAGGCCGGTTCCGGCCGCCGCTGACCGAGGCGGAGACCTGGCCGCGGCCGCTGCAGCGGCCGATCCGCGTCTGGCACGGCAGCGCCACCAGCCAGGAGTCGGTGGATCTGGCCGCCCGCCACGGCGACCCGCTGTTCTCCGCCAACGTCACCCACCCCATCGGCCCCTACGCCGAGCTGATCGACCACTACCGGGAACGCTGGGAGCACTACGGGCACGACCCGGCCGGCGCGCTGGTCGGCGCGGGGACGGCGGGCTACTACGCGGCCAGATCCTCCCAGGAGGCCGTCGCCGCCTACCGGCCCGTCTACGACGCCCGGGTGGCGTTCCAGCGGAAGCTCGGCCTGCCGGTGGTCTTCCCGACCCTGGAGGACGCCATCGAGCGCGGCTCGATCCTGGTCGGCAGCCCGCAGCAGATCGTCGACAAGGTGCTGCGCTACCACAAGCGGTTCGGCCACGAGGTCATGCACCTGCACGCCGACGCCGACGGGCTCACGCCCGGGCAGCACCGGGACGCGCTGGAGCTGTTCCAGGCCGAGATCGCGCCCGTGCTGCGGGCGGAGATCCCCAGCAGGCCGTTCCCCGGAGGTGCCACGTGACGCTGTCCATCCTCGACCTCGCCCCGATCGTGTCGGGAGACACGGCGGGCGACGCCCTGCGCAACACCCTCGACCTCGCCCGCCGGGCCGAGGAGTACGGCTACCGCCGCTACTGGCTGGCCGAGCACCACTTCGCGCCCGGCGTCGCCAGTTCGGCGCCGGCCGTGCTGATCGCGCTCGTGGCCGCGGCCACCTCCACGATCCGGGTCGGATCGGGCGCCGTGCAGCTCGGTCACCAGACGCCGCTGTCGGTGGTCGAGCAGTTCGGGATCGTCGACGCGCTCCACCCGGGCCGGATCGACCTGGGGATCGGACGCTCCGGGCAGCGCCGCGCCGAACTCGCCACGGACCCGGTCGCCGAGAAGAAGGCGGCCCGGGTGGTGGACGGGCTGCTGATCCCGCCGCCCTTCGACTGGTCGGCGCTCGCCAGGCAGCCCAGGCTCGCCCGCCAGATCGCGGCCCTCCAGCAGCCGGGCGCGCGGACGCCCGACTTCGCCGACCAGATCGACGACGTGCTCGCCCTGCTCGACGGCACGCACGAGGCCCGCGCCGTGCCCGGCGAGGGCGCGGACCTGCGGGTGTGGATCCTCGGCAGCAGCGGCGGGCAGAGCGCCCAGGTCGCCGGGGAACGCGGGCTGCCCTTCGCGGCGAACTACCACGTCAGCCCGTCCAGCGTGCTGGAGGCCGTCGAGGCCTACCGGGAGGCGTTCAAGCCGTCGGAGGCGCTGGGCGAGCCGTACGTGATCGTCTCGGCGGACGCGGTCGTCGCCGGGAGCCGGGCGCGGGCCCGCGAGCTGGCCAAGGGGTATGACCTGTGGGTCCGCAGCATCCGGACCGGCGACGGCGCGATCCCGTACCCCACGGCGGCGGAGGCCGACGCGCACGTCTGGACCGACGCCGACCGCGACCTCGTCAAGGACCGCCTCGACACCCGGTTCGTCGGCCCGCCCGCCGAGGTGGCCGAAGGGCTGCGCGTGCTCCGGCGGGTGACCGGGGCCGACGAACTGCTCATCACGACCATCACCCACGACCACGAAGACCGCGCGCGCTCGTACGAGCTGCTCGCCGAAGCCTGGAACCGCCCGTGAAGCGCATCCTCCCCGCCCTGCTGCTGACCCTCGCCGCGTGCGGCGCGCAACCCGTCCAGACCGCGCGGACCACCTCGCTGACCTGGGCCGTCGAGACGCAGCCGATCACCCTGAACCCGCAGCTGTGGGCCCAGAACAAGGCCAGGCTGCTGGTGTTCAACCAGTTCGACGCGCTGCTGTCGAAGGCCGCCGACGGCTCCTTCGGGCCCTGGCTCGCCACGGCGTGGACGGTGTCGGACGACGGGCTGACCTACACCCTCGACCTGCGCGACGACGTCACCTTCCACGACGGCACGGCGTTCGACGCTGCCGCCGTCAAGGCCAACCTCGACCAGTTCCTCGTGCCCGGCTACAACCCGTCGGTGGCCGCGATCCAGCTCAGGTCCTTCGACGAGGCCGAGGTCGTGTCGCCGCACCGGCTCAGGATCACCCTCAAGGAGCCGGACGCGCTCTTCCTCGACTTCCTCGCCTCGCCCCTGGCCGGGCAGGTCTCGCCGAAGTCGCTGAAGGGCGCCGAGGACCTCAAGTTCGGCGGGCCGGACCTGGTCGGCACCGGGCCGTTCATCCTCGAACGGTACGTCCAGGGCCAGGAGATCCACTACCGGCGCAACCCCGCCTACGCCTGGCCCCCCGCCGGAGCGGCCCACCAGGGTCCCGCCCACCTTTCGGAGATCACCTACCGGTTCCTGCCCGAGGCCGCTGTCCGCGTCGGCGCGCTCACCTCGGGCCAGGTGCAGGTCATCGAGGGCGTCCCCGCGACCGAGGTCGCCCTCATCGAGAAGGACCCGGAGCTGACCCTGCGGACGGCGCTCAACTCCGGCACCGCCTACTCCTACTACTTCAACACCTCCCACGCCCCCTTCGACGACCGGCGCGTACGGGAGGCGTTCCGCGAGGCCGTGGACCTGGACGCGGTGCTGAGATCCGTCTACCAGGGCACCGCCACCAGGGCGTGGAGCATCGTCGGCAGCGAGAGCCCTTTCTACGACCCGTCCCTGGAGAACACCTACGGCGGCGACGTGGCCGGGGCCAACGCCCTGCTCGACGCCGCCGGGTGGAAGGAGCGCGACGCCGAGGGGTTCCGGGTCAAGGACGGCGAGCGGCTCACCGTGCGCGAGGTCGCCTCGGCGCCGTTCGTCCGGGACCGCCGCGACATCCTCGCCCAGGCCATCCAGGCCCAGGTCAAGCAGAACGCCGGCATCGACTTCCAGGTCAAGATCCTCGACCAGGGCAGCGCGCAGCAGGCCGTGGACGACGACGCCTACGAGGTGTTCGGCAACTCCCGCGGCGACTCCGACGCGGGCGCCGCGCTCAACCTCATCCTGCCGGAAGGTGCCGCCATCAACCGCACCCGCTTCGCCGACCCCGACCTGGACAAGTGGCTCGCCGCCGCCTCCGCGAGCTCCGGCCAGGCCGAACGCAAGGAGCTCTACGCCAGGGCGCAGCGGGCGGCCGTGACGGACCACGCCGTCGTGTTCCCGCTCTACGTGCCCGCCGACCAGATCGCCGCGAGCAAGAACGTCCAGGGGCTCGGCTTCGATCCCGCCTCCGGCACCCCGGCGAGCGCGTACGACGTGCGGATCGGCACATGATCAGACGGCTGGGCGCCGGGCTGGCGGTGCTCTGGGCCGCCGCCACCGCCTCGTACGCCGCGCTGCTGCTCGCCCCGGGAGACACCGTCGACATCCTGGTCGGCGACGGCCCCGACACCCCGGAGATCCGGGCCGGGATCGTCGCGGAATGGGGGCTCGACCGGCCCGAGATCGTGCAGTACCTGTCCTACCTGTGGCGCCTGCTGCACGGCGACCTCGGCCGCTCGTACCAGCAGCAGCGCGGCGTCGGCGAGATCCTGGCCGGCCAGATCGGGCCGACCGCGCAGCTCACGCTCGCCGCGGCGGCCACCGGCGTGGTGCTGGCCGGCCTCATCGCGATCGGCACGGCGGGCAGGGGGCGGTGGCCGCGGGCCGTCGCCTCGGCCGCCGAGCTGGTGTCGGTGTCCGTGCCGCCGTTCCTCATCGGGATCGTGCTGCTGTCGGTCTTCTCGTTCTCCCTCGGCTGGTTCCCCGTGTCCGGGGCGGACGGGCCGGCGGCGCTGGTGCTGCCCGCCCTGGCGCTCGGCCTGCCCGTCGCGGGCGTGCTCGGCCAGGTGCTCCGGGGCGGGCTGGAGCGGGCGCTGGAGCAGCCGTTCGCGGTGACGGCCAGGGCGCGCGGGCTCACCGAACGCGCCCTGGTCGCCCGGCACGCCCTGCGGCACGCGCTCATTCCGGCCGTGACGCTGGCCGGCTGGTTCACCGGCGCGCTGCTGGGCGGCGCGGTGATCACCGAGGTGCTGTTCGGCCGGCCCGGGCTCGGCCAGGTCGCCATGCAGGCCGTGACCGGTCAGGACATGCCCGTCGTGATGGCCGTCGTGCTGCTGTCGGCCGTCGTGTACGTCACGGTCAGCACGCTGCTCGACCTGGCCTACCGCGTCATCGACCCGCGGATCAGGGGCTGACCGCCGATGTCCCCGACCTCCCGCGGCACCGCCCGCCCCGCCGACTCCCTCCCTCCCGACGACCCGCGCCGCGCCGTCGAGTCCTCCCATCGGCCCGCTTCCGAAGTTCCGGGCGGCGCTGTCGGCTCCTCCCATCAGCCCGCTCCCGAGGACCTGCGCGGCGCTGTCGAGCCCTCCCATCGGCCCGCTTCCGAAGATTCGCGCCGCGCCGTCGAACCCGCTCCCGAGGATCCGCGCCGCGTCGGCCGGTCCTCGCGTGAGGGCCGGGGGCGTGGTGGGCGGTTCGGGTCTGTGGGGCTGCGCCGTCTCTTCCGTCCTGCTGTGCGCGGGAACGTCCTGGGGTGGCTCGTACCGGGTGCTCTGCTCGCGCTGCTGGCCCTCGCTGTAGCCGCGCCCGGTCTGCTGACGGCCGCCGACCCCCTGGCCGCCGACCCGATGGACGCGCTCGCCCCGCCCGGCGGCGCCCACTGGTTCGGCAGCGACCACCTCGGCCGCGACGTGCTGGCCAGGGTCGTGTACGGGGCCCGCCACTCCATCAGCATCGGCGTGGCCGCCACCGTCCTGGCGGTCACCTCCGGCGTGCTGCTCGGCCTGGCCGCCGGGCTGTCGCCGAAGTGGCTGGACGAGGCGCTGGCCCGCTCGTTCGACGTGCTGTCCACCCTGCCCGAACTGCTGCTCGCCCTGCTCATCGTGGCGATCACCGGTCCGGGGACGATGAACGTGATCTTCGCGATCGCCGTCGCCCAGATCCCCAACTACGCCCGCGTGGTCCGCGCCCAGACCTTCGTCGTCCGCCGCTCCGGCTACGTCGAGCAGGCCGTCACCTTCGGCCGCTCCCGCCTGGCGATCACCGCGGGGCACGTGCTGCCGAACGTGCTCGGCCCGATCCCTGTCCTGGCCACCATCGGACTCGGACAGGCCGTGATCGCCGGTTCCGGGCTCAGCTTCCTCGGCATGGGACCGCAGCCGCCCGCCGCCGAGTGGGGCGCGATGCTCTCCGAGGCCCGCAACTACCTGCGGGTCGCCTGGTGGGAGGCGTTCTTCCCGGGCCTCGCGATCACGCTCACCGTCGTCTGCCTGACCGTCGTCGGACGCCGCCTGCAACGCCGTTTCGAGGGGAGGACGCCATGACCTCGCTGGTGACCGTGGAGGACCTGCGGGTGAGCTTCGGCGGCGCCGAGGTCGTGGGCGGCATCTCGCTGTCGGTGGCGCCCGGCGAGTGCGTGGCGATCGTCGGCGAGTCCGGCTCCGGCAAGAGCGTCACCGCCCGCACCCTGCTCGGCCTCGCCGGCCCCGGCTCGGAGGTCCGGGCCGGGGCGTTCCGCGTGTCCGGCGGGGACGCCCTCGCCTTCACCCCGGCCGACTGGCGGCGGCTGCGCGGCGGGTTCGCCGGACTCGTCCTGCAGGACGCGCTGGTCTCGCTGGACCCGCTGCGCACGGTGGGCGCCGAGATCGCCGAGGTGCTCGCCGTCCACGACGTCGTGCCCCGGGCCCGCCGCGCGGACCGGGTGCTGGAACTGCTGGACGCGGTGGGCGTGCCCGAGCCCGCGACCCGCGCCGGCCAGTATCCCCACCAGCTCTCCGGCGGGCTGCGGCAGCGGGCCCTGATCGCCTCCGCCATCGCCGCCGACCCGCCGCTGATCATCGCCGACGAGCCGACCACGGCGCTCGACGTCACCGTCCAGGCCCAGATCCTGCGGCTGCTCGCCGAGCGCCGGGCCGCCGGGACCGCGCTGCTGCTGATCAGCCACGATCTGGCCGTGGTCGCCTCGATCGCCGACCGCATCCTGGTCATGAAGGACGGCCGGATCGTGGAGGAAGGCCCCGCCAGCGACGTGCTGTCCGCGCCCGCCCACGACTACACCCGGGCGCTGCTGGCCGCCGTCCCGTCCGCGGCCTCCCGCGGCACCCGCCTCACCACCGGCGCCCCGCGCGCCCGCGCCACTCCTGACCTGTCCGCCCGGGTCCTCGCCGGGACCGGGCTCGCCCGCTCGTACGGCTCCCGCCGCGTCGTCCACGACGTCTTCTTCACCCTGCACGCCGGAGAGACGCTCGGCGTCGTGGGGGAGTCCGGGTCGGGCAAGACCACGCTCGCCCGGCTCGTACTCGGCCTGCTCGAACCCGGCGCCGGCCAGGTCACCCTGCACGGGCAGCCGTGGAGCCGCCGGCCCGAACGCGCCCGCCGCCCGCTGCGCCCCCGCATCCAGCTCGTCTCCCAGAACCCGCTCGACTCCTTCGACCCGCGCCACACCGTCGGCCGCCTGATCGCCGAGCCGCTCCGCCTGCCCCGGGCCGGACGCCGCGAGCGCGTCCTCGACCTGCTGGCCCGCGTCGGCCTGCCGCCCGGGACGGCCGCCCGCCACCCCAGGGAGCTGTCCGGCGGCCAGCGCCAGCGCGTCGCCATCGCCCGCGCCCTCGGCCCCCGCCCCGACGTGCTGGTCTGCGACGAGCCGGTCTCCGCGCTCGACGTCTCGATCCAGGCGCAGGTGCTCGACCTGCTCGCCGACATCCAGGACGAGTACGGCACCGCGATGGTGTTCATCTCCCACGACCTGGGTGTGGTCCATCACGTGGCCGATCGCGTGCTGGTCATGAAGGACGGCCGGGTCGTGGAGGAGGGCGACGTCACGGAGGTGTTCGCCCGGCCGCGCGACCCCTACACGCGCGCCCTGGTGGCCTCCGTGCCCCGGCCGGCGCGGGCCGACGCCGCGTGGATCAAGCCTGGAGCCGGGCGGTGATGGACGGGCCGGAGGCGGCCACGAACAGGTCGACGTCGCGCATGGCCTCGCTGAACACCGGCGCGGGCACGTCCGTCAACGGCGCGGCGCGCCACCCGCCCTCCACGAGACGGTCGAAGCCGACCTCTCCCGTGATCGCGTGGTCCTCGTCGTACAGGTGGTGGCTCAGCCTCGCCCGCCACCGTCCGCCCGCCATCACACGCCGGGCGTCGCCGTCGAGCTCGGCGCCGTCCCACGCCCCCAGGAAGGCGGACGTCCAGCCCCGCTCCTTGAACAGCGCGCGGAGCCTGCGGTAACGCACCACCTGCTCGGCGAACCGGTGGGAGGAGACGCCGCTCGCCTCCTCGGCCGAGGTGATCAGGTAGACCTCGCGGAAGGCCTGCTTGAACGGCTGGCGCAGCTCCTCGCCCCGCACCACCTCCCGCCAGGCGCGCACCTCCTCGGCCCGCGCGCGGGCCGGATGCCACAGCCGCACCGGCACGTCCGGCACGGTCAGCCCCAGCTCGGCGCGCCACACGCCGGGCGAGACCTCGAACTCCCAGATGAGCCGGTCCGTGATCGGATGCCCCTCCAGCAGCCGGTACGGCGGAGCCGACGTGCCGGCGCACCCGGCTTCCAGCGCCCTGACCAGGGTGGCCCGCTGCTGCCGGGTCCGCTTGACCAGCTCGCGCAGCCGCCCGACCTCCTCGGGGTGCTCCCGCGTGACCGCCACGGGAACCGTCTTCAGCTTCCGGTCGCCGTGCCACCACGACAGCTCGACCTCGTCGTCGGCCGAGATCACCGCCGTGTGCTCGCCGACGGCCTGCAGCACCGGCCCGTCGGGCAGCCGGAACGCCACCTCCAGCCGGTCGGCCAGGGCGGGCTCGACGCGCTTGAGCATGCGGGCGAGCTGCCTGGGCACCCCGGCGTGCCGGGTGGCCCGGCCCGCGGCGCGGAGCGCCGAGACCACCTCGGGGGTCGGGTGCTCCTCGGCCGCGCGGGCGATCTCGAAGAGCACCGCCTGGGAAGGCAGCGTCCCGGCCCCGGTGGGCGCCACCGCGACCCCGCGGACCAGCGTGTCGAGCAACCCGGGCAGCCAGGGCTCGTCCCGCATGAGGGCCAGCCGCACGGCCCGGCCGATGGCCGCCTTCTCCCCGCTGCCGAACGCCTTCTCCGCCTCGTACGGGATCTCGCCGGCCTGGATCGCCGCGACGCGGGCCGCGGCCGTCTCCAGAGCCGTCCGGGCGAACTCCGGGTAGCCGGGCAGGCCGCCGAGCCAGTCGGCCAGGCCGGGCGGCGGCGGCCCGTCCGGCCGCACCGCCTCCCAGAACAGCGACCGCCGCTCCACGTCCCAGCCGAGCAGCACGTCCAGCTCGGCGACCGCGATCGGCCCGCGCTCCCCGGCGAACCGGGCGCGCACCTCGGCGTCCATGCCGGCCAGCCCCGCCGCCACCACGACCATGACGGGGTCGTCCGACCGCCGCCCGTCCTCCAGGAGGCGCCCGACCAGCTCGCGGGCCGGCGCGACCAGCACCTGCCGGGCAGGCTCGCCGAGCGCGTACCGGACCGACACCGGGATGCCGTCGCCGTCCGGGATCGGCGAGCCGCCCAGCCCGACGAACCCGACGCTCAGCCGGGAGGCGTCCGGCCAGTAGGTGGGGTCGTTCGCGGTGCCGGTGAGCAGGTTGAGAAGACGCTGCGCGAGGGGGGAGAGGTGCATGCGGATCGTCCCTGTCGGAGGCGGGTTCGGCGGTGCAAGATCTAGCAGCAGCGGGCGACAGAATGAGACCGCCGCGGGCGGGCGGCTGCGCGCGGGCTTGTGACGGCTCCCGCCGTTGATCGAAGATGGCCACGGTGAGGCACGCGGCGTCTCGGCGCGGCCGGAGAGGACTGGCGATGGACACGACGTTCTGGGACGAGGCGGACCGCCTCCTGGTCCGCTACGGAGGCACTTTCACCCCGCGGGTCATCGAACGGGCCTCCGGCGCGCATGTCTTCGACCGCCAGGGCAGGCCGATCCTCGACTTCACCTCGGGGCAGATGAGCGCCATCCTCGGCCACGCGCACCCCGACATCGTGGCCATCGTCTCGTCCGCGGTCGCGTCGCTCGGCCACCTCTACAGCGGCATGCTCAGCGCCCCGGTCGTGGACCTCGCCGCCAGGCTCACCGCGACCCTGCCTCCGGCGCTGGGCAAGATGCTGCTGCTCACCACGGGGGCGGAGGCGAACGAGGCCGCGATCAAGATGGCCAAGCTCGCCACCGGCCGCTACGAGATCGTCTCCTTCGACCGCTCGTGGCACGGCATGACCCAGGGCGCGGCCTCGGCGACCTTCTCGGCCGGGCGGCGCGGCTACGGCCCGCCGACGCCGGGCAACCTCGCGCTGCCCGCGCCGAACGCCTACCGGTCGCCGTTCCGGTCCTCCGACGGGTCGCACGACTGGGAGGCGGAGCTCGCCTACGGCTTCGCCCTGGTCGACCAGCAGTCCGCGGGGAGCCTCGCCGCCTGTCTCGTCGAGCCCATCCTGTCGTCGGGCGGGATCATCGACCTGCCGCCCGGCTACCTGCGCCGCCTCAGGGAGCTGTGCGACGAGCGCGGCATGCTGCTGATCCTCGACGAGGCGCAGACCGGCCTCGGCCGCACCGGCGCCATGTACGCGTTCGAGCGCGACGGGATCGCCCCCGACATCCTGACGCTGTCGAAGACCCTCGGAGCCGGGCTGCCCGTGGCGGCCGTCGTCACCACCGCCGAGATCGAGCAGGTCTGCCACGACCGGGGCTTCCTCTTCTACACCACGCACGTCTCCGACCCGCTGGCCGCCTCCGTCGCGCTGACGGTGCTGGACGTCATCGAGCGTGACGCCCTCGTCGAGCGCGCCGCCCGGCTCGGCGACCGGCTCGCCGACCGGCTGCTCGATCTCCGCGACAGGTACGAGGTCGTCGGCGACGTCCGCGGCCGTGGCCTGCTCCAGGGCATCGAGCTGGTGGAGGACAAGCGGAGCAAGGCGCCCGCCGACGCGCTGGGCGACGCCGTCACCTCGGCCTGCCTCGAACGGGGCCTGCACATGAACATCGTCCAGTTGCCCGGCATGGGAGGCATCTTCCGCATCGCCCCGCCGCTCACGATCACCGACGACGAGCTGCACACCGGCGTCGACATCCTCGAAGCGTCGCTCAAGGCCGTGGCCGGGTGAGATGACCCCGGATATGGTGCTGCGGTGATCCGGGACGCTTCGGCCGCTTCCGCGCCGCGCCGCGCCGGCATGCGGCAGGTCGCGAAAGAGGCGGGCGTCTCCCCGACGACCGTGAGCAACGTGCTGAACAACCCCGAGCTCGTGGCCGAGGAGACGCGCCGGCGCGTGCACGCGGCCATGGAGCGCGTCGGCTACCTGCCGAACGACGCCGCCAGGCGGTTACGGGGCGCGCCCAGCCCGCTGGTCGGCGCGGTGACCCTCGACATCGCCGGGCCGTTCTTCACCGAGGTGTGCCGCGGCGTCGAGGACAGGCTGCTCCAGGACGGCTGCATGCTCATGACCTGCAGCACCGACCTGCAGCCCGGGCGGGAGCAGCACTACCTCCAGGAGCTGGAGAAGCAGGGCGTGCGCGGGGTGCTCATCACCCCGGTCGAGACCGACCTGGACCCGCTGGTCACCCTGGCCGGGCGCGGCGTCCCGGTGGTGCTGCTGGATCACAGGTCCGACGGCCGGCTGTGCTCGGTGTCGATCGACAACCAGTGGGGCGGCGAGCAGGTCGCCACCCACCTGATCGAGCTGGGGCACCGGCGGATCGCCCTGCTGGGCGCGTCGATCGAGGTGCAGCAGACCGCCGAGCGCCACGCCGGGGTGCGCAGGGCGTTCGAGCGGGCCGGCCTGGACCCCGGCAGGGGCGTGCTGGACGTCCGGGTGCCGTCGCCCGACATCACGGTGACCGCCGCGGCGGCGCTGGAGGACGTGCTGAGCGCCGCCGACCCGCCCACCGCGATCCTCTGCCTCAACGACGCGGCGGCCCTCGGGGTGATCGGCGGCCTGCGCGAACGGGGGATCGCGGTGCCGCAGGAGATGTCCGTGGTCGGGTACGACGACGTGGCGTTCGCCGCGCAGCTCGCCCCGCCGCTGACCACGGTGTGGCAGCCGAAGCGCGAGCTGGGCCGGGTCGCGGCGGAGCTGCTCCTGGACGAGGCCCGGCCGGGTCACCGGCATCAGAAGCTCGTCTACCGGCCGCGGCTGGTCGTCCGCGAGTCGACGGCGGCGCCCCGCCGCTGAGCGCGCCGATCCCGAAAGTTTCACGCTTCCGCGCCCGGCCCGCCGCTCTGACCTGAAAGGTAACAACCCGGCCCGTCAGGAGAGCCCGGCCACGATTGAACTCTGAGCAGGGGATTTCTACGGTGTAGGCGCTCAGCGGTCCATCGAAACCTCCCTTCTGATTGGACGCTCAATGAAACGTTTATCCCGTCCAACGCGCCTCGTCGCGGCGCTCGGCAGCACGGTCTGCCTGGTGGTCGCGGGCGCCGTCGCCCTCCCCTCGCACGCCGCGGCGGTGGCGTGCGAAGTCGACTACGCCGTGGCCGCCCAGTGGCCCGGCGGGTTCACCGCCAACGTGACCATCCGGAACGTGGGCGAGGCGGTCAACGGCTGGCGCCTCGACTGGTCGTTCACCGCCGGGCAGCAGGTCAGCCAGGCGTGGAACGCCACCGCCACGCAGAACGGCTCCGCCGTCAGGGCCGTGGACGCCGGCCACAACGCCGCGATCCCGCAGGGCGGCAGCGCGACGTTCGGCTTCAACGCCTCCTGGAACGGCTCCAGCAACCCCGCTCCTGCCTCGTTCGCGCTCAACGGCGTCACCTGCACCGGCGACCCCGGCGAGCCGACCCCCACCGTGACCCCGACAGTGACCCCGACCGTCACGCAGACGCCCGTGCCCGAAGGGAACAAGCAGGCCGAGGACCTCGACCGCGGTCTGATCAGCGTCCGCTCCGGCAGCGGCAACCTGGTCTCCTGGCGGCTGCTGGGCAACGAGGCGCGCGCGACGTCCTTCAACGTCTACCGGGGCGGCACGCGCGTCGCGACCGTCACGAACTCCACCAACTACCTGGACTCCGGCGCGGCGAGCGACGCCTCCTACACGGTGCGCCCGGTCACCGGCGGGACCGAGGGTCCGGCCTCGGAGCCCGCGCTCCGGTTCGCGAGCGGCTATCTCGACGTGCCCATCTCGCCGCCCAGCGGCGGCCACCACGCCAACGACGCCAGCGTGGGCGACCTGGACGGCGACGGCCGCCTGGACCTGGTGCTGAAGTGGGAGGCGAACAACTCCAAGGACAACTCCCAGTCCGGCGTGACCGACCCCGTCTACATCGACGGCATCAAGCTGGACGGCACCCGCCTGTGGCGGATCAACCTGGGCCGCAACATCCGCGCCGGCGCGCACTACACGCAGTTCCAGGTCTACGACTACGACGGCGACGGCAGGGCCGAGGTCGCGATGAAGACCGCCGACGGCACCGTGGACGGCCGCGGCACCGTCATCGGCGTCGCGAGCGCCGACCACCGCAACTCCAGCGGCTACGTCCTGTCCGGCCCCGAGTATCTGACCATGTTCAACGGCCAGACCGGCGCCGCCATGTCCACGGTGAACTACGACCCGCCCCGCGGCACCGTCTCCTCCTGGGGCGACAACTACGGCAACCGGGTGGACCGGTTCCTGGCCGGCACCGCCTACCTGGACGGCCGGCGGCCCAGCCTGATCATGGCCCGCGGCTACTACACCCGCAGCGTGATCGCCGCCTGGGACTTCCGCGCCGGCGCGCTCGTCAAGCGCTGGACGTTCGACTCCAACGCCTCCGGCAACGGCTCGTACGCCGGCCAGGGCAACCACGCGCTCACCATCGGCGACGTGGACGGCGACGGACGCGACGAGATCGTGTACGGTGCGGCCGCCATCGACGACAACGGCCGCGGCCTCTGGAACGTCGGATGGGGCCACGGCGACGCCGCCCACCTGGGCGACCTCAACCCCGCCAGGGCGGGCCAGGAGTACGTGAAGATCTCCGAGTCGGCGAGCCGGCCGGGGCTGTACATGGTCGACGCCCGTAACGGCCAGGTGCTGTGGCAGACCGGCACCGGCTCCGGGTCCGACGGGGAGGGGCCGGGCCGCGGCGTGGCCGGAGACGTCTACGCCGGCAGCCCAGGCGCCGAGTCCTGGGCCGCGGGCGCGGGACAGAACGGGCTGCGCAACACCTCCGGCACGGTGGTCGGCCGCCAGCCGTCCTCGGCCAACTTCCTGTCCTGGTGGGACGGCGACCCGGTGCGCGAGCTGCTGGACCAGACCCGGATCGACAAGTACGGCACCGGCGGCGAGACCCGCCTGCTGACCGCCTCCGGGGTGCACAGCAACAACGGCACCAAGGCGACCCCGTCACTGTCGGGCGACATCCTGGGCGACTGGCGTGAAGAGGTCATCTGGCCCACCACCGACGACCGCGCCCTGCGGATCTACTCCACGCCCCACGCGACCACCACCAAGATCCACACCCTGCTGCACGACCCGCAGTACCGGGTGGCCCTGGCCTGGCAGAACACCGCCTACAACCAGCCGCCGCACCCGAGCTTCTTCATAGGCGACGGCATGGGCACCCCACCCCAGCCCGACGTCTACCTGCGCTGATCGCCGGCGGAGGTCGCGGGAGAGCGGGCGCCGACGGCGGGCGCCAGGAAGACGGCGGAGACGACGAAGGCGAGCACCACCAGCATGGCCGCGCGCAGACCCCAGTGGTCGCCGAGGAAGCCGAGCGCGGGCGGGCCCACGAGGAAGGCGATGTAGCCGATCGTGGCCACCAGGCTGACGCGCGCGGTCTCGTCCGGCCCCGACTCTCCCGCGGCCGACAGCGCGACGGGGAAGCCCAGCGACGCGCCGAGACCCCAGAGCAGCACCGCCGTCCCCGCCAGGACGGCGTGGTCCGAGAAGATCACCACGAGGAGGCCCAGCGCTCCGAAGACGGCGCTGGCGCGCATGACGGCGGCGCGCCCGTAGCGGTCCAGGAAGAAGGCGCCGCAGAAGCGGCCGACGGTCATGGCGGCGGCGAACCCGGTGTAGACCAGGGAGCCGGACGCGGCGCTGAAGCCGTGCCCGTCCACCATGAGCAGCGGCAGCCAGTCGTTGGCGGCACCCTCGGCCAGGGCCATCGCCAGCACGATCGCGCCGATCAGGAGGAGCCTGCCGTCCTTCCAGACCTGCGGCTTCGACCGGCCGGTGCGGGTCTCGTCCGGCAGGCTCCTCCCGGTGCCCGCGGGAATGGCGCGGATGGCGTACCAGAAGATCGCGGCGGTGATCACGGTGACCGCGGCCAGATGCCAGTGGACCGGGAGGCGGGCGGCCGTGGCCGCGATGCCCGCGCAGGCGCCGATGACGGTGCCCAGGCTGAAGCAGCCGTGCATGGTGGGCATCGTCGTCGTGCCGCTGATGCGTTCGACGTCGGCGCCGTCGACGTTGATGGCGACCTCGCCCGCTCCCATGCCCGCGCCGAACGCGAACAGGCCCGCCGTGACGAGGAGCGCGGACGACGTCAGGGCGCCCGCCGCGATGACCGCCGTGCTCGCGACGATCAGCCCGGTGCCCGCGCCGATGACCGGCCGGGTCCCGTAACGGGAGACGAAGCGGCCGGAGCACAGGATCCCGATCATCGAGCCGAGCGACAGGCCGAACAGCACCAGGCCCATCTGGGCGGTGGACGCCTCCAGCCGGTCGCGGAGGTCGGGGGTGCGGGTCACCCATGACGACAGCGCGATCCCGGGGAGGAAGAAGAACAGGAACAGGGCGTGCCGGCGCCGGCGCGTGGCGAAGTCCATGCGGGGAGATCTCCGTGGGGGTGCGGACAGTCCGGCAGGTCTGGGGCTTCCGCGCCCACCGAGCGTACAGAAGCATGTTAATGGGGACGTTGATGCACATTCTGCCCCGATCCGATCTTGTCGTGCCGGGCCGGATGTGCGCGACAAGATCCCAGCTATTGACGCCGTACGGCACTTGTCTGCATCTTCTTATGCGAGTTGTCGAACACGTGTGAGCAGCCATCGAGCGTTGCATCCGGTGGGGCGTCGCACCAGCAGGGAAGGTGATCGCTTGTCCCGGCCCGGTACGGCCCCCGCTCCGGCGCGGACACCCGCGTGGCGCTACGCCATCGGGATGTTCGGCACATCGATCCCGATCAACATGATCAAGGGATCGATGATCCTCTTCTACGTCGACATCCTCGGGCTCGACGTGCGCGCCTACGGCGTGGTCATGGTGATCTACGCGATCATCGACGCGATCGACAACCCCGTGCTCGGCCACCTCTCCGACCGCACCCGGAGCAGGTTCGGCCGGCGCCGGCCGTGGCTGCTCGTCGGCGCGCCGATGCTCGCGGCCTGCATGATCGGCTTCTTCTCCGCGCCGGCTTCGCTGGACGGCATCGGCCTCCTGCTCTGGTTCGCGGTGTTCGCGATCCTCTGCGAGGCCTTCGACTCGATGCTCAACGCCAACTACGGAGCGCTGCTCCCCGAGCTCTACCCGCGCGAGCGTGACCGCGCCGTCGCCAACGGGCTGCGCCAGGGCTTCCAGCTCGTGGCGCTGGTCATCTCGCTCGCGGTCACCCCGCTGCTCACCACGCAGGTGTTCGGCACCGAGGAGACCACCCAGGGCTTCCAGACCACCGCGATCATCTACGGCGCGATCGCGCTGGTCGTGATCGTGTTCATGGCGCTCGGCGCCCGCGAGAACCCCCGCTACTCCACCCGCGAACGGCCGCCGTTGCTGGGCAGCGTGTGGTCGATCGTGCGCAACCGGATGTTCTGGACGGTCGGGCTCACCGGCGCCTGCTACGGGATCGCCATGGCGCTCGTGCTCTCGGGCATCCAGCTGTACGTCCGCTACTCGCTGGGGCTCCCGGTCGGCAACGCGCTCTACCTGCAGGGCATCGTCATCCTCGTCTCGGCCGGCGGCCTCGTGGTGTGGACGCGCGTCGTCGCGCGCCGCGGCGCCCTGTGGGCCTGGCGGGTCGCCTTCGCGGTCCTCGCGGCCAGCTTCGCCGCCCTGTTCCTCGCCACCGACCTGGTCACCGCGATCGCCGCCGGGGTGCTGGTCGGGGCCGGCTGGTCGGGGATGCTCGCGACGAACGACCTCATCGTGGCGCGGGTGCTGGACGCCGACGCGGCGCGCAACGGGGAACACCGCGAAGGGCTCTTCCTGTCGGCGTTCGGCTTCTTCGGCCGGCTCAACGGGATCGTGACCGGGCTCTCGCTCACCTCGCTCGGCGTCTTCTTCGGCTACAACTCCGGCGACGACCCCGGCGCCGACCCCGGCCTCGCGTTCCGCGTGTACCTGTGCGTCTACCCGTTCATCCTGACGACGATCGGCGCGGTCGCGGCCCGCTTCGTCTCGGTCCCCCTCGAAACACCCCCCGAAGCCTCCGAACCACCCCCTGGCCCCGCATCCCCCACCCCAACGGCGGACCCACCCCACGGTTCGGCGGCGGAGCCGTCCCCCGGGTCGGTGGCCGAGCCGTCCCCCGGGGTTGGGGACGAGGCTGTGGAGGGGCCGCGGTGAGGCGCCGGGTCGTGATCACGGCTGATGACCTCGGGCGGGAGAGCGGGACGACCGAGGTGATCGTGTCGCTGCTCGCCGAGGGGCATGTCAGCGCGACGACGCTCATCTGCGTCTCGCCGGTCGCGGAGGAGGCGGCCGGACAGGTGCGCGAGCTCGGCGTACTGCCTCGGGTGCACGTCACGCTCACGAGCGAGCGCGGCGTCCCCCGGTGGCGGCCGCTCGACGGCGCGGCCAGCCTGGTCGAGCCGGACGGGACGCTCAGCGTGGATCCGATGGCTCTGGGCGCTCGCGGGGAGGCCGGGGACGTCATCGGGGAGGCGGACGCGCAGCTGCGGTGGATGCGGGAGCGGGGTTTCACCCCCGTGGCCGCCGACTCCCACGCCGGCACCCTCTACGGCCTGCACGGCAGGTCGTGGCTCGCCGAGGCGCTGGAGTGGTGCGCGCGCCACGGCCTCGCCTTCAGGCTGCCCCGCGACCCGGCGCCGTACTTCGGCGGACCGCTCCCGCCGCCGCTCGCGGCCCTCCACGAGCGCGCCGTCGCGCACGCCGACGCGCTCGGCGTGGCCATCCCCGAGACGATCGCGACCAACCGGAGCACCGCGTCCGAACTCGGCGCGTACGAGCGACTCCGGGACGACTACCTCCGCCGGCTCGCCGCCCTCCCCGAGGGCACGAGCGAGTTGTTCCTGCACCCGTCACGCGAGGACGCGGTCGAGGGACCGGACGGCGTCGTGCGGTCCTGGGAGGCCCGGCTGCTGCGCGACCCGGTCTGGCACGACGCCCTCCGGCGCGAGGACGTCGAGGTGGTCGCGGGCTGGTGGCCCTGACGCGGGCTTCCCCGTACGGATGATCGAGCCCTACGCGGCGTCCACCTCGCCGGAGGAGGCGGCGCGGGCCGGGAGGAGCAGGGCGGTGACGACCACGACCACGGACAGCGCCGCGCCGATCACGAAGGCCAGCCGCATGCCGCCGAGGTCGGCGAGCACCTCGGTGACCCCCGCCGCCGCCAGCGCTTCGGAGCGCGTGCTCATCACGGTGATCACGAGCGCGGTGCCGAAGGCCGCGGCGACCTGCTGCAGCGTGCTCAGGATCGAGCTGCCGTGGGAGTAGAGCCGCGGCGGGACCGCGCCGAGCCCGAGGGTGAACACCGGGGTGAACGTCGCGGCCAGGCAGACCGACAGCAGCGTGTGCAGGCCGAGGATCTGCCAGTAGGGCATGGTCATCGAGACCTGGGTGAAGCCGGTGAGCGTGAGCATGATGCCGATCGCGCCGGGGATGACCAGCACCCGGCCGCCGTACTTGTCGAACAGGCGGCCGACGGCCGGGCCGAGCAGGCCCATGGCGAGGCCGCCCGGCATCACCAGCAGCCCGGTCTCCAGGGCGCTGAGCCCGCGGACGCTCTGCAGGTAGAGCGGCAGCAGGATCATCGAGCCGAGCATGGCCATGAAGGACACCGCCATCATGATCAGCGCGATCGTGTAGGTGCGGTGGCGCAGGGTGCGCAGGTCGAGCAGCGGCACGCCGCGCTTCTGCAATGACAGCTGGCGGAAGACGAAGACGGCGATGGTCGCCAGCCCGGCCGCCACGATGGCGGCGGCCACCCGGACGTCACCGCCCTCGAACCGGCTGAGCCCGTAGACCAGGCCGCCGAAGCCGGTGGCGGCGGCTGCCACGCTGAACCAGTCGACGCTGCCGAGCTGGGGAGTGCCGACGTTCTCCAGCCGCTTCAGGCCGCCCCACGCGATCAGGGCGGCGATGGGCAGCACCACGGCGAACAGCAGACGCCAGGACCCGAACTGGAGGATCACCCCCGAGACCGTCGGGCCCATCGCGGGCGCGACCGACATGGCCAGGGTGACGTTGCCCATCACCCGGCCCCGGTCCTCCTGGGGCACCACCCGCATCAGCGTGGTCATCAGCAGGGGCATCATCACGGCCGTGCCGGACGCCTGGACGATGCGGGCGGCCAGCAGCACCTCGAACGACGGCGCGACGACGGCCAGCGCCGTGCCGGCCAGGAACAGGCCCATCGCGGTCGAATAGGCGGCGCGGGTGGTGACGCGCTGCAGGAACCAGCCGGTGATCGGGATCACCGCCGCCATGGTCAGCATGAAGGCGGTCGAGAGCCACTGCGCGGTCTGCTCGGTGATGTGCAGCGCGGCCATCAGCTGGGGGATCGCGTTGATCATGATCGTCTCGTTGAGGATGACCACGAACGTGGCGAGCACCAGCAACCGGATCACGGCCGGTGTGCGGCCCGGGGTGGTGGCCACGGGCTTGGCAGGTGGGTCGAGCAGTCGGCTGGACACGGTACCTCGATCGGGATCGTGGGGCGAGACATGGTCATGGCCGGCATCCCGGCACTGTGACTCACTGGAAGTCGTGGTCATGTACAGACTGACGGACGCCACTGACAAAACTCATCGACGACGCCCAGCCTTCCGCCACCCGCCAGGAATTGTCACCCGGTTTTCCGCCGAGAAAACTATGCACTCCAGATAGGGAAGAGGCTTCGTCAAGGAGTCGCCGTAGGGGTCAGGGGGCGAGGAGGGCCGCCGCGAGCACGGTGGCGAGCCAGTCCTCGTACTCGGCCTCGCTCCACCCGCACACCTCGGTCAGCTTCTCGAAGTTCTCCGTCGAGGTGAGCACGTAGATCTGCGCGGCGGCCCTGCCGGGGTCGAGGTCCGGGCGCAGCGCGCCGAGAGCGTGCAGATGCTCGGCCGGTCCGCGGCTTCCGGTCAGCCTTTCCCGCTCGATCCCCGCCAGCACGTCGCGCAGCCCGGTGTCGGACGGGGCCGCGGCGGCCGCCGCGCGCAGCACGCGGTGCACGGGGGTGACGCGCCGGAGGATCGAGGTGGCCATCGCGGCGTACCGGGCCAGCTTGCGTGCCGGGTCGGGCTCCTCGATGATCGCCCGGACCCCGGGCCGGTCGCTCTGCGGCACGGCCAGGGCGTCCCCGGCCAGCGTGATGTCGTAGACCAGCTTCGCCAGCGCGGGCTTGCCGCCGGGGCAGGACGTGTAGAGCGTCTGGACGGCCACGCCGGCGTCGCGCGCGACCTGCGCCATCGTGGTGTCGGCGTACCCCTTGCCGACCATCAGCTCCCGCGCCGCCGTCGCGATCCGCAGCCGGGTCGCCTGCGCGTGTTCGCGGCGCAGGCTGCTGGAGTACGAGCGGCGCTTCCTCGGCTCAGTCATCGCCACCATGCTTCCAGATTTATTGACTGGACTCATCTCTAATGAAAAAGTGCTGATCCAGCCAAAAGGAAGGCATGCTGATGTCCCTGGCCCTCAGCGCGTCCAGGATTCAGCGTCGCGGCCCTGCTCGTCGTCGCGGTCCTGTCATGGCAGCGCGGATGGCCCGTCTTCGGCCTGAGCGCGGCCGCCCTGATCCTGGTCGTCCTCACGGTCGCCGTCAGCGGTGGCTCAACCTGCACCTCGTACGGACCGGGCTCGCACTCGCGGCGTTCGCGTGCCTGATCGTCGCCCGGACCGCCGCCTGAAAGGTGCTATTCGAACAGGTCCGCGGGCCCCGTGCCGTGACGGAGGATCTCGGGCTCGCCCTGCGAGAAGTCGACGACGGTCGTCGGGGTGGCGCCGCACTCGCCGGAGTCGATCACGGCGTCGACCGCGTGGTCGAGCCGCTCCTTGATCTCCCAGCCCTGCGTCAGGGGCTCGGTCTCGTCGGGCAGCAGCAGCGTGCTCGACAGCAGCGGCTCGCCCAGCTCGGCCAGCAGGGCCTGGGTGACGACATGGTCGGGGATCCGCACGCCGACCGTCTTCTTCCTGGGGTGCAGCAGTCGCCGCGGCACCTCCTTGGTGGCGGGCAGGATGAACGTGTAACCGCCGGGAGTCGCCGCCTTGACCAGGCGGAACACGGCCTTGTTCACATGCACGAACTGACCGAACTGGGCGAAGTCCCGGCACACCAGCGTGAAGTGGTGCTCGTCGCCGAGGCCGCGGATCTCCCTGATCCGGTCGATGCCGTCCTTGTTGCCGATCCGGCAGCCCAGGGCGTAGCACGAGTCGGTCGGGTACGCGATCAGCCCGTCCGCGTGCAGCAGATCCACCACCTGGTTGATCAGTCGGGGCTGGGGGTTGTCCGGGTGTACGTCCAGGTACTTCGCCACCCTTGGATCTTAGGAGCGGTCACGGGGTGACACGACACGCGGCCCCGTACGGGGTCACACGCCGCCGGGCTCGGCCGTCCGCTCCCACATCGACCGCATCTCGGCGAACCCCTGCTCCATGATGTCGACCATGGCCTGCCTGGCCCGCTCGCCGTCGCGCCGCTGGAGCGCCTGGGCCACGTCGATGTGGAGCTGAAGCGCCTGCTCGTGGGGGTAGTGGGGCATCAGGTGGTAGTGGTGACGTCCGGCCAGCACCTCGGCGACGATCAGTTGCAATTTGGCGAACATCTCGTTGCCCGAGGCTGCCAGCACCCGGCGGTGGAAGTCGATGTCCAGGCTGAGGAAGCGTGACTCGTCGCCGGCCTTCCCCGCGGCCCACATCTTGGCCGCGAGCCCGACCAGCTCGCTCGCCTCGTCGTCGCCGATCCGCTCGGCGGCCAGCCAGGCGGCGTGCGGCTCGATCGCGGTCCGCAGCTCGGTGATCGAGCGCATCTGCGCCATCCGCCCGCCGGAGGCGAGCCGCCAGCGGATCACCTGCGGGTCGAAGACGCTCCACGCGCCGGCGGCCTGGATCATGATGCCGACCCGGCGCCGGGTCTCGATGAGCCCCATGGAGGCGAGCACCCGCAGCACCTCGCGGATGACCGAGCGGGAGACCTGGTAGCGGTCGACCAGGTCTTCGATGCTCAGGACGGAACCGGCGGCCACGTCGCCGTTGCAGATGGCGGTGCCGAGATGGTCGAGGACTCGTGCGTGCAGCCCAGTCTCGGCAAGGGATCGCTGAGTGGGTGCGCCCCCTGGGGAGGACTGGTTCACGGCTGAAAGCATATCAGTTGACGCCAAGCCTTGAATAAATCAGCTTTTTTGCCCTAACATCCCGGCATTAGTCAGATGTTAGACGAGTGTGGCGCCCTTCAGGGGGGCGGCGGCCATGCCAGAAAGGCGAGATGACGTGCGACGTCGATCGATAACCGGTACTTCTCTGGCCGTGGTTGTCGCCATGAGCCTGACCGCCTGCGGCGGAGGCGACGGCGGCGGCGCGTCCGACACGGTCCGGGTCACCCTGGCCAACCACGTGTGGACGGAGAACGTCAAGCAGGCACTGCCCGAGTTCGAGAAGCAGACCGGGCTCAAGGTGGAGATCACCCAGCTCGGCGAGGACCAGCTCTCCGACCAGTACAACGTCAAGCTCAACGCCGGCTCGGCCGACATCGACGTGATGATGTACCGGCCCCTGCAGGAGGGCAAGCTCTTCGCCAGGAACAAGTACCTGGCCGACCTCACGGAGCAGGTGAAGTCCGAGAGCTGGGACTTCAGCGACTTCCAGCCCGGCCCGGTGCAGTCCACCACGTACGAGAGCAAGCCGGTCGGCATCCCGATCATCACCGAGCAGGAGGTCCTCTACTACCGCAAGGACCTGCTGGAGAAGGCCGGCCTGAGCGCCCCGCCCAAGACCCTGGACGAGCTGAAGGCCGCCGCCGCCAAGATCAAGGAGTCGGAGCCTGACGTCGCCGGCTTCGTCGCCCGTACGGGCAAGTCCGCGGCGGTCACCCAGTTCTCCAGCTTCCTCTACAGCTTCGGCGGCGACTTCGTCGACCAGAGCGGCAAGTCGGCGGTCGGCACCGACGCGGCCAAGCAGGCGTACGCCTACTACGGCGAGCTGATCAAGGACTACGGCCCCGCGAACGTCAGCACCGACATGGGCTGGCCCGAGGCGATGGCGATCTTCACCCAGGGCAAGGCCGCCTTCTACACCGAGGCGAACTCGCTCTACAAGAACGCCACCGACGCGGACAAGTCCAAGGTGTCGGACCAGGTGGGCTTCGCGCCGTTCCCGGCCGGCCCGGCGGGCTCGAAGCCGTACAACATCCCGTCGTGGGCGCTGGGCATCAACGACGCCTCCGAGAACACCGAGAACGCCTGGAAGTTCATCGAGTGGGCCACGGGCAAGGAGCAGACGCTCGCCCAGCAGAAGTCCGGTGTGCCGGGCGCCCGGACCTCGGTCTGGGCCGACCCCGAGGGCGTCTCGACCTTCCCCGAGGACCTGGCCGAGGCCATCGCGGCCAGCACCGAGAACGGCGTCGGCCATGACCGGCCGCTGGTGGTGAAGGTCGCCGAGGCCCGCGAGATCGTCGGCCAGCCGATCGTCGACGCGATCACCGGCAAGGACGCCGCGGCTTCGGCCGACACGGCCCACACCGCCTTCCAGCAGTTCCTGGACGACGAGGCCGAGTAAGCGGCACGCGCGGGCGGCGGGCCGAGCGCCCGCCGCCCGCCCACCCCTGGAGACCTCATGGCAACGATCACCAGCAAGGCGCCGAGCGGCGCCACCGGCACGCCCGGCTGGGTGCGCTGGGTCAACGACCACCGCAAGTGGCTGTTCGCCGCGCCCGCGATGACCTTCGTCGCCGCGCTGCTCGTGTTCCCCCTGGCCTGGACCGGGTACCTCAGCCTCACCGACGCCGAGGGATCGGTCCGCGCCGAGAGCGAGTTCGTCGGCTTCCAGAACTACCTCGACGTGCTCTCCGACACCACCAGGTTCTGGCCCGCCGTCGGCCGGACCGCCACGTTCACCGGCGTCGCGCTGCTGTTCGAGATGGTCCTCGGGATGGCGATCGCGCTGCTGCTCTGGCGGCCGTTCAAGGGGCAGAAGTGGGTGCGGGTCGCGATCCTGCTGCCGCTCGTCGCCACCCCGGTCGCGGTCGGCATGATGTGGCGGCTCATCTTCGACCCGAACATCGGCATGGCCAACCAGGTGCTCGGCTGGATCGGCATCGGGCCGCAGCCGTGGCTCGCCGGCGAGCACACCGCCCTGCCCACCACGATCTTCATCGACGTGTGGCAGTGGACGCCGATGGTGGTGCTGATCCTGCTCGCCGGGCTCACCTCGCTGTCGGAGGAGCCGCAGGAGGCGGCCAGGATCGACGGCGCCAGCACCTGGCAGCGGTTCCGGCACGTCACCCTGCCGCTGCTGATGCCCACGGTGACCGTGGCGATCCTGCTGCGCGGCATCGACGCGCTGAAGACCTTCGACATCCTCTACGCCACCAAGGGCCGCGGCGGCGGCTCGTTCCACGAGGTGGAGACCCTGAACGTGTACGCCTACGGGCTCAGCTTCGACTACAACGAGTACGGGGTCTCCTCCACCGTCCTCATCCTGTTCTTCCTGATCATCATCGGGGCGATGTGGGCCCTGACCGCCCGGCGCAAGGAGGCGCGGCGATGAGGCCCAGTCTCGCGTACCGGGTGTTCCGGGTGGCGGCGCTCACCGTCGTGGTGCTCGCCCTGGTGGCGCCGCTGGTCTGGATGGTCGCCGCGGCGTTCAAGACCAACGTCGACATCTACGACCCGGGCAAGGCCCTGGTGTTCTCGCCCACCCTGGACAACTTCGGCAAGGTGCTCCAGCAGGCGAACTACGTCACGTTCATCGTCAACAGCCTCTGGGTGGCGTTCGCCGCCACGGTGGCGTCGCTGATCCTCGGGCTGCCGGCCGCCTACTCGATGAGCCGGTTCAACATGCGCAAGTCCGCGCTGGTGGTGCTGATGGCCCGGATCATCCCCGGCGTCTCGCTCCTGGTGCCCTGGTACTACGTCTTCTCCAACCTGCGGATGGTCGGCGGCTACGAGGTGCTGATCATCAGCCACATGTTCGTGTCGCTGCCGCTGGTGGTCTACATCATGATGGGCTACTTCGACAGCCTGCCGACGGAGCTGGAGGAGGCGGCGCTGGTCGACGGGCTGACCCACATCGGCGCGTTCCGCCGCATCACGCTGCCGCTGTCGGTGCCGGGCATCGCGACCGCCGGGATCCTGTCCTTCATCTTCTCCTGGAACAACTTCATGTTCGCGCTCGTGCTCTCCGACGCCGACACCAAGACGCTGCCCGTCGCGATCTTCGACTTCGTCGGGTACGCCAGCATCGATTGGGGCGGCCTGATGGCCGCGACCACCGTGGTCACCCTGCCGATCATGGTGATCGCCCTGTTCGTGCAGAAGTACGTGGTCTCCGGCCTCACCGCCGGCGCGACGAAGGGCTGAGCCGATGACGACCATCGCGCGCGTCGAGACCTTCCTCGTCGCCCCCCGCTGGCTGTTCGTCCGGGTGGAGACCGGCTCCGGGATCGTCGGCTGGGGCGAGGCCACCTGCGAGGGGCGGTCCGAGACCGTCAGGACCGCCGTGGACCAGCTCGCGGAGCTGCTGATCGGCCGGGACGCGCTGCGGATCGAGGACCACTGGCAGGTGCTGACCAAGGGCTCGTTCTACCGCGGCGGCCCGATCCTGGCCAGCGCCGTGGCGGGCCTCGACCAGGCGCTCTGGGACATCGCGGGCAAGCACTTCGGCGCTCCGGTGCATCAGCTGCTCGGCGGGCCGGTACGGGACCGGATCCGGGTGTACGGCTGGGTCGGCGGCGACGAGCCGGGCGAGGTCCGCGACCACGTCGCCGCCCAGGTCGAGGCCGGGCTCACCGCGGTGAAGATGAACGCCTCGGGCAGGATGAGCCCGGTCGCGTCGGTCGCCGAGCTGAACGGCGTGGTCGCCCGGGTGGCCGCCGCCCGCGAGGTGCTCGGCGACCACCGTGACGTCGCCGTCGACCTGCACGGGCGGTTCACCCTCGCCAGCGCCCGCCGGGTGGCGCCGCTGCTGGAGCCGTACCGGCCGCTGTTCCTGGAGGAGCCGGTCGTACCGGAGAACTCGCACCTCATCGGCGAGTTCGTCCGCTCGACCACCATCCCCGTCTCGACGGGGGAGCGGCTCTACAGCAGGCAGGAGTTCCTGCCCGTCCTCCAGGCCGGCATCGCGGTCGCCCAGCCGGACCTCTCGCACGCCGGCGGCATCACCGAGGTGCGCAAGATCGCCGCGCTCGCCGAGGTGTACGACGTGCAGCTCGCCCCGCACTGCCCGCTCGGCCCGATCGCCCTCGCGGCCTGCCTGCAGGTCGGCTTCGCCACGCCCAACTACCTGATCCAGGAGCAGAGCCTCGGCATCCACTACAACCTGGGCGCCGACATGCTGGACTACTGCGTGGACAAGACCCCGCTGACCTTCGTCGACGGGTACGTCGAGCGGCTCACCGGGCCCGGCCTGGGCATCGAGGTCGACGAGCAGGCGGTGCGCTCGGCCGGCAAGCGGGGACACGCCTGGCGCGGCCCCGTCTGGCGGCACCGGGACGGCTCCTACGCGGAATGGTGACCATGACATCCGACTTCACCGCCACCCTCGCCGCCACCCGGCTGCTGGCGATCATCCGCGGCTCCGGCGGGGCGGCCGCCGTCGCCGCCGGGACCGCGCTGCTCGACGAGGGCGTCCGCGTGCTGGAGGTGGCCCTGACCACCCCCGGCGCGCTCGACGCCATCGCGGCCATCCGGGCCGCCGCGCCGGCCGGCACGCTGGTGGGCGCCGGCACCGTGCTCACCGAGGCGGACGTCGCCGACGTGGCCGCCGCCGGCGCGCAGTTCGTCGTCACCCCGGCCGTCGTCGACTCCATCGGCGCGGCGGCCAGGCGAGGGCTCCCGGTCGCCGCCGGAGCGCTCACCCCGACCGAGGCGTACACCGCGACGCGGATGGGCGCCGCCGCGGTCAAGCTCTTCCCCGCCTCGCTGGGCGGCCCGGCCTACCTGAAGGCGCTGCGCGACCCGTTCCCGCACCTCCCGTTCGTCGCGGTGGGCGGCGTCGGCCTGGCCGAGCTGCCCGGCTTCCTCGCCGCCGGCGCGATCGCGGCCGGCGTCGGGGGGCCGCTGGTCGGCGACGCGGCGTCCGGCGGCGACCTGGACGCCCTGCGCGAGCGGGCCCGCGCCTTCCTGGCCGCGACGTCGTGACCCCTCGTTGAGAAAGGCATCCACGTGAAGATCACCGCAGCGGACGTCATCGTCACCAGCCCCGACCGCAACTTCGTGACCCTCAAGATCACGACGGATGACGGGATCACCGGGCTGGGCGACGGCACACTCAACGGGCGGGAGCTGGCGGTCGCGTCGTACCTGGCCGACCACGTCGCCCCCCTGCTGATCGGACGGGACCCGCACCGCATCGAGGACACCTGGCAGTTCCTCTACCGCTCGGCGTACTGGCGGCGCGGCCCCGTCACCATGGCCGCCATCGCCGCCGTGGACGTGGCGCTCTGGGACATCAAGGCCAAGGCCGCCGGGATGCCGCTCTACCAGCTGCTCGGCGGAGCCTCCCGGAACGGGATCATGGCGTACGGGCACGCCTCGGGCCGCGACCTGCCGGAGCTGTTCGACTCGATCCGCCTGCACCTGGAGCTGGGGTACCGGTCGATCCGGGTGCAGACCTCCGTGCCGGGGGTCGACGCGGTGTACGGCGTCGCCGCCCAGCCGAGCATCGACGGCAAGCGGTACGACTACGAGCCGGCCCAGCGCACCCCGCTGCCCGCCGAGGAGGACTGGGACACCCGCGCCTACCTGCGCCACCTGCCCGGCGTCTTCGAGGCGGTACGGAACGAGTTCGGCCCCGAGCTGCCGCTGCTGCACGACGGGCACCATCGGATGACCCCCATCCAGGCGGCCAGGCTCGGCAAGGACCTCGAACCGTACGACCTGTTCTGGCTGGAGGACTGCACCCCGGCGGAGAACCAGGAGGCGCTGCGCCTGGTCCGGCAGCACACCACCACCCCGCTGGCCATCGGCGAGGTCTTCAACACCGTGTGGGACTACCAGACCCTGATCCGCGAGCAGCTCATCGACTACGTCCGCTCCGCCGTCACCCACACCGGCGGGATCACCGCCATGCGCAAGCTCCTCGACTACGCCGCCCAGTACCAGATCAAGTCCGGCATCCACGGCCCGACCGACATCTCGCCGGTCGGCATGGCCGCCGCGCTCCACCTGGACCTGGCGATCCACAACTTCGGCATCCAGGAGTACATGCGGCACGGCCCGGCCACCGACGAGGTGTTCCGGCAGTCGTTCAGCTTCACCAACGGCTACCTGCACCCCGGCGAGCTGCCGGGGATCGGCGTGGAGCTCGACGAGGAGGCGGCGGCGCGCTTCCCGTACCAGGCGGCCTACCTGCCGTTCAACCGGCTCAAGGACGGCACCGTCCATGACTGGTGACCGTCCGCCCACCCGGCACATCGTGGTCATGGGCGTGTCGGGCGCGGGCAAGACGACCGTGGCCCGCGGCATCAGCGAGGCGACCGGGCTGCGGTTCGCCGAGGCGGACGAGTTCCACTCGGAGGCGAACGTGGCCCGGATGCGCGCCGGCGTCCCGCTGGACGACGCGGACCGCTGGCCGTGGCTGCGCGACCTGGCCTCCTGGATGGCCGACCGGCACGCCGAAGGCGTCTCCACCGTCCTGGCGTGCTCGGCGCTCAAGCGCGCCTACCGCGACGTCCTGCGGCAGGGTCCGCCGGACGTGGAGTTCGTCCACCTCGACGGGGCACCGGAGCTGATCAGGGACCGGATGACCCGCCGCACCGGCCACTACATGGCGGCCGGCCTGCTCGACTCGCAGCAGCAGATCCTGGAGCACCTCGATCCGGACGAGTCCGGGATGGTGCTGGACGTGGCGCTGTCACCGGACGAGCTGGTGGCGGCGGCGCTCACCCGTCTCGGCCTGCCCGGCCGGATGTTTCCCTCTGGTGAAATTATCTGAACGTCCTTGTCCTTAATGCCCGGTTACCGGTACAACGTCAGAGATAGACAGGACTCTGACCGGTGAACTGGCACGCGGGAGCGTTCAGTGAACGGAAGGCCTGACTGAACACGTCGTCTCTTCCGTGTCCCCCAGGAGGACCCCCATGGCCGGATTCTCACGTGCGGTCGCCGCCGGCTCGCTGCCGATGTCGCGCAGGTCGGCGCTGCGGCTCGGCGGCGGCGTGGCGCTGCTGCTCGCCGCCGGGTGCGCCGCCGGGACCAAGGGGGGCGAGCAGCCGCAGCCGTCGGGGGCCGCGTCCGGCGGGGAGGGCGGCGCCCTGCGCATCGCCGTGGGCGGCTACGTCAGCAGCTGGGACCAGGACTTCGTGGGGTTCGACCTCACCGCGCTCATGCTGTTCAAGAACGTCTTCCCCTACATGATCGACTACGGCGTGAAGGACGTCGGCGGGGCGCAGATCCTCGACACCGAGAGCATCGCCCCCACCTTCGCCGAGTCGTTCGAGCCGGACGCCGACAACAAGGTCTGGACGCTGAAGCTGCGCAAGGGCGTCAAGTTCGCCAGCGGCAACGAGATGACCGCGGCCGACGTCAAGTGGTCCAAGGACCGGGCGTTCGCCGCCAAGGCCAACGTCGCGGGCGTCTACCGGCTGATCGGGCTCACCGAGGCCGACCAGGTCAAGGTGGTCGACGACTACACGGTGGAGTTCCACCAGGCGTTCCCCAGCGCGCTCACCTGGCAGATCCAGGCCATCTCCCTGTACGTCTTCGACTCCGCCGAGGCCAAGAAGCACGCCACCGACGCCGACCCCTGGGCCAAGGAGTGGTTCGCCAAGAACCCGCCGACCGGCGGCTACTTCGAGGTCTCCAAGGCGGTCCAGGGCCAGGAGATCGAGCTCAGCGCCAACACCGGCTACCCCGGCCAGGACCCGGCCAGGCTGAGCACCATCCGCCTCACCGTGGTCTCGGCCGCCGCCACCCAGCGCCTGCAGCTGGAGGCGGGCGACGTGGACATCGCCCTCGGGATGAGCCGCCGCGACGTCGCCGACCTGAAGGACGCCCAGGGCATCAAGGTGATCTCCGCGCCCAGCAACAACCAGGTGGCCATCCAGATGTCGGTCGCCACCGCGCCGTTCGACGACGTCAAGGTGCGCCAGGCGCTGGCCTGCGCGGTTCCGTACGAGCAGATCATCAGCAACGTGTACGGCGGCGACGCCCGCCCGGCCAAGAGCCTGGTGCCGCTGGACATGCCGGGTTACGCCGAGACCGGCTACCCCTACGCCTACGACCTGGACAGGGCGAAGGCCCTGCTGGCCGAGGCCGGCAAGCCGTCGATCAGCTCCGAGCTCGTCTTCGAGGCCGACAACGCCGAGCAGCAGCAGATCGCCGTGCTGGTGCAGAGCGAGGCCAGGAAGGCCGGCATCGAGCTGAAGCTCGTCCCGCTGGACCCGGCGACCCTCGGCGAGCGCCGCGAGAAGAAGAGCATCCCGCTGCAGCTCACCGCCGGGCAGCTGTGGGTCAACGACGTCGAGTACATGCTCGGCACCAGCTTCACCAAGGGCGCCAACCTGAACTACTCCAACTACGTCAACGACGAGATCGAGAAGATCTTCGAGCAGTCGCACACCACGGTGGAGGAGGCCGAGCGGCTCAAGCTGTGGGCCCGGGTGCAGGAGATCCTCGCGGCCGACGTGCCGTGGGCGATCATCTGCCAGCCGAACTTCACCCTCCCGGTGCGCGAGGAGGTCGCCGGCTGGGTCCAGCCGATGGACGGCCTGGCCCGCCTGCGTTACCTGACCAAGGCATAACTGTGCGGATCGCCCGATTCACCGCACGGCGCCTGCTGCAGGCCGTGCCCGTCCTCCTCGGCGTCGTCGTGGTGACGTTCGTGCTGGTCCGCGTGCTGCCCGGCGATCCGATCCGGACGATCCTCGGCCCCAACGCCACGGAGGCCGACGCGGCGGCGGCGCGTGCCCGTTACGGGCTGGACCAGCCGATGTGGCAGCAGTTCGTGGACTACCTGGGCGGGCTGTTCACCGGTGACCTGGGCGTGTCCATCCAGAGCGGCCAGTCGGTGATGGGCGAGATGGCCGTCCGCCTCGGGCCCACGCTCGAGCTCGTCGTGATCGCCGTGACGATCGCGACGGTGCTGGCCACTGTGCTCGGCATCTGGTCCGCGCGCCGCGCGGGCCGCGCCGGTGACCACACGCTGCGGGTGCTGGCCCTGGTGGGCAACTCGCTGCCGGAGTTCTGGCTCGGCCTGGTGCTCATCCTGGTCGTGTACAGCGGCCTCGGCTGGGTGCCGGCGCCCAGCGGCCGGGTCGACCCGGACACGAACCTGTCGCTGATCACCGGCGCGGACCTGCTGGACGCCGTGCTCACCGGCAACGGCCCGGCGTTCGCGTCGGCCGCCGGCCACCTGGTGCTGCCGGTGGCGACCATGGTCGTCGTCATCGTGGCGCCGCTGATGCGCAGTGTGCGCGCCTCGGCGCTGGAGGTGCTGGGCTCGGAGGCGTACCGGGCGGCCGCCGCGCACGGCCTGCCGGAGCGCACGCTGCTGCGCGGCTATCTCGCCCGCGCCGCCCTGGTGCGGCTGCCCGCGCTGGCGGCGCTGGTGTTCGGGTTCGCGATCGGGTCGACGGTGCTGGTGGAGTACGTCTTCTCCTGGCAGGGCTTCGGGCAGTGGGCGCTGCGCGGGCTGCTGTTCCGGGACTACCCGGTGGTGCAGGCGTCGGTCGTGGTGATCGCGCTGTGCTACACGCTGATCTTCCTGATCGCGGACGTGGTGCACGCCGTCCTCGACCCGAGAGTGAGGATCTGATGGCCGACCTGACCACGGCGGGGGAGGCCGGCCCGCCGCGCGCCGCCGCCGCGGACCGCGGCTTCGCCACCACGCTGATCCGGACCGGGTCGGTGATCCTGGGGCTGGTCGTGCTCGCCGTGCTGATCGGGCCGCTGCTGGTCCGCTGGGGACCCGAGGAGATCGACGCGGCGGCCTCGCTGGCCCCGCCCGGCGGGGCGCACCCGCTGGGGACCGACGTCAACGGCATGGACATCCTCAGCCGGGTGCTGCACGCGGGCCGCCTGGACCTGGGCGTCGCCGTCGCGTCGGTCGCCCTGGCGGTGGTGCTCGGCACGCTGCTCGGGATCGTCGCCGGGTACCGCGGCGGGCTGGTCGACGACGTGCTGATGCGGATCCTGGACGTGTTCCAGGCGTTCCCGGCGTTCATCCTGGCGCTGGCGGTCGCCGCCCTGCTCGGGGGCGGCGTGCCCGAGCTGATCCTGGTGATCGCCCTGGTCAACGCGCCCGCGTACGCCCGTCTCGTCCGGGCCGAGGTGCGCACGGTGCGGGAGCTGCCGTTCGTGGAGGCGTCCAGGACGTCGGGATCGTCCGGCCTGGGCACCCTCTGGCGGCACGTGCTGCCCAACAGCCTCACCCCGGTACGCGTCATCGCGCCGCTGAACTGCGGCTGGGCCATGCTCACCCTGGCCGGGCTGTCCTTCCTGGGTCTCGGCGTCACCGTGCCGACGGCGGAGTGGGGGGCCATGATCAGTCTCGGCTCGGCGGACGTGGTCGCCGGGCGCTGGTGGACCTCGGTGCCGCCCGGCCTGCTGCTGCTGGTCAGCGTGCTCGGGTTCAGCCTGCTCGGCGAAGGGCTGCAGGAACGCGCGGGGGTCACCCGATGACCCTGCTCGACATCCGGGACCTGAAGGTCGCCATCGGTTCCGTACAGGCACTCGCCGGCGTGGACCTCACGGTCGCGCGCGGCGAGGTCGTCGGGCTGGTGGGGGAGAGCGGCGGCGGCAAGAGCATGATCGCCAGATCGGTCGTGGGGCTCCTGCCGGACGGCGCCCGCGCCACCGGCCAGGTCCTCTTCGAGGATCGGGACGTGCTGACGATGGACGCCGCGACGCTGGCGGCGCACCGCGGCGCGGGCGCGGCGATCTGCTTCCAGAACCCGCGCGGCGCGCTCAGCCCGACCCGCGTCATCGGCCGTCAGCTCACCGACCGCCTGGTGACCCACCAGGGCATGGACGCCTCCCAGGCGCGCTCGGCGGCGGTCGGCCTGTTCGAGAGCGTCGGCATCCGCTCGGCGGCCCGGCGGTTCGGCAGCTACCCGCACGAGCTCTCCGGCGGCCAGGCGCAGCGCGTCATGATCTCCCTCGCCACCGGCTGCGCCCCTGGACTGCTCATCGCCGACGAGCCCACCACCGGCCTGGACGTCACCCTCACCCGCGAGATCCTGCTCCGGTTCCGCGAGGCGGCCGACGAGGAGGGCCGCGGCGTGCTCCTCATCTCCCACGACCTCGCGTCCATCGCCCGCATCTGCGACCGCCTCGTCGTCCTGAACGCGGGCGCGATCGTCGAACACGGCCCCACCACCGCCATCCTGACCACCCCAGCCGCCCCCTACACCCGCACCCTCCTCGCGGCCGTCCCCACCCTCCCTAGCCCCCACCCCGCCGAGTCCGGCGAGTCCGCGGGTTCCGCCGACCCCGCGCGGCCCGCAGGTGCGGGCGTGTCCGCAGAGTCCGGCGACCCTGCCCAGCCCGCAGGTTCCGCCGTTTCCGGTGATGAGGTCGTGCGGGTTGAGGATGCGCATGTGGTGTACGGGAGCCGGTTCGGGGCGGGGGGGCACCATGCGCTGCGGGGCGTCAGTCTGACGGTGCGTGCGGGGGAGACGGTGGGGGTGGTCGGCGAGAGCGGGAGCGGCAAGAGCACGCTGGCCCGGCTCATGCTCGGCATGATCACCCCGTCGCGGGGCGCGGTCACGCTGGCCGGGCGCGAGCCGTCACGTCTGCGCGGGCGGGCGCTGCGGGCCCTGCGCCGCCGCGCCCAGCTCGTGTTCCAGGACCCGATCGGCTCGCTCAGCCCGCGCCGCACCGTCGCCGACGCGGTGGCCGAGCCCCTGCGCGCCGCCGGGGTCAAGGCGCCCGAACGGGCCCGGCGGGTCGCGGCGGTGCTGGAGCGCATGGGCCTGGACGGGACGTACGCGGAGCGCCGCCCGCACGAGCTGTCCGGCGGCCAGGCGCAGCGCGTCGGCATCGCCAGGGCGCTGGCCGGTGAGCCCGACCTGATCGTCTTCGACGAGCCCACGTCCGCGCTGGACGTGACCGTACAGGCGCAGATCCTGAAGGTGATCGGCGAGGTGACGGCCGAGCGGGGCCGCGGCTCGGTGTTCATCTCGCACGACCTGGCCACCGTGCGCGGCTTCTGCGACCGGGTCGTGGTGCTCTACCTGGGCCGGATCGTCGAGGAGGGCCCGGTCGAGGAGGTCTTCGCCCGGCCGCGGCATCCGTACACGATGGCGCTCCTGGCCGCCGTGCCCTCGCTGGACGGCGAGGAGGAGACCGGCCGGGTGCGCCTGACCAAGGACCCGGAGGAGGCAGCCGCGGGCGGCGGCTGCGCGCTCGCGCCGCGCTGCCCGTTCGCGGAGGACGCCTGCCGCACCGAGGAGCAGGAACTGCGGACCCTGGGCCGCGCCCGCGTGGCCTGCCGCCGCGCCGGCGCGCTTCCCGATCTCGAAGGACCAGAGAGGTGACACATCCCATGCCCGCGATCAGGCTGGCCGTCGACATCGGCGGCACCTTCGTCGACGCCATGGAGCTGGACACGCGCACCCACGCGGTCCGCTTCCGCAAGGCGCCGACGACCCCGGCCCGCCCCTGGGAGGGCGTGCTCACCGCCGTCGAGCTGCTCGGCACCGACCTGCGCGAGGTGGAGCTGTTCATCCACGGCACCACGCTCGGGCTGAACGCGGTGCTGGAGCGGCGCGGCGAGACCACCGGGATCATCGCCAACGAGGGCTTCCGTGACGTCTTCCTGCTGGGCCGGGGCAACGTGCCCTCGGACCACATGTACGACTTCCAGTACCAGCGCCCGGAGAGCCTGGTCCGCCGCGCCGCCACGATCGGGGTGCGGGGGCGGCTCGACTACAAGGGCCGCGTCGTGGAGGACCTGGACCCGGACGACGTGCGGGAGGCCGCCCGGATCCTGGTGGAGGAGCAGGGGGTCCGGACGATCGCGGTCTGCTTCCTGCACTCCTACCTCAACCCCGAGCACGAGAAGCAGGCCGCGCGGCTCATCCGCGAGGCGTACCCGCAGGTCACCGTTTCGGTGTCGACGGACATCGTGCGCGAGTACCGCGAGTACGAGCGGACCAGCACCACCGTCCTGGACGCCTACATCCGCCCCATCTTCGAGCGTTACGTCGACCGCCTGGAGGCGGGCCTGGCCGAGGACGGCTTCGACGGCCGGTTTCTGATCATGCGGTCCGGCGGCGGTTCGATGACCTCGGGGGTGGCCAAGACCTCGCCCATGCACACCGTGCTGTCCGGCCCGGCCGGCGGCATCGTCGGAGCCGCGCACGTCGCCGCCGCGCTCGGCCGCGACAACCTGCTGACCTTCGACATCGGCGGCACGTCGCTGGACACCTGCGTGATCGAGCGGGGCGCGGCGGTGGCGGCCTACGAGGCGAAGCTGGAGCACTTCCCGCTGCTCATCCCCGCCTACGACATCCGCACCATCGGCGCGGGCGGCGGCTCGGTCGCCCACCTGGACCGCGGCCTGCTCAAGGTCGGCCCGCAGAGCGCCGGCGCCGACCCCGGCCCGGTCTGCTACGGCCGCGGCGGCACCCGGCCCACGGTCACCGACGCCGCCGTGACCCTCGGCTACGTCGACCCGGACCGCTTCCTCGGCGGCGACATGCGCCTGCACGACGAGGCGGCCAGGGAGGCGCTGCGCGAGCAGATCGCCGAGCCGCTCGGGCTCGGCGTCGAGGCCGCCGCGGCCGGGATCTTCGACGTGCTGCTGGCCAGGACGGTCGGCGCGGTCCGGCAGATCACGGTCGAGCGGGGCCACGATCCCCGGGTCTTCTCTCTGCTGGCCTTCGGCGGCGCCGGGCCGCTGCTGGCGCCGCTCCTCGCCCGCGAGATGGGCATCCCCGAGGTGATCGTCCCGTTCGCGCCGTCCGGGTTCTCCGCGTGGGGCATGCTGGCGGCCGACATCGTGGACGACGTGTCGCGTACCGTCATGGTCACCCTGGAGGACGCCGACCTGGCCGCGCTGGAGTCGGTGTTCGCCGAGGCCGCGGCCGAGGCGGCGGCCTCGCTCGCGGCGCAGGGCATCCCCGCCGGGCAGGCCGTGCTGGAACGCGCCATGGAGGTGCGCTACCTCGGCCAGGAGCACTCGCTGACGGTCCCCGTCGGCCGCGACCTGCGCCCCGACGTGGTGCGGGCCGCGTTCGAGGAGCTGCACCACGCCCGGTACGGGCACGTCATGGACAACCAGCTGCAGATCCTGAACCTGCGGGTGCGCGGCATCGGGCGCATCGAGAAGCCGGAGCTGCCCCGGCACGCCCCCGGCGACGGCGACGCCTCCCGGGCCCGCACCGGCCGGCGGGACGCCTACGACTTCGGGACGCGGGCGGTGACGGAGTTCGCCGTGTACGACCGGGCCAAGCTGGAGCCGGGCGACGCCCTGGACGGCCCCGCCCTGATCGACGAGGGCACCTCCACCACGGTCGTGCACTCCGGGCAGCGCGTCCAGGTGGACCCCTTCGGTCATCTGCTGGTCACTCTCACTCCGGAGGCTCGGGCATGAGCGAGGCGAACGTGCGGCTGGACGGCGCGACGGCCGAGGTGGTCCGCAGCTACCTGCTGGCCGCGGCCGAGGAGATGCGGGCCACCCTGATCCGCACCTCGTTCAACCCGGTGATCTACGAGGTGCACGACTTCGGGCTGTCCATGTACGACGCGGACCTGCGGCTGGTGGCCGAGGCCACCGGGCTGACGTTCTTCCTGGGGGCGAACGACTTCTCGCTGGCCAAGGGCGTGGAGTACGTGGGCAGGGAGAACCTGCACCGCGGTGACATCGTGCTGCTCAACTACCCGTACTGGAACGCGGCCCACTCGTACGACGCGACCCTGTTCGCCCCGGTGTTCCAGCCGGATCCCGCGGACCCGGAGGCCGACGGCACGCTGGTCGGGTTCCTGTGCGTGCGGGCGCACTGGATGGATCTGGGCGCCAAGGATCCGGGCTATGTCCTGGATTCGACGGACATGCATCAGGAAGGTTTGATTTTTCCGGGTACGAAGGTGTTCTCCCGGGGTGAGCCTGTGCGGGAGATCCATGAGCTGATCCGGTTCAACTCGCGGATGCCGGACCTGGTCATCGGTGACCTGCACGCCCAGGTGGCCGCTCTGCGCACCGGCGAGCGCCGCCTGCTGGAGATCCTGGACAAGTTCGGCCGCCCCACCGTGGACGCGGCCGTCCAGCGCATGGTCGAGGACGGCGAGGCCCGCACTCGCGCCGCCCTCGCGGCGCTGCCGCAGGGCACCTGGACGGCCGAGGACTGGGTCGACGACGACGGCATCACCGAGGACCCGGTCAAGATGCGGGTCACGGTCACGATCGCCGACGGGCGCTTCACGGTCGACTTCGACGGCTCCGCCCCGGCCACGCCTGGCCCGATCAACATGCCGTTCGGCGCCACCGTCGCGCTCTGCAAGGTCATACTCAAGTCGCTGACCTCGCCCGACGAGCCGTCCAACCACGGCACGACGGTGCCGCTGGAGGTCCGCGCCGAGCCGGGGACGCTGTTCCACGCCGTCTACCCGCAGCCCACGTTCACGCTCTGGACCGGCATCGTGGCGGTGGAGCTCATCCTCAAGGCGCTGGCGCAGGGCATGCCGGACCGGGTGCCCGCGTCGTCCGGGGGTGACGTGCCCGGTTTCATGATGGTCGGCACGCATCCCGACACCGGTCAGATGTTCGCCGTCAGCAACAACGACCTCGTCGGCTGGGGCGCCACGCCGGACCACGACGGCATGAACGCGGCGACCCACGTCTCCGGCAGCGCCGGGCGGAGCACCCCGATCGAGGTGCTGGAGGCGCGTACCGGGATGTTCTTCGAACGACTGGAGATGCGTACGGACTCGGGCGGCGCGGGCCGTCACCGGGGCGGAGTGGGCCTGCGGCGCGAGATCCGCTTCACCACGCCGGGAGAGTTCCTGTCGGTGATCAAGAAGACGCGTTCGCGGCCGTGGGCGCTGGAGGGCGGGCTGGAGCCGGACCCGAACCAGGTGATCGTGTTCCCCGGCACGGATCGTGAGGCCCGGGTCAGCACCAAGCGGGTCAAGGTCGAGCCGGGGGACCGGGTGACGCTGCTGACGGCGGGCGGCGGCGGCCACGGCGACCCGCGCGAGCGTGACCCCGAGGCGGTCCGCCGCGACGTCGCCGAGGGCTACGTCTCAGCGGAGGCCGCCCGCGAGATCTACGGCGTGGACGATGGCTGACCCCACCACGCCCAGCCCCGTACGGCCGGATGGTCCTGCGCGGTCTGGTGCCGGGGTTTCTGGCATCGCTCTGGACGGGGCGACGGCGGAGGTCGTGCGCTGTCATCTGGTCGCGGTGGCCGAGGAGATGCGGGCCACCCTGGAGCGGACCTCGTTCAACCCCGTGATCTACGAGGTGCGCGACTACGGGATCTCGGTCTACGACCCGGACCTGCGGCTGGTCGCCGAGGCCACCGGGCTGAGCCGGTTCCTCGGCGCGAACGACTACTCCATCCGCAAGGGCGTGGAGTACGTGGGGCGGGAGAACCTGCTGCCCGGTGACGTGGTGCTGCTGAACTACCCGTACTGGAATGCGGCCCACTCCTACGACGCGACCCTGTTCGCCCCGGTGTACGGGGACTCCGGGCTGCTGGGCTTCGTGTGCGTGCGGGCGCATTGGATGGATCTGGGCGCCAAGGATCCGGGCTATGTCCTGGATTCGACGGACATGCATCAGGAAGGGTTGATTTTTCCGGGTACGAAGGTGTTTTCCCGGGGTGAGCCTGTGCGGGAGATCCATGAGCTGATCCGGTTCAACTCGCGGATGCCGGACCTGGTCATCGGTGACCTGCACGCCCAGGTGGCCGCCCTGCGCACCGGCGAACGCCGCCTCGCCGACGTGCACGCCCGCTACGGCACGCCCCTGGTGACCGCCGCCGTGGACAGGGCCGTCGAGGCCGCCACCAGGTCGGCCGCCGACGCCGTCGCCGCGCTGCCGCAGGGCACGTGGACAGCCGAGGACTGGCTGGACGACGACGGCATCACCGAGGACCCGGTCAAGATGCGGGTGACGGTCACGATCGCCGGCGGACGCTTCACCGTCGACTTCGACGGCTCGGCCGCGATGACGCCCGGGCCGGTGAACCTCCCCCTGGGCGCCACCATCGCCACCTGCCGGGTCGCGTTCAAGGCGATCACCACCCCGTGGGAGGAGACCAACGCGGGCCACTTCGCGCCGCTGGAGGTACGGGCCGAGCCCGGCACCCTGTTCCACGCCACCTACCCCGCGGCCACGTTCACCCAGTGGACGGGCACGGTCGCGCTGGAGCTGATCTACAAGGCGCTGGCGCAGGGCATGCCGGACCGGTTGCCGGCCTCGTCCGGGGGTGACGTGCCCGGCTTCATGATGGTCGGTACGCATCCCGACACCGGCCGGATGTTCGCCGTCAGCAACAACGACGCCGTCGGCTGGGGCGGCACACCGGACCACGACGGCATCGGCCCCGCCAACCACCTGGCCCAGACACAGGCCCGCAACACGCCGGTCGAGGTGCTGGAGGCGCGTACCGGGATGTTCTTCGAACGCCTGGAGATGCGTACGGACTCGGGCGGCGCGGGCCGTCACCGGGGCGGGGTGGGCCTGCGGCGCGACATCCGCTTCACCACGCCGGGAGAGTTCCTGTCGGTGATCAAGAAGACGCGGTCGCGGCCATGGGCCCTGATGGGCGGGCTGGAGCCGGACCCGAACCAGGTGATCGTGTTCCCCTGCACCGACCGTGAGGCGCGCGTGAGCACCAAACGGGTCAAGGTCCAGCCAGGAGACCGCGTGACGCTGCTGACAGCGGGCGGCGGCGGCCACGGCGACCCGCGCGATCGCGATCCCGAGGCGGTCCGCCGCGACGTCGCCGAGGGCTACGTCTCAGCGGAAGCCGCCCGCGACGTCTACGACGTGGCGGCGCCGCTCCCCGTTCCCTCCCCACCCCCGACGGCGGGCGGCTCCCCGCTCAAGCCCTCCCTGCCTCCGACGGCGGGGGGCTCCATGCTCAAGGAGATGCGATGAACACGGTCGTGATCACCGGCTGCACCGTGGCCGACGGCCGGGTGGCCGACGGGGCGAGCCCCGTCGAGGACGCCGGGATCCTCGTACGGGACGACCGCATCGCGGCCGTGGGCACCCGGCAGGAGATCCTGGCCGAGGTGGCGGACCGGACGGACGTGGACCGCGTCGACCTCGGCGGCGCGTACGTCACGCCCGGCCTGGTCAACATGCATACCCATCTGTCCCTGTCCCTCCCCGGCGCCGGCGGTGACCAGGTCAAGGACCTGAACCCGCACGAGCTGGCCCTCTACATGGCCGACGGCGCCCGCCGCACCCTCGACTGCGGCGTCACCACCGTGCGCTGCGTGGCCGAGAAGGACCACGCCGACTTCGCGCTCCGGCGCGCCATCGAGGCCGGCCGGGTGCCCGGACCCCGGATGTTCACCGCCGGGCGCGCCCTGGTCTGCACCGGCGGGCACGGCCACGAGGGCACCGACACCCTGGAGTGCGACGGCGTCGACGGCTTCAGGCGCGGCACCCGCGCCCAGCTCAAGGCCGGCGCCGACCTCATCAAGGTGATGATCTCCGGCGGCATCGCGGGACAGCACGAGTCGATCGACACGCCCCAGCTGTTCGCCGACGAGATGGCGGCGGTGATCGAGACCGCGCACGCCTGGGGCCGCAGGGTCACCGCGCACGCCGGCCCCGCCGCCGTGATCGCCCAGGCCGTGGAGCTCGGCCTGGACTGCGTGGAGCACGGCTACCAGCTCACCCCCGAGGTGGCCGCCCGGATGGCCGCCCGCGGCACCGCGCTGGTGCCCACCCTGCTGGTCACCCGGTGCAAGGAGTTCTTCGACGAGCTGGGCGTGCCGGAGTGGATGCAGTGCCGCTCGCTCGGCGCCGGCCCCGCCCACCTGGACAGCTTCGCCACCGCGGTGGCCGCCGGGGTGGAGGTGCTGCTCGGCAGCGACATGCCGCCGTTCTGGTCGTTCGAGGGCACCAACGCGACCGTGCGCGAGCTGGAGCACATGGCCGAGGTGATCGGCCCGGCCCGCGCGCTCCACGCCGCCACCCTGGGGCCCGCCCGCTGGCTCCGCGCCGAGGCCGACATCGGCACCGTGGAACCCGGCCGGTACGCCGACCTGATCGCGATGGACGAGAACCCCCTGGCCGCGGCGTCCGCGTACCGGGGCGTCCACTGGGTGATGAAGGGCGGCCGCGTCGTGCGGACCGGCCCCCCGACCTCTGGAAGGAAGACACCGTGACCCTGGACGCCGCGGCGGACATCGCCGCCGCCATCGACGACATGTACGCCGCGTTCGTCGCCGGCGACCGCGCCCGCTTCGACGGCCACCTGCACCCCGACGTGACCACCTGGGAGACCCACCTGCCGGGGCCGCTGCGCACCCGCGCCGAGCTGGACGCCTACCGCGACGCCCGGGACGGCGCCGGCCGCCGGCCGGTCATGGACACGCTGACCGCCCGCGACAAGCGCATCGACGTCTGGGGAGAGGTGGGCGTGGCCCGGTACGTCCTGGTGGCCGAGCCGCACGGCGCCCCCGCCCAGCACACCAGGGTCACCGACGTGCTCCGGCACACGCGCGGCCGCTGGCTGATCGCCCACCATCACGCCGAGCTGCTGAGTGAGGGAGCATGACCACCGGCGACACCGACATGGAGCTCTACGACCTGCGGGTCACCGTCGACACGATCGAGGGCCGCTCGGTCTGCGGCATGGCCGTGGGCGACTACTTCGAGCTGGAGAACAGCGCCCACCTGCGGATCCCCGACGGCCGCCACTTCTGCGTCTGGGCCCTGGCCGCCGTCCTGCCCTTCCTGGCCGCCAAACAGCGCGACCTCGGCCCGGGGGACTGGCTGGAACGCGACACCCTGTTCTGCTGCCCGGACCCGGAGGAGCGGCTCACCATGCGGCTGGAGCGCGTCCGGCGCCGCCCGATGAACTCGGCGGACCTCACATGAGCCGCGGCTACGAGATCGGCATCGGCCTGCAGAGCGACAAGCGCCCGGGCGACTACGCCCGGCTGGCCCGCATCGCCGAGGAGCACGGCATCGACGTGGTGTCGGTGTTCGGCGACCTGATGTACCAGCCGCCCATCTTCCCGCTGCTGGAGATGGCCGCCGCCACCTCCCGGGTGCGCCTGGGCACGGCCTGCCTCAACCCCTACTCGATGGCCCCGTACGAGATCGCGGGCCAGGTCGCCGCGCTCGACCTGGCCTCCGGCGGGCGGGCCTACCTGGGCCTGGCCCGCGGCACCTGGCTGGGCGAGGTGGGGCTGGCGCAGCCGCGCCCGCTGACCGCGCTGGCCGAGTGCGCCGAGGTCGTGTACCGGCTGCTCGGCGGCGACACCTCCGGCTTCTCCGGCGAGGTGTTCACGCTGGCGCCCGGCACCGCGCTGCGCTACCCCGTACAGCGTCCCCGCCCGCCGCTGCTGATCGGCGCCTGGGGCGCTCGCGGCGCGGCGCTCGCGGGACGTCTCGCCGACGAGATCAAGGTGGGCGGCAGCGCCAACCCGGCGATGGTGCCGGTGATCAGGGAGCGGCTGCGTCCGGGTGCCGAACAGGCCGGGCGGTCCGCCGACGACGTCGGCATCGTGCTCGGCGCGGTCACCGTCGTGGCCGCCGACGGCGCCGCCGCCCGCGCCAAGGCCCGGCGCGAGGTGGCGATGTACCTCGCCGTCGTGGCCGACCTGGACCCCACCGCGAACGTCCCCGCCGACCTGCTGGCACGGGTCAAGACCGAGACCGCGGCGGGACGCCACGACGAGGCGGCCAGGCTCATCCCGGACGACCTGCTGGACCTGTTCGCGTTCTCCGGCACACCCGACCAGGTGGCAGCCCAGGCACAGCGCCTGATCGACGCGGGCGTCCACCGCGTCGAGTTCGGCACCCCCCACGGCCTCACCAACGATCAGGGCGTGTCCCTGATCGGCGCGGAGGTCGTCCCCATGCTGAGGCCCGCGACGCGATGACGACTGTTACCGTGCTCACCGCCCCCGGGCTCGTCGCGGATCTCGGGCTGCTCGGGGAGCTGGCCGGGCGCGAGTTCGCGGCGCTCCGGGTCGCCGGCCGGGTGGTCTCGCCGCCGGACACGCCGTCCTTCCAGGCCGCCCTGGACGCCGCCGGAGCGGACGGACTGGTGGTCGCGCTGCCCGGCGCCGATCCTGAGGTGCGCGCCCTGATGGACCCGCCCAGGCCGTACGCGCCGCGGCTGGTCTGGCTGGACCTGGGGGTGACCGGCCCGCACCCGGCCGGCGGCGCCGCCCACCTGTACGGGCGCGGCGCGCAGGGCCTGACCTGGGCCATCCGGCACGTCGTGCACCGCGCGGCCGCCCGGCCCCGCCGCGTCCACTACGGCCCGCACCCCGACCAGTACGGCGAGCTCCATTTGCCGGAGACGCGGCCCGCCCCCGTGGCGATGCTGCTGCACGGCGGCTTCTACCGGTCCATCTGGGCCGCCGACCTCATGGACGCCCTCGCCGCCGACCTGGCCGCCCGCGGATTCGCCGCGTGGAACGTGGAGTACCGCCGCCCGGACAGGCACGGCTGGGCCGCGACCGTGTCCGACGTCGCCGCCGCTTACACGGCGCTCAGCACCTTGCCGGACCCCGACCTGCCGGACCCGGGCCGGCCGCTCGGTGACCGTTCGGACCTCGACCCCGCCCGCGTCGCCGTGATCGGCCACTCCGCCGGCGGCCAGCTCGCGCTGCGCCTGGCCGCCGACCTCTGGCAGTCGGGACGCCCGGCCCCCGCGCTGGCCGTCTCCCTCGCCGGGCTGCTTGACCTGGTGGAATGCGACCTGCGCGACCTCAGCGGCGGCGCGACCGCCATGGCGCTGGGCGGCCGCAGCACCGAGATCCCGGAGGAGTACGCCAGATCCAGCCCGCTGGCCCGTCTCCCGCTGGGCGGCCCGCAGCTCGTCGTGCAGGGCGCCCAGGACGACCCGGACCTGGTCGACTTCAACCGCCGGTACGCCGCCGCGGGGACGGACGACGACGTCACCTACCTGGAACGCCCCGGCGACCACTTCGACGTGATCGACCCGGCCGCCCCCATCTGGGACGCCACCGCCGAGCTGATCGCCGCGAGGCTCAGGGCAGCTCCGTGACCGGCCGCCACCGCACGGGGCTGGACAGCACCATCGTGCTCGACGGCCGCCCGTACTGAGCCAGCCGGTCGATCAGCCCTTCGAAGTCCGCCATCGACGCCAGCGCAACCACCAGCAGGCAGCACGTGTCACCGGTGACCCGGTACACCTGCACGATCTCCGGCTGCTCCAGCGCCTCCTCGTGACGCAGCACGCAGCGCGCCCCGTAACAGGACATCCGGATGAGCGCCCGCACCGTACGCCCGGCCCGCCCCAGGTCGACGTGCGCGTGGTAGCCCTCGATCACCCCGGTCTCCTCCAGCCGCCGCACCCGCTCGGCCACGGCGGGGGAGGACAGGTGCACCCGCCGGGACAGCTCGCTGAAAGAGAGCCGGGCGTCGGCCTGCAGCTCGGTAAGGATCGCCCAGTCCATCGCGTCCACGGCACCCACCCATCACTCTCGGCAGCGGTGAAGGCGAACCCGCGGTCCTGCTTTGAGAACGGAAAGTCTCCCCGTCCCAACGCCTTCGACATGCCATTTCATCACAGTTTGTCTTCGGTGAACATTGAGGTGAACGAGGAGGAAGCGATGGTGACCCCCAATCTGAGCTTCGCGCAAGCCACGCCGTACGACGAGTACGTCGGCACGGACACCCTGCGCGCGCTGCCGGGCCCGCGCACCGACGCGCCCGAGGAGCCCGCCTTCCTGGTGACCACTCAGGTGATGGAGCTCTACTTCGGCCTGGTGCGCACCGAACTGCGTCTGGCCGCCCGCCTGCTCGGCACCCCCGACCTGCCCCCGGCGACCGCCGCCATCGCCCGCGCGGCGGCCTACCTGGAGGTGGTCAACACCGCCTGGCGCCCGCTGAACCGCCTCACGCCGCGCCAGTTCAACGCCTTCCGGCCGGCGCTCGGCGAGGGCTCCGGGTTCCAGTCGGCGCTCTACCGCGAGGTCGAGTTCCTGCTCGGCGACAAGTCCGAGTCCCTGGCGCGGGTGCACCGCGGCAATCCCGAGGCCCACGGCGAGCTGCTGGCGGCGCTGCGCGCGCCCAGCCTGTACGACGTCGCCCTGTCCGTGCTGGCCCGGCTCGGCTACGAGATCCCCGCCACCACCCTGGCGCGCGACCCGGCGCAGCCGTACCAGCCCGAGCCCTTGGTCGAGCAGGCCTGGGCCCGCGTGTACGCCGAGCGCGGCGCCGGCGACCACCTCTGGGAGCTCGCCGAGGCGCTGACCGACGTCGCCGAGGGGTTCATGCGGTGGCGCACCCTCCACCTCATGGTGGTCCGCCGCGCGATGGGCGCGAAGACGGGCACCGGAGGGTCGAGCGGCGCGAGCTGGCTGGAGCGGTCGCTGCGCCGCGAGATCTTCCCGGAGCTGTGGTCGGCCAGGACCCTGATCTGAGCGTCTAGAACAGCCTGGGCGTCACGACGGACACCACCGTCGTCACCTCGTCGGTGTCGTTGTACATGCTGTGCGGCACCGTCGAGCGCAGGTGGACGCTGTCGCCGGGGTGGAGCCGGTGCTCCACCCCGTCCACCTCGTACAGCAACTCCCCGCTCAGCACGTAGGCGAACTCCTCCCCGGCGTGCCCGTACGCCGGCTCCCGCCGCCCGCCCGGCGCGATGTGCACCAGCAGCGGCTCCAGCACCAGGCTGGGCCCGCGCGAGGACAGCATCCGGTACGTCTGGGCCCCCGACACGTACTCGGTCGCCGCCGTCTGGGCCCGGGTGAGGGTGAAATGCTCCGGCAGTCGCTCGGCGTCCCGTCCGGGCTGGTGGCCGGGGGAGTCGTCGAAGAACTCGGCGACGCCCCGGTCCAGCGCCGCCGCGACGCTGTTCAGCGCGACCAGCCCGATGGTGGAGATCCCGCGCTCCACCTGGGAGAGGAACCCGATCGACAGGCCGGAACCGGCCGACAGGCCGCGCAGTGTCATCCCGCGTTCCTTGCGGAACTGGCGCATCCGCGCACCCACGAGCTCCTGACGGGGCTCGTCCGCGGACCGGCCTCCCGACGTCACCGGTGACCTCCAGGTAAAAGGGGGGTTGTTCAGCAGCATGAACATATTTCACGGAAGGCGCCTGGGCCAACCCTTTCGGGCGAACCCGATGGTCAGCGGCTGTGTAACGGTTTCCGCATCACACGGGCGTGGCCGGGGCGAGGCCGGGCGCTGCCCGGACCTCGCCCGGCGGCGGGTCAGAAGGTGCGGCGGTCGGGGAGCATGTCGTCGTCGGGGATGGACGACACGCCGCGCTGCGCCGCCTGGGCGCCGGTCACCCCGGCCCAGCGGAGCAGCGTGTCCGTGGCCGCCTGCCGCTCGGCGTCGGGCAGGCGGGCGATGTTCGCGCCGTGGTTGGCGCCGGGGGCGACATACAGGTACGAGTCATGGCGGCTGGGCGTGAACCGCTCCGCGCTCCACGGGTCGTTCTCCCCGTAGACGAACATCATCCGGCTGGACTGCTTGCGCACCCAGTGGTCGACGTCCAGCATCGGCAGCGGGTCGTGGCGGGACCGCAGCTCGGCGGGGATGACCGAGTTGGGCTGGTAGAGCCCGGGGTAACGGGTCAGGCCGCGCAGATGCCCGAACTTCAACGTGGGCCAGCCGAGCTGGGTGGCGGCCTGGTAGTAGTAGGGGACGTAGTAGCCGATGCCCTGGTCGGTGTAGAAGGAGAAGCCGGCGACGGTGTCGATCCAGTCGTAGATCTCGTCGTCGGTCGCCGTGCCGGGCGGCACGTCCGCGCAGTCGCTCTCGTTCGAGTACTGCCAGAAGGCCCACACCGCGTCGAGCACGGTCATCTCGAACGACCGGTCGGCGCTGCCGAGCGACTGGGTGAAGGTGTAGCCGTTCCGCGCGGCCTCGGCCTCGAACCTCGGCACCAGCCTGGCGCGCCGCTTCAGCGCCTCCTTCTGCACGTTCTCCAGCGAGGTGCGGCAGGCGGCGTCGCCCACGTTCTCGAAGAACTCGTCGTAGGCGCGGTCGGCGGGGTTGACCCGGTCGTTCGGCGCCACGTAGGCGACCACGCCGTCCACGTCGTCCGGGTAGAAGCGGCGGTGGTAGACCGAGGTCATGCCGCCCTTGCTGGCGCCGGTCTGGATCCACTTGCCGCCGTAGACGGTCTTGAGCGCCTGGACGATGCGGTGCTCGTCGCTCGCCTGCTGCCAGATGTCGAGCTTGCTCCAGTCGGCGGGGTCCGGCCGCGAGCTGCGGAAGAACCGGTGCTCGACCGAGACCTGGTTGGCGCCCAGCAGCCGGGTCGGCTCGGTCTGCGAGGCCGACGGGTTGACGGCCAGGCCGTAGCCGCCGGTGTAGAGCACCACGGGCGCGTCGTCGGACCGGTGCAGCAGGGTGAGACGCTGCTGGTACGTGCCCTTGCCCGGACGGCGGTGGTCCACCGGCTGGGTGAGCGTGAGGACGAAGAAGCGGAAACCGCTCGGCCGGGTCTCGGAGACGACGGTCAGGCCGGGGATGGCGGCGAGCTTGTCCAGCAGGGGATCGGCGACGGTGGCGGCGGAAGCGGCGCTCGCGGTCGCGGCGGCCGAAGCCGGCTGGGCGAGTGCGCCGGTGGTGACTAACGCGAGGGCGAGTGCGGCCGGGAGCAGACGGGGGCGCGGGGACATGCTTCTCCTGGTTTGCGTCGAGGAGCAGGACGTCTCACTTATACCGATCTGCCGGTTCCAAGGCGACCCTCCGGCCCGGCGGCCTCACGCGGCCGGCCGAGCCGGAGGCGCATACGGTCAGTCGTCGGTGATGGGGGTCGGGTCGTACCCGCGCCAGCCGTCGTTGCGGCGCAGGAAGAGGCCGGCGAGGAAGCTGAGCAGCCCGCCGGTCATGGTCCGGCCCGTCATCGTGGACACGTCCCGTGCCGGATCGTGCTCCACGAAGTCGATCGCGGCCACCTTCGGGTGCTGACCCAGCGCGTACAGCGCCTCGTACAGGTCGACCGGGTGCAGGCCCTCCGGGGTGGCCGCGCCGGTGCCGGTCGCGTAGCCGAGCTCCAGCACGTCGACGTCCACGGTGACGTAGATCGCGTCGGTGCCGTCACCGGCGACCTGCACCATCTGCTCGATCACGGCGTCGATGCCCGCCCGGCGGACCTGGCGGCCGGTGATGATGGTGCCGCCGTGCCCCTCCACCCACCGCTTGTAGTAGCTGGCGTTCATGAAGCCGTGGATGCCGACCTGCACCAGGTTCTTCCCGGAGAAGGGGAGACCGGATTCGAGGAGCTGGCGGATCGGCGTGCCGTTGGTCGGGCCGTGGTCCATGACCCGTACGTCGTTGTGCGCGTCGAAGTGGATGAGGCCGAGCTTCTGCCCGGGGTGCGTGCGGGCGAAGGCGCGGGCGGCCGGCGCCGTGATGGCGTGGTCCCCGCCGATCAGCACCAGGAACGAGTCACCGCTGGCCCGCCAGAGGGCGGACATGGTGTCCTCGATCCGCTGCAGCCCTTCGTACTGGTCCAGCACCGGCACGGCGATGTCGCCCAGATCGCGGGCGGTCATGCTGGCCAGATCCACGTCGAAGTCGGGACTGTAGGTGGTGAAGGACGGCGTGGACAGGCGCAGCGCGTCAGGCGCGGCGAAACAGCTCGTCGGCAGGATCGACGTCGTCGACAGACCCACGCCCACGAGGCCGACGTCGAAGGACGAGTCGAAGTCCCAGGGGCGCAGCCAGTTCCACACCCTGGGCTCGAAACGGTCCTCGAACTTGCCGTTGAGCACGATGCCGGGCTCCTTGAGGTGCGTCACCTCGTGCGCGCGCAGCCACTCCTCGCGTGCGGTCATCACTGTCTCCTCACTCGATCCGAGCTAGAGGACCCGGCGCAGGAAGGCCTGGGTCCGTTCGTGGCTCGGGCGTTCCAAGATCTCGGAAGGGTGGCCCTGTTCGACGAGCCGCCCCTGGTCCATGAACACCACCCGGTCGGCGACCTCGCGGGCGAACCCCATCTCGTGGGTGACCACGATCATGGTCATGCCGTCGCGGGCCAGCCCGCCCATCACCGACAGCACGTCGCCCACCAGCTCCGGGTCCAGCGCCGACGTCGGCTCGTCGAAGAGCATCAGGCGCGGGCGCATGGCCAGCGCGCGGGCGATCGCCACCCGCTGCTGCTGGCCTCCGGAGAGCTGCCTCGGGTACGCCGACTCCTTCTCCGCGAGGCCGACCTTGGCGAGCAGCTCGCGACCGGCCTGCTCGGCCTCCCGCTGACGGGCCTTGCCGAGCCGTACCGGCGCCTCGACGACGTTGCCGAGGACGGTCATGTGGGGGAAGAGGTTGAACTGCTGGAAGACCATGCCGATCTGCTCACGCTTGCGGCAGATCTCGCGGTCCTTCAGCTCGTAGACCTTGTCGCCCTTGCGACGGTAGCCGACGAGCTCGCCCTCCACCTCGATCCGGCCGCCGTCCACCTTCTCCAGGTGGTTGACGCAGCGCAGCAGCGTGGACTTGCCCGAGCCGGACGGCCCGATCAGGCAGACGACCTCGCCGGGGTACACGTCCAGGTTGATGCCGCGCAGCACCTCCAGCCTGCCGAAGGACTTGCGGACGCCGCGGATGCGGACCGCGGGTGTCGTCATGGGTGTGCCCTCCCCGCGGCTACCCGCGTGTCGTGCGGCCGGAGGCGGCGCAGCACGCCGCCGAGGAAGGTCTCGGGGGTCCGCCGGTCACGCGACGTCCTGCGCTCCAGGTAGGTCTGGCCGAGCGTGAGCACGCTGGTCACGATGAGGTACCAGAGGCTGGCCACCATCAGCAGCGGGATCGTCTCGTACGTCCGCGAGTAGATGACCTGCGCCGAGTAGAGCAGCTCCGGCATCGCGATCACGCTGATCAGCGAGGTGTACTTCAGCATCGAGATCGTCTCGTTGCCGGTGGGCGGCAGGATGACGCGGATGGCCTGGGGCAGCACGACGCGCCGCATGATGACCGACCGGCGCAGTCCGAGCGCCTGCGCGGCCTCGGTCTGGCCGTGGTCGACGGAGTTGATGCCGCCGCGGACGATCTCGGCCATGTACGCGGCCTCGTTGAGCGACAGCCCGATGATGGCCACCAGCGCCGGGGTGAGGATGTCGTTGGCCGGGATCTCGAAGAACTGAGGGCCGAACGGCAGGCCGACGGTCAGCACGGGGTAGAGCGCCGAGATGTTGAACAGGAAGATCAGCTGGACGAGCAGCGGGGTGCCGCGGAAGAACCATGTGTAGAAGTTCGCGCCGGCCTTCAGCACCGGGTTGGGCGACAGCCGCATCAGCGCGATGACGATGCCGAGGACCACCGCGATCGACATGGACACCGCGGTCAGCCAGAGCGTGGTCCACAGGCCGGACAGGATCGCCGAGGAGAAGAAGTACTGCCCGACGACGTCCCACTGGAACCGCTCGTTGGTGACGAGGGAGGAGACGACCGCCACCGCCACCACGAGCACGACGGCCGCGGCGACCCAGCGGCCGGGATGCCGCAGGGGCACGGCGCGCACGTCGTCGCCGTGTCCCCGCGGGTCTCCGCCCTCGCCGCCGTCCAGGATGGCGGTACGGTCAGCTGCGGGCATCGTTCACAGTGATCTTGGTCAGCGCGCCCTCCGCGACGCCGTACTTCTCCAGGATCTTGACGTACGCGCCGTCGTCGACGAGCTTCTGCAGGGCCTTCTGCAGGACCGGCACGAGCTTGCTGCCCTTCGGCAGTGCCATGCCCACCGGCGCCTCGTTGATCGGCTCGCCGACCGGCTTGATCTTGGAGTCGGGCTGGGCCTGGAGGTAGGAGTTCTGCAGGCTGTCGCCGCACAGCGCCTCGATGCGGCCACTGGTGACGGCCAGCATGCCCTGCTGGAGCTGCTGGAACACCTGCAGCTTGACGGCGGGCTTGCCTTCCTGCTCGCACTTGGTGCTCTGCTCGGACAGGTACATCTCCTCGGCGCTGCCCCGCACCACGCCGATGGTCCGGCCGCAGCTGGTCTCCAGCGTCAGGTCGTCGATGTCGCTGTCGGCGGGGACGACGAAGCCGGAGGAGTCGATGATGAAGTCGACGAAGTCCACCTGCTCCTGACGCTTCTTGTTGTCCAGCATCGCGGAGATCGTCACGTCGTAGCGGCCCGCCGCCAGCCCGGGGATCAGGCTGTCGAAGCTGGTGTTCTGCAGGTCGATCCTGGTGCCCAGCACGTCGCCCAGGGCCTCGGCCAGGTCGATGTCGAGCCCGGTCGGCTTGCCGTTCTCCTCCACCGCCCACGGCATGCCGATCGTGAGGTCGGTCGCGCCCTTGATCTCGCCGGTGAATCCGGCCGCCTTGAGCTCCTCGGCCAGCGCGGGATCGGCGCTGGCCCAGGTCCCGGCGGGCTTGGTCGTGGTCTCGCCGCCGCCGGCGGCGTCGCCGGAGCCGCTCCCGCACGCGGTCAGCGCGAGCGTCACGCTCAGCGCGAGGCCGAGCAGCCTCATCGTCCTGTTCATCGTCCGCCCCCTACCTGGAACACGTCAGTGGAGCGCGGAGCACCCGCCGGGGCGGGATCCGGTTGGGAGCAGTCATCGAACCTCCAAGCAGGGGTGGGATTGCCGGAATCCTCGCAGAGTGACATTCCGCTGACTGCCGACAGATGTTGCACGTCGGAGCGTGGGGAACGACATTTGTCAACGCGAGCGTCCGGGGCTCACCCCGCCGCTCGGCTACGCGTCGCCTAACGCGGAGATGCCGGTGCCGGTCGTGTCCGTGCCGTACGGTGTGCGCAACCGCATGAGCCGCGCCAGCTTCAGCTCCAGATGGGCGACCAGGCGGTCGTTGCCGTTCCCCAGGTCCAGGCCGGTGATCTCCTCGATGCGGCGCAGCCGTCCGTAGAGCGAGGCGCGGTGCAGGTGGAGCCGCTGGGCGGAGCGCGCCACGTCGCCCGCGTTGTCGAGGAAGACCTCCAGCGTCTCGGCCAGCGGGGCTCCCGTGCTCTCCCGGTCGATCAGCAGGCGGATCCCGGGATGGAGGACGACCTCCTCCGGCTGGTCGTTCACGAGCTGCGCGATGCGCGAGTACACCCCGAGACCGGTGTGGTGCACGGTCCTGGCCATGCTGCCCAGCGAGGCGGCCACCTGGGCGCCGCGCAGCGCCTCCCGGTAGGAGGAGACCAGCTCCGTGAGCTGTGGGTAGGCGCAGCCCACGCCCGCCCAGACGGTGAACGAACCGTCTGCCGGCAGGGCCAGCTCGATCTTCTCCCGGGCCGTCTCGGCGAACCTCTGGTCCAGCGTGTGCCTCGGCACCGCTCCGTCGTCCGGCCTGGCCATCACCAGCAGACCGTGATTCTGGCGTACCAGGCTCAGGGTCTGCCGTGAGGGAAGGGCCATCCGCACCGATTCGAGAGCCGCCGACAGGCTCGACCGCTCCGCCTCGCCCAGCCCCGCCCCGGTGCCGGAGACGGGCAGGAACACCGCCACGGCGGCCGGCCACTCGTGCCGGAAGATGTCCGCGTCGGCGATGCGCTCGACCGCGCGGACCCGGGCCTCGGCGTCGTCGGACAGCAACCGGATCAGGCTCTCCCGCTCGCTGAGGCTGCGCAGCTCGTCGATGTGCCGCTGGCGCTGGAACACCTCGGCGACGCTCTCGGCGGCGGCCTCGATCCGCCGTCGCCGCTGCTCCGACAGCTCGGGATCGTCGACCTGCACCCAGATGTACGCCACGGCCTTGCCGCCGGCCCGCGCGACCGCGCCCCAGCGCGGGCAGGTCATCCCGATGGCGGGGTTGGCCGGCAGCAGGAAGGCGCCCCTGCGTTCCTGGGCCCGGTGCACGGCGGTCCAGCGCAGGATGTCGGGGCCGGCGTGACGGCGCAGGATGGCCTGCTCGCGGGCCGGGTCGTTGCCGCTGGGGTGGTAGGTGTAGACGTACTGCCGGAGTTGTATGTCGTCGATCGCCACCGGCCGGTCGAGGGCTGCCCCCAACCGGTCGGCGATGCGCTGCAACTCGGCAATCATGCCGTCATCGTAAGGGGCATAACCCCGTGATTTGGACAAAAAGCCGTTAAAGCGATATATGGTCCATCCGGTCGAACTCCTCCGGTGTGGGATCGTCCTCGGTGAGCAGGGCGGGAACGGTGAAGCGGAACCTGCAGACCTGGTCACCGCGCGACTTGACCGACGTCCAGCGCACCTCGGTCTCCGGGTTGTACCCCTGGAACAGCCCTCGGTGGTTGGAGGAGTCGAACAGGTAGCCGAGCCGCAGCCCCTCCTCGCCCTCCGACGACCAGACCTCCGCCAGGGGGCAGTAGGTGCAGTCCAGGTAGTAGGCCCCGTCGCTGATGTGCTGGCGCTCCTTGAAGACGAAGACCGCCTCGCTCGGGTCGCGCTCCTGCAGGCCGTCGGTGCTCCCGAAGTTGGCCATGGTCAGCGGCTTGCCGAGGGCGAGCATGCGGTCCCGGATGACGCCGCCCCTGTCGGCGCCGAAACGGTACGCCGCCTGCCGGATCGTCTCCTCACCGGAGGCGTCGTAGGCCCTCACCAGCTCGCGCGACACGTACATCTGCATGGCGGCGAGCAGGCCGGTGGTGCGCCGGTTCACCTCGATCAGCCGGACCGGGTCCGCCGCCAGGGCGCCGAGGCGCGGCGCGCGCCGCACCGGGCCGGCGCCCGTGACGCGCAGGCGCCAGGGCCGCGCGGCGGCGTCGTCGGCTTCGAGGACCACCCCGGCGCCGTAGCCCGCCGTGATGCCCGCCGTCAGCTCGGGCCAGTAGAGCCCCAGGGCGGACAGCGCCGCGGTCTCGCCGATCAGCTCGGTCAGGTACGCGCGGCCGGGGGCCTCCGGCAGGGTCAGCACGACGGCCGGCCCGTCGGTGGCGACCGAGAGTTCGCCCTCGGCGGCGGCCAGCTCCCATTCGCCGCTGTCCCAGTGTTCGAGCAGCGCGGCCGGGTCGCGGCCGGTGACGAACGAGGCGGGCTGGTCGCGCATGGCCGTGCCGCGGTAGACGCCCTCCTGACGCACTCCCCTGGCGATCGCCGCCAGGCCCCGCGTCCCGTGCCTGCTCTCCACGGCCTCGTGGAACACCTTCAGCATCAGCCAGTGGTAGTCCTGGAAGGACCGCAGCGACGCCAGAGACGACGCTCCCTGGTCGTGCGTGCCGGACCCCGTGATGTCGTCGGCGGTCATCGGAGTGTGCCGTCCTCTCCTCGCTCGTACACGCGGCGGCCGGACTGCCACGTCTCGGCCACCCGGCCCCGCAGATCCGACAGATCGGTCAGTTCGCCCTCAAGCAGCACCAGGTCCGCCGTCAGTCCCGGCGCGACGCGGCCGATCCGGTCCGCGAGGCCGAGCAGCTCCGCGGCTCGCGAGGTGGCCGCCGCCCAGACCGCGTACGGGGGCAGGCCGCACTCCGCGAGCAGTTGAAGCTCGCGCAGGTTGTCGCCGTGCGGGCCGATTCCGGTGTCGGTGCCGAGCGCGATGTTGACGCCCGCCCCGATGGCCCTGGTGACGGCCTCACGGTGTACGGAGGCGACCTCCAGCGCCTTGTCGAGCACGGCGGGCTCGTGCAGTTCGCCGCGCTCGGCCGCCTCGATGACGGACATGGGCGCGATCAGGGTGGGCACCAGCCACGTGCCTCGCGCCAGCATCAGCTCGATGGCCTCGTCGTCGAGGAAGATGCCGTGCTCGATGGACCGGACTCCGGCCCGTACGGCGTTCTTGATGCCTTCCACGCCCTGGGCGTGCGCCATCACGTGGACGTGCGCCGCGTCCGCCTCGGCCACCAGCACGGCGAGCTCGTCCGGGCGGAAGTGGGCGTGGCGCGGATCGTCCGCGGGCGACAGCACGCCGCCCGTGGTGGCGACCTTGATCACGTCCGCGCCGGCGCGCAGCATCGTGCGCACCGTCTTGCGCATCTCGTCGGGGCCGTCGGCGATCCCCGGCGGCACGCCCGGATGCTCGGGGAACAGGGCCAGGTTCACGCCGCAGCTCAGGTGGCCGTCGTTGTGCCCGCCGGTCTGGCTGATCATGTTCACCGCGATCAGGGTGCGCGGGCCCTCGATCAGGCCGCGCGACAGCGCCTGCTTCAGGCCGAGGTCGGCGCCCGCCGCGTCCCGTACGGTCGTGATGCCGGTTTCGAGCGTCTTGCGGCAGTTGACCACTGTCTTGAAGAAGTGCAGCGAGAACGGGTCGGAGACGCGGTTCACCAGGTTGATGTCGGAGAGCGTCAGGTGGACGTGCGTGTCGATCAGGCCGGGGAGGACGATCTTCCCGGTCGCGTCGACCACCCGGACGTCGTCGCCGGCGGCCAGGCCGGTGCCGACCGCGACGATGACGCCGTCCTCGACGAGCACGTCCGCCCGCCCGGGAGCCGCGCCGGTGCCGTCGAAGACCCGGCCGCCGGCGAAGAGGATGCCGGCCATCAGACGTGGAACCCCCGGCGCGGGCCCGTCTCCAGGGGACGGCGCGGCGGCGTGGAGTAGACCGGCTCCAGCGGCTCCCACGCCCACGCGCCGTCGCACGCGTCGAGTGTGTAGAACCAGTACATGCGCAGCTCGGAGTCGCCGGTGTCGATGCCGTGCGGCGCCCACGCCGGCACGTACACCGTGTCACCCGGCGCCACCTCGTAGCCGTCGTCGCCCACGTAGATCGTCGCGGTGCCCTCGAGCACGTGGTAGATCTCCGCCGGGGCGTGCCGGTGGATCGTGTAGTGCAGGTGCGGGTCGACGCCCGCCGTGCCGATCACGAACTCCTTGGTGCCGTTCGCCGGTTCGAGCAGGTAGCGGCAGCGCAGCCGCATCCCCTTCGACGGCTCGACGGGGACCCACGAGACCATGTCCTCGGCGACCGCCCACCGGTCGAACAGGCCCGTGGACGGGGCGGTGTTCGGGTTCACGCCCGATTCCAGCGCCGTGTCGGGCAGCAGCCGCGAGGTCACGGTCTTGTCGTGGCCGCCGGTGGCGTAGGCGACCAGGAACCGCGCGGGCTCACTGCCGATGTTGGCGATGGAGTGCGCCTCCCCGGGCGGGAAATAGGCGGCGCCCGGAGCAGACAACTCCACCGAGCCGCCCGGACGCCAGAGCCGCAGCGTCCCCTCGACGATGAAGATCGCCTCGGCGTGCCCGTTGCTGTGCGTGGGCACGACCTGGCCGGGCGCGATCGTGACTTCGCCGAAGGTGATGTCCGCGTCGGCCCCGAGGGTGTCGGGCAGCAGGCCGAGCACCCGCGTGTCGCGGAACTCGGGCAGTTGGTGGAGGTTGTCCCCGGCGACCGAGGCGACAGACCGCGGGAAGTGCATCGAAGCGGGCAACAAAAGCTCCCAGTGCGACAGTTATCGGGCACAAGACCCGTTTTCGCCGACGATGCTAGGCCGGGGGCGGGAGCGGGGGGACCGGGTATTCGTCGTGTGCATCCGGCGCGGGGCACAACATCTGTCGAGCGCGCCGACGGCCGTTCACAGCGCCGCGGCGTGGTCGTGCACCAGGTCGTGCATCCGGTACCAGCAGGGTGACGTCTCCTGGAGGAGGTGGGCGTCCATCAGCTGGTCCAGCAGCCGCCGCGCCCGCGGCATGCTCGTGTCCAGCAGCGCGGCGGCCGTGTCGGCGCCGAAGCCGGCGCGGCCGCCCGAGCCCAGCAGCCGGTACACCCGCCGCTGCTCGTCCGGCAGCCGATCGTACGACCGGTCCAGGGCGGCGGCGACGCTGTGCGGGCCGTCCGCCAGCTCGGCCAGCCGGTCGCAGGCGAGCCGGTCGAGCAGATGCCGCACCCCCCAGGCGGGGCGCGCCCTGAGCCGGGCGGCGGCGATGCGGATGGCCAGGGGGAGCAGCCCGCAGCGCCGCACGACCTCCGCCAGGCCGTCCGACGGGGCGCGGCGGTCCAGGCCGGCCAGCCGGGTGAACAGCGCGATCCCGGCGGTGACCGGCAGGACGTCCAGCGACAGGCCGCGGGCGTCGCCGTGACAGGTCAGGCGGCGGCGGCTGGTGACGATCACCAGGCATCCCGGCCCCGCGGGCAGCAGCGGGAGGAGCTGGTGCTCGCCGGCGGCGTCGTCCAGGACGATCAGGACCCTGCGTCCGGCGAGCACGCTGCGGTAGAGCGCGGCGCGGTCGTCGGGGTGCCAGGGGATGTGCTCGTCCGGGACGCCGAGGGTGCGCAGCACGCGGGCGAGGGCCGTGCCCGGCTCGACGGGCGCCTTCGGGGCGTGGCCGCGCAGGTCCACGAAGAGCTGGCCGTCGGGGTACAGCGGCGCGAGCCGGTGCGCGGCGTGCACGGCCAGCGCCGTCTTGCCGATGCCCGCCATCCCGTTGACGCAGACGACCGGCACCGTGTGCGCGCTGCGGTGGCCCTCCACGACCGCCAGCTCCCGATCCCGGCCGGCCAGCGCGGCGACGTCGGCGGGCAGCTGCCGGGGCACGGTCACCGGAGGCGGCCCCGCCACCGCCGGGCCGGGCCGGCCGTGGGCGGCGGCGTTCAGCGTCGCCCGGTCCGCGCCGTTCAGCTCCAGCGCCTCCGCCAGCAGCAGCATCGACGTGACGCGCGGCCGCAGGAGCGCGCCGCTCTCCATGCGGCGCACGGTTCTGACGTTGAGACAGGCCCGTTCGGCGAGTTGCTCCTGGGTCAGCAGCGCGCGCTCCCGCCACCCGCGCAGCAACGCCCCCAAGGACATCCCGGCACAGGGATCCCCCACGGTTCCGACACCCCCCGGTTCGATTTCGTCAGCCCTGCCGGTGCGGACAGAGAGGACCATCGAAACCGCGTCCACGCTGTTCAGGCCACTGGTGAGACGACATCGGACGGAATCGGACGGGCCGGGCCATCCCGGATCCCCGTTCGAATGCGATTGATGGGAGCGGCGGCGAGTGACCAGAATGAGCGCCATGGGCGAGCGGGAGGATCACGGCCATGCGCACGATCTATGCCCCTACCAGGGTCTGGCGCCCTTCGAGAGCGGGCGGGCCGAGCTGTTCTTCGGCCGTACGAGGGCGACCCGCGACCTCCTCGGCCGTCTGAGAAGGCGGCTGACGGACCACGGCACCGTCCTGCTGGTCTCCGGCGCCTCGGGCGTGGGCAAGTCGTCGCTGCTGAGGGCGGGGCTGATGCCGGCGCTCGCCGGATCGCACGACTGGCCGCGCCTGCTCGTCACGCCGACCGCGCGGCCGTTCCGCGCGCTCGCCGAAGCCTGGGCGCGGGCGTTCGGCGGGCACCCGGAGGAGATCGAGCGGACACTGCGTGACGACCCGCGGCCGCCCGGCCGGCTCGTCCTGGTGGTCGACCAGTTCGAGGAGCTGTTCACCCTGGTGACCGACGAGCGGGAGCGCCAGGCGTTCGTCGGCGCCCTGCACGCCATGGCGGCCCGCCCCGGAGGCGCCGCGGTGATCGTCGGGGTGCGCGCGGACTACTGGGAACGTTGCGCCGCCTACCCGCACCTCGCCGAGGCCATCCAGGACGGCCAGGTGATCGTCGAGCCGATGACGGAGCCGGACCTCCGGCTGGCCATCACCGGCCCCGCCGCCGCGGCGGGCCTGGAGCTCGAACCCGGCCTGGTGGAGATCATCCTGGCCGAGCTGCGCGCCGGGCCGTCAGCGGGCGATCGCTACGGGGCCGCGGCCCTCCCCCTGCTTTCCCAGGCGCTGCGCAACACCTGGGAGCGACGCGAGGGCCGCACCCTGACGGTCCGCGGCTACGAGGAGTCCGGCCGGGTCCGCGACTCCGTACGGCGTACGGCTGACGAGGCGCTCGGCGAGCTGCCACCGGAGGACCGCAAGGCCGCGCTCAGGATCTTCCGGCGGATGATGGTGATCACCCCCGGCGGCCGGCCGGCGCGGCGCGCGGCGACGCTGGCCGAGCTGCACGCCGCCGCGTCCGCGCGCCCAGGGGAGCGGGTCGCGGCGCTGCTGTCCGCGTTCGCCGGCCGCCGCCTGCTCACCCTGCACGAGGACTCCGTCGAGATCGCCCACGACGCGCTCCTGACGGCCTGGCCCACCCTGCGGCAGTGGCTCGAACCCGACCTCGCCGCGCAGGAGGTGTACGACCGGCTCCTGGACGCCGCCGGGCAGTGGGCCGAGAACCACCGCGACCCCGCCTTCCTCTACCGGGGCCCCCGGCTGCTGGCCGTCCAGGACAGCAGGCCCCGCTGGGACCGCGACCCCGGCAGCTTCCCCCCGCCGGGACCCACCGCGGAGAGCTTCGTCACGGCCTCCGTGCGGGAGGCGCGGCGCGTGACCCGCCGCCGCCGTCTCGTCATGGGCGGTCTGTCGGCGCTGTCGGTGCTCGCCCTCTGCGCGGCCGGCGCCGCCGTCGCCGCGGCCGACGAGGCCGTACGGCAGCGCGCGGTGGCGATCTCTCGCCAGCTCGCCGCGCAGAGCGAGGTCACCGGAGACGCCACGCTCTCCTCACTGCTGGCCGTGGCCGCGTGGGACATCGCCCCGACCGACGAGGCGCGCAACCGCGTCCTGTACGCGGCGACCCGCACCGGCAGGGGGACGCTCACCGGGCACGCGCGCGGCGTCATGGCGCTGGCGTTCAGCCCCGACGGCTCCGCCATCGCGACGGGGAGCGACGACGGCACCGCGCGGCTCTGGGACACCGCGTCGCGCCGGCAGCTCGGCGCGCCCATCACCCGGCCGAAGTACGACTGCTCGGACGTCCGCCTGGCCTTCAGCCCCGACGGCCGCACGCTGGCCACCGCGTGCGCGGGCCGCGTCCGGTTCTACGACGTGGCCACCCGCCGCGAGCTGGGCCGGCCGCTGGAGCACGAAGCGGTCGTGTCGGCGCTGGCGTACCGTCCCGACGGGAAGACCCTCGTGACCGGCGACTTCCGAGGCGTCGTCCGGCAGTGGGACGCCGCGACGCACCGCCCGCACGGCCCTCCGATGGGCCGCCCCGACCACGGGCCGGAGCTGGCGAACATCGTCCGCGAGGTGACCTTCAGCCGGGACGGCACGGTCATGGCGGTCGCGAGAGGCAGGGCCGTACGGCTCTGGGACCCCGTCACCTCCCGCCCGCGGGGCGAACCCGTCGCCCGGCAGGCCGACACCGTCCTCGACGTCGCGCTCAGCCCGGACGGCGCCACCCTCGCCACCGTCAGCCAGGGAAGGACCGCCCTGCTGTGGGACCTGGCCTCGCGCGAGCGGACGGGCGAGCTCAAGGACCGCCTCGCCGGGTTCACCGCGATCGCCTTCAGCCCGGACGGCACCCGGATCGCCACCGCGGGAGGCAGCGGCCGCACCGTCCTGTGGGACACCGCGGCCCGCCGGCGGCTCCTCACGCTCGCCGACAACGTCGGCGTCCTCGAATGCGTGGCGTTCAGCCCGGACGGGACGCTGCTCGCCGCGGCCGGCCAGGACGGCGTGGTGCGCCTGGCGGACCCGCGGATCCGCCAGCAGATCGGGACCCACGTGCCCGCGCGCTCGGCCGTCGCGCTGAGCCCCGACGGACGCACGCTCGCCGCCGGGGCGGCCGGCGAGAAGGATCCCGCGATCCAGCTGTGGGACACCGCCACCCAGCGGCCCGCTGGCCCGCCGATGAGGCCGACGGGCACCCGCCGTTCCGTGGCCACGATCGAGTTCACCCCCGACGGCCGCACGCTCCTGACCTCCGGCGTGGACGGCCTGCGGCTCTGGGACGTCGCGGGCCGCCGCGAGCTCGCCCACGACCAGACCCTCGACGGCGTGGCCGAGCTCAGCCCCGACGGCAGGTTCGCCGCCGTCCAGGTCGGCCAGGACATCGCGTTCTGGGACCTCGCCCGCCGCGGGGAGACGGGGCCGCGCCTGCGCGTCCCCGGCCACACCGACGTCGTCACCGGGATGGCGATCAGCCCGGACGGCGCGACGCTGGCCAGCGCGGGCTTCGACGAGCGGGTGCGGCTCTTCGACGTGGCCACCCGCCGCGAGATCCCCGGCTCGCCGCCCGCCGCCGCCGGCGGGCTGGTCAACGACCTGGCGTTCAGCCCCGACGGCCGGACGCTCGCCTACACGGCCGCCGACGACGCGGTCCGGCTGTGGGACGTCGGACGCCGCCGCCCGGCGGGCATCGCCCTGATCAACGAGGACGGGGCGACCGGCGCGCTCGCGTTCAGCCCCGACGGCCGGATCCTCGCCACCGGCTCAGCGGGCGGCGGCGTGCAGCTCTGGGACCTGCGGATCCACCGGAGGCTCGGAGCGCCGATGACCGGCCACACCGGCGGCGTGACCGACGTCGCCTACGGCCCTGACGGGGCGTCCGTCGCCACGGTGGGCGGCGACGGCGCCGCGCGGCTCTGGAACGTCCGCACCCCCGCCGACCTGGTGGCCGCGGCGTGCGCCAACGCGGGCCGCGCCCTCACCCGCGAGGAATGGGAGAACCACGTGCAGGAGGAAGAGTACCGCCGGACGTGTCCATGACCCCGGAGCCGGGCCCACTCGGGGGGAGAGCGCGCATGTTCCTGCGAGGACTGCGGCGGCGGACGGACCGGCCCGTCCCCGAGCTGGTGGCGCTGTTCCGCTCGATCATCGACGGCGGCCGCGACGTCCACCCGATCGCGTCCGACTTCCTGGAGCACTTCATGGACGGCGCGGGCGCGTCCAGGACGATGTCGTCGCGGTGGCTGCGCTCGTTCCGGGTGATCGAGAAGGCCGAGCGCAGGAACCAGCGCCGGTTCGAGCGGCAGCTCACCCGGGAGGCGGGGCTGCTGCCCGACGGCGGGTCGAGCTGGTCGCACGACCACTGGGACGCGCGGATCAACGCCTTCATCGGCACGGAGCTGTTCTACGTCAGCAGGATGAGCCTGCTGCGCTCGCACGGGTCGTTCGTGCTGACCAGGGACGGGCCGGAGGTACGCGTTTCGGGTACGGTGCGTCACCGCTGGTTCGACCCCTACGACTGGGACCGGGGCCGATGGGTCTACATCCCCCGCCACGGGTTCGTGCCCATCGCCGTCGGCCGCGAGCTCGTCGAGGCCGACGAGGCGCGCAACTTCCTGATGGAGTGCCGCCACGTCCAGACGCTGGAGGGCCGGTGCGTGGCCGGCCGGTGGCCGCGGCGCGCCCGCGCGAGCTTCGCGTGGTCGCTGGTCCGGACGGGGGACGGATGACCGCGGAGCGTCCCCGCCCGCCGGGCCCCGGCCCCGCCGGCACGGCGGACTTCGTACGCTCGCTGGCCCTGCTCAGGCAGTGGGCCGGCGAGCCGTCCCTGAGCAGGCTGCGCGTCCTCGGCGGTCAGACGTCGACCGCCGACGGGACCAAGGTCGACGCCCTGCCGAAGAGCACGACCTCGCACGTCCTGCGGCAGACCGACAGGCTGCCCCGGTGGGACTTCGTCCGGGCCTTCGTCACCGCCTGCTTCCACTACTGCGACCATCCGCCCGAGCTGATCCCCGCCGAGCTCGAACGCTGGCGGGCGGCCAGGGCGGCCCTGGCCGAACCGGCCGCCCCCGCGCCCGAGCCGCCCCCCGCCGACGTCCCCCCGCCCGATCCCGCCGTCCGGCTGCTGGCCCGGCGCGTGCTCCGGGAGGAGGACCGGGCACGCAAAGGGCTGCTCGGCGGCTACAGTCTCGCGCCGCTTCCCTTCGGCCCTGACGACGCCTCGGGCGGCGGGGCGGCGCACGACCTGCACGCGATCGGCCGGTTCTTCGGCGGCCTGCGCCCGCGGCGCCTGCTGGTCGTGGGGGAGTCGGGGGCGGGCAAGACGGTGCTCGCCGTCGAGCTGGTGCTGCAACTGCTGGAACCCCTGCTGGGGGGACGGCCCGGCCGGGACCGGCCGGTGCCGGTGCGCCTGAACGCGGCCCGGTGGACCCTGGGCAGGCCGTTCGAGTCCTGGCTGGCCGAGCAGCTCGCGCAGCAGTTCGGGGTCGCGGCCAGGGACGCGCACCGGCTGGTGCGCGACCGCCTGGTGCTGCCGGTGGTGGACGGGCTGGACGAGCTGGACCCGGAGCCGTCGTCGGGTCCGCCGCGCCGGGCGATCGGGCTGCTCGCCGAGCTCAACCGCTACAGCGACCTCTCCGGGCGGCGGCCGGGCGCGGTCGTCGTGACCTGCCGCGCCGACCGCCACGCCGAGCTGCGCGCGGCCGGGGCGGGGCTGGACAACGCCGCCCTGATCAGGCTGAGACACCTCAACACCGAGCAGATCGGCACCTACCTGCGCGCCCGCTGGCCGGACGGCCACCCCTTCGCCCCGCACCGCGACGCCGTCCACGCGGCGCTGTCGGGGCCGGCGGGCGAGGCCGTGCACGCCGCGCTCGCCACGCCGTGGCGGCTGCTGCTGACCGTGACCGCCGTGGAGTCCGGCGGCCACCCCGACGACCTGCTCCACGCCGACCCGGACGCCGACCCCGCCACCGGAGCGGCACTGATCGCCGGAAGGCTGCTTGACGCGTACGTGCCTGCGGCCACCCACCTCGCACCCCGCGCCCCCCACGGCACCCCCTACCGCCCTGACCAGGTCCGCTCATGGCTCGTCCGCCTGGCGGCCCACCTACACGACCAGTCCGACCACGCCACCGAGGCCGACCGGCCCCGGCCCGGCTTCATCTCCCACCTACGCGGGAAGGCAGGCCGCAACGGGCCGCCGCCCGGCCTCGTCCCTCACCCGCGCGGGCAAGCGGGTCGCGGTGCTGGGGTGGGGCGGATGTCGCCTGGGTTGACGGCGATCGATCTTGTGCCTCATCTGTTGTGGCCGATCGGAGGGCGGCGGCGGGTGCGGGTGCTGCACAGTCTGGGGTGTGTGGTGTTCGCGGTGATCGCGATGCTGGCGTTCTGGACGGGCTCGGCGGCCGGTGAGCTGCCGGATCAGTCGCTCACCCTGGCGCTGATGGCGGGCTGGGTGGTCATCGCCACCGTGCTGTCGCTGGCACCGTGGCCGGCCGCCGCCGGTGGGCGGACCGGGGTGCCGCGACGGCGCCGGGTCACCGGCGGTCTGGTGGGCGCGCTGGCGGGAGTGCCCGTCGGCGTGCTCGGAGGGCTGACCGGGCTCGCGCTGACCGGGGGAAGGGCCTTCGGTCCCGGCTTCGCGGTCGTCGCCGGGGGCACGGGGGGACTGGTGCTGGGCGCCGTCATCGGGCTGACGGCGGCCGGCCGGCCGGGAGCCGAGCGCATGACCGTGCCGGAGGCGATCCGCGCCGAACCCCTCACCCTGCTGGGCTTCGGGCTGTGCGGCGCGCTCACCGGTCTGCCGCCGCTGCGGCTGGCCGGCGCCGGTCCGCTGCCGCTGGCCGCGGGGGTGGCCGCCGCCTTCGCCCTCGCCTTCGCGCTCGGGGTCGTCTTCACGATCGCCACCGGGGGCTGGAGCAAGGACGCCGAGCTGGCCCACCCGCGAGAGGCCCTGCACCGCAACGCGGTCATCGGGCTGGCCTTCGGCCTCATCGGCGGCGTCGCGGCCTTCCTGGTGTTCCTCATGAACCACGACGTCGCCGAGTCGCTGCTGTGCGCGCTCGTCGGCGGCGTGACCTTCGGCCTGGCCTTCGGCGCGATCGCCTGGGCCCGCACCATGATCGGCCTGGCCGTCGCGGCCGCGCGTGGCCTGCTGCCGCTGCGGCTGTGGGCCTTTCTCGACTGGGCCTGCGAGGCCAACCTGCTGCGCGTCAGCGGCGCCACGTACCAGTTCCGGCACCGCGAGCTCCAGGACTTCCTGACTCCCGTCGACAGGTGAAAACCTCGATATCCGCACGGGGCGGACCGTCACCAGGCGCGGGTGCGGCCCACCCAGACGTTGCGGGCGCGGAGTTGGGTGTCGCCGGTGGGCCCCGGCAGCTGCTGGTTCAGCCCGACGTCGTCGCCGTCTTTGTACATCCAGACCCGGTACTTGTGCCAGGCGGCAGGGTTCGCGACGGGCACCCGCTCCCGCGTGACGAAGTAGTCGTCGCCGGCCTCCTCGCCCTCGTCGCCGCTGGAGGTCTTGTTCCAGGTGTTGAAGAGGTTGGTGGAGTCGCCCACGTACTCCAGGATGTCGGTCTCCGGCGGCCACGCCGGCCATTCCCCGGTCGTCCAGAACGCCGGCCAGATGCCCGGCCCGGTCTGGGCGCTGAACTCGCCCTCGATGTCGTACTCGGGGAACTGGTCGTTGACGATGATCTGTTCCCTGGCGTGGATGGCGCCGGAGCGGTACCACAGCGGGGCGTGCGGCTTGTGCGGGCTGGTCCCGTCGGCCGCGGCCAGCCGGGTCGCCTTCAGGGTCAGCACGCCCCCGGAGAGTGAGATCTGGCCGGCGTGCATCCGGGCGGCGCCGTTGTGGGTGTCGTCGTCGCCTCCCCAGGGATAGAGGCGGTTCCACTCCCGGTCGAAGGCCGTCCAGCTGTCGAAGGACGACTTCTCGATGATGTTCTCCCACGTCTCGGCACGGGCGGGAGAAGGGGACGGGGTCGCGGCCGTCGCGCCGGTGGGCAAGGCCGCCACCCCCAGGGACAGGCCGGAGACGGTCAGAAATCTACGCCGGTCGACGCCATGATCAGACATCTGTTTCCGTCGCCGGTTCCGCCACAGGATGCCCGCACGTGAGTGGATGATCACTGTTAAGGCGGCGACAGTATGCCTCACGTGACGAAGATCGGCGAGCCCTCGTCAGGGATGCCGCAACGACGTCAGCCCCGCGTCCCAGCGGCCGAGGACGTACTCGGCCCACAGGCGTTCCAGCCGCAGCGCACATGCCGCCCCGTACAGGACGTCCCCGGCCAGCCACGGGTGTTCGGCGGCGAAGTTCTCGCACAGGTCGTGGCAGGCGATCTGCTCGTGCACGGCGTCGGCCTGCACGTGCTCGTCGTAGAAGAGCGCGGCGGTGTCGTCGCCGCCGAGCCTGCGCAGCCCGATGGCGTAGCGGCGGTTGGGCAGGGAGGAGGTCATCTCCAGCGCGGCGAGGTGCCCGATCAGGGCGCCGCGCAGCCGCCGGTGCAGGCCGAACAGCGACATGGCGTTGGAGATGGCCAGCGTGATGCCCGGCACGCGGCCGAGGTGGGCGCCGTAGGAGTCGTCCAGGCCGAGGCCGCGCATGGTGGCGCGGAACAGCTCGGAGTGCATGCGCTCGGCCCGGCCGCCGCCGTACTCGTCGGCCTGGATCTCCACCAGCGCGGCCTTCGGCCGGCCCCGGAGGCGGGGGATCGCCCAGGTGTGCGGGTCCGCCTCCTTGAGGTGGTAGATCGACCGGTGGATCACGAACTCGCGGAACTGCTCCAGGCCGGCCCGGCGGGACAGGAAGGCGGACAGGGAGGGGCCGTCGTCGTCGGCGGTCAGCTCCCTGAGCGCCCGCCGCACCTCGACCGGGCCGTCGAGCGGCGGCCGGGGCACGGCCGCCGCGAGCGTCTCCTCGAAGCGCCGCTCCAGCTCCATGCGCGCGGCCAGCAGCGGCGGCGCCCACTCCCAGCGCTCGTCCACGTCGTCGAAGCCCTGGTAGTGCAGCTCGTAGCAGGCGAACAGGGCGAGCTGGAAGTCGTCGTCGCCCAGCTCGGCGCCGGTGACGTCCAGCGGGATCGGGCTGTCGTCCGGCGGACGGGTCAGGCGGTCGAAGAGCGTCGCGGTGACCGGCCCGCGCGGAGCGGGCAGCCTCGTGGCCGGCTCCCGCCCGGTGGCGCCGCGACCTTCCCTCCTGGCCCTCCTGGCATCAACCGCTGTCACGAGTCCCCCTTCTCACTCCGGGCGACTGCCCGGGGACCGGCGCGCGAAACCCGGGTGTCCCCTCTGCCACGCCGGGAAGAGGGGTGGGATGTCGCATCAGGGAGATGACGTGGTGACGGTGACGCCTTGCGAGGACGGGCCCCTGCTGATCCGGGGGCCGTTCGAGCTGGTGACTCAGGACGGCGTGCCGATCCCCGCGGGGCGGGCGACGGTCGCGCTGTGCAGGTGCGGGTTCTCGTCGGTCAAGCCGTTCTGCGACGGCTCGCACAAGGTGGCCGGCTTCCGGGCCCCCAGCGAGCGCGAGGCCCCGGCCTGACGCAGCCACCGTACGGAATGGGCCGCCCGGCGGAGCCTGCGCCCGGCGTACGGCACGCCGCCGCACACGGCGGCCCCGACCGCGAGCCAGGCGCACGTCGCCCGCTCCACGATCCAGACCGGGGCGAACAGCGCCGACGTGCCGGGGAAGACGCGCCGCCCGCCCGCCCTGCGCCGCCCCGCCTCCGCCACCCCCACGGCCAGTACGGCGCCCGCCACGGGCAGGACATACCGGCGGCGCAGCAGGCAGAAGGCCAGCCCCGGCAGCACGGACAGGAACAGCGCCATGCGGCCGGGCTGCGCCAGATCGTCGTACGCCTGCCGGACGCGCTGGCCCCAGAAGCGGGCGGCGTCGGGCGGCAGGCGCCGGACGTAGAGATCCAGCGGGCGCAGCTCCCTGCCGCCGTGCGCGCGTACGGTACGGATGAGTTCGAGATTCTCGAACAGCACGTCACCGTCGTAGCCGCCCATCCGGGCGAAGAACGAGCGGCGCACCCCGAACGTGCCCGGATAGTCGGCCCCCAGACCGCGGTTGAGCAGGGTGCGGGCGGTGTCCCAGCGGGCGTGCCAGGGCAGTCGCGCGAAGTAGTTCTGCGGCCGGACCAGCTCGGCCTCGTCCAGGAGACGATCCACCCTGGCCAGGGCCCACTCGTCGTAGCGCACGTCGTCGTCGGCGATGATCACGTGCTCGGCGCGGGCCAGCCGCATGCCGGTGAGCACGCCGCCGACCTTGCCGTTGGCGCGGAGCAGATCGGTGTCCGGACGGGCGTGCGTCACGAGGCCGCGCCAGGCGGCGGCGTGGCGCTCGAACAGCGGCGCGGGAGAACCGTCGACCACGACGACCCGTACGCGGCGGCTCAGGGCGCGCAGGTAGGCGGTCAGCTCCTCCAGGCCGGAGTCGTCCTCCCAGCGCAGCGGGAGCACGTAATCCATCAGGCGCCGTCTTCCATCCCTCATGCCGGTCGCACCGTACCCGGGAAGGCCTTCAGGAAACGACGGCCGATGCGTGCCGGGAACAAATCGAGGTTAGAATGCTCACCGGTTGACCGGCTCTTGAATCCCGGCCCCCACGTGCGGCTACACCGTGGAATTCGACAATCTACATAGTCTTGCCCCCGCGAAATGGGTGCCGGCCCCGATAGCCGGATTTCTGTTTCTGGGCCAAACTGGTAAGTGAGCGGACCCGATTGCTCGAAATTCCTTGAAGTGACGAGGTTCGCGCCGACGACGAGCCAGGTCGACAGGGGATGAGGGCATGTTCGCGCTGGACGGTCACGTGGCAGGCGCCGGCCGTGTGGCTCCTGCTGGGCCTTCTGCTGCTCGCCACGCTCATCGCCCGGACGGTGCGCGTCGTCGGCGAGGACGAGCGGCTGGTGGTGCGCAGGCTGGGCCGCGTGACGGGGGTCCGAGGGCCGGCGTCATGGCGGCCGTCGAGGACCCGGTCCGCTTCGCGACGGCGGTGGAAGGCCCGCTGACGGCCACCACGATCGTCGCCGAGAACGTGCTGCGGCGCGAGATCGCCCGGCGCGACCTGGCCGAACTCCCCGCCCTGGTCGCCGGCGCGGGCGCCGACCTGGCCGGCCAGGTCAGCGAGACGACCCGGCAGTGGGGCATCCGCGTCACGCTGCTCGACATCACCGACATCCAGGTCCCGCTCAGCGCCGATCTGATCGCGTGGGGCAGGGGCGACCGGCGGCAGGAGAGCCTGCCCGCATGACGTCACAGGGAAGGAGACCCATGAAGATCACGAGCAACACCATCCCCGGCATCGGGACCGTCCATCACACCGACACCCGGCGGGGAGACCACCTCGCCGTCATCGTCACTCCCGCCGGACGCACCCTCCTGCTCTACGACGAAGCGGACCCCGACACGCCCGCGCACACCGTGGAGCTCGAACAGCAGGAGGCCGACCAGCTCGCCGACCTGCTGCGCGGCTGCCCCACGGCAGACCGGCTGACCGAGGTCGAACGCCGCCTGGCCGCCGTGGAACGCCGCCTGGCCACCGCCGCGTAGCCCTCAGAGGAACCTCCAGAGGGTGTTGCCCGCTCCCTCGTCGGCGAGCACGACCTGCGCGCCCTGGGACGTCCCGGCGAGGCCGAGGACCCGGCCGCCGTTGGCGCACTGGATGCGGAAGGCGGCCCCCGGCCCGGGGCGCAGCCGCCAGCGGTGGTCGGCCGTGCCGTTGTCGGCCCACTGCAGGACGCGCGACCCGGAGGCGGTGCCCATGTTCTCCACACCCAGCACCTTCTGGCTGTGGCCGTTGCGCAGCCGCAGGTAGCCGCCCGTGTCGACGACCGCCGTCCACAGGTGGTCGGCGGTGCCGGTGTCGCCCCACTGGACGACGAGCGCGCCGTCGGCCGTGGACATGCCGGTGACGCCGAGCACCATCCCGGTGGCCACGTTCTGGACGCGCCGGGCGCCGCTCGGCACGAACCGCCACCGGTTGTCCGCGCCGCCGTTGTCGGAGTCCTGGACCACCGGGGCGCCGTTGGCCGTCGAGCCGTTCTGCACGCCGAGCAGCTTGCCGCTGTGGACGTTGCGGATCTTGACCGAGCCGTCGCCGGTGTCGGTGACCGTCCAGCGGTGGTCGGCGGTGCCGTTGTCGTCCCACTGGACCACCCGGGCGTTGTCGGCGGCCGACATGTTCTCGACCCCGAGCACCTTGCCGCTGTGCGCGTTGCGGAACCGCAGGGCGTCGCCGTCGACGATCGGGACCCAGTCGTGGTCGGCGGTGCCGTTGTCGGTCCACTGGAGCGCCGGGGCGCCGTCGGCGGTGGACATGTCCTGGATGCCGAGGACCAGCCCGCTGGCCGCGTTGAGCAGCCGGAAGCCGGAGCCGGTGCCGCCCTGACCGCCGGTGTTCCAGTAGACGACGTAGTTGTGGCCGTGCGCGTCGTGGAACGGCCCCAGCCGCACCGTCGCCCCGCCCGCCGTCGCCGTGAAGGCCAGGGACGAGGCGCCCGTACGGGTGATCGACGAGGGGACCAGGACCGGGGCGGACGACAGGCCGGTGTTGCCGTAGTCGCCCGACAGCACGACCGGGCCGTAGGTGACGGCCTGCAGGCCGGGGTTGTCGTTGGCGGCCTTCATGACCACCCGCATGGGCAGCCGCACGGTCACGGTGTCGCCCGGCGCCCACGACCGGGTGAGGCCGGCGTAGCTGCCCGGGGTGACAGGGATGTTCTGCTGCACCCCGTTGACGCTGATCGTCGCGCCCTGGGTCCAGGCCGGGATGCGGACGCGGATCGTCCACGTCCCGCCGACCTCGCCGGTGACCCGCAGCGACGTGGTGTCGCCGACCGGGTACGAGGTCGTCTGGGTGACCGTGATGCCGCGCTGGCTCCAGTCGAGCGTGGAGGGCGCGAACAGGTTCACGAACAGCGTGGTGCCGTCGTAGAAGTAGATCGAGTCCATCAGCTTGGTGTTGGTCTCGATGCCGGTGCCCTGGCAGCACCAGAAGGAGTCGTAGTCCGTGCTCCAGGTGCCGCCGCCCCAGGCCGGGCCGACGCCCCGGCGCCCGCCGGGGTTGAGCGGGGTGAAGTACGTGACGTGCCCGCGCGCGTCGGCCGGGTTCTGCTGCCCGATCAGATGGTTGAGCAGGGCGTTCTCGTAGTAGTCGAAGTAGTCGGCCCGGGTCGGCGACAGCAGCCACAGCTCCCGGGTCAGCTTCAGCATGTTGTAGGTGTTGCACGCCTCGCCGGTGTCCCTGGTCAGGTGGGCGGCGATCGCGTTCGGGGCGCGGAAGTGCTCGGCCTGGCTGTTGGAGCCGTTCGCGTACGTGTGCGCGCCGACGGTGATCGACCAGGCGTTCGCGGCGATGTCGCGGTAACGGGTGGTGCCGGTCGCCTTGTACTCGCGGGCCGCCCCGATCCACTTGGGCACCTGCGTGTTGGCGTGCAGCCCGTTGAGCTGGTCCTGGCCCGCGGCCAGCGGGTTGAACACGGCCGCGTGGTCGAACCGCTGGGCCGTGGTCAGCCACCGGGAGTCGCCGGTCATCTGGTACAGGTCGGTCAGCACCGCGTTCATGCCGCCGAACTCGGTGCCGAGCATGGCCTGCAGCTGGCTCGCGCCGAGCCGCGAGGTGCGGGTGTCCACCCATCCCGCCAGGGCGAGCAGCACGGTCCTGGCCCGGGTGTCGCCGATCAGCCGCCACACGTCCAGCAGCCCGGCCAGCGTCTTGTGGATGCAGTAGTACGGGACGTTGCCGTTGGTCAGCGTGCGGTTCTCCACGGCGGTGATGTCGGACTCGGGGAAGCCCGACAGGTAACCGGCGGTGAACCCGGCGGCGGCGTTGTTGGCCTGGCACCGGGCCAGCTCGGTGACCATGTGGACGGCCTTGTCCCGGCAGGTGGTGTCGCCGAGCACGGCGTAGGCCTGCGCCCACGCCGTCAGGAAGTGGCCCTGCATGTGCGACCGGAACGGGAAACCGGGCGCGTCCCAGCCGCCGTTGGCCGCCGCGCCGCCGGTCGGCAGGCGGTGGTTGGCCCGGAAGACGTACAGCAGCCGGTCGACGTCGACGAAGCGCAGGTAGTTCAGGGTGCGGTTCTGGTTGTCCAGCCAGCGCCCGGAGGTCAGCCGGACCTGGCCGAGGTCGAAGGCGTGGGCCGAGACGCCGATGTCGGATCTGGCCCACGGCAGCGCGGCCGCGGACGCGGGGGAGGCGCCGGCCACCTGGCCGGCGGCCGAGAGCGCGACGGCGGCACCCGTGGCCTGGAAGAGCCGGCGGCGGCTGATCTCGCTCATGAGACCACCCGGAAGGTCGCGTCCTGGCGGTCGGTGGCGCTCGACGAGGAGCTGACCGGGTCGATGCGCAGCACGTACCCCTGGTGCCGCAGGTGGTGGGTCGGGAAGTTGTGCGACCGGAACGACGACCAGCCGCCGTCCGCCAGCCCGGCCACGCGGTGGAAGGTGGCGTCGGCGCGGAACACGGACGAGCCGTCGTCGGGGTCGAGCCGGACCGCGTAGTTGCTGTGCCGCAGGTAGTCGCCCGGCACGTTCACCGACTGGAACGAGACCCCGGCCGGATCGGCCAGCCCCGGCACCATCCGCCACAACTGATCCTGGTGCGGGTCGAACGGGTAGGGGTCGATGCGCCCCACCCGGTCGGCGTGCCGGACGAAATAGTCGGGGAAGTTGTACGACTTCAGCCGCACCCAGTTCGGCAGCCCCCACCGCGCGACCATCGCGTTGTACTCGGCGTCGGTGATCGAGGCGATCGAGCCGTGCTTGGAGTTCAGCGGCGGGGTGTAGTCCCGCTGACCGGCCGCCGTCCACGCGCCGGCGCCGATGTTCGACGACGACCACAGGTAGTAGTCGTTGTTGACCGGGCTGAAGGAGTCGCCCCACAGCCGCCAGCCGCCTTCGTTGGTCTTCTGCAGCAGCGGCGCCTCGATCGCGTTGCCCATCCGCAGGCCGCCGGTGTACGTGGTGAAGCTGTTCGGCTGTCCCGTGGCCGAGCGGGCGCCGTAGAGGTTTCCGTCGTTCAGGTTCTTGTAGTAGAGGTACGTCGTGCCGCCGTCGACGACGATGTCCCCGTCGAGCACGTTGAAGGCGGGGCTGAAGAACGGCTGCTGGGCGCTGACCGACTGGAAGTCGCTGGTGTAGTTGACCGCCAGGATGTCCCGGCCGCCGGTGTTGAACGAGTAGACGATGCCGTACTGGCCCCGCGAGGCGTCGCGGAAGACCGTGGGCGCCCAGGTGTGGCCGTTCGTGGTGTGCATGCGCAGCCGCCGGTAGCCGGTGAAGGCGGTCAGGTCGGCCGAGTCCCAGACGTGCAGATACTGACTGGTCGTGCCGAAGTCGAGGCCCTTCAGGTCGGTGGCGATCACCACGAAGGCGCCGTCGAGCTTGCGGTGGATCTGGGGGTCGCGCAGGCCCTGCTGCCCGGCGGTCGGAGTCGCGACGGGGTTGTTCTGGTTGAGCGGCGCCCAGTTCAAGCCGTCCCGGCTGACCGCGAGGTGCAGGCCGTAGTCGGCGGCCGACTGGTTGGGGGACTCGGTGAAGTACGCGAACACGTAGGCGGTGCCGGCCGCCTGCGCCGCGCGGGGAAAACCGGCCACACCGGTGGCCGCCAGCGCGGCCGACGCCAGGGCGGCCTTGCCGAACTGCCTGCGGCTCAGGGACATCCAGGGCTCCTTGGCTAGGTCGGAGCGGGCGGCCACAGCGCGTGTTAGCGCTACCATTTCTTTCCGCCGAACCACATGGCCTGCTCCGGTGGGTGCGTCGTCGCGGAGTACATCCGACACCCCGCCCCCACGTCAACGGGGGCGATCCGAACCGGCGGTGCAGACCTGCCCCCGAAGCGCCCGCATCTGGAGTTTCACGGTGAAGCGGACCGCGCCGTAGCGTCCGCGACGTGAAACTTTCACCGGCGGCCGCCGTCGCCGAGCCCGTCGCGTTCGCGACGGGACGACCCGGCGGAGCGCGTGACTACTGGAGCCCGGCGCGGACGGACGTGATGCGCTGGGTGTTGAAGCCGAGCCAGTGCATCCGGCCCACGTAGCGCGCGTGCTCGACCTTGATGCAGCGGTCCATGATCACGGTCACGCCGCCGTCCTCAGCGATCCGCGCGCCCTCTTCGTTGATCACGCCGAACTGGCACCACAGGGCGCCGGCGCCGATCGCCACGGCCTCCTCGGCGACGGCGGGCAGCGCGTCCGGCGCGCGGAAGACGTTCACCAGGTCGACCGGGACGGGCACGTCGCGCAGGCTCGGGTAGCAGGTCTCCCCGAGGATCTCCTTCTCCCGGGGGTTCACCGGGATCACCTGGTAGCCGTGCCGTTTGAGGTAGTAGCCGACGAAGTAGCTGGCCCGCAGCTCGTTGCCGGACAGGCCCACGATCGCGATCGACCTGGTGGCGTGGAGCACGCGCTGGATCGTCAGCGGGTCCTGGTAACGCCCGAGCTCGGTCATGCCGTCTCCTCCTTCTCCCCGATCGCCTTGGCGACGCGGGCGAACCCCTGGTCCAGATCCCAGATCAGGTCCTCGACGGACTCGGTGCCGACCGACAGCCGCACCGTGCCCGGCCCGACGCCGGCCGCCCGCAGCTCGGCATCGCCGAGCTGGCGGTGCGTCGTGCTCGCCGGGTGGATGACCAGGCTCTTCGCGTCGCCGACGTTCGCCAGGTGCGACCAGAGCGTCAGCCCGCCGATCAGGCTCTGCCCGCCCTCCCGGCCGCCCGCGCAGTCGAAGGAGAACACCGCGCCGGCGCCGCGCGGGAGGTACTTCTCCACCAGCGGCCGGTACCTGCTGCCAGGCAGGCCGGCATAGCTCACGTTGGAGACCAGCTCGTGCGACTCCAGGAACGCCGCGACCGCCCGCGCGTTCTCGACGTGGCGGTCCATCCGCAGCGACAGGGTCTCCAGTCCTTGCAGGAACAGGAAGGCGTTGAACGGCGAGAGCGCCGCCCCGAGGTCGCGCAGGGTCTCCGCGCGCAGCTTCATCAGATAGCCGTACGTGCCGAACGTCTCGTGGAAACGCAGGCCGTGGTAGGCAGGCGACGGGTCCGCGACCACCGGGAACCGCCCGTTGGACCAGTCGAACGCGCCGGACTCGACGACCACGCCGCCGATGCTCGTGCCGTGGCCGCCGATGAACTTGGTCGCCGAGTGGATCACGATGTCGGCGCCCCACTGGATCGGGCGGCACAGGTAAGGCGTCGCGAACGTGTTGTCCACGATCAGCGGCAGCCCGTGCTCGTGCGCGATGGCCGCCACGGTCTCGATGTCCAGCACGTTGCCGGCGGGGTTGCCGATCGTCTCGCCGAAGAACGCCTTCGTGTTCGGGCGCACCGCCTGGCGCCACGCGTCGGGATCGTCCGGATCGACCCAGGTCAGCTCCACGTTCATCTTGCGCAGCAGGTGCTTGAACTGGTTGACCGTCCCGCCGTACAGCGCCGAGGACGAGACGACGTGGTCGCCCGGCTCCAGCAGCGTGAAGAGCGCGGCCGCCTGCGCGGCGATCCCGCTGGCGAACGCCACCGCGCCGCAGCCGCCCTCCAGGTTCGCCACCCGCTCCTCGAACACCGCGACGGTGGGGTTCATGATGCGCGAGTAGGTGTTGCCGTACTCCTGCAGGTTGAAGTACGCCGCCGCGGACTCGGGATCTTCGAAGACGTAGCTGGTCGTCTGGAAGATCGGCACCGCGCGGGCGCCGGTGTTCGGGTCCGGCCGCTGCCCGGCGTGCAGCTGCCGGGTCTCGAACCCGAACTCGCGGGCTTGTTCGGCACGGGAAAACTGGTCGGTCACGAAGGCCTCTTCTTCGACGTCATCCGGTCCCGCCCTGAGCCAGGAACCGGCGGATCATGGGAGTCTGGCGCGCTTCTTCGAGCAGGAAGCAGTCGTGGCCGTACGGTGCCTCGATCACCTCGAACTCGACCGGCTTGCCGAGGTCGCGCAGCGCCCGCGCGACCTCCTCCGACGCCTGCGGCGGGTAGAGCCAGTCGGAGCTGAAGGCGATCAGCAGCGTCCGCGCGCCGACGCCTTCGAGCGCCCGCGTCAGCGATCCGCCGCCGTACTGCCGCGCGAGGTCGAAGTACGTCAGCGCGCGCGAGATGTAGAGGTAGGTGTTGGCGTCGAAGCGCTTGACGAACGAGCCGGCCTGGTGGCGGAGGTAGCTCTCCACCTCGAACTCCGGCTCGGTGATCGTGTAGCGGAGGTCGTCGGCGAACTGCAGCCGCCTGCCGAACTTGTCGTCGAGCGCCGGCGCGGACAGGTAGGTGATGTGGCCGACCATCCTGGCCACGCCCATGCCGCCGTCGGGCGCCCGGCCCGTGCCGTAGTAGTGGCCGCCCTGCCAGGCGGGGTCGCGCATGATCGAGTCACGCGCGATCGCGTTCCAGGCCATGCCCTGCGGGTGGAGCGCGTGCGTGCTGGCGATCGCCACGACGGCGTCGACCTGGTCGGGGTACATGACCGCCCACTCCATGGCCTGCATCCCGCCGAGCGAGCCCCCGGCCACCGCCGCGAGCCGCTCGATGCCCAGGACGTCCAGGAACGCGCGCTGGGTCCGTACCATGTCCGCCACCGTGATCACGGGGAAGTCCGCCCCGTACGGCCTGCCCGTCGCCGGGTCGATGGACGACGGGCCCGTCGTGCCGCCGCAGCCGCCGAGCAGGTTGGTGCAGATGACGAAGAAGCGGTCGGTGTCGAAGGCCTTGCCGGGGCCGATCATCCCGTCCCACCAGCCAAGCCCCTTGCCTGCGGCGCCGTCGCGGTCGGCGGCCCCGAACCCGTCGCGGGTGCTCTCCTCGGACGGCACCTTGGCCAGGCCGGCGGCGTGGGCGTCGCCGCTGAGCGCGTGGCACACGAGGATGACGTTGTCGCGCTGGGGCGAGAGGACTCCGTAGGTCTCATACGCTACGCGCACCGGGTGCAGATCTCTGCCGCAGTCGAGGGGGACAGGCCGCGGCAGGTCGAGATACCGGGTTTCCACGGTGCCGGCCGTGCCGGCCATGCCGGCCGCGAGCGTCGAGGCTGGCTGTGACATGGGAGCTATGGTAGCCGCCACCGTGGGTGTATGGTCAAATACCTACTGGAAGTACAGGAAGTAGCCGAAGGGTGCGGGACATGACGACTGTCGCCAACGGAGTGAACGTGCAGGCGCTGCTGGACGCGCGCGAGGTGCTGAAGACCGCGCCGGAGGCCGCGCAGTTCGTCTGGCGGGCGTCCTCCAAGTGGCAGAACGGCGTCCACAGCACCACCACCGTCAAGGAGTTCTTCGGTCTGGGGCAGGAGCAGACCCACAAGAACGAAGCGGTGTTCGACGCCGACCACCCCGACGTCTTCGCGGCCGAGGACAACGGCATCACGCCGATCGAGTACCTCCTCGTCGGCCTGGCCAGCTGCCTGACGGCGGGCGTCGCGTCCGTCGCGCAGAACCGCGGCATCCAGCTGCGCTCGGTCGAGGCGACGCTCGAAGGCAAGCACGACATCCGCGGGATCCTCGGCGCCGACGCCGACGTCCGCAACGGCTTCACCGACATCAAGGTGACCTTCAACATCGACGCGGACGCCTCGAAGCAGGACATCGAGGCGCTGGTGGCCCAGTCGCAGAAGCGCTCGGCCGTGTTCGACGCCATCACCAACCCGACAGACGTCACCGTCGAAGTCGCCTGAGGGCCGAGTCATCAGCGAGCGTGTCACAACGGTCGTCATCGGGGCGGGGCACGCGGGCCTCGCGGCGAGCCGCTTCCTCGGCGACCGTTCGATAGATCATGTCGTGCTGGAGCGCGGCGAGGTGGCGAACTCCTGGCGGCGCGAGCGCTGGGACTCCTTCCGCCTGCTCACCCCCAACTGGCAGAGCCGCCTGCCCGGCCTCGGCTACGAGGGCCCGGACCCCGACGGCTACATGACCATGGGGGAGGTGACCGAGTTCATCGAGCGTTTCGCCGTGCTCTCGGGCGCTCCCGTACGAACGAGCACCAACGTCACGTCCGTCCGGCGGACCGACGGCGGATACGACGTGACGACGGACCACGGCGAGATCGGCTGCCGGGCGGTCGTCATCGCCAGCGGCGCCTGCAACCAGCCGGTGGTGCCGAAGTTCAGCGAGGCGGTGCCGTCCTCCGTGCGGCAGCTGACGCCGTTCGGCTACCGCGAGCCCGGTCGGCTCCCCGACGGCGGCGTGCTCGTCGTGGGGGCGTCGGCCACCGGCGTGCAACTGGCCGCCGAGCTGCGCAGGTCGGGCCGGCCGGTGATCCTCTCGGTGGGCGAGCACGTGCGGCTGCCCCGCACCTACCGCGGGCGCGACGTGCTGTGGTGGATGGACGCCTCCGGCGTGTGGGACCAGCGCTACGACGAGGTCGACGATCTCACGCGGGCCAGGCGGCTGCCCTCGCCCCAGCTCGTCGGCACCCCCGAACGCGCGACGCTCGACCTCAACGCGCTCACCGCCATGGGCGTCGAGCTGGTGGGCCGCTGGGCGGCGGTGCGCGACGGCCGCGCGCTGTTCTCCGGCGGCCTGCGCAACGTGTTCTCGCTCGCGGACCTCAAGATGAGGCGCCTGCTCGACGGCTTCGACGCGTGGGCGCGCACGTCCGGCCGCGAGGCCGAGGTCGGCCCGCCCGAGAGCTTCGAGCCGACCCGGGTGCCCGAGTCGGCGCGCCTGCAGCTCGATCTGAACAGCGGCGAGATCCGCACGATCGTGTGGGCGACGGGTTTCCGGCCCGATTACGGCTGGCTGGACGTGCCCGTGGTCGACGAGAAGGGCCGGCTGCGCCACGACGGCGGCGTGGTCGACAGCCCGGGACTGTACGCGCTGGGCCTGCCCATGCTGCGGCGGCGCAGATCCACCTTCATCAACGGCATCGAGGACGACGCCCGCGACGTCATCGGCCACCTCGCCCAGGACCTGGCCGTACGTAGCTGAGCCCCTACCGAAAATCTATGTTCGCCGTAGTAGACATCCGAAGGCGTACGCGCTAGAGTTCCTGTCATCGAAAGGAACGGATCCGCCGGGCAGCAGAAGAGTTACCGCAACACGACGAACTGCCCGTGACGAGGTTTGAGTAGGTGAAGGCAGAAGGTCGGACGTGATGGGCCAACGCAGTGGTAAGGGGTCCTGATCGTGGACGCGCTGCCGAAGTGGAAGTGGACAGTCAGTCCGGCAAGTTGAGGAAGGGAGCGTTGAACGCCATCGAAGGATCGCCCGTCGCCGGCTGAGTCCCGCCGGACGGGTGCCGCAGTTCCACAAGATTGGAAGGTGGTCTACGGTCACGCATTCGCGATCCCCGCATCACCGCCGCACATCAGGGCGGATGCGGAATACAGTAGGCCGGCCGAATGGCCGGTAGATGGTGTTGAACCTCTTCGGGCCCCGGCGCATACAGGCGCCGGGGCCCTTGTTCGCATGATGAAAGGCATCTATGGATCAAACCCACACACCCGGCGCCCGCCCGGGCGGCACCGCGGGCAGCGTCACACACGAGGCCGACGACCGGTTCGAGGATGAGGACTACCCCGCCTACAGCATGGGTGCGGCAGCCGAGATGCTCGGTGTCACCCCCACGTTCCTGCGGGCCCTCGGCACCGCCAAGCTGATCGAGCCGAGACGCTCCAGCGGCGGCCACCGCCGCTACTCCCGCTACCAGCTGCGCCTCGCGGCCCGTGCCAGGGAACTCGTCGACCAGGGCACCCCCGTGGAAGCCGCCTGCCGGATCATCGTCCTGGAAGACCAGCTCGCCGAGGCGCTGCGCATCAACGCCGCGTACGAGCGCGAGCGCAAGACCGGAGACTGACGCGGCGGCTTCGCCACCCTGCGGCCTGGTCTCCGACCGCGCTGACCAGGCCATCCCCCCCGAGGGGAACCGACGTGGCATCCTGGCTCGCGCTGGACCGTTGCCCGACGACGGGCGGCGAGAAATCGGCGCCGCCGAAGCAGCGCCGATTCCTCGATCAGCGCCCCTATGGGACAGCGCCGCGGTCGAACGCCTTCATCTCCCTCCCGTGGACGGCCAGGGCGTAGATGACGAGGACGTCGAAGGCGATGACGATCGTCGACCAGACCGGGTACGCGGGCAGCCAGGCGAAGTTGACGAGCGCCTGGAGGGCGGCGAGGGTGATGCCGACCACTCGCCCCCAGGTCTTGCCCGTCGTGATCGCGGCGCCGGCGAGGAAGACGATCACACCCATGGCCAGGTGGAACCATCCCCAGGCCGTGTAGTTGACGGGGATCGCCAGATTGTTGGCGGTGACGACGTAGAAGTCGGTGTTGAAGATCCCCACCAGACCCATGAAGGCCTGGAAGCATCCCAGGATCATCATCCCGATGCCGGCGAGTGCCACCCAGCCGACCCAGCCGGTCGGCTGGGGCGCCTCCATCGTGGGCCGGGCAGGCGCCTGTTGCGGCGTTTCCTGACGGGCTTGTGGAGGCACCTGACCTCGGGACGTCTCCTGCGGTCGTGCGTAGCGTGGATTGGTCATTGCCGGCTCCCTTCGCACGGCAGAGCTTGCGAGGTGGCCCGCTTACGCGGCCCCGCCTGTGCGCCGAATTCGTCCGGACGCTGTCTCCCGGTGATTCAGCGATTCGGGCAGCTCAGGCGTGTACCTAAAAACACCCTATTCGGTTCTTATGTTCTGAACCTTCGCTTCTCGCCCGCATTTCTCCAAAGGTGTTCAAAATGGGCGTTGCCCGGGTCGAAGCGGAGCATCTTCCCCATGGGACTTCTTTATCCATTTATGGTGATCGTACGGGTGAGAAAAGGGGATCAACGTTCCCGCTGATGGAGGGCCTCGACCGGCCGAGTCCCCGCTCAGCCCGCCTCGGCGCGGTCGAGCTGCTCGCCTGACGGCCCGAGCTCCTCGGCGAACAGGGCGACGAAGGCGATCTCCCCGGCCTGGAGGGTGAAGCCGGCCGCCGCGGACCACCCGGACGGCCCGCATCAGGCGGTGCCGGCCGGAGGGGGCGGGGGAGGGGCCCGGTTCCATGGGGTCGGCGACCTGCTCTGCGCCCATTAGTCCCGACGCCACCGCAATTCGGAACAAATCGGGACAATTTGCGCGACGGAATGCACTGAAGACCTTACACACGGTTGACTATCGTGACCAAGCGGGAATACTGGTTTTCCTGTTGGCCGTCGTTCGACTGAGACTGAGGATGCACATGTCGCTTGGCCCCGCCCTGCCTCAGGCAGAGCCGCACCGGGCACGCAGCCGTGCCCACGTCGCGGAAGGGCGCGGTCAACGCCGACGCGGTCCAGGCCGGACGCCGCGCGAGAACCCCACGCGCCGCTAGCAAACTCTTCGGCGGTCGACATCTTTCCGCCGGCTCTCCTCGACCCCAGGACTTGTCATGCCGCCAGACTCCTTCAGCGTTCCCGCAGCGATCATCGCCCTGGTGCTCGCCCTGGCCCTCGTGGGCGTCCTCCTCCACCACGTGCGCGTACGCCGCGATCTCGCCCAGGCCCGCGGGCAGCTCGCCCAGGCCCGCCAGGAACACGAACACCGGACGCGCGAGACCAGCGCCACCGAGCAGCGGCTGGCCCACGCGGAGCGCCAGGCCCAGGAGAGCGCGGAGCTGCTGCGCGAGGCCCGCGCCCAGCAGGAGCTCGTCCGCGCCGAGACCGAGCACCTGATCACCAAGCGCGTCCCCGCCCTGCTGTCCCACCTGCGCACCCCGCACGTGATCGTGCCCGGCGTGCAGCACCAGGCGCTCGCCGGCACGGACGTCGACAGGCAGCACCGCGCCCTCCTCGACGCGTTCACCCGCGGCGTCAGAGAGGAGGGCGAGCGCATCGACGAAGCGGCCCAGGCGGTCATCAGGGGCGCGATGTCCCGCGTGCAGACCCAGGCGCTGCGCGCCCAGGACCTGCTCGCCGGTGTGCAACAGCGCTACAGCGGCGACGAGCACACCGCGCTCCTGCGCGAGGTGCTGGGACTCGACATGTTCAACGAACTGATCATCCGCCGCGTGCAGGTGACCGGCATCGCGTGCGGCGCCACGCCCGGCCTGTCGCGTGACGACACCTACCTGGTGGACCTGATGGTGGGCGCCATCTCCCGGGTGGAGAACTTCGAGCAGCGCATCGAGGGCCCCGCCAACCACCTGCGCCGCCGCATCGGGGTCGCCGCCCGCGCCGCGGAGTCGATCCTGTTCATCACCGCCGAGCTGCTGGCCAACGCGGTCCACCACTCCTACGGCACGCTCAAGGTGACCATCGCCGTGCACGAGACCAACAACGGCGCCGCCATCGTCATCGACGACGCCGGTGTCGGACTCAACGAGGAGCAGTACGCCCGCGCCACCCGCCTGCTGAGCGGCACCCAGCCGGCCCGCCTCGTCGACCTGGGCAACCCGCCCCACACCGGCTGGGCCGCCATCGGCCGCCAGGTCGCGCACTACGGACTGCAGGTCACGGTCAAGAAGAGCGCCTTCGGCGGCGTGCAGGCCGTGCTGAACATCCCCACCGCCCTGCTCGTGGAGATGCCGGAGGACAGCCGGCCGTCGGTGCTGGCGCCCGAGCCGGTCCGCGCCGCGGCCCCGGCCTTCCGGCCGGAGCCCGTGGCGGCGGCGCCCGTCGCCTCGCTCGCGCGGACCGAGCCCGCGGCGGAGACGCGGCAACAGACGGGAGAGGACCTGGCGCCGCTGCCGCAGCGTCGCCGCCAGCCGCCGCCGCGCCCCGCGTCCGGCCCCCGGCCCGGCGCGGGCGGTTCCCAGGGCCCCGACGGCAAGGTGCTCACCACCCCGGAGGCGGCCCAGAAGCGGTGGGGGGACTTCCAGATCGGAGCCGAAGCGGGCCGCCGCGAAGCGCTCCCGACCCAGCAGCACGACATCACCGAAGGGAATTGACCGTTCCATGGACGCTCACAGCGCTTCTGGCCGTGTTCCGACCAAGGGACGCGCGTTGTCCCTCGACGTGTCCTGGGTTCTGTCGCCCCTGATGGCGCTGCCCGGGGTCACGCGAGGCGTGGTGCTGAGCCGTGACGGGCTGATCCTCGGCGGTTCGGCCGACGTGACGACCGAGACCGGCGAGCGCGCCGCCGCCATGACGAGCTCCGTGCTGGGGGCCGCCCGAGCCCTGTGCGACGGCCTCAGCGGCGGCTCAGAAGGCGGGGTGGTGGACATCGTCATCTCGGCCGACAGCGGCTACTACTACATCGCCCCGGCCGGCGACCGCGCCGCCATCGTCGTCGCCGCCACCGGCGCGGTCAACGTCGGCGCGCTGGCCTACGAGGTGCAGCTGCAGGTGCAGAAGCTGATCAAGGCTCTCGACGAGGCCAGCGCGGCCAGGGTGCAGGGCGTGCGGACATGACCTCAGGACGACAACGGCGGCGGGTCGTCCCGGACTACATGGCCGCCGCGAGACTGACCGTGCCCGAGCACATCAGCGTCCAGCGGACGACCCTGGTCTACATCGCGCCCGACGCCGCCACCAACGGGCTGGACCCTCCGGGTTCGCATCTGCTGGCCCTGCTGCGGGACGGGCCGTTGTCGGTGTACGAGTGCGCCGCGCACCTGGGCCTGCCCTACTGCGTGGTGCGGTTGCTGGTCGCCGGGCTGGTCGGCGGCGGAACGCTGCTGACCCGCGATCCGCCGGCCACCGACCTGCCCGACATCGAGATCTTGGAGTTGGTACTCAATGGCCTCCGCGCTCTCTGACAGTCGCGTCAGCGCCGAGCACATCCCGGTCAAGCTGGTCATCGCAGGGCCGTTCGGGGTGGGCAAGACGACCATCGTGGGCGCGCTCTCGGAGATCAAGCCCCTCAACACCGAAGAGGTGCTCACCCAGGCGGGCACGCTGGTCGACGACCTCACCGGCGTGAACGAGAAGACGACCACGACCACCGCGATCGACTTCGGCCGCCTCACCCTGCCGGGCGTCGTGCTCTACCTGTTCGGGGCGCCGGGACAGACCCGCTTCCAGGTCCTGTGGGACGAGCTGGTACGCGGCGCGCTGGGGGTCCTGGTGCTGGCCGACACCCGCCGCATCGACGAGAGCTTCGCCGTGCTCGACCTGGTGGAGAACGCCGGCATCCGCTACGCCGTGGCCGTCAACCACTTCCCCGACTCGCCGGACTACCCGCTGGAGTCCGTGCGCCAGGCGCTCGACCTGGACCCGCGCACGCCGCTGATGGTGTGCGACGCCCGCGACCCCGCCTCCGCCCGCGCCTCGCTGATCGCGCTGGTGGAGCACGTCAGAGAGCTGGTGTTGTCATGACCCTGCGCTACATGCCCGACGCCGGGCGCCTGTACGGGCCCGAGTACGCCAGAGACCCGCAGGCCGTCTACGCGGAGCTGCGCGCGCGGCACGGCGCGGTCGCGCCCGTGGAGATCGCCCCGGGCGTCGAGGCCCACCTGGTGATCGGCTACCGGGCCGCCCTGGACGTGCTGACCAACGCCGGCGGCTTCTGGAGCAAGAACTCCGGCGCCTGGCAGGCGCGGCTCCCCGAGACCCCGGAGACCGGCGGGGTGATCGCGATGCTCGGCTACCGCCCGAACGCGCTGTTCTCCGACGGCGCCGAGCACGCCCGCTACCGCAAGGTGATCGCCGACTGCTTCCAGCAGATCCAGCCGCACAAGCTGCGCCAGCTGGTGACCGAGGTGTCGGACTCGCTCATCGGCCGGTTCGCCACGAAGGGCGAGGCCGACCTGGTCGCCGACTTCGCCCGGCTCATCCCGGCCCGCGTCTTCAACCTGCTCTTCGGGCGGCCCGACTCCGACAGCGAAGGCCTGGTCCAGGCCCTGTCGGACATGATGGAGGCCGACGGCGAGACGGGCGCGCGGGGCAGCGAGGCGTTCAGCCGCTACATCGGCGAGCTGATCCAGGCCAAGCACGCCCAGCGGGGCGACGACCTGACCTCCTGGTTCATGGACCATCCGGCCATGCTGCGGACCGACGAGCTGGCGGAGACCCTCGTGCTGGTGACGGCAGCCACCTACGACCCCATGGCCAACCTGATCTCCAACACGATCTCCCGGATGGTCAGCGACGACCGCTACTACAGCTCGCTCACCAACGGCGCGCTCAGCACGTACGACGCCCTCATGGAAGCCCTGCGCGCCGAGCCCGCCATGGCGAACTACGGCCCGTACTTCACGCTCCAGCCCGTGCACTTCCACGGCACCTGGATCCAGCCGGCCGAGCTGGTCCTCGTCTCCTACGCCGCGGCCAACACCGAGCCCACCGGCATCCCCGAGGAACTGCGCTCCGACGGCGGCGCCTACCTGGGCTTCGGCGCCGGGCCGCACCGCTGCCCGGCCAGCGACCCGGCCGTGCTCATCGCGATGACCGCGATCGAACGCCTGACCTCTCACCTGTGCGACCTCGAACTGACCGTGCCCCGCGGCGAGCTGTCGTGGCGGCCCGGCCCGTTCCATCGCGCGCTGGCGCACCTGCCGGTGCGCTTCACCCCGATCCGTCCCGACCAGCCAGGAGAATCCCCGTGGGCAATGCGGCCCCCGTCGTCCTCGATCCCTTCGGCTCCGACCTCCCCGGCGAGGTCCGCCGACTACGCGACCTCGGCCCCCTGGTCCTCGTAGAGCTCGCGGGAGGCATCCCGGCCTGGGCGGTGACCCGGCACGACCTGCTCAAGCAGCTCATCCTCGATCCGCTGGTCAGCAAGGACAAGCGGCACTGGCGGCTGCTGCCCCAGGCGCTCGCCGAGCCGGGCTGGACCTGGATCATGACCTGGATCGGCGTGTCCAACATGCTCAGCGCCTACGGCGAGGAGCACCGGCGGCTGCGCAAGCTGATCGCCCCGAGCTTCACCGCGCGCCGTACCAAGGCCATGCAGCCGATCGTCGAGGACATCGTCGCGGAACTGCTGGACGCCATGGCCGCGCAGCCCCGGGGCCAGGCCGTCGACCTCCGCGCCGCCTACGCCCACCCGCTGCCGATGCGGGTGATCTGCGAGCTGTTCGGCGTCCCCGAGGGCATGCGGGAGGAGATGGCCCAGGTGATGGAGGCCATCATGGACACCACCGCCACCCCGGAGCAGGCGGCTGCCACGGCCGTCCGGATCGGCACCGCGCTGCCCGCCCTGGTCGCCCACAAGCGCGAGCACCCGGGCGACGACCTGACCACCGAGCTGATCAACGTCCGCGACAGCGGCGACTCGCTCACCGACGACGAGCTGCGCGACACCCTGCTGCTCCTCATCGCGGCCGGGCACGAGACCACCGTCAACCTGATCGGCAACGCGGTGCACGCCCTGCTCACCCATCCGGACCACCTGCAGCGGGTCCTGTCGGGAGAGGTCTCCTGGGACGCGGTGGTCGAGGAGACGCTGCGCTGGACGCCGTCGATCGCCAACCTGCCGCTGCGCTTCGCCATCGAGCCGATCGAGATCGGCGGCGTACGGATCGAGGCGGGCGACGCGATCATCACCAGCTACCTGGCGGCCGGGCACGACCCCGACCAGCACGGCCCGGACGCCGACCGGTTCGACCCGACCAAGGAACGCGACGAGCACCTGGCCTTCGGCATCGGCGTGCACCGCTGCATCGGGGCTCCGCTCGCCCGGCAGGAGGCGCTCACCGCCCTGCCCGCGCTGTTCGCCCGCTTCCCGGACCTCCGGCTGGCCGTGGACGAGAGCGAGCTGCCCCACGTGCCGTCCTTCATCGCGCACGGCTGGGCCCGCCTGCCGATCCTGCTGCACCGCTGACCGGCACCGGCCGGCCTCGCGACCGGCACGAAGAACGGTGAGACACACGCGCCCCCGGTCCGGCCCCTCAGCCCCGGGGGTGCGCGCGGCTCACGGTGTCACGCGTAGAGGAAGTAGTAGCGGTAACGGCCTTCCCACTCGCATGAATAGTCGTCCCACCAGCCCTGGTTTATGCCGTGGCTGCCGATCCGCTGGCACTCCGAGTAGTCCCTGAAGACGCCGGCCAGCCTTTCGGCGTGCGCCGGGGCGGCGCCGATCGTCAGCGACACTCCGAGGACCATGACGGCCGAGACGAGAACAGCGCGTGCCTTTCGCATTCGTCCTCCTGCGACTGGGGGGTGATCATCACGGTGGACATTATCACCAACCCGGCGTTGGAAAGATTGTCACGTCGAATCGGCCGGGGCAAGGGGATGAAACTTTCACGGCGTTAACCCGAGGTTGCGCGGGTGTTTACTGCCGGTAAGGCCGGTGTCGCTTGCCGAGTGGCTTGTCAAGGCCCCGTGGGTGCTTATCCGACCGCCTGTGCACGCCATGGATGATCTGGTCGGCCTTCGAGCCCTGTGATCCACAAAGTACGATTTATGCCGCTTTTTCAGTCCGGTCTGGATGAAGTGCGGAAAACTTTGACCAGCGTCACTTACGTGTCATATCGTCTCCCCGCCCATATCGATGTGAGCCGCGACACTCGAGCAGGACATTGTTCTAGCAGGTTCTAGCAGGTTCTAGCAGGCGCTATGGCCGGGGACCGGGGAAGCGGCGATCATCCGACCAACCGGAGTCGCACCATGCAAGCTCGAATCCGCACGGCCATGATCGTCGGCATGGCGATGACCGTGCTGGCCGCCGTCGGTGTGTCGGTGGCCTCGGCGCCGCCGGCTCACGCCGCGCAGGTGGTCACCGACATCGCCTACGCGCCCGCACAACCGGCCGGCAGCAAGGGCCATCTGCTGGACCTCTACCTGCCGTCCACCGGCATCACGCCCCGGCCGCTGCTGATCTGGCACACCGGCTCGGCGTGGACGAGCGACGACGGCAAGGCCGGCACGGACGCGATCGCGGCGATCTTCAACCCCCTGGGCTTCGCCGTGGCCGGCGTCAGCGTCCGGAACAGCGCACAAGCGATCTTCCCGGCCCAGGTGCACGACATCAAGGCGGCCATCCGCTGGCTGCGTGCGAACGCCGCGACGTACCAGATCGACCCGAACCGCTTCGCGATCATGGGCGACTCCTCGGGCGGCTGGCTGACGGAGATGGCCACCCTGTCCGGCGGGGTGGCGGCGCTGGAGGGCACCGTCGGCACGACCGGCGTCTCCAGCGCCGTGCAGGTGGGACTCGCCTTCTACAGCCCGACCGACTTCCTGCAGATGAACGCGCAGAACCTGCCGACCGGCGGGCTCGACCACGACTCCCCGGCCTCCCCGGAATCCCTCCTGGTCGGCTGCCCGATCCAGACCTGCCCGGCCAAGGTGGCCCAGGCCAACCCGATGACCTACGTCGACGCCAACGACCCGCCGCTGATGTTCCTGCACGGCCAGGCCGACTTCCTGGTGCCGCACGGGCAGAGCGTCCTGCTCTACAACAGGATCAAGGCTCAGTGCGGCGACGCCACCTTCGTCTCGGTGCCCGCCGCGGACCACATGATGTCCCAGATCATGGACCCCGCCCAGTACGGCAACCAGACCGTCTACACCACCACCGACTGCTCCGAGACCGTGGGCACCGGCACGCTGAACCCCACCTGGGCCAACTTCGCGACCTTCCTGCGCGGCGGGCTCAAGCTGGGCACCTCCTGTGAGGTCGCCTACGCCACCGGCGCCTGGAACGGCGCCTTCAACGGCACCGTGACCATCAGGAACACCGGCACGACCCCCGTCGACGACTGGACCGTGACGTGGGCCTGGTCGGGCAACCAGCAGATCACGAACGCCTGGAACGCCACGGTGACCCAGACCGGCGCCCAGGTGACCGCCCGCGACGCCGGCCACAACTCCTACATCGGCCCCGGCTCCAGCCAGAGCTTCGGCTTCTCGGCGACCGCCACCGGGACGAACCCCGTTCCGGCCCAGTTCAAACTCAACGACATCGTCTGCACGAAGGTGCCCGCCTGAGACGACGCGCACCGGGCCCGAGCGTGAATAGCGCCGGGTCCGGCGCCGGATTCGCGGCCGTCACATTCGCGGAAATGGCGGCGTGAAGCGGAAAGAAGCATTTCCGAAATGCGACACGTTCCGTCGGATCTCGATTACGGAATGTCGCGGGCCGGATCGCTCGCGGACATATTGCCTTATCCGATGATCGGCCCCTATCCTTGCTGACGGCTCGCCGGACCATTTCGTTGTATTCACCCGCCGGTCGGGAGCCGATTGATATCCCGGGCCCGAAATAAATCGGATGAGCCGCCTCACGCTGCCCGAGGACCGTTGCCCGGGATCGTCGACGAGTTAGGGGACGTGTGCGTACATCCAACATGTTCGTCAGGAGCCTCGGCGTTTATGTGCCTGACAGTGTGAGCGTCGAGCAGGCGGTTCGCGAGGGCTGGTATCCGGAGGAGGAGGCCGAGAGATTTCAGCAGATCGGCGCGGCGGTGGCCGGCGACATGCCCGCGCCCGAGATGGCGCGGCTCGCGGTCCTGGACGCGTACGACCGCTGGGGTGAGTCCTCCCCGCGCGAGCTCGACCTCCTGCTCTACCCGTCGGTCTGGCACCAGGGCCCGAACGGCTGGCAACCTCAGCACTACCTGCAGAAGCACCTCCTCGGCGGGAACGTTCCGGCGTTCGAGATCCGGAGCGGCTGCGTGGGGATGATCAGCTCGCTGGAGCTGGCGGCGAGCTACCTGCGGGCCGGCGAGGACCGGCGGACCGCCATGGTCGTCTCCTCGGACAACCACGGCACCCCGCTGGTGGACCGCTGGCGGATGACGCCCGGGGCGCTGATCGGCGACGCCGCGGCCGCGCTCGTCCTCGGCAAGGAGTACGGCATGGCCGAGCTCCTGTCGGTGAACGCGACGGTGATACCCGAGGCCGACGCGGTCAACGACGGCGCCTACCCCCTCTTCCCCCCGGACGCCACCGTCGGCAGGGGGCTGAGCTTCGGCGACCGCCACGAGGAGTTCCGCCAGCGGCTGCTCAAGGCGCAGGGGACCGGGATCCACCTGACGATCCAGAAGACGATGATGCAGCAGGTCGAACAGACCCTGGACGAGGCCGGGATCGGGCTCTCCGACATCACGCGGGTCGCCTTCCCGCACGGCCGCCGCGAGGACCTGGACGGGCAGATGTCCTGGCTGGGCATCGACGAGGACCAGACGACCTGGGACTACGGCAGGCGCGTGGGCCACTGCGGCGCGGTGGACCAGTTCATCGCCTTCGAGCACCTGATCGCGACCGGCGGGCTGGTGGCCGGCGACCACCTGCTCATGGTCGGGTTCGGCTCCGGGACGTCCGTCGCCGCGGCGGCGTTCAGGGTCCTGTCCACCTCTCCCGTCACGCAAGGGGCACGCGCATGACCGAGCTCACGCAGAGACTGGTCGCCTTCGTCCAGGAGAACCTCGTCCTGGACGGCGACGACATCAAGGTCGACGAGACGACCCCGCTCCTCGTGTCGGGCCTCCTGGACTCCCTGCGGACGGCGCGGCTGCTGAACTTCCTCCGCAGGGACCTCGGCGTCGCGATCCCCGCGGCGAAGCTCGACCCCGACAACTTCAGGGACGTCGTGACCATCGTGGCGATGGTCCGAGAGCTCGAATCCGTCTAGCCGGGACGAGGGCAGAGTCATGAAGTTGGCGGACACGTACATCAGCGGAGTGGGAGCCTTCGTGCCCCGGACCGTCGTCAGCGTCGCGAAAGCCGTCGCCAAAGGCTGGTACCCAGCCGAGGAGGCCGAGCTGCACAACCTGGCCGGGGCGGCGGTGGCCGGTGACGTGCCGGCCCCGGAGATGGCCCTGCACGCGGCGCGGAGCGCGCTCAAGCGCAGCGGGCGGGCGCAGGCCGATCTGGACCTCCTCCTGTACGCCTCGACCTGGCACCAGGGGCCGGACGGCTGGCCCCCGCACTCCTACCTGCAACGTCACCTCGTCGGCGGGGACGTCCTGGCCACCGAGGTCCGGCAGGGCTGCAACGGGATGTTCATCGCCCTGGAACTCGCGGCCGGCCACCTGGACGCCGCCCCCGGCCGGCAGGCCGCCCTGCTGGTCGCCGCCGACAACTACGGCACCCCGCTGATGGACCGGTGGCGGATGGGCCCCGGCTACATCGGCGGCGACGCGGCCAGCGCGCTCGTGCTCACCAAGGAGACGGGCTTCGCGCGGCTGACGTCGGTCTGCACGACGACGGTGGCCGAGGCCGAGGAACTGCACCGGGGCAGCGAACCCCTGTTCCCGCCGGGCGTCACGGTCGGGCGCCGGATGAGCTTCGCGACCAGGAACGAGCAGTTCCGGCACCAGGTCATGCCCAAGGGCGAGGCCACCTCGGCGCTGTTCAAGATCCAGCGGGCGTTGATGGAGATCGTCGAGCGCGCGCTGGCCGAGAGCGGGATCGAGGCCCGCGATCTCGCCCGGGTGGCGTTCATGAACTACTCCGAAGAGATCGTCGAACAGCGCTGCATGGCCATGCTCGACCTGCCGATGTCCCGCTCGACCTGGGACTACGGCCGCACCATCGGCCACTGCGGGGCCAGCGACCAGATCCTCTCCCTCGACCACCTGCTGACGACCGGGCAGCTGCGCCCCGGCGACCACATGCTGATGCTCGGCACCGGGCCTGGAGTGACCGTCTCCGGAGCCGTCATCAAGATCATCGACACTCCTCCATGGGTATGAACCGAAGGGAAACCAACGCAGATGGTCGACAGTCCGCGGGTGGAACCAGTGGCGGTGGTCGGGATCGGCTGCCGCCTTCCCGGCGACGCCCGCTCACCGGACGAGTTCTGGGACCTGCTGTGCTCCGGCCGGAACACGACCGGGCCGCTGCCGGCCGAACGCTGGCGCCGGTATGAGAACCGGAGTCCGGAAGACGCCGCCGCGCTGCGCGACGCCGTGCGCCACGGCAGTTTCCTGAGCGACATCGAGGGCTTCGACGCGGAGTTCTTCGGACTGTCGCCCCGCGAGGCCGAGCTGATGGACCCCCAGCAGCGGATCCTGATGGAGACCGCCTGGGAGGCCCTGGAGCACGCCGGCCTGCCGCCGCACCGGCTGGCCGGCACCGACGCCGGCGTGTTCGTCGGCGTCTGCACCGCCGACTACGGCGGCCGTCTGCTGGAAGACCTGCCCCAGATCGAGGCGTGGACCGGCATCGGCGCCGCCACCTGCGCCGTCGCCAACCGCATCTCCTACTCACTCGACCTGCGCGGGCCCAGCATGGCGGTCGACACCGCCTGCTCGGCGTCGCTGGTCGCGCTCCACCTGGCCGCGCAGAGCCTGCGGCTCGGCGAGAGCGACGTCGCCCTCGCCGGCGGCGTCAACCTGCTGGTCACCCCGGGCCAGACCCTCACGCTCGGCACCGCCGGAGCGCTGGCCCCCGACGGGCGGTCCAAGTCGTTCGACGCGTCGGCCGACGGCTACGGACGCGGCGAGGGCTGCGGCGTGGTCGTGCTCAAGCGGCTGTCCGACGCGCGGCGCGACGGCGACCGGATCCTCGCGCTCGTCATCGGCAGCGCCGTGAACCAGGACGGGCACACCAACGGCATCATGGCGCCGTGCGGGGAGGCCCAGGAACACGTGATGATCAAGGCCTGCCGGCAGGCGGGCGTCGCGCCGTCCACCGTCGACTACATCGAGGCCCACGGCACCGGGACCCGGCTCGGCGACCCGCTGGAGGCGGGGGCGCTGTCCTCCGTGTACGGCACGCCGCGGCCCCCCGGCGACCCGTGCCTCATCGGCTCGGTCAAGTCCAACATCGGTCACCTCGAAGGCGCCGCCGGCATCGCCGGCGTCATCAAGGCGGTCCTCGCCCTCGACCGCGGCGAGATCCCCCCGAGCGTGCTGACCACCCTGAACGAGGCCATCCCGTGGGAGGACTCGGGCCTGCGCGTGGTGACCGGGCGATCGGCCTGGCCGGAGCGCGACCACCCGCGCCGGGCGGGCGTCTCCAGTTTCGGCTACGGCGGCACGGTCGCGCACATCGTGCTGGAGCAGGCGCCTCCCGCCCAGGAGGCGCCCGGGGACGAGGTGACGGGGGAGCGGCTCTTGCCCCTGTCGGCCGCGTCGGAGCAGGCGCTGCGGCAGTACGCGGGCAAGCTCGCCGATCACCTGGACAGCGGGCTCGACCTGGCGTCCGCGGGCCACACGCTGGCGCTCCGGCGCACCCACCTGGCCCGCCGCGCCGTCGTGGTCGGGGCGGGCGCGGACGAGCTGGCGGCCGGCCTGCGCAGGCTCGCGGAGGACGTGCCGGCCGAGGCCGTACTCACCGGGGACGTGCTGCCCGAGCCTGGTCCCGGGCCGCTGTGGGTCTTCTCCGGGCAGGGCTGCCAGTGGCGCGGGATGGGGCGGGAGCTGCTCGCCGTGCCGGAGTTCGCGTCCCTGGTCGACGAGGTGGAGCCGATCTTCGCCGAGGAGATCGGCTTCTCTCCCCGGCAGGTCCTGGCCGACGGCGAACTCGACACCATCGACCGCGTCCAGACCATGATCTTCGTGATGCAGCTGGGCCTCGCCAGGCTCTGGAACGCGTACGGGGTCGTGCCGGAGGCCGTCATCGGCCACTCCGTCGGCGAGATCGCGGCGGCGGTGACGGCGGGCGCGATGTCCGTCGCCGACGGCGCCCGCCTGATCTGCCGCCGCTCCCGGCTGCTGCGCCGGGCCGAGGGCAAGGGCGCCATGGTGATGGTCGGCCTGTCCTTCGAGGAGGCGGCCGATCGGCTGGCCGGCCGGACCGACCTGGTGGCCGCGATCGCGTCGGCGCCCGGCTCCACCGTGCTGTCCGGCGACGTCGCCGCCGTCGAGGAGGTGGTGAACGAGTGGCCGGCCGAGGGCATCGTGGTGCGGCGGGTGGCGTCGGACGTCGCCTTCCACAGCCCGCACATGGAGCCCCTGGCCGTCGAACTGGCCGCCGTCACGGCCGATCTCTCGTTCGGGGCGCCCCGCATCCCCATGTACACGACCGCGCTGGCGGACCCCCGGTCGACGCCCGTGCTGGACGGCGCGTACTGGGCGGCGAACCTCCGCGACCCCGTGCGGCTGGCCGCGGCGACGACGGCCGCGGCGCAGGACGGCTACCGCGTGTTCCTGGAGATCTCGCCTCACCCCGTGGTCGCGCACTCCGTCACCGAGACGCTCTCGGAGAACGGGTTCGAGGACGTGTTCGTCGGCACGTCACTGCGCCGCAACCAGCCGGAGGCGGCGACCTTCCTCGTCGCGGTGGGCACGGCGCACTGTCACGGCGTCGACGTGGACTGGAGCCGGATCCAGCCGAGCGGCGGCCTGGCCGACCTGCCGCCGTACGCCTGGCAGCACCGCCGCCACTGGCGCGAGGCGTACGCCGACGACGGCAACCGCGGGCACGACGTGCGCTCCCACACCCTGCTCGGCGCCGTGACCAGCCTCGCGGGCAGCCGGACCCGGATGTGGCGGACCAGCCTGGAGGACGCCAACCGGCCCTACCCGGGCAGCCACGCGCTCAACGGGGTCGAGATCGTGCCCGCCGCCGTGCTGGTCAACACGTTCCTGCACGCGGCCGAGGACGAGGACGTCACGCTCACCGACGTGGAGATGACGCATCCGCTGATGACCGCGGAGCGCAGGCAGGTCCAGGTCGTGCACGAGCCGCCGGCGGTACGGCTCGCGGCCCGCACGCCGGCCGGCCCGGGCGAGCCCGAACCCGCCTGGCTGGTGCACGTCACCGCCGACGTGGCCGCCCCCGGCCAGGTGAAACCCGACGTGCTGCCGGACGCCGGCGCTCTCAGCCCGATCGACCCCGGGTTCGTGCACCGGCGGCTGGCCGCCGTCGGCGTGCCCTCGACGGGCTTCGGCTGGACGATCGGGACGCTGCTGGCCGGAGACGGCGTGCTGCGGGCCACGGTACGCACCGGGGAGCCGGGAAGCTGGGCGCCGGCGCTGGACGCGGTGATGTCCGTGGCGCCCTGCGTGTTCCCCGGCGACCCGGTGCTGCGCATGGTCGTGCACATCGACGAGGTGGTGCTGACCGGCACGCCGCCCTCGACGGTGATCGTCCACGCGGCCGTGGACCCGGCCGCCGACGACACCGTCCGGGCGCTCCTGGCCGACGTGGACGGCCGGGTGGTGGGACACCTCACGGGACTCCGCTATCCGGTGATCGACGCGCCCGCCCCGGCCGACGAGGATCTCCGGGGACCGGCGGAGTCGTTCGCCGGCCTGGCGCCCGAGGACCTGCGCGAGCGCGTCCTGCCCGAGATCCGCGCGGAGATCGCGGCCGTGATGAGGACGGCCCCCGAGGACCTGGCGATCCGGCGTCCCCTCGTCGAGCAGGGGCTGGACTCGGTGATGACCGTCATGGTCAGGCGGCGCCTGGAGAAGCGCTTCGGCCGCCGTCTCCCCGCGACCCTGCTGTGGCAGCAGCCCACCATCTCCGCGATCGCGGACCACCTGGTGGAGCTGCTCGCGACTCCGGTCCAGGCGGCGGAGACCGCTCCCGAGAGCATGCCCGCGATCGGGGGGTGAGACCGCCGCCTCACCGTGCGCCGGAGGGCGAGCCGTCGGGATTCGTCAAGCTCTGAGTCCGGCCCTGTCCATCGAGCCCGGCACCTCGGACGAGGAGGTGCCGGGCTGCGCCGTCGGGCGGGCGCCCCCGACCGGCCTGTGCTCGTCAGCGTGACGGTTCCGTGGGCTCACCCGCCCCGGCGAACCGGCGCAGGGCGTCCAGCCCCGACAGGCCGTAGACGTCCTCCACCGCGTCGGCCAGCAGGTGGCAGGCCCTGAACCGGTCGAGCGGCGTGAGCCCGAGCCGGGTCAGGTGCAGGTACGTGTAGTTGAGCAGCACCCGGTAGCGCAGGAAGCGCGGGTCGGTGAAGACCGCCGCGTGGTAGGCCGGGTTCTCGTAGATCAGGCGTTGCAGCTCGTTCGGCTCGTAGTGGGGAGCGGGCGGGTCACCGGGCCGCGCCCTGAGCGCCTCGCCCGGCTCGAACATCGGCTGGACCAGCCGGCCGCTGTCCAGCAGCGTTCCGGCCCGTCGCCGGTAGTCCTCCAGCAGCGCCGCCCACTCGCGTACGAACGCCACGGGCGGCGCGGCGGGGTCGTCCAGGGCGGCGACGACGTCCCGCACCCGCTCGGTGAGCGCGGCCCGCCGTTCCCGGAAGCCCTGCTCGAAAGCGGCGCGGACGCCTTCGGGGTCGGCCGCCCACGTGATGAAGCCCTCCGCGTGCATCCGGTACGACAGGTAGCTCCGCGTGATGTGCTGCGAAGTGTGCGCGACGGTCAGCATGAGGCTCAGCGCGAGCCCGGTCCTGCTGTCACGGCCGGCACGCACGTGCTCCAGCATGCCGAACAGCAGCGGGGTGGCATCGGCGTAGAACGCGGTGAGCAGGCCCACCGCCTCGTCGCTGCCGAGCACGTGCCGGCGGGAGTCGTACGGCGCGTCGTGGATGGAGTTGTCCGGCGGCCACGGCGTGAGCGGCCCGTGCTCCTGCTCCCGCATGGCGAGCAGGCGGTGCCTGGCCAGGCTCGCGGCCGGGTCGAGCGCGGCCGTCGAGGGGTGTGCGCGCAGGTAGGCTCCGATGACCTCGTCCACCCGCGGGCGCACGACCCCCTCCCAGACGGCCGGCGCCGCCTTGACGTTGATCCGCAGGTGCGGGCCCTGCCGCCAGTGGCGCAGCACGTACGCCGCCTCGATCTGACCGCGAAGCCCGTCGAACAGCGGCCGCACGGCGTCCAGCAGCAGGCCGTCCTTGTCCGCCGCGTGGTAGTAGACGTGCACACAGTGCCAGGTGGGAGCGTCGGACGCGGTCAAGGGGGTCACCTCCGGGAGTCGGCGAGTCCGGCGAGGGCGCGGACCGCCAGGTACGACACGTGGCGCTCGGTCCCGGCACGCAGCCCCAGCCGGTTGTGGAACAGGTGGACGCAGCGCATCAGGATCAGCGACACCGTGCGCCGTTCCGGCGGCGCGGCCAGGGCGAGCAGCGCGTGCGGCGAGCCCGAGTCCCGCGGCGCGCACCGGCCGGCGGCGTGCAGGGCGCCGAGGTCGTCGCGGAGCGCGCGCATCGACGCCGCCCACGAGGCCAGCAGGTCGCCGCCGGAGCCGGGCGCGTCCCACAGCCTGCGCGTCTGGGCGAGGAGGGCGCCTTCGCGGCGCCGCCAATCCTCCTCGCTCACGGACTCCCCGCCCATCTCTCGCGCCTGGCGGGCGGCGGTGGCGAGGCGGTGGGCGGCGGCGGGCAGGTCCGGCTCGCACGCGGCGGCCGCGACGGTGAGCGCGGCCAGCCCGATCGCCGCGCGCCGGGCCATCTCGGTACCGGCGCGCAGCACGTCCAGGGCGAGCCGGCTCGACTCCGCGAAGTGCCGTTCGGCGGCGGCGACGCAGGCGGCGTCCCCGTACGCCTCGTATTCCGGCCGGTAGCCGATGAACGCCACCGAGCCGGCGGGACGCAGCCGCTCGTCGTAGGACGTGCGCCGCTCGCCCGCGGCCATGGCGGCCGCGAACGCGCGGTAGGCCGCCGCGTCGACCGGCGGCGACGGGTGGGCGGCGAAGTGCGCCGCCGCCCGCTCACGCACCAGGTCATGGACGCGCGACGCCCGCGCCGGGTCCGGCACCTCCAGCCGCAGCCGCACGTGCTGACCGCCCTCCCAGTAGCGCAGGAAGAACGCGCGGCGCACGGTGCCGTCCGCTGCCAGTTCCCGCGTCACCGGGTCCACCACGTCGTTGATCAGCGGGTCGAGGTCGCCGGAATGGAACAGGTGCGCGCCGATCCAGCGGCTGCCGGCGTCCGTCATCGGCCCGGCCGCGCGGAGAGCTGGACGACGTACTCGGTGACCCGGCGGCCGGGGCCGTAGCGGGGCGCTTGGGAGGGATCGGGCAGGGCCTCCTCGATCACCAGCAGCGCGCCGGGGTCGCGCAGCGCGCGCAGGAACCCGTTCAGCAGCAGCATGTCGGTGACGTCCACGTACATCGGCTTGCGGTCCTTGCTCAACAGCCCCACCAGCAGGCCGTCCCGCAGGTCCACCACCCGGGCGAAGAACCGGCGGGGCACCTCGTGCAGCGCCAGCCACTCGGCGAGCCTGGGGAGGTACGAGGCCTCGCCCTCGCCCTTGGCCGGCACCGGGAAGGCGCCTGCCCGGAGCCGCCACACCGCCCGGGCGAACGTGACCCGCCCGAGGTCCATCCGCGGCCACCGTTCCACCTCGCCCTCGCCCGGCACCTCGCTCCGGGTGCGGAACACCCAGCCGGGCACCATCGCCGTGGACGGCTCCCCGAACGTCCGCACCAGGAACTGCAACCACGGCGGCAGCCAGTACTGGGCGGTCATGCCCAGGTGGACCGGCCGGACCGGGCGGCCCGAGCCGTCGAACAGGGTCAGCCTGTCGCATCCGGGGTCGTAGCCGACGGTGAGCTCCGCCGGCGAGACGCGCGGGAGGTGCGCGTCCGGGGCGGTGAAGGGGTGGTCGAGGGCGAGGTCGGCCGCGGCCGGACGGGCGTTGAGGCCGCCGCCGACGAGTCCGCGGCACTCGGCCACCAGGACGTCGCCCTGCGCGGCGCGGAGTTCGCCGGCGGGCGGCGCCTCACCGCCGGCGAGGACGACCAGCCGGTGCAGCCGCGACAGCCCGCGCCCGTACCCGGCGGAGATGGAGTTGACGACCGCGCGCAGGGCGCCCGGTCCCGGCACGGCCTGCAGGTAGCAGCAGATCGACCCGGGGGGCCGGACGAAACTCGGCCAGTCGCCGGCCATCTCGGCCAGGCGGGCGGCCGTGAGGTCGACCACCGGCCCCGGCTCCCGCGCGCCGGTCTGTTCCCAGAAGCTCCGCCGCAGTCCGGTGAGCTGTACCAAGCCGCGCGGCGGCTCGGCGTCCGGCACCTCCCGCGTGCCCGCCACCGGGTCGCGCAGCATGCCGCGCAGCAGCGCTCCGCTCCCGCCCGGCGCCTCCTGGTGTATCTCGCGGTAGAACGTCAGTGCGGGGATCCGGCCGCCGGGGCCGTGCCGGTCCAGGAAGTACGCGGCGGCGGCGATCTTGACGGGCAGGTCGGGGTCGAACAGGCCGAGCAGCCCGCGCAGCGCGTCGAGGTCGTCGCACACGTCGCGCCAGGCCGGCGCGCTCAGCCGTCCCGCGACGCCGGGAATGACGGCGCTGTGCCAGAGCAGGTTCTTGTCCGGCAGCGACGGCCCCGGCGGCAGCACTTCCCGCAGCGCTTCCCGTACGACCGCGGACGCCTTCTCGTCGCCGGGCCGGGTGACGCCGTCGCGCAGGGCCGCCGCGACCCGGCCGACAGCTCGCGTGTACGGCGCCGGGCCGTCCTCCGCCAGCCACGACGCCAGCCGGCCCACCGGGTCGTGGCCCTGCTCGTCGTACGGCGCGACGAACTCCAGCAGCCCCGCGTCGGCCAGCGGCTCGATCCCGGGGGCGGCGGCCAGGGTGGGGCAGGGGTGCCCGCGCACCCAGTCGAGGGCCTCCCGGACCGCCGGGCTCGACGGCACCGCGGACAGCGGCTCGCCGTGACCGGCTCCGAGGAACCAGATCCGGTCGCCGTCGTCGGCCGCGGTCGGGTTGACGCGGAGCCGGGCGCGCTCCCGTACGCGCCGATGCCGGGTGAGCGCCGCCCACAGCGGGCGCAGGACCGCCCGATCCAGCTCGACCACCAGGTGCCAGGCGGGTTCGCCACCGGTCGCCGGCGCGGGGCCGTCCGCCTCCCACCGGCCCAGGCCGCTGAGCGTGAACGTGGCGTACGGGCTGGTCTTGACGGTCGCCCGGGCGAGATAGCGGGCCAGCCGCAGCAGCTCCTGCCGTTCCGGCCGGCGGTCGGCGGGGCCGGCGAGCCAGGCGTCGAGGCGTCCGGCCAGCACCGGGCTGCCCTGGGCCAGGCCGTGCCGGAAACCGGCGTCGGACACCGCCTCGCGGAGCAGCGCCGTCTTCTCCCGCGACTCCTCTGCCAGGGCGGTGGGCAGCGCCGCGCGCAACTCGTCCGCGCGGCGCCGCAGGGCGGTCCACGCGCCGACGCGGGCGGTCAGGTCGGCGGGGAGGGCCGCCAGCGCGTCGGCGGTCGCGGCCCCGCCGCTCAGGCGGCGTCCGGAGAACACCGCGCGCCGTAGCGCCACCAGCCCGGACCGGGCCGGACCGGGCGCGGTGCCGCCGATCACGTCGTGCAGCGGATCGGACAGGTCCGCGCCCTCCCGCCGCAGCCAGGCGGAGACGTTCACCAGCTCGTCCACCAGCCGCCACGTCCGGGTGCAGCGCATCCGGTCCAGCCCGGCCACCGGCAGCGCCGCGACGCGGACAGCGAGGACGGGCGAGACGGCATAATCGGGATCAGCGAGCCTTGCCAGGTCGCCGTCCCCGGTGACGGGGACGGCGTGCGTCACATCGGTCAATCGAACGCGCTCCTCGTGAGGGTTCGCCAGGGGCCGAGGGCGCCCACGGCACGGGCGCCCTCGGCCCTGCTCGTCATACCGCTGACCCGGGGGTCACCGGCGGGCCGACGCCTCCGGCGTCACGCCTCCGGAGCCCAGCAGCTGGTGGCCGTCAGGTAGGACGAGCAGTAGCCCAAGGCGGAGGAGGCGCCGGTCTCGATGGCGCCGTGGCCCTCCACCACGAGGGAGTCGGCCGACACGACCTCAATGGAGTCGACGTCCAGGCCGCGCAGGTCGAGCTTGAGGTTCTCAGCGGACATGTGCTTCTCCTTCTGATTCCGATCAAAGGTGATCTGTACGGGTCAGGCTCTCGTCGGAGCGGGGCATCACCTCCTCGTGCACAACGGCCGGCATGGGGCGGGCCACCAGGGGCCCGCCGGTCGGGGGAGTGCCCAGCAGCAGGAAGGACAGGCTCCGCAAGGGGGTTCCGGCGAGGCCGAGCACCTCGTCGGTGGTCTCGTTGGCGCCGTCGGAGTGGATGCGCGCGGCCAGGCCCAGCGCGGTGGCGGCCAGCGTGGCCCGCTGGACGACCAGGCCCGCCTCCATCTGTTGCATCCGATACCAGCGGTCCCCGAACAGGCGCGCGCCCGCGACCGGGTCGCCCGCGGGGACCAGCGCGGCGGCGGCGCCGCGCAGCGCCACCCGGGTGTTGGCCAGCAGCCGCCCCGTGGCCACCTCGTCCACCCGCTCGGCGCCGGCCAGCTCGTGGAGCGTCCGCCGGGCCGGGTCGTACCAGTAGGCGCCCCGCGGCAGGCCCTCCACCCGCCATGCCAGCAGGCACAGCGCGGTCACGGCCGGCCCTGTCTCGGCACCCGGCAGGTCGGCCGGGTAGCCCTCGCCCGCCGCGGCCAGCACGGCGCCGAGGGCCGCGCCCCTGAGGGGCACCGGCCGGTAGCCGGCCAGCGGGGACGTGCGGCGAGACGCTCCCGGGCCGGCGCGGATCCCGGTCGCGGGCTCAGGAGCCGGGAAGGCCCGGCCCGCCCGCGCCGGCGGCCGTGGCCGCAGCGCCTCCGCCGGCTCCGGCGAGCCCGTGGGGGAGGCGGCGGAGCAGGCTCGGTGCAGGGCCGCGGCGAGGCCGTCAGGCATGGGCTTGGGCAGCGGCGTGCTCTCGCCGGCCACCGGGCGCTCGATCAGCTCGTGGGCGGACGGGGAGGCGTCCGGGCGCCCCGCACCGCCGGGTGGCAGGGTCAGCGTGAGCACGGCCAGCGCGGCCTCCCGGGCGCCGTCGAGCCCGAGGAGCCGGTCCACCTCACCGTCCGGGAACCGCAGCCAGGCCCGGCACGGCAGCCCCAGCCGCCCGCCGGCGGCCAGCGCCTGGGCGACGAGCACGCCGGTCTCCTGGCAGATCAGGCGGTAGCCGAAGTCGCCGTACTTGAACATCGACCGCCAGAACACCGCGGACAGGACGATCGCCACGTCCGCCGCCGGACCGTCCGCGAGCAGGCCGGCCAGTGCCCCGGTGTGGTCGCCGCCGCGCACGCGCTCCAGCACGTGGTGCACCGGATCGTAGTGGTACAGGGCGGCCGGCAGGCCGGGCGGGCGCGGCTCGCCCGCGGCCACGTACGCCTCGATCGCGTACAACCCTCCGCCCGACGGCGCCGGCCGGCCGGTGAGGAGCATGGGCGGCCGCCCCGCGGGTTCGCCGCCGTCGTCGAGCTGATGGCACCAGACGAGCCTGGTCATGCCGAGCAGGTCCCGCAGCAGCTCGCCGATCCGGCCGAGGGCCGAGCCGTCGCCGGACTCCCAGGGGAGCTGCGTCCGTACGGCGTCCGGGTAGCGCTTGTGCCTGGTCGGCGCGCCGCCCCAGTCGATGGACAGCGGGCCCCGGTTCCGCATCGCGGCCAGGTAGCGGCGGGTGGCCGCGCCGGCCTCGCTCGCCGCCGTGGTCGGGTGCATACGGGTCCGCCTCGCTTCCTTCGTCGTGCCGGTGGTGACCGGGGTCAGGGGAACGGATGAGGATAGGGATTCAGCTCTTCGGACCCCAGGTCGCGGCCCCGGTGACCGAGGAGCCGCGGCAGGCTCAGCAACCGCGGCAGGCCGTGGACGCGCCGGTAGCGGTGACCGAACGTCATGGGCGCCGTACCCGGCACGATCACCTTCGCGGCGGACATGCCGCACGCCTTCGCCTCGGGCGAGGTGATGTCGACGGCGATCACGTCGAGGCCGCCGGCCAGGAAGCGTCCCGCCAGCTCGGCCACGTCCGCGCGGAGGTCGTCGTGCGCGGGCCACCCCGCACGGGCCGTCACCTCGGCGACGGTCAGCGTGGGCCCGTCCAGCGGCAGGAAGCCCAGCCGGTCGAACGCGTCCGGGTGGCCGTAGGCCAGGGGATGGTGCTCCAGCAGCCGCACCTCCTCGGGGTCGGCCGCCAGCCGGGCCGACGACGCCGGGTCGTAGCGGTCGATGTGGCCTGCCAGCATCGGGCCCAGGTCCTCCAGCGCCCGGCGGAGCGCCCGCTGCGGCACCAGGTGGGAGGCGGAGCCGCACAGCACGCGCGGCCGGTCCGGCCGGTCCAGCGCGTCGACGGCCATCACCCAGAACACCGGCACCCGCTGCTCCATCAGCGCGGCGAACGCGTGCACGTCGTAGCCGAGCCGGTCGCGTACCCGCTGGGCGAGCATCGGGATGCGGCGGTCGGAGGCCGAGCCGAGGTCCACCCGCGGAATGGGCATCCGGGCATACCAGGTGGCCAGGGCCGCGTCCCGCTCGGCCACCTCCAGCAGGCCGTACAGGATCGCCTCGGCCGGGTGGCCGCCCAGGGCACAGCCGTTGGAGCACTCGTAGGCGAATCCGGGGTCGTCCGCCGGGCGGGGACCGAAGAAGGCGTAGCTCTCCGGCACCAGCACCGGCGCGTCCCGTGCGAACGAGTACGCCCACACCCACGAGGTGGGCCGATCCGGACGGAAGCGGGTGAACAGGAAGCCGGGCCGGTCGTACCAGTCGTCCGGATAGAGGCCCAGCGTGCGGGGGTCGAGCGCGTCGCCGGCGATGTCGTCGTAGGCGGCGCGCACGACGGTCCGCCGGCCGCGCGGGGCGATGCCGGCGATCCGTTCCAGCGCCTCGGCGACGGCGGTGGCCCGCGCGGACGCGAAGTCGCCGCTGCGGCCGTAGCCGTGGTGGCTCTCGTGCTCGGTGCGAGCCGGGCTGAGCCGCGCCACCGCGAGCGGGCCGCCGCCGCGCTCCTGCGCGACCAGAGCCTGCACGGTGCCGGTCTCCGGGTCGACGAACCGCTGTTCCCACTCCGCCGCCCGGTGGCCGATGCCGCTGACCCGGAAGGTCGCGGGGTCCGGCTTGGGCGCGGGACGGGGGACGTACCGAGCCGCGTGCGGTCCGTCGTCGGGCCGCACGCCGCAGTCGGGGCAGAACGGGTCGGGAAGGAACGGGTGGTGGCGTACTTCGGCGTTCGGCAGGCGGACCTTCAGCAGCGCGCCGGCGGTCCGCGCGGAACCGGGGTCACGCCGCAGCCGGCGCACCTCGTCGGCGACCAGCGCGGCGACGGCGCGCGTGACGAGCGGTGTGAGCAGCGCGCTGGGCCGGGAGCCGAGGTCCGCGCCCCACCGGGCGCGCAGCCTGTCGCGAGCCACCGCGTCCGGCCGGTTGCCCGCGCGTCTCCGTTCCACACAGGTCGGGCAGCCGGGCAGGGGCGGGCGCGCGGCCGGGCCCACCAGCGCCCAGCCCGCCTCCACGCGCACCGGCAGCCACGACGCGCCGCTCTCGGCCGCGCGTCGCGCCACTCCCGGGTACGGCCGCACGTCGTCGGCGTCGCTCGCGACCACGATCACGGGACCGGTGGCCGAGGCGAGGGCCGCGCGGATGGCCGCGTACAGGCGGCCCTCACCCAGAACGGTCACCGGGTCCGCGTACGCGGTGACGGCGGCCTCAGTCATCGAGCAGCGCGACGTGGGTGACGAAGGGGAGCAGCCGGGCGGCCTCGGGGTCGCCGTCGAGTGGCACCGCCACCGGCACCTTGCCCAGGCGGCGCAGCCCCCGGGCCATCCTCCGTACGGCCTCGGAGGGGTCGCCGTCCGGCGGCCAGAAGGGACGGGCCCCGGCGTACGCGGGCTGCCCGGCGGTCCGCGACTGCCAGCGGAGCAGCAACCGCTCCAGGCCGTCGCGCAGCGCCGCCGGGGCGGTGGCGGCGACGGACACGATCGGATCCTGGCCGGGGACGGTGAGGGAGATCGCGGGCACGCCGAGAACGGCCGTGTGATCGCTCACCTCCGGCGTTTCACCAGCCAGGACGAGCTGGCGCAGCAAGGCCTCCGCGATCGGATCTTCCGTGGGACCCACCGGCGCGCCCCTCCCGTCCGCCTCCAGAGTGCCCGCCAGCAGGTGCTCGCACCGGGCTCGCAGACCGGCGGCCAGCGCCTCCGGCCAGCTCAGCCCGGCACCGGTGCCCACCGGAGGGCACGGCGTGCCGAAACCGGTGAGCCGGAGATCGGACACCGGCACGGGAAGAGGCCGGCCCTCCGGCAGTTCCACGCCCCATATCGTCGCTTCCGGGTCGGCACTCGGGTCGACGGTGAGCAGACCGTACGTGGCGAGTGCGGCGAGCAGGCAGCGGAGCCGGGCCGTCCGCTGGTCCGGTCCCCAGCCGAACACCTGCGGAGGCGGCGCCCAGCCGGGCAGCGCCCCGAACGGGTCCGAGACGGTCGCCCCGCACACCGCCAGCGGGGACTGGGCCAGCGCCTGCTCGTCCAGTATGCCGAGGAGGCCCAGGCGCGAGTCGACCAGCTCGGGGGTGCGGCCGAGCAGGCTCTCCGCCTCGATCGGCGTGGCCGTCGCCAGCTCCGCGGCCCGGTCCCCGATCGCCTCCGGGCCTCCGCCAGGACGGGTGCCCGCACGTGGACGGGCCAGGAACCGGTGCGGGAGCGTGTCGAGATTGCGCAGGTCGACCCGGGTGAGCAGGCGCTCCCGGTCCGTGTCGAGCCCGGTCACCTGGGAGAAGCAGGCGAGCGCCAGCATGGCGGCGACGACCTTCGGCACCGGTCCTGTCAGCCAGTCCTCGTTCGACGGCGCCGGGGCCGCGGCGGGCAGCGCGGCCAGCCGGTGCCAACCGGACTCCGCGGCGGTCACCGAGGGCCGTCCCACCCTGCTGAGCCAGACCTCCGCAGGACCGGCGAGAGCCTGGCCCAGCACGACGTCGCCCGCCTCGGCCAGGCGGGCCGTCGCCACCAGGTCGTCGAGGTCCGCGCTGACCTGGAGCACGACGTCGGCGTCCCCGGTGACGGCCCGGACGAGCGCGTCGCCGGCGGGAGAGAGCGTCCGGATCTCCTGGCGGGGATCGCGCCGGACGGCCTCGGCCGCCCGGCCGGCCGCCGTGGCGTCGGGACAGATCACGGCGACGTACCGCCACCCTGAACCGACACACGCCTCCACCAGCGCCTCCAGCAGCGGGCCCGCCCCGGCCAGCACCAGGCGGGCGCTGCGGATCCGCTCGAATCGCGCCTCCGGCGAATCCAGGGCGTAACCGATGAAGGCGATCTCTTCCGCGTACGCGCGCAGCTCCGCGCCGGTCAGTCCGTGTGGCCGCGCCTGCCGGTCATCCACCACGAACCGGTGTTCGGCGAGCCGGCCCACGAGGCTCTCGACCATGGCCTGCTTGTCGGCGGAGAGGTTCGACGTGAGCTCGTCCAGGGTGTGCCGGCCGGTCAGCGCGGGCGCCAGCCTGCCGAGCCAGGCGTACGCGTGCCGTCCGCGCAGCGTGCACGCACCGTAGTCACTGTGCACGTAGGCCCCGTCGGGGCATTCGACGAACCGGACGTCGTCGCGTAGTCGTGGTCTCATCGCCGCATCAGTGTTTGGGAGCGCTCCCATGAGCGAAATGCTACGAACTGACGTCCTCTATGTAAACCCGAAATCGGCCCTATCATGCAGCGCCTATCGTGGTTATAATCACGGGATTCTCGCATATTCATAACGGAATGCTTACATTCAGTGATGGGAACCCGCGTTTCTCGCCATTCGTCGGCATGGAGCGCACCGCGTTCCGCGAGGCATCCCGTCCCTTGACGGATCAGCGTCGTCCGCCCTGGACAGGTCATACCGGGGTGCCTGAGCCGGCCGTTCCCGGCTCGGTTACTCTCGGCGCGTCGCTCTGCGATCAGGTCAGAGCGCGACCGGACTCGGGAGACGCCGACGTATGCATGAGCCATCGGAGCGGACTGACGGATCACCCGTCCGGATCGGCGCGCTCGCCCCGCTGACCCGGCCCGGCTGGACCGAGGCGGGCCGGCACCTGCTCGCCGGACTCGAACTGGCCGCCCGCGAGGTCAACGATGCCGGCGGGATCGCGGGAAGGCCGCTCGAACTGCTGGTACGAGACACCGCCGCTGATCCCCACAGGGCGGAGGCGGCCGTGGAAGAGCTGGCCCGCCTGGGCGTGGCCGCCGTGGCGGGGGAGTACCACAGCGTCGTCGCCCGCGCCGCCGCCGCCCAGGCCGACGCACTCGGCGTGCCGTACCTCTGCTCGTCAGCGGTCCTCGACGCGCTCACCGAGCAGCCGACGGACCGGGTCGCGCGCCTGGCCCCGGCGCAGTCCCGCGGCTGGCGCATCTACGCGGACTTCCTCCTCGGCGAGGGCCACCGCCGCGTCGCCGTGGCGGCCGAGCCGAGTGTCTACTGGGCCTCCGGGACCCGCATCCTGCGGGACCACCTCGCCGAGCACGGAGGCACCGTCGTCGAGCTCGACGCGCGCGCGGCCGTGTGCGACGAACTCGCCGGCAGTGGTGCGACAGCCCTCCTTCTTCTCGCCGGTTCCCCGGAGCCGGCGGTGTCGATCGTCAAGGCCGTCCGCAGCGACCGGCGCCTCGCCGAGATCATGATCGGCGCTCCGGCCGGGCAGCCGGAGTTCGCCGGCTGGGCCGCGTCGCTGGGCGGCGACGGCGCCGCGATCCCGTTCCTGCGCTACCTGCCCGAACACCTCGGCCCACTCGGCGCGCGCGTCGGGACGGCCCTGCGTGAACGGCTGGCCGAGGCGCCCTCCTTCGTCGCCTTCGAGGGCTACGACACGGTCACCGTCCTCGCCGAGGTGCTGCGCACGGGCGGATCCTGGTCCAGCGTCGCGGTCGAAGGCACCCGCGGGGAGATCCGGTTCTCCCGCACCCCGGGCATCAGCGTCTGGCAGTGGGCTTGGCCCCCGATCCAGGTCGCCGACCGAGACCCCGCCGAACCCGATCGCTTCCGGATCCTGCACACCGGCTGAAGACCGCCGAGCGTGGCAACACGTCTGGCAAAGACCGGTCATGGAGGTTGTCGAGTCTCCGGGCCCAACGGATAGTCGAGGGTGTCAGGCCTGTCCCCGTACCCCGAGGAGAAGCATGAACGGATCGGCCACCCGCAATCGGCGCCGCACGGGCACGGTGCGGCGCCTCTTATCGGCGACCGTCGGACTCATCGCGATGGTCTTCCTCGTCGCCCCGCCCGCCGGCGCCCTGGCGCTGCCCACCCCCGCGCAGCTGGTCTCGAACCTCGACCTCGAGTGCTTCAAGACCAGCCCCTACCAGCCGCCGGCCGTCGGGCTGGCGCTGCGGCACATCAACCCGGTGCTCGTCGGCCTGCCCATCGAGCAGGTCTCCCTCGGCGCGCGCGACCAGCTCTGCGTCCCGGTCGCCAAGAACGACGTGATCCCGCCGGACGGCGTGCTCGACTTCGTCCGGTACGTCGACCTGTCGTGTTACCGGGTCACCGGGTCCTCGATGGACAAGTCGCTCGTGCTCAGCCATCTCAACCGCGTCCTGAGTGACCTGCCCCGCAAGCAGGTCCTGCTGAACCGGCCGGAGCAGCTGTGCGTCCCGGTCGCCAAGAACGGCGTGCTGCCCCCGGCGGAGGTGCTCCGGGTCGTCAGGCACATCGACCTCCTCTGCTACGGCGCCACCCCGAACGTCCCGATGAACAGGCCGCTGGCGCTCCGGCAGCTCAACCCCGTGCTCGTCGGCAAGATCCCGCCGGCCGACGTACGGGTGGGCTACTCGCGCCAGCTCTGCGTGCCGGTGTACAAGGGCGGCGACAACATCCCGCCCGAGGTCATGGATCTCGTCAGATGGATCGACCTGGAGAAGTACGACATCACGGCGCGTGAGATGGCGCCCGTCGACCTGACCCTGCGGCACCTCAACCCGGTGCTCGCCCGCCTTCCCGAGGAGAAGGCGACGCTCACCGCCGCGGTCCAGCTCGGCGTCCCCGTCGCCAAGAACGGCCGGATACCGCCCGGCTGAGCGACAGCTGACGAGCCTGCCGGTTCTCCCATGGGCGCCGGCAGGCTCACGTGTGCTTGCGGCGCTTGTAATGGCGGGCGACGCGGACGCGGTTGCCGCAGCGGGCCGCCGAGCACCAGCGGCGGCGCGGGTGGGCGGGCAGGAACAGCATGACGCAGTCGGCGGCGTCGCACTGGCGCACCGTGGCGACCGCCGGGTCCGCCAGCAGGCCGGCCGCGCCCTCGGCGAGCCACGTCGTCAGGCGCGCGCCGGGGGTGCCGGTGCGGCGGTGGGTGGCCGTGACGGTCTCGCCGTTCCAGGTCAGCTCGCTGATGGCGGGCGCGGCACGCTGGGCCCGGTTGACGGCTTCGAGATCGGTGGCCGGTGGCCGGGTCCCGGCACGGACGTGCTCCAGGGCGCGCGCGATGTGCTCGCGGAGTTCGCGTACGGCGGCCAGGTCGGCGGCGGTGAACTCGGCGGCGAGGAGCTCACGCGCCTCGGCGAACCGGTCGGCCTGCAGGCCCAGCCAGGCGCGCAGGTCACCGGGCGTGGTCAGCAGGTCGCCGGTGGCCGGGCGGGTGTTGACCAGGTCCAGGGCGAGGGGTTCACCGGTCAGGGGGCCGAGCTCACTCATGCCCTAATGCTACATCCGTGCTTTGACACGTTAGATCGCTGATCGCTATAACTAATGTGTCTTCTGCGATGAAAGGCATTAGCCATGACGTTCCCCGCGCTCGCCCGCACCGTCCACCGCCACCTCGACGTCGACGGCGTCCGCGTCTTCTACCGCGAGTCGCTGCCCGAGCGGGCCGACGCGCCCGTCCTGCTGCTCCTGCACGGCTTCCCGTCGGCTTCGCACCAGTTCCGCCGCCTCATCGACGTGCTGGGCGCCCGTTACCGGCTGATCGCGCCCGACTACCCCGGCTTCGGGCACACCGAGGCCCCGGCCGGCTTCACCTACGCCTTCGACCGGCTCGCCGACATCACCGAGGGCTTCGTCCGGAAGCTCGGCCTGACCCGCTTCGTGATGTACGTCTTCGACTTCGGCGCACCCGTCGGCTTCCGGCTCGCCGAGCGGCACCCCGAGTGGATCGCGGGCCTCGTCGTGCAGAACGGCAACGTCTACGAGGAGGGCCTGTCCGCCGGAGCCCGCGACTTCATCGCGCTGCGCCCTGACCGGCCCGGCGCCGAGGACACCGTCCGCGACCTGCTCACCCTGCCCGGCACCCGCGGCCAGTACGAGACCGGCGTCGCCGACCCCGAACTCGTCGCCCCCGAGGGCTGGACCCTCGACCAGCACTTCCTCGACCTGCCCGGCCGCAAGGAGGCCCAGGTCGCGCTCGCCTTCGACTACCACACCAACGTCGAGCGGTACCCCGCCTGGCAGGAGTGGCTGCGCACGCACACCCCGCCCACCCTCATCGCCTGGGGCGCGAACGACCCGTTCTTCCCCGAGCCCGGCGCCCGCGCCTACCTGCGCGACCTGCCCGGCGCGGAACTCCACGTCCTCGACACCGGCCACTTCGCCCTTGAGGACCGCCTGCCGGAGATCGCCCCGCTCGTCGCCGGCTTCCTGGAGCGGGTGTGGGACCGAGGGCCGCGTTGACCGCCGGCACCACGCTTCCAGTGGCCGGCTCGCGACGCCCCACTATGATCGGCGGCATGGCGCTGCGACTCATCCAGGTGAACTTCAAGGCCCGGGACGACTCGGCGCTCGGCCGGTTCTGGGCCGAGGCGCTCGGCTGGAACGTCTCCAGCGAGGCGCCCGGCGTGACCAACCTCGAACCCGAGGGCTTCGCCTGGCCGGACCCCGACGCCTTCTACGTCGACCTCGTCACCGTCCCGGACCCCGAGACGGTGAGGTACCGCGTACACCTCGACCTCTCCACCACCTCCGCCGCCCACCAGGCCGAGCTGGTCGCGCGCCTGCAGGAGCTCGGCGCGACGCCCGCCGACGTGGGCCAGGGCGACGTCCCGTGGACAGTCCTGGCCGACCCGGAGGGCAACGTGTTCTGCGTGCTGGAGCCCCGGGAGATCTACCGGGACACCGGGCCGATCGCCGCGGTGGTGGTCGACTGCGAGGATCCGCGCGCCATGGCCCGGTTCTGGGACGAGGCGCTGGACTGGACCCTGCACGAGGTGACCGACGACCACGCGCGGCTGCGCTCCGCCAAGGGCGTCGGCCCGTACCTGGAGTTCCTCCGTACGCCCGGCGCGAAGACCGGGCGTAACCGCATCCACCTCGACCTGCTGCCGCACCCCGTCGAAGACCAGGAGGCGGAGGTGGCCCGGCTCAAAACTCTGGGCGCCACCGCCGCCGACGTCGGCCAGGGCGACGCCCCGTGGAAGGTCCTGGCCGACCCGGAGGGCAACGAGTTCTGCGTCCTCGGCCGGGGCTGACGCGGGAGCCCTTTCATCGGCGCCTCACCCGTCCGCACCGGCGAGCGTCGCCGGACCGAGGACGCTCGCCCTGGTCGGGTCCCGGACGTGAGCCGCCAGATCCGGATGGTTCCATCGCGGCTGCCAAGCATCGATTTGTCTCGATGTGGGCGGGATTTTTGCTGCTGTCGTATTCGTGAATGCTGGTGTGCCGTTTTTTAGGGCGTACACGTGAGTAACCATGCGTTCTCGGCTATCCGTTTCGCGTACGAGCAACGTCCGAGCGGTCACTAATCAGCGGTCGAGCACACCGAGATGAGCCGTGTACTGCCCTGCAGACATCGTCGTTACGGACCTTGCGGCTGTCCGGCGGGCCGTTGTAACTTAGCGTGCTTGTGACGATGCAGTTGGCTCGCGCCATGAACGGGACGGCATGAAAGCGAACGAAACCACCCTTCGCAAGCTCATTCAGGGCGACCAACAATTACTGGTCCCTCTTTATCAGCGCCAATACACCTGAGAACGCCCACAGCTCACTCAGCTGTGGGCCGATATCACCGCCCAGGTCGACGTGCTGGCCGAGCAGCGGCAGGATGCCCCGAGCCATTTCATGGGATCGGTCGTCCTCGCGCCTGGCCCGGAGCTGGCGCCGAGCCGCTCTCAGTGGATCATCGTGGACGGCCAGCAGCGTCTCACCACTCTGATGCTCGCGCTCTGCGCCATCAGAGATCACTTGGTCGCCGAGGAGCCCACCGCTCGCGAGCGGATCAACGAGCTCCACCTGATCAACAAGTTCCAGCAAGGCGAACTGCGTTACCGGCTCCTGCCCACGCAGGGCGACCGAGCGGCGTTCAAAGCGTGTGTGGACGGCACTTCCGAAGGAAAGTCCGACAGTCTGATCGGCAACACCTACCAGTTCTTCCGCAGCATGTTGAAGGAGTTCGACGACCCGGCCGACCCGCATGACATCGCGCGGGTGGAATCGGTGCTGCTAAATCGGCTCAATCTCGTGCAGATCCTGGTGGAGAAGGACGACAACGCGTTCCGTATCTTTGAGTCGATCAACAACACGGGCATGCGGCTCAGCCAGGTGGACCTGATTCGCAACTATGTCTTCATGTGCCTGCCCACCCGCGGCCAGCATGTCTACGACGAATACTGGAAGCCGATCCAGGACCAGTTGGACGCCAAGGCCATGGAACAATTGATGTACCTGGTGCTGGTCCTGCGGGAGGGTGGCGAAGCCCAATACAACGCCGTCTACCGGGGGCATCAGCAGTTGCTTCTGGCACTGTCCGGGGATGAGAGGCGAATCGAGTCGTACGTCCGGGATCTGCACTGTCGCGCGCGGCATCTCAAACAGATCCTCTTCCCCCCGGAGGATTTCCCGTTCGCGGGGCGGCTGCGCTTCCTCAAGGAATGGCAGGCGTCCACGGCCTACCCGCTGGTGATGCGCCTGCTCGAGTTGCGGGAGGACGACTACATCGGCGATGAGGAGGTGGGCGAGGCGCTGGCCTACGTCGAGAGCTTCCTCGTGCGCCGCCTGATCGCCGGGGTCGCCACGGGCAACCTCAACCGCATCTTCCAACGGCTCGCCGTGCAACTGGGCGCCGAGGAGGAAGTGCCGCACGCGGTGCGTGTCGCGCTGTCACCGGCCAGGCTGTACTGGCCTTCGGATGAGCAGCTGCGGGAGGAGATTCGCAGCCGCGCCTTCTACTGGCAAGGGCGTACGGTTCAGCAGAAGCTGATTCTGCGGCGTATCGAGGAGTCGCTGGGCAGCAAGGAGCGGGTGGACCTGGCCGACAAGCGCATCACCATCGAGCACGTCCTGCCGCAGTCCATGACCACCGACTGGCTGGGCGAGCTCTCCCACGAGGGAGACGACGCCGACCTCCTGCACCGGCAGCTCGTGCACACCCTGGGCAATCTCACGCTCAGCGGCTACAACTCGGAGCTGAGCAACAACTCCTTCGCCGCCAAGCGCAAGCAGCTGGGGCAGAGCGGCCTGGTCATGAACCAGGAGATCGCTGCCTGTGAGCGCTGGGGCAAGGCGGAGATCCTGGCCCGCGCCGACCGGCTCGCGGACCGTGCGATCGCCATATGGCCAGGCCCGGAGGAGTCCGGCCGCGGGAGCGCGACCTCCCGCGACTGGACACTGCTGCACAGCGCCCTGGCAGTCCTGCCGGCTGCCACCTGGACCTCTTACTCAGATCTCGCCGAGCTGATCGGCTCGCATCCGGTGCCTGTCGGCGTCCATCTGGCAAGCGTCCCCGTGCTCAACGCGCACCGAGTCCTCAGCAGGTCCGGGCAGGTCTCGGAAAACTTCCGCTGGACCGATCCCGACGAGGATCGGGACGTCCACGAGGTGCTGCGTACGGAAGGCATCAGTTTCGACGGTGCGGGACGCGCCTCCGCGGATCAGCACATCACCGCTCGCGAAATCGCCGAACTCCTGGGTCTGCCCATCGCCGCGGATCTCGCCGAATCCGAGGCCGCGGACGATGGGTCCTTGTCGCCAGAAACGCTGACGTCCCGGGAACAGCGCTTCTTGCGTCAGCTCAATGAGGCGAGCGGCCCGCAGGCGGCCGGCGCGGTACAGCGGCTGCTGGAGCACTGGCGCTCACGAGGTGGCGACCTCCAGTACGGCACTTCCGCGAGTGCCTCCTGTGCGCCGGTCATCAAGGTCGGCGGACAGAGCCTGTACGCCATCCGCTTCTATGCCAAGAGCGCCGAGATCCCCTTCGGGCTGCTGCGCAAGCGCAAGCCGTTCGACGACCCCGCGCTGCGTGAGGAACTCCGGCAGCGGCTCAACGACGCACCCGGCGTGGACATACCCGTCGCCAAGCTGGAGTTGTATCCCCCCATCAAGAACACCCAGTTGGCGAACGTCGCCGTGTCCGACGTGGTCGTCGCGGCGCTCGACTGGTTCATGGCCATGGTGACCGCGTCGGACGAGCATGCCGGGGACGCGCCGTAGTCGTCCCCGGCCTCCGTCGGGGCTGCATGACAGGACGTTCACCGCCCCGGGACACCCTTACACCCGCAGGAGAGTGACCTGGCGGCCGGACGGTGTGGTCGCCTGGTCGAAGCTGCCGCGCTCCTTCCAGGGCGGGGCTTGGGGGCGGCGGTCGAAGATGACCAGGACGCCGGTGGTGAGGGTCAGGCGGTCGAGGTAGCGGTCGAGCTGGGCCAGGCCCGCAGGCTCCGGGTCGTCCGCGCCGGGTCGCCACACCTTCAGTTCCATGGCCTCGCGCTGCGTCAGCCGTTCGCCGTCCGGGCTGGTGTACGGCCAGCGGATGTAGACGTCCATGCGTTTGCGGCCGGCGGCGTATTCGCGGTCGAGGTGGCCGCCGCCGTTGACGAGGCGGTGCAGGAAGGCCATGAGGATGATCTGGCACGCCGCCTCGTGGTAGCCCTCCTGCTGGATGAGGACTTCGCCGTGCTCGCGCCAGAACACGACGAACTCCTCCAGCAGGCGGGGCAGGTCGAACCGGCCGTCGGGGAGCACGAAGCTGTGCGGATCGGCGTGGACGTTCTGCTCCGTGAGGTCGCCCAGCACGCGCAGGATGACCTCCCGGTAGATCGGGTTGGCCACCTGGGGCGGAGGTTGCTGGGTGATCAGGCCCAGATCGCGGGCGTAGGACAGGTCCTCGGAGTTGCCGCGGTCGGTGTAGGGGCCGCCGGCCACGATCGGCTCCATCACCCGCTTGACCCTTGGTTCGTACAGCCGAGCCGCCAGGGAGTCCAGGTGGGTGGCGCGCTTGCGGATGAGCCGCTCCTTGGCCTCCTCGATTCGCTCGCAGGTGATGGTGCCGGTCACTCTCATCTGGAAGGTGATCTCGTAGGCGAGGGCGTTGACCAGCCAGGGTTGTCCCTGGGTGAGCTCGAAGGCGCGGTCCACCGCGTCCTTGGTGAACTCCTGGCCGGTCGCCTGGGTGTGTCGGTCGTACAGTTCGGCGATGTCGTCGGCGGTGAAGTCGCCCAGGCGCAGTGAGTCGGCGAGGATGTTGAACGGGCTGGCCGCATTGAACCGCTCAGGGGCGCCGCCGGCGGCTACCTTGTAGTCACGCAGGTCGCGCAACCCGCACAGCACCACCGACGCGGGGAACGGATAGCCTTTCGATCGCTTGTTGTGCCCGTCGCGGAGCTGGCCGAGGACGCTGACCAGGCTGTTGCCCTGCAAGGCGTCGATCTCGTCGAGGAACAGCACGACCCGGCGCGGGCAGCGTCGGCACCACTCCCGCAGCGCCGCACCGAACCGGCTACCGGGCGTGACCCGCGGCCGGGAAGGTGGCGGTAGCAGCTTCTTCGGCCAGCCCGACAGCTCGGCGGACTCGCGGAGGGAATCCAGCAGAAGCGACTCGGCGGCGCCGTAGTCGTCGCCCGCCGCCTTGGCGCGTTCGCAGGAGAACATGAGGGCGGCGGTGCCGCCTTCGGCGGTCAGGCCGGAGGCCAGAGCGTCCAGGACGGTGGTTTTCCCGGTCTGCCGGGGGGCGTGCAGGACGAAGTAGCGGTCCATCTCGATGAGCGTCCGCGCTTCGGGAAGCCGGGGTATGGGGGGCAGCATGTAGTGGAGCCGCGGGTCGCAGGGACCGGTGGTGTTGAAGTATTTCGCTCCGCGCGTTCGCATGGTCACAGCCTGCCACCTTCTTGGGTGTCGCACCGGGGACAAGCCCTCTCTGACGCCGACGACTCGTTCATGGGGCCTGCCGCCCCTGGCAAACGAACCAGACGATCTCGCCAACCGGCGCCGGATCGACATCCCATCGTTCGGAGCAGGCCGCGACGGCAGCCGGCCCGCGTCCGTGCTCCTCGTCAGGCCCCGCTGGTCGGTGGCGTGTCGTGGGCGGAGGTCAGGACGCGGGCGGCGTCACGCTCGTACGGGCCGCGCGCCGTCACGGTGAGCAGCCCTCCGGCCAGTACGGGCAGGGTCATGACGAGCAGGGCGCTGGTGAGGGAGCCGGTCCGGTCGGAGAGGATGCCCACGATCAGCGGTCCGACGGCGATGGCGCCCCCGGCGACGAGCTGGGCGAGGGCGAAGGCGATGCCTCGGGAGGAGGCTCCGATCACGTCGGCGAGTGACGCGGTCAGGTTCGGGGTGGCCATCGACATCAGGATGACCGCGGCGGCCGTCAGCAGGGCGAACGGCATCAGGGCGCGGGGGGCGGCGAGCAGCGCGACGGCCATGACGACCGCGCCGGCGACGACGCCGCAGCCGCCGACGAGCACCCGGCCGCCCTTGCGGGTGACGTGCGCGCGGCGGCCCAGCCACGCCCCGACGAGGGTGCCGGTGACCACTCCGATGACGGTGACCAGGCCGCCCAGCGCTCCGGCCTGCCCGGGGGACAGGGCGAAGGTGCGGCCGATCAGCGTGGGCATCCAGTAGAAGAGCCCGGCGACGCCCATGCCCAGCGTGGCCAGGCCGACGGTGACGATGACCAGCGTGCGTACGGCGAGCACGTCCCGCACCTGCCGCCCGAGCCGCGGCGGCGTCGCCCGGCGCGACCCGGCGCCGTCCGCGGGGGGTGCGGCGGCCCCGGCGGTGACCTGGTCGAGGAGGCCGCGGGCCGGCTCGCGGAGCCGCAGGCAGATCAGGGCGGTCAGCAGGCCGGGGATCGCCATCAGCAGGAACGCCGCCCGCCAGCCGAACGCCTGCCCCAGCACCGCGCCCAGCACCGTGCCGATCCCGCCCAGGTGCGCCGACATCCGCGTCCAGCCGAACGCCCTGGCCCGGCTGATCGGCGGGTAGTAGTCGGCCAGCAGGCTGCCGGTCGCCGGGTTGTCGACGTGCTCGGCCGCGGCCAGGGCCATGCGGGTAAGGAAGAAGACGGCGAATCCCGGGGCGAGGCCGCTGCCCGTGGTGGCCACGGCCCAGAGGAAGACCATGACGGTGATGACGCGGGTCCGGCTGAAACGGTCGGCGAGGTATCCGGCGGGGATGGCGACCGCCGCCGCCGCGATCGCCGAGCCGGTCGGGATCGCTCCGGCGACGGTGTCGCCGATGCCCCACTCGGCCTGGATCAGCGGGAGGAGGCCGCTGAGCAGGCCGGCCTCGACCCGGTCCACCAGGCCGACCAGGAACAGGATGACGAGCGGCGCCCAGCCGTAGGGGGCCGGGTCACCGGCGCGGATGCCGCCGGGAGGAGGCGCCCCCCAGCGGCGCCGCGGCACGGGGCGGACGTCGTCACGCATGACACACCGGCCGGTCAGGACACAAAGTCGCGCACCTTCGCGTAGACGGAGGCGTCGGTCAGGAACGCGGCGTGCGACAGGCATCCGGCGTACGTGTTGACGGCCCCGGCGAGGGACACGCTCGAGTCGGGGTTGACCACCGTGTCGCAGTCGGACCAGAACGTGCCGTACGCGACGTCGCCCGGGGTCTCGTCACCGCTGTTGAGCTCGGTCAGGAACGGCGAGCCGATCCGCATCTCCTGGCAGGTGAGCCGCTCCTCCGAGCAGAGGCGGGTCGCGGTCGTGCCGTGGTTGGGGCCCGCCAGGGAGACCCAGGTGCTGACGGCCGCCGTGCCGCCGAGGAACTTGAGATAGTGGCGGCTGTTCAGCGAGCCCATCGACATCGCGACGATCGTCACCTTCGCCGCGCCCGTGGAAGATCGGATGGCGTCGACCCTGGCCCGGATGTCGGCGGCGATGTCGACGTTGGACTTGGTGCTGTCGTAGTCGATGGTGAACAGCCGGTCGGCGGGCCACCCGTCCGCCTCGAAGCGGTCGATCATCGTGCTCCAGCGGCTGCCGTTGCCGCCGTAGCCGTGCACGAACAGGATCGGCCCGGTGTCCGCCCGCGCGGGCGGGGGGGCGGGGATCAGGAC
>NZ_JAHKRN010000136.1 GCF_019396385.1 Nonomuraea harbinensis | reverse complement strand
CCCTCTCTGTCAGACTGCTGTGGTACATGGGACAGATGAGTCCTTTTGATGTAAAGCAGGGCGAGACAGGACGATCGAGACAGTGACGATGACCCTCGCCGACCAGGCCGCCATGACGGGGCAGGATGGTCGGGTGACCGATGAGCAGCCGGCCCGGCCCAAGCGGCGGACGTTCACCAAGGCTTACAAGGCACGGATCCTGGCCGCCTTCGACGCGCTGCCCGAAGGCAGCCCGGAGCGGGGCGCGCTGCTGCGCAAGGAACGGCTGTATCACTCTCATATCGTGCACTGGAGAAAGCAAGCCGAGAGTGGAACGCTCCCGGCCACGTCCGGCCGGCCGCACAAGAGCGCCGAGTCAGAAGAACTGGCCCGGCTGCGGGCCGAGAACAAGAAACTCAAGGCCGACACCGCCAAGCTCGAGTCCCGCAACGAGAAACTGGCCGGTGAGCTGGGCAAGACCAAAACCGCGCTGGACATCGCGGGAAAAGCATTCGCGCTGCTTCAGGACATCTCAAGCAGCGCGGACTCCGACACGAACTGAACCGGGTCCTGGACGCCTATTTCCCGGCCCTGGAAAAGTCGGTCGGCACGGTGACAGCGTGCGCGATATTCGGGAAATCCC
>NZ_JAHKRN010000021.1 GCF_019396385.1 Nonomuraea harbinensis | reverse complement strand
CGCCCCGCCCCCCTTCGCGGGGGGCGGGGCGCCGTTCGCGTCAGGGCCGGGGGCGGGGTCGCCCGCCAAGGTCCCCGCCGCCTGCCCCGACGGGCCTCAGAGGCGCTCGATGATGGTGACGTTGGCCTGGCCGCCGCCCTCGCACATCGTCTGCAGGCCGTACCTGCCACCGGTGCGCTCCAGCTCGTTCAGCAGCTTCGTCATGAGGATCGAGCCCGTGGCGCCCAGCGGGTGGCCCAGGGCGATGGCGCCGCCGTTGGGGTTGACCTTGGCCGGGTCGGCGCCGAGCTCCTTGATCCAGGCGAGCGGCACCGGCGCGAACGCCTCGTTGATCTCCACCACGTCGATGTCGTCGATCGACAGCCCGGCCTTGCCCAGCGCCTTCTGCGTGGCGGGGATCGGCGCGGTCAGCATGTAGACCGGGTCGTCGCCCACGACCGTGAGCTGGGTGATGCGGGCGCGCGGGGTCAGGTTGTGGTCCCTGACGGCCTGCTCGGAGGCGATCAGCACGGCGCCGGAGCCGTCGGAGATCTGCGAGGAGGTGGCGGCGGTGATCTGGCCGCCCTCCTTCAGCGTCTTCAGCGACCCCATCTTCTCCAGCGTGGTGTCGGCGCGCGGGCCCTCGTCGTCCTCGACGCCGTTGATCGGCGCGATCTGCTCCTTGAAGTAGCCGTTGGCGATGGCCTTGGCCGCCCGCTGGTGCGACTCCAGGGCGAAGCGCTCCAGCTCCGCGCGCTCCAGGCCCCACTTCTCGCACATCAGCTCCGCGCCGCGGAACTGGGAGATCTCCTGCTTGCCGTAGCGCTCGACCCAGGTCTCGCCGAACGGGAACGGCAGGCCCTTCTCCAGCGCGGCGGAGACCGGCGAGCCCATCGGCACGATGCTCATCGACTCCACGCCGGCCGCCACGACCAGGTCCTGGGTGCCGGACATGACGCCCTGCGCGGCGAAGTGGATCGACTGCTGGGAGGAGCCGCACTGGCGGTCGATGGTGACGCCGGGAGTGGTCTCCGGCAGGCCGGCCGACAGCCAGGCGTTACGGGCGATGTCCAGGGACTGGGGGCCGAACTGCATGACGCACCCCATGATCACGTCCTCCACCGCCGCGGGGTCTACACCGGTGCGGTCGATCAGTGCCTTGAGCGTGTGCGCGGCAAGATCGGTGGGGTGGACGGTGGACAGGCCGCCCTTCTTCTTTCCGACCGGGGTCCGGACGGCCCCGACGATGTACGCCTCTGCCACTGTTCCTCCTGTAAACCGAGCAATATTCGGTTCTCTCCCCGAGAGTACAGCAGAACTATGATCGGGTGCCTATGACGCAGGCGGCAGAAGATCCTCCGCCCGGTCGACGCGGAACCGCCACCGGTCCACGACCAGCCCGTTCAGCGCGTCCGACAGCGACAGCGCCAGCGTGGCCAGCTTCGCCTGGTCGTCGCCGCGCAGTTCGAGGGCGGTCAGCTCGGCCGCGAACGGCAGCAGCTCCTGGGCCGCGGGCGGCTGGCCCTTCTCCGGCACGACCAGGACCCGTACGCCGCCGGCGGTGAAAACGAACTCCTCCTCCTGCTCGACCTCACCCTCCAGCAGCTCCATCAGCTCCTCGGCGGCGGGCCTGACCGGCAGGATGACCGCGGGCCCGCCCGGCAGGCTCTCGTCGGCGGGATCGGTGACCTCGCCCCGGCAGACGGCGAGCCCGCCCAGCCGGAACGCCAGCCCCTCCGCCAGGAAGCGGTCGAAGTAGTCGACGGGCAGCGGGCCCTCCGCGGTCACCCGGCACGCCCACACCTGCTCCAGCTCACCGCCGACCAGGCCGGGATCGGCCTCGACCGGCGCGTGCACCCGGACGTCCACGGCGACGACGTCGTCGCCGTCCTCCCGCGCGCCCGGGTCGGCCAGCCGCACCAGCCGCAGCAGCTCCGACCGGTCCGGCCTGGCGGGCAGAGCCGCCGTGGGGCCAGTACGCAGTCTCCGCTTCGCCATCCAGCCCATTGCGCGCCTCCGCGATCAGCTTCGATAGGAGCTCGTCATCGTCGCGTACACGATGACGTTGTCGGTGTAGTGGCCGGTGTTGCGGTTGTAGACGCCACCGCAGGTGATCAGGTGGAGCTGGGCGTTCTGCTGCGGGCCGTAGACCCGCTGCGTCGGGAACGTCTTCTTGTCCGCCTGCTCGACGCCGCCGACCGTGAACACGGCCGTGACGCCGTCCTGCCGCTTGACCTCGATCTGGTCGCCGTTGCGGATCTCGGGCAGGCGGGCGAACACGGCGCTGCGCGTCCGGGTGTCCTTGTGGCCCAGCACCACCGCCGGGCCGGCCTCGCCCGGGGTCGACATGTTCCGGTACCAGCCGACCAGGTTGGGGTTGTCCGACGGCGGCACCTGGATCGTGCCGTCCTTGGCCAGGCCCACCGACTTGATCGGCGCGTCGATGCCCAGCCGCTTGACCTTCAGCCGCACCGGGCTCGACGGCAGCATCGCCGGGGCAGGCTGGATCTGCGGCAGCGGCGGCGGCACATCCGGGGCGGCCTGGAACATCGCCTGCTCCGGCTGCCCCGCCTTCCCCTCGGGCTGCGCGGTCAGGGCCAGCGAGTCACGATCGCTCGCCAGCCCGTACTCCTCGGGCGCGCCCAGCACGATCAGCATCCCCGCGACCACGGTCACCACCCCCGCGATCGCCGCGACCAGCAGCGTCGTGCGCAGCACCCTCCCGCCGTCGTCGGGCTGCGGGGGCGGCGGTACGGGTGAGCCGTACGGATACTGGTTGACCACGGCCGATCACCCCCTGGCGGCGCGGCGGCGCATCAGCAGCCCGCCACCACCGGCGGCCAGGATCAGCATGGATCCGGCGAGGACGAACATCCGCCCGTCGGGCCCGGCGTCACCACCGGCCCCGGTGGCGACCCCGTCCTTCGGCGTCTTGGACGAGCGCGCCGTCGGGCTGGTGGTCCGGGTGGTGGGGGTCTCGGTGACGATCACCGTGGTCGTCTTGGTGGGGGTCGGAGTCGGGGTCGACGTGCCGGTGGGATCGTCGGTCGGCGTGGACGTGGCCGCGGCGACCTGGAACGTGAAGGTGGGCAGGCCGGTCGTGGGAGCCGTGCACTTGAGGGTCGCCGCGGTCGCGCTCGTACCGAAGGCCAGGTCGCCTGGGGTGATGGTGACGGTGCCGGTGGTCGTGGGCCTCACCTTGATCGTCACGTTGGGCAGGGTCGTCAGGCTCTGCCCAGCCGTCCCGGTGATGGCCGCCTCGCCCGTCGCCGTGGCGGGCGCTCCGGCGCCGCTGGCCTTGACCGTGGCGAAGTACTTGCTGCCGGTCGGGAACCCGGTCGTCGGCACCTTCAGCTCGTCACCGGTCGTCTGGACGGCTGCCGCCCAGGTGATGGAGGCGTCCTGGTTGGCCTTGGCGCCCGTCGGCATGGTCGGCGTGATCTTGATGTCGACGGTGGCGGGCGTCTCGGTGCCGGCCGTGCACGTGTAGCTGACGATCTCGTCGGTGTTGCCGCCGCCACCCGTGCCGATCGGGACTTCGAGGACATCGGTGGCGGTGGAGGGAGTGCAGGTCTCCACGGGCGTTGCCGGCGAAGTAAGACCGAGGGTCAAGGTCGTGGGCTTGATGGTTACCTTGCCGGTCGCGCCCGCGGTCACCGCGACGGGGTACGTCACGTTGCCTGCCGGAATCGCCGTGGTGTTCACGGGAACCTGAGCCCCTGGCTTAACGCCCGGCGTGACCGTGCCGCCGGTCACCGTCATCTGGGCGTTGACCGAAACGGTCGTCGCCGTCGTCACAGCCTGTCCGAGAGTTAGAGCAGGGATGCCCAAAGTCAGGTTGAAGGGCGAGCCCGCAGGCACCGAATCAGGGGCGCTGAACTTGACCGTGATCGAGGTGTTGGTGAAACGTTCGCCGGTGCAGGTGAAGATGATGTCTTTCTCGACCACCAGGGCCGCCGCGCTCGCGGGGGCGGCGTTGACGACCAGCGAGCCGGCAAGAAGGACGAATGTGCCCACCAGCCCTAAGGCCGAGGAGGTCTTCTGGACGAGGCGGCGCCTCGCCTGGGACGTCAGCACTGTCCTTCTCCAATACAGCGTGGTCTCATCGGTCACAGTTGGGGAAGAGCATACGGACTCATCCTGTCAGGCTTCTGTAAACAACCAAAACCAGACCGTCAGCCCTTCTTCTTCGACAACGTCGCGTACACCACGATGTTGTCGGTGTAGCTGTGCGCCTTCTGGTTGAAGACTCCGCCACACGTGATGAGCCGGAGCTGGGCGTCGTTGGTGTTGCCGTACACCCGGTTCGTCGGGAACGTCTTCTTGCTGACCTGCTCGATCCCGCTCACGGTGTAGCGGGCGACCTTGCCGTCCGAGCGGTACACGTAGATGTGGTCGCCCTTGGCCAGCTCGTTGAGACGCTTGAAGACGGCCGCGCCCTTCTTGGTGCTGACATGGCCGTTGATGATCGAGGGCCCCAGCTCGCCCGGGAGCGGGCTCTTGTTGTACCAGCCCGTCACGTTGGGCTTGCTGAGCGGCGGGGTGCCGAGGGCGCCGGTCTTGGTCAGCTTGACCGGGTTGATCCGGGAGCTGACCTTGATCTTGGGGATGCGGATCCGGGTCGGCCGGGTCTTGGCCTTGGCTTTCTTCGACTTGACCGGCGGGATCGCCGCCACAGTCGGCACGGCGGCCAGGGGCGGCGGCGCCTCCAGGCGGGCCGGGGTGAGCGGCACGTTGTCGCCGCCGGGGCCGACGGTGGGCGCGAGCTGGAAGGCGCCCGCGTTCTGGAACTGCACCGGCGTGGGCTCGCCCTGCGCCAGCGGGACCGACCCCGAGCCGTCGTCCACCGGCGGGATGAACGACAGCAGGCCGACCATGATGACGCCCACGCCGCCGAGCGAACCGGCGATCAGCAGCGCGGGCATCGCCCGGCTCGTCGGGGACTTCTGCGGCTGGGTCATCGGTCCATCCCTCCGGCATGCTCGGCCCGGCGGCGCCGCATCAGCAGGCCACCGGTGACGCTGCCCATCAACAGCAGGCTCCCGCTCAGCAGCAGTGCTTGCGAGCCGGCCTCCCGTTCCGGAGCCTCACCCGTGTCCACACCGCCGGTGGGAGTCGCGACGACCTGCGCCTTGTAGTTCGTGACGGTGGGGTTGGCGGACGGCGTCGGCGTGGTGGTGCTTCCCGGCACCACCACGCTCACGTGACGCCCGCCGTCGTTCGGCAGGTCGTGATGACCGGGCGGCGTGGTGCTGGGGGTCGTGGTGGGAGTGGTGGTCGGACTCGTGGTGTCCGTGGGGTCGTCCGTCGGGTCCTCGGTCGGAGGATCTGTCGGGTCTTCGGTGGGCGGCGGGGAGGAGTTGCCGCCGACGTTGATCTCTACGGTGCCCGGGTTGTTGGTGATCGTGCAGGTCGACCGGTGCAGCGTCGGCGGGTTGATCAGATCCGCAGTGAGCAGCTTGAACGCGTCGAGGTGCACGTCCTTGCCGTCGTCGAGGGCCCGGACCCGCAGGGTGTGCGCCCCGTACGGAAGATCGTCGCGCCGCCACAGGACGGAGTTGCCCTGAATGACGTTCGTCGGTTCGCCGGTCTCGGTCCTCGACGTGTCCACGATCGCTGAAGCGTCATCGTCGATGATGACGCGGATCCGGCCGACGTCCGGCATCCGGCGGCCGATGACCTCGAACCCGGTGCCGTGGAACTTGATGACGGCCTCGTCGGTGCGGTTCGCGGTCGTGTGCAGGTCACGCTGGTAATCGCCGTACTTGGGTTCGGTGAACTGGTGGTACCAGCCCCCCTTGTACGTGATCCGGCCCGGCTCGTCGTTGTTGACGATCTTCTCGCCCTCGGGCGGTACGAAATCCACGGTGAGATTCTGCGGCGTGAGCCTGATCACGCCTTCCTCGGTCATGTGCGCCTCGGAAGACATGCCCTCGGGCGCTTCGAGCCGTTGGTTGGGCTGAAGGTCGCCCTGCTCCTCGACCCCGCGCGGCTGGAGCACGCCGTTCCAGGCGCCTTCCAGCTTGACGTTGCCGACGAGCGAGACCCGGGCGCCTGCCGGGAAATAGTCGGGCGACTTGAAGCGGTTGGTGCCCGTGTACTCGACCGTCCAGCCGAGCGAGAGCATGCTGCCCGTCTGCGCACTGGTCGGGATCTGCACCCGTGCCGTAAGCGTCACCGGCTTGTTCCCGGCAACCCCTCCGGTACAGCTGTAGTCGACGACCAGATTGAAGGTCTGCGCCTCCGCGGGCATCGTCAGCAGCCCGGCCGAAGCCGTTAAGCCGACTGATGCGGCTATCCATGCCCTACGCCACCGACTCACGGCGTTCTCCGATCACGCACACACGAAACCGAAGCTAGATCTTAGGGGCGGCAACCCAGACAACAGGTGCATCTCATTGCACTTGTGATGAACCCGTGTCCAGGTCTCCAGAATCGTATTCTGGTGTCCGGAGAACCCACCTAGGAGGCGTCATGGAGCGAGACCTCTTCGACGAGGAACACCTGCTCTTCCGGGAGACCGTGCGCGAGTTCATGACCCGCGAGGTCGCCCCTCACCACGACCAGTGGGAGAAGGACGGCATCGTGCCGCGGGACGTCTGGAAGAAGGCCGGAGAGGTCGGCATGTTCGGGTTCTCGGTGCCGGAGGAGCACGGCGGCGCCGGCATCAAGGACTTCCGCTACAACGCGGTCATCGTCGAGGAGCTCATCGGGAAGGGTGCCTCCGGCCTGGGCTTCTCGCTGCACAACGACGTCATGGCCCCGTACCTGGTGGATCTGACCGATGACGGGCAGAAGCAGCGCTGGCTGCCCGGGTTCGTCAGCGGGGAGCTGATCACCGCGATCGCGATGACCGAGCCGGGCGCGGGCAGCGACCTGCAGGGCATCAGGACGACCGCGGTCCGCGAGGGCGATCACTACGTGGTGAACGGGCAGAAGACGTTCATCACCAACGGCATCAACGCCGACCTCGTGGTGGTGGTCGCCAAGACCGACCCGTCGGCCGGGGCCAGGGGCGTGACGCTGCTGGTGGTGGAGCGGGGCATGGAGGGCTTCGGCCGGGGCCGCAACCTCGACAAGATCGGCATGAAGGCGCAGGACACCGCCGAGCTGTTCTTCGAGAACGTGCGGGTGCCGGTCGCCAACCGCCTGGGCCCCGAGGACGGCCAGGGCTTCTTCCAGCTGATGAACAACCTGCCGCAGGAGCGGATGTCGATCGCGGTGGCGGCCGTGGCGGCGGCGGAGACGGTGCTGGCCGCGACGATCGAGTACTGCAAGAACCGCCAGGCGTTCGGCCGCAACCTCGGCTCGTTCCAGAACACCCGGTTCGTCCTGGCCGAGCTGGCCACCGAGACGGAGATCGCCCGCCACTACGTGGACAAGTGCGTCCTGGCGCTCAACGCCGGCACGCTCACCGCGGTCGACGCGGCCAAGGCCAAGTGGTGGACGACCGAGCTGCAGACCAAGGTCATCGACCGGTGTCTCCAGCTGCACGGCGGCTACGGCTACATGATGGAGTATCCGGTGGCCAAGGCCTGGCTGGACAGCCGGGTGCAGACCATCTACGGCGGCACCACCGAGATCATGAAGGAGATCATCGGCCGGTCCTTCGGCTTCTGACCCGCGCGGAACCCGGGCCGGCGGCGCATACTGGACTGCATGGACAGCGGCCTGATCCTCCTGGTCTTCCTGGCCCTGTTGTTCGCCTGGGGCCTCAACCGGGTGCGCCGGGCGATCCGGCTCGGACCCGTCGGCTACGCCGGAGTGGTGATCGTCTTCATCATCGTCATGCTGCTGCTGTGGGGGCAGACGATGCGCTAACCGCCGCTGCCCTCCAGCAGCACCCGCGTCACCAGCGCCGGGTCGTCGGTCATCGGCAGGTGGCCGCAGCCCTTGAGCAGCTTGACCCGCTGGCCCGACCACTTGGCGGCGCGCACGGCCTGGCGGCGCGGCAGCAGCCGGTCGTGCTCGCCCCAGGCGATGGTGATCGGCGACTTGGGCGGCGCGGGCGGCATCACGTTCGTGAACGACTCCAGCGTCTGGTCGAACCCGCTCGCCGAGGCGAGCGCCTGGGTGGCGGCGAGCAGCGCGGTCGGCGTCATCCGCGACGGGTGCGCGACCATCAGGCCGACCGACAGCGCCCGGCCGACGGGGTTCTCCGCCAGTTCGGCGGCCTGCTCGGGCGGCAGCGAGCGCGCCGTCTTCCGGGTCGCCCTGAGCACCGCCTGGCAGTAGAGCAGCTCCGAGCGGGACCAGAACCCGGCGGGCGAGAGCGCCGTCGCCGTGCGCACGGTGCCGCGCGAGGCCAGCTCCAGCGCCAGGTAGCCGCCGAGCGAGTTGCCCGCGACGTGCGGCTCGCGGACGCCCAGCAGCGCGCAGAACGACTCGACCGCGTCGGCCAGCGACTCCGGGGTGTACGGGACGCCGTCAGGCAGTCCGGGCGAGCGCCCGAACCCGGGCAGGTCGACGGCGATCACGTCGCGCGAGGCGGCCAGCCGGTCCATCACCGGAAGCCATCCCTGCCAGTGGTGACCGATGCCGTGGACGAGGATCAGCGGCTCGCCCGTGCCGCGGCGTTCGAAGGCCAGCTCCATGCAGGCAGTGAACCACTCACCGGCCCCTGGTGGGAATCTCGAACCAGACCGCTTTGCCTTCCCTGGTAGGACGCGAGCCCCAGCGCTTGGCCAACTGGTCGACGAGGTAGAGGCCGCGGCCGCCCTCGTCGTTCTCGCCCGCGCTGCGGATGCGCGGCAGCCGCAGGTCCTGGTCGAAGACCTCGACCCAGACGGACTCGTCGCCGCGGCGCAGCCGGAGCGTGAACTCCTTGTCGCCGACCACATCGTCGTCGAAGCTGTCGAAGCCGGGCACGTCCCACGACTCCTCGAAGGGCAGCGGCGGCCCGTCGACGACCAGCTCCCTGCGCGGCACGGTGGCGGTCGAGGCGTGCAGCACGACGTTGGTGACGACCTCCGAGACCAGCAGGCAGGCCAGCTCGGCCCGCTCCTCGGGGACGTTCCAGTCGGCGAAGGCGTCGGAGGCCATCCGCCGCGCCTCCCCCACCATGATCGGCTGGGCCGGGAACGTGCGCTCCTCGACGTCGAGGTCCTCGTCGCTGGAGCGGATGACCAGGATGGCCATGTCGTCGTCGATCTCACCGGGCACGGCGACCGTGGCGGCCTCGGCGATGCGTTCGACCTCGGCCTTGGTCATCGTGGCGAGCTTCTCGCAGAGCAGGCCGAGCGTCTCCTCCTCGTCCTGCGCCGGACCGGTGCGGGTGGGGCGGCGGTCGACCAGTCCGTCGGTGTAGAGCAGCAGCGCGGCGCCGGGCGGGAGCGTGCGGGTCTCTTCCTTGTAGACCAGGTCGGCGTGCAGGCCCTTGGCGCGCACCCCCAGCGGCTGGCCGACCTCCTCTATGTCGAGCTCGACGCACTCGCCGTCGCTCAGCAGCAGCGGCGGCGCGTGGCCGGCGTTGGCGAACGACAGCTGGCGCGACCAGGCGTCGTAGACGAGGTACTGGCAGGTGACGATGGGCGGGATGCTGATGTCGGCGCCGGAGTCGTCCTTCTCCGGGGTGGCGATGATGCGGGTCCACTCGTCGAGCCTGGCCAGGATGTCGGCGGGCGACTTGTCGTCCTGGGCGAAGGCCCGCAGCGCGGCGCGCAGCTGGCCCATGATGGCCGCGGCCTTGGCGCCCCGGCCCTCGACGTCGCCGATCACGATGCCGACCCGGCCGGCCGAGAGCGGGATCACGTCGTACCAGTCGCCCCCCACCTGGGTCTGGATGCCCTGACCGTGGGAGGCGAGCGGCGCGGCGGGGTAGTAGCGGACCGCGATCTGGAGCCCGTCGAGCTGCGGCAGCGCCCGCGGCAGCAGGTGCTTCTGGAACGACTCGGCGGTGTGGCGCTCCTCCTCGAACAGCAGCGCGTTGTCGATGGCGACCGCCACGCGGGTCGCGATGGCGCCGACGAAGTCGCGGTCGAAGGCGTCGTAGTGAGGGCTGCGGCGGTCGGTGAGGTTGGACAGCCCGAGGTACATCAGGCCCAGCGTCTCGCCGCGCACGGTCAGCGGCGCGACGATCGCGGAGGTCATGCCGATCTCGCCGCACAGCCGCGCGCTGCCCTCGCTCGGGGACGGAAAGCTGTTGCCGGAGAAGTCGTCGACCAGGATGGTCTCCTGGCGGCGCAGCGCGGCGTCGGCGTAGTGGCCGGCGGGGTAGCGGATCTCCGCGCCGACGGGCTTCCACGTGCCGGCCGGCGGCTCCCAGCCCTGCACGTGCTGAGAGATCCGGCGCACCAGCCGGTCGCCCTCCATCAGCTCGATGAAGCAGTGGTCGGCGAACTGCGGGACGAGCATCTCGGCCACCCGCTTGAGCGTCTCCTCGACGTACAGCGAGCCGGCCAGCCGCTCGCCGATGCGTTCCAGCAGGCCGAAGCGGTCCTTCTCGCGCTCGTTGCTGCGGAGCGCCTCGCGGGCGGTGATGACGACGCCGGTCACCGAGCCCGACGGGTGGCGCAGCGGCACGGCCTGGGCGCGGACGTAGAGGATGGCGCCGTCGCCGCGGCGCACGTCGAACGTGCCCTCCCAGACGTTGCCCTTGAGCACGTGTTTGGCCAGCTCGATCGCCTGCGGGTGGTCCTTCTCCATGATGCCGAACGACAGCACGGAGGCGTCGCGCGCCGACTTGCCGGGCCGGCCGAACAGCTTCTCGGCGAAGGGGTTCCAGTAGAGGAGATTGCTGAACCGGTCCGTCACCACCACGGCCATGTCGGCATGGTCGAGAACGGACTCGGCGGCAAGGCGATCAGCCGCGTCGTGAGACAGATCCCCCCAGCGTGTCATCCGGAGACCACTCCTCGGGGAAGCGTGCGGGAAAAGACCACGGGCGCTCCTGCAACAGTGTTGGCCGGGGGGGAGTGGAGGATCTCCCGGATGGGATCAGCGTCTGGACACGAAGACGTGCACCGCCACATCACGCGGGATCTCCGCGAGAGAGTCGTTCGCGTCACCGTCACCTGTCACCCGCACACCGTCGTCGCTCGCCGCGAGCGTCACCTCGCGTCCGGGTTGTATCCCAACTTGCTTGAGTTTAAGCATGAGAGCGGGATCGCTTTGCACTTGTTCGCTAATTCGGCGCACGGTCACGGACACCCCCTGTGAACCGGCGAGTTCGGTCATGGGGGTCAGCTGGGACTCGGTCGCGTCGGCGGCCTCCTCGGCACCCAGCTCGGCCAGGCCGGGAATGGGGTTGCCGTGGGGGCAGAAGGTGGGGTTGCCCAGCAGCTTGACCAGGCGCTGCTCCACCGACTCGGACATCACGTGCTCCCAGCGGCAGGCCTCGATGTGCACCTCCTCCCAGGGCATGCCGATCACGTCGATCAGCAGGCACTCGGCGAGGCGGTGCTTGCGCATCACCCGCGTGGCGAGGGCGCGGCCCAGGTCGGTCATCGCCAGGTGGCGGTCGCCCTCGACGCGGACGAGACCGTCGCGCTCCATGCGGCCGACGGTCTGGCTCACGGTCGGGCCGCTCTGCTGCAGGCGCTCGGCGATGCGGGCGCGGAGGGGGATGATGCCCTCCTCCTCGAGCTCGTAAATCGTCCGGAGATACATCTCCGTGGTGTCGATCAGGCCGTGTGCGGTCAAGGCTCCTCCCTCATGCCATGCTAGCCGGTCGTCTCGGGACTGAGCCCTTCCGCTTCGGGCACAGGATCAGGCTCGAAGCCTATGGGGAGAACGACCGGCGATGACAACCAACGTCAACAATTCCGCAGCCCGCTTCCTTCCCGAGAGTCACGATCTGGGATCGTTGCGTAGCGCGGCGGCCGGCTGTGAAGGATGCGATCTGTTCAGGAACGCCACCCAGACGGTGTTCGGCGAGGGGCCGGGACGCGCCCGCTACATGCTCGTCGGCGAGCAACCGGGCGACCAGGAGGACCGGCAGGGCCACCCGTTCGTCGGCCCCGCCGGGCGCATCCTGGACCGCGGCCTGGACGAGGCGGGGATCGACCGCGACGAGGTGTACGTCACGAACGCGGTCAAACACTTCTCCTTCACCGAACGCGGCAAGCGGCGGATCCACCAGAAGCCGACGGCGGCCGAGATCGAGGCCTGCCGGCCGTGGCTGGACGCCGAGCTGGCCGCGGTGCGTCCCGGGGTGGTCGTGGTGATGGGCGCCACGGCCGCGCGGTCGCTGCTCGGGAGGACGTTCCGGGTGACCAGGCAGCGCGGCGAGCCGGTGCCGATGGGCGACGCGCTCGCGGTCGCCACCATCCATCCGTCGGCGGTGCTGCGCGCCCCCGACCGTGACGCGGCGTACGCGGGCTTCCTGGCGGACCTGCGCGTCGCCGCCGGAACGGCCGGGCACACCCGCTGACCCCGGACGTACGGTCAGCGTGACCGGTAGTTCCTGAAGCTCGCCACCGACAGCCCGACGACCAGCACCGCGGCGGCGCACGCGAGCCCGCCGCCGACCCAGGCCGTCGTCAGCCCGAACGCGGTCGCGGTGGCCCCGGCGCGCACGTCGCCCAGCCGCGGCCCGCCCGCGACCACCACCATGAAGACGCCCTGCAGCCGCCCGCGCATCTCGTCAGGCGCGTAGAGCTGCAGGATCGACTGCCGCCACACCGACGACACCACGTCGGCCGCTCCCCCGACGGCCATGAACACCAGGACGAGCCAGAGCTGGTCGGCCAGCCCCGCCGCCGCCACCGCCAGCCCCCACAGCGCGATGACGAAGGTGAGCGCCAGCCCCTGGCGCTTGACGCGGGTGACCCAGCCGGAGAACAGCCCGCCGAGCACCGCGCCGATGGCCATCGAGGAGTTGAGCCAGGCCAGCGCGATCAGCGAGCCGCCGAAGCGCTGGTCGGCCAGCTCCGGGAAGAGCGCCCTGGGCAGCGCGAACACCATGGCGATGATGTCCACGGCGAACGACATCAGCAGGATCGGGCTGGTGACGATGAAGCTCAGCCCCTCCGCCACCGACCGCCAGCCCGGCCTGGACACCTCGCCGAGCGGGGCCAGCGACGGCAGCCGGAAGGCCGCGTACAGACCGGCCGTGAAGAGCACCGCGTCCACCGCGTACGCGGCCGCGAACCCGCCCTGCGTCAGCAACACGCCACCGACCATGGGCCCGCCGACGGCCCCGAGGCTGTAGACGAGCGAGTTGAGCGCGTTGGCCGACGGCACCAGCTCCGGAGGCAGCAGCCTGGGGATGATCGCGCCCCTGGTGGACGAGCTGACCGCGAACCCGGCCGCGCTCAAGGCCACCGTGGCGAGCAGCGCGTACACGCTCGGCACGCCGACGATCGACTGCACCAGCAGGAGTACGGTGCCCGCCCAGGCGACCAGCGACCCGGCGACGAGCAGCTTGCGCCGGTCGACCGCGTCGGCCACGGCCCCGCCCCACAGCCCGAACACCACCAGCGGGAGCAGGTTCGCCAGGCCGAGCATGCCGACCCAGAACGAGGAGTCCGTCAGCTCGTAGACCTGCTGGCTGACCGCGACCACCGTGACCGCGAGCCCGACGTGCGAGACCGCCTGTCCCATCCAGAGCCGCCGGTAGGCGGGCACCTTCAGTGGCCGGGTGTCTACCAGATGACGTTTGACGAACTCCCCGAGTGACACAAGCGGTCAGATTAGGGCGCAAGCCTGTCAAGCACCCACCCGGCCGGGCTACGGCGGTACCGGAGCCGGTCGTGCATCCGGTCCAGCCGCCCCTGCCAGAACTCCACCTCGCGCGGCGTCACCAGGAAACCGCCCCAGAAGTCGGGCACCGGCGGATCCTCCGGCCAGCGGCTCGCGAGCTCCTCGTAACGGGCGTCCAGGTCCTCCCGCGAGCGCACCACGGCGGACTGGCGCGAGGCCCACGCCCCGATGCGCGACCCGTACGGCCGGGAGGCGAAGTAGGCGGCCGACTCCTCCTGCGGCAGCCGCGTCACCGTGCCCTCCACGCGCACCTGGCGGCGGATCGGATGCCACGGGAACAGCAGCGAGGCCCACGGGTTCTCGGCCAGGTCGCGGCCCTTGCGGGACTCGTAGTTGGTGTAGAAGACGAACCCGCGCTGGTCGTACTCCTTGAGCAGGACGGTCCTGGCGCTCGGCCGGGCGCCCGCGGAGGCGGTGGCGAGCACCATGGCGTTCGGCTCCGGCAGGCCGGCGTCGAGGGCCTCCTGGAACCACGTGGTGAACTGGGCTATGGGATCGGCGGCGACAGCGGTTTCGAGCAGCGGTTCGCCCACGTACGAGCGGCGAAGCCCCGCCAGTGAGGGCGGTCGCGAGGTGGCATCCACGAGAAGGTATTCTTGCGCGCTTGGTGGAGAAGCCCATACTAGGCCCCCTACCTGCGGTTTCGGTCTATCGGCGGGTCCGGCGACCGGCCACGAGAGGGGAGAGGGTTAAATTGACCCGCCGGTATCTCGACATCAAGCAATTGCCGGAACATGGCAGGAAAGGGAGGCGGCCGACGTGTCCGACTTCAAACCCGGCCTCGAGGGCGTCGTAGCTTTCGAGACGGAGATCGCGGAACCGGACAAAGAAGGGGGCGCCCTTCGATACCGGGGCGTCGACATCGAAGAGCTGGTCGGCCGTGTCCCCTTCGGGCACGTTTGGGGCCTGCTGGTCGACAACAAGTTCCAACCGGGCCTCCCCCCGGCGGAGCCTTACCCCATTCCTGTTCACTCCGGCGACATCCGCGTAGACGTGCAGAGCGCGCTGGCCATGCTGGCCCCCGCCTACGGCTTCAAGCCGCTGCTCGACATCTCCGACGAGGAGGCGCGTGACCAGCTCGCCCGCGCCTCTGTGATGGCGCTGTCCTTCGTGGCCCAGTCGGCGCGCGGCCTCGGCCTGCCGATGGTGCCGGAGCAGCGCGTCGACGAGGCCAGGACCATCGTCGAGCGTTTCATGATCCGCTGGCGCGGTGAGCCCGACCCCAAGCACGTCAAGGCCATCGACGCCTATTGGACCTCCGCGGCCGAGCACGGCATGAACGCTTCCACGTTCACCGCCCGCGTCATCGCCTCCACCGGCGCCGACGTGGCGGCGGCGCTGTCCGGAGCGGTCGGCGCCATGTCCGGCCCGCTCCACGGCGGCGCTCCCGCCCGGGTGCTCCACATGATCGAAGGTGTGGAGCAGATGGGCGACGCCAAGAAGTACGTGCAGAGCGAGCTCGACAAGGGCCAGCGGCTGATGGGCTTCGGCCACCGCGTCTACCGCGCGGAGGACCCGCGCGCCAGGGTGCTGCGCCGCACGGCCAAGGAGCTGGACGCGCCGCGCTACGAGGTCGCGGCGGCCCTGGAGAAGGCGGCCCTGGAGGAGCTGCACGCCCGCAAGCCCGACCGGGTGCTCGCCACCAACGTCGAGTACTGGGCCGCTGTGGTGCTCGACTTCGCCGAGGTCCCCTCGCACATGTTCACCTCGATGTTCACCTGCGCCCGCACGGCCGGCTGGGCCGCGCACGTCCTGGAGCAGAAGCGCACCGGCAGGCTGGTCCGCCCGAGCGCCAACTACACCGGCCCGACGTCCCGCCCGCTGTCCGACGTCCCCGGCGCCTCCGAGGTCGCCGGCACGATCTGACCTGATCACGACAACGGCCCGCCGGCCCCCGGCGGGCCGTTCTCGTACGGCCGTACGACCCGGGTGACCGGGCGCTTTCACGCGCGCCGCGCCCGACGTCTCACAATCCGGACCCTGGACGAGCCAGTCCTCGCACGTCAGTAACCTGGTGAGGTGGCTGACATCGTGATTCCCGCTGACATCAAGCCCGCCGACGGCCGCTTCGGCTGCGGGCCCTCGAAGGTTCGTACCGAGCAGCTGGCCGCGCTCGCCTCGTCCGGCGCGAGCGTCATGGGCACCTCCCACCGCCAGAAGCCGGTCAAGAGCCTGGTCGGCCGCGTCCGCTCCGGCCTGGCCGACCTGTTCTCGCTGCCCGAGGGCTACCAGGTCGTGCTCGGCAACGGCGGCACCACCGCGTTCTGGGACATCGCCGCCTTCGGGCTCATCCGCGACCGGTCACAGCACCTGTCGTTCGGCGAGTTCTCCTCGAAGTTCGCGACGGTCGCCAAGAAGGCGCCGTGGCTCTCCGACCCCTCGGTGATCAAGTCCGAGGTCGGCACCCACCCCGAGGCGGTCGCCGAGGACGGCGTCGACGTCTACGCGCTCACCCACAACGAGACCTCGACCGGCGTCGCCATGCCGATCAGGCGGGTCGGCGGCGACGACGCGCTGGTGCTGGTCGACGCCACCTCCGGCGCGGGCGGCCTGCCCGTCGACGTGTCCGAGACCGACGTCTACTACTTCGCCCCGCAGAAGAGCTTCGCCTCCGACGGCGGCCTGTGGATCGCGCTGATGTCGCCGCGCGCCCTGGCCCGCGTCGAGGAGATCGCGGCGAGCGGCCGGTTCGTGCCGGAGTTCTTCAGCCTGCCGGTCGCGATCGACAACTCCGCCAAGGACCAGACCTACAACACCCCGGCGGTGGCCACGCTGTTCCTGTTGGCCGACCAGCTCGACTGGATGAACGGCAACGGCGGCCTGGCCTGGACCACGGCCCGCACCGCCGACTCGGCGCAGCGGCTCTACACCTGGGCCGAGAAGTCGTCCTTCGCCACCCCGTTCGCCGCCCCGGAGTTCCGCTCCCAGGTGGTCGGCACGATCGACTTCTCCGACGACGTCGACGCGGCGGCGGTGGCCAAGGTGCTGCGCGCCAACGGCATCGTCGACACCGAGCCCTACCGCAAGCTCGGCCGCAACCAGCTGCGCATCGCGATGTTCCCGGCCATCGACCCGGCCGACGTCGAGGCGCTGACGGCCTGCGTCGACCACGTGGTCGGACGCCTCTGACCCGCCCCGGGGCCGTCCGCTAGCGGATGGCCCCGGCCGGCCGGCGCAGGATCCACGCGGCCACCAGGCCGCCGATGAGCCCGAACAGGTGGCCCTGCCAGGAGATGTACGGGTCGCTCGGCAGCACGCCGGCCAGGATCGACCAGTACGCGATGACCACGCCGATGCCGATGACGATGTCGAGCGCCCGCCGGTCGAACAACCCGCGCGCGACGACGTACCCGAAGTAGCCGAACACCAGCCCGCTGGCCCCCACCGTGACGGTGCCGGGGCCGCTGGCGAACCAGGTGCCGATGCCGCCGATGACGATGATCAGCAGGCTCGCCGCCAGAAACTTGCCGATGCCGCGCAGCCCCGCCAGGAACCCGAGCACGAGCAGCGGCAGCGAGTTGGCCATCAGGTGGCCGAAGCCGCCGTGCAGGAACGGCGCCGTGAAGATGCCGATCAGCCCTTGCGGGTCCCAGCCCCTGATGCCGTAGGCGAGGTCGGGAGTGCCCGGCGTCAGGTAGTCGAAGATCTCGACGGCCCACATGACGCCCACGATCGCGAGCATCGTCAGCAGCGAAGCCAGGGCGCCAGAGAGCAGCGAGGCCAGCCCGCTCTTGGCTGACTCGAAACGCGGCCGCGAGTAGTCGCTCATGCCTCTCCCAGATGACGTCGTCCTTTTACCGTACGCAGGAACTACCGCAAGCGCGCATAAAAGAACCCCCTCCCGGTGTCCGGGAGGGGGCGCGGAGTCGGGTTATTCGCCCTTCCACTGGGGCGCGCGCTTCTCGGCGAAGGCCGCGGCGCCCTCCATGGCGTCCTTGGAGCCGAACACCGGCTGGACGATCGCCCCCTGCTTGCGGAACATCTCCTCCAGCGACCAGTCCTGCGACTCGATGACCACTCGCTTGGTCGCGGCCAGCGCGAGCGGCGCGTTCGCGGCGATCCTGCGGGCCAGCTCGATCGCCCCCGCCAGCGCCTCGCCCGGCTCGGTGACCCGGTTGACCAGGCCCAGCTCGTACAGGCGCGCGGCCGGGTAGTGGTCGCCGGTGAGCGCGATCTCCATGGCCACGTGGTACGGGATGCGCCGCGGCAGCCGCATGATGCCGCCCGCGCCGGCCACCAGGCCCCGCTTGGGCTCCGGCAGGCCGAACTTGGACTCCGAGGAGGCCACGATGAGGTCGCAGGACAGGGCCAGCTCGAAGCCGCCCGCCAGCGCGTACCCCTCGACGGCGGCCACGATCGGCTTCTTGGGCGGCGCCTCGGTCATGCCCCCGAACCCGCGTCCTTCCACGACGGGGAAGTCGCCGGACAGGAACCCCTTGAGGTCCATGCCCGCGCAGAACGTGCCGCCGGCGCCGGTCAGCACGTAGGCGGAGACCTCCGGGCGGGCGTCGAGCGCGTCCAGCGCCTCGGCGACGCCCCTGGCCACCGCCCCGTTGACCGCGTTGCGGGCCTTCGGACGGTTGATGGTGATCACGGCGACGCCGTCGGACTCCTCGACGAGCACTTCGTCAGACACGGGACCTCATTTACTTGGGCTGGAATCGGATGCCGCCGTCGAAGCGGATGACCTCGGCGTTCATGTAGTCGTTCTGGATCAGCGAGTGAACCAGGTGGGCGAACTCGTCGGCACGGCCCATCCGCTTGGGGAACACCACCGGCGCCACCAGCTTGGCCTTGAACTCGTCGGCGTTGGCCGAGAAGCCGTAGATGGGGGTGTCGATGATGCCCGGGCAGATCGTGTTCACCCGGATGCCCACGGCGGCCAGGTCGCGGGCGGCCGGGACGGTCATGCCGACGATGCCGCCCTTGGAGGCGCTGTAGGCGAGCTGCCCGGTCTGGCCCTCCAGCGCCGCCACCGAGGCGGTGTTGACGCACACGCCGCGCTGCCCGTCGGCGTCGACCGGCTCGGTCTTGGCGACGGCCGCCGCGCCGATGCGCATGAGGTTGAACGTGCCGATCAGGTTGACCTCGATGACCTTGCGGTAGGTGGCCGGGTTGTGCGGCTCGCCGTTGCGGTTGACGGTGCGCTCGGCCCAGCCGATGCCGGCGCTGTTGACCAGCACCCGGAGCGGCTTGCCGGTGGCGACGGCGGCGTCCACGGCGGCCTGCACCTGGGCGTCGTCCGACACGTCCGTCCTGGCGAAGACACCGCCGAGCTCGTCGGCGACGGCCTTGCCGCGCTCCTCGTTGAGGTCGGCGATGACCACGGTGGCGCCGGCGCGGGCCAGCTCGCGGGCCGTGGCCTCACCGAGGCCGCTGGCGCCGCCGGAAATGATTGCTGAGGATCCGTTCACGTCCATAGCACGGACCCTAACCCCCAACCGAATGAAGTTCTACTCGGGGTGGGGTCAAATTCCCCCCACGGCGCTGTCGACGTCGGAGTAGACCTTGATGCGCCGGTCGAGACCGGTGGTCCGCAGGATGCGCGCCACCGGGGCCTGCGGCGCCGCCAGCGACACCCCGCCGCCCTCGCCGGTGGCCAGCCGCCAGGCCTCGATCAGCACCGACAGACCGCTGGAGTCCATGAACGAGAGCTGCTGGAGATCGAGGACGAGCCGGGCGCCGTCTTGCTTGATGGCATCACGTACCTCGTCGCGGAGGACCGGCGCGGTGAACAGATCCAGCTCTCCCGCAACGGCCACCACCACGGCGTCACCGAGGGAATGTCGCGCAAGCCGCAGCTTCATTGGCCCCTCCTCGATGAGCCACTGTACTTCGACTTGCCCGGGTAGAGGGCACCCACAAACTACGATCAGCAGTATGAATGAGGACGAGACGGCGCTGCGCGTTCGCCTGCCGTCCGTCCGTCTGAGCCCGTTGCGCGCGGTGTTGCGGAGGATGGCCATCGCGCTGGCGATGCTGCTGGCCATGTTCGCGCTGGTCGCCATGGATCTCGACGGCTACCGCGACAACGTCGACGGCCGCGTGTCGCTGCTCGACGCGCTCTACTACGTGACCGTCTCCATCTCCACGACCGGGTACGGCGACATCACCCCCGTCACCACGGCGGCCAGGGTCGTCAACATCGTGGCCGTGACGCCGCTGCGGATCGCCTTCCTGGTCGTGCTCGTGGGCACCACGCTGGAGGTGCTCACCCGGCGCACCAGGGACGCCATCCTGACCGAACGCTGGAGGGCCAGGTTGCAGGACCATACCGTGATCGTCGGCTACGGCACCAAGGGCAGGGCCGCCGCCCGCACGCTGCTCGACAACGGCAGCCCCAAGGAGTCCATCGTGGTCGTGGACCCGGACCCGGCGGTCGTGGACGAGGCCGCGTCCGACGGCTTCGCCGGCGTCCTGGGCGACGGCACCCGCAGCCACGTCCTGGGCCGGGCCCGGATCAGGACCGCGGGCCAGGTCATCATCGCCACCCGGCGCGACGACACCACCGCCCTGGTCACGCTCACCGCGCGCAGCCTCAACCCGGGGGCGACGATCGTGGCCGCGGTCCGCGAAGCGGAGAACGACCCGCTGGTCCGCCAGAGCGGCGCCGACGTGGTTATCACCTCGGCCGAGGCGGCCGGGCGGATGCTGGGCGTGGCCACGCAGAGCCCCGCGGTCAGCGCCCTGATCCAGGATCTGCTCACCTACGGCAAGGGCGTCGACCTGCGCGAGCGTCTCGTACGCCCCGAGGAGGTGGGCGGCCCGCCGCTCAAGGGCGAGGAGCTGCCCGTCGCGGTCGTCAGGGACGGCCACATGTTCACCTACGCCGACCCGCGCGCCGCCGAGCTGCGCCAGGGCGACAAACTGGTGGTCATCCACGTTCCGCCGCAGCCGGGATAGCGAACCCGTAGGGCAGCTCCAGCCGGTGGCGGGCGAGCAGCTCGGCGTCGCCGAGCAGCTCCCGCGTCGGCCCGTCGGCCGCGACGACCCCGTCCGACAGGATCATCGCCCGCTCGCACAGCTCCAGCGCGTACGGCAGGTCGTGGGTGACCATGAGCACCGTCACGTCCAGGGAGCGCAGGATCTCCGCCAGCTCCCTGCGGGCCGCCGGATCCAGGTTGGACGAGGGCTCGTCGAGCACCAGGATCTCCGGCTCCATCGCCAGCACGGTCGCCACGGCCACCCGGCGGCGCTGGCCGAACGACAGGTGGTGCGGCGGGCGGTCGGCGACGTCGAGCATGCCGACCCGGTCCAGCGCGTTCTTGACCACGGCCGCGAGTTCCTCGCCGCGCACGCCCGCGTTGGCCGGGCCGAACGCCACGTCGTCGCGGACCGTGGGCATGAAGAGCTGGTCGTCGGGATCCTGGAAGACCAGGCCGACGCGCTGCCTGATCTCCTTGAGCGTGTCGCGGCGCACCGGGGTGCCGGCCACCGTCACGGTGCCGTGGCCGGGGGTGAGTATGCCGTTGAGATGCATGACGAGCGTGGTCTTGCCGGCGCCGTTGGGGCCGAGCAGCGCCACCCGCTCGCCACGCCCGATGGTCAGGTCGACGCCGAACAGCGCCTGCGTCCCGTCGGGGTAGGCGTAGGCGAGCCGGCTGACTTCGAGCGAGTTCGGGATCATGCGGCGAGTCCCCCCAGCAGGAGCACGGCCAGAGCCGCGAGCGGGAGAGCGAGCGCCGTCCCCCATTGTCGCGCTGTGGCCGACAAATCATGAATTATCGGCATCTGGCCTGAATATCCGCGGCTGAGCATGGCCAGGTGAACCCGCTCACCACGCTCGTACGAACGGATGAACAGCGCCCCCGCCGAGCGCGCGATCACCGGCGCGTGCCGGAGGTCGCGCGCCTGGAAACCCCGCGACTCCCTGGCGACGCGCATCCGCCGCATCTCGTCCAGGATCACGTCCAGGTAGCGGAGCATGAACATGGCGATCTGCACCAGCAGGTCGGGCACCCGCAGCCGCTGAGCCCCCACCAGCACGTCACGCGGCTCGGTGGTGGACGCCAGCAGGATCGAGGCCGTGACCCCGAGCGTCGCCTTGGCCAGGATGTTCCAGGCCGCCCAGAGCCCGGGGACGCTCAGCGACAGCCCGAGCACCTCCGTCCGCTCCCCCAGCCCGATGACCGGGATGAGGAACGCGAACAGCACGAACGGCAGCTCGACGACCATGCGCCGCAGGATGTGCCCCGGCGGGATCCGGGCCACGGCCGCCACCGCGGCGAGCATGCCCGCGTACAGACCGAAGGCCCAGAACCACTCGCGCGGCGTGGCCACCATCACGATCGCGAACGCCAGGACGGCGAGCAGCTTGCACTGCGGCGGCAGCCGGTGGACCGGCGAGCCGCCCGGGAGATAGAGCCGGCGCCCCACGCCCATCGGGGCCCGCTCAGACCCTCTCGCCGGACGAGGCCCGGCCGCGCACCCGTGCGGCGTAGGCGATCACGCCCGCCACGATCAGCGTCAGCGCGACGCCGACGATGCCCGCGACGCCCACCGGGATGCCGCCCACCTCGCCGTAGTCGGCCAGCGCGAACCCGCCGAACACGTGGTCGGTCGCCTGCCCCAGGAAGCCCTGCTCCTCGGCGACCGACTCCAGCCCGTCGGGGTGCGGCGAGGCGAAGAACGACACGATCCCGGCCAGCAGCAGCGACACCCCCAGCCCGCCGAGCAGGAACGGCAGCCTTCCGGCCCCTGCCGCGGGCTCCGGCGCCCGTCCGGTGACCGTGCTGGTCCCGTCGGCGCCGCGCAGCACCAGCGGCGCGGCCAGCTCGCGCGCCCCGTACACCAGGTCGGGGCGGACGGACAGCACCGCGGCCACGGTCAGCGCGGTGATCAGGCCCTCGCCGACGCCGATCAGCACGTGCACGCCGGTCATCGCGGCGGCCACGGTCGCGAGGTCGATCGGCGCGGTGCCGCCGATCCAGAACAGCAGCGTGAACACCAGCGCGGAGGCGGGCACCGACAGCAGCGCCGCCGCGAAGGACGCCGCGGTCACGCCGCCCCGCCCCGGCACGACCCGCGTGACCAGCCGGAACACGCCCCAGCCGACCAGCACCGTGACCAGGCCCATCAGGATGATGTTGACCCCCAGCGCGGTCAGCCCGCCGTCGGCGAAGAACAGCGCCTGCACCAGCAGGACCACGGCTATGGCGAGCACCCCGGTGAAGGGCCCGGCCAGGATGGCCGCCAGCGCCCCGCCCAGCAGGTGGCCGCTGGTGCCGCCGGCGACCGGGAAGTTCAGCATCTGGACGGCGAAGACGAAGGCGGCGACCAGCCCGGCCATCGGGGCCGTCCGGTCGTCGAGCTCCCGGCGGGCGCCGCGCAGGCAGACCGCCACTCCGGCCGCCGCGACCACGCCCGCGGAGACGGACACCGCGGCGGTGAAAAAGCCATCGGGTACGTGCACGACGAGCCTCCAAGCAGAGGGGCCGGACACCCCCCACTTTAGGTCATCGATGTGCAGTTGCATATAGATTGCATTAGCGTATGATTCTTTTCAGGAGCGCCCGCGCGGACAGCCGCCGCACGACCGCGCTGAGCCGCCCCCTGTTCGAGGTCGCGTACGGGCGCGCGACGCACGGCTCGGTGCCCAGCAGCCAGCGGCGGGGCCCGGCGACCGACTCCGCGCCGGCCTCGATCCTGAATCTGGCGGGCGGCCCGCCCAGGTCGAGCTCCAGATAGGCGTCCCAGACCCCGGGGCCGAACCGCCCCACCGCCGGCCTGGCCACGAAGCCGCCGCCCGCCAGCCCGACCACCCGGTCGGCCCGCTCGCTCCCGCTGCCGCGCTCGCGCCACACCAGCCGCCGCACGGCCTCGGGCGGCGGCGCGGCCCCGGCCACCGCGATCTCGCCGTCGAGCACCAGCCGCCGCCCGAGCGACCAGCGGGTGCCGACCAGGCGTGCGCTGCCTGGCACGCCGACCGCGTGCCCGCCGACGTCCAGGCTGAGGTTGTCGTGATCGCGGGTGAAGTACGGCAGCACGGCGACCTCGCCGACCAGCCGGGCAGGCGGGCGGGCCAGGGCGGTGTCGCGGTCGGCGCCCAGCCTGGCCGAGCGGGTCACCCCGGCCAGCTCGACCGACACGCGCAGGTCCCAGATGCCCGAATCCAGCAGCGCCGGGTCGACCCTGGCGACCCACCGGCCGCCGGACCGGACGGCCGGCACGACCAGCTCCCGCCGGGGTTCGTGCCGGGTGCGCAGCACCAGCGCGACGCCGTCGGGCTCGGCGCATCCCGTCAGCGCGGCCTCGCAGGCCACCACCAGCGTCCGGCCGTCCCAGCACAGCCCGGTCAGCCGGCGCTCGACGGGCGCCGCCTCGATGACGGCCAGCAGGGCGAGCCGCTCCACGTCGCCGAGCGCGGCCAGCCGCTGCCGGTCGGCGCTCCCCAGCCGCTCGCGCACACCGTCCGTGAGCCACCGGTCGCACAGGGCGGCCACCGCCACGGCGACGTCCTTGCGCTTGACCTCGTCGGCCTCCAGGAAGGGCCGGCCGAGCTGGGCGAGGATGTCGAGCTTGAAGTGACGGGCCAGCAGGTGGTCGCGGAGCGGGCCGGGCGGGACGTGGTCGGTCATGAGCCGGATGGGCTCGTGGATCATGGCCAGCCAGGCGAGCGGGTCGCGGCTGGCGGGACGCTGCATGACGCTGCTGCCGTCGGGCCTGGCGACCAGGTGGTAGCAGTCGTGGTCGGCGACCACCGAGATCGTCCCGGCGTGGCAGTAGGCGTGCACGGTGAAGTAGATGTCCTCGCCGACGAACACGCCCTCGCGGAACCGGATGCGGTGGCGCTCCAGCATGTCCCGGCGGAACAGCTTGAAACAGCTCAGGCTGTTGTAGACGGCGCTCTCGCCCAGCTCGGCCCGATCGGCGTTGCGCTGGAACATCGACTCCGGGACCCGCCGCCCGTGTCCGACGATCTTGCCGAGCACGATGTCGGCGTCGTTCCTGTCGGCCGCGGACAGCATGTGCTCCAGCGCCCCGGGCCCGAGGTAGTCGTCGGCGTCGCAGAAGAAGACGTAGCGGCCGGTCGCGTGGCCGAGGCCGACGTTGCGCGGCCGTCCGGCGCCGCCGGAGCTCTCCACCCGGACCACCTTGACCGTGCCCCGGTGGTGGGCGGCGTAGAGGCCGAGCAGCTCGGCGGTGCCGTCGGTGGAGCCGTCGTCGACGACCACGATCTCCTTGGCGACCCGCTGGACGAGCACGGACGTGAGGCACCGGTCGAGATAGGGCCGGCAGTCGCGGGCCGGGATCACGATGCTGACGTCGACCGGAACTTCGCCGCCGACCTCCATGGAAACCTCCCGCGGGTCGTCACCGTGTGCTCCTGACCGGTATCAGTATGTGACCATCGCGCGGCGTGGGTGGGTGGATTCGGCGGTCTTCATGCCTTCCTTTTGCAGAGTGCGCCTATTCCGACACATTCTGAGAATTGTGCAGGTAAGGTCACCGATTACGGCATATAACCCGCACCGAATCAGCTTCAGGGACGCAGTTATCCCCCGCGGGAGAAGAGAACTTCCCCGGAGGAGCAGTGCCGTACCTCCAGGTCCTCCCGGATGATCGGCGGGGCCCGAGCGCGCGTCTACAGTGAGGCAATCTTGACGTGGAGGTGGCGGGGATGGGATCGGATCTGCGCAGGCGGACGGCAGGCAAGGGGTCGATCGTGCACACAGCGGAATTCATCGTCTCCTCGGCAAGGCTGACGGAGCTCCACGAATGCTCGGCGCTGCTCCGCCACACCCGGCAACGGGCGGAGGAGATCGTGGACGAGGCGCGCACGCTGCTGTCGGAGGCCGAGCAGGCGGGCGACGGCGAGCGGGTGCTGGAGCTGACCGTGCAGCTCGACCAGGCGCGCCGCTCCTACTGCCAGGTGCTGAACGCGTACATGGTCATCAGCCGCCGGATCACCACCGAGCGCCAGGCGATCCTCCAGGCGCAGATGGAAGCCGACCGGCACGCCGGCCTCACCGGTGTGGCCTGATTTTCTTGTGAACTTTTCTGGGATGAGAGACGTCAAAAGGACATAACGGCTAGCCGCCGCATGAACGGGCTCCAGCTCCCCGGTGTTCTCTCCCGGGGAGCTGGAGTAGGGGGCGCTTTCATGCCTCGACGCGGGGCAGGTCGGGGCGGGCGGCCTCTTGCAGACGCTCGACGAGCTGACCCTGCTGCTCCGGGGTGAGGCGCACGGGCCAGACCGCGGGCAGCATCAGCACGTCGCCGTTGGAGAGGCCGACGAACTCGACGGGGAATGACGGGGAGGAGATCACAGTGCTGACATTCTGGCACGTCATCGGGCTCCGCGAGCTGGGTTCGCATCCTGGTACTCCCGGAGATCTTGCAGGTCAGGGCGACATTTTCCGACTTATGGGGTCTTGCTCCGCGCTCTGAAGGCCGCCGTCTTCACCCGGTTCTGGCACGCCGTGGAACAGAACCGCCGGGTCCCGTTGCGCGAGACGTCCACGTACACCCGATCGCAGTGCGGCGCGGTGCAGACCCCCAGCCGGTCGTGGAACTCGCTGCCGAGCACGTGCGCGAGCCCGGTGGCGCAGCTCGCGGCCCAGTCGCCCGCGAGGGTGCCGCCGGGGCCGTGGTAGTGCAGGTGCCACGGCTCGCCGTCGTGCCGCATCAGCATCGGCCGCGCGCCGGTCTCCGCCAGCAGGGCGTTGATCCGCTCCGCGGCGGCGTCGACGTCGCCGGCCGCCACGGCCTCGAACACCGCGCGCAGCCGCTGCGCGACCTCGGCCAGCTCCGAACCCTCGGCCTCGGTGACCGGCTTGTGGCCCGGATAGCCCGTACGCAGGCCCTCGGTCGCGGCCTCGGCCAGGCCGGCGGGCGGCGGGGCCGGCCGCCCGCGCCGCTCGCCCGGCGTGAGGCTGTTGACCAGCCCCACCGCCACGCGGATCACCGCATCGCCGTGACTGTTGAAGTCCACTTGACCAGTTACGCCCTTACGTTCTACCTTGTAACTGCCCAAAGCTTACAAGACAGTCACAAGGGGGATCGTCGTGTTGGACCACGATGCCGCACTCGCCTGGATGGCGCGCTGGGATCGCCAGCAGGAGGGCTACCTGCCCGACCGCGAGGAGCGCTTCACCGCGATGATCGACGCCGTCGAGGCGCTGGGCCGCCCCGACCCGCTGGTCGTCGACCTCGGCTGCGGCCCCGGCTCGCTGGCGGCCCGCCTGGTCGAGCGCCTGCCCGGCGCGCGGGTGGTCGGCGTGGACGCCGACCCGCTGCTGCTCGGCCTCGGCCGGGCCGCCTACCCGCACCTCACCCTCGTCTCCGCCGACCTGCGCAAGCCCGGCTGGACGGCCGCGCTCGGCCTGGACGGCCCCGCCGACGCCGCGGTCAGCACGACCGCCCTGCACTGGATCGACCCGGACGAGCTGAAGGCGATGTACGCGGACGTCGCGTCCATCCTGCGCCCCGGCGGCCTGCTGCTCAACGGCGACCACCTCGACACCGACGACGCCACCCCCGCGCTGGCCGCCCTGGAGCGCGCCGTGCACGACAAGCAGACCGCCCGCGTCTTCGGCGACGACCGGCCGGAGGACTGGCGCACCTGGTGGGACGCCGTGGCAGCCGACCCCGCCCTGGCGGAGCTGAACACCGCCCGCACCACCGCCGGGGCCGACCACCGCGGCTCGGAGTCCCACCTGCTGTCCCACCACGCCGACGCCCTGCGCGCGGCCGGCTTCGCCGAGGTCGGCACCCTCTGGCAGCGCGGCCACAACCGCCTGCTCTGCGCGGTGCGTTAACCTCTCGGAAGTCCGCACGGCCGGGGCCGGGGTCCGATCCCGGCCCCGTGGAGCTCACTCTGTGACACCCACGGAAGGACACACATGCTGCCCTGGTCACCCGATTTCGCCGGCCGGATGGACCACGCTGTCATCGACAGCCCGGCGCTGCGCGGCAACCCGCTCGGCGACCCGCACGAACGACCGATCTGGGTGTACCTGCCCCCGGGGTACGACGACGACGGCGACAGGCGCTACCCGACCATCTACGTGATCCAGGGCTACACCGGCCAGCTCACGATGTGGGCCGGCCGGACCCCGTTCCGCCGGCCGTACCCGGAGATGGCGGACGCCATGTTCGCGCGCGGCGAGGCGCCGCCCGCGATCGTCGTGTACGTGGACGCGTGGACGTCCGTCGGCGGCAGCCAGTACCTGGACTCGCCCGGCACCGGCCGCTACCACACCTACCTGTGCGAGGACGTGGTCGGCTGGGTCGACGCCCGCTACCGCACGATCCCCGCACCCGACGCGCGGGCCATCACCGGCAAGTCCAGCGGCGGCTACGGCGCCATGGTCAACGCCATGCTGCGGCCCGACGTGTTCGGCGCGCTCGCCACCCACGCGGGCGACGCCCTGTTCGAGGCCGCCCACCAGCCCACGTTCCCGGCCCGCGCCCGCGATCTGCGCGACCTGTACGAGGGCTCGTACGACCGGTTCCTCGCCGACTTCCGCAGCCGGATCCCCGGCACCAGGAGCAGCGACATGCAGCTCATGGAGATCTACGCGTACGCGAGCGCCTACTCGGCGGACGACGACGGCACGGTGCGCATCCCGTTCGACGCCAACGGCGCGCTCGTCCCCGAGGTGTGGGAGCGCTGGCTGGCCCTGGACCCGGTCCGGATGGCGCGGCGCCCCGAGTACGCCGAGGCGCTGCGCTCGATGCGGGCCGTCTGGATCGACGCGGGCACCCGCGACGAGTGGTATCTGGACCTGGGCGCGACCGCCTTCCGCGAGGCGGTGGCGGCGGCGGGGGTGCCCGACGACCGGGTGCACTTCGAGCTGTTCGACGCCGGCCACATGGCCATCGAGTACCGCTACCCGCTCGCCCTCGCCTGGCTGTGTCACCGTCTGACCGGATTCTCCGGATAGCGCTTCTCGGTGACGAGCAGCCGGATCACCTGCTCGTCACCGTGATGGACCACGTCCGCCGCCCAGACCACGTAGTCGGCCTCGTACGCCGACTGCTCGTACGCGTACACGACGAAGCCCTCCGGGGCGTCGGGGTCGGGCCGGATGACGTTGACCATCACGGGCAGCCCGTGCTTCCACAGCTCGCGCGCGGCCCTGCGCTGCTCGATCGCCACCACGTTCCTGGCGATCCCGAACAGCCAGGCCACCTCGCTGCCCCGCTCCGGCCGGTAGCTGCCCGCCGTGTCGATCGCCGCCAGGAAGACCTCGGTCGTCACGTCGTCCACCGTGTGCGGATCCGTGACTCTCCTGGCCACGAACCGGCTGACGGACTCGGCGTGTCTTCGGTAGAAGACCTCGAACGCGGCCGGATCACGCGCGATCCGCCGGAGGTCATCGGTAGTGCCTGCCATCCAGGTGCGCCTTCTTGTCGGGGTTTTCCCCTTCTTGTGCAGGAGGGCCGCCCGGCATTACATCGGGATTTCCGAAACCGCGTAATCCACAGCGGTGCACCCACTCCTCTCTAGTGAACGAGAGGAGTTCACATGAGCAGGAACAGACTGACGCTCGCGTTGTCACTCATAGCCACGGTGGCCGCGAGCGTCCTGGTCGGGACGGCGCCGGTCGCGTCCGCGACCACGCAGGCGGCGCCCAAGGCCGCCACACCCGGGTTCGCCTGTGATGCCAGCGACGCCGCGGGGAAGGGATGGGTGCTTCCGGTCTACGCCCACCAGCCGGGCCAGAGCCAGTACGCCACCGAGCTCGCATCGGTCGAGCGGACGCTGTGGGAGACCGACCAGACCTTCGACGCGAGCGCCCGCCGGTTCGGGGGCTCGCTGCGGATCAGGTACGTCCAGGACGGCGACTGCCGTCCGATCGTGGCCCAGATCCCCTTCGTGAAGGGCCGCAACCGGGCCGAGCTGGGCACGGCGTTCTCGGAGAACCTCGCCGGCCAGCCCGCGCGGGTGCGTGAGCTCGTGGCGACCAAGCGGGTGAAGCTCATGTTCTTCGTCCGCGACAACGAGATCACCAACTCCTGCACCGGCGGCGGCGCGGACGCCGGGCTCAGCACCGGCGGCGTCATCCTGCCGCGCTGGTGCTGGAGCGAGGCCGGGTTCACCCACGAGATGATCCACGGCTTCGGGCTCGGCCACTGCAACGTGGACGGCACGTCAGAAGGCAACGGCGACGACCCGGTCTGCCGCAACATGGGCAGCAGGCCCGAGTGCACCGCCGACACCGCGTCCAACTACCACCTCGACTCGTGCCGTACGGACAAGTTCCGCTACTTCGAGCCCACCAGGGCCTCGCAGCCGGCCGGGGAGCCGCTGGCCGAGAACAGGAACGTCGCGTTCAGCCCGTACCTGATCAAGGACCAGCCGACCCCGGCGGCGGACTTCCGGATGCGCGTCGTGGAGAGCGGGCTGTGCCTCGACGGCGGCGCCCAGCAGGTGACGCAGGCGGAGTGCTCGAACAGTGACAAGCAGGTCTGGCGGCGCAGCATCGACACCCAGGGCTACCTGACGATCCGCAACGCCGGAACCGGCCGGTGCCTGCAGCTCACCGCCAAGGACAAGGACGCCGTCCCAGTGATCACCGCGCCGTGCGTGGCGAAGCAGAAGTCGCAGCAGTGGATCCCGGACGCCGACCAGGACAAGACCAACTTCTTCAACCGCTCCGGCGGGAAGTCCGGCGCGAAGCTCACCGTCCAGGGCGTGAAGGACGGCGCCGGAGCGAAGGTGGTCCGCGGCGGCGGCACCCCGATGGTGGCCGAGTACCTGCGCACCGGCTCCTCGCCCGCCCCGGCCCCGACCAAGACGGCTGCCCCGGCCCCGACCGCGACCCCGACCAAGAGCGCGACCGCGAACCCCACCCCTCGCCCGACGCGGACGTCGCTGCCGGTGTCGCGCAACATCCGCATCGAGAGCGCGTCGGGTCGCTGCCTGACCTCCTTCCGTACGAACGTGCGCCTGGGCTCGTGCCGGGCGGCGAACTGGCGGCTGGTGCCGACCACCGGCGAGGCCGTGCAGATCCGTAGCCAGGGCCGTTGCCTGACCCTCGGCTCGGCCCGCAGGGGCCTGCGCTCGGTCGCCCTGACCAGGTGCGGCAAGACGAGCACGAGGCAGCAGTGGGTGGTTGAAACCCAGCAGAACGGGACCGTTACCCTGAAGATCGCCGCCACCAGGGCCACCCGGCTCGTCGGCGCCGGGCACACCCGCGTGCACGCCAAGACCGCGCACCCGAGCAGGTCGCTCACGTTCACGATCAGGTAAGTGGAAGATTCGCAGCGCGAGGACGCGGCCCTGACCAAGCTGGTCAGGGCCGGAGACAGCCGTGCCGTGGCCGAGCTGTACGAGCGGCACCACGCCGCCGTCCTCGCCTTCGCCCGCCGCCTGTGCCAGGACCCGCACATCGCGGAGGACCTGGCCAGCGAGGCGTTCACCCGCACTCTGCGGACCGTCCGCGGCGGCCAGGCCGGCCCGTCCGGCGCGTGGCGTCCCTACCTGTACGCGGTCGCCCGCAACACCGCGGCCGAATGGGCGCGCACCGATCAGCGGCGGGTCCTCACCCCCGAGTTCCGGGACGACGAGCTGACCGTGGCCGAGCCCGAGCCGCCCGACGATCTCGTCACCCGCGCGTACCGGTCGCTGCCGCCGCGCTGGCAGACCGTGCTGTGGCACACCGTGATCGAGGACGAGCGGCCCGAGCAGGTCGCGGAGATCCTCGGCACCACCCCCGGCAACGTGGGCGTGCTCGCCTTCCGCGCCCGCGAGGGCCTGCGCAAGGCGTACCTGGCCGCCCACGTCGCGGGCGCCTCGGGCGACTGCCGCAAGTACGCCGACCCGCTGGCGGCGGCCGTACGCAAGAAGAGCGGCCGCCTCCCCCGGGCCCTGCGCGCGCACCTCGACTCCTGCCCGAGCTGCGCGCGTGCCCACAGCCGGTTGCTCGACCTCAACGCCACGCTGCGGGCCGCGCTGCCCATCGCGCTGCTGCCGTTCGCCGTGGAGGGGCTGGGCAAGGCCGCCGCCTCGAAGAGCGCCTCCATGGGGATGCTGGGGTGGGCGATCCCGGCGACGGCGGCGACCGTCATCACCGCCGCGATCGTCTTCACCCTGCCACCGGAGCCCGCACCCCTGCCCGCGGCCGCCCCGCCCACCTCCTCCACTCCCACGCGCTCGCCCTCCGCCTCCCCCTCTGCCTCGCCCTCCGGCTCCCCTTCGCCTTCGCCCTCGCTTTCACCTTCACCTTCACCTTCACCTTCGCGTTCGCCTTCGAAGACCCGTAAGCCCACCCCGACAGCGGTCGCCGGCACCCGGATCAGCTACGCGGGCCGGTGCGTCGGCACGAAAGGGACCCAGGTCGCGGCACTGAGCTGCACCGACCCGGGGACGGCCTGGCGGGTCAAGGGCGACGCGTCCCGGTTCCAGCTCGTCAACGCCGTGACCGGGCGATGCCTGACAGCCGGCGCCAAGTACGACACGGTCTCCTTCAACGGCGGCGGCATCCGTACCGTCCAGCTCACCCCCTGCTCGGCCGCCCCGGCCCAGCGCTGGAACAGACCCACCTTCAGCGACGGCGTGCCCCGCCTGGTCAACGTCTCCACCGGCATGGCCCTGTCGATCGGCAAGGAGTTCGGCGGCAAGCGCCCGCCCACCGCGTTCATCCTCTACGGCGCCTACACCGACTCCGCCGACCAGCGGATCACCCTGGTGTGATCAGGGATTGCCCCTCTGCCAGGTGCCGAAGGGAGGGGCGGGCCTGTCCATGAACTCCTTGAGCTGCTTCACCTTGTCGACGCAGTCGGGGCAGACGTACGCCTCGACCGCTCTCGCGGTCGCCTCCGGCGTCGGCTCACGGAAGGCGCCCGACACCGTCATGCCCAGCGGCAGGCGGGTCTCGGGATCCATCATGACCGTCATGACCTGCGCGGGAACGAAGCTGAAGGTGCGCTTGCACATGTGGCATCCGCCGATCGTCCTGATCTGCTCGTCCGCCATGGGCTCCCCACCTCCAACCGCACCGTACAACGTCGCTCTTACTGGCGCACCCGCCCGGCGATCTGCCGCGCGCACTCCAACGACTCGGTATGCGTGGTGTCCACCACCAGGTCGTAGACCACGCCCTCGTGAACCACCTCAGCCTGCAACGCGGCCATCCCTTCGGTCCGGTCTCCCCGGGCGATCTCGCGCCCCGCGGCGACCTCGCTGTCGCACCGCACCCCGACCCACAGCACGTCCAGCCCGGCGAGAGCCTTCTCCCACCGCTGCTGGGACCCCGCCCCGCCGAGGAACACGTCATCCACGACGATCCGGGCACCCGCGCGGGCCATCGCCGCGATCCCCGCGGTCCACGCCTCGTCCAGCGCCCGGAACTCCGGCCCCACGATCACCTGGCCGTCGGGAGCGAACTCGATCCCCTCCTCCGACGCCCGCATGGCCGCGGGCATCGCGTCGACCAGGTCGTCCACCGAGAAAGCGAGCCATGGATCCGGCAGCACCGCCTGCAAGCACCGGGCGATCCCGGACTTGCCCGAACTGGAGCCACCATTCAGCACGATCACCTGAGTTGTCATCGCGCCACCCTAGGGGCCCGCCCCGCACGCCCCAACCGGTTTTCCCGTTCCCCCACCGGCGAGGGAGCCGCCTCCCTCCCACGGGGGAGGGCACCGGACCTCGTCCCCGGAAAGCTCGTACCCATGAGCACCACACCTGCGACCTACCGGCCCGCGTCGTCCGCACCCCCCAGCCGGCTCACCATCTGGGCCGGGCGAAGCATGATCATTATCGCCGTGGCGCACACCGCCGTCTTCGCCCTCCTCGCCCCCTGGTCCAGCTGGCTCGCCGGAGACCTCCGCAACGGGGTCGCCGACGCCGACTCCCTGGCGATCTTCTGGGCACTGCCGGGCGGATTCGTCGTGGTCCTCGCCCTGCTGGGACTGCTGGTGGCACGGTTGGGACGGCAGGGACACCACGTCCCCGGATATGTCGGCTGGGCGACCCTCGCCTGGGGAGCCCTGGCCGTCACCCTGATCGGACCGAGCGGTTTCCTGCTCACGGCCGTCCCTGCCGCTCTGCTCATCACGGCGAACCTCACCGCTAGGCGGTAGGGCCGGCCCTACCGCAAGACGGGGGTGCGCGGCAATGCGGCCGCGACCGGCGACCGGGACTCTGGCCATGAATCCGTCGCCCCCCAGGAGGTTCCATGTCCACGGTCCTTGGTACGCCGCTTCGCCGGGTGATGCAGTGGCATCGACCGCTGATGCTGATGGTCGCCTCGATGCTGCTTCTGCTGGTCGTCTCGACGATCGGGCTCGTGCTCGACGACCGGGTGCTTCTCGGCGCCCCCGTCTGGCTCAAGCCGTTCAAGTTCGCCGTGTCGATGGCCGTCTACGGAACCACCCTGGCCTGGATGCTGTCCCTGCCTCACCGGGGCAGGAAGTGGACCTCCGGCCTGGCCACCGTCTTCGCCGTCACCGGGTTCGTCGACACCGTCATCGTCGCCGTCCAGGCCGCCCGCGGCACCTTCAGCCACTTCCACAAGTCCACCGCACCGGCCGAGAAGATCATGCTGGTCGTCTTCGGCAATGCCGTGCTCCTCATCATGCTGGCCAACCTCGCGCTCGCGATCATCCTGGCCTTCCAGCGCGTCCACGCCGACCGCGCGATGAGCCGGGCGATCCACACAGGCCTGGCCCTGGCCGTCGCCGGCATGGCCCTGGGCTTCCTCATCCCCATCCAGGGGAAGGCGGAGACCGCCCTGACCACCAGCGGCCAGCAGGTATCCCTGAGCAGCGGTCACAGCGTGGGCGTCCCCGACGGCGGCCCCGGCCTTCCCCTGACGCAGTGGAGCACCACCGGCGGCGACCTGCGGGTCCCTCATTTCGTCGGCATGCACGGCCTGCAGGTCATGCTGATCGCCGCTCTGCTCCTGGCGGCACTGGCGGCTCGCTACCCCCGCTTACGCGACGACCGGACCCGCGCCCGCCTGATCGCCGTGTTCGCCGCGAGCTACACCGGACTGATCGCCCTGGTCACCTGGCAGGCCCTACGCGCCCAGCCCTTGATCCACCCCGACGCCCTGACCCTGACCGCCGCCGCCCTCCTGGCAGCGCTCACCGCCGTGGCCACCGCCACGGTCCTGGCAACGCGGCCAGGCCCTGATCGGAGGATTTAACACCGGAGCCAACGTGAAGTCCGTCTTCGCAGGACATCAGCTCATAGCAGTCGTCTTTGCACGACATCGGCGATGACGGCGTTCACGACCTTGCCGACTTCCTCATGCTCCGGCGGGACCCCCTCCCGGCCGGCGAACAACATGTGCCCGGCCCCGATCAGGGAAAGCGCCAGCGCCTCCACATCGGCGTCCGCCGCGATGCGGCCCAGTTCGCACTCCTCGTTCAGGTAGGCGGCGATCATGGCTGCAGCATCCGTCAAGACCGGAACACCGGGAGCCGAACGGGCCTGACGCAGCCGGGCACGCAACTCGTCCCGGAAGATGACGAGAGCGACGATCGCCACGGCGACCGAGTCGAACAGGTCGACAAGCGCCCCGGTCAGGTTGCCGGCGACGTCGCCGGTCCCGGCGGAGCCGCGAAGGGCGTCGGCCTGGCTCTCGAGCCGGGCGATGCGGTCCCGCACGAGTTCGGCGAGGAAGGCGTCGAAGTCCTCGAAGTGCCGGTGCAGGACGCCCTTGGCGACGCCCGCCTCCGCCGTGACCGCCCGGCTGGTCAGGTCGTTCGCCCCGTCCCGGAGCAGGACGCGTTCGGCGGCGTCGAACAACTGCTGCCGCACATCCCGGAGGGCCACTCCAGTCGGCATCGCCCGTTCCTCCTTCTTACCCGCCTCCGCCCGCCCTTCGCTCACCGCGAACCGTGCGCGGGTTGATGAGTGGGCGTGCGCCCACTATTGTGGGCACATGCCCACTCTAGCGCAGGAGCAACCGGAGCCTCCGCGGAACGAGCCCCATAAGGCCAGGCAGATGGCGGAGTCGTTCGGGGTCGACACCGAACGCTACGACCGGGCCCGGCCCGACTATCCCGACGCCCTGGTGCAGCGAATCATCACCGCCAGCCCCGGCCCCGACATCGTCGACGTCGGCTGCGGCACCGGCATAGAAGCCCGCCAGTTCCTGGCGGCCGGGTGCAAGGTGCTGGGTGTCGAGCCGGACGTCCGGATGGCCGAGTTCGCCCGCCGCACCGGGGTCGAGGTCGAGACGGCGACGTTCGAGGACTGGGACGCCGCCGGTCGCACCTTCGACGCGGTGGTCGCCGGGCAGTCCTGGCACTGGGTGGACCCCGTCGCGGGCCCGGCCAAGGCGGCGCAGGTGCTGCGTCCCGGCGGCCTGCTGGCGGTGTTCGCGCACGCGTACGACCCGCCGCCCTTCGTCGCGGAGGCGTTCGCCACCGTCTTCCAGAAGGTGGCGCCCGACTCGCCGCTCAGCGCCGGATCGCCGAGGCCGGCCCAGGACATCTACCAGGCGATGTTCGCCATGTTCGCCGACGGCATCCGCAAGACGGCCTGGTTCGGCGAGCCGGAGCAGTGGCGATTCGACTGGGAGCAGTACTACAGCCGCGACGATTGGCTCGACCTGCTGCCCACCACCGGCGCGCTCACCCGACTCCCGCCAGACAAGCTGGCCGAGGTGCTGGAGGGCGTCGGGGCCGCCATCGACGCGATCGGTGGCAGCTTCACCATGGCCTATACCACGATGGCGATCACCGCGTCACTGAACACCTGAGTCGCCCACCACTCCGAGGGCGCGTGGGCCGGGAGCAGCACACGCGACCCTGTGGCTCCCAAGACTGAGCTGGAACGCCAGTCCTCAGCCGGTGTAATTCTTGTACTCCCACTCTCCGATCCGGGCGATCTTCTCTGCCAGCTCACCCCATGTAGGGGCCTCCAGTGCGGCAGTGCGATCGCTCAGCCACTCGGTCACCTTGTCGGGATGAAGTTCGGCAACGAAGAGCCAGTGCCGACCGATGAGAAAGGGGCGATGACGGAGTTGCTCTGTGAGGGCCGACGGGGCCTCCGCCCCGCCTCAAGATCTACCCAACGGAACTCTCCTAGTCGTACTCTCACAGTCCCATGATCGCCTAACAAGTGGGCCGTCACCTTGGGAGTAGCAGGGATCTTGACTCAAAGAGGCGTTGACCTACGGCTGAGGAACGAAGCACGGATCGTCGACGTCAGGAGGCCTTCCAGGTCACGGGCTCGGCTCCGTCGGCGGTGGAGGAGAAGGTGACGGCGACGGGCTTGTCACCCTTGCTGACGAGGTAGACGCCGCACTGCCGGACACTCTTGCCGGGCTGAACCATGCCGTAGGGCACGGATGATTCGCAGCCCTTGGGGCCGTTGCTGCCGATCGCGATGAGGGTGAGCGGGCGCAGGGCCTGGCCGCTCGCGGTGCGCAGGAAGACCGCCCTGTCCATGCCCGGGTACAGCTTGGAGGTGCCGTTGTTGCGGTACTGGAGCGTGACGAAGTACGCCGTGGCGGCCTTCTGCCTGGCGTTCAGGTTGTAATCGGCGAGCGCGTCGGGGCCGGCCTTGCGCACGCTCTTCGGCGTGACGGTCAGCGGCACCTCCTTGTCCCGCGCGTCCTTCCACGTCACCTCGGCCGACTTGCCCGAGGGCAGCACGCTGCTGCCGGTGTCGCCGCCCTCGACCTTCCACATCTGGATGCCGGACTCGTCGCTGTAGGAGACGGTGGCGGGCTGGGTGTCCTTGGGAAGCATCACGACCCGGCACTCGGTCGCCGCCTGGCCTGCCGCCAAGGCACTCGGAGCCTTCGTGCCGTTGCACGTCTCCAGCGGGCCGCTGCCGGGCGAGGCCAGGGGGTTGCTGCTGAAGAACGAGACGCGCTCGCCGGCGGTGCCGTCCGCGAGCGCCAGACAAAAGTTGTTGACCACCTGAGCGCTCTTGACCTCACCGGATCCGGTGTTGGTGATCGACACGGTGAGGTAGTGCGGCACCATCCCACGTACGTCGTCGTCGAGCCGCACGTCCTTGAGGTCTTCGGCCGAGCCGAGCTCGAGCAGGGTCGGGTGGAGCGTCAGCTCGTGCGCCTTCTTGCCGCGGTCGGTGTAGTGCGCACGCCGCGGTGCGGTGTCGAGTGTCAGCGGCGTAGCCGTGGACGCGGCCTGGTCCGCCTCCGGCTTGTCACCGCTGACGTTCTTGCTGGTATCGGAGCCTCCGCAGCCGGTCAGGAGCAAAGCGAGAACGCCCGCCCCGGCGATGGTGCTGACCCGTCGGCTGACGCGCTGCACTGCGACTCCCGTCGTTTCCGTGGTCCTCTGCAACCCCCGTTAGGTCGGGGACCACCCTAATACTCCGGTGACAGTTCGCGATCATAGGGTCGGATTTGCGCTGCCCGGTAGGACCCTCTTCCTATTCTCCTGGCCACGCGGCCAGGATCTCGATACCAATCACCCGGCCGCTCTCGTCCAGGTCGAAGTTCACCATGGGACTGTCCACCATGACCGTCCGCGCCACGTCACCGGGCGCGATCGGTCCCCGCAGGTAGATGTATGCGGCCTTCGCCTCGGGATCGTAGGTCCACGTGCCGGGATGCTCTTCCAGAGTCACGGAGTCACCTGTTCGCAAGATCGACGAATTGTCCTGACAAACACAAAGCCCCTGAACCGGAAACACCAGTTCAGGGGCTTCATCGTGAAGAGCCGACGTGGGGAATCGAACCCCAAACCTTCTGTTTACAAGACAGATGCTCTGCCGATTGAGCTACGTCGGCACGGCCTATCAGTGTAGACGGTCACCGCCGTCGATGACGAGCCACTTCGTACAAGGTCACCCCTGCCGCCACCCCCGCGTTGAGCGACTCCGCCGCCGCGCGCATCGGGATGCGGGCGACCACGTCGCACTGCTCGCGGACCAGCCGTGACAGCCCTTTCCCCTCGGAGCCGACCACCACGACCAGGGGCTCCGCCAGGAGGTCGACGTCGCCGATCTCCGCGTCGCCCGCGCCGTCGAGACCGATGACGAAGAGGCCTTCGTCGCGGTATTCGCGGAGGGCGGCGGTGAGGTTGGCGGCGCGGGCGACGCGCAGGGTGGCCAGGGTGCCGGCGGAGGTCTTCCAGGCGCCGCCCGTCACGCCGGCTGAGCGGCGGGACGGGACGAGCAGGCCGTGGGCGCCGAAGGCGGTGGCGGAGCGGGCGATGGCGCCCAGGTTGCGGGGGTCGGTGACGCCGTCGAGGGCGACGATGAGCGGGGTCTCGGCCGCGTCGCGGGCCAGCTCGACCAGCTCCGCCGGGTGGGCGTAGTCGTAGGCCGGGATCTGGAGGGCCACGCCCTGGTGGACGGCGCCCTCGGTCAGCCTGTCGAGCTTGTCGCGGGTGACCTCCATGAGGGCGATCCCGCGGTCGGCGGCGATTTTGACGCTGTCTCGTACGCGGTCGTCGTTGTCGACGCGGTGGGCGACGTAGAGGGCGCTGGCCGGGACGCCGGCCTGGAGGGCCTCCAGGACGGGGTTGCGGCCGCCGATGTATTCGGGGGCGTCGTCGGAGCGCCTGGTGCGCGCGGGGGCGCGGCGGGTGCCGCCTCCCTGCTCCTCGCGGGCGACGCGCTCGGCCCTGGCCTTGTCCTTGTACCAGTGGCGCATCTCGGCGGGCGGGGTCGCGCCCCTGCCTTCGAGGCCGCGGCGACGCTGACCGCCGGCGCCCTTGGTCGGGCTCTTCTTCTTCGCGGGCCTGCCCGGCTTACCCCCTGCTGCCATGGAATCAAGGGTACTTGCGCCGCCAAGTCCCTTGGCCCGCCTAGGTTGGCGGACGTGGACCTGAATTACTACGACACGCTCATCGCGGTCGCCGAGGACACCGAGGTCATCCGGGCCGAGGTTCCGCTGCCGAGGGGTGGCAAGCCGACGGTCGCGAGCGTTCAGTACGAGTTGCTCGCGGCCGATCCGGGCGCCCTCACCCAGGAGGACGTGCTGTTCGAGAGCTGGCTGCGGCGCCAGGACGACCCGGAGCCGCCGCAGGACGTGCGGGACGAGCTGCGCGACCGGTTCTTCAGCAGGTCGCAGGCCTGCCTGCGGGCCTCGCCCCTGCCGAAGAAGCACGGCTGGGGCCTGCTCTTCGACGGGGCGGGCCGCATCACGCTGTGTCCGATGGAGTCGGACGAGTATCAGCGCATCGTCGCCGGCGAGGTGGCGGGTGTCCGCGTGCTGAAGGCGATGCGCACCCGCCGCCGTTAGCCGCGCAGCTCCCAGCGGGCGCCGTGCGGGGTGTCCTCGACGGTGACGCCCGCCTCGGCGAGCTGGTCTCTGATCGCGTCGGCGGCGGCGTAGTCCTTACGGGCCCTGGCCGCCTTGCGCTGCTCCAGAGCGACCACGACCAGCGCGTCGACCACCGGCTTGAGGTCGGAGCCGGCCGTGCGCCACTGCGGCGAGCGCGGGTCGAGGCCCAGCACGTCGAGCATGTTCTGGGTCTCGGCGAGCAGCCGGGCCACCGCCTCCTTGTCGCCCTTGGACAGCGCGACGTTGCCCTCGCGGACCACCTCGTGCACGACCGCGAGCGCCTGAGGCGTGCCGAGGTCGTCGTCGAGCGCGTCGGCGAACGCCTGCGGGAGCGGCGCGTCGGCGTCGACGTCGTGGATAACCTCGGCGGCGCGGGTCACGAACCCCTCGATCCGCTGGTAGGCGGTCGCGGCCTCCCGCAGCGCCTCCTCGGAGTAGTCGATGGAGGAGCGGTAGTGGGGCGCGGCGAGGTAGTAGCGCAGCTCGACCGGGCGGACCTTCTGCACCATGTCCGGGACCAGCAGCGAGTTGCCCCGCGACTTGGCCATCTTCTCGGCGCCGATCTTGACCAGGCCGTTGTGCATCCAGTAGCGGGCGAAGCCGTCGCCCGCCGCCTGGGACTGGGCGATCTCGTTCTCGTGGTGCGGGAAGATCAGGTCGAGGCCGCCGCCGTGGATGTCGAACGTCGGGCCCAGGTATTTGGTGGCCATCGCCGAGCACTCGAGGTGCCAGCCGGGACGGCCGGGGCCCCACGGGGTCGGCCAGGTGGGCTCGCCGGGCTTCTCGCCCTTCCACAGGGCGAAGTCGCGCGGGTCGCGCTTGCACGACTCGTCGTCGGTGTCGCCGGCCGCGCGCATGTTGTCCAGCTTCTGGTTGGAGAGCTTGCCGTATTCGTCCTCCCAGGAGCGCACGTCGAAGTAGACGTCGCCGCCGGAGGCGTAGGCGTGGCCGCGGTCGATGAGCCGCCGCATGAGCTCGATCATCTCCGGCACGTGGCCGGTGGCGCGCGGCTCGACGGTCGGCGGCAGGCAGCCGAGCGTGTCGTAGGCCCAGGTGAAGGCGCGCTGGTTGCGCTCGGCGACGACGAACCACGGCACCCGCTCCTCGGCGGACACTCTGATGATCTTGTCGTCGATGTCGGTGACGTTGCGGCAGAACAGCACGTCGTAGCCGGAGCGCATGAGCCAGCGCCGCAGCACGTCGAAGTTGACGCCCGAGCGGATGTGGCCGATGTGCGGAGGGGCCTGCACGGTGGCGCCACACAGGTAGATCGACGCCCGGCCGGCTTCGAGCGGGACGAATGCGCGAATGTCGCGAGTGGCGGTGTCGTAAAGGCGCAGGCTCACAAAAGCAAGGCTAACGCCTCAGCCACCGTCGTGGATGCGATTACCGCGCCACCATGTGCGATGACGGTCGCGTTGATCGGCCCGGGAGTGCATTGTTCTGTAGGCTCGAACCGCCATGGACGTGACTCCCCCCTCTACGCTCCGCCGCCTGGGCATCGCCCTGGCCGGACTCGCCGTCGCCGCGCTGACGGGCGCCGCGTGCGTGCTCTCGTTCGACGATCTGCGGGCGCTGGCCGTGCACGGCGGCGCCCGTCCCGACCTCGCCTACCTCTACCCGGCGGGGTTCGACGCGCTGCTCGCGGTCACGCTGATCTGCGTGCTGCTGCTGCGCTCCGCCCGCGCCCTGGTGCGCGCCCAGGCCGCGGTGGTGCTGGTCCTGCTCATCCTGGCTGCCGCCGCGGTGAACGTGGCCACGGCGCTCGGCCACGCGTTCCCGGCCTCTCCGACGGCCGTCGGCGTGGCCGTCGCGCCGTGGGTGATGCTCGCCCTGGGGCTGTGGCTCTGGATGCTGCTGATCAAGCACGTGCAGGACGGCCGGGGGTCCGCGCGCGACCACGACGGTACGGGGGAGCACGACATCGTGCCGTTCCATCGGGGCGCCGAGGCGGACAGGACGGTCGAGCTGCCGCGCCCGGCCGCCGGGCCGCGGCCGTCCGAGGAGCCGCCGCCCCTGGCCGCCGCCGCCCCGGCCGCGCTGGAGACGACGCCGGTCGTCGGCCCCACTCCCGCCCCGGAGACGCCGCCGGTCTCGGAGCAGGTCACCCGCTGGCCGGCCCACCGTCCCGACGAGGAGACGGCCCCCTCGCCCGCACCGGATTCGGCCCCCGAACCGTCCGCGGCCTCGCCCGTACCGGATTCGGCTCCTGAACGATCCGCGTCCTTATCGGAACCGGCCCCCGAGGAAGCCCCGGAGCCGGAACCGGAGCCCGAGCCTGAGCGGCCCGTGCGGTGGGGTGATCGGGTCAAGCCGAGAGACGTCCTGGTGCATCCCCGCGCGGCCACGGGCGCCGAGAAGGGCGCCGACACGCAGCCCGTGCCCGTGGTGCGGGACGACGAGCCGGACCCGGGGCACGGCCGGGAGGCCGCCGACGCCGGTGAGCGCGGGCAGGACGGCCGGGCCGCGGACGCCCTGGAGGACACCGCCCCTCACCCCATCGTCGAGGAGAACGACGGCCACCGGCCGTCCCCCGGGGAGGCGCCGTCGGGGCGGCTGCGCAGCACTCCCCTGCCGCCGGAGGACTGAGAACGCCGCCTGACATGCGGAAGCCCGCCCGGCATCAGTGCCGGGCGGGCTTTGCGCGTGTTGCTCCGTGCTCTCGGGATCAGGCACGGTTCCCGGGGTCACAGGCCCCGGCTAGATGCTTGTACCGCGAGGTCCACGGCGTAGGCCGGCGACGATGCCGACGCCCACGACCGCCAGGACGACCTGCAGCACCAGCTCTATCCAATCGATGCCGGGGGTCGTCTCGACGCCGATGACCTGAGCGATCATCGTGCCGATGAGGGCGGCGACGATGCCGACGACGATGGTGAGGATCCACCCGATGGCCTGCCGGCCCGGAAGCAGCAGACGCCCGATGGCGCCGATGACGGCGCCGATCACGATGGCGCCCAGGATGGACTGGATTGTCATGACACAAACCTCCCCGTGAGGATGAGCGGTTCATCCTCACGGGGAGTGGGATACCCGATCTCCAGCCTTTATGCCGGGGATTTACAAATTTGCAGCTCAGGTGGTGGTTCGTCCTCTTCCGCCGCCCTTCCCCCTGGCCGATCCGGCCACGATCGACACTCCGATCACCGCCAGCACGAGTTGGAGGATGTGTTCGAGCCAGTCGATGCCCCTGGTGTCGGCCCAGCCGAACAGCTGAGCGATCAGCGTGCCGAGCAGAGCCGCCACGATGCCGACGATCAGTGTCAGGCCGATGGACATGTTCTGCCTTCCCGGCAGGATCAGCCGGGCCAGCGCGCCGACGATGGCGCCGATGATTACCGCGGAAACGATCGCGCCGATCATGTATAGCTCCCCCCGAAAGCGTCTTTAGAGGGACATACCCGGCATTTCAGCAAGTTATCCCTGGTAGACGGCGATCCGCACCGCGCCAGAGCGGACCGCCGTCGGCCATGGAACAGGCGGGCGGCAGGTTGCCCACCGGTTAAAGGACGGCTGATCCCGGCGTGAGGTTGACGACGAGCGCGGTCGCGACCGCGGCGATCCCTTCGCCGCGTCCGGTCAGCCCGAGCCCGTCGGTGGTGGTGGCGCTGAGGCTCACAGGAGCCCCCAGAGCGGCGCTGAGCGCCTTCTCCGCCTCCAGGCGCCGGGGAGCCAGTTTCGGGCGGTTACCGATCACCTGGACGGCCACGTTGCCGATCTCGAAGCCGGCCGCCCGCACCTTGCGCGCGGTCTCCTCCAGCAATGCGGCGCCGGACGCGCCCGCCCAGCGCGGGTCGGCAGTGCCGAACAGGCCGCCCAGATCGCCCAGGCCCGCGGCGGACAGCAAGGCGTCGCAGGCCGCGTGCGCGGCGGCGTCGCCGTCCGAGTGGCCGGTCAGGCCGGTCTCGCCCGGCCAGTGCAGGCCGGCGAGATGCAGCTCCCGGCCCGATGCGAACGGGTGGACGTCGACTCCGACGCCCACCCGTGGAACGATCGCGCTCAGGAGTTCAGGACCTCGTCGAGCAGGGCCTCCGCCTTGTCCTCGTTGGTCTTCTCGGCGAGCGCGAGCTCGCTGACGAGGATCTGGCGAGCCTTGGCGAGCATGCGCTTCTCGCCCGCGGACAGGCCGCGCTCGCGGTCTCGGCGCCACAGGTCGCGGACGACCTCGGCGACCTTGTTCACATCACCGGACGCGAGCTTCTCCAAGTTGGCCTTGTAGCGCCGCGACCAGTTCGTCGGCTCCTCGGTGTGCGGCATGCGCAGCACGTCGAAAACGCGCTCCAGGCCCTCCTGGCCGACAACATCGCGCACCCCGACGAGTTCTGCGTTTTCAGCTGGCACCTGGACGGTAAGGTCGCCCTTGTCGACCTTGAGCACCAGGTAGGTCTTTTCCTCACCCTTGATGGATCGCTTCGTGATTGCTTCGATCCGAGCAGCCCCATGGTGGGGGTAGACGACAGTGTCGCCGACCTGGAAAGTCATGTGACAAGTACCCCTTCCGCTGTACTCCAGAGTACCACGCATCCACAGGGTCCCGGAACAGTGAAATCATCATAACTGCAGGTCAAAGCCGCATATTGGGGATTGACAAGAGGTCAACTCTGTGAATCGCATATCCGGACATACCGAATGACCTGCGGGGGTGTGGAAATGACCTTGGAAACAGGTGGATATGGTAGGCGCTGCCCATCCCCATGTGCGAACCAAGGAGAACCCGCTCGTGACCAGCCGTCGCTGGATTGTCGCCGCCGCCGCGTTCCTGGCAGCCCCCGTACTCGCCGGCTGTTCTGTTGGTTTCGACGCCAACACCACCAAGCCGTACGCTCCGGTGGAGGCGGCGGCCCTGATCAACCAGGGCGCCTACGGCAAGCAGAGCATCCACGTGCCCCAGGCGTTCATCCTCGGCCCTGAGCCCGGCGGCAGCATCCCGTGGCGCGGCTCCGTCCCCGTCCACCTGACGATGCTCAACAACGGCGACTCCCCCGACACGCTGCAGTCCGTCAGCGCCGGTGACGCCGCGAGCGCCAAGCTGGCCGCGCCCGTGCAGCTCCCGGTGGGCCAGCTCGTCAAGGCGGAGGCCGCCACGCCGCAGATCACCCTGGAAGGCCTCAGCAAGGCCCTCAGAGGCGGTGAGGCGCTCCGGCTGGACCTCCAGTTCGCCAACGCCGGCACGATCACCCTGGACGTCCCCGTGATGCCGCACAGCCGCGAGTACGCGTCCTACCCGGCGGTCGAGGGCGCCGTCCCCGCACCGACCCCCTCGCCCACGCCGACCGAGGCGGCCGGGGAAGAGGCCCACTGACCCCAGGACACGCCAGAACCCTTTCGTCCCGTACGCGCACTCGTACGGGACGAAGGGGTTCTGTCAGTCTTCGGCGGTGTCGAACTTGTAGCCGAGGCCGCGCACGGTCAGGATGCAGCGCGGGCTCGACGGGTCGGCCTCGATCTTCGCGCGCAGCCGCTTGACGTGCACGTCCAGGGTCTTGGTGTCACCGACGTAGTCGGCGCCCCACACGCGGTCGATGAGCTGGCCGCGGGTGAGCACCCGGCCGGCGTTGCGCAGCAGCACCTCCAGCAGCTCGAACTCCTTCAGCGGGAGCTGCACCGGCTCGCCGCGCACCGCCACCACGTGCCGGTCGACGTCCATGCGCACCGGGCCGACGGCGAGCACCGCGGTCTCCAGCTCCTCAGGGGCGTCGCCCTGCCGGCGCAGCACCGCGCGGATGCGCGCCACCAGCTCGCGCGAGGAGAACGGCTTGGTCACGTAGTCGTCGGCGCCCAGCTCCAGGCCCACGACCTTGTCGACCTCGCTGTCCTTAGCGGTCAGCATGATCACCGGGACCTTGGAGCGCTGCCGCAGCGAGCGGCAGACCTCGGTGCCCGGCAGGCCCGGCAGCATCAGGTCGAGCAGCACCAGGTCGGCGCCGTTGCGGTCGAAGGTGTCGAGGGCCTCGGGCCCGGTCGCCGCGACCGAGACCTCGAAACCCTCCTTGCGCAGCATGTAGGAAAGGGCGTCGGAGAAGGACTCCTCGTCTTCCACGACGAGTACACGGGTCACGGGGCGGCCTCCAGAGGGATTGCAGGTTGTGCCGGAATGGCCGTCCCGCCGAAGGCGGGCAGGCGCAAAGTGAAGGTCGAACCGGAGCCTTCTTTGCTCCAGACGGAGACCTCGCCCGCGTGCGAGGCGGCCACGTGCTTGACGATGGCCAGGCCGAGACCGGTGCCGCCGGTCGCGCGCGAACGGGCGGTGTCGACGCGGAAGAAGCGCTCGAAGATGCGTTCCTGCGCCTCCTCCGGGATGCCGATGCCCTGGTCGCTGATGCTGATCTCGACGCTCTCCCCGGCGGGGCGGGTGCTGACCACCACGCGGGTGTGCTCCGGGCTGTAGGCGATCGCGTTGTCGATGAGGTTGCGCAGCGCGGTCACCAGCAGCTCCTCGTCGCCCCAGATGCGCAGCCCGTCGGTGCCGCCGGTGACGAGCGTGATGTCCTTGGCGCCGGCGCGGGTGTTGCAGTGGTCGATGGCGACGCCGATGGCCTCGTCGATGGAGACCTGGGCGGGCGCCGGGATGGGCTCGGCACCCTGTATGCGGCTCAGCGTGATGATGTCCTGCACCAGGTAGGTGAGCCGGGCCGCCTCGTGCTGCATGCGGGCCGCGAACCGGGTGACGGCCTCGGGGTCGTCGGCGGCGTCCTGGATCGTCTCCGCCAGCAGACTCAGCGCGCCGACCGGGGTCTTGAGCTCGTGGCTGACGTTCGCCACGAAGTCGCGGCGCACCGCCTCGACCCTGCGCCGCTCGGTCTGGTCCTCCGCCAGCACCAGCACCTGGCCGAACGAGCCGAGAGGCGCCACGCGGACCGCGAAGCTCGTGGTCTCCTGGCCGAACTTGTTGCCCGCCACGTCGATCTCCGTCTCACGGATCTCGCCGTCGCGCCGTACCTGCCGCGCCAGCGCGAGCAGCTCGGCGACCATCAGCCGGTCACCCTTGACGAGCCCGAACGCGCGAGCGGCCGAACTGGCCCTCAGCACGCGGTCGTGCGCGTCGAGCACCACCGCCGACGAGGGCAGCACCGCGAGCACCGAGGCCACACCCTGCGGCAGCGCCGTCACCCCCGGATCGGAGACCTCGCTCTTCCTGCTGGGCGCCTCGATCTGGTTACGGTAGAACAACACAGCCAGAGCCCCCACGACGAAGCCGGCCAGGGCCGCGAAGCTCAAGGCCATCTCACTCATGTTCCCGATGGTAGGCGGCGCCCCCGCGCGCACAGACCCCTCACCAGGGAGATGAACCGCCCTTTCCCGGAAAGTTCACCTCCGAGTCGGAGTTCGTTCACAGACGTCGCCGTACGGTGACGTCATGCGTGACGCGTACCACGAAGAACTAGACGCCCTCACTGACAGGCTGGTCGAGATGACCAGGCTTGTCCGCTCCGCCATCTCGCGCGCCACCACCGCGCTGCTCGACGCGGACCTCCAGCTCGCCGAGCAGGTCATCTCCCGCGACGAGGAGGTGAACGCGCTCTACTCGGGCATCGAGGGGTCCATCTTCGACCTCATGGCCAGGCAGCAGCCGGTGGCCGTCGACCTGCGCCTCGTCATCACCGCGCTGCGCATGGGCGCCGACCTGGAACGCATGGGCGACCTCGCCGTCCACGTCGCCAAGGTGGCCCGCCTGCGCCACCCCGACTCCGCCATCCCCGCCGAGATCCGCTCCACCATCATCGAGATGGGACAGATCGCCGAGAACCTGGTCACCAAGGCCGGCGGCTGCATCGCCTCCCGCGACGTCGAGGTCGCCCTGGAGCTGGAGCAGGACGACGACGCGATGGACCGGCTGCACCGGCGGCTGTTCCGCACCATCCTCAGCAAGGACTGGAGCCACGGGGTGGAGCCGGCGATCGACATCACGCTGATCGGGCGGTACTACGAGCGGTACGCGGACCACGCGGTGAGCGTGGCGCGCGACGTCGTCTACCTGGTGACGGGGACGCGGCCGGAGTGATCGCCCGCCTTCCGAGCGGGCTTCCCGGCCACCGGGCTTCCGGACGGGCTTCCGGACCGGCTTCCGGACGGGCTTACCGGGCGCGGGCGAGGCGGGCGCGGGCGAGGCGGGCGTCCCGATCGGGCGACAGTCACGAGCTTTTCGGGAAACCCCTCGGGCCGGGCGCCGTGACGCGTGCCTGCGGCCCGCTCATCCCGCCGTAGCCGAGGTCCTCGGTCTCCTGCGGTGCGCGGCGGCCAGGGCGAGGGCGGCGTACCCGCCGGCCACGGCCAGCCCCGCCCAGGGCGGCAGGGGGTAGTAGCCCACGATCGGCGACCGGTCCACGTCCACGTGCGCGAAGGCGGGCACGCTCTGGGTGATCGCAAACCCGGCGGCGGGAGTGATCGTCAGCAGCCACGGCGCCAGCCCGGCGGTGGCCAGCAGGTAGGGCACGACGATCAGCGCGACGGCCGGCACGACGGCCACGACGGCCCGCTTGACCAGCGCGGCGAGGCCCGCGGTCAGCACGGCGGCGACCGCGGTGAACACCGCCCAGCCGACGACCACCCGGAGCCCGGTGGCCAGGGTGATCGGCTGGATGGGGTTCTGGTTGGCCCGCAGCAGGATCAGGCCGACGGGGATCACCACCCCCGAGGCCGCCAGTCCCGCCACGAAGGAGGCGCCGCCGACCACCACGCCCGTGGCCACCGGGGTGCGCCCGCCGCCGGCTGTGACGAACGCGGCGGCCGCCACGAGCACCGGGACCAGCCCCAGGACCCCGCCGGTCAGCAGGAGGTCGGCGCGCAGTCCTGCGCCTCCCGTGGCGGGGCCTATGTCGCCGCTCCCGGTCACGGCGAGCCTGCCGCCGGACTCGACGACGCCGCCCGGGTGGTGCGGGGTCTTGCCGCCGAGCGTCAGCTGGGCGCCGACGTCGTCACGCAGCCACGGGCCGTTCGCGCCCCGCAGTCCGATGTGGTCGAAGACGGCGGTGGCCTCGGCGAAGGCGCCCGCCATCTGCCACACCACGCTCGGCGAGGCGGCGAACAACCCGATCTCGACCGTCTCCGGCAAACCGGTCAGCTCGGCCGTGCCGACCTCGGTCCACGCCTTGCCGTCGACCGACTCGTACCCGGTGATGGTGTCGCCCGATCTGGTCAGCCGCAGCCAGCGCGGGCCGTCCACCGGGCCGCCCGCCACGTCGTGGACGAAGTTGTGCTGCATCCGGACGCCGTGGCCGCCGGTGACCATGACGGCCGCGTACGGGGTGCCCTGTTTGAGGCTCTGCCTGATCAGGAGCCCGGCCTTCGCCCACGGCACCGTGCCGCCCTTCACGTTCCGCACACCGGGCGTTTCATCCGGCATCCTCATCTGGCCGGTCATGTCCGACACCCTGGCGGTGATGCCGCCGTCGCCGGTGAGCGGCTGGTGCACGAAGTAGTGCTTGTCGTTCACCGCCGTGCCGTCGGGCCCCACCAGCGGCGCGGGGCAGGCGCCGTCGCCCTGCCAGGTGACGCAGCTGCTGCGCGCGCCGCCGGCGATCAGCAGTCCGATCGACACGGTGATCAGCGCGGAGGCCGCCATGGCGAGGGCCCAGCGGCGGGCGGAGCGGAACCTCGCCCACTCCGCGCGCAGGGCCTGAGGGAATCGGTGTGTGCTCATGCCGGTGGTTTCTACGCGGTGCGTGGTTCCGGGACGGTCGCGGCGGCCGCGACCCGGCTGGAACCCGGCATCTGGCATCGTCGAGGCATGGCACCTCGATCCGGCGGCGGGTTCGGCCGCGCGACACGATGAGGGTCCTCGTCGTCGAGGACTTCGAGATCCTCGCCCGGTCCATCGGGACCGGGCTGCGCCGCGAGGGCATGGCCGTGGACGTCGTCCTGGACGGCACCGCGGCCCTCGACCGTCTGGCGGCCACACGCTACGACGTGGTGATCCTGGACCGCGACCTGCCCGGCGTGCACGGTGACGAGATCTGCCGCGGCCTGGCCCAGGACCGCTCGGAGACCCGCGTGCTGATGCTCACGGCGTCCGGCACGATCGAGGACCGCGTCGACGGGCTCAGCCTCGGCGCCGACGACTACCTGCCCAAGCCGTTCGCGTTCGCCGAGCTGGTCGCCCGGGTCCGTGCCCTGGCCCGCCGCGCCGCGCCGCCGCTGCCGCCGACTCTGACATGCGGGGACATCACGCTCGATCCGGCCCGCCGGGTCGCGTTCCGGGCGGGTCGCCGCCTGGAGCTGAGCCCGAGGGAGTTCGGGCTGCTCGAATGCCTGCTCGCCGTGCCGGGCCTGGTCATCCCCGCTGAGGAGCTGCTCGAACGCGTGTGGGACGAGGCCGCCGACCCGTTCAGCAGCGCCGTCAAGCATGCCGTGCACCGGCTGCGGGCCAAGCTCGGCGACCCGCCCGTGATCGAGACCGTCCGCGAGGCCGGCTACCGTCTCCGGCCGTCATGACGACCCGGCGGTTCGCCAGGAGGTCCCTGCAGAAGCGGCTCGCCCTCGCCTACGCGGCCGGCATCTACGCCGCCGGGGCCTTCGTGCTCGTCTTCGTCGGCGTCCCGCTCGTCAGCATCGACGCGGCCACGCCCGACGGCGCCACCTCGGGGCCGGTCGCGGAGACCGGGATCAGCCTCCCCCAGTTCCTCGTCGGGTCCGCCGTCGCCCTGGTGCTCCTGGTGCCGGTCGCGCTGGCACTGGGCTGGTACGTGGCCGGACGGTTCCTGCAACCGCTGCGCGCCATCACCGGCACGGCCAAGAGCATCTCCGCCGGGGACCTGCACCGGCGCCTCGACCTCGGTGAGCCGACGGACGAGCTGACCGAGCTCGGCCACACCCTCGACGACCTGTTCGCCCGCCTGCAGGCCGCCTTCGACGCCCAGCGCCACTTCGTCGCCAACGCCTCGCACGAGCTGCGCACCCCTCTCGCGGGCCTGCGCACCCTTCTCGAGGTCGTCCTCGCCGACCCGGACGCCGACGCCGACACGCTGCGCTCGGCGTGCCGGGAGGCGCTCGCCCTGGGCGAACATCAGGAGCGGCTCGTCCAGACCCTGCTCGAACTGGCCGTCAGCGAGCGCGGCGCGGCCCGCTGGGACACCCTCGACCTCGCCCGCGTCGCGGAACGAGTGCTCGCGGCACGCCGCGACCAGGTCGCGGAGCGGGACGTCGACCTCGCCGAGCACCTCGCGCCCGCCGTGACGGCCGGGGACCTCGGACTGGTCGAGAGCCTGGTCGCCAACCTCGTCGACAACGCCGTCCGGCACAACCATCGAGGCGGGGACATCCGGATCACCACCGGGACCTCCGGCACGCAGGCGACGCTCACGGTCGCCAACAGCGGGCCGGTCATCCCCGGCGACCAGATCCCGCGCCTCTTCCAGCCCTTCCAGAGACTCGCGAAGGATCGCCACGGACGGCACGGCTACGGACTCGGCCTCGCCATCGTCCACGCCGTCGCCCACGCCCACGCCGACCTGACGGCCACGGCCCGCCCGGAAGGCGGCCTGGTGGTCACCGTGCGGTTCACGGCCTCTACGGCGGGCTGAGCGGGCCGCAGGCACGCATCACGGCGCCCGGCCCGAGGGGTTTTCCCAAAGCTTTTGATGTCGTGAACCTGGGGACGGCGGCCACACTGGATCCATGGACTACGTCGGACGGGTGCCTGATCCGCCGCTCGACCGGTTCGTCGACGACGTCTACTGCCTGACGGGCGTGCCGCGGCATCGCCTGATGAACGTGCCGCCGATGCCGTCGGCGCACCTGATGGTCAATCTGGGCGGACCCGTCCGCCTGTGGGACTCGGACCCTTCGGTGCCGCCCGCGACCGTCACCGGCGGGTGGTTGATGGGGGTCTGGACCAGGCGGTTCCTCATCGAGTACCCCGCGGCGGTGCGGGTCGTGGGCGTGCACTTCAAGCCGTGGGGGCTGTCCCCGTTCGTCGACGTGCCGCCGACCGCGCTGCGGAACCGGTGGGTGCCGGTGGACGCGGTCGACGCCGTCTGGCAGCGGTCCCTGGACCGGATGCGCGACCGGGCCGGCGCGCTCGCGTCGCCCGCCGAGACGCTGCGGATCGTGGAGGAGGAGCTGCGCTCGCGTCTCGCCGAGGCGCCGTCGCGCAGTCTCGACCTGGTCCGGCACGTGGGCGGGCAGCTGGCCGCCGCCTGGGGCGCGGTCCCGGTGGGCGCGCTGGCCGACACCGCCGCAGTGAGCGGCAACCATCTGGCCACGCTGTTCAAGTCCCATGTCGGGGTGACGCCGAAGCGGGTGGCGCGGATCTACCGTTTCGCGCGGCTGATCCTGTCCGTCGACGCCCCGCGTCCCGTCGACTGGCCCGCGCTCGCGCAGGCCGTGGGCTTCGCCGACCAGGCCCACTTCAGCAGGGAGTTCAAGGAGTTCACCGGCCACACCCCGACCGAGTATCTCGCCCTGCGGCGCCGCTTCCCCGCCGAACGTGACTTCCCGCCCGACAACGGCCCGATGCCCATTGATGGATTTTCTTCAAGCCCGGACGCCCCGGAGACCGACAGGATCGACGGCGAACACACCAGCGGATCCGAGGAGAACCTGTGGGCAAAGTGATCATGCACAACGTGATGTCGGTGGACGGCTTCATCGCCGACGAGAACGACGGCGTCGGGCCGCTGCACGACTGGTACTACAACGGCGACACCCCGCTCGCCGAGCAGGACGAGCAGGGGTTCGACCACTCCGAGGGCGGCAACGGTTTCAAGGTCTCCCGGGCGTCGGCGGACTACGTCCGGAAGATGTGGCGGTCGATCGGCGTGATCGTGATTGGCCGCCGCCTGTTCGACCTGACGAACGGCTGGGAGGGCAGTCCGCCCACGGGCGACCACGTGGTGGTCGTGTCCCACCGCCCCAAGCCCGAGGGCTGGCATCCGGAGGCTTCGTACCATTTCGTGACCGACGTGACCGCCGCGATCGCCAAGGCCCAGGAGCTCGCCGGGGAGCGGACCATCAGCCTGAACGCCGGCGACGTCGGCGGCCAGATCCTGGCCGCCGGCCTCGTGGACGAGGTGGCGATCGACGTGGTGCCGGTGGTGTTCGGGTCGGGCCGGCGCTACTTCGGCGGCATCGGCGGCCAGCACCTCCTGGAACAGCCCCACCTGGTCGTCCAAGGCGACGGGGTCCTGCACCTGAAGTTCAAGGTGCGCCGCTGATGAGCCCGGATGACCTCGACGCGCACGCCCGCGCGCTCCTCGACGCCAACCTGTATATGACGCTCGGCACCGTGGACGCCGAGGGGCGGCCGTGGGTCTCGCCGGTGTACTTCGCGACGGCCGACTATCAGGCGTTCTACTGGGTGTCGTCCCCCGACGCCGCACACTCGCTCAACCTCGCACGGCGCCCTGAGGTGAGCATGGTCGTCTTCGACTCGGGGGTGCCGCCCTACCACGGCCGCGCCGTCTACCTCTCGGGCACGGCCGCCGAACTATCCGGGAGCGACCTCGACCACGGCGTCGGCGTCTACCCCGGCCCCGCGACCCGAGGCGGGAGCGCGATCACCGTGGACGACGTGACCGCGCCGGCGGCCTGGCGGCTGTATCGCGCCACCGTCACGGAGGCGTTCGTGCTCTGCCCGCGAGAACCCCGCCGGCCGTGCCCGCCGCACTCCATCAACGCCGACCACCGAACATCCATCGTTCCATGGCGGCGCGAGTAGTTGTTCTCTGTTTTTCTGTTCTTTCCGTGACGAGATATCTTTCCGCGGCTGCACGTCTTTGTGGTGACACGTTTGCGGTGACACGGCGCATGGCCGCCGTGGGCGATCGGCGGGCGGGCGCGTGCTGGGCGGGACCTGTCGTCTTGGTTCACAACCAGAAACCTTTGGGGAACCCCCTCGGGCTGGGCGCCGTCATGCGTGCCTGCGGCCCGCTCAGCCCGCCGTAGGGGGTGGCGATGCTGTTCCTGCGCAGGCGCGTGCTCACGCAGGCACTCTGAGGGGCTCGAGGGCGGCCAGGACGAGGTCGAGGCCGAAGGTGAACTCCTCCGCCGGGTCGTAGCCGGCAGCGGCGAGCACCGCGGCGGACTCGTTGAGGTAGGGGAACTCGTCAGGAGGAAGCTGGGGCAGGAAGACGTCCTCGGCCATGTCCGCGAGCTCGTCGGCGGTGTCGAACGGCAGGCTGGCTTCCTGCAGGGCGAAACCGTAGACATAGCTGTCGAGCAACCAGTTGGCGTGCGTAGTCATCACGACCGAGAAGCCGGCCCTTCGCAGGCAGGCGGTGACCGCTTCGCGGTGGCGGAGGTTCGCGGGCCCCGGCGATGTCCGCGACTCCATCAGGCCGATCGCCCACGGGTGGCGTGCGAGAACCTGTCGGGCGGATATCGCCCGACGTCGCATCGCTGACTGCCAGTCGGTCTCCGCAGGCGGGAGCTCGATCTCTTCGAACACGACGTCGATCATGGCGTCCAGCAACTCTTCCTTGCTCGCCACGTAGTAGTAGAGCGACATCGCGCCCGCGCCGAGCGAGCCGGCCAGCCGGCGCATGCTCAGCTCGCCGACCCCCTCGCGGTCGGCGAGCCGGACCGCCTCGTCCACCACCCGCTTCTTGCTCAGCCCCGCATCTGACGCGACCTGGCGTCGTTCCCTCGCAGACAACGGGTCTCCTCGCTCCTTCGAACGGCTTGACAAGCGTTCAACGTAGGGTCATGGTACAGCGTACGAGCTTAGTACGGTGTACGACGTACGGTGTACGAACTAGGTCGTAGCTCGGACGTGAGGAGGCTTCTGTGGGGATCGAACAGCGATCGAATGCCGGAGCACGCCTGGTGCCGGGGGCGAGTCCACCGAGGGCGACGACGACGCGGGCCGCCGCCCCAGCACCGCTACGGCCTGCCCTCAGTGCTCGCGTCGTCCGAGGTCCGGGCTACCGCTGCCCGGTCGAGGCGATGTGCCCGTCCAGGTGAGGTGCTGGTCACGGGCACGTCGTCGTCACCGTCTGACGACCGGACCGACGAGAACGACCCGACCCCGTGCGTGTGTACGTCCCAACCTGCCGCCACTCCGGCGGACGGACCGCTCCTCCCGAAAGAAGAACCGATGACCATCCAGACGAAAACTCCGACCCTGCTCGCCAACCCGCCGGTCCCCGTGCAGGTCAAGCTCGCCGCCGCATGGACCAGCATCATGTTCCTCTACATCTACGTCGATTACTTCCACCTTTACAAGCCTGGCACCGTCGACAACATCCTGGCCGGCGTCGTCTTCGAGTTCGACATCAGCGCGACCTTGTTGACCGTCATGCTCGCGTCCATGGCGATCCCGGCCCTGATGGTGATGCTCTCCGTGACGCTGCCCGCCCGGGTGAACCGCGCCACGAACCTCGTCGTCGCATCGCTCTACATCCCCTACTCGGCGTTCAACGCGGTAGGGGAGTCCTGGGAATGGGCCTCCTTCTACGGCCTCTCCATCGGAATCGAGGTGCTGCTCCTGGCCTTCATCGTGCGCTCCGCCTGGACATGGCCTCGAACCCCCGCCGACCCGGCCGGTCCCGCGACGACCGGCCTTCGACAGGATCTTCGACAGTAGGTATCCGGGTGAAGCCCCGCGGCATGAAGCCCGCCGCCGCGCTGAGGGCTTCCCTGGACATGAACGACCGTCGAGCACACGCCCTTCACCCCCTACGGCGGGCTGAGCGGGCCACGGGCACGCATCACGGCGCCCAGCCCGAGGGGGTTCCCAAAAAGATCTTCAGGTTTTTCCGGAAGCGGCGGTCCGGTCAACGCCCCTGGTTGGCGACGGCTTCGGCGGCTGCCTTGGCGGCCTCCGGGTCGAGGTACTCGCCGCCGCGCCGCAGCGGCCGGAAGTGCTCGTCCAGGTCGTAGCGGAGCGGGATGCCGGTGGGGATGTTGAGCCCGGCGATGTCGTCGTCGCTGATGTCGTCGAGGTGCTTGACCAGGGCGCGCAGCGAGTTGCCGTGCGCGGCCACGAGGACGGTCCGGCCCGCCGACAGGTCGGGCACGATCTCGTCGTACCAGTACGGCAGCATCCGGTCCACCACGTCCTTGAGGCATTCGGTACGCGGCATCAGCTCGGGCGGGAGGAGGGCGTAGCGGCGGTCGCCCACCTGGGAGAACTCGTCGTCGTCGGCGATGGGTGGCGGGGGCGTGTCGTAGGAGCGCCGCCAGAGCATGAACTGCTCCTCGCCGAACTGCTCGCGGGTCTGGGCCTTGTTCTTGCCCTGGAGGGCGCCGTAGTGGCGCTCGTTGAGCCGCCAGGAGCGCTTGACCGGGAGCCAGAGGAGGTCGGCCTCGCCGAGGGCGAACTGGGCCGTCTGGATGGCCCGGTTGAGCAGGCTCGTGTGGACGACGTCGGGGTAGAGGCCGGCGTCGGTGAGGAGCTTGCCGCCCCGGCGGGCCTCGTCCTCGCCCTTCGCCGACAGGCTCACGTCCACCCAGCCGGTGAACAGGCCCTTCGCGTTCCAGTCGCTCTCGCCATGCCGTAGCAGCACCAAAGTCGCCATGCGCCCCATCCTAGGGCGGCCTGGTTCAGGAGCGCTCCGGGTCCGCGAAGCGGGCGAAAGCCTGCAGGTTGGCGAGCGATTCGCCGCGTTTCTTGCGCCATTCCCACTCGCGCCTGATGGAGGAGGCGAAGCCGATCTCCAGGGCGCGGTCGAACGACTCGTCGGAGTAGGTGAGCACGCAGCCGAGGATGCGGTCGATCTCCTCCTCGGTGACGGCGGTGAGGGGCATGCGGCCGACCAGGTAGACGTCGCCGACGGGGTCGACGGAGAAGTGGACGCCGTACATGGAGCCGTTCCTGGCGAGCAGCCATTTGTAGAACTCGGCGTGGTTCTCGTCGGGCTGGCGGCAGAAGAACGCCTCGATGTGCAGGACCCGTTCGCCGACGATCAGCCAGGTCATGGTGGCGAGTTTGTGCCGGCCCGGCAGCTTGGCGAGGAACGCTCCCGGCCGCGGCTCGTCGTGTTCGACGTCCGCGGCCTTGAGCGCGGCTTCGATGAGGTCGCGCATGCGCTACAGCCTACGAGTTCACCGCCACCGGCTGCCGGTGCAGGTGGGCGACGGCTTGCGCGTACACGTCCATGAGGCGTGCGGAGGTGGCCTGCCAGCCGAAGGCGGCGGCGTGCTCGCGCGCCCCCGCGGAGAGGGCGGCGAGGCGGGCCGGGTCGGTGAGGAGGCCGCCGATGGCCTGCGCCCAGTCGTGCGGGTCGTGCCCGTCGACGAGGAGCCCGGAGACGCCGTCGCGGACGGCGGTGCGCAGCCCGCCGACGGCGGCGGCGACCACGGGGGTGCCGCAGGCCTGGGACTCCAGGGCGACGAGGCCGAAGGACTCGCTGTGGGAGGGGACGACGGTGAGGTCGGAGGCGCGGTACCAGTCGGCGAGCTCGTGCTGCGGCGCCGGCGGCACGAGCCGGACGGTGTCGGCGAGGCCGAGTTCGGTGGCGAGTTCGGTGAGGATGGACGGCCTGGCCAGGCCGTTGCCGGAGGGTCCGCCGACGCAGGCGACGACGAGGCGGCCGCGCAGTGACGGGTCGTCGATGAGCATGCGGGAGGCGGCGCGCAGCAGCACGTCGGGGGCCTTGAGCGGCTGGATGCGGCCGACGAACAGCAGGACGCGCGCGCCCTGCGGCAGGCCGAGCCGCTGCCGGGCGGCGCCCTGTGAGGCGGGCTGGAAGACGGTCAGGTTGACGCCGGGGTTGACGACGGCGACGCGCTGTTCGGCGGCCCCGTACAGGTCGATGAGTTCGTGCGCCTCGTCGGCGGTGTTGGCCACGAGGCGGTCGGCGATCTGCACGACCTGTTCCTCGCCGACGACGCGGGCCTGCGGCTCGGGCCGGTCGCCCTCGGCGAGGAGCCGGTTCTTGACCTTGGCCATGGTGTGCATGGTGTGCACGAGCGGGACGCCCCAGCGTTCCTTGGCGAGCCAGCCGACCTGGCCGGACAGCCAGTAGTGGGAGTGGATCACGTCGTAGTGGCCGGGCTCGTACATGGCCTCGATGCGCAGCACCTCGGACAGGAACGCGCACATCTGGCCGGGCAGGTCGGCCCGGTCCATCTCCTCGTACGGTCCGGCGGTCAGGTGACGGACCAGGACACCGGGCGCCAGTTCGGCGACCGGTGGCAGGTCGCGGGCCGTGGCGCGGGTGAAGATGTCCACCTCCACGCCCGATTGAGCCAGCCGTTTGGCGGATTCGACGATGTACACGTTCATGCCGCCGGCGTCGCCCGTACCGGGCTGGTCGAGCGGTGACGTGTGCATGCTGATCGTCGCGACCCGGTTGACCCGTCGTCGCCTCACCCGACATCACCTCCAAGTGACTTACAACTGTCCAGATTTTTTCGACATTCCCGACAAGGCGTCACAGTGGGGGTCCCCGAACGGCGGCCTGGCAGGATGTGGCGCATGAAGAGAACGGCTGTGGTGACCGGCGCGAGCAGTGGCATCGGCGAGGCGACAGCGCGGCGGCTGGCCGCCGAGGGCTACCACGTGGTGGCCGGAGCCAGGCGGCGCGACCGGCTGGAGAAGCTGGCGGCCGAGGTGCCCGGCGTCACTCCGGTGACGCTCGACGTTACCTCCCAGGAGTCGGTGGACGAGCTGGCGGCCTCGCTGGATCGCTGCGACGTGCTGGTCAACAACGCCGGCGGCGCGCTCGGGCTGGAGCCGGTGTCCGAAGGCCGGGTGGACGACTGGCAGCGGATGTACGACACCAACGTGCTCGGCTCGCTGCGCGTCACCCAGGCGCTGCTGCCGAAGCTGATCGGCTCGGGCGACGGCGTGCTGGTGATGCTGACCTCGACGGCGGGGCTGGTCTCGTACGAGGGAGGCGGCGGCTACTGCGCGGCCAAGCACGCGCAGACGTCCATGACCGAGACACTCAGGCTGGAGCTGGTCGGGCAGCCGGTGCGGATCGTGGAGATCGCGCCCGGCATGGTGCGCTCTGAGGGGTTCGCGCTGACCCGGTTCCGCGGCGACGCCGAGCGGGCGGACAAGGTGTACGAGGGCGTGCCCGACCCGCTCAGCTCCGACGACGTCGCCGACGCGATCGCCTGGTGCGTGACGCGGCCCGCGCACGTCAACGTCGACCGCCTGGTCATCCGCCCCCGCGCCCAGGCCGCCCAGCACAAGGTGCACCGCGTCAGTGGCTAGACCGGTCGGCTCGATCACCCGGGGCACGACCGGCCACAACCGGCTGCGGCGCGCCGACCGGTGGATCGCCGCCGTCCACGGCCGGCTGCTGCGCGCCACCGCCAGGCCGCTCGTGGTGGACCTGGGGTACGGGGCCTCGCACGTGACGACGCTGGAGCTGTTCACCCGGCTGCGGCGGGTGGCGCCGGACGTCGAGGTGGTGGGGATCGAGATCGACCCGGCCCGGGTGGCGGCGGCCAAGCCGTACGAGCGGGAAGGGCTGAGCTTCGCGCTCGGCGGCTTCGAGCTGCCCGTCGCCCGGCCGCCGGTGCTGGTGCGGGCCTTCAACGTGCTGCGCCAGTACGGGGAGGCGGAGGCCTGGCGCTACTGGCGGGCGCTGCTGGAGAGGCTGGCCCCCGGCGGCGTGCTGGTCGAGGGCACCTGCTCGGAGGTGGGGCACCGGGCGGTGTGGGTGGGACTGGACGCGTCGGGCCCGCGGACGCTGACGTTCTCGGCCCGGTTCGACGCGTTCGAGCGGCCTTCGGACCTGGCCGACCGGCTGCCGAAGACGCTCATCCACCGCAACGTGCCCGGGGAGCGGATCCACGCGTTCCTGCGCGACTGGGACCACGCGTGGGCGGTCAGCGCCCCGTACAGCTCGCACGGCGCGCGCCAGCGCTGGATCGCCGCGGCGCGGACCCTCGCGGCCACCTGGCCGATCCCCTGTCACCCGCCGCTCGGCGGCCGCGCCCGCTGGCGCCTCGGCGAGCTCACCGTGCCCTGGCCGGCGGTGGCGCCGGACGTCCGGGACGCGTGACGGTCACAGCGCCGCTTCGAAGGTGGCGTACGCGGTCGCCTCGAACAGCACGAACCGCACCTCCGCCACCGACGCCACCGACACCGCCGACGCCAGCGAGGTGCGCACGGCGTCGATCGCGACGCGGGCGCCGTCGGCGAGCGGCCAGCCGAAGATGCCGGTGCCGATCGCCGGGAACGCCACCGACTCGGCGCCCAGCGACCCGGCCACCCGCAGCGACTCCCGGTAGCACGAGGCCAGCAGCTCGGAACGGTCCTCGAACGGCGAGTGCACGGGCCCGACCGTGTGGATCACCCAGCGCGCGGGCAGCCGCCCGGCGGTGGTGGCGACCGCTTCGCCGGTCGGCAGGCCGCGCCCGTACTGGGAGGCGCGCAGCCTCCGGCACTCCTCGATGATCTCGGGCCCGCCGTTCCGGTGGATCGCCCCGTCCACCCCGCCGCCGCCCATGAGAGAGGAGTTGGCCGCGTTCACGATCGCGTCCACTTCCTGTTTGGTGATATCTCCCTGTACCAGCGTGATATCCATCTCACCAGGATCCCGGATGGCTGCTCGACGCCGTGTAGTACTACGCTGGAGCGTGTGAAGGGTCTTGGCGAGCTTGAACGCAGCATCATGGATATTTTGTGGGTGGAGAGCATCCCGCTGACCGCCCGCGAGGTCGGCCGTCTCATCGCCGACCGTGACCTGGCGCCGACCACGGTCATGACCGTTCTCGACCGCCTCACCCGCAAAGGCTTCCTCCGGCGCACCCGTGACGGGCGTGCCTGGCGCTACGAACCCGCGGAAAGCCGCGACAGCTACATCGCCGAGCTTATGCTTGGAGCTCTCGACATGACGGGCGACCGTTCCGCCGCCCTGACCCGTTTCGCCCAGGCCGTCTCCGGAGACGAGGCGGAGATCCTGCGCAGAGCCCTTACGGAGCTGGAGGAAGAGTGATCACGGCAGCGGTGCTGGCCGCGCTCGCCACGGCGTGCGCGATCGGCTCCTGGCGTCTCACCACCGCTCGCTGGACCTACCGCGCGCCCCGGCTGGCCATCATCCTGTGGCAGTCGCTGGGCGTGGCGTGGGGGCTGGCCACCACCGGGGCCATGCTCGCCTTCGGGGTGCAGCCCTACGGCATAGGCGTGCTGCCCGGCCTGGTCGCGTTCGTCCAGGGCGAGGCGCCCGGCACGGCGTGGGACCCGCTGCACGTGCTCGCCATGATCGCCGGCCTCACCTCGCTGACCGTGCTGGTCGTGGTGCTGATCTCGGCGGGGGTGCACGCGCTGCGCGCCCGCAGGCGCCACCGCACGCTGCTCGCGCTGATCTCCCGCGACGACCCCGGCGTGCCGGGCGTGCGGGTGCTCGACCACCCCGGCGCGGCGGCGTACTGCGTGCCGGGGTTGCGCTCCCAGGTGGTGGTGAGCGAGGGCGCGCTGCGGCTGTGGTCGCGCGACGAGCTCGCCGCCGTGCTGGCGCACGAGGCGGCCCACGTACGCGAGCGCCACGATCTGGTGCTGTTGCCGTTCGCCGCGCTGCGCAGGGCGTTGCCCTGGTCGAAGGTGGTGTGCGAGGCGCAGGAGCAGGTGGAGCTGCTCATCGAGATGGCGGCCGACGACCGGGCCCGCCGTTACTGCTCGCCGCGCCGGCTGGCCACGGCCCTGCTGCGGTTCGGCACCGCGGGCGCCATGCCGGCCCCCAGCGGGATGCTGGGCCTGCACGCCAGCAACGTCATGGCCAGGGTCGACCGCCTGATCAAGCCCGCTCCCGAGCTGCCGCGCAGGGCCCGGGCGGGCATCGTCGCGCTGTCCGTGACGTTGGTCACATCGACCCCGTTCCTGTGGATTATCCAGCTCTAGCGCTTGCAGGTGTTAACCAGTTCGTTTGCAACTGCAAGCAACGGGCGGCATAATCGAGGTATGGCACTTCCCAAAGTCGGCTCGATCGGCGAATACATCCGCGAGCAGCGGCAGCAGGCGAAGATCTCGCTGCGCCAGCTGGCTGCCGCGGCGGGGGTGTCCAATCCCTACCTGAGCCAGATCGAGCGCGGCCTCCGCAAGCCGAGTGCGGAGATCCTCAACCAGATCGCCAAGGGCCTGCGCATCTCGTCGCAGGTGCTCTATGTGCAGGCCGGTCTCATCGAGGATCACGAACCTCCCAGCGACGTCATCACGGCGATCCGCGAAGATCCGCACATCACCGAGCGGCAGCGCCAGGTGCTGATCGACATCTACGAGTCGTTCCGGAAGGAAGGACCGGCCGGGGACGAGCAGACCTCCCAGAACGCCCACCCCCGGCCCGCCTCCGCACCGGACGACGAACAGCCGCTGCCGCCCGAACTCCTCGCCGCACTTGAGCCCTACGCGGCGGGCAACGGCAACGGCCCCGTCAACCAGGAAACGAAGGAAGGTTAACCCATCATGACGCTCGCCACCGAAGTGAAGAAACTCGCCGACACCAAGCCGTTCTACGCGGTCGCGGGGGCCGGCGACTACGCCGTGGAGAAGCTGCGCGAGCTGCCCGAGCGGCTGCAGAAGCTGCAGTCGCGCCGCGCGGAGCTGACCAGGGAGCTCCCCGAGAGGGCGCGCGCCTACGCCGGCAAGGCCGAGGACATCGCGAAGGATCTCCCGGAGAGGGCCCGCGAGTACGCCGGCAAGGCCGAGGGCATCGCCAAGGAGCTCCCGGAGAAGGCCCGTGAGTACGCCGACGAGTTCACCAACCGCGCCGTCAAGGTCTACGAGGAGTTCGCGGTCCGCGGCCGCAAGGTCGTCAGCAAGACCAGCGGCGAGGCCGCCCTTGAGCTGGAGGAGATGTCGGAGGCCGCCGAGCCGCCGGTCGCCCAGCCGGTCAAGAAGACCCGCACCACCAAGGCCAAGGCCTGACCCACCCGGCGAAGCCCGTCTCCTCGCGGAGGCGGGCTTCCGCGCGTTTCCGGCGCTCGAGCGGTGCCCGTGGAACACGGGCGGCCATTAGGCTGAAGCCCGACTCATCGCGGCATTGGGCGGGAGCCAACACATGCAATTCATCAACCTGGTCTTCAACCTCCTCTTCTCGGTGCTGTCCCTGATCGTTCTGGGCATGTCGGGATACGCGCTGGTGCATGCGCTCCGGGTGCCGGCCGACGCGTTCGTCTCGGCGGGCAAGCTGCAGAAGAACATCTGGCTGATCATCCTGATCCTGGCCACGCTGTTCTCGGCCGCCGGCGCCTACTCGTACGTGATCAACTTCCTGGTCATCGGAGGCCGTGCCTTCCTGGGCATCGGGCTGGGGCTGTTCTCCATCGCCGCGGTGATCGCCGCCGCCATCTACATCGTGGACGTCAAGCCCGCGGTGAAGGGCATGGGCGGGCGCGGCGGCAACAGCGGCCCCTACGGCCCCTGGTGACGCGCGGCATGACCACCGAGCTGCACGGGCGCACCGAGCGCCTCGAACTCTCCGACCAGAGCCTGCGCGACTTCGAGGCCGTGGTCCTCGACGCGACCCCCGAGGGCATCGTGGTCAACAGGTCGGCCTTCTACCCCGGCGGGGGCGGCCAGCCCGCCGACCACGGCGTGCTCATCTGGCAGGGCGTCGAGACCCGCGTCGTCGGCGTCCGCAAGGGCGACGACCTCCAGCTGATCCCCGCCGAGGGCGACCCGATCCCGCCGGTGGGCACGGTCGTGCGCGCCGCCGTGGCGGACGAGCGGCGCTCCGCGCTGATGCGCACCCACTCCGGCCTCCACGTGCTGTGCGGGGTGGTCTTCCGCGACTTCCGCTGCCCGGTCACCGGCGGCAACATGGAGCCGCTGACCGCCCGGATGGACTTCAACCTGCCCGAGGTGCCGCCCGGCTTCAAGGAGGCCGTCGAGGACGCCTGCAACGCCGAGATCCTCGCCGACCGCCGCATCGACGTGCGGGTGCTGCCGCGTGACGAGGCGTTCGCGATCCCCGACATCATCCGCACCGCCACCAACCTGGTGCCGCCGGAGGTGCGCGACGTGCGGATCGTCGACATCGTCGGCCTCGACACCCAGGCCGACGGCGGCACCCACGTGGCCTCCACCAAGCAGATCGGCCGCATCAAGGTGACCAAGGTCGAGAGCAAGGGCCGCGGCTTCCGCCGGCTGCGCATCGCGATCTCCGACTGATCCAGACACCTACGGATGTGTCAGGCGGACCCGATACGATGACCGGCCATGACGGGTTTCAGGCTGACGCTGGCCGCACTGGTGACGACCGCTCTCGCGCTGATCGCCGCTCCCGCCATGGCGGCGAACGCCGGCATCACCGCCGACGTCACCATGACCCTGGGCAAAGGCGGCACCGTCCACGTCGTCGAGAAGCTCGAGGGCGGCTCTGGCGAGCTGAAGCGGACGTTCCTCACCCGCACGCGCCACGACGACGCCAACGACCGCCTCTACGAGATCTCCAACGTCAAAGGCGGCACCTACGCCGACGGCGTCCTGACGGTCACCTCGCCCGCGACCGTCGAGTACGACGTGAAGGGCGCGGTCGCCCCCGCCGGTGACGCCGAGGAGCTGCGCTGGTTCGCGGTGAGCGGCTGGGACACCGCCGTCGACAAGGCCACGGTCAAGGTCACCGGCCCCGGCCTGGTGCAGAACCTCTCGTGCTTCGCCGGCGAGCTCACCTCCGCCATCGGCTGCACCTCCGCGGCGATGGACCACACCGGCACCCAGGCCGACTTCGAGCAGGAGGGCCTCGCGCCCGGTCAGGCCCTCACCGTCGTGGTGGGCTTCCCCGAGGGCGCGAGCGGCGGGCAGCCGATCCTCGACAAGCGCTTCTCCCTGGCCGGCGCGTTCGCGCTCAACCCGGTGACCGGCGGCGCGCTGGCGGCCCTGCTGGTGCTGCTGCTCGGCGGCGTGGCACTGCTCTACTGGACGCGGGGCCGTGACGCCCGCGTCGTCAGCCACGAGACGGGCGCGGTCAACCCCGTGCGGAACGGCCACTTCTCCCCGCCCGACGGCGTCCGTCCGGGCCAGATCGGCACGCTGGTGGACGAGCAGGCCGACGTGGTCGACGTGACCGCGACCATCGTGGACCTCGCCGTACGCGGCTATCTGCGGATCGACGAGCAGCCCCGGCAGGCCTACGACGCCCCCGACTGGCTGCTGGTGCGGCTGCCGCACGCGCCGTCCCACACGCTGCTGCCGTACGAGCAGGCGCTCTACGACGCCATCTTCGAGGGGCGTGAGGCGGTGCTGCTGTCGCAGCTGTCCGGCTCGTTCGCGGCCCACCTGGGCAAGGTCCGCGACGCCCTCTACACCGACGTGGTGCGGCAGGGCTGGTTCGCCCGCCGTCCCGACGCCGAGCGCACCCTCTGGACCACGGTCGGCGTCGTGCTCCTGGTCGCCGGCGTGGTGTCCACGGCCCTGCTCGCCTGGTTCACCTCCTACGGCCTGCTGGGGCTGGCCGTCATCATCGCGGGTGGCGCGCTGGCCGTCGGCGGCCAGTACATGCCGGCCAAGACCGCCAAGGGGGCGGCGGCGCTCGCGCACACGCTCGGCTTCCGCGACTTCCTCTTCTCCGGCGACGTGGGCAACGTCGCGGAGAAGGACCGGGTCGAGCTGTTCTCCCGCTATCTCCCGTACGCCGTGATCTTCGACGGGGTGGAGCACTGGTCGCGGCTGGTGGCGTCGGTGACCGGCAACGGACACCAGGCCGACAACCTCTACTGGTACCACGGCCCGGCGGAGTGGGACCTGTCGAAGTTCGCCGGCTCGATGCGCACGTTCACCACGACCACGTCGGGCGCGATCTCGGCGAGCCGTCAGTTCCGCACGCTCTGAGGTCAGCGGTGGGTGGTGCGCACGCGCAGCTCGCCCACCGGCTCGCCGCCGCCCATCACGCGGTGGACGGCGAGCCCGTCGAGCGCCGGCGAGGTCAGGCCGAGCGAGCGCAGCGCCGCCACGGTGAGCGGGGTGCGGGCCCGGCCCGAGCCGTCCTCGATCTTGATGACGCCGGTCCTGCCGTCCTCGAACACGAACGCCTGGAAGCCCTCCGCGCCCGCCTTCACCAGCAGGCCGGGCAGCGCCCGCATGAGCGCGGCCTCCGGCCGATGGGTGCCTGACGTCCACTCGGGATGGGCGCGCATCGCGTCGAACACGGCCCGCTCCCTGCTGTCGTCGGCGGCCAGCGCGAGCGACCGGAACGCCTTGGCCACGCCCAGCATCGAGACGAAGAACAGCGGCGCCCCGCACCCGTCGACGCCCGAGGCGGTGATCCGCTCGCCGGTCAGCTCCTCCACGGTGGTCCGGATCGCCCGCTGCAGCGGGTGGGTGACCGCCAGGTAGGAGGCGGTGGGCCAGCCGTTGGCGACGCACGCGGCGAGCATGGCGGCGTGCTTGCCCGAGCAGTTCATGTAGAGGCGGCCGCGCTCGGTCACCGCCCGGTCCTCCGGGTAGTCCTCGGGACAGAGCAACGCCGACTCGTCGAGCCCCGCCCCGGCCAGGATCTTCGTGACGCCTTCGACGTGGAAGGGCTCGCCCGCGTGGGAGGCGCAGGCCAGCGCCAGCAGCTCGCCGCTCAGGTTGAGGCCGTTGTGGAGCATGGCCAGCGCCTGCAGCGGCTTCATGGTCGAGCGGGGCGAGGCCGGCACGTGCACCGCCCCGTGCGCCTCGGCGGGGCTGCCCACGGTGTCGAGGGCCAGCATGCGCACCTCGTGCCTGGACTCCACGAACCCGGACCGGACGACCTCCACGACCAGCGACATCACGCACCCCTTTCGTCACGAGTCTACGGAGGTCTCACGGCTGGGCCAGAATGGGATCCCATGCGAGCAGTCGTTCAGCGGGTGAGCTCCGCCTCGGTGGCCGTCGACGGGCAGACGGTCGGCGCGATCGACGAGCCCGGCCTCCTCGTCCTGGTGGGTGTGACCCACACCGACACGCGGGCCCAGGCGGCCAAGCTGGCCGCCAAGCTGTGGGGCCTGCGCGTCCTGCACGGCGAGAAGTCGTGCTCCGACGTGGCCGCGCCGCTCCTGGTGATCAGCCAGTTCACCCTGTACGGCGACGCCCGCAAGGGCAGGCGCCCCACCTGGCAGGCCGCCGCGCCGGGACCCGTCGCCGAGCCGCTGGTCGATGCGGTGGTCGAGGAGCTGCGCGGGCTGGGCGCGCACGTGGAGACGGGCAGCTTCGGCGCCGACATGAAGGTGTCGCTCGTCAACGACGGCCCGATCACGCTGATCGTGGACGTCTAACCGCTATCTGATGCGCCGCCGCAGCCCCGGGTCGATGCTCACGTTGCGGCCCGCGTCGGGCGGCACCACGACCTCCTGGGCGGCCGCCACGCCGCCCGCCAGAAGCTGGGCGTCGACCGGGACCGTCCGCTTGATCACCGCCAGCGCGATGGGCCCGAGCTCGTGGTGGCGGGCCGCCGAGCCGACGGTGCCGACCTCCTGGCTCTCGAAGATCACCGGCGCGCCGTGCGCGGGCAGCGTGTCGACGCTGCCGTCGAGGTGCAGGAAGACCAGCCGCCGCGGCGGGTGGCCCAGGTTGTGGACGCGGGCGACCGTCTCCTGGCCGCGGTAGCAGCCCTTGGTGAGGTGGACCGCCGGGCCGATCCAGCCCACTTCGTGGGGGATCGTCTTGTGGTCGGTGTCGAACCCCAGCCGCGGCCGGTGCGCCTCGATCCGCAGCGCCTCGTACGCCCACAGGCCCGCGAGCGGCTTGCCCAGGTGGTCGCCCAGCTCGGCGCGCGGCACGTAGGAGTCGCCGGCGGCGGTGGACAACACCGCGAGGTCGTCGGCCCGCGTCACCTCGACCCTGAGCATGAACCGCATCCGGTCGAGGTAGCCGATCAGGGCGTCGGCGGTGCCGGGCTCGACGTGGGCCAGCACGGACTCACCGTCGTCGACCAGGGTCAGGTGGTGTTCGACGCGGCCTTGGGGGTCGAGCACGAGCGTCTGCGTCCACTCGCCCGGCCGGAGGGTGTCGAGTTTCTGCGAGGTGAGGTCGTTGAGCCAGGTCAGCCGGTCGGCCCCGGAGACGCGCACCACCTCGCGGTTGCTCCGGTCGACGACCGCCTCGCCTTTGACCAGCGCGCGCTGCTCGGCGAACAGGTCGCCGTAGTGTGCCGCGACGTCGGCGTCGGGGGCGTCGGCTGCGACGGCTCCCGGCAGATCCAGCAGTGGGCTACGCATACCTCCCAGGCTATCGGCACTCGCGGCAGCGCCCGAAGACGGTCAGGTGGTGGACGTCGGCCGCGAACCCCAGCTCGTCGTCGAGCCCGCGCACCAGCCCTTCGGCCAGCTCGGGCCGGACCTCGATGACCTGGCCGCAGCCCCGGCACACCAGGTGGACGTGGTCGGCCTCGGCCGCCAGGTGGTAGGTCGGGGCGCCGTGACCCAGGTGGGTGTGGGTCACCATGCCGAGCTCTTCGAGCAGCTCCAGAGTGCGGTAGACGGTGGAGATGTTGACCCCGCGGGCGGTCTCGCGTACCTTGCCGCAGATCTCCTCGGGCGTGGCGTGCTCCAGCTCCTTGACCGCCTCCAGGACGAGCTGGCGCTGCGGAGTGACCCGGTAACCCTTGGCGCGAAGCTCCTCATGCCACTGCGTCTCCGTCATGCCCCGAGTCTACGGCCGGACGTTAATCGCTTGCCCTGTCAGCCGGAGACCGCATAGCTTCGTGAATACGCGGAAAGGAGGTGGTCCACATAATGGTTAGCCATAAGAGGACCAGCGAGGTGGTTGTCCGCTGACGACGCGGGCTGTTGTCTCGCAGTCGTTCGCGAGTACGAGGCAACCACCGGGGCCCCTGGCAGCCGGAGGGCGTGACACCTGTCATCGCCTTTGGTCCATCCGGCCCGCTCTCCCCGAGAGCGGAACGTCGCCCGGGGCCCTTCTTCGTTTCTCAGCCGACCTTCTTCAGCTCCGCCGACATGTGCGACGTGAGCGGATGCCCCACCGCGGCCATGTCGTAGGCCCACATCAGGTTGCCGTTGACCAGCCCGTAGAGGCGGCGGCCCGCGGTGTACTCCTTGGCCGTGACCGTGCGCGCCACCACATCCGTCCGCAGGTCGATCTTGTGGAAGACGACCTCGCCGACGTAGATCTCCACGATGCCGGTCGGGTGCGACAGCACCACCTCCAGCTGCCGTTCCGGCAGCGCCCGCCAGTAGCCCGACTCCGTGGCCAGCGGCCTGACCCGGTTGCCGTCCTGGTCGAGCAGCCAGGTGCGGCTCACGTACGTCAGGAAGGGCTTGCCGTTGTGGCCGAACTCGATCTCCTGACCGAAGTTGAAGCTCTCGATCGTCGGGTAGCCCCCGACGCCGGCGCCTTCCCACCGTCCGAGCAGGAAAGCGATCGGTTCCAGGTCAGGATGCACCTGTGGTTCCTCCATATGCAGAACCCTAGTGGCGCGGGGCGGGCGGGTGACGTTCTAGGGTGGCGGGCATGGCACGATCACTGGTGATCAAGGTGACGGCGGGCGCCGACGACCCCGAGCGCTGCAACCAGGCGTTCACGGTCGCGGCCGCGGCGCTCGCGAGCGGGGTTCCCGTCTCCGTCTGGCTGACCGGCGAGTCCGCGTGGTTCGCGCTCCCCGGCCGGGCCGAGAAGTTCGAGCTGCCCCACGCGGTCCCGCTCGCCGAGTTGCTCGGCGCGGTGCTGGCCGGCGGGCGGGTGACGCTCTGCACGCAGTGTGCGGCGCGGCGCGAGATCACGGTCGAGGACGTGATCGAGGGCGTGCGCATCGCCGGAGCGCCCACGTTCGTCGAGGAGGTGACGGACGAGGGCGTCCAGGCGCTCGTCTACTGACCTACTGGGCCAGCACGGCGCTGAGCCGTTCCTGGCGGAGCTGCTCGTAGCGGGTGTCGTCGAGCGGGGCCAGCTCGCCCACCCGCCACGACAGCAGCAGGTCGGCCAGCGCCGGGTTGCGGGCCAGGGCGGGGCCGTGCAGGTAGGTGCCGACCACGTGGCCGGCGTAGCAGCCCTCGAAGCCGTCGCCGTTGCCGACGCCCTTCACGGTCCTCGACAGCGGCTTGACGCCGGGGCCGAGACGGGTGACGCCCATGTGGTTCTCGAACCCGGTCAGCGTCGGCAGCCCGAGCGCGGCGTCGACCTCGGCCACCAGCTCGCCCACGGCCCTCGCGGGACCCCGGGCGCTGGCGAGGTCGAGCAGGCCGATGCCGTCGACCGGCTGGCCCTCCTCGCCGCCGAACGTGCTGCCCATGATCTGGTAGCCGGCGCAGACGGCGAGCAGGGAGGCGCCGCGGGTGACCGCGCGCTGCAGGCCGCCGTCGCGGCGCAGCCGCTCGGCCGCGAGGATCTGCGGCCGGTCCTCGCCGCCGCCGATGAGGTAGACGTCGCCGGTCTCCGGCACCGGGTCGGAGGAGCGGACGTGGACCGTCTCCGTCTCGATCCCGCGGCGCTGGGCGCGATGCTCCAGGACGAGCACGTTGCCCTGGTCGCCGTAGGTGCTCAGCAGGTCGGGGTAGATCCAGACGATGCGCAGGGCGCTGTCAGACGGCACGGCCGAACTCCGATCGGATCTGCTGGAAGGCGGTGTAGTTGGCGATCACGTCGACCCGGCCGGGCGGCTGCATGGCCAGCGCCTCCGAGAACGACGCGCAGAGCGCGAACGGCACGTCGGCCACTTCGAGCCGGAGCGCCAGGTCGAGGCGGCGCTCACCGGTCACGAACACGGGCCGCCCGCGCAGGATGCGGTAGTCGACGTCCCACAGCCAGGAGGTGTCGCGGCCGTCGGGGCCCTGCGCGTTGACCGACAGGATGATCGGCAGGTTGGGGTCGGAGACGTCGAACGCCTCCAGCCAGCCCGCGGGGTTCTTGGACAGCAGCAGCCGCGCCTGGCGGCCGTCGCGCTCGACCGTCGTGTAGCGGCCGGCGACCGAGGTCACCTCGCGCAGCCGGGGCATCGCCCGCTCCACCGACAGCCCGAACGCGTCGGCGACGGCCAGCGCCATCGCCGCGTTGGACCGGTTGGCCAGGCCGGGAAGCTGGATGTCGATCAGCCAGCGCTGGCCGCGCGGGTCGATCACCGCGTCGTCGTCGAGCACCCACTGCGGCTCGGGCCGGTGGAAGGTGCACTCGCGGCAGGCCCAGTCGGCGTCCTTGCGCTCCAGCGGGCCGCCGCACTCGGGGCAGCTCCAGGAGTCTTCCTTCCAGCGCTGCCCGCCGGCCACCCAGGTGACCTTGGTGGCCGTGGAGGCGCCCCAGGTGACCAGCGGGTCGTCGCAGTTGGCGATGACGTGGGTGGGCTTGCCCGACAGGGCGTTGCGCCACTTCTGCGCCAGGAGCCAGATCTCGGCGGCGCGGTCCATCTGGTCGCGGCTGAGGTTCATCAGGCAGACGACGCCCGCGCCGGTGGTGTCGAGCACCTCGGGCAGGTATTTCTCGTCGACCTCCAGCACGCCGTAGGGCGCGTTCTTGTGCGTGGAGAGGGCGGAGACGTGGCCCGCGGGCATGTTGGCGCCGAACGCGTTGGTGGCCACCTCCCCCAGCTCCAGCAGTGCGGACGTGATCAGCCGCGTCGTGGTCGTCTTGCCGTTGGTCGCGCTGACCAGGGCCAGCTTGCGGTCGCGGGCAAGCTTGCGGAGCAGGTCGGGCTCGAGCATCAGGCCGACCCGCCCGCCGATCACCGAGCCGTCGCCGCGCCCGGTCATCCTGGACAGCGTGGCGGCACTGCGGCCCAGGGCGCTCGCGAGCTGAGCCCGCAGTGAAAGCTGGGTCATGCTGACAAATCCTAGTCCGGATCGGACATGCCCAACCGCTTACTCGCGATCACCGGACCTGTTCCGCCAGGTGAGGCTCCGCGAACGAGATCTCGGGCGCGCTGTCGTGCCCGAACGGCAGCACGAACCTGTGCGGCCACGCCAGCACCCCTTCCAGCCACCCGGCCCCCATGATCTGGCCGACGTGCCGGAGCCTGGCCTGCGGCTCGACGCCGATGGCCACCGCGTCGACGTCGCGCCTGACGCCCTCGTGCTCGTCGTCGCCCAGGATGACCCGCCAGGCCAGCTCCCTGTTGTGGTCCATCTCCATCGACAGCGGGTGGTGGCGCAGCGCCTTGGCCCGGTGGCCGAGCAACTCCCCGTGGGGCTCCGGGTGCGGGCCGTCGCCGTTCTGCCGGAAGATCGCGTACTCCATCGGCGGGGCGGGGGTGCGCAGGTCCGGCGCGGGCCGCCCGTACGGGAAGAGCCTGTCGACCTCGTGCAGCCAGCGCACCTGCGGGAGCACCCACGAGGCGCCGGGGCGCTCGCCGCCCCCCTGGCCGCCCAGCAGGCGGGTGGCGGCGGCGGCCGCCTTCTCGGTGAGCAGCGCCGGGTCGAACCAGCTCCGCAGCGCCCAGGCGCGGCGCCGCACCGAGCGCTCGACCAGCGTGGCGAGCAGGCACTCGGCGCGCCGGGCCGGCAGCTCGGCCCAGGCGGCCGCGAGCGCCCGCGGCACGCCGGGCAGCGGCCGGTTGCTGACGAAGGCGAGCACGACCGTGTCGCACCAGATGCGCAGCCACGCCCACTCGGGCGCGTCGGCGAGCACGTCGGCCTCGCGCAGCTCCACCAGCGTGCAGGCCTGGCCGGTGCGGCACGGCGCGCCGCAGGCGGCCGAGCGGCGGCCCCTGATCGGCGGCGGCGGGCCGGCCAGCGCCTTCTCGCGCGACTCGCCGAGCGGCACGCGCACCCGCAGCGGCCGGTCCATCCCGTCGGCGAACACGGCCGCGTCGCCGGGCGGCAGCGAGACGACCTGGCGGGACTGCTCCTCGCTGAGGTTCATGGCCGCGCCGACGAGCTGCCGGTCGTCCTCGGCGGGCAGCCGGTGCACGACCTTGAGCGCGGTGTTCTTGACCACGTCGGAGACCAGCTTGGTGGGGATCTGCTCGGCCACCACGATGCCCTCGCCGTACGCCCTGATCTCGGCGAGCATGCCGGCCAGCAGCTCCACCGCGTGCGTGGCGGCCCGGCCGGTGCCGCGGTCGCGCAGCAGCCGGTGCGCCTCCTCGATGACGATGACGTGCCGCAGGCCGGCGCTCTTCTCCTGGCGGGCGCGCATCCGCAGATGTTCGACGACCCGGATGATCAGCGTGCCCATGAGGAACGCCTTGTCCTCGTCGTTGGCCACGTCCTCGATCGCCAGCACCACGTTGCGGCGCAGCAGCCCGCCGATGTCGGCAGGGTGGCCGCCCTCGAAGAACCGGCCGGCCGAGCCGACGCGCAGCGAGCGCAGCCGCAGCGAGATGAACCCCTCCACGTCGGCCTGCACCTCGCGGCCGTAGCCGATCTCCTGGATGACGTCCATCGCGTGCCGCTGGAGCTGCTCCAGCGTGGGCACGCTGGGCGGCACCTTCGACCCGGGCACGGCGCCGCCGGTGACGACGTCCCAGCCCGTGGCCTCGTACACGCGCTGCAACGCCAGCGACATGATCTGCGGGAACGGCTCCTCGGCGTCGAACGCCGCCATGAACAGCGCCCTGATCATGTCGATGTGCGCCTGCACCGGGTAGCCGGGCTCCGGCTCCAGCGGGTTCACGCTGAACGGCACGCCGTCGGGCGCCGACGGGTTGATCACGGTGACCTGCGCCGGTTCGACCCGCCCGGCGATGGCCGCGTACTCGGACTTGGCCGCCTCGATGGCCAGCCACGGGATGCCCGCGTTGCTGAGCTGCTCCAGCAGGTGCCTGACGGTCTGCGACTTGCCCGAGCCGGTGGCGCCGGTGACGAACGCGTGCCGGTTGAGCGTGGCCAGCGGCACCCGGAACGAGCCGACCGGCCGGTCCTGGCCGTCGAGGATCTCGCCCAGCTCCAGCTCGCCCTCCCCGGCCTCGGACGTCACGTCGAAGAACCCGGAGTCGAGCACCCGCACGCCCGGCACCTCGCGCCTGGGCAGCCCGGCCAGCGCCGCCAGCGCCCCCGCCGTGGCGGCGAACGGGGCCGCCGCGCCGTCGGCGGGGTCCTGCATGGTCAGCGCCAGCGCCTCCGGCAGCGCGTGCACCGCGCCGTGCGCGCTGCGCAGCCGGTACGGGTGATGGCTCATCTCCACCGACCCGACCAGGACGGGCGCGATCTGCCGCAGTTCGTCGGGGTTGGCCGCGCCGGCCAGCACCCGGACGTTCCAGAGCCCGGCCTCGCGGAAGGCGTCGAGCTCCTGCATGCGCCGCTCGGCCCGCTCGGCGTCGAACCTGGACCGCTCGGAGGCGTCGCCGTACTGCCTGAGCACGTTGAGCTGGGTGCGCAGGTGAGCCACCTCGGCGTCGAGCAGGTCGGTCGGCTCGGCCACGACCAGCCACGCGAAGGGCCGCGACATCAGCGTGACCAGCGTCGCCTCGAACAGCGTCGGCCTCTTCAGCTCGTCGGCGTCCGGCTCCCTGCGGCCCCCGAGCGGCGGCGCCTGACGGCCGGGGCACGGGGTCCAGACCAGGTCCGCCAGGTCGGCCAGGTAGCCGTCGTCGAGCTCGACGCCGCGCGCGCCGCCGGGGAAGAGCAGCGGCTGCGGCCCGGCCGGGCGGTCGGTCGACTCCGGCGAGCGGCGCGGCTGCCGGGGCGGCGACAGCGGGCCCGCGTTCGTGATCAGCTCCAGCGGCGCGCCCGACCCGCGCGAGAGCCAGCCGATGACGAACGGCCTGTCGCGCGCCGCCGCCGACAGCGCGGCGGGCAGCACGGTGACGAAATCCCACTCGGCCGACGAGCTGCGCGAGGGAGCGGCGATCGACTGGATCCGGTACCAGGGTCCGCTCAGCGACACACTCGGCTGCATTTCATCCCCCCACAGACGGTTGTCAGTAAACTCCCGCCGAACGCCAGCGCATCACGTGGACTTTGACCATTTCCTTGCCTGTCATTGCCTGTCCTTGCGCCAGTCGAGGCGTGCCGGTGGCGGGCCGAGGTTCGGCGGCGGCTCGCGGTGGCCGTTCTCGGAGGGCTCCTGGATCGTGGTCTCGCGCACCTCCTCCAGCTCGGCGAGCGTCGTCTTGGGGAAGGTCAGGATAGCCGGGTTGGCGTCGGCCAGGCGGACCCGCCGGCCGTGCGCGGTCGCGTCGGTGACGATCACCGACGTGGTGGGGAGCTGCTGGAGCTGGTGCGGCTCGACGAGGAACTCGCGCGAGCGCTGCAGCACCCGCTCCTTCTCCGAGATCTTGTCGGCGGTGCGGCCCCACTCGGTCGACTCGGTGATGTCCTCGGCCAGGTCCGCGGCGCTCTCGTCGGGCCGCCCGCCGGCGTCGTCGAGCTGCTCGATGGTGGAGGTGTAGCCGCCGTCCAGGCCCGGCAGCGACTCGCTGATCGTCTCGGTGAGCTGGGCCAGCTCCAGCCGGTGCTCGGTGCCGACGTGCTCGCTCGCCACCCTGGCGTCCTCGGCGTTGCCCAGCCGCATGAACGCGACCGCCGCGTGGCCGCGGCCGAGCCGCTCGCGCACGGTCGGCGTGAGCGAGCGGTAGGTCAGCACCAGTCCGGTACGGGACGTCTCGCAGGCGTCCATGAGCCGGTCGAGCACGTCGCCGCGGAGCTTGTCGGCGCCCGCCACGATGATCGTGTGGTACCACGGCCGGTCGGAGGCGGGCGACTGGCGCAGGATGTGGGTGAGCGCGGTCGCCACGTACGTGCCGAGCACGCGGTTGCCGAACACCCCGGCCTGCCGGTCCATGCTGACCACGCGCAGCCGGGCGGGCGGCAGCCGGACCGCCTGCGTGCCGAGCGTCTCCAGCTTGCGCAGCTGCGACTCCAGCGCCCAGGCCCGCTCGATCACCACCCGGTCGCTCACCCCGCGCCCGAACAGCGTGCCGATGCGCTCCAGCTGGGTGGCGGTGATGAGGCCGAACCGCAGGTCCTCGCGCGGGTCGCCGACCTGCGCCAGCGCCCGCAGGGCGGCCGTCACCTGGCTGATCGTGGCGTTCTCGCCGAGCACCTCGAGCACCCGCTCCAGGATCGCGTTGTCGAAGCTGAGGTCGCGGGTGGTGCGGTGCTCCTCGCTCACGCTGACCACGTGCGCGAGCACGTCGGCGAACGCCTCGGGCTTGAGCGTCGCCCCCAGGTCGAGCCGAGGCAGGTCCACCGGCAGCACCCACACGAGCGGGTCGTCGCCGCCCTTGCGGGCCAGCTCGATCAGGTCCTTGGCGATCGCGCCCTCCGACAGGTCGAGCACCGTCAGGTGGCCGCCGCTGTAGAGGCGGGTCGCGCCGAGCAGCGTGATCAGCGCCGACCAGCCCGGCAGCGTGCCGCCGGCCACGTCGACCCGGTCGATCTCGTCGGGCACCGCGACCGCGTACCAGGTGAGCTGGCGGTCGAAGCGCTCCTTCTCCTCCTGCCACTCGCGGTAGAGCTGGGCGTGCTCCTCCTGCGCCCTGAACAGCTCCCTGTCACGTTCCTGGCGCTGGCGGTCGTTCCTCGCCTGCTGCTCCGACACGCGGTAGCGGACCGCCCGGTCGCCCTGGACGAGCGCGTAGGCGCAGATGGCCGCCACCCCGCCGGCCGCGAGCACGCCGATCAGCGCGAACTGCCAGGCGAGGTAGCCGACCAGGGCCAGCACGACGATCAGCGCGGCCAGCACGAGCATGAACGCGCGCACCAGCCGCACCGGCCGGTTCAGCATGTCTTCCTGGAGCCGCTCGCGGCGCAGCAGCGCGGCCCGCTCCTCGTCGTCCCGCTCGGTGACGGGCGGCTCCTCCGCCGGAGACGGCCGTTTCGGCGGCGGGCCCGGGTCGGGATGCGGCAGGATGTACTGCCAGCCCAGGTAGATGCGGTCGGCCTGGAGCTGCGCGTGATCGGGATGCACGTCCGCCACGTGACCCCCTCCGGCTGCGCTATGTCGTTCTGTTTTCCCTCCGCTCCGTGACAGCGTATGAGCTACAACCCCTGCTGCGGCAGGGTTCTCGGCAATTCCGCCAGCTTGATGGGCGCAATGGGGTGAGTGGGACAAGGTTGACCTATTACCATCACTAGCCATGACGGAAGCGCCCGCCGGCAGCAGCGAACACAGACGCCCGGTCGTGGTGCCCGTCATCGCCCTGCTGACCGTGACCGTCGTCGGCATCGTCGCGCTGCTCGGCGGACTGGAGGAGGTCGAGGTGCCGCCCAAGACGCTCAGCCAGGGCGCGGTCCTCGACCAGGGGCTCTACTCCACCAGGTTCGTCGAGGCGCGGGTGACGGTGGAGAAGGGCGAGCTGACCTTCGAAGAAGACAAGCGGTTCGTGGAGATGGTCTTCGACGTCACCAACCTGGGCGACGAGACCATGAGCGTCGGCATGCCGCCCGCCAAGCCCGATCAGGCCGGGTTCGGCTCCTCCTTCGCCAACTCCCTGGTCAGGATCACGCCGGCGATCAAGGAGGGCAAGGGGCCGTTCACCTTCGCGCTGGCCGAGGAAGACCAGACGAACCAGCTCCATCCGGGCACGACGACCAAGGTCGTCGTGCGCTACCGGCTCGACGCGGGCGAGCGGCCGCCCGAGCAGATGACGCTCGACGTGGCGACTTTCGCGTACGAGCCCGGCTTCCAGGACGAGACCGTCCGGTGGCAGATGGTCACCGAGCAGGCGGGCGAGAAGTGGGTGCCGACCGTCCAGGCCAAGGTGACGCTCCCCGTCAAGACCGGAGGCTCGGCGTGACCGCCACCGCCCGGCGCCCCGAGGCTCCCGAGGCCCCCGGCCGGCGCTCCGGGCGGCGGGGCGGCTCGCGGCTGCTCAACGCCGCCGTCGGGCTCGTGCTCCTGGGCGCGGCGATCGGCCTGCAGTCGCTGGACCTCAGCCACAACGAGTACTCCGCCCCGCTGACCTACCTCGGCGGCAAGGGTGAGAACGTCGACGCCACCCGGTTCGTCGTCCGGCTCAACTCGGTCACCGCGGCCAAGAGCATCCGGCACCTCTCCGACACGCTCAAGACGGACCGCCTGTTCCTCGTCGTCGACGTCTCCGCCAAGTCCAAGCTCAAGCCGTACAAGCTCGGGCCGGCCGTGCTGCTGACCGCCGACGGCAAGAAGTTCTCCGCCACCGACCGGATCGACAGTTCGGCCACGGCCAGCGCCAAGTGGGTGCAGCCCGACATCTGGGCCGGGGGGTCGTACTTCTTCGAGGTGCCCGCCTCCGTGCTCGCCGGCGCCCGGCTGGTCGTCGGGCTGCCGCCGACGGCGCTGGTCGAGCCGTACCAGCCGGAGGCCGAGATCGACCTCGCGCTGGACGAGGCGGCGGCGCGCAAGCTCGTCGGCTCCGCCCAGGACGTCTACTCCACCGCCGAGAAGTGATCTGCCGATGAGCAACGAACGCGACTGGTTCGCTCCCAGGAAGGACCACCGGCGCCCGCAGGAACCCGACACCCCGCCCTCCCCCGGCCCGTACGACCAGGTCCCGCCGGAACAGGACGACCCGCCGTACGATCCGGAACGGCCCTCCCGCCCCCGGCACGCGGCACCTCCTGGTCAACCCCCGCATCACGGAGATCCGGGACAGCCCGGCGCGGGCAGGCCCACGTACCCGGACCAGCAGGCCGCCGAGCAGCACCCCGCCACCGGCCATCCGGCCCGCCCTGACCGGCAGCCCTCCGCCGGGCAACGCTCCCCCACGGGCCGACCTGCGCGACCGCGACGCCAGGCGCGGCAACCCCAGCCTGGACAGGCGCCCCCACAGCGGCCCGGGCCCGGCTGGAGCGCGCCCCAAGGCCCGCACGGGCAAGGCGCCCCGGGAGGGCCGCCCGCGACACCCGGCACGCTCCCTGGCCGGAGCCGCCCCATGCCCCCCGACCAGCAGGTCTGGCCCCCCGTCCCGCGCCGCAACCCCATGGGCGCCACCCAGCCCATCCCGGCGGTACGAGCCGACAAACCCCTGCCCCGGCCCTTCCCGCCCCCCGGGAAACCCGCCCCCGGACCGGCCGCACCCGAAGCGAGCCCGCCGGACCGCCGACCCGCCGTACCCGAAGCGAGCCCACCGGAGCGCCGGCCCGCCGCGGAAACCGGCGGGTTCCACCCCGCGCCCGGCCCCGACGCGGCCCTGGGGATGGGCGGGCTCGGCGCGGCAGCCGCCGCCGGATCGACGGAAACCGGTGGCCCCGCCTCGGCAATCGGCGATCCCCGCGCGACCGGCGCGCGTGGTCACGGCGCCGATGCGCCGGGAAAGACCGGTCCGGCCGCCTCGGGGACCGGTGAGAGCGGTTCCGTGGCGACTGCCTCCGGAAAGGGGGGCGCGCGGTCGCGGAGGAAGCGGATGGTGTTCGTCACCGTGGGCGCTGTCGTGGCGTCCCTGCTCGCCACCGCCGCCACCGCGTTCGACGGCTACCGGTTCTACGAGTCCGTCACCACCAGGGGGCTGTACCCGAAGCAGGTGACGGTCCCGGCCGGTGGCTCGTACGAGGTCTACAAGACGGAGTTCAAGGCCGCCGTCGCCCCCACCGACCCGCCGAAGGACAACAAGCACGGCCCGGAGGTCACCTGGCTCGCGATCGACATCAGGAAGAAGGTCCTCGACGAGGACAGCGCGACCATGGTGGCCGAGCCCACGGATCTCGAGCTGACCGACCGGGCGGGCCGCACCTGGGTGGTGGAGCTGATCCCGGGCGACCGGCCGACCGACCGGCTGGTGGTGGGCCAGGAGTATCGGATCCAGGGCGTCGCCGTGGTGCCCACCGAGGTGAAGGACGAGGTGGAGCTCTCCTTCAGGCCGAGCTCGTACCGCTCGGACACTCCCATCGACGACCTGTTCAAGAAGGACTCGGAGGCGGTCAGGATCGACAACCTGGTCGAGCTGACGTTCAGGAGGCGTTGAGCGGCTCGCCGCGGAGCCGGGCGCGGGTGGCGGCGATGTCGAAGGTGGCCGCCAGGAGCGCCATGGTCAGCGTGGTCACCAGCAGGTCTCGGACGAAGCCGACCGGCGCGCCCAGGTACATCCAGGCCCAGTCGGCCTCGGAGCCGATGAGGGTGCGGACCGCGCGGTCGCCGTAGCGGGACCCCACGGTCAAGGCCACGTAGCACAGGCACATCATGCCGAACAGCGGGGCGCCACCCCTGACGATCATCCGCAGGGAGTTGGCCAGCGGCAGCCAGCGGTCGGTGAAACCGCTGGTGACGTGCTGGAACGACTTCTGGGTGATCTCGTGGCTGCTTTCCAGCCGGTCCACGCCCTTCTCCAGGCGGGTGCCCCTGACCAGGGTGCGCGCCTCGTCGGAGAAGGCGCCGAAGACGAGCATGGCCACGGTGAGCCAGGCCAGCGGGACCGCCACCGCGTCCAGGAACAGCGGCCAGAAGGCGCCGAACGCCTCGGTGAAGGCCTCCCAGGCCGGGACCGTCTCCTTGGCGTCGGCCAGCGCCTGCCTGGTGCCGGCGACGGCCGCGCGGCTGTCCGTCCACTCGGCGCGGGCGTCGGCGAAGGCGACCGTCGCGTTCAGCCCGTAGAAGACGAAGCCGAACTCGGAGAAGGCGGCGGCGAACCCGTAGAACCGGCCCTTGCCCTTCTCCACCAGCTTGGCGAAGAGCGTCTTCAGCAGGAACGTGACCGCCATCGCGCCGAGCGACACCCGCCAGTCGAGGTCGGCCAGGCTCATGCCGACGTGGGTCTCCTCGCCGAACCACTGGGCCTCGGTCATGTCGTAGAAGTGGTGCAGCAGGTCCATCTGCTGGAAGTCGCGCGCGTCCTCGGTGTGGAAGCCCCAGGCGAGGTAGAGGACCGCGAACGCGGGGGCCATCCGGTCGAGCGTACGGAAGAACCGCTCGTCCTCGACCCCGTCGGCGGCCCGCGCCCGTACCTCCCAGAGCGCGCCGCGCATGCTGTGGAGCATGCCGGTGGTGACGGTCATCGCGGCCAGCACGACCAGCGTGAGGATCGTCATCACGGCGACCAGGCGGAGCTGGCGGAAGTCCCCGTAGGCGACCTCCGTGCCCGCGTACAGCAGCACGTAGCGGACCAGTTCGCCGGCGGAGAACCAGAGGATGAGGGGCAGCGCGCACTTCCCCGCGAGCCGCAGGGTGTGCATGGGCAGTGAGAACGGCGACGGCATCCGCCGGCCCGGTGCTGGGCCGGGCCGTGGCGGCGCCATCACACCAGACGTTCCGGACATCGGTGGAATCGTAGCGGGATGCCACAACCGGCCGCAGCCGCATCCGGGCAACCGGTCCACCGTGAAGCCCGGCGCGGTCGCGGGCCCGGAGATGCATCATGGCTCCATGGACTCGCGGCCCGCGCCGGACATCGATCCGCGCGTGATCGGGCAGCGGGTGCGGCAGCTGCGCCAGGCGCGCGGGGTCTCGCTGTCGGAGCTCGCCAGGCGGGCGAGCATCGGCAAGGCCACGCTCTCCGGCGTCGAGACCGGCACCCGCAACCCCACTCTGGAGACGCTCTGGGCCATCACCGCCCAGCTCGGCGTGCCCATCGGGGCGATACTCGACTCCCCGCCCGAGCCCCGGAACGTCCGCGGCACCGCCGTGGAGGCGGCGCTGATGGAGCTCTTCGAGGACGATCACGTCACCTACGAGCTCTACCGGCTGCGCGTCCCTCCGGGGATCACCCAGAACTCACCTGCCCACCTGGAGGGGGCGACGGAACATGTCACGGTCTTCAGCGGCACCCTGGCGGCCGGGCCCCTGGACGCCCCGCTGACCGCGGGGCCGGGCGAGCACATCTCGTGGCGCTCGGACGTCCCGCACGTCTACCGCGCGACGGGCACCGACGTCGTCCACGCCACCCTGCTCATGCGGTATCCGGCCAAACTCTGAGAGCCGCCGCACGCGAAGGGCCCGCGTCCGGGGGCGTATTCGAGGGGTCGTCGCAACACAGTGATCACTTACTGGCAGCGGTCAGCATAGCGAGACGGCTGGGTTCCGTGTTCCCGCGTTGGGGGAAGACGGAACCCAGCCGGAGGCCAGAGGATCGGCCAACGTGGGTGACATGAAGCCGACCGAGATCACCCTCGGCATAGTGCTGGACAAGGAGATGAACGAAGCGGCGGCTGCTGAGGTCGTCACCCACGCCACCATCAACGAGTGGTTCTGACCTAACCCAGAAGGCTGGGCTGGTCGATCACCCACAACCACGTGCCGTCATCCTGGCGGCGAGCCACCTCGACGGTGATACCGCCGTCGGGCAAGCGCACCGAGGTGAGCGCCAGATCTCCATTGCGCAGCGTGGGCTGCTGTTGCCCAGGGGAGAAGGTGGGTCCGTCGGCGACCAGGTGCTCGTATGCCTGGCGGATCTCTTCGGCCCCCTGGGCGACTTGGCCGTTCGGCAACGCCAGCACGGCGTCCGGTTCGTACAGCGCTACCAGCCCTTCGACATCGCCCGCGTTGAGCCGGTCGACGATGTACCGGCTGAGATCCTCGGGTTGGACGGCGCGCTTGCGGACATCATCAGTGGTCATTGCCTGTAGTTCCCATCAGATCGCAGCAGAATGCCTCGGACGGCAAGCGATCATGCCAGGGAGGTACGACAAACCATCCCCTACCGGAGACAGCCACTGATCAACGTCTGAAACAGGTCCTCGGTCAGGCGCCGGTCGCCAGAAGCTTTGCGAGGCGTTCAGCCGGGGTGTCCCAGTCGAGCGTCTTGCGAGGTCGGGAGTCTAATTCGGCGGCGACGGCGTCGAGCTGGTCGCGGGTGTGGACGGACAGGTCTGTGCCTTTGGGGAAGTACTGGCGGAGCAGGCCGTTGGTGTTTTCGTTGGAGCCTCGCTGCCATGGGCTGGCCGGGTCGCAGAAGTAGACCGGGATGTCGGTGGCGAGGGTGAAGGCGGCGTGGGAGCCCATTTCTGATCCCTGGTCCCAGGTGAGGGATCGCAGCAGGTGGCGTGGCAGGGTCGTGACGGTCTGGGTGAGAGCCTCGCGCATCAGTTCGGCGCTGCGGCCGTGCGGGAGGTGGATGAGCATCACGTAGCGGGTGGAGCGCTCGACCAGGGTGCCGATGGCCGAGGCGCCGTTCTGGCCGATGATGCAGTCACCTTCCCAGTGGCCGGGCACGGCCCGGTCGTCGGCCTCGGCAGGACGCTCGCTGATCATGACCATGGGCGTGCTGTAGCGGGGCTGGCGCTGCTGGGCCAGACGACGGGGCTTGCGCATGGCGCGGCCGGTGCGCAGCGCCCGGGTCAACTCGCGGCCCAGCTCGCCGCGGCCTTGGACGTAGAGCGCCTGGTAGACGGTCTCGTGGCACACATGCATCTCCGTCCGCTCAGGGAAGTTCTTGCGCAGACTCTGGCAAATCTGCTCAGGACTCCAGCGCTTGTGCAGGTGGTCCTGAATGTATGCCCGTAACTCGGGATTCTGCCCGATCTTGCCGGGCTTGGGGCGAGGCCGGCGCGCATTGGCGCGAGCCTGAGCCGCGTGTGGCCGGTACTGACCGTTGCCGGGGTGCCGGTTGCGGCGGATCTCCCGGCTGATGGTGGAGGGCGCGCGGCCGAGCTCACGCGCGATCTCCCGGATAGACGCCTTCTCCCGCACTCGATCAGCGATGTGGATCCGCTCGGTCTCGTTCAGGTAGCGGCCACGCACGTCTGGGGGCGCCGCCGATGTGATCGGTAGCGCCCCCACGTGCTTGCCGGTCGGATTGCGTCCGTTACGCCATCGCCGTCCCGTTCGAGAATTGATGCCGACGATCCGGCATGCCTCCTCGTTACTCAAGCCCCGCTGCACGAGCCGCAAGCATGCCGCCCGCTCACGGGAAAGAGCCCTGCGCCCCCGAGTACGTTCCCGGTCCTCCCGAATCTCGAAGTCCATCGCACTCCCCAAGCTGGGGTGTTGCGACGACCACTAGAAGAGAAGGGGAAGGACGCGGGCCCTTCGGCGATCGACGATCAGACGGCGACGGCCAGCTCGGACACCTCACCGAGCTTGGCGCTCACCTGGACGTCGCGGGTGACGCCGCCGCCCGCGATGATGCGTACGGTCCAGTCGCCGGGGCCGGCGAAGAAGCGGAACACTCCCTCGTCGGACACCACGACCTCACCGGTGAACTCGCCGGTGTGGTCGAGCAGCCGCGCGTAGGCGGTGCCGACGCCGGTGACCCTGCCCTGGATCACCGCCTGGTTGGACAGATCGATCCCGGCCGGCAGCGCGATGGTCTGCTCCGGCGCTCCGCAACCCTGCGCGCTCATCGGGCCTCCCCCAGCTCGATCGGCACGCCCACGAGCGAGCCGTACTCGGTCCACGAACCGTCGTAGTTCTTCACGTTCTCCTGGTCGAGCAGCTCGTGCAGGACGAACCAGGTGTGGGCGGAACGCTCGCCGATGCGGCAGTAGGCGATGGTGTCCTTGCCGAAGTCGACGCCCGCCTCGGTGTAGAGGGTGCGCAGCTCGTCGTCGGACTTGAAGGTGCCGTCGTCGTTGGCCGCCTTGGACCACGGGATGCTGCGGGCGGTCGGCACGTGGCCGCCGCGCTGCGCCGACTCCTGCGGCAGGTGGGCGGGGGCGATCAGCTTGCCGGTGAACTCGTCGGGCGAGCGGACGTCGACCAGGTTGAGCTTGCCGATCGCGGCGACCACGTCGTCGCGGAAGGCGCGGATGGACGTGTTCTCCTGGGCGACGACGTACTGGGTCTTGGCACGCTCCGGCACGTCGGTGACCAGCTCGCGGGACTCCAGCTCCCACTTCTTGCGGCCACCGTCGAGAAGCTTGACGTTCTCGTGGCCGTACAGCTTGAAGTACCAGTAGGCGTAGGCCGCGAACCAGTTGTTGTTGCCGCCGTAGAGGATCACGGTGTCGTCGTTGGCGATGCCGCGGTCGGAGAGCAGCGCCTCGAAACCGGTCCTGTCGACGAAGTCGCGGCGGACCGGGTCCTGCAGGTCCTGCCTCCAGTCGATCTTCACTGCGCCACGGATGTGGCCCTTGTCGTAGGCGCTGGTGTCTTCGTCGACCTCGACGTAGACGACACCAGGGGTGTCGAGGTTGGCCTCGACCCAGTCGGCATCCACCAGGACGGCGGAGCGGCTCATTGTGGTACCTCCATGTTGGCGGCGGGCAATATACGGCGGATCAGCAGATACATTTCGCAGCCAAGGCAGAATCCGAAGGCTGCGTTGAGGAATGCGGCGAGGAGGGCCGCGGCCGTGGCCACGAGGGCCAGCGACATGATCCCGGTGGCGAATCCGGCCAGCCCCGCGACCGCGAAGACCAGCCCCACCCCCTGCGCGAAACGCGGCGGGCGGGAGTCTTCGGTCTCCTTAGGGGCGCTCCTGACGAACGCCCCGAAAAGCATCCCGTACGGTGATCTGCCCGCGATGCCGAACGCGAACACCACGGCCTGGGCGGCGAGCAGCCAGGCGCTGCCCGTCACCAGGACGAGGAGGAGGATCAGAGTGGTCATGGCCGCGCCGAAGCGCAGCGCTCTGGGATCGGCACGCATCGTGGGATGCTCCTGCAAGGGGGTCGGGAAGAGGCGGATCGGAAGTCCGCGCGAGACCGTCCTCAGGCAGCGCGACAGAGCGCGGTCGCGACGCGGCAGAAATCAACCGCGCGCCGCTTCGTCAGCAGCTCTGTCGATGGGTTCATGCCGAGAAGACTACTCGGCGTCTCGACATCTGTCACATGTCGTCCGGCTTGTGAGACGGGTCGTGAGACACGACCGCGGCGAGCGCGTTGAGCACGTCGGCCTTCCTGGGCTGCCCTGACGCCTTGCGCACGATGGCTCCCCGGCCGTCGAGCACGAAGACGGTCGGGGTGCGCAGCACGTCGAGCCGCCGTACGAGGTCGAGCCTGGACTCGGCGTCGATCTCCACGTGCGCCACGCCGGGGACCAGCGCGCTCACGTCGGCGAGGATCCGGCGCGTCGCGCGGCACGGCTGGCAGAAGGCGGTGGAGAACTGCACGAGCGTGGCCCGCTCCCCCAGCTCCGCGCCCAGCTCGCCGGCTCCCAGCCGGTCGCCGGGATCACGGTCGCGCAGGCGTCCGTCGGCGCGCAGCCTGATCACCCCGATCGCCGCTCCGAGCGCCAGCGTGGCCAGCGCGATCCACACTCCGGTCATCTTCCGGTGCAACCACCGGCCCCGCGGATTACTTCCCTGTCACCGGGATCCGCACCAGCACCTCGCCGCCGGCATCGGTGATCTCGAACGCGGCGATGTCGGCCATCGCGGTGCGCGTCTCGTGCCGGAAGACCGCGTTGTCCTCGTACATCTCGCGGGTGACCTGCCACGGCTCGGTCCGCTCGCGGGAGCCGTCGGCGGCGACGACCACGAGCCTGCAGTCCGTGCCGGGCGGGATCCCTTCGACCTGCACCATCAGATCCGTGCGCCGGCCGTCGGGCGCGGCGGTCACGGTCGCCCGGTAGCCGGCGTCGGCGCCGGTGAACGCGCGTCCCAGCGGGGAGCGCAGCGGGGCGGGCGCGCGCGAGTCCGAAGGCGCCGGCGAGGACTCCTGCCGGGTGGTGAGCTTCTCGCTGTCCTGCGCCTCTGCGCTGTTGTCCTCGGCGAGCTCCGACTGGGCCGCGTCGCCCTCGCCGGCGCTGAACTGGCTGGCCTGCTCGGCGGCCGGCGCCGAGGCGGCCGGCGGAGCCTCACCGGGCATGGCGGACCACACGACGCCGCCCACGCCCACCACCGCCGCCGCGGCCGCGACGGCCATGAGCGCGCGGCCCCGCCTGCGCCGCCTGGCGCGGTCGGTGAGCAGCCGTTCGAGCACCCGCCGCGGCGGGCTGGCGACCAGCTCGACGTCGCGCTCGGACACCTTGCCCAGGAACCCGGCGACGCCCGCCAGCTCCTCCAGCTCGCCGCCGCACTCCTCGCAGGTGGCCAGGTGGAGGTCGATCTCCTCGGCCTCCCGCGGGTCGAGCGCGCCGAGCGCGTGCGCGCCGAGCGCCAGCCGGACCTCCTCACACGTCGTCATGGCGCCAGCCCCCGCTCTTCCAGCGCGAGCTTGAGCGCCCGCAGCGCGTAGTAGGTGCGCGACTTGACCGTGCCCGCCGGGATGCCCAGCTTCGCCGACGCCTCCTTCACCGATCGCCCCCGGTAGTAGACCTCCATGAGCACCTCGCGGTGCTCGGGCCGCAGCGCGGCTAACGCCTCGGCCACGGCCCACGACTCGACCGCGCGCTCCAGCTCGTCGTCGGCCGGCAGCACCGCCAGCGCCTCGTCGCCCGTCTCGGGGGGCCGCGCCCGGCGGGCGCGGTGCTGGTCGACGACGAGGTTGCGGGCCACGGTGAACAGCCAGGCGCGGATCGGGCGGCCCTCGAGTGCGCCGGGATGCCGCCACGCCCGCAGCAGCGTCTCCTGCACCACGTCCTCCGCCCGTCCCGAGTCGCCCGTCAGTCGCAGCACGTATCCGTACAGTGGCCCGGCGTGCTCGTCGAACAGGGTCCTCACGAGTTCCTCGTCGGCGGTGCCAGCTGAGCTCACCCCCTCATCACGTACGAGAGGGCGGGACGGTTCACGCTCATCCACGGAGCGGCACGTCAGACGCTTCGGCGGAGATCCGCAGACCTCCGGACACGCTCTTGACCTCGGTCACCTTCACGTCGAAGGGCAGCTTCCCCTGGAACGGGATCGTGTAGGTCACGAACCGGGCGAGCTGGGCGGGCACCCCCTCGATCTTCTCCGCCTGCAGCCGGATGCCCTCCTCGGTCATCTCGACCTTCATCTCCGCGGTGAACTTCACCTTCTGCGCGCCCACCGCCAGCTCGCCCGAGGCGACGAACCGGTCGCCCTTGCCGCTGACCTTCACGCCCTGCGGAGCGAACCTGTCGATGGTCGCGTCCGTCAGCGTGCCGGTGACGGCGACCCGCCCGGCCCGGATGTCGGCGCGGTTCTGGAGGAGGTCGGCGAGCGGCGCGGTCACGTCGTACGCGGCTCCCTTGAGACCCTCGATCGGCACCCCGCCGTAACGCAGGGTGCCGAGGTCGAAGCGGACCTCCTGGTAGTGGCCGGAGATCGCCTGGGTCAGGAAGGGGATGCCGGTGATCTCCACCTCCGGGGTGCCCCGCACGTCGGAGGCGGCGGCGATCCTGTTGGCGAGGTCGCGCTGCACGCCCGCGACCGCCACCCGGTCGAGCACGGCGAGGAGGATGATCAGCAGGATCAGGAAAACGAGCAGCTTGCGCATCGCACTCCCTGTCTCGGGCGGGGGTCAAGAAGCTTATCGGCTCCATTCCCCGCGAGACGGGCGGATCACCCGCCGGCGAACGGCGGCAGCACCTCCACGGTCACGCCGTCGGAGAGTTCGACCTCGCCATGAGGTCTTTTACCGACGGGCGAACCGTCGATCAGAAATGACGATCTCCTGACCACACGGGCGAGTTCGGCGCGATCTGCTGTGATTTTCGTCATGAGTTCGCCCAGTGTGACCGCCTCGAACTCCTCTTCGGCCACACCTGCCGCCGCCTTCGCCGCCGCCCAATAACGCACTTTTCCCGAGGCCATGGCTGTCTCACCGATCCTTCTCCACCATTGTGCGTTCCTGTTTACCTGGTTGTTTCATGCGATGCGTCGTTCACCTGCCGGACGCTCAATGGACGCGACTTGCTCCTGGGATATCCTCGCCTACAGGACTCGGGCGACGTAGCCCCCGGGTCCTTACTTGTTCGAGGAGGCCGCCATGAGCAACCTGCTTCTGCTCACCAACGCGCTCGAGCCGTCCGCGGAGGTGCTCCCGGCTCTGGGGCTGCTCCTCCACTCGGTCCGCGTGGCCCCCGCGGAGGCGTCCGCCCTCCTCGACGCGCCTCCGTCGGACGCCGTGATCGTCGACGCGCGCAAAGAGCTCGTGCAGGCCAAGAGCCTGTGCCGGCTGATCCGCACCACCGGCGTCGACTGCCCCCTGATGGTGATCGTCACCGAGGGCGGGCTGGCCGCGATGACGGCGGAGTGGGGAGTCGACGACGTCCTGCTCGACAAGGCGGGCCCGGCGGAGGTGGAGGCGCGGCTGCGCATGGCCATCGGCCGCATCTCCCAGGCTTCCGGCGAGGACGTGCCCGACGAGATCCGCAGCGGCGACCTGTCCATCGACGAGGCCACCTACACCGCGCGGCTGCGGGGCAGGGTGCTCGACCTGACGTTCAAGGAGTTCGAGCTGCTGAAGTACCTCGCGCAGCACCCCGGCCGGGTGTTCACCCGCGCCCAGCTGCTGCAGGAGGTCTGGGGCTACGACTACTTCGGCGGCACCAGGACCGTCGACGTGCACGTGCGGCGGCTGCGGGCCAAGCTCGGCACCGAGTACGAGTCGCTCATCGGCACGGTCCGCAACGTCGGCTACCGCTTCGTCCCCGACCGGGCCGACACCGCGACCGTCTGATCGCCCCCTCCGGTTGACAGGGCCCTTTCCCCGGGTTGGACTGTCCTGACAGGTCTGCCCCGACCTGGGTCGTGCTGTCATGCCGCGGACACCGCCGTCCCGAGATGGGTGGTGCCGGTGAACGTGTTCCGATCCCTCGTCGACGAGAACGCCCGCGCCCGGGTCTACCGGCGCGGTGAATGGCTCTGCTCCCCGCTGCGGCCCACCGGCCGCGTCTATCTGATCGAGCACGGCTACGCCATGGAGTACCTCCCCGGCGGCGACCGCGAGATCGTGCACGACCTGCGTTCCGGCGGCGACCTGGTGGGCGAGCCGGCGTTCTGGCACCCCGGGGAGCGGGTGAAGGTCGACGCGCTGACCGAGGTGCGCGCCTGGCCGATCGACATGCGGCGGCTGCGGGAGCACGCCGCGTCCAGCACGGCCGTGGCGACCGCGCTGGTGCAGGAGCTGTTCGCCAGGAACGTGGCGGCGCGCAGGCACGAGGCGCTGGCCAGGGCCCCGGTGGCGACCCGGCTGGCCGTGTGGCTGCTCAACCTGGACGCCCGCTACGGGCTGGCCTCCGAGTCGGCCCCGCCGCTGTCCATGGAGACGCTGGCCGACCTGGTCGGCAGCGTGCCCGACGTGGTGCAGCGGACACTCGCCCAGTGGGTGCGGCGCGGCTGGCTGGTGCGTCCCGGCTACCGCCGGTTACGCGTCGCCGACCCGGCCGCGATGCGGACGCTGGCCGGCGACTGGGAGCATCTGGCCGTGCCGTGGGAGGGCCGGATCACCCCGTTCCTCACCGGGCCGGGCGCGCCGGCCGAGCCGCTGCCCGCCGCCGAGGTGCCCCATCCCGCGCAGCTCCCCGCGGACGTGCCCGACTTCACCGGGCGGCAGCAGAGCCTGGACCTGCTCACCGAATGGCTGGAGCGGACCCGCAGGACGAACACGATGGTGATCCAGGGCCTGCCGGGCGTCGGCAAGACGGCGCTGGTCACCCACTGGGCGCACCTGCACGCCGGCCGGTTCCCCGACGGGCAGATCGTCATCGACCTGCGCGGCCAGTCGCCCGCCCAGCCCCCGATGACCACGGCGGAGGCGCTCGGCCAGATCCTGCGGTCGCTCGGAGTCGGCGAGCACATGCCGGCCGCCGACGAGGCCGAGCTGATGCTGCTCTACCGCAGCCGGATCGCCGGGCGCAGGCTGCTGCTCATCCTGGACAACGCCGCCGACCCGGCCCAGGTGCGCACGCTGCTGCCCGGTGGCAAGGACTGCGTGGTGCTGGTGACCAGCCGGACCAGGATGGCGCCGCTGCGCGCCACCGGCCAGGCGGACCTGATGGACCTGCACGTGCTCGACCCGGGCAACGCGGTGGCGCTGCTGGTCGGGCTGCTGGGTGAGGACTCGCCGCGGGCGGCCGACCGCGACGGGCTGGCCGAGCTGGCGCGGGTGTGCTCGTACCATCCGTTCGCGCTGCGCATCTCGGCCGCCAAGCTCGCCGAGAACCCGGAGCTGAGCGTCGCCTCCCGGGTGCGGGAGCTGCGCCGCCCGGAGCGGCAGCAGCGGTTCCCCGGCGACCCGGAGCAGGCTTTCGGGTCGGCGCTGGATCTGGCGTACGAGTCGCTCGGCCCGGCCCAGCGGCGCGCCTTCCGGCACATCGGGCTGCTGCCCGGCGGCCCTTTCACGCCCGAGGTGCTGGCCGCGGCGCTCGGCGTGCCGGTGCCGGAGGCGCTGGCGTCACTGGCCGGGCTGCACCGGGCGTATCTGGTCGAGCCGCTGCCCGGCTCCCGCTACCGGGTGCACGACCTGGTCAAGCGGCTGGCCAGGGAGCTGGGCAGGCACGCCGAGGCGGGCGTGCGGGAGGCCAGGGTACGGCTGCTCGACCACTACCTGATGACCGCCACGGAGCCGGGCACGCCGGGCGAGTGGTTCGAGGCCGAACGGCGTGCCCTGGTGTCGGTGGTGCGCACCGCCGAGGAGAGCGGCGCGTACGGGATCGCCTGGCAGCTCGCGCACGCCGTGTTCGAGCCGTTCAGGCGGCTGCGGTACTACGAGAACAACCTGGAGATCCAGCAGGCGGGGCTGGAGTGCGCGCAGCGGATCGGCAACCGGCGGGCCGTCGCGCTGATGCGCAGCCATCTGGGCTCGATCCACCGCGACATCGGCCCGTCCACCCGGGCGGCCCGCTACATCGGCGAGGCGCTGGCCGACTTCGCCACGCTCGGCGACCGGGAGGGCCGCGCCCGCGCGCTCATCGACCTGGCCGAGGTGCACGGCATCGCGGGCAACCTGGAGGACGCGCTGAAGGCGGCGGACGAGGCGCTCTGCGGCTACCAGGAGATCGGCGACCTGGCCGGGGTGGCCGACAGCCTGCACGCGCTGTCCCGCCTCCACCTGTCCCAGGGACGCCACGAGCCGGCGCTCCACCACGCCGGCCAGGCGCTGGAGGTACGGGAGGAGCTGGGCGACCGGCGCGGCACCGCGCAGAGCCTGATCATGCTGGCCCGGGTGCAGCAGAGCCTCGGCGAGCCGAACGCCGCGCTGTCGGAAGGGCTGGAGGCGCTGTCGATCTGCCACGAGCTGAGCGACGAGCACGCCGAGGCCGAGACGCTGCTCTGCCTGGCCGAGGTGTACGACACACTGCGGCTGCCGCACGACGCCCGGCGCGACGCCGAGCGGGCGCTGGCCGGCTACACCGCCACCGGCGACCAGCACGGCTCGGGCCGGGCGCTGTGCGCGCTGGGCCGCATCGCGCGCAACGGCTCCCGGTACGACGAGGCGCTGGCCCACTTCGAGCAGGCGCTGGCCGTACAGGTCGAGCTCCACCACGAGCAGGGCAAGGCCGAGACGCTCGGCGACATCGGGCTGGTGCACTGGCGGCTGGCCGACTACCTGCGCGCCGACGAGTACCTCACGCAGGCGCTGGCCATCAGCCGGGTGATCCGCGACCTGCCCATGGAGGCGCGCATGCTGAACCGGCTGGCCCGGGTGCGGCGCAGGCAGGGCCAGTCGCAGGTGGCGTTCGTGTACGCGCTGGAGGCGCTGGACATCGTGCAGGCCGCCGGCGGTCGTAGAGCCGAGGCCGACGTCCAGGAGACGCTCGCGAACACGTACCTGTCGCTCGGCCGGCACCAGGACGCGCTCCGCGCGGCCAGGCGGTCGCTGGAGATCAGGGAGGAGATGCGCGACGACAAGGCCAGCGCGCTGCTGTCGATCGCGCTGGCGCTGCACACCGCGGGCCGCCCGTCCTCCGCGCTGGCGTACGCGCGCCAGACCGTCGAGCTGCTGGACGAGACCGGTACGCGCGACCGCTGGGGCGCGGCGCTCACCACGCTCGCCATGATCCTGCTCGACCTGAACCGGCCCGAGGAGGCGTACGTGCACGCGGCGCGGGCCAGGGAGGTCCACCACGCCTGCGGCACCCGCCGCGACCTGGGCTGCGCGCTGCGGGCGCTCGGCCTGATCGCGTGGCGGCGGGGCGACGTCGCGGCCGCCGTGGCCCATCTGGGAGAGGCGGTGCGCACCCTCGACGAGGTGGGCGACGTGGTCGAGGCGCGAAAGGCCGCCCAGGAACTCCGACGAATGTCGTGAATTCCGCCCGGGGGAGGTCGCAGATCTGATCAGGTCACCGGCGTTCAACTGGTCTCACCGGCCACGGACAGCGGAGGTGATCCGGATGCTCAAGAACCATCTGCGTCGAGACCTGCGGTGGTTGAGGCGACAGGCGCGCGGGGACAGGCGGATCACCGTCCTGGTCCTCACCCTGGTACCGGCCGCGTGGACCCGCCAGCTCGCCCCGGGCGACGCGATGCCCGAGCCGGAGCTGCTGTTCCTGCTGTCGGCAGGGCTGCTGGCGGTGTCGGGCGCGGCCTGGTTCACGTCGGCGTACTTCCTGGCCAGGTCCGCGCGGGCGCGGCGGGAGCCGGTCGAGGTGCTGCGCCGCGTCACCCGCGTCTCCAGGGCCAAGGAGTGGGCGTTCATCGCGGCGGGCGCCTACGTGTCCTGGCACGTGCTGCAGTTCGTCACCGTGCTGGTCATGACCTGACCGGGACCGTCAGCCGGGGATGAGCCAGGCGGGGAACGCCGCCTGGTGCGGCCCGTTCTCCGGGTCGAGCTCGTGCCTGATCGTCGCGCACTGGTCCAGCATCGCCCCGTGCAACGACCACAGCTGGACGTTCTCGGTGTCGGGGACGCGCTCGGCGGCCAGCACCTGGTGCTCGCCGCTCTCGCGCAGCGCGGTCCGCAGCCGGCCGAGGTCGCGCACGCTGCCCCGGCCGAGCTGGAGCCGGCCGAACGCGGCGAAGGCCTTGGAGATGGCCAGCAGTTCGTCGCCGAGCGCCGCGGGCACCCGGTGGACGTCCTCCGCGGGTAGCCCGCGCACCCCGGCCGCCAGGTCGGTGAGCGACCTGGCGATGCCGCGCAGTTGCAGGCCCGCGTGGTCGAGGCAGGTCATGGCCTCGGCCACCTGGTCGAGCTGCTCGTCCTGCCGTCGCCGCCGGAGCGGCACCAGCCGGACCGACTCGGCGGCCTGCTCGGCCACCTCCTGGCTCTCCCGCAGGCGGGCGTCCACCTCGCGGGACCGCTCCAGCCAGCTTCTCGCCTCGTCCTCACCCCACGCGCCGCGCACGCCCTTGCCCATGGCGGCGGACAGCGACGACAGGTCACCGGCCAGCTCGGCCATCTCCCTGCGCGCCTCCTCCACGTACCGGGGCGGGAGCACGACCAGGTTGGCCAGGATGCCGATGACGGCGCCCAGCAGCAGGTCGACCAGGCGCTCCAGGCTGTACGTGGCGCCCAGCGCGAACACCAGCAGGGCGGTGATCGGGATCTGCACGTTCTGCTTGGGCAGGTTGAGCAGCCGGGTCACCACCAGCCCGCCCGCGACCAGGATGGCGAGCGTGATCCCGTTGATGCCGAGCAGGAGGATCAGCCCACCGGCGCCGAAGAGCCCGACCGTGACAGCCCCGACCTGCTGCACCCCGCGCACGACCGTGCCGTAGGCGGTGGCCGAGAACGTGAGCAGCACCCCGATCGCCCCCAGCACCGGCATCCTGTCCTGCAGCACCCGGGCCACCAGCCACCAGGCGAGCACGCAAGCGGCCGTCAGCTTGATCCCCTGGAGCAGCGGCTCACGCTCGGCGCGCAGCCATCCGGGCAGTCCCAGGCTGCGAGCGCGCTCCAGGATCAGCCTGCTCTGCCTGGAGATCCGCTCGAACGGCGGCAGCCCCTGCCTCGATCGCTCCCCCATCCCGGCATCGTCGCAGGAAGACAACCGCGTGAGCTGGGTAGACACCCTGCTTGAGTGGAGGTGGTGAGGATGGACGCCGAACTTTCAGGTCAGCTGGTGGTGCCGGACGGGGCGCGCGGCGTGGTGCTGTTCGCGCACGGCAGCGGCAGCAGCGGCCGCAGCCCGCGCAACAGGTACGTGGCCGCCGCGCTGAACGAGGCCGGGCTGGGCACCCTGCTGTTCGACCTGCTGACGCCGGAGGAGGAGTACGACCGGGCCAACGTGTTCGACATCGAACTGCTGGCAGGCAGGCTGCTGACGGCGACGGAGCGGGTGCGGGAGCATCCGGCCGCGGCGAACCTGCCGCTCGGCTACTTCGGCGCGAGCACCGGCGCGGCCGCCGCCCTCAGCGCCGCGGCCGAGCCGGACGCCGACGTGGCCGCGATCGTCTCCCGGGGCGGCCGCCCGGATCTCGCGGGCCCGCGTCTCGCTTCCGTACGGGCGCCGACGCTGCTCATCGTGGGCGGCCACGACGAGCAGGTGCTCGAACTGAACCGGGAGGCCCAGCGGGAGCTGGGCGGCGAGAGCCGCCTGGAGATCGTGCCCGGCGCCACCCACCTGTTCGAGGAGCCCGGAGCCCTGGACCAGGTCGCCGACCTGACCGGCTCCTGGTTCGTCACCCACTTCACGTGACCCGCGTCAGTTCTGCCGGGCGCCGCGGCGCTCCGACAGCCGCTTCCAGACGAACACCCCGACGGCCAGCACGACCAGGCCGATCACCACGTACGTGAAGATCCCGACGTACGTCTCGACGATCGGCCACTGCCGGCCCAGGAAGTAGCCGGCGGTCACGAGGGCGGTGTTCCAGATGAAGCTGCCCACCGCGGTGAGCAGCACGAACGTGGGCAGCGGCATCCGCTCGAAGCCGGCCGGGATCGAGATCAGGCTCCTGAACAGCGGCACCATCCGCCCGAAGAACACCGTCTTGCGACCGTGCCTGGCGAACCACTGCTCGCTCTTGTCCACGTCCTCCGGCTTGAGCAGCGGCACCTTCGCGTACAGCGCGTGCACCCGCCGCCTGCCCAGCAGCGCCCCGACCGCGTAGAGCGCGAGCGCGCCCACCACCGAGCCGATCGTGGTCCACAGCAGGACGTGCCAGAACACCAGCCCGCCCCTGCTCACCGTGAACCCGGCCAGCGGCAGGATGACCTCGCTCGGGATCGGCGGGAACAGGTTCTCCAGCGCGACCGCGATGCCCGCGCCGGGCGCGCCGAGCGTCTCCATGAGACCGGTGACCCACTCGACGATTCCGCCCAGACCGCTGGAAGTCATCCTCGTCCCTTCGTCGCACGTAGTCTCTTCCCGTACGCAGGCGCCTATTCCTCCCGGTCCGTCTCGGCCATCCATCTGAGACATTCCTCGGCGGGGAACGTTGTGGCAACCCTCCATGCGTGAATCCCGCCCCGTGGTGTGGGATCGAATCCGCACACACAATCGAGGAGGAGCGATGAAGTGGTTCTCCCCTGCAGACGTCGCCCGGGTGGCCGTCTTCGCCGCGCTGATCGCGGTGCTGGGGCTGGTTCCGGGGGTGAGCCTCTTCGGCGGCCTGGTGCCCGTCACGGCTCAGACCCTGGGGGTCATGCTGGCCGGGCTGATACTCGGCTCGCGGCGGGGGGCTCTGGCGGTGCTGGTGCTGCTCGCGCTGGTGGCGGTGGGGCTGCCGCTCCTGGCCGGGGGCCGGGGCGGGCTCGGCGTCTTCACCCAGCCGTCCGCGGGGTTCCTGATCGGGTGGCTGCCGGGCGCGTTCGTCACCGGGTGGATCGCGGAGCGCGGGGGGCGCAGCCCGAGCATGGTACGGCTGCTGGTAGCGTGCCTGGTCGGCGGCATGGGGGTCATCTACCTGTGCGGCATCCCGGTGTACGCGATCTTCGGTGATCTCACGCTGGGCGGCGCGGCCCTGTTCACCCTGACCTTCGTGCCGGGCGACCTGGCCAAGGCGGTGCTGGCCTCGTGGATCGCGCGAGGGGTGCAGCGCGCCTACCCGGGCGCGATCCCCACCGTCCACAAGCGTCCGAGATCCGGCGAGGAGGGCTGACCGGGGCATGCCAGTCGCAGCACAGGTCATCCGGCACGCCTCCACCCACCCCGACCGGGTCGCGATCTCCGGCCCGTACGGCGACATCACGTACGGCGCCCTGGCCCGTCGCGCGAGGGAAGAGGCGGCGTCCCTCACGGCCGCCCTCCTCCGGCCGATCCCTGCTCGGGCCACCCCACCGGCGGCCTCCCCGCCCCCGGCGGACGGGCGCGCCATCACGGCGGCTGCCCGGACGAGGGCGCCGGTCGTGGGCATCTGCCTGCGTGACCCCGTCGACCAGCTGATCGCCATCCTGGCCGCCGACCTGACGGGGGCCACACCACTGCTGTACGAGCCAGCCCTGCGCGACGGCGTCCCAGCGGACCTCCTCGTCGAGACCCTGCTCACCACCGGTCCGACCGACCCGGGCGCACAGACCCACCTCGCCGGGGTCGGCTCGGCGGGGCCGGTCACCCGGTCCTTGCCCGGCGGGGGATGGTTCGCGCCGTCGCCTGGTGATCTGGCGTGGGCGTGTTTCAGTTCGGGGAGCACGGGGCGGCCGCGTGCCGTCGTCCGTACGCGGGAGTCGTGGACGGGGTCGTTCGGGCCGGTGAGCGAGATCACCGGGATCGGCGTGGATGATGTGGTGCTGGTCCCGGGGCCGCTGACGTCTTCCCTGTACGGGTTCGCGGCCGTGCACGCGCTGGCCGTGGGCGCGACGGTGCTGGCGCCCGGCCGGTGGGCGCCGGGGTCGCTGCCGGAGCTGGCGCGGCGGGCGACGGCGGTGCACGTGGTGCCGCACCTGCTGCCACGGCTGCTGGACGCCCTGCCCGAGGACGCGCCGCTGCGGGTCGTCGTGGTGGGCGGGGCCGCGCTCCCGGCCGAGGTACGGGAACGCGCCGGGGACGTGCGGGTGGTCGCCTACTACGGCGCCACCGAACTGTCCTTCGTGGCCGTGGACGCCGACGGCGGCGGACTGCGGCCGTTCCCCGGAGTGGAGATCGAGGTCAGGCCGCCGCTGGGTGAGGTGTGGGCGCGCTCCCCCTGGCTGGCCGAGGGCTACCTGGGCGGCGTGGCGGGCCCGCTCAAGGCCGAGGACAAGTGGATGAGCGTCGGCGACCTCGCCGATCCGTACACCCCGGGAGAGCCGCTGCGGCTGCGCGGCCGTGGCGACGGCGCGATCCAGACCGGCGGCGCGACGGTGGTCCCCGAGGACGTCGAGGAGGTGCTCCGGCGCGCGCCCGGCGTGGGTGACGTCGTGGTCGTCGGTTCCCCGCACCCCGAGCTGGGAGCGGTCGTGACCGCCGTGGTCGAGGCCGGCGCCGGCCCGCTCCCGTCCAAGGCCACCCTGGAGAAGGTGGCACGCGACGGCCTGGCCGCCGCCCAGCGCCCCCGCCGCTGGTACGCGATCACCGACCTCCCCCGCACCCCGACCGGCAAGCCCGCCCGCGCCCAGGTAGCGGCCCGCCTGACCACCACCGACCCCGACCTGCGGAGACTCCCATGACGCGCCGCCCGACCACCGGCGACGCCGACCTGCGGGGACTCTCATGACGGGCCCGCACGATCCGGTGATCGTGGCCGCCCGCCGGACCCCGATCGGCACCGCCGGCCACGCGTTCAAAACGGTCACGGTCGACGCCCTGGCCGCCGCGGTGATCGGCGCGGTGGCCCGCGACGCCGTCGGCGATGGGAGGACCCCCACTCTTCTCGACGGTGTCGGTCCGGGGGACCTGTCGCGTGCGCACGTCACCCAGGCGTCCGCAGAGGACGTCGTGCTGGGGAACTGCATGGGGCCCGGAGGGAATGTGGCGCGGGTGGCGGCGCTGAGGGCCGGGCTGGGGGAAGGCGTGCCGGGGGTGACGGTGGACCGGCAGTGCGGGAGCGGGCTGGCCGCCATTCTGATCGCCGCCCAGGCCGTACGGAGCGGGGACATGGAGTTCGTGATCGCCGGGGGCGCCGAGAGCGCGTCGACCGCGCCGGTGCGGGCGTTTCGGGACGGGTCCCCGTACGAGCGTGCTCCTTTCGCCCCGGAAGGGCACCCGGATCCGGACATGGGGGAAGCGGCGGAGGCCCTCGGCGCGGCGCGCGGCGTGAGCCGTGAGCGCCAGGACTCCTATGCGGCCGCCAGCCACGCCAAGGCGGTGGACGCCCGGGCGGCGGGCAGGTTCGCGGCGGAGATCGTCCCGGTCGGGGAGCACTCCAGCGACCAGCGGCCGCGGACGCTGCGCCCGGCGACGCTGGCGCGGCTGCCCGGGGCGTTCGTGCCGGGGGGCGCGGTGACCGCGGGCAACTGCTCGCCCAACAGCGACGGCGCCGCCGCGGTGGCCGTCGTGCCGGAGCGGCTGCGTGATGGCAGGCCGGGGCTGCGGCTGGTGGCGGGCGCGGTGGTGGGGTGCGATCCGGCGCTGCCCGGCTGGGGGCCGGTGCCCGCCGTGCGCCGGCTGCTCGCCCGTACCGGCACGAGCCTGGAACGGGTGGCGGCGGTGGAGATCGTGGAGGCGTTCGCCGCGCAGACGCTGGCCGTCACCGACGCGCTCGGGCTCGACCCGCTGGGCGCGGACGCCGGGCGGGTGTGCGCGGACGGTGGCGCGATCGCGCTCGGGCACCCGTGGGGGGCCAGCGGCGCGGTCGTGGTGACGCGGCTGTTCAGCCGGCTGGTACGCGCCGGGGCGCCCCGGGGGACACTCGGGCTCGCGACGGCGGCGGTCGGCGGCGGGCTCGGCGTCGCCGCCCTGTTCGAGGTGGTTTGAGTGAAAGGGCTCGTCCTCGCCGAGGTGGTCGGAGTGCTCGCGTTCGCTGACGTCTATGTCCGGTCGAGGTGGTGTGAGTGATCGAGCTCGCTGACGTGCGTGTCCGGCTCGGAGAGCGCGAGGTGCTGCGCGGGGTGAGCGCGACGCTGGCCGAGCGGCGGATCGGCGTGATCGGGGCCAACGGGTCGGGCAAGAGCACGCTCGCCCGGCTGTTCAACGGGCTGGCGCTGCCCACCACGGGGACGGTGACCGTGCTGGGTCACGACACGCGGCGGCAGGCGGCCAAGATCCGGCGGCGGGTGGGGTTCCTGTTCACCGACCCGGACGCGCAGATCGTGATGCCGACCGTGGCCGAGGACGTGGCGTTCTCGCTGCGCCGCCACAAGCTCCCCGCCGAGGAGGTGCGGGACAGGGTGGCGGCCGTGCTGGAGCGGCACGGGCTGGCCGGGCACGCCGACCATCCGGCGCACCAGCTGTCCGGCGGGCAGAAACAGTTGCTGGCGCTCTGCTCGGTGCTGGTGCTGGAGCCGGAGATCCTGATCATGGACGAGCCGACGACGCTGCTCGACCTGCGCCACTCCAGGCTGGTGGCCGAGCACCTGCGCGTCCTGCCCCAGCAGGTGGTGGTGGTCACCCATGACCTGTCGCTGCTGGCGGACTTCGACCGGGTGCTGGTGCTGGACGACGGCAGGGTGGTCGCCGACGCGCCGCCGGACGAGGCGATCGGCCACTACCGCGGGTTGATGGCGTGAACGCCCTCACCGGCGCTTACGTGCCGGGCGACTCGTTCCTGCACCGGATGCCGACCGGGGCCAAGCTGGCGGTTCTGGCGGTCTGCTGCACCGGGCTGATCCTGCTGCCCAGCGTGTGGGCGATGGCGGGCGCGGCCGTGGTGGTCGTGCTGCTGTACGCGGTCGCGCGGGTGGGCGCGGCAGCGGCGTGGGCGCAGGTGCGGCCGGTCCTCTGGTTCGTGGCGGCGCTGTTCGTGATCCAGCTCGTCCTCGCCGGTCCGTCGGCCGCGGTCCTGGTGACGTCCCGGATCGTGCTGGCGGTCGCGCTGGCCGGGCTGGTCACGCTGACGACCAGGACCTCGGCCATGATGGCCACGCTGGAGCGCGCCCTGCGGCCCGCCCGGCGGGTGGGGCTGGACCCGTTCCGGCTGTCGCTGCTGCTCTCGCTCACCATCCGCAGCATCCCGGTCATCGCCGCGCTCGCCACCCGCGTACGGGAGGCGCAGCGGGCCAGGGGCGTCGAGTGGAGCATGCGCGCGTTCGCGGTGCCGCTGGTGGTGGGCGCGCTGCGGCACGCCGACGCCCTGGGCGAAGCACTCAGCGCCCGCGGCCTGGACGACTGACCGGCGCGCGGGGGTTCTCGCCCGCCATCACGTACGCGCCGCGCTCCAGGCGCTCGATGAGGCCGCGGGTCCACTCGGCGGCGCTCTCGGCGGTGTGCACCCACATGCCGAGCACCTCCCCCACCATGCCCCACGCCTCCGGGTCCTCGTCCGGCGACCAGTCGCGCCGGACCCGGGAACGCCACTCCTCCAGCGCCCGCACCCGCGTCTTCAGCAGCTCGACCGCCTCGGCCCTGGGCAGGTCGTCCATCAGGCCGGCTCCGGCGCTCAGCATGTCGAGCCGCTGGTCGGCCTTGGAGAGCGCGTGGCGGAGCAGCGCGAAGTAGTCGGCCTCGCCCGCCTCGGTGATCTCGTAGTCGATCCGGGGCGGGCCGCCGGCGGTGCTGGGCGCCTCCTCGTCCGCGCGCAGCAGTCCCTCGACGGCCATCTGGCGCAGCGCGTGGTAGATCGAGCCCGGCTTGAGCCCCGCCCACTCGTGCGCGCCCCACGACTCCAGGTCGGAGCGGACCTGGTAGCCGTGCGCGCTGCCGCGCCGCCGCACGGCCCCGAGCACCAGCAGCCGCACCACCGACATCGCCACTCCCTCGATCTTTGAGCATCCACCATAGTCAGAGCACTCGTGCCGGCGCGTGGTACCGATAGGGGGGTGATCGGGAGGTGGTGCGGCCGGCGGCGTCGTCCTCGTCGCGAACCCTCACGGAGCGCTCGCGGGCACGCGAGCTGGCCTCATGACGGCGACGCCCAGGCTGATCAGATTCCGGGGCGCGGTAGTCCGCGAGGAGGACGGCGTGCCGTGTGGCCGGGGGCTACCCCGGCCACCGATCGGGGAATCAGTCGACAAGGGGACCGGCGATGGTGGTGTAGCCGCCGAACTGGCCGGCCGGCTGGCCGTTGACGTACGGCCGGAAGTTGGACGCCAGCGCGCCGGAGGTCAGCCGGGCCAGCAGGGTCTGGTCGTAAGGGCCGCCGTTGGGGGCGGTGGCGAAGGCCGCGGGATTGCCGGTCGCCTCGCCGTCGACCCGCTCGTAGCCCACGACGCGGTCACGCCGGTAGGCGTAGACGGCGTTGTCGGGCCCGCGGACGTACAGGAAGTTGGTGGCGAGCGCGATGTCGCTGGTCGCGGTGAGGCCGTCCAGCGGCTGCCAGGTGGCGCCTATGGTGACGAGGTTCATGGTCCACACCCGGTTGTCCTCGCCCCGGGCCGCGATCTCGTACGCGTTGATGCCGAAGTCGTCGCGGACGGCGATGTTGCTGTTGACCCGCAGGTCGCCGATCGGCTCGAAGGCAGTGGCGGTGTTCGCGCTCACATTGCTGAAGTAGACGCGGTTGTCACTGCCCCGGACGAAGACGCGGACGTTGAAGGGAAGAGTGAAGAACCCGCGGCTGGCGGTGATGTCACTGGTGGCGAAACCGCCGAGGCTGCGCCAGCCCACCCAGGCTCCGTTGCGGCGGACGTTCGTCCACACCGCGCCATCGGTGCCCCGGGCGAAGAGTTTGACGCTGGCGGGCGGCTCGTCGAAGGCGACGATCGCCTCGACCTCGCCGGTCACCCTCAGACCAGGCACGATGGAGTAGCCGGTGACCACGCCGGACGGGGTGATGGTGTTGGTGTAGACCTGGTCATCGGTGCCGCGGACGTAGAACTCGGTGCCGTAGGAGGTCACCACGACGTTCGGGTCACCGACGATGACCCCTCCCAGCGACTGGAAGGGGCCGAACACACCGCCCGAGAACGTGCTGTACAGCAAGGAGCCGTCCGCGCCGCGCGCCGCCACCCCCTTGGCCGACCGGGTGAGGGTGTAGTCGTGGGCCACGCGCGGAGTGCTCAGGTCGGGCAGGCCGGCAGCGTAGGCGGGCGGAGGAGGACCGGCCGCCGCAGCGGGAGAACCGAAGGCCAGCAGGCCCAGAGTGAGTGCCAGGGCGGTGCCTGCCGCGAGTGGCCGGCGTAACCAGTGGCGTGGATGCTTCATCGCAGAGTCCTTTCGTCGACTTGGCGAAGCAGACTCTGATTCGTCGGCGTGCCACGGATGGATCACAAGAGTTTTGACTCACCCGAGTCAGGCAAGGTCCCGGGACGCGGCGCAGGCGCCGATCGTCGACCGCGCGCGACGTCACTCGACCGGATGCTGCCCGAGTCCCCGGTCGCGGGCGCGCGCGACGAGCGCGGCACGGTCGCGCGCCTGGAGCTTGGCGAGGATGGCGGCGACGTGGTTGCGCACGGTCTGCGCGAAGCGCTTGAAAGGCGAAGCCCGTCAGCGCCGAAGGCACGGAGGCCGAAGGCGCCTTGTGGGAACGCCTGAGCTGCAATGCGCGAAGCGCCCGCTGGGCGAAGCCCTTTGGGCGCCGCAGGCGCCGGGGTTGCGCCGGAGGCGCCTCAGAAGAACGGCTCAGCTGCGACTCTGGTCCAGGGGTCAGGCCTTGGATGCCGCTTCACGGATGCGGGTGGCGTAGTCACGCCAGTAAGGGTCGCCCGGCTCAGGGAAGGACGTGTCGCCCGGGTGGCGCCCGCCCGAGCCGTCGATGAGCTCCCTGATGATGTCGGCGTGGCCGGCGTGCCGGGACGTCTCCTGGATCATGCGGACCACCAGCTGCCGCAGCGACGCCTCCCTGCGCCCCTCCGGCCACCACGGGACGGTGCCGACGGCGGCGAGGTCGAGGGCCTCGATGGTCTCGTCGGCGTGGGTGCAGGCGCGGCGGTAGAGGCCGGTGAGGTAGTCGGTGGTCTCGCCTTCGGCCGCCCACATGTCGGCGCCGTCCCAGATGGTGCCGTCGTCTTGCCATGACATCCGCTCCGGCGCTGGCCGCCCGAACACCTCGCCCAGATAGCCGTACTCCAGGCCGGCCAGGTGTTTGACCAGGCCGAGCAGGTTGGTGCCCGAGGGCACCATGGGCATCCGCATGTCGGCGTCGCTCAGCCCGTCGAGCTTGAACAGCATCGCGTCGCGTACCTCTTGGAGGCTCGCGCGCAGGATCTCCTTCTCGGTCACCCTCCACACCGTACGAGACGCCACCGACAGATGAGAGCGCCCTCATCTTCCGCTCACTGACCGCTCACCACGGAACGAAAGGCTTTAACCAGTACGAACGAGAAAGAGGACTGACATGAAGAAGATCTCCCTGGTTCTGGCCGGCGCCCTGCTCGGCTCCGTTTTCGCCGCCGCTCCCGCCTACGCGGACGACCGGACGTGCCGGGGCGTCATCCGCGCGGTGTCCGTCGACGGCGACATCAAGGTGCCCAAGGGCAAGAAGTGCACGCTCGTCGGTACGAAGGTGGACGGCAACGTCAAGGTGGGCGAGGGCGCCACCCTTGTAGCGCGCGGCATCCGGGTGGACGGCGACATCCAGGCCGAGGAGGCGCGGCGCGTGTCGGTGACCAAGGGCTCGAAGGTGGACGGCAACATCCAGGTCAAGGAGAGCGGGACCGTCACCGTCAGCTCGGCCCGGGTGGACGGCGACATCCAGATCGAGGAGAACCGCGGCCGGGTCAAGATCTACAAGAACAAGGTCGGCGGCAACCTCCAGTGCGAGGAGAACCGCCCCGCGCCCACCGGCAAGGGCAACCGTGTGGAGGGCGACAAGGAAGGCCAGTGCCGCCGTTTCTAACAGCTCCATTGCGGAGGGATTACCCCGGTCAAAACAGCGTTTTGGTAGTCAATAACCCGGGTAAGGGCGTCTTTAGCTTCTGAGCACCAATTATTTCAGGAGCCCCAGATGTCTCGCATCACGCTCACGGCCGCCGCACAGGATTTCCTTCGCGCCGACGAAGTGGTCTTCTTCGATTGGCACGTCACGGGCCTCTGCTGCGCCGACGCCGGCGAGTTCTCAGTCAGGCCGTTGCGGCGGTCCCGGTTACCGCGAAGGGCCCGGAGGCTGGGGACCGATCTGGTGTACGCCCACCCCTCCGCCTGGGTGCATCTAGTCGAGCTGCCCGTGACGATCGACTGCCGTCCGCTGTGGCGCTGGCGGCGCTTCACCACCGATCTGCCACCGGACGCCGGACTCCGCTGCTGCCTGGGCCGTCCCATATATGGGAGGTAATCGGTGAAGGTGCGCTCCATCATCATCTGGACAGCGGTCGCCTTGATAGGCGCCGCCGGCTGGGGCGTGCTCGCCCTGTCCAGGGGTGAGAACGTCAACGCGGTCTGGTTGCTCGCCGCCGCACTCGGCTCGTACGCCATCGCCTACCGCTTCTACGCCCGGTTCATCCAGCGCAAGGTCCTCCGCACCGACGACCGGAGGGCGACGCCGGCCGAACGGCTCGACAACGGCATCGACTACCAGCCCACCGACCGGCGGATCCTGTTCGGTCACCACTTCGCCGCCATCGCCGGGGCGGGCCCGCTGGTCGGGCCGGTGCTGGCGGCCCAGATGGGCTACCTGCCCGGCACCATCTGGATCGTGGCCGGCGTGATCTTCGCCGGGGCGGTGCAGGACATGGTGATCCTGTTCTTCTCCATGCGCCGCAACGGGCGCAGCCTCGGTCAGATGGCCCGCGACGAGATCGGGCCGGTCGGCGGGGTGGCGGCGCTGATCGCGGTCTTCGCCATCATGATCATTCTGCTGGCGGTGCTGGCGCTGGTCGTGGTGAACGCGCTGGCGCAGTCGCCGTGGGGCGTGTTCTCGATCGCGATGACGATCCCGATCGCCCTGTTCATGGGCTTCTACCTGCGGGTGCTCCGGCCGGGCAAGGTCGTGGAGGTCTCGGTCATCGGCGTCGCGCTGCTGATCCTCGCCATCGTCGCCGGCGGGTGGGTGCAGGACTCGAGCTGGGCCGGGGTCTTCACGCTGAGCCCGTCGGCGCTGGCGCTGTGGCTGATCGCGTACGGGTTCATCGCGGCGGTGCTGCCGGTGTGGATGCTGCTCGCGCCGCGCGACTACCTGTCGACGTTCATGAAGATCGGCACGATCGCGCTGATGGCGGTCGGCATCCTGGTCACGATGCCGGCGATGCAGAACACCGCGTTCACCGAGTTCGCGTTCAACGGCAAGGGGCCGGTGTTCGCCGGGTCGCTGTTCCCGTTCGTGTTCATCATCATCGCCTGCGGCGCGCTGTCCGGGTTCCACGCGCTGATCTCCTCCGGCACGACTCCGAAGATGATCCAGAAGGAGTCCCAGGTACGGATGATCGGCTACGGCTCCATGCTGATGGAGTCGTTCGTGGCGGTCATGGCCATCGCCGCGGCCTCCATCCTGAGCCCCGGCCTCTACTTCGCGATGAACTCGCCCGCGGGGGTGCTCGGCGCCACGGTCCAGACGGCGTCCGAGGCGGTCACCAACATGGGCTTCGTCATCACGCCGCAGGAGCTCCAGGCGGCCGCGGCGGCGGTCCAGGAGGAGACCCTGATCGCCCGTACCGGAGGAGCGCCCACGCTGGCCGTCGGCATCTCGGAGATCTTCTCCGGGTTCCTCGGCGGCGCCGCGCTGAAGGCCTTCTGGTACCACTTCGCGATCATGTTCGAGGCGCTGTTCATCCTCACCACGGTCGACGCCGGCACCCGTGTGGGCCGGTTCATGCTGCAGGACACGCTGGGCAACGTGTGGAAGCCGATGCGCAAGGTCAGCTGGTGGCCGGGGCTCCTCGCGACCAGCGCGATCGTGGTGGGGGCCTGGGGCTACTTCCTCTACCAGGGCGTCAACGATCCGCTGGGCGGCATCAACCAGCTCTTCCCGCTGTTCGGCATCGCCAACCAGTTGCTCGCGGCGGTGGCGCTCACCGTCGCCACCACGCTGCTGATCAAGAGCGGGCGGCTGAAATGGGCCTGGGTGACCGGTGTCCCGCTGGCGTGGGACGTCGCGGTCACGCTGACGGCGAGCTACCAGAAGGTGTTCTCGCCCGACCCGGGCCTCGGGTTCTTCGCCCAGCGCGACCGCTACCAGACCGCACTCGACCAGGGAGAGGTCCTGGCCCCGGCCAAGTCGATCGGCGACATGGAACGGGTCGTCTTCAACTCCACCGTCGACGGCGTCCTTGCCGCGCTGTTCGCGATCCTCATCATCATCGTGATCGTGGACGCCGCACGGGTCTGGATCGTCGCGATCCGCTCCCGGGCGCCGCTGCCCGACACGGAGGCCCCGTACGAGGAGTCGAAGATCGTGGCGCCGGCCGGGCTCATCGCGACGCGTGAGGAGCGCGAGCTGATGGCCGGCGCGGCCGGTCCTCCGAAGGGAGACTGACGCGGGACCGGCAGGGCGGCGACCCGCCCTGCCGGTCCGGTCAGGCCAGCAGCCCGGCTATCTCGGCGATGGTGGCCCGCTGATTTTTGATCATCTCTTTCGCCAGGCGCAGGGTCGGCTGGTGTCTGCCCTGGTCGAGCACCTTCTCGGCCATCTCGGTGCCGGAGGCCAGGTGTCTCGACAGCACCGTCAGCCAGGACTTGTCGAACTCCGCGCCCGACATCCCTTCCAGCACCTTGATCTGCTCGGCCGACAGCATGCCGGGCATGGAGTGCGCGACCTTCGCGTCGTCCGGCGGCACCTTCCGCTTCCACTCGCGCAGCCAGGACGCCATCTTGTCGATGTCGGCCTGCTCCAGGGCGATCAGCCTCCCGCCCAGATCCTGCACGTACAGGTTGTCCGCCCGGCCCTCCGCCAGTCCGGCGAGCTGGATGGTCTGCCGGTGGTGCGGGATCATCTCCTGGGAGAACCGGATGTCGGCCTCCCCGTACGCGGCCTGCGCGGCGGGCAGCGGCTCTCCGGTGGCGGGCGCGCACGCGGCGGACGCGGGCACGCACAGGGCCAAGGCGGCGATCAGCAGGCGGGTCCGCACCCGCATCAGCTCCCCTCGATGGTTCGATCACTCCGAGGTACGCGCCGGTTGCGGAGAAAGTTCACGATTGGTTCTGAGCCCTCGGTGGATCCAGTCGTACGCGACGGCCATGGGTGAGGGCTCGGGGTCGAGGCCCCGTACGGCCGCGACCAGCTCCCAGTAGCGCGCGGCGCGCGGATCGTGCCGGTCGAAGGCGCGCAGGACCTCGTCGCGGTCGCCGCCCATGACGGCGAGGGCGCGTTCGAGCACCGGGACCGCCTCGGGCGCGGCGGGCGAGACCCCCGCCTCGACCGCCCGCAGCGCCTCCTCCGCCATGGCCGCGCTCTCCCGCTGCCATGTCCCGTGGTCGTACGGACGGTCCCAGAAGTCCGCGGACGTCTCCCGCAGGTTGCGCCGGAACCCGTCGTCGGCCAGCAGGTCCATCAGCTCCAGCCACGCGTCGAGCTGGGCGGCCGTGGGGTCCTCGGGCAGCTCGGGGGCCATGCACGCGCGCATGTCCGCCAGCCACTCCCGCTGGGCGGGGCTGCCGCCCACGTCGTCGATGAACGCGTCCAGCAGCGTCTCCATCTCGGCCGCGCCCAGCCGCCCGAGGGTGTGCAGCCGGCGCAGGTCCTCGTCGGCGGGGTCGTCCTTGGCGAGGGTGGCGCGCAGCACGGCCCGGGCCCGCTGCAGCGCGGCGAGCTGGGTCTCCACGGCCCGCAGGTGGAGGGCGAGCACGTCCTTGAGCCCGCGCCGCCCCAGCGAGCGGATCGTGGCCAGGTCGACGCCGATCTCCCGCAGTGTGCGCACGAGCTCCAGGTGGACGCGGTGCTCGTCGGTGTAGCGGCGGTAGCCCGAGGGGGTGCGGCCGGGCGCGGGCAGCACGCCCTCGTCGGAGTAGAACCGGATGGTCTTGACGGAGAGACCGGTCAGCTGCGCCAGCTTGCCGATCGAATAATCCATTTGAGTCTCCTGTTACGGGAGACTTTAGCTTAGCCCGCATGGCGAAGAACAAGGTGACCAGGGTCGTCACCATGCACCTGAACGCGGGCGAGGCCGGCCCGGCGACCGTCGGCAAGGACCTCGGCCCGCTCGGCATCAACCTCATGCAGTTCTGCAAGCAGTACAACGAGCTGACCGCCGGCCGGCGCGGCTACGTGATACCGGCCGTGGTCACGGTCTACGAGGACCGGGCCTTCGACATCACCGTCAAGCAGCCCACCACGGCCTCGCTGATCCGCCAGGTGACCGGGCTGAACGGCGGCAGCCCCCGCCCCGGCCACCAGAGCGGCGGCGTCGTCACCACGGCCCAGCTCAGGCAGGTGGCCGAGGCCAAGCTGCCCGACCTCAACACCGACGACCTCGACCAGGCGGTCAAGATCGTGGCGGGCACGGCCAGGTCCATGGGGCTGGACGTCAAGGACTGATCATCAGAAGGCGGCGGGGCGGGCCACGTAGCCGGCCTTCTTCACCGCGGCGACGAGTTCGTCGGCACCGACCTCCGCCGGGTCGTGGACGACTTCGACGCGGGACGAGGCGAAGTGCACCTTCACGGACTCGACACCGGGAAGCCGGCGGACCTGCTTCTCGATCTTGTTCACGCAGGACGGGCACGAGAAGCCCTCGGCACGGAGGATGGTCTTGGTGGTCTCTGTGACGGACATGGTCCTGGTCTCCTTCCTCACCGGTCTTTCCTGGTGACGACCTCAAGCTACCGATCCGGCGCTCCGGCTTCCTTGACCTACGTCAAGCTCCGGGCCGTGTGACAGGCTGGTGCCATGGCCGAGGACGACCTGTGCGTGACACGTGTTCCGATCTTCCAGGGGCTGACTCGCCAGGAACAGATCGACGTCGCGCGGTTCGCGCGCCCGGTGGCCGTGGTGAAGGGGGAGACCGTCTACGGCCCCGGGCGGGCGGTCTCCCGCCTGCTGGTGATGCACAGCGGCCAGCTCAAGATCAGCCATGTGGCGGCCAACGGCCAGGAGCAGATCCTGCGCACGGCGGCCAACGGCGACGTGGTGGGCGAGCGCGCCTTCCTGACCGGTCACAGGCCGGACCACTTCGCGGTCGCTCTCGAGGACAGCCGGATGTGCGTGTTCGACCACGGCGACCTCGCGGCGTTGCTGCGCGACTACCCGGACATCGGCCTGCGGATGCTGCGCACGCTGTCCGACCGGCTCACCTCCGTCGAGCGGCTGCTCGCCGCGATCACCTCCAGTGATGTCACCGCGCGCATCGCGGCCTATCTGCTCGACCTGCCGGCCGACGTACGGGACGGGGTACCCGTGGTCCGGCTGCCGATGGCCAAGAAGGACGTCGCCGCCTACCTGGGAACCAAGCCGGAGACCCTCAGCCGATCCCTCGCCGCGCTCTCCGCGGGTGGCGTCATCCAACTGCACGGGCGCCGCGACGTCGGCATCCTCGACGTCGAGGCTCTGGATCGGGCGGCCGTCCCGGCTTGACCTGCGTCAAGGAACTCCAGGGCGTCCCGGCCTAACGTCGAGATCAGACGTGGACCAGGAGAAGGAGCTGACGCAGATGGACAGGGTCCGGGCCTGGGGTTCGTGGCGGTGGAGTGTGCCGCTGGTGAGCGGCCTCCTGATCGTCGCGTCGTTCGCGGCGTCGGCCGCGCTGGGCGCCGAGATGCCCGGCGACGTGCTGATGGTCGCGGCGGCGGTGGTCGCCGGCTGGGGAATCGTCGTCAAGGCGGCCCGAGCCCTGATGGCGCGCGTGGTCGGCATCGACCTGCTGGTCTCGGTGGCCGCGATCGGCGCGCTGATCATCGGCGAGTACTGGGAGGCGGCTGCGGTGACGTTCCTGTTCGCCGTCGGTCACGCGCTGGAGAACGCCACGCTGAGCAGGACGAGGTCCGCCCTGGCCGAGCTGGTCGCGGTGGCCCCCGAGGTGGCCGTGGTGCTTCGCGACGGCCACCAGGTGGAGGTACCCGCCGCCTCGGTGGCGACCGGTGAGACGGTGCTGGTCAAGAACGGCGCGAAGGTGCCGGTCGACGGGGTCGTGATCGACGGTACGGGGGCGCTGGACGAGGCGTCGATCACCGGTGAGTCGATCCCGGTGGAGAAGACCACCGGTGACCAGGTGTTCGCAGGCACGGTCTCCATGGGCGGCTTCCTGCAGGTGCGTGCCACCGGTGTCGGTGCCGACACCACGCTGGCCCGGATCATCCACCGGGTCGAGGAGGCGCAGGACGCCAAGGCGCGTACCGCGGCGTTCATGGACCGCTTCTCGGCCTGGTACACCCCGGCGATCATCGTCCTGTCCCTCGTCCTCGGCCTGGCGACCGGCGACGTCGTGCTGGCGCTGACGCTGCTGGTCATCGGCTGCCCCGGCGCGCTGGTGATCTCCATCCCGGTTGCGATCGTCGCCGGCATCGGTCGTGGCGCCAAGGACGGCATCCTGATCAAGGGCGGGGAGTTCCTGGAGACCTCGGCCAGGGTCGACGCCGTCGCGCTGGACAAGACCGGCACGCTGACCGAAGGACGGCCGTACCTGACCGACGTGGTCTCCCTGGACGAGGTGTGGAGCCGCGCCGACGTGCTCGGCTGGGCGGCCCGCGCGGAGGCCGGCTCGGAGCATCCGCTGGCGCGCCCGATCGTCGACGCCGCGCGTGCGGAGGGCCTGGACGTCGCCGGTCTTCCGGAGGCCACCGAACCGGTGCCGGGAAAGGGGATCGTCGCGACCCTCGACGGTCGCCGCGTCGCGGTGGGCAACCTGGCGCTGCAGGAGGACGAGGGCGTTCCGTACGCCGCGGCCGCCGGCGTGGTCGACGGGATCGCCGCCGCGGGCCGCACCCCGATGGTCGTGGCCGTGGACGGCCGGTTGGCCGGTGTCGTCGCCGTGGCCGACCGGGTCCGCCCCGACGCGGCGCGGATGGTCGCCGACCTGCACGCGGCCGGCGTGCGCAGAGTCGTCATGCTCACCGGGGACACCCGGCGGGTCGCCGAAGCCGTCGCCGCTCAGGTCGGCGTCGACGAGGTCCATGCGGGCCTGCTGCCGGAAGACAAGCTGGAGGTCGTTCGCGACCTGCAGGCCCGTGGACACGTGGTCGCCATGGTCGGCGACGGCGTCAACGACGCCCCTGCCCTGGCCACCGCCGACATCGGCGTCGCGATGGGCGCGGCGGGCACGGGTGTGGCGATCGAGACCGCGGACATCGCCCTGATGAAGGATGACCTGTCCAAACTGCCCCGGGCCGTCAGCCTGGCCCGCCGCACCGTCTCGGTCATGCGCCAGAACATCGCGGTCGCCCTGGTCACCGTGGGCGCGCTCCTCGCGGGGGTGCTCCTGGGCGGCGTCACGATGGCGATCGGGATGCTCGTGCACGAGATGTCCGTCCTGGTGGTCATCGGCAACGCGATGCGGCTGCTGCGCCGCCGCGGCGCGCCTCGGGACGGCGGCAGCGCCACCGGGCGGGCGCCGGACCGGCTCGATGTCCGCGACAAGGACCGGCAGCGAGCCTGACTCATCGAGGTACGGCCGGGCCCACGGGCCCGGCCGACGGCATGTGCCAGGATGATCGAAATCCGATTTCTGGGGGAATGTCGCATGTCTCTCGCATGGTTCGCCGACACAGCCGCACACCCGTACCCGCTCATCAGGGGCGGCGGGTTATTCCTGCTGGGGGTGGGGACGGGGTTCCTGCTCAGCTGGTTGTTCCAGAAGTACTGGCTGCAGTTCCTGATCGGTGGGTTCGTGGCCGGGTTCGTCGGGAGCGGGCTGAGCGCCCTGCTGCCGAGCCTGGGCCCGCCCTCGGTGGCGCAGATCGGAGGCCTGGTGGGATCGTTCGTCCTGGAGGCCGGCCTGATCTATTGGGTGCTCACCAAGACCAAGGGGGCCGACTACCGGACCGTCATCCTGTGGATCCTGTTCGTGGTCGGAGTCCACTTCGTCCCCATGGGCCTGGCGCACGGGCCGCTGATCAGCATCCTCGGCGTCGTGACGATGGTCAACGCCTACGTCGGGCTCAGGACCGGGGCGCCGCTGCGGATGTTCGGCTTGATCGACGCCCTGCTCAAGTTCGGTTTCGGGGCCGTCATGCTGTTCGTCCATCCGGCGCTGACCTTCACCTGAGCACCGCGGATCCCACCCGGTTATCGTGGACGGGGTGACCGCTGATGAGACGCGCGACGAGGTGCGGCTGACCAATCTCGACCAGCCGCTGTTCGACGGGGCTGACGCGACCAAGCGTGATCTGGTCGACTACCTCGACGCGGTACGCGACCGCATCCTGCCCGCCCTGCGCGGGCGGGCGCTGTCGGTCATGCGGGTGCGGCCGGGGCAGGCGCCGTTCATGCAGAAGAACCTCCCCAAGTACGCCCCCTCGTGGATCCGCACGGTGACCATCTGGGCGGAGGCGTCGCACCGCCAGGTCTCCTACGCGCTCTGCGACGACCGGCGGACGCTGCTCTGGTTCGCCAACCAGCGGGCCGTCGAATACCACCCCGCCCTGCTCGTCGGCGACCACTTCACGCACCTGGTGCTCGACCTCGACCCGCCGGAGGGCGGCGACTTCTCGCTGGTGGTGCGGGCCGCCGGGCTGATCAGGGAGGCGCTCGCCCAGGCCGGGCTGTCCGGGGCGGTCAAGACCTCCGGGGCCAAGGGCCTGCACGTGTTCGTGCCGGTCGTGGCCGGGATCCCCATGGAGGACCTGGCCGCGGCCACCCGGGCCGTCGCCGCGCGGGCCGAGCGGCTCGACCCCGCCCTGGCCACCACCGCGTTCATCAGGGAAGACCGCCAGGGCAAGGTGTTCCTCGACTCGACCAGGGCCGGCGGGGCCACCGTGGTGGCCGCCTACAGCCCGCGGATCAGGCCCGGGACGCCGGTCTCGTTCCCGGTCGGGTGGGACGAGCTCGACCGGGTGACGCCGCGCGACTTCACCATCAGGACCGCCCCCGGCCTGCTGGGCGACGGCGACCCGTGGGCCGCCCACCTGCCGTCTCCCCAGTCGCTGCCCGCCGACCTGATCGAGGAGGGCCACACCATCCCGGTCGCCCGCGTCCAGGCCATGCACGAGGGCAAACGCCGGGCCGCCCGCGCCCGGCGCGGCGAGTGATCAGCCGTCCAGGACCCGCGCCAGCTCGCCGCTCGACGTGACGCGGACGAACCTCAGGTGCCCGTACGCCGGATCCACGGCGGCCTTCGCGTACCGCTCGCGGTATTCGTCATGCTTCACCCACGCCCAGCGCAGGATCGACTCGTCCTTCGTGAACAGGAACCGGAACCTCTCCCGGTTCCCGTTCCACAACTCGGCCCCGGTGGCCATCCGGCGCAGCGTCCTGACCGCGAGCCTGCGCATCACCGTGGCCCTCGGCGGATCCACCCAGACCACGGTGTCACTACGCGACCACACCAGCTCCCGCACGGCCGAGTAGTTCCCGTCGACCACCCACCCGTCGCCCGCGGTGAACGCGTCGACCTCGGCCCGGAACTCGTCCACGGGGCGCGGGGTCCAGCCCGGCATGTGGAAGATCGAGTCCAGCTCCAGCCACGGCACACTCAGCCTCCCGGCCAGCTCCGCCGCCACCGTCGACTTGCCCGACCCGGAGTTGCCCACGACAGAGATGCGACGCACCGGAAGAATGTACTCTCACCCCGCCTCCCCTGCTTCACCAGACCACGGCCCAAATGGTCTTCACTCGTCAGGCGCTCCGCGCCCCCACAGCTCAGGCGTCTCCTTTGAGGCGCCTCCGGCGCAAACCCCGCGCCTTCGGCGCCCTCGCGCGTGCCGCGGGCCGGCCGGAAACAGAGCGAGCCGGGTAAGCCCGTCTTCCGACGGCTCCCCGTCAAGGGTCCGCGCGCGTTCGTCGAATCCCACGGCCGACAGGGCACGCGAAGGCGCCGCAGGCGCTGGGGTTGCGCCGCAGGCGCCTCATCGGAGCGCCTGAGCTGAGACGGCGCGGAGCGCCTGGGGGCGAAGCCCTTCTCTACGCCCCGATTTGGGTCCGCTGGTGCGCCAGGTCCACACGGCGCGTGCGGCGTCATCTTCGAACGCGAGCGGTCCGTCAGGTGTCGCTTCCCATGTCGGCAACATGATTCATTACTTTAAGTGATTGTCATGTCACAATAAGTGGCATGCCGTCTCCCCCACACGACGCCCTCATCCAAATGATCAGTGAACGTCCCCAACTTGCCGTGGACATCCTGCGCGACCTCATGGGCGTCGACGTGCCCGCCACGCCGCTGATCCGCGTGGAAGACAGCACGTTCAACACCCGCCCCTCCGGCGACTTCGAGGCCGATCTGGTCCTCGTCATGGGCCCGCCCCAGAGCCCCGCACACGCCATCATCGTGGAGATCCAGCAGGACAAGTCCAAGGCGCCCCACCAACTCGCCCGCTACGCCGCCGCGCTGTGGCTGCTGCTCGGCTGCGACGTCACCGTCCTGGTGATCTGCCCCGACCGTGCGGCCGCCGCCTACTACGCCCAGCCGATCGACTCCGGCCTGACCGGATACCGCCTCCAGGCCCACGTGCTGGGACCGGACGACATCCCCGCCATCACCGACCCCCACCAGGCCGCAGCCCAGCCCGGACTGGCGGCCATGGCGGTCATGGTCCACGGCCGCGCCCGAGATCCGGCGCCTCCTGGAGGAGATCATGAAATCCACCACCTGGCCCGTCTACAGCCCTTTCGCGCGCGAACACTTCGGCCGCGGCCTCGAAGAAGGCCAAGCCCGAGGCAAAGTCGAGGGCAAAGCTGAAGGTAAGGCTGAAGGCAAGGCAGAAGGCAAGGCGGAAGAGGCCGCACGCCTGGTGCTGCTGCTCCTGGAAACCCGCGGCCTCGACATCCCGGACGACACCCGGGCCCGCATCACCGCCTGCACCGACCTCGACCAGCTCGAAACCTGGGCCACCCGGGCCATCACCGTCCAGACCCTCGACGACCTGTTCGACTGACCCGGCAGGCGTCACCGGTAGACCGCGAAGACCTTGTTCGAGTTGAACACCTCGGTCTCCACGAACGCCGACCACTGCGGCACCGGCCGGCCGAGCGCCTCCATGGCCGCCACCAGGGGGAACCAGTTGAGCAGCTCGTGCTGCCCCGCCGCCTCGACGTCCGCCAGCGTGGTGGCGCGCCACACGTCCAGGTCACCCTTGACGAGGGCCTCGTACAGGCGGGCGTCGGCGGGCGTGTCGGGCCACATCCGCCAGGTGCGGTCGCACAGGAAGGCGTGCGACCAGCTGGAGGAGGCGAGCAGCGCGATCCGCCACGGCGACTCGGCGCAGAGCCGCGCCACCTCGGCCCCGACCTGCATCAGCCGGGCGGGCGACGGCGACGGCGGGTCCAGCTCGCGCTGGTCCCCGATCTCGCTCATGAAGCCGCGGTAGCTGACGACCCGCCGGCCGTAGCAGTTGATGGGGAACGGGATGACCGGGTAGTCGAAGCCGGTGCGGTGGTAGTCCAGATAGAGGATGGCGTTGAGGAACGCGTGCGGCAGCCCCGGATGGTGCGCCTGCTTGTAGGCGTAGGCCACGTCGACGCCGCGTTCCAGCAGCCCGGAGGCGAGATGCCGGGCGATGTCGGGCCGGCCGCGCACCCGGAAGGTGGTGTCGTACGGCTCGTCCCACACGTTCGGCTTGCCCTGCATGTCCGCCGAGTAGCCGGCCTGCGCCCAGGGCCGGAGCTCCAGGTCGGGGTAGGCGAGCACCGCGTAGGGCGGGATGAGGTCCTCGTGGAAGTTCTCGTACTGGTCGTCGCCCCAGATCAGGACGGCGTCGGGATTGAAGTCGTCGATGGCGGCCCGTACCTGCTCGAAGCCCTTGATCAGGGCCTCGCGGTGCTCCGCGGCACCGGTGGCGCCGCCGTCGTCGCCCCACTCGCGGCGGGCGTTATCGGTCCAGTTGGCGGGGTCCTTCACCTCGGCGGGGATGCCGGGGTCGGCCATGGTGCGCCGTAAGAGGCCGGCCATGTCCGCATCCGTGCCGCTGAAGGGAGGGTAGTGCGTGACGCCGACGCCCAGGACTTCGCCCATTCCGGGCCCTCCAGGATTTCGAAGTGGATCTGTATTATCATCCACCATAAATATCTACGTTTCGAATAACCAGGGGGCCGCGTGGCCGAAGAGCCCGGTTTCCAGGACGTCGAGTGGCAGGTCGCCCGCGCGGCGGACGAGCACGGCCCGGAGTTCGACCCCGACCTGCTGAAGCTCACCCTCACTCTCTACCGCGCGATGTCGTCGTTCGACCGGGCCGGCACCGCCGAGCTGGCGCCCCACGGGCTGACAGTAAGCCAGCTCAACATCCTCACCGTCCTGCACCGCGCCGACCGGCCGCTCAACATGGGCGAGCTGGCCCAGGCCATCTCGGTGCGCCCGGCCAACCTGACGAGCGTGGTCGACGGGCTGGTGGCGCGGTCGTACGTGGAACGGCGGGTCAACCCCGGCGACCGCCGCTCGTTCCTGGTGGCCAACACGGAGGCGGGCGAGCGGTTCCTGGCGGGGTTCCTGCCGTCCCACTGGCGCTACCTGGACGCGATCGCCTGGCAGCTCAGCGGCGACGAGCGCCGCACGCTGACCGCGCTGCTGGCCAAGCTGCGCGGGTCCATCGAGACCGCCCAGGTGGTGGCGCCGTGACCGTCGACGTCCACACGCACGCGATCCCGCGCGACCTGCCGCGCCTGTCCGAGAGGTATGCGGGAGCCTGGCCCGGCCTGCGGGCCACCGGACCGTGCACGGCCGACCTCCAGCTGGGCGGCCGGTTCTTCCGCGCCCTCGACGACCGCTGCTGGGACAGCGGGCGGCGGCTCGCCGACATGGCGGCCGAAGGCGTGACCTCCCAGGTGGTGTCCCCGATCCCGGTCACGTTCGGCTACGGACTCCCGGTCGACGGCGCGATCGAGCTCTCCCGCGCGCAGAACGAGTGGATCGCCGGTCTCGTCGCCGCCGAGCCCCGCCGCTTCACCGGGCTCGGCACGGTGCCGCTGCAGGAGCCGGACGTCGCCGCCGCCATGGTCGGCGAGTGCGTCGACGGGCTCGGGCTGGCCGGCGTCGAGATCGGCACCAACGTCGACGGCCGCCCGCTCGACGACCGGGCGCTGGACGTCTTCTACGCGGCCGTCGCCGAACGCGACGCGGTGCTGTTCGTGCACCCCTGGCAGGTGCTGGGCGCCGACCGGCTCGGCGCGCACGGGCTGCTGTACGCGGTCGGCATGCCGGCCGAGACCGCCGCCGCGGCCGCCACGCTCATCCTCGGCGGCGTCCTGGACCGGCACCCGGGCCTGCGGGTCGTGCTCGCGCACGGCGGCGGCGCGCTGCTCGCCATGCTGCCGCGCATCGAACGGTGCGTGGCCATGCTCCCCGGCGTCCGGGCGCCCGAACGACCGGTGCGGGAGTATCTGCGCCGGTTCTGGTACGACTCGCTCGTCTACGACCCCGGCACGCTGCGCACGCTCGTCGAGACCGTCGGCGCCGACCGCGTCATGGTCGGCACCGACTACCCCTTCCCCATCGCCGAACGCCCCGCCGGAGCCGCCCTGGCCCCGGCCGGCCTCGCCCCCGACCAGGAACGTGCGGTCCGCACCGGGACCGCCGCCGACCTCTTCCCAGGTGGTGTCCATGCCTCTCGTTGAAGTCACACTCATCCAGGGCCGTCCGGCCGAGAGCATCCGCGCGCTGATCTCCAACGTCACCGAGGCCGTCGTCGCCTCCGTCGGCTCACCCGAGGAGAGCGTCCGCGTGATCGTACGGGAGATCCCGCCGACCCACTGGGCCGCCGGCGACGTCACGATCGCCGAGAGGGGGCCGCGCTCATGACCGGCTTCTACGGTCACGTCATCGACGGCGAGGAGACCGGATCCCTCGACGGGCGTCGGATGCCCAGCGTCGACCCGTGGACGCGGGAACCGTGGGCCGAGGTGGCGCTCGGCGGGGCCGACGACGCCGCGCGGGCGGTGGCGGCGGCCCGGCGGGCGTTCGACGAGGGGCCGTGGCCCCGGATGGGGTTCGCCGAGCGCGGCAGGCTCCTGCACCGGCTCGCCGACCTCGTCGAGGAGCACCGCGCCGAGCTGAGCCTGGCCGACACCCGCGACATGGGCAAACCGGTCGCCCAGAGCGGCCACGACGTGCTGCGCGCCGCCGCCAACCTCCGCTTCTTCGCCGACCACGCCCGCCTGTCGACCGGGCAGGCGCTGCCGATGGACTCCGGCCACCACGCCTACACCCGCTACGAGCCCGCAGGCGTCGCCGCCGCCATCGCGCCGTGGAACTTCCCGCTCATGCTGGAGTCGTGGAAGATCGCCCCCGCGCTGGCCTGGGGCAACACGGTCGTGCTCAAGCCCGCCGAGGACACGCCGGTCTCCGCCACGCTCCTGGCCAGGCTCGCGCTCGAAGCCGGGCTGCCGCCGGGCGTGCTCAACGTCGTGCACGGCTACGGCCCCGACTCCGCCGGCCAGGCGCTCACCGAGGACCCGCGGGTCGACCGCGTCACGTTCACCGGCGAGTCCGCGACCGGCCGCGCCATCACCCGCGCCGCCGCCGCCAACCTCACCCCGGTCAGCCTGGAGCTCGGCGGCAAGGGTGCCAACCTGGTGTTCGCCGACGCCGACCTCGACAACGCCGTCCACTGGTCCGCCGAGGCGATCTTCCGCAACGCCGGCCAGGTGTGCCTGGCCGGCAGCAGGCTCTTCGTCGAGCGGGCCGTCTACGGCGAGTTCCTGGACCGGTTCGTCAAGAAGGCCGAGTCGCTCCGCACCGGCGACCCCAAGGACCCGGCCACCGAACTCGGCCCGCTCGCCAGCGAGTCCCACTTCGCCAAGGTCCGCTCGTACGTCGAGGACGCGCCCGGCACGATGCTGACCGGCGGGCTCGGCGACGGCTGGTCGGTCCGGCCGACCGTGCTCGCGGACGTCGACCCGTCCGCCCGCCACTGGCGCGAGGAGATCTTCGGCCCGGTGGTCGTCGTCCAGCCCTTCGACACCGAGGCCGAGGCCGTCAGCGCGGCCAACGCGACCCGTTACGGGCTGAACGCCATGCTGTTCACCGAGAACGTCAACCGCGCCCACCGCGTCTCGGCGGCGCTCCGCGCGGGCACGGTCTGGCTCAACTGCTTCTTCATCAGAGACCTGCGGGCCCCGTTCGGCGGCGTCGGCGACTCGGGCATCGGCCGGGAGGGCGGCGACTTCAGCCGCGAGTTCTTCACCGAGCCGAAGGCGGTGGTCATGCAGATCGCGGACGCGTGAATCGTCGTACGCGTGTGGGAGCCTTGCCGGCCGCACCCACAGCGTGATCATGGGCGCGGGCGCCTGTCTCGGCGAGATGCTCGTACGCGACCACGGGTGGCGATGGCGGTACGACACCGACCGGCAGGGCCGGCGAGGCGCGCGAGGTCAAGCCGCCGCAGTGGCGGCGGTTGAGAGGGAAGCGGCCTCGCGGAGTTGTCGGAGGGCGGCGGTAGCCTCGCGGGCATGGGTGAGCCAGAAGCATCGGATCTGCTGGAGCAGCACCGGATCGCCCTGACGGGTTACTGCTACCGGATGCTCGGGTCGCCGTTCGAGGCGGAGGACGCGGTGCAGGAGACCCTGGTGCGCGCCTGGCGGAGTCTCGACCGGTTCGACGAGAGCCGGGCGCCGATGCGGTCGTGGCTCTACGCCATCGCCACCAACGTCTGTCTCGACCTGCTGCGGGGCGCGCGGCGCCGGGCCCGGGCGATCGACCTCGGCCCGTCCGCGCAGGCCGGGCCCGACCTCGGTGAGCCGCTCCCCCACAGCGCGTTCGTCGAGCCGGTCCCCGACGGCCGCGTGCTGCCGGCCGGCGGCGATCCGGCGGAGCTGGCCGCGCGGCGTGACACGATCCGGCTGGCGTTCGTCGCCGCGCTGCAGCAACTGCCGCCCCGGCAGCGGGCGGTGCTGATCCTGCGCGACGTGCTGTGCTGCAGAGCTGACGAGGTCGCCCGGCTGCTCGACACCTCCGTCGCGTCCGTCACCAGCGCGCTGCAACGCGCCCGGTCGAAGCTGCGGGCCGCCTCCGTGAGCCCCGACGAGCCCCACCCTCCGCTCGACCAGGCGCAGCGGCGGCTTCTCGCCCGTTACTGCGACGCCTTCGAGCGGTACGACGTCGAGGCCATGGTGGCGCTGCTGCACGAGGACGTCGTCATGTCGATGCCGCCGTTCCGGTGGTGGCTGCGCGGGCGGGCGGAGATCCGCCGGACGCTGCTCGCCGCCGGGCATCCCTGCGCGGGCGCACGCCTCGTGCCGACCGCGGCCAACGGCTCGCCCGCGTTCGCCCAGTATCTGCCGGGACCTGACGGCAGGCTTGAGCGGTTCGCGCTGGTGACCCTCACCCTGTCCGGCGGGCTGATCACGGAGGTGACGACCCACCTCGACGCCGACCGGCTGTTCCCGCTGTTCGGCCTGCCCGGTGTGCTGGAAACCGTGTCCTGAGGCGATGAGTTTCCGCCCTCCGCGCCGTATGACCTGTGTACCCCGGTGACGGTCACCGGGGCGGCGACGAAGGGACGACCCGATGGCGGGCTATGTGGACGTGAACGGCGTGCGCACCTGGTACGACGAGCGCGGCGAAGGGGAGCCGCTGGTGCTGCTGCACGGCGGTTTCTCCGACAGCAGGGACTTCCACGGCAACCTCGGCGCGCTGGCCGGCCGTTTCCGGGTGCTGCTGCCCGAACGCCGCGGCCACGGTCACACGGCCGACGTGCCGGGGCCGATCACGGTCGAGTTGATGGCGCAGGACACCATCGCGTTTCTGGACGAGGTCGTCGGCGGGCCGGTGCGGCTCGTCGGCTACAGCGCCGGTGCGACCGTGGCGCTGTGGGTGGCCGTGCGCCGCCCCGACCTCGTCGACCGGCTTGTCCTGATCAGTGGCGCCTTCGACATGGAGGGCATGATCGTGCGGCCCTCCGGTGAGGGGCCGCTGCCTCCGCCCCTGGTGGAGGCGTACGCGGAGGTGTCCCCTGACGGCGCCGGCCATCTCCCGGTGGTGGTGGCCAAGATCGTGCGGGCGGTGGCCGAGGAACGCGGGCTGAAGCCGGCTGATCTCGGTGCCGTGACCTGTCCGGCGCTGGTCATGGCCGCCGACGACGACATCGTGACGCTGGAGCACACCGTGGAGCTGTACCGGAGCCTGCCCGACGGATATCTGACCGTCGTCCCCGGCACGTCCCACACCCTCCTCCAGGAGAAGCCCGACTGGTGCACCAGAGTGGTCGAGGACTTCCTGACCACCGGCCCCCAGCCCACCTGGATGCCTCTCCGAAGGTCACCGGCAAGCCCCAGGTGATCTCCCGTACCGACGCCACCCTGGGCAGCCGCTAAACCGCTTTTTCCGCGTCGGGGGCCGTTGGTAGGGTGCCCGGGTTGCACCGCTTGGGGAGGATGGCTCGCGACGATGCAGACAGCAGATGCCACGCGTGCGGTGGCCGCGGCCACGTCGGTCGCCTCGTCACTCGGCCTGACGGCGGACGACGCGATCGTTCTGCACGACTCGAACGCGCTCACCCTGCGTCTGCTGCCCTGTGACGTCGTGGCCCGGGTGGCGCCCGTGGCGCAGCCGGTCGCGCGGTTCGAGGTCGAGCTCGCGCAACGGCTCGTCGACGCAGGGTGCCCGGTGGCCGCGCTCGACCCCCGGGTGGAGCCACGCGTCCATGAGCGTGACGGTTTGATGGTCACGCTGTGGACCTACCACGAACCTGTGTCACGCCGGGAGATCCCACCGGCCGACTACGCCGACGCGCTCGGGCGGCTGCATGCCGGCATGCGCAAGCTCGACGTCCCGGCGCCGCACTTCACGGACCGGGTCGAGCAGGCTCAGCGACTCGTGGCGAGCCGCGACCGTACTCCGGCGCTCGCCGACGCCGACCGGGAGCTGCTCGCCGGCACGCTGAGCAGCCTGAAACGGGCGATCGGCGAACGCGGCGGCGCCGAGCAGCTGCTGCACGGCGAGCCGCACCCGGGCAACGTGCTCACCACGAGGAGCGGCCTGCTGTTCGTCGACCTCGAGACGTGCTGCCGCGGACCTGTCGAGTTCGACCTCGCCCATGCGCCCGAAGAGGTCGGCGAGCACTACCCGGGTGTCGACCAGGACTTGCTGCGCGAGTGCCGGATCCTCATGCTGGCGATGATCACAACCTGGCGCTGGGATCGGGGCGACCAGCTCCCCGACGGACGCCGGCTGGGCATGGAGTGGCTCGGACAGATCCGCGCGGCGCTCGCGTGAGTCAAAAGGCTCCACTGTAGGCGTTGAGTGCGGGCTGGCCGCCGAGGTGGGCGAACAGGACGTTGGAATCCTTGGGGATGTCGCCGTTCCGTACGAGGTCGATGAGCCCGGCCATGGACTTGCCCTCGTAGACGGGGTCGAGGATCACCCCTTCCAGGCTCCCGGTGAGCCGGATGGCGTCGGTCGTAGACCGTACGGGAACGCCGTAGAGGTCGCCCGCCCATCCCTGCAGCAGCGTGATCTCGTCGTCGCGCAGGTCGCGGCCCAGGCCGATCAGCTCGGCGGTGGCGCGGGCGATCTTCTCCACCTGGGCCCGCGTCTCGGCGGGCTTGGCGGAGGCGTCGATGCCCAGGACGCGGCGCGGGCGGTCCTGGCCGGCGAAACCGGCGATCATCCCGGCCTGGGTGCTGCCGGTCACGCTGCACACCACGATGGTGTCGAAGAAGACGCCCAGCTCGCGCTCCTGCTGACGTACCTCGTACGCCCAGTTGGCGAAGCCGAGCCCGCCGAGCGGGTGGTCGGAGGCGCCCGCCGGGATGGCGTACGGGGTCCCGCCCGAGGATCGGACGCCTTCGATGGCGTCGGTCCAGCTGTCCTTGTAGCCGATGCCGAACTCGGCCTCCACGAGCCGGACCTGCGCGCCCATGATCCTCGACAGCAGGATGTTGCCCACCTTGTCGTTGACCGCGTCGGGCCAGTCGACCCAGCTCTCCTGTACGAGGACGGCCTTCAGCCCGAGCTTGGCCGCCACCGCCGCGACCTGCCTGGTGTGGTTGGACTGCACGCCGCCGATGGTCACCAGCGTGTCGGCGCCCTGCCGGAGCGCGTCGGGGATCAGGTACTCCAGCTTGCGGGTCTTGTTGCCGCCGAAGGCCAGGCCGCTGTTGCAGTCTTCGCGCTTGGCCCAGATCCGCGCCCCGCCCAGCTGGTCGCTGAGCCGCTCCAGCGGGTGGACGGGGCTGGGGCCGAAGGTCAGGGGGTAGCGCTCGAAGTCGTCGATGGACACGCCGCAGCTCCTCGGGTTGGCGATGTGCAATATATTGCATGCATCATTCGGCCAACTGTCAAGAGCGGTCTCACTCCCGCAGGATGGCCCAGAGCAGGTAGACGACGCACAGGAGCCCGGGAACGGCCAGGAAGAGGACGATGACGGCGGGCAGTTCCGCCCAGCCCACCAGGCAACTCAGGGTCACCGAAGTCACCAGGCCGATCATGGCGACGGATCGGTACCGGTCCTGTTCTGGTTCAGTCACTGTCTCGTCCTTTCGGGGGGCGGATCGGGTCAGAGCAGTGGCCTGATCTCGCCGTACGCGCGGTAAAAACCGCCGCGGCCGGCGAGCGCACGCCGTCGACCAGGTAGCGGGCGCCCGCTTCGCGGATGTCCTTCGGGAACTGTACGTTCCCCGACTCGTAGCCGGGGCTGACCACGCGGACCCGGAGCCGCTCGCCGTCCCTGACGCACTCCACCACCACGCCGTCGCCCTTGGCCAGGCGGTGCACGGTGCGGCGGGCCGTGCCTGCGTAGATCCAGAAGTCGTCGGCCACGATGCACTTGACGCCGTCGGGCAGCCGGAAGCGGCCGGTCACGGTGCCGGAGTGGGTGACGGTGCAGACGTCGCCTCGCTGGTTGCCGACCCAGCAGCGCTCGCCGTCCACGAAGATGCCGAACGCGGGCGCGCCGCTGTCGAAGCGCCACAGGACCGGCGCCTGCCGGGCGGTCGAGCGGGTGCTGGCGATGGCGCGGCGGGTCACGGCCCGGCGCTGCCGCACCCCGCGCACGGCGGGCGCGTAGCCCTCGCGGGTCTTCTCGCCAATCTTCTTCGCCGTCTGGCCGGCCTTCATGTCCGTGCTTCTCCAGGCTCGCCGGGCTTGATCAATGGCTGGAGACTAGAGCACCTGGGCGACAGAAACGGCGACGACGTCAGTCGGTGTCCGGGACGTAGGTCAGGTCGAGGACCCCGGTCTGGAACGTCTGGGACTCGACCAGCTTGAGCGGGTGGGTCGGGGTGTCCTCGAACAGCCGCTGGCCGCGGCCGACGACGATCGGGTGGACGAGCAGCTTCAACTCGTCGAGCAGCCCGTTCGCGAGAAGCCACCGCACGGTCGTCGCGGAGCCGGACATCTGGATGTCGCCGTCGAGCCGCTCCTTGAGTTCGCGAAGCCCGGCCGCGACGTCGCCGCCGATGACCGTGGTGTTGTTCCAGTCGGCCTTCTCCAGGGTGCTCGACACGACGTACTTGGGGGCGGCGTTGAAAAGCGCGGCGATCTCCTGGTCCTGGTCGGTCGTGGTCCAGTAGGCCGACGACTCCTCGTACAGCTTGCGGCCCATCAGCATCGCCGCCTGGCTCTGCAGGCCCGCCTGGACCACGGCGCCCATCTCGTCGTTCCAGTACGGGAAGTGCCACTGGTCCGGCGACTCCACCACGCCGTCCAGCGAGATGAAGAAGTTGGAAATGATCTTCGCCATGACTCTGCTCCTCTGTCGTTCGGATCGACAGTGGAGACTAGGCGCGAAGGGACGCTCAGGTCTTGTACAGAAGCGACAGCGGCTCCGACGGGTCGCTCAGCCGCGTGGCGGTCCGCCCGATGTAGCGCGAGAGCGACCGCACCAGGTGCGGCTGGTCGAAGTATCCGAGCCGGTCGATCACGTCGGGGATCGGCACCTCCTCCTGGATCAGGACGGCCGCCCGCCTGGCCCGGTCGATCTGCCGGATGGCGCCGCGGGTGAGCCCGGTGGCCGCCACGAACCGCCGCTGGATCGTGCGCTCGGACAGGTCCGGCGACGCGCCGCGGAGCACCTCGGCGACGATCGGGTCGCGCTCCAGCACGCCCTCACGGACCATCCGCCGTACGAACGACTCCGCGTTGTCGTAACCGGGGAGATGCCAGGCGGACCCCTTCAGCCAGAACGACCTGCGCGTCACCTCGGGGATCTCCACATCGAGGTCGACGAGCCGGTGGAAGGGCAGGTGCGGCATCAACGTGCCGGCGGAGAAGACGATCCCGAAGAACGTGGCGTCCTCGGGCACCGGAGCCCGGCTCGCCCGCGTCTCCGGCCCCCGGACCGAGACGCTGACCCGGCCGCGTTCCTCCCAGAGGACCAGCTCCCCATGGGCCGTGGCCACCGACGTCATCCGTTCGAGCCCGTCGCCGCTGCTGCTCCGCCACACCCGCTCGATGTACGGCGAATCGGACGGCCGGCTCTCGACCTCCAGACCCATCCGCGTCGACCTCCTCCCTGGGCAGCCGCTTCCACAGTACGACGTCACGGATCCCGCGCAGCCGCACACCGTGGTCGCCGCCTGGTCGAGGAGTACGGTGTGCGGGGCTTCACGTTCCCACCCCAGCGTGCCGCAGCTCGTCCGGCAGGCGAACTCGCTGTTGAGCTCCGACCACAACCTGATCACGCCGGACCGGTGGCCGGCCGACTTCGCCGAGCTGGAGATCAACGACGAGGTGAGGTCACTGGTCATGAAGGACGACGCCGCCCGGCTGCTCCGGCTCCACCAGGACTGACCCGTTCACTCGTCCTCGCCGCCGACCCGGCGGAACGCGCCCGGCAGGCCGCGCGGGGCGCGGCGCGGCAGCGGCCCCGCGCCGGGGTCCTCGCGCAACTCCTTCACCAGCGCCAGGCAGAGCAGGAGCATGACGATCATGAACGGCAGCGCGACCACGATCGTCGCCTGCTGCAGCGCCGTCAGGCCCCCGGCCAGCAGCAGCGCCAGCGCGACCACCCCGACCAGCACGCCCCACATCACCACCAGGAGCCGGGAGGGATCGAGCGAGCCCCGGGAGGAGAGCGACCCGAGCACCAGAGAGGCCGAGTCCGCGCTGGTCACGAAGTAGAGCCCGACGAGCAACACCACGAGCACGGTGGAGAGCAGGGCGAGCGGCAGCTGGTCGAGGAGGGCGAACAACGCCGCCTCGGCGCCTTGCGCGATCTCCGCCGTGAAGTCCGCCGTACCCGACAGTTGCATCCAGACGGCGCTGCCGCCGCTGATCGAGAACCACAGCAGGCTGGCGCCGGACGGGACGAGCAGCACGCCGATGACGAACTCGCGGATGGTGCGGCCCCGTGAGATCCGGGCGATGAAGGCGCCCACGAACGGCGCCCAGGACATCCACCACGCCCAGTAGAAGAGAGTCCAGGTGCCGAGCCAGGCCTTGTCGACGAACGCGCCCGTACGGGACGACATCGCGAGCAGGTCGTTCAGGTAGCCGCCGAGCGAGGCGGGGATCAGGTTGAGTATCGCCACTGTCGGGCCGAACAGGAAGATGAACACCGCCAGCACGGCCACCAGGTAGACGTTGACCGTGCTGAGCACGCGTACGCCGCGGTGCACCCCGGTGAACGCCGAGAGGACGAACGCGCCTGTCAGCACGACGATGACGCCCACCTCCAGCCGCCGCCCGCTGACCCCGAACAGCTCGTTCAGGCCGTACTCCACCTGGAGCGCCCCCAGGCCCAGGCTGGTCGCGGTGCCGAAGGCCGTGGCCAGGATCGCCAGCAGATCCAGCGCCCGCCCCACCATCGGCCTGGACCGTCCGCCGAACAGCGGGGTGAACGCCTCGCTGAACCGGTTGCCCCGCCCCATGCGGAAGGTGGAGTAGGCCAGCGCCATGCCGGTGACGGCGTAGATGGCCCACGGGTGCAGGGCCCAGTGGAACAGGGAGTACTCCATCGCCGTCCGCGCGGCCAGGGGCGAGCCCGCCTCGATGCCCAGGCCGGGCGGCGGGCTGAGCATGTGCGTGATCGGCTCGGCGACGCCGTAGAACATCAGCCCGATGCCCATCCCGGAGCTGAACATCATCGCCGTCCAGGCCAGGTTGCTGAACTCCGGGACGTCGTCATCCTTGCCGAGCCGGATCCGCCCGTACCGGCTGAGCGCGAGCACCACGGCCAGGATCAGGAAGAAGTCGGCGGCCACCACGAACAACCAGCCGAAGTTGCCCACCACCCAGCCGAGCGCGGCGTCCCCGGCCACGGTGAGGGACTCGGTGAAGACCGCCCCCCACAGGACCACCGCCAGCAGCAACCCGACGGCGACGGCCAGCAGCGGGAGATCGGGCCTCTGCCGGCGCATCATGCCTCCAGGATCACTACTCTCGGTGAGATCAGTAATCCCCTCCGTCAATACCCCTAACCCCGCTCCACCCCCGCTCGGATACCCCGCCTATCCTGCACGCGTGCTGATCACAGACGAGGAAGTGGCCGTCAAGGCGGCGCAGGCCGGAGCGGCCGTCGTGGCGGCCCGATACGGCGCGCCGCTGGCGCGCTTCCCGAAATCCGGGGGCGACTTCGCCACGTCCGCCGACCTCGAAGCGGAGCAGGCCATCCTGGACGTCATCCGTACGGCTCGGCCGGACGATTCCGTCACCGGTGAGGAAAGCGGCCGCACGGGTTCAGGAGCCGCGGAGCGCATGTGGCTGGTCGACCCCCTGTGCGGCACGCTGAACTACGCCGCGCGGAACATGCTGGTGGCGGTGAACGTCGCCCTGCGGGTGGGCCCGGACGTCACGGTGGCGGCCTCGGCCGATCCGTTCGCCGGCGAAGTCTTCCGGACGGACGGCGCTCACGCGTACCTCCGCCACGACGGCGTGGACGAGCGGCTCACACCGTCGCCCGACACGCGCCTGGTCGACGTCAACCTCGACCCGCCGTTCCCGAACGAACCGGCCTTCCTGGCTGTGCGACTGCTCGCCGAGCCCGCGTTCGCCGAGCGGTTCCGCCCCCGCGTCGTCTCCACGACCCTCGCCGTGGCGTGGGTCGCCGCCGGCCGGCGAGCCGCGTACGTCACCGACGGCCATCTCCAGGACAGCGTCCACTTCGCCGCCGGGATCGCGCTGTGCCGGGCCGCCGGATGCATGGTGACCGACCTGCACGGCCGGCCGCCCCACACCGGCGCCGGCGGCCTGGTCGCGGCCGCCGACGAAGAGACGCACGCCGCCTTGCTGGAACTGATCGCCGCCCAGTTCCCACCGCCTACGGCCGGCACCGGACCATGAAGACGCCCACCTCATCCGCGGACTCATTCGTCAGAGACTGTGGCCGACCGGCGTCCTCACTGAAGATCAACGCTGGGAAGAGTGGTTCGCGCATCACGACGTCCCGGAGGAGGAGTGGGATGAGGGCGCCTATCTCTCCAACCCCGACGGGGTAGGTCCTGACTTGTCCTTCCTGCAGGTGCCGGAGTCGAAGGCGGTCAAGAACCGGCTTCACCTGACCGCCGAGGGCGCGACGGTGATCCGCCAGGACGACCTGCGGGACCGGATCACGTGGTGATGGCCGACCCTGAGGGAAACGAGTTCTGCCTGGTCTGACGCGAGGGCGGAGTAGCGTGGCCCGCCATGACCGACTTCGTCTCCCTTCCCTTCTATGACCTGTTCCACGAGAACGAGCACGGGGCCGAGGTCCGCCGGAAACTGCCTCCGCTTCTCTCCGGCGTACGGCGGAGCATCCTGGAGATCGGTGCCGGAACCGGGCTGATCACCACGTCGCTGGCCGACTCGACACCGGCCGAGATCTTCGCGCTGGAGCCCTCGGCCGGCATGCGCGGGATGTTGCTGTCGCGGCTGAACGCGCGCCCGGAACTGCTGGAACGCGTGACCGTGCTCTCCTGTGACGCGCTGAGCCTGGACCTGGACGAGCCGGTCGAGGCCATGGTGATGATCAGAGTGATGTACGCCCTGGAACCGGACTATCGCCGACGACTCTGGCCCGTGCTGGCGGCACATCTGGAACCGGGCGGCCTGCTGATCTTCACCTGGCGCGACGGCGGCCCTCCGGCCCCGTCCCCCCTCCGGGAGCTGGAGTCACGCCAGGTGGGCCGGCACACCTACACGGTCCTGTCAGAGATCATCGAGTCGAGCGGGGAAGCCTGCAAGGCCCGTTACCTCTATCGGGTCACCGAGGGCGACAAGGTGCTCAGCGAGGAGGAGATCGTCGGCAACGCCTACCGTCCTGTGCGGGAGGTGATCCAGGAGGAGCTGGTCACGGCGGGTTTCGCCCAGGCGGACGCGCCTGAGGGGCTCCTCGCCTGGCGGCTCACCTGAGTCGGGCGGAACACGACATGGCTGCCGGGCTCAGGTCCGGCAGCTTCTCCTCCATTGGGACTCAGAGCTTGTAAAGCTTGTTGAACGGTGTAGTGATCCGCTCCTGGCGCGATCCGAAATCGACGAACACGGCGATCTCGTCTTCCACGGCGATGACGACGCCGAGACCGTACCGATCGTGGGTCACTCGGTCGTCCACGCTGAACCGCTCGACAGGCGGGGCGGGAGGCCGGGGCTTGAAGGGACTTGTGGGCAGGTGGCGATGGGACGCACCGCTGGCTGGCTTCATCCCCTCCAGTATGTGCCGCCCGTGAGAACGCTCGCCACCGGGGGACTGAAATCGTCCAAAATGATCAAGATCTTCCCGGCGCTGGAGACGCTGATCGTCATGAGCACAGGTGGGGCGTCGCTGCGGCTGGAGGACGTGACATCGGCGCTGGAGACGGCGCTCACCGCCCTGGGAGCCGGCCCGGCGTACCGCGTGGGCGGCACGAGCGCCGCTCTGCTGCAAGGTGTCCGGCTTCCTGCCGGGGACGTCGACCTCCTGGTGGCGGATGGAGTGCATCGGCCGCGGCCCGTGGGAGCACTACGTCCTGGTCCCCTGTGGCCCGCATCGCGTTCCCGTGGTGCGCCTCGAACTGCGGCTGGCCACCGAGCTCCCGCGTGACCGGCCTGACCGGCACGAACCCCTCATCGACCACCTGGCGCGGCGGGGGTTCGACCCGGACCTCTTGGAGCGGGCCATGACGGCTCGCGGGCTGTCTCCGGAACGACGGCGGCTGGTCAGCGACCGCCTCGCCCGTTGACAGCCGTCAGGGACGGTTGACGGGGGTAGTGCCCGGGCTACCCGGAAGGCTCGCCCTTCCGCCAATGTGCGACGAGGGCGCCACGGGTTGGATCGACGGCATGACAACCGTCTCGTTCGTGTTCCCCGGTCGCTGGGTCGAGGCGGCAGGGCTTCGCCTCGGGCCGCTTCTGATGCTCGCCGGCGTCCTCCGCCGCGGGGACGCGGACGGCTTCTTCCCCGCGCAGCTCGCCGCCTTCGCCACGAGCCCGGGCCGGATCAGCCTGTCGTACAGCGCCTTCGTCGCCGGGAACGTCCTGCTGTGGCCCGCGGTCATCGCCCTGGTCCGGCGGGTGTGGGTGACGCAGCCGCGATGGGCGCTGTGGGGCGGCGTGCTGGTCCTGTTCGGCCTGTTCGCCCGGACCTTCCACGCCGGGGTCGACCATCTCGCCTTCCAGCTCGTCGACGTCCAAGGGCTGCGGACGGCTCAGCAGGCCGTCGCCGCCTCCTACGGCGCCTTCCACGTGTTCCACGCCCTGGCCTTCGCGATCTTCTTCGGCTGGATCGTGCTGGCCGTGGGGACGTGGCGGGCGCGCGTGCTGGGGATCACCGGACCATGGGTACCGCGGCGGTGCTCCTGGGGCATGGCCGGTTGAGCGGGGCGGCTACCGCCCGGCCACCGACACGCTCTCCACGCGGCTCGGGCGAAGGCCCCGCGCCAGCCCGATCAGCCCGGCGGCCATCAGCGCGCTCACCACGAGTTTGGGCGCCAGGCCGCTGGAGACGGCCTCGAGCACCATGCCGGCGGTGAGGACGAGCGGCACCCACAGGGACACGAGGCGTGCTCGCCACGCGCCGAAGGCCAGGATCAGGAGCCCGATCAGCCAGCCCAGGATCCAGACCAGGAACGACGCCACCACCAGCGGGTCGTTGTCGAGGGCGTCGACCACCGGCCGGGCCGCGTCCGCCGTCACTCCCCCTCCGGCGAGGGCCCCGAAGAAGGCGTTGTAGTACCAGAGGTGGACCGCCGAGAAGCAGAGAGCGGGAACGACGAAGGCCCCGCCTGGTGGCGACCAGGCGCTTGCGGCGGCCGACCGCCACGATCAGACCCCGCCATCGCAGGCAGGAGCAGCAGGTGCGCCAGCGCGAAGAGGAGCGTCTCCACCCGCCAGGCGCCGAGGGCGGAAGCGGCCACATCCGCGTTCGCCGCGGTCTCGGACACCTCGTCCGGGAACATCGCCCAGTAGAAGGCGCCCGCCGCGCTGTAGAGAACACCGCCGCCCGCCATCGCGACCGCCGCGCAACGCGAGCCGTACGGTCTGGTGGTCTGGTCATCCATCGACATCTCCTGTCATGATCCGGCCGACGACGCAGAGGCTAGGAGCGCCGCACCGCCCAGGTCGTGGCTCCGGGGCATGGAGCGGCGTGACCTCGTGACTGTCGCCGCGGGTCTCGCGCTGTTCGGGTTCGGCCCGGCCGAGCTCTACGTGCCGCTCGCCCCGTACGTCGAGGGCGACGGTCCCATCCCCACCGAGTTGTCCGGCGGCTGGATGGCCGTGCTGACCGTGCTGCTCGCCTGATCGCCGCCGTCTCCTACTTCCTCGCGGCCGGGATCGAGACCACGATCGCGGACGACCCCGACTGGGCCTTCATCGTCTTCGTCGCGCTCGCCGTCATGGGACCGGCCTACGCCGTACGCATGCGGCGTGCCGAGGCCGAACGCCTGGTCGCGCTCGCCGCCGAACGTGAGGCCGCCGCCCGCACCGACGAGCGGCTCCGGGTGGCCCGCGAGCTGCACGACATCGTCTCGCACGGCGTCGCCGTGATGGTGCTGCAGGCGGGAGCCGCCCAGGCCGTGCTCGACTCCGACGTCCGGCAGGCCCATGAGTCGCTGGACGCGGTGCAGGACGTCGGTCGTGACGTCGTCACCGAGTTGCGCCGCCTGCTCGTCGTCCTCCGGGCTGAGGGGAGTCTGGAGCGGCTGCCCTCGTTACGGCACCTCGATCCGCTCCTGAGCGGAGTCCGGGCCGCCGGCGTACGGGTCGACGTCACCGCCGACGGCGACCTCGGCAGGGTTCCCGCAGCCGTCGACGTCAGCGGCTACCGGGTGCTGCAGGAGGCCCTCACCAACGTGGTCAAACACGCCCCGGGGGGCCGCGGTCTCCGTCACGATCGAGGTCGGACACACCGATCTGAGGATCCACGTCGTCGACGACGGCCCGCGGGTCGTCCGCCGGAGCGACGGCAGTGGCCTCGGGGTGACGGGGATCAGCGAGCGTGTCGAGCTCTTCGGTGGCACGGCCACCACCGGTCCGGGGAAGGGCGGCGGGTTCGAGGTGCGGGTGGAGCTGCCCTTGAGCGGAAGCTCCGCGCCGTCGCGTACGGGAGCGTCGGTGTGACGCGCGTTCTCATCGCGGACGACGAGATGCTCGTACGCACTTCGCGGACCGCCCCGACCGCCGCGTCGTCATGCTGACCACGTTCGACCTCGACGAGTACGTCTACCGATCGTTACGCGCCGGCGCCTGCGGATTCCTGCTCAAGACCACTCCGCCGAAGGAGCTGGCGGGCGCGCTGCACGCCGTCGTCCGTGGAGACACGCTGCTCTCACCGGAGATCACCCGCCGTCTGATCGACCACTACACCTCCTTGGCGCCACCGGTCAGCGCTCCCGGGCTGACCGACCTGACCGCCCGGGAGGCCGAGGTGCTGCGGTTGCTGGCTCGGGGGCTGTCCAACCGGGAGATCTCCGGTGAGCTGCATCTCGGCGAGGCGACCGTGAAGACGCACATCAACCGCATCTTCGCCAGACTCGGCGTGCGGGACCGCGTGCAGGCGGTGGTGCTCGCGTACGAGGTCGGCGTGGTGCTGCCCCGGCGCGCGGCGCGCGAGTGGTGAGGCGACGTCAGGCGCGCTTGCGCGCTGTGAGGAGGAGATACTCCCATTCCATCACCGCTTTCTCCTCACCGCGCAGATGGTCGCGGGCCAGCTCGGTGAGAGCGTGGTCCAGGGCGGCGACCCGTTCGGGGTCCCCGGCTATCCCCCGGTAGGCGGCGATGGTCGGGCCGTAGTTGGCCTTGAAGTAGTCGAGGAACGCGCCGGGGTGGGCGAACCGGTCGACCGTGACCATCTGCCGGCGCGCGACGACCTCGGTGACCGCGTCCCCGAGCAGCGCACGGACGTGGTCCTCGTCGCCCCACAGCGGAGGGGGTTGCGCGCCGGGCGGAGGCGGGGCCACGAACGGTTTCATCGTCGCGAACATCTGGCCGATGAACCCTTCCGGCGTCCAGCTGAGCAGGCCGATCGTGCCGCCGGGGCGGCAGACCCGGATCAGCTCGTCGGCACTGGCCTGGTGGTGGGGAGCGAACATGACCCCGACACAGGACACGACCGTGTCGAACGCGCCGTCCGCGAACGGCAGGGCCTCCGCGTCGGCCTGCCGCCACTCGACCTCCGCGCCGCGCCGCGCCGCCAGGGCCCGTCCGGCCTCCAGCAGCTCGGGGGTCAGGTCGCCCGCCACCACGCTCGCCCCGGCCAGCGCGGCGGGAATGGCGGCGTTGCCGGACCCGGCGGCCACGTCCAGCACCCGGTCCCCGGGCCCCACCCCGCAGGCCTCGGTCAGGATCGCGCCCAGGTCGGGGATGACCTCGGCGGCGACCGCGGCATAGTCGCCCTGCGCCCACATGGCGCGGTGCTTGGCCTTCAGGGCACGGTCGGCCTCTGTCGGGTCGCTCGGGACGGTCATCGCACTGCTCCCTCGTCGTGATCGGTGGACTGGAATCGACGGTAAGGAGGTACGGATTCGCTAACTAGTACACGATCTGTACCGGCATCCGGCTGCCACTGGCATTCGTGGCGGCCGAATCTAGACTCCGGGACATGGGCTCCTCCTACCACCAGTTCTGTCCCGTGGCCAAGGCCGTCGAACTGCTCGACGAACGCTGGACCCTGCTCGTCATCCGGGAGCTGGTGTGCGGGACCGAGCGTTTCAACGAGCTGCGCCGCGGTCTGCCGCGCATGTCCCCCACGCTGCTGTCCCGGCGGCTGCACCAGCTCACCCAGGCCGGCATCGTGGAGAGGCACGTCAAGGGCAACGACGTGCGATACGTCCTGACCCAGGCCGGCCACGAGCTGCGCCCCGTGGTCGAGGCACTCGCCGCCTGGGGCATCCGCTGGATCGGAGAGCTGGGCGACGAGGACCTGGACCCGAAGCTGCTGCTGTGGGACATGCACCGCAACGTCGACCGGACCGCCGTTCCGGACGGGCGGACGGTCATCGAGTTCCGGTTCCCCGACGTGCCGTCCAACAGTCGCCGCTGGTGGCTCGTGATCACCAGTGACGCGGTCGACGTCTGCGACACGGACCCCGGCCACGCCGTGACCGTGACGGTGACCGCCGGTGTGCGCAGCATGGTCGAGGTCTGGCGCGGCAACCTGAGCTGGCCGGACGCCCTGCGCCTCCAGGCAGTCGAGGTGCAGGGTCCCGAGGCGCTACGCCGCGCCGTGCCCCGGTGGTTCACCCTCCCCGAGTGGGCCTCCGTGCCCCGTCCTGCCTAGCGCCGGTGTCGCGTGGAACTCATCTTCGCCCCTGCAGCAGTTCCAGACGACGCTTGTACTCGTCGACGTCGACCTCTCCTCGGGCGAGCCGCTCGGCGAGCACGTCCTCGGGCCGCAGCGATCCCTGCCGGTTCCACGGCATCCCCGTGTTCCGGGAGCCGCCGATGTAGCGGACCAGCGCCACGATCGCAGTGATGATCAGCGCCCAGATCAAGATCATGGTGATGCCCCCGACCAACCAGGAGCCGGCCCCGTAATCCCACATCATGTCCCCCGACCCTCCTCTCAGGAGGTTCCTCCCTTTCAACATGCCACGACGGCAAGATTGATCGGTAGGTCCGTCGGCCGCATCGCCCTCGCGCGACCGGTAGCCGTACAGGCTGAAGCTCCCACCACCGCGCCGTACGCATCCAGAACCGAGCCACGACCCGGGTGCCGGCGGGAATCGACCGCTCTCCGGCGTGAAACCGCCGAGATCGAGTGGACGCGGGGGTAGGCCTGACACTCGTACCTGCCATGAGTTACCATCGAAGGCATATACTATTGATGGTATGTCTCAGTGGGAGATCGACCTGGAGCCGGAGGTGGAGTCTTGGCTGGACGGACTTTCCCTTCCGCTCTACCAACGGGTTATGCGAAACGTGGACGACTACCTCGTCACTGGCGGCATCCCTGACGGGACCACGTGAAGAAGCTGAAGGATGCCGAAGGTGTGCACGAGTTGCGTGTCGCTCTCGACCGCACGACCTGGCGGTTGACCTTCTGGAAACCGTCCAACAAGGTGATCGTGGTGCTGACGGTCTTCCGCAAGACACAGGACGGGACGCAGACCGCCGACATCGATCGAGCGATCGCTGCCAAGAAGCGGTGTGAGGCAGAGCACGACCTGACCACCACGCACGTGTTCGAGAGGAGCGCATGATGGGTCACAGCCGTTGGGAAACCTACAAGGCGAAGCGTCTGCGCGAGATGGAAGCGGACGCGCAGCCCCACCCCGAATACGAGCAGGCAGGCCGCGATCTGGAGCTCGGAGACCAGTTGCGCGAGATTCGCAGGCGCCGAGGCTTGTCTCAGAAGGTCGTAGCGGAGCGCTCCGGGATGTCCCAACCCGCCCTGTCTCGTATCGAGGGCGGCGGCGGCATCCCGGATATAACGACACTGCTGCGCCTTGGTGCGGCAATGGGGGTTCGGTTCCGCGTCGAACTCGTCGTCGACGACGACACCACTGAAATCGAACCTCTGACGGTGCATCACCGACAGCTCGCGAACACCTAAGTTGCAGGTGGCAAGGCCCGATCCGCAGGCGTCCACTGCTCCCGCGACAGGCTTGCTCGGGAGTCCTTCTGCCGTCACCCGATGACACAGGGCCGGACAATCCGTTCGCCCCTCAACGAGTCGTACGACAACACCGCCCACCTCAGCCATACCGGCAGCGGCCCGGACAGAAAATCCAGTGGACTCCAAATATAGAGTCTGCTTAAAGTTTTCTCATGTCGGAAGGGCTACGGGCACGCAAGAAACGCGAGAGCCGGCGGCACATCAGGGAGACAGCCATCCGGCTGTTCGTCGAGCGGGGCTTCGAGCACGTCACCATCACCGAGGTCGCCACCGCCGCCGGAGTGTCGGCCAACACCATCTACAACTACTTCGAGACGAAAGAAAACCTCGTCCTGCCGCCCGACGAGGCGTCCCCCCAACGGCTCGCCGACATGGTGCGCGACCGCCGGCCCGGCGAAGCCGCCGTACCGGCCGTGCTGCGCACTCTGCGCGACGAGGTGCAGCGCCGCGACCGCAGGCTCGGCCTGACCGACGGATTCGGCCGGGTCTTCGAGATGATGCGGGCCGCGCCCACGCTGACAGCCCGGCTTGAGGACCTCGGCCGGCAGATGACCGACGCGCTCGCCGCCGTACTCGCCGAGGAGACCGGCGCGTCCCCCACCGCCCCGCTACCCCGCGTGGTGGCCTGGCAGGTCGGCGCCCTGCACTCCCTCGTGTACACCGAGATCGGCAGGCGGACGGCCATCGGGGAGGAGCCCGACACCATCGCCGCGGCCGTCCTCGGCATCCTCGACGCGGCCGAGGAACTGCTCGGCGGCCACATCCTCACCTACGCCGTCAGAAAGGACCCACAGTGTTCAGAGTGATCATCTCCGGCAAGTTCGGCGATCTCGACGAGGCCGGCCGCGCGGCCGTACTCGCCGCGTCCGAGGTGGGCTTCACCGAGCGGGGCGCCTTCACCCACGACGGCACCCTGTCCACTTTCACATTCCGCTGCCAGGTGCCGGCCGGGCCGGACGACGGCGAGCAGGACGCCACCCGGCGCGCCCTCGCGGCGCTCGACGCCTACGGTCAGGCGTACGACGTCCTGCGTGTCGCGGTGACCGACATGCGCGACATCAAGATGCGCCGACGTCCCGCACGATGACCATCCACTGAAAGCGTGGAGACGGTCCTATGCCACAGCGGCCAGCAGAAGGCACAGTCGCCAACGACGGGATGCGGCGCGCACCCGGGCCTGCCCGATCACCCCGTCGCTCAATGAGTCGCCGGAGGCGGATCGTTCCGCAGTCTGCTGTACATCCAGCCGTCACGCCACTGACCGGCACGGAACTCCACCGCGCGTAGGACGCCCTCCAGTGTGAAGCCGGCCTTCTCCAACGACTTCTGCTCTGCGATGTTCTCCGGGTGGGTGGACGCTTGGATCCGCTCGGCTGGGGTGTGAGTGAACAGGTAGTCGCACAGCATCGCCTGAGCGCGCCAGCCGATGCCGCGCCCGCGCCAGTCCGGAAGCAGGGCGATCCCTATCTCCCAGTATCGGGAGACCCCGAACCCTCGCGCCGACCAGCTCATCAAGCCCGCGGCCGTGCCATCGACCTCGACCATGACCCTGCTGTCAGCTTCGCCTAGGTAACCGTCGGTAGCGTAGCGTCGCGCCGGGGCCTGCGCATCGCGGAACCCTGTCCAGTCCAGCCCGATCAATCCCGGCTCCGTGGCGAAACGCCGGAACATGGCGAGATCGTCCTCTGTCACCGGCCGCAGTCGTACCTCAAGCGTGCTCATCGCGTCACCTCCCTTGTGACGCGTTCGTACACCAAGATCGCGTCATTGGCCTGGAGCCTACCTCGCCGGATCTTGGGGCGCGGGACATGTCAGCCGTCGCCGTCAGAGCCGCGCCCTTCGGCATGGCGGTCCGCGCGAGGTGCCACCTGGTCGAACGCGATCTCAGTGAATCCGATGACCGCGCCCAGGACCTTCCTTCAAATCATGCAATGGGGCGACAGAGCCAAATCCTGATCGAGGTGACGTGCGCCCCCACGCCTGCACGTTCGGGGAGGTCTTCCGCATCGTCAGACGACCGTCCGGCACTCTCCACCTTCGCGACCAAACGAGAGGCGGAGATCTGGCTGTCGAAGAAAGAGATCGAGATCCAAGAAGGGGACTGGTCGAACCCGAACCTCGGGAAGATCACGTTCAAGGTGTACGGCTCGGACTGGATCGATGAGCGGCCTGGCCTGCGTCCAAAGACTGTCCAGCTCTATAAGGGCCTCCTTCGGCTGCACCTCATCCCGACTTGCGGCAACCAGGCCGGTACCTGTCAAGCACTCCGGACGTTCAACACGCACGTGAACCGGGTTGAGGTCATCACGTACAAGGAACTCATCGACAACGCCAGACGCTCCCTCGGGGACCTCTGAGACATAGTGGTTACGTCATGGCTCAACGCCGGAGTGCCGGCGCCCTCAGGTCTCTGAGTGAGCGGGGCACAGCGTGAACGAGCCTACGGTGGGGACGAACTGGCAGCACTCTCGCCGAAGAACGCGCAGGTGGAAGCGGAAACGACGGCTTCCACTTCATGGCCACCGACACACTGGCAACACCCTCGCCGCCCCATCCTCCGGAAGTCCGTGCGGCGGTGGAGAGCTTCGTCCGTACAGCGGGCGTCATAGTACGGAAGGTATGAGTACGTGGCTCGCGCGGGCGCTTGGTCGCTCTCCTGACGGGCACGTAGCGGGCGCGGGAGGCCGCTCCCTCGTCACGACGGTGCCCGGTGGGCTGAGGCACGAGGCCCAGGCCGTCGATCGCCCTCGACCCTGTGCGGTGATCAGGCGATTGTGAGGGTGGTGTGGTCCGGTGCTGTAGCTGTATAGGTGGCTTGATGTCGTCGTGAGGTGGAGGCATGTCCAGTGATCAAGACGCTGTGTCCTCGGGACTACAACGAGGCAATCCAGGTGGGCCACTTCTTTCGCACCGGTACTCCTGTCGTGATGGACCTCACCAAGCTGCCCGACAGCGAGGCCAAGCAGTTCGTGGACTTCGCCGCCGGCCTGGTGTTCGGCAGGCGCGGGGACATGGAACGTCTTTCACCCCAGGTCTTTCTGCTGGCGCCTTACGGAATGATCGCGCGGTCCTCTGATGAAGAGGGAGAGTAGGCAGGCGGCGTGGCCCCAGAACGGCGAGTGACTCGGTGCGGCGGGTGGTGGTCGGTGCACGGCCCGAGTGCGGCCCCGGCCATGACCAGCCTCAAGCGACATGCGCGGCCGGGGTCCGCGACGCTGGGCCGTGCGGCGGCGCCGAGACCGAGATCGGGCGCACAGTGGACGCGGAAGCCTGAGGATCCGGCCCTCGGAAGCGCGTTGGTCATCGATCCTCAACGAGGTGCCCTGCGGCCGGTCGGTGACCACCAGGACCTTCCGCATCTTGAACGAGCCGATCAGGTTCGCAGCCGTGCCGGCTGGCGAGAGGACGGCGCGTCTACTGAAAGAACGAAGGGCCTGACAGGACGCCCCGAGGCGCTGAAAGCCGGCCCTGAGTGGCCGCGAGTGCCCCTTCATTACCCCTGTTAATGGCTCGCTCATGGCCCAGCGATCAGGAGTCCGGATCGCCATCCCAGGGGATTGGGGGCATAAGTGCCAGAGCCTGGCAGGCCAGAACTCTCAGGCGCTGCCATGTGGGATGGCTTTGCAGCCCCTCGGCGCTCCATGGCGCCGGGCCTTCCTCTGTCAGCTCGGCGGTGAGCTGATCGATCTCGGCGAGAAGTCGTGACAGTTCGTCTCTGATCCACCCGGCTTCCCTGGGCATCCACGACACCCGGTACGCGTGATCGTAATCCAGGGCCAGTTCATCAGGGTGCATCACGGATCCGAGCCAGGCGATCTGATCGGGGGCAGACCAGGCCAGATGTCCCAGAGCGTCCCGCAGGAGTCTCCAGGCTCCCCTGAGCATCGCCTCGTCTTCGTTGGGGGGCGGCATGGGTCCATCCTGCCGCGCGACGCGCGCTCACCGCCCGCCTGATCACCCCGTCTGCCGTCGACCTGCCGAAGGGGAAGCGCGCCAGGGCCACGCGGCGATCACCCCGGAACCGGAGTCCCCCACCGAAGGCGCGTTCTGGAGGGATGATGAGTGCTGTGCCTGACCTGCTGTGGGATGACGTGAAGGTCCTCTTCGACCCTGAGGTCAACGGAGCGTTGCCTGACGTTGTCGTAGAGGGAACGGCTCTCGAGGACTGGCAGGTCCTGCTGGATCTCCTTCGGGAGCAGGGTTGGCAGTACGCCTACTCGGTGGGTGGCGAGCCGATGGAGCTCACTTCGGCTGCTGACATGGCCGTGGCTGCCTATGCCGACGGAGTGCCTGAGCTAAGAGTCTGTCTGGCCCTCGACATGCTGGTCATCTTCCGCATGTACCGAACCGAGTCGATCGACTTCGACGTCGATCTCAGAGAGTTGCAGGGGCAGGAGCGGCTGGACGTCCTCGTGGATTTCTTCTGCCTGCTCGGACGGCGTCTCGGGAAGTCCGTGTTGATGAGTGCGGAGGGATCTCCCGACCATCCGGATCTCGGGTTCGATGTCGACGCTGACCGGGTGGTGCTGATGTAGATCCGATTGATCCGAGCGGGCGGTAGCAACTGTTGAGGGGCTTGATCGAAAGCCAGGTCGGGAACCCCTCTGGCTTTTCGCGTTGAGAGCGGGCGGGCGACGGGAATCGAACCCGCGCTGTGTCGACTCGGAGCGCGACGCTGCCGAAGTAGAGCTCCTTCATGTGCACGCGAGAAGCCGTACCTGTCACGGTGTGAAACAGAGCCGAGGGCGTGAGTCTGATCCGCCCGGCCTGGTTTCCGCCGGGTGATCGCCAGGCGAAGAAGGGTGGCGCACCATGAAGACGTCCACCTCGTCCTCGGTCTCGGCCGTGAACCCATGTCGCTCGTACAACTGGCGGGCCGAACTGCCCTGCAGCACGTTCAACCGAACCACGGCGCCTTCGCGGTCGCACCACTCCAACAGCCTGCTCAGAACGGCAGTGCCGATGCCCCTGCCCTGCGAATCCGGGTCCAGGTAGAAGTGCTCCAGCCAGTAAGTGTCCTTGGCCGGCCGCAGCGCCACACAGCCGGCCGACGCGCCATCCACCTCGATCATCCAGGTGTGCGCTGGGGTGAACCCATCCCGCAACCGCTGTCGTACACGTTGTTCGTCGTACCGCCCGAGCCGCTCGAGATCCGGCCTCAGCACCACGGCCCGCAACTCGGCCACCATCTCGACGTCCGCCACCGAAGCCGACCGAATCTCCCAGCCCACCATGATCGTGATGTTATCGCCCCGATTCCTGCCGACCCGGGCCCGCTAATGGCCCGGCGATCAACCCGCGACCCGGTGTTTCCCGCGCGACGCGCACCCCGCCCGACTGATCATCCCGGAGCCAGAGCGACCCAACCGGAGGCTTCTAGGAGGCGAGCCGATCGGTGGTGGAACGGTCGTCAGCAAGGGTTCGGACGATGTCAGGACCCCATGTGTACTCGACGACGGGTAGTTCGAATCCTGCGGGGAAGCGTTCTATGAACTCTTTGGTGGGCCGGCCACCGAGGCGCCGGTAGAAGGTGATCGCGACGACGTTGTCGCGCAACACCTCCAGGTAGATCGTCTTGTCAGAGTGTTGTTCGGAGGCCCAGCCAAAAGCGTGGTAGACGAGTTGGCGGCCGATGCCGGACTGCTTGCGCTCCGGCTGGACGTGCAGGTTGTCGAGCAAAAGGCGCCCGTCGGTTGCGACGGCGAGATAGGCGAACCCCAGGAGGGCGTTGTCATCGACAGCAACGAGCAGGCAGCGGCTGTGATCCTGTTCCGCAGTGACAGTGGCGAGCCGCGTACTCCACATGGCCTTGCGCTCGTCGAGCAGGGGCCCATCCAGACAGCTGGCGGGCATGATCTCGGCATAGGCGGTCATCCAGCTACGAGTGTGGAGCTCTGCGATGTGCTCAGCGTCGTCTTTGGTACCGGATCTGATGTGCATGGCGTAGAGGTTGGCATAGTGGCTGATAGGGGCGTTAATCGCCGGGAGCGTCTTCTTGAGGCCGAGTGGTCAATCGGACCGTAGCGGATTGCTTCGATCCGAGGTATCAGCAGGTCAACGTAGCGGTCACTGAAGGGCGGCCTAGCGGCGGCGTGCCGCGGGAATCGGTGGGCGACATCGGATATGGCGGGGCCGCGCTACGGCGATGCCCAGCCCGGCGCTCGCGCCGTGACCGGCCCCAGGCCGCAGGCGCCGCTTGATAGCGAAATCAAGCCCGTACAAGATCAAAGCCCAGGTCCCGAATCCCTCGGTCGACCTGGGCTTTCACATCGAGAGCGGGTGACGGGAATCGAACCGCGCTGTCAGCTTGGGAACTGCACGGATCACCGCACGTGAGGGCTCTGAGCTGGGCGGAAACCCGGTCGCGAGTGACCATGATTGACCCCTCGTCAACCCTGGCCAATTGCACGACGATCAGCCTGCGACCTAAGGTTTCACGCCTCGTACGGATCAGACAGAGCGATGGCGTCCCGTGCAGGAATCCCCCGACGGCCCGCTACCTGGAGGCGTTCCCGGACCTGTCGGGGCGTCCGCGGGCGAAAGCCCGGACCCCCGCAACCGCACGAGTGGAAGTCCAAGCCGGCGTACAGGACGGCACCCAACGCTCGCCAAGCCGGGCTATCACGCCGACGTGGTGCAGCGAAGTCTCGCCCCGCGTCAATCATGTGCTCCTGGCAGCGATTACAGAGCTGGGGTCGCTGCTCCGGGCGTCGCTTGGTAGTCACACGGCAAGGCAAACACACGTAGTGGACCTTGTAGGTGTCCGCGCTATACCGGCACATGCCGCCAGGCTACGTGAGTATCGGCGCACCGCGCGCACGCCGGCCGCCTGCCTGACGCTCCTATGTACAAGGGCGTTGCGCGAAGTTCCATCACGACCTTGGCTTGCCGGAGGACAAGGCGAGGTAAGCGACGCCGGCCGAGTTCAGGACGTTGATCCACTCAGGATGGTCGAGATAGGCGTTGTCTGGAGCGGTAGGGCCGAGGTCATCGAGAACGCGCAAGAGGGCGTCCACCACCATCTGGACGAGGTCGGCTTCTCGCTGATCAACGAAAAGGTGGGGGATCAGTGCTCGTGCGCCGTGTTGGTCGATGAAGGTGTCGTCGATGAGCCAGTGCACGGCAGCAGTGAGATCCGGCAATCCCTTCTCAGAGGACGATCCGTGAGCCTATGCCCGTGATGTCGTAGTGTGATCGAGTGAATCTGTAGCGTTATGCCCGGCTGGTGAGCGTGGACGTGTTGAGATAGCCGGGTGAGTGAACGCAAGCCGTACGCGACGGACTTATCCGATGAGCGGTGGGCCCTGATCGAGCCGGTGATCACGGCGTGGAAGGCCGCGCACCCCTCGGTC
>NZ_JAHKRN010000135.1 GCF_019396385.1 Nonomuraea harbinensis | reverse complement strand
CCGCCACGCGGTCAAGGTTCACGGCGTTCCTGCCTCCACACTGACCGACAACGGGATGGTCTTCACCACCCGGCTGGCCGGCGGCCGCGGCGGCCGCAACGCCTTCGAACACGAACTACGCCGCCTGCACGTCCGGCAGAAGAACTCCACGCCCAACCACCCCACCACCTGCGGCAAGGTCGAACGCTTCCAACAGACCATGAAGAACTGGCTACGCGCCCAGCCCGACCAGCCGGCCACCCTGGCCGACCTGCAGACGCTGCTCGACCGCTTCTGCGACGCCTACAACCACCACCGCCCGCACCGGTCCCTGCCTCACCGCGCCACCCTGGCCGCGGCCTACGCCGCCTCGGCCAAGGCCCTGCCCGACGGCAGCCGCGACACCGACACCCACGCCCGCGTCCGCCACGACCGCATCGCCCCCTCAGGAGTGGTCACCCTGCGCGTCAACGGCCGGCTGCACCACATCGGCATCGGACGAACCCACGCCCGAACCCACGTCATCCTCCTGATCGACGACCTGCACATCCGCGTCGCCAACGCCGTCACCGGAGAACTCCTGCGCGAGCTGATCCTCGACCCCGCCCGCGACTACCAGCCCCAGGTAAACCCGAACAAGACGAAACCCTCGAACCCGTAGGTTCG
>NZ_JAHKRN010000134.1 GCF_019396385.1 Nonomuraea harbinensis | reverse complement strand
AGAGGGCGGTTCGATAGTTGATGCCCCTTTCGCCGTTGCGATTGGGTGAGGCGGGCTGGTCAAGTGACTCGTAGCGGAGCTACGGACGCGGCTGAGCGAACAACCCCGGCTCGGATTCGACGAGGACGCCCTTGCTGACCAGACGCTTGAGCTTGGACCGGACGTTCTCGATGTTCTTGGCCACGATGGGCAGGTCCAGCGCCAGGCAGAGATCACGGGCCCGCATGGGCTGGGCGACATCGGCGAAGATGGCGAGAATCTGCTGGTAGACGGGATGGCCAGGCAGTTCGGCAGGCGGTGCGGCCGTCGTGGCGTCCGGCTCGTCTGCGAGGGACAGCAGGGTCTTGCGGGTGATCCGCAGATGATCGAGAGCTTCATCGAGTTCGCGGAGGCGCGCGGTGAGGTCGTTGATCAAGCTGCGGGTCTGCTCGGCCTCGCCGGTCAGGGCCGCCTCGCGCGCGTCGATCCTGCTGAGCAGCCACGCGCCGGGGTCCGGGGCGCTCACGTGGTTCGCCAGGCGGGAGTGGAAGGGCCGGTCAGCCGGCGGCTCATCACGTCGGTCATCGCCCAGTACACCCGTGACTCGGAGCTGGCCTGATCGTGTTCGTAGTCGCGTACCAGGCGCCGGTGCAGGGACATCGTGCCGTAGGT
>NZ_JAHKRN010000020.1 GCF_019396385.1 Nonomuraea harbinensis | reverse complement strand
CGGTGCGGGGGCCTGCGGCGGCGGTGCCGCCGCAGGCGGTGGCGCGTTCGCGGATGCCGATGAGCCCGTGGCCGCCGGAGGGCAGGGCGCGGCCGGCGCCGCGGCCGTCGTCGGTGACGTCGATCATGAGGGTGTCGTCCTCCCAGGTGAGCCGGATGCCGGCACGGGTGGCGCCGGCGTGCTTGACGATGTTGGTGAGCGCCTCCTGGACGATCCGGTACGCGGCCACGGCGCTCGCGGCCGTCACCGGCCTGGGCTCGCCCGCGACCTCGAACGTCACCTCCAGCCCCGCGCCGGAGACCTGCGCGGCCAGCTCAGGCAGGTCGTCGACGGTGGGCTGGGGCGCGCGCGGCGCGCCGCCGTCCTCCTTCAGCACCCCCAGCATGCGCCGGATCTGCTCCATCGCGTCACGCCCGGCCCCCGCGATGGCGTCGAACGCCGCCTCCGCCCGCGCCGGGTCCTTCCTGACCGCGACCGGACCGGCCTCCGCCTGCACCACCATGAGGCTGACCGCGTGGGCGAGTATGTCGTGCATCTCCCGGGCGATCCTGGCGCGCTCACGCTCCGCGGCGCGCTGGGCCTCCAGCTGGCGTTCCCTCTCCAGCCTGGCGGCCCGTTCCTCCAGCGCCGCCGCCTGGGCCCGGGAGCCGGCCGCCGCCCTGCCCATCGCGTACGCCGCCACCAGCAGGATGCCGCTGCGCAGCGCCGTGTCCGGAGAGCCGGGCAGGAAGAACGACCCCACCACGGTGCAGGCGAGCAGCAGCATCCGGATCGGCCGGGACGACAGCGCGGCCACCGTGTAGTAGGCGACCAGTTGGCCGTACCAGACGGGCTGCTCGGCGACGGGAGCGGCCAGGTCGTACAGCAGGCTCGTGGTCAGCGACACGATCAGCACGGCCAGCGGGGCCCGGCGGCGCCAGACCAGGGGCAGCGAGGAGGCGACCGCGACCACGTACCCCCACCAGTGCCACGGCAGGCCCTCGTACTGCCGGGTGGTCAGCAGCGGCCAGAGCTGCGCGCCGGTGACCAGGAGAGCGAGCGCGCCGTCCACCAGCAGGGGCGGCAGCGCTCGCGCGCGCCGCCGCAGCACGGTGACAAGCGGGGGCTCCTGCACGGCTCCCCATCCTCCCGCACCGTACGGCGAATCCCGAAATATCGCCCCCGTACGAGGGACCGCCCGATCAGACATGAGCCGGGACGGACCGGCTCCTGGCCCGCAGCGCCAGCGGAAGGAACGCGACCACGGCCAGCGCGGAACCCACCGGGATGAGGTCGAGCGAGATCACCGGAAGCACGGTCTGGGCCAGGACGAGCAGCGGCATCCAGGGCCGCACGTGACGCCCGGCGGCGAGCTGCGCCGAGAGGGCCACCAGAGCGGCGTAGAACAGGACAGGCCCGGCCTGGTAGACCAGCAGCGACACCCCCGGCACCGCCTGGACCTGGTCGAACAGCGGCCCCATGGCCTCGTGGTCCGCGGCCATGAACCCGACCACCACGTCCACGGCGAACTGGACGAACGCGAACCCGATCCCCGCGATACCGGCGGCGAACGTGACGGTGGCCATCCGGGTGCGCCCGAGCAGCGCCCGCATGTCGTGGAGCATCACCGCGAACAGCACCAGCGCCGCCATGAACGCCAGGTGGCCGAGTGTCCAGGCCGCCCCGGGTCCTCTGCTCCCGTCGAACCCGTCGACGATCCTGAGCACCCCGTAGACCAGGGCGAGCAGCGGCGCGGCCAGGTACGAGCAGGCCGCGAGGGTGGTGGGCGGTGCGGCGGGGGGAACGTGCCGGACGGACATGGTGGCTCCTTCGAAGCGGTCGAGGTTGCCCACCCATCCTGAGATTTCCGGCGCCTCGGCGGATCGCCGCCAGGGGCGATCCTCGGGCTCACTCTCACGAGGGATGTCAGGCCTCGCCCGCGGCGAGCCTGGTGACCGCGTCGGCCACCCGCCGCTGCCTGGTCTCGGCCTTCTTGGCGCCCTCGACCTGCAGCACGACACGCCGCTGCCGGGAGTACGACAGGCCGTCGAAGAACGCCTTGGCCGCGGGCGCCCGGTCGAGCGCCTCGGCCAGGTCGGGAGGCACGGTGACCGTACGGGGCTCGGTGTCGAGCTCCAGGCCGACCTCGATCTCGTCGCCGGCGGCCACGCCCGCGCCCTCGCGGTTCTCGGCGGCGAGCGGCAGCATCGAGCGGCCGCCCATCGGCGCCACCGTGCTGCGGTAGACATATCCGTTGATCGTGACGCGGACGGGCGGGCGTCTGCCCGCTCCCAGCCCGGCCACCACCTCGGGCGGCACCTCGATCCCCGTCGCGGTCCTGCCGCTCAGCTCGACGGTGGTACGGAAGATCATCGGAAGAACCCCTTGAGTACGGGCGCGAGAGCGGCGGGCTTGACGATGTGGGTCTGGCCGTCGAGCGTGCGGTGCTCGGCGTCGGGGAGCACCCGGGCCAGGTCGCGGGTGCCGTTGCGGATCCAGGCCGGGCTCTTGCTCCCGTCGACGACCAGGGCCGGCATCTTGACGCCGTCCCAGCGGCCTTCGGGCAGCGGCCTGCCGTGCTCGAACTCGGTCACGAACGCGGCGTCGTACGGCAGCGTACGGGCGACCTTCTTCATCGTCGACCAGCCGGGCATGAGGGTCATCATGGCCACCACGGGGGCGGGCAGGTTGACGCCCCGGCGCATGAAGTAGCGGATCGCCGCGCCCGGCTTGCCCTGGGCCAGCATGGTCTCGATGCTCGCCGTGTAGTCGGCGGGGATGGGCGGGCGGGTGCCGTCGACGATGAAGGGCGGCTCGTACACGGCGATCTTGCTGACGGGCAGCCCGCTCGCGGCGGCGGCCAGGGCCAGCGCGGCGCCGGAGGAGATGCCGTACAGGAAGACCGGCTCGCCGATCATCTCGATGAGGGCGGCGATGTCCTCGATCTCCCGCTCGGGGGCGAACGGCGTGGTGTCGCCGCTCTCGCCGCGGCCGCGCCGGTCGTAGGTGTAGACCGTGTGGGTGTCGGCCATCTCCTGGGCGAGCGGGGTGTTGGGGCCCGAGGCGCGGTAGCACATCGCGCCGTCGACGAGCAGCAGCGCGGGGCCCTGGCCGGTGCGCGTGTAGGCGATGGTGGTGCCGTCGCGGGAAATCACGGTGTTCATGTCCTGCCTCTTCCGTTCGGGGTACCTTGAGAGTTCCACCGACAAATATATTTGTCAAGGGCGCCATCGTGGAGGATCGGTCAGGGCGGGAACGGGTCCGGCATCGGAGGGTTGCGCATGGCTGACGAGAAGATGGCTCGCAAGGCGTACGAGAAGGAGTTGTACCGGCTGCAGGGCGAGCTGGTGAAGATGCAGGAGTGGGTGCGGGTCGCGGGCGAGCGGGTGGTGGTGGTCTTCGAGGGGCGTGACGCGGCCGGGAAGGGCGGCGCGATCAAGCGGGTGGCGGAGTATCTCAACCCGCGCGTCACCCAGATCGTCGCCCTGCCGGCCCCCACCGAGCGCGAGCGCACGCAGTGGTACTTCCAGCGCTACGTCGAGCACCTGCCCGCGGCCGGCACCATCGTGCTGTTCGACCGGAGCTGGTACAACCGGGCGGGCGTGGAGCGGGTGATGGGTTTCTGCACCGAGGAGGAGCACTCCCGGTTCCTCCACCAGTGCCCGATCTTCGAGCGGCTGCTGGTCGAAGACGGGATCCTGCTGCGCAAGTACTGGTTCTCGGTGAGCGACGCCGAGCAGGAGCGGCGCTTCCGCAAGCGGCTGGAGGACCCGATGCGCCGCTGGAAGCTGTCGGCCGTCGACCTCGAGTCCATCACCCGCTGGGAGGACTACTCGCGGGCCAAGGACGAGATGCTGGTCCACACCCACATCCCCGAGGCGCCCTGGCACGAGGTGGAGAGCGAGGACAAGCGGCGGGCCAGGATCAACATGATCAGCCACCTGCTGTCGACGATCCCGTACGAGGACGTGCCCCGCCCGGAGATCCAGATCCCGGAACGCCCGCCGGGCACCGGTTACCGCCGTCCGCCGCGGCTGGAGAACCATGTGCCGGACGTGACCCGCCCTTGACTTCTTATTTAGAGGATGCGCATCCTCTAAATATGACTTATGTGATCGCTGAGCCCTGCGTGGACGTGATCGACCGGGCCTGTGTGGAGGAGTGCCCGGTCGACTGCATCTACGAGGGCGCGCGGGCGCTCTACATCCAGCCGCTCGAATGCGTCGACTGCGGGGCGTGCGAGCCGGTCTGCCCGGTGGAGGCCATCTACTACGAGGACGACCTGCCCGAGCGGTGGCAGGTGTTCGCGGGCGACAACGCCGCGTTCTTCGCCGAGACGCTGCCCGGCAGGGACGCGCCGCTGGACTCGCCCGGGGGAGCGTCGAAGCTGGGCAGGCTCGGCGTCGACACCCCGCTGGTGGCCGGTCATCCGGTGACGTCATGACCGGGCTGGACCGGGCGCGGGCCCACGAGGTGCTGTCCGTGCCCAGCCGGGTCACCATCCTGGACCTGCTGCGCGAACGCGCCGAACCGCTCGACGCCCGCGAGCTCGCCGCCGGGACCGGCCTGCACGTCACCACTGTCAGGTTCCACCTGTCGGCGCTGCTCGAAGCCGGGCTGGTCGCCGAACGGACCGAGCGGAGCGGCGGCCGGGGCCGGCCGCGCGCGGTGTACTCGGCCTCCTGGGCGGCGGAGCCGGAGCACGGGCCCTACCAGGAGCTCGCCGAGCTGCTGGCCCGCCACTTCGCCGACACCCCCGCCCAGCGGGCCCGCCGGGCGGAGCGCGCCGGCGAGGAGTGGGCGGTGCGGCGGCTGAGCCCCGCCGCGACCCCGGCGGTGAAGAGGGACGGCCGGTCGGCGGAGGACGCCCGGTCGGCGGTGAAGGGGGATGCCCGGTCGGTGGAGGACGCCCGGTCCGGGGTCAAGGGGGACGCCCGGTCCGAGGTGAAGGGGGACGCCCGGTCGGGGGTGACGGCGATGTTCGCCGAGATGGGGTTCGACCCCGAGCCGACCGGCGACGGGCGCATCCTGCTGCACGGCTGCCCGTTCCGCGCCACCGCCCGGTCGCATCCCGAGGTGGTCTGCGCCGCGCATCGCGGGCTGCTGCGCTCGGCTGTCGAACTCCTCGACCCGGGCGCGCCCGGCCTCGAACTGCACGCGTTCGTCCGTCCCGAGCTCTGCGTGATCACGGCCGGCGGCGACGGCCCCGAGCCGCACGGGACGTCACGATGAGCCGCGCCCGCTTCCGGAGCCCGACGTGGTGCTGACTCCCGCGCCGGCCCGCGACCGGGTCGAACGGCCCGCGCGGCGCCCCCTGACGTCCTGGCTGTCGTCCACGGACCACAAGGTCATCGGCTACCTCTACCTGATCACGTCGTTCGGGTTCTTCCTGGTCGCCGGGGTCATGGCCCTCGTCGTCCGGGCCGAGCTGGCCCAGCCGGGCCTGCAGCTGGTCAGCAACGAGCAGTACAACCAGCTGTTCACCATGCACGGCGCGATCATGCTGCTGCTGTTCGCCACCCCGCTGTTCGCCGGGTTCGCCAACGTCATCATGCCGTTGCAGATCGGGTCGCCGGACGTGGCCTTCCCCCGGCTCAACATGGTCAGCTACTGGCTGTTCCTGTTCGGCGGGCTGATCGCCATCAGCGGCTTCCTCACCCCCGGCGGCGCCGCCGCGTTCGGCTGGTTCGCCTACACGCCGCTGTCCAGCGTGATCAGCTCGCCGGGCGTCGGCGGCGATCTGTGGATCATGGGCTTCGCGCTGAGCGGGCTCGGGACGATCCTCGGCGCGGTCAACTTCGTCACCACGGTCATCGGCATGCGGGCGCCCGGCATGACCATGTTCCGGATGCCGATCTTCACCTGGAACGTGCTGCTGACCAGCATGCTCGTGCTGATGGCGTTCCCGGTGCTGGCCGCCGCGCTGCTGGCGCTGGAGTCGGACCGCGCGTTCGGCACCCAGATCTTCGCGCCGGAGAACGGCGGGGCGATGCTGTGGCAGCACCTGTTCTGGTTCTTCGGGCACCCCGAGGTCTACATCATCGCGCTGCCGTTCTTCGGCATCATCACCGAGGTCATCCCGGTTTTCAGCCGTAAGCCGATCTTCGGTTACCTCGGCCTGGTCGGCGCGACCATCGCCATCGCCGGGCTGTCGATGACCGTGTGGGCCCATCACATGTTCGGCACGGGCCAGGTGCTGCTGCCGTTCTTCTCGTTCATGAGTTTTCTGATCGCGGTGCCGACCGGGGTGAAGTTCTTCAACTGGATCGGCACGATGTGGCGGGGGCACCTGTCCTTCGAGACGCCGATGCTGTTCTCGATCGGCTTTCTGGTCACCTTTCTCTTCGGCGGGCTCACCGGCGTCATCCTGGCCTCGCCGCCGCTCGACTTCCACGTCACCGACACCTATTTCGTGGTGGCCCACTTCCATTACGTGGTGTTCGGCACGGTGGTGTTCGCGATGTTCGCCGGATTCTTTTTCTGGTGGCCGAAGATGACCGGGCGGATGCTCGGCGAAAGGCTCGGGAAGATCCAGTTCTGGCTGTTGTTCGTCGGCTTCCACACCACGTTCCTGGTGCAGCACTGGCTGGGCATGCTCGGGTTCCCGCGCCGCTACGCCGATTACGGCGCGGGTGACGGGTTCACCCTGCTCAACCAGATCTCGTCCGTCGGCGCGCTGATCCTCGGGCTGTCCACGGTGCCGTTCCTCTACAACGTGTGGAAGACCTCGCGCGGGCCGCGCCGGGTGACGCTGGACGACCCGTGGGGGTTCGGCGGCTCGCTGGAATGGGCCACGAGCTGCCCGCCGCCGCGGCACAACTTCTCCTTCATCCCGCCGATCCGCTCCGAACGGCCCGCGTTCGACCTCCACCACCCTCGGGAGTGATTCACTCCGCGCTGACGACGTCGTACACCAGCAGCCCGTCCTCCCGCAGCCGGGCGCCCGCGCTCGGCTGATGCTCGGCCGTCGCGCCCGAATGGCTCAGGTGCAGCACGGGCACGCCCCTGGCCAGCACGGCGAAGTCGGCGATGAGCCGCCGGTGGCAGCGCCACCACAGGGCCTCGGCGCACATCACGGCCGTGCGGCCGGCCGCGGCCTGTGCCAGCAGCTCGTCCATGGCGGCCAGGAAACCGGGGTCGCGGGTGTGGCCGGCGTAGCCGCGGAAGGACTCGTTCTCCCAGAAGGTGTCGGGGGAGTCGGGCGCGGGCCTGCGGAAGCCGCCCAGCCGCCGGTCCCAGCGGTAGCCGATGCCGGCCTCCGGGAGCCAGACGGCCAGCTCCTCGCGGCGCGCGTCGGGGTTGCGCCTGCTGCCCGGCGCCGTCCGTACGTCCACCACCGCCTCGACGCCGGCGCCGCGCAGCAGGCCCGACAGCTCCGCGCGGCCGGCCGTGCCGTGACCGAAGGTCAGCAGCGGTTCGGTCACCGTGTCTTGGCGACGGTGAGCAGGCAGGCGGCGTCTTCCAGGGCGTCCAGGCTGTGCCGGGCCGGGGGGATGATCAGGAGGTCGCCCGCCATGCCGTCCCAGGAGTCCCCGCCGCTGTGCAGCCGCACCCGGCCGCGCAGCACCTGCAGGGTGGCCTCGCCGGGGTTCTCGTGCTCGGCGAGCGACTGGCCGGCCTTGAGCGCGATGAGCGTCTGCCGGAGCACGTGCTCGTGGCCGCCGTACAGGGTCTCGGCGCTGCGGCCCGTCGAGGCGTCGCCGGCGCGCTTGAGGTGCTCGCGTACGAGGGCTTCCAGAGATGTCTTCTGCATGCCTCCGAGTCTGGCATCAGGGGTGACCGGGAATCACGGCAAGGGTCAGGGATAACGGCACGGCCACAAGGGGCGATATATAACCATAAAGACGTCATAATCCTGTCCAGCTTCCGGCAGTGCCGGGACAGGAAGGCGGAGACAGGATGGTCGGGTTCGCGGTGTTCGCGGGGAAGACCGGGAAGGCCACGTTAACAGGCCCACGGATTCTGGCCGTCGCCGTCGCGGTGGTCGCGCCGCTTCTGGAGATCGCCGCTCTCGTGCAGTGGGCCGGGCTGCCCGAGGCGTGGACGCCCCAGCTCACCGTCACCCCGCAGTCCGCCGTGGTGCTCACCTTCCCCGCGGTCGGCGCCTACCTCATCGCGCACCGGCCCCGGCTGAACATGGCCTGGATGATGTGCGCCGGCGGCCTCGCCGCCGGGCTCAGCGACTTCTTCCAGTCGCTCATGCTCCGGGTCGCCGCCGACGGTCACCTGATGCTCGCGGGCTACCTGCGTCACACGTACATCGTCTTCTGGGCGGTGTGCGGGCTGACGCTGACCGCGCTGCTGCCGCTGTACTCGCCCGACGGGCGGCTGCCCTCGCCGCGCTGGCGCTGGGCGCTCGCGCTGAGCGCGGTCTCGCTCGGCACCGAGATGCTGCGCAACATCACCCGCCCGGACCCGTCGCCGATCGGCTACCGGTTCCCCGAGGTCGTCCCGAACCCGCTGCAGATCCGCGCGCTCGCCCCGTACCAGGAGATCATCTCGGAGACCGCCTGGGCCGGCATCTACCTCTCGCTGGCGCTGGCCGCGCTGTCGATGGCGCTGCGGCTGCGCCGGGCCGACCCGGTGGGCCGGCGGCAGATCGGGTGGCCGCTCTTCGCGTTCACCGGATACATCGTCTTCCTGGTCGTCGGGGCGGCCGTGCCCGGCCTGGTGTGGGTGGCGGTGCTGTGGTCCGCGCTCATCCCGGTCGCGGTCGCGTTCTCGGTCATGCGCTACCGGCTGTACGGGATCGACACCGTCATCAGCCGCACCTTCGTGGCCGCCGGGCTGCTCGTCGTCATCAGCGCGGTCTACTTCGGCGCCGGCGCCGTGGCCAGCCTGGGCGTCTCCGGGTACGACAGGGTCGCCGGGCTGGCGTCCGCCCTGTTCGCCGGGGCGTTCTTCCAGCCGCTGCGGCGCGTGCTGCAGCGGGCCGTCGACCAGATGCTCTACGGCAAGGTCGGCGACCCCCGGCTGCTGGCCGCCCGGCTCACCCAGGCGATCCGGCGCGGCGACCCGGCCGAGGCGCTGACCGCGGTCGTCGGCGTGCTGCGCGACGGGCTCGCGGTCGAGGGGGTGGCCGTGGAGGTGGCCGACGGCGAGCCCCGGTACGTGGAGAACGGCCGGGTCGGCGATCGGCCGCGCGAGGTGCCGCTGGTCTGGCACGGCGAACGGGTCGGCCGCCTGCTGGTGGGCGCGCCCGGCCCGCGCCGCTTCCCGGCCGCGCACAACGAGCGGGTGCTCGCCACCCTCACCCCGTACGCGGCCGACGTCGCGCACGCCGTGCGCATGGCGGCGGACTTGCAACGTTCCAGGGAACGCATCCTGACCACGCGCGAGGAGGAGCGGCGCCGGCTCCGCCGCGACCTGCACGACGGGCTGGGACAGAGCCTGGCGGGCATGGCCATGCTCATCAACATCGCCCGCGGCCGCCTGAAGGAGGCGCCGGACTCGGCCGACGCCCTGCTGCGCGAGCTGCGTACCGGGATGGACGCCGTCGCCGGCGACATCCGCGAACTGGTGTACGGGCTGCGCCCGCCGGCCCTGGACGACCTGGGGCTGGCGCGGGCGGTGCGCGAGCTGGCCGAGCAGGCCTCGCCGGAGATCGAGATCGAGGTGTCGGCCGAGGGCGACCTGTCGGAGCTCCCTGCGGCGGTGGAGGTGGCCGTCTACCGCATCGTCCAGGAGGCCCTGACCAACGTCCGGCGGCACGCGCGCGCCGAGCGGGCGCGCATCCACCTCCAGCGGGACCGCGAGGTGCTGCGGGTGACCGTCGCCGACGACGGCCGCGGCCTGCCGGAGAGCCGCCGGGCGGGGGTCGGCCTCAGCTCGATGCGCGAGCGCGCGGCCGAGCTGGGCGGGATCTGCGTGATCAGCGGCGGGCCCGGCGAGGGCACCCGGGTGGAGGTCATGCTCCCTCTCCTGCCCCAGCCGGCCCCGTCACAGAACAGCGTCTCCTGACGCGGGCGCCTGGCGACTCCGGGCCGCGAGGCCGCCGCGGCAACGGCGCTCAGCGCCTCCGGCCCCGCGCCGCCCGCCTCCGGCCGAGCGGACTCCGCCTCCGCTCCTGCTCTTCCTGCTTGCGTCTGCGTTGCCGTCCGAGGAACCAGCCGGCGCCCAGAATGGCCAGTCCGATCGGGGTACGCGCGAGCCACCGCGCCAGCGCGACTTTGAAAAGACCCTTCATGACGGGACCCCCTGCCCCACAGGGGCCGTGCCACACGACGGGCTTTCAGCGAGCTGAAACCGGAGTGTCAGCGGGGCTGCCTAAGATCCGCATCATGACATCCAGCGAGGGGACTCCCGGCAACGGCCGGCAGGGCACCGCGCACTTCGTCCATGTCGATCTCCACGTCCACTATCGCCAGGCCTACCTCGTCGATGACGAGGCGACGGGGCCCCACGGCCTGCCGGCGGACGACCCGGCCCATCCGGTCGGCATCATCAGGGTCGAGGAGGGAGCCGCGTTCCTGATCACCGGGGTCGACACCGGGACGGTCGGGTTCACGGTGGCGGTGGCCGACCGCGATCCCGGGCCCGAGCTGGAGGAGTTCGAAGACATCGTGGAGGTGGGGTTCAGGTCCGCGGTGGGGCGGGTGGCGCTGCACGAATGGGGCGGCCCCGCTTATGAGCTGCCGCCGCTGCCCGCCGGGCCCGGGTGGTACCGGTTGCGTTACCACGCCCGGGGGATGGACGGCCCGGTCGACGACGACTACCTGTTGCAGATCTGGCCCCAGGAGTCGGCCGAGCCCCGCGTCGTCAAGAGCAGCAGCGCCACTTTGCAGTACTGGCTGCATCCAGGCTGAAGGCAACCATCCCGCCCGCCCGCCGCGTAGTACGGGGGGAAGGGAGCTGGGATGGCTGATCGATCGGAGTACGACGCGTTCGTCGAGGACGCGTGGTCTCGGCTGCTCCGCACCGCCTACCTGCTCACCAGGGACTGGGCGCTGGCGGAGGATCTGGTCCAGACGGCGCTGCTGAAGGTGTGGCTGGCGTGGCCGAGGGTCCGCCAGGAGCGCGAGGCGTACACACGAAAAATCGTGTTCAACGTGTATGTGTCGTGGTGGCGGCGGCGCTGGCGGCAGGTGGAGCTGCCGAGCGGCGAGCCGCCCGACCGGACGGAGACGGCCGACCGCATGGGGGAGGCCGACGAGCGCGAGACGATCTGGCGGGCGCTCGGGCGGCTGCCGGCGCGGCAACGCGCGGTCGTCGTGCTGCGCTTCTTCGAGGACATGACCGAGGCGCAGGCCGCCGAGACGCTCGGCTGCAGCGTCGGCACCGTCAAGAGCCAGACCAGCAAGGCCCTGGCCAAGCTCCGGGTGGACGAGTCGCTGCTGGTGCGGAGGGGGTAGCACGATGCCGATCGATCAGCGGGAACTGATGGACGTGCTGGGGGAGCGGAGCCGGCCGGCGCTGGAGCGGCCCGTCCCCTGGGAGTCGCTGCGCGGCCGGGTGCGCCGCGCCCGCCGCAGGCGCCGCCTGGCCGTCGGCGCCGCCGCCGTGCTCGTGGTCGCGGGCGTGGGGGTGGGCGTGCCGCTCGGGCTGCGCACGCCGACCGACGGCGGGCCGACGGCGGTGACCGTGGTGGATGAGATCCCCGCCCGGTACGAGGAGCCGGACGGCACGGATTACCGGCGGATCGCCACCGCCACCCTCGACCTGGCGTGGCAGGAGTCGGTGTCGGTCGAGGTGAAGCTGAGCGGCCGGCCGCTGGCGGTGCTGGCGCACTGCACGAAGGAATCGAGCATGACGGCGCCGAAGGTCACCGCGCGGGTGCCCGGCTCCGCCCAGGTCTACCGGCTGAGCCGGCCCGCCTTCCTGGGGTTCGCCTGCGAGCGGGGCCGGGCGGTCGACCTGGAGCCGCTGCCCGACGACGCCCGCACGGCGACCGTCACCATTCGCGCGCAGCACCCCCGCAGGGACGGGCGCTGGCGGCTGGGCGTCTACGAGTGGACGCCACCGGCCGAGATGCCCACCGCGCCCGCCCCGTACCGCCCGCCCGCGTCCTTCAGCCGGAATCCCACATTCCACAAGATCGCCCAGGCGACGACCGGTTGGCCCGGGAGCCGCGAGGTCACGGTGCGGGTCCGGAGCACCGGCCGGCCGATCGCGCTGGTCGTCGCCTGCTCGGGCGCGATCGGGGGGCGGGTCACGCAGGAGGTGAGCGTGAACGGGAGCCCGTACAAGGGCTTCGCCGACTGCTCGCCCCCGTTCCTGCGCGGCCCGGCGTACCAGGGGCTGGGCCGGCTGCCGAAGGGGACGGTGACCATCCGGGTCAAGGTCGGCACGGACATCGCCGCGTACGACCACCGGCCGGGGACGCTGACGGCGGCCGTCTACGAGGGGCGTTGAGCGCCGGGCTCCCCGGAGGGGTCCTCGCAGAGGAGCCCGCGCTCCTGCCGAGCGCTTGCGGAGGGTGGGAGTGACGTGGCCACCTGCGATCCGCCCGGCACGATACGGAGCCGGCGTCCGTGGTTCGCGGGTTACAGCCAGCTGGCCCGGACGCTGTCGCCCGCGTTCTCCGGCGGGTTGCCGAGTTCGCCCGCGCGCACGGCGGCGAGGGTGCGTTCGACGCAGGCGATGATCTCGGGGGCGCGCTCGCGGAGGGCGAGGGCGTCCTGGGGGTACGACTCCTCCACGTTCCCCTGCTTGAGCACCACGTCCAGGTCGCCCAGCCGGTCGGCCAGCCAGCCGAGCGGGTCGGCCGACAGTTCCCTGGCGAAGACCCGGGGGCCCGGGTCCCAGCCGGTGAAGACCGGGTGGTGGTGGGTCCGGTCGAAGCTGCCCGGCCGCCCGTCGACGGACTCCAGCAGGTCCACTCGCCAGATCGGCCGGCCGAGGCTGATCGGGCGGGCCGAGTAGACCGTGCCCCGCAGCTCACCCTCGTCGAGCATCCGCACTTCGAGCCGGACGCCGTGCTCGGCGCCCTCCTGGCCCTTGTTGGGTTGCGGGTCGACGAAGTAGATGTCGCTGACGGCCACGCCGATCCGCTCGAAGCCGAAGACGTACAGCACGAGGTACCCCTCTCCGTTCGGTTCCTCCTCCTCGGAGTATGAGCAGTGCTCGCCCAGGAGAAAAGCGTTGGGAAACTGTCGGTGGCGGCTGGTAGAAAACAGGGTCGAAACGTCGACGGGGTCAGGGGGCCGTTCCCGTGAGCAGCAGTTCGGAGTTCTCTGTTTCCGGGCCGGTCTACGACCGGCGCGGCCCGCTGCGCTGGCTCTGGTCCCATGTGCGCCGCCATCCGCTCCATCTGACCGGGTTCCTCGGCGGGTCGCTGGTCATGGTGGTGCTCAACGCCATGGTCCCGCAGCTCACCGGCTCGGCCTTCGACGCGGTGCTGGGCGACGGGTCCGCGCTCGGCGCGATCGTGCTGGTCATGCTGGCGGTCGTGGTGGCCCGCGGCATCATCGACCTGGTGGCGCGGCTGTCGTCCGAGGTGCTGGCCAAGCGGCTGGAGCGCGACGCCCGCGACGAGCTCTACGTGAGCCTGCTCGGCAAGAGCCAGACCTTCCACAACCGCCAGCGGGTCGGCGACCTGATGGCCAGGGCCGCCAACGACATCCGGCAGCTCTCCATCATGATCTCCCCGGGCTTCGACCTGATCGTCGACTCCGGGCTGTCCGGCCTGGTGCCGCTGTTCTTCATCGCCACCATCGACCCGCGGCTGCTGCTCGTGCCCGGCGTGTTCGCGGTCGTCTTCGTGATCGCGCTCTGGCACTACATGCGCCAGCTCAACCCGGTCGCGACCCGGATGCGCGAGCAGTTCGGCGATCTCAACGCCGGGCTCAACGAGGCCGTGCGCGGCATCGAGGTCATCAAGGTGACCGCCCAGGAGGCGCAGGAGCGCCGCCGGTTCCGCGCCCGCGCCCGGCTCTACCGCGACTCCTTCGTACGCAACGGCCTGGTGCAGGCCCGCTACCTGCCCACGCTGCTCTTCGCGGCCGCGATGGCGGGCGCGCTCTGGCACGCGCTCGCGCTGCAGGCGGCGGGCCAGATCACGATCGGCGACGTGGTGGCCTTCATGGGGCTCATGGGCATGCTCGGCTTCCCCACCCAGATGTCGATCTTCACGTTCTCGCTGGTCCAGCTCGGCGTCGTGGCCGCCCGCCGGATCCTCGCCATCGTCAACGCCGAGACCGAGCTCGACCAGCCGGCCGACGGCCACACCGCGTCCATCACCGGCGAGATCGTCTTCGACGACGTGACGTTCGGCTACGAGGGCGGCGACCCGGTGCTGCGCGGCGTGTCCTTCACCGTGCGGCCGGGCGAGACGGTCGCCGTCGTCGGCGAGACCGGCTCGGGCAAGAGCACGCTGACCAAGCTCGTGCCGCGCATCTACGACGTCACCTCCGGCCGCGTCCTCGTCGACGGCGTCGACGTGCGCGCCTGGGACCTCGACTCGCTCCGCTCCCAGATCTCCACCATCGAGCAGGACATCGTGCTGTTCTCCCGCTCCGTCGCCGAGAACATCGCCTTCGGCCTGGGCCAGAAGGCCGGCCGCGACGACGTGGTGCGGGCGGCCGAGGACGCGCAGGCGGCCGAGTTCATCGGCGAGCTCGACGACGGCTACGACACGGTCATCGGCGAGCGCGGCATCACCCTCTCCGGCGGCCAGCGGCAGCGGCTGGCCATCGCGCGGGCCCTGCTGACCGACCCGGCGATCCTCGTGCTCGACGACTCCACCAGCGCCGTCGACTCGGCCACCGAAGACCTGATCCAGCAGGCGATCGGCCGCGTGCTCGAAGGCCGCACCACGCTGCTGATCACCCACCGGCTGTCCCAGATCCGGTGGGCCGACAAGGTGCTGCTGCTCAAACGGGGCGAGCTGGTCGACTTCGGCACCCACGACGAGCTGCTCGGGCGCAGCCGTCTCTACCGCCGCATCTTCGCCCACTACGACGAGGTCCTGCCGGCCGGGGGCGACGCGCCCGTGCTGGCCGGCGAGCAGGGAAGGGCCGGCTGATGGGCTTCCTGATGGACGGCCTGGAGGCCGAAGACTACGACCGCACCTACAGCGACCGCGAGCTGCTGCGCCGGATCCTGTCCTACTTCCGGCCCAAGCTCGGGGCTATGGTGCTGGTCGCCGCCATGATCGTGCTCGTGTCGCTGGGGCAGGCGGCGGTGCCGCTGCTGGTCAGCTGGGGCGTCGACGCGGTCCAGGCGGGCACGATCGGCGACGTCGCCTGGCCGCTGACCGGCGCGCTGCTGCTCACCGGCGTCCTCGGCTGGGTGTTCAACTTCTTCCGGCAGTGGTACAGCGCGCGGGTGACCGGCGACGTCGTGCTCCATCTGCGCGAAGACGCCTTCGACGCGGTGCTCCAGCGCGACCTGTCCTTCTACGACGAGACGCCGTCCGGCCGCATCGTCAGCCGGGTGACGTCCGACACCGACGACTTCGCCACCGTGTCCACGCTCACCATGGACCTGATCAGCCAGGTGCTGATGGTCGGGTTCGTCACCGTGCTGCTGTTCCTGCGCAGCGTCGAGCTGGCCCTGCTGACGCTTCTGGTGGTGCCCGTCGTCGTGGGCCTGGCCCTGCTGTTCCGGCGGCTCGCCCGCGCCACCACCCGCAAGGCCCAGCGGTCGCTCAGCCGGGTCAACGCCAACCTGCAGGAGACCATGGGCGGCATCGCCGTGGCCAAGAGCTTCCGCCAGGAGCGGCAGGTCTACGACGAGTTCCTGCCGATCAACCGGCAGAGCTACCAGGTGACGCTGCGGCAGGGGTTCGTCTTCTCGGCGATCTTCCCGGTGCTGTTCCTGGTGGCCGGGCTCGCCACGGTCGCCCTGGTGCAGTTCGGCGGCACGGCCGTGCTCGGCGGGCGGCTGACGGCCGGTGACTGGTACCTGTTCCTCCAGGGTGTGGCGCTGTTCTGGTTCCCGCTGACGTCGATCGCCGCGTTCTGGTCGCAGTTCCAGCAGGGCCTGTCGGCGTCGGAGCGGGTCTTCGCGCTGATCGACGCGCCGCCGCGGGTGGTGCAGACCGGCGCGCAGCCGGTCGGCAGGCTGGCCGGGCGCATCGAGTTCCAGGGCGTCACCTTCGGCTACGACCCGGCCAGCCCGGTGCTGCGCGACTTCGACCTGCGCATCGAGGCCGGCGAGACGGTCGCGCTGGTCGGCCACACCGGTGCGGGCAAGTCCACGCTGAGCAAGCTGATCACCCGGTTCTACGAGTTCCAGGAAGGCCGGCTGCTCATCGACGGCCGCGACATCCGCGAGCTCGACCTGGGCGAGTACCGCCGCCAGATCGGCGCGGTGCCGCAGGCGCCGTTCCTGTTCAGCGGCACCGTCGCCGACAACATCCGCTACCCCAGGCCGGATGCGACCGACGACGAGGTGCGGGCCGCGGCCGAGGCGGTCGGCGGCGGCGACTGGATCGACGCCCTGCCCCACGGCCTCGACACCGACGTGGGCGAGCACGGCCGGGCCCTGTCGATGGGCCAGCGCCAGCTCGTCGCGCTGGCCCGCCTGCTCGTCCAGGACCCGGCGATCGTGGTGCTCGACGAGGCCACGGCCAGCGTCGATCCGCTCACCGAGGCGCAGATCCAGGAGGGTCTCGACGTGGTGCTGGCCGAGCGCACCTCGATCGTCATCGCCCACCGGCTCTCCACCATCGAGCACGTCGACCGCATCATCGTGCTCGACCACGGCCGCATCGTGGAGGAGGGCGACCACCCGACGCTGCTGGCGCGAGGCGGCCGCTACTGCCAGGTCTACAACACCTACTTCCGCCACCAGTCGCCCAACTACCGGGCGGGCAGCGGGTTCGTGCCCATCGGCTCGTCCTGACCGCAACACCCGAGCCGGGTTACAGCGTGGTGAGCACCTCCTGCATCCTGGTCTTGCCCGTGCCGAACCGGCCGGCCTCCCGGCGGGGCTCGCCCCCGGCCGGACGGCCTCTGAGCGCGTCCAGCTCGCGCTGCCGGGCGTCCTGGAACGCCGCGCCCAGCTCGGCCAGCTCTTCGCCGCTCATGCCGCGGGCCAGCATCGGGAGGATCGTCGTCTCCTCGTCGCAGAAGTGCGCCATCACCGACACGACGAGCTGGTGCAGCGCCTCGGTGAGCTCGGGTGTCCCGGCGTCGGCCCGCCGCAGCGTGTCCAGGTGGACCTCGGCCTCCTTGTGCTGGGCGAAGCCGTGGTGGGCGTCCAGGAGCGGGTAGACCACGTCCTCCTCGGCGCGGGTGTGCGCGGTCAGCAGGGCGTGCAGCGCGCTGACGGCGGGCCCGGGGTCCTTCTGGTTCAGCAGCAGACGCTTGAACAGGACTTCGATCCGGCGATGGTCGGCCTGGACGAGGGCGATGACGTCGTTCCGCACGGTCATGGGATCGTGGCTACCCGGGCGGCGGGCCCCCAACCGTGCCGCCCGGTGCGGGACCCTTCCCATGCCCGGTGTGCCGGAGTATGAACGAATCACCCGCACCCCCCGATCAGCCTGCCCGGAGGTGACGGCTGATGCGCCGTCCGAGCCTGGTTCTCTGCGCCCTCACCCTGGCCGCCGCGTTACTCGTGCCCGGCGCGGGCGCCGCTGCGGACGCGCGCACCGTCGTGCCCGGCGACCAGCCGCTGCCCGGCTACACCGTCGACAACCCGCCGCTCCCGCCCGCTCTCGTGGACGGCAGGCCGGCCAGGGTGCTGCAGGGCGTGCACGAGCACGCGGCGTACGTGATCGAGGTGCCGCCGCGCTGGAACGGCGGCCTGGCGATGTGGGCCCACGGCTTCCGCGGCGCCACGCGGGTGCTCTCCGTGGACCCGCCCGGCTACGGGCTCCGGCAGCGGCTCCTGGACCAGGGGTACGCGTGGGCCGCGTCCTCGTACTACGCCAACGACTACGACGTGCGGGCCGGCGTGGTCAGCACCCGTGCGCTGGCCGGTCACTTCGCGCGGGTGGTCGGCAAGCCGAAGCGCACGTTCATCGCCGGGGTGTCGATGGGCGGGCACATCACGGCCCGCTCCATCGAGCAGTACCCGGGCTTCTACGACGCCGCGATGCCGATGTGCGGGGTGCTCGGCGACCACGAGCTGTTCGACTTCTTCCTCGACTTCCACCTGGTCGCCCAGGACCTGGCGGACGTGCCCGCGTACCCGTTCCCGGCGGACTACGCCACCTCGGCCGTACCGAAGATGCGGGAGCGGCTGGACCCGGGCAGCGCGGTCGGCGCGCAGTTCCGCGACATCGTGATCAACCAGGGCGGCGGCGAGCGGCCGGGCGCGGACGCCGCGTTCGCGTACTGGAAGGACTTCCTGTTCGGGCTGGCAGGGCCGGACGAAGGCGGCTCGCTGGCGCAGCAGCCCGGCCGGGTGGGCACGAACGTCGGCACCCGCTACGCGCCCTCCTCGCCGGTGAACGTCAACGCGACCGTCCGGCGGGTGGCCCCCGAGGACCCGGTGGCCCGGTTCACCCGCGGGCTGACGGCCGTGGCGAGCGTCTCGGGCCGCATCGACGTGCCCGTACTGTCGCTGCACGACCTGGGCGACAACTTCGTGCCGTTCTCGATGGAGCAGCACTACTTCAAGGACGTGGCCCGGCACGGCAGGACGAAGCACCTGGTGCAGCGGGCGATCAGGGCCGTGGGCCACTGCGAGTTCAGCGACGCCGAGGCCGGCGCCGCCTGGGACGACCTCGTCCGGTGGCAGCGCGGCGGCCCCCGGCCCGCGGGCGACGACGTGGTCACCCGCTCGGTGGTGGCCGACCCGCGCTACGGGTGCCGGTTCACCGACCCGTCGGCCTACTCGACCGGCACCCGTCCGCTGTTCCCCGCCTGCCCCTGACGGATCAGTCGGCGACCAGGCGGGCCCGCGGGCCTTCCTGCTCGCGCTGCCGGCGGATCACGTACGTGCCCGGAGCGCAGCCCGTCGCCCCGTGCTCCGGGTGCAGCAGGTAGGCCGGGGCGGTGGTCTCGAACACGCCGATGGCCAGCCGGTCGGAGTCGTGGAGCCGCCGCGTCCACCGGCACGTGTACGGTTCGGCGACGAGGGTGTGCGTGTTGCCGCCGGCCTCGCCGCGCAGCAGGTCGACGCCTTCCACCGGCACGTCGATCCACTCCCACGCCACGGCGGCCGGCGGGATCCGGACGGACGCGGCGATCATGGCCAGCGGGATGACGATCAGGTCGCCCTGGGCCTGGGGCCCGTCGACGACGGGGATGCGCACCGACCGTTCCAGGTGGTCGAGCGCGGTCAGTCCGGTCTGCTCTTCGAGGGTGGCGAGAGTCACTTTCATGGCATTCACCTCAGGTTCGGCGGAGAAGGCTCGCGTACTGGCCGGCGGACAGCCCGTAGGTCCAGCCGGCGGCGGCGATCGGGTCGTCGAAGTACCACGGCACGGTCAGCCCGTAGCGGCGGCGGCGCCCGTCGCGCTCGACGGACCCGTTGACGGCGAGCAGCACCCTGGTGCCCGCGCGCACGTCGTACAGCCGCAGCTCGGAGCCGGGATTGCCGGGGTCGGGGGCGGCGGCGACCAGCCGGAGGCCGGCCTGCTCGATGTAGACGGCCCAGCCGAGGCGCTCGATCGCGCACCGCCTGACCTCGACGTTGCGCTCCCGCCCGATGCGCTCGGCGGACGGATCGGTGGTCACCCAGGACGGCACCCGGGTGCCGTGCCAGGCGTGCACGTCCCAGCCGTCGGCGAACCGCACGGCCGGGCCGCCGTCGTGGTGCAGGCGCACCTCGCCGTGCTCGCCGCACACCTCGGTGCGGAGCTCGGCCGGGCGTTCCGAGAGCACGCACACATCCCGGCGCGGCCACCACCAGCCGCACGAGCGGGCCACCACGGCCCACAGGTGGGCCTGCCGTTTCTGTGCCCGGCTGAACACCTCGACGCCGCCCAGCCGGCGCAGCGCGTCATGCCGCGCCTGCCACGCGACGGCCGTGACGTCCTCGTACCAGCTCGTGCGCCGGAGCGGGCGGTCGTGCGCGGCCTCCAGCACCGGGACGAGCCGGCGCGCCGTCCAGGAGAGCGGGTCGTGCACCTCGCGGCGGACCACCTGGTCGAGCTCCAGGTGGGCGCCCCTGACGGCGGCGTCGACCCGCCCGCGCAGCTCGCCGGCCATGCGGGTCAGGCTCTTCACCACCGGCCAGTCCTGCACCCGCTCCGAGGGTTCGTCGGGGCGCGGCCGGACGCCGGGCGGCACGGTGGCGAGGGCGGTCACGGGCGAGGCGGCCCAGTGGAAACGCGGCGGGACGAACCCGGCCAGGAGGTAGAGCTCCGAGATGGCGGCTTCGGCCGCCTGACGGTGACAGGGCCGCGTCGACAGCGCCAGGCCCAGCCATTCTTCGCGGATGGTCGCAGCTTCCCGCTGCGCGCGTGCGCTCACCGGCTCAGGGTGGCGCCGTCCTTCCTCACGATCATGTCTGCGATGGTGACATGTCGGAACCTCATCTGTCTACCGCCGACAGGGCCTGCCAGAAGGCGGCGGTCAAGCGTCCGGCAAGCGACAGGTCGTATCACTGAGACAGCCGACCCCCAAGGAGCGCCGCGATGAACCGTCGCCTGTCCCTCACGCTCGTCGCGGCGCTCGCCGCCGCCGGAACGCTGACCACCGTGCCCGCGCACGCCGCGACCGGCACCGCGTGCAAGATCCAGCCGTACGGGCTCATCGGCGCCCGCTGGCAGCAGCTCGGCGGCGCGGACGGCAAGCTCGGCTGCCCCACCACGGGCGAGCGCGACATCCACCAGAACGGGGTCGGCTGGGCCGGCCGCCGTCAGACGTTCGAACGGGGCCAGCTGGCCTGGTCGCCCAAGCTGGGCGGGAACTTCGTGGTGGCGGCCTGGTCGGCCGGCGGGAACGCGTACGTCGACTGGCACCGGACGGCCAAGGAGTTCGACACCTTCCTCGTCCGCTACACCAGCGCCGCCGACCCGCAAGGGGTGCAGAAGGACACCGCGGGCGGCTTCCGCGGCCGCTACATCGTCAGGGCGCGGACGAACGGCGGCTACCGGTGGAACATCAAGGGCTGCGACACCAACCTCATCGGCCCGTCCAGCTGCCAGAAGCACTGGTCCGTCTCGGTGACCGGCTGATCAGCGCGATCTCGGACGCTGGTCCTGGAAATGCGACGATCGGATACGTCGACCCTCCGAGCGATTGGCGCGAGCATGGCGAACCGTAAGGCACTGGTGGTGCGCGGCGGCTGGGAAGGGCATGCCCCGGTCGCCGCCACCGACCTCTTCGTCCCCTTCCTCGAAGCGCACGACTTCGAGGTGCACCTGGCCGGCTCCCCGGAGCCGTACGCGGACGCCGCGTTCATGGCCGGGGTCGACCTGGTCGTGCAGTGCTACACCATGGGGACGATCGAACCCGGCGAGCTCGCGGGCCTGCGCGCCGCCATCGAGTCGGGCACCGGGATGGCGGGCTGGCACGGCGGCATCGCCGACTCCTTCCGCAACTCCTCCGACTACCTCCACCTGATCGGCGGGCAGTTCGCCTGCCACCCCGGTAAGGACCCGGCCGAGCCGCACGAGAGCGCCGAGGCGCACAACTTCGTGCCGTACACCGTGAACCTGCTCCCCGAGGCCGCCGCCCACCCCATCACCGAGGGCCTGACGGACTTCGACCTGGTGACCGAGCAGTACTGGGTGCTGACCGACGACTACATCGACGTGCTGGCCACGACCACGCAGCAGGTCCGCCCGTGGGACCCCTGGCACCGTGAGGTCACCTCGCCGGCCATCTGGACCCGGAGCTGGGGCGCCGGCCGCGTCTTCGTCACCACCCCCGGGCACAGCCTCGACGTGCTGCGGAACGACACCGTACGCACGATCATCGAACGCGGCATGCTCTGGGCGGCCCGGTAGCGCTAGAGCTGGGCCAGGCCGACGCCCACCAGGGCGAGGCTGGCCAGGGACGCCGCGGCGCGGACCGTGTTCCAGGCGGTCCACCGCGGCGAGTACTCCTTCCACGGCATCGTGCCCGCGTCGACGGCGTTGTTCATCGGCACGTTGATCGCCATCGTGACCACGAAGGAGCCGACGAAGCTCACCCCGGCGGCGGCGAAGAACCAGACCGCGGCCGGGCCGCCGGCGAACAGCCCCGCGACCAGCGCCGCGACCGGCGCCCCGAGGAACGCGACGAAGAGCCAGGGGTTGAGGATCTTCCTGTTGACGCTCCGCATCACCGTCTCGGCCTGGGCGGGCTCGACGGCGTTGAGCGCCGGCATGACGGACATGGAGAAGGCGTAGAAGAGGCCCGCGAGGGCGCCGTGCAGCACGAGGGCGATGAGCGGCAGAACCAGCATGCCCTCATCGTGTCCGTACGGGCCGGGACCGTCCATGCACCGCCCTCTCAACCGCATACGCGAGCGTCTCTCTTGTGGTGGGATATGGCGAATGGAGCGAGCGGGCCAATTAATCGGCGACACGTTGATCTTCATCTTCCTGTTCGCCGTCGTCACCGGAGCCTTCCTGGCATACCACTTCACACCCGGTGACCACACGATCGTCTACGACGGCTCGTACGCGCCGTTGCAGGGCGTCCCCATGAGCGAGGCCTACAGCTCGTCCTTGAAGATCAGCTTCGACGTGCCCGGCGGGCTGCTCCTGCGGCAACTGCACCTCCAGTCCTGGCCCGTTCTCGCCTTCGGCGCCTTCGTCTGGCTCCTGGTCGCCCGGCACCGGTACGCGCTCGCGGCGTTCGGCCTGGCCATGGCCGCCACCCTGTCCGGCTACGCGACCGTCGACGACCTGCTCAGCGGGACCTTGCTGGGCGAGGTGTCCACCCTCTGGTGGTACGGGATACACCTGCTGGTGGCGCTGGCCCTGATCGTCGTGCTGGTGATCTCCTCCCGCCGCGAAGCCGCCCGTCAGCCGAGAACCGTCCCCTTCATCGCCCTGGCCTTCGCCATCGCCCTGCTGGCGGTCTACTGGCTCTGACTTGCATCCCGTTCCCAGCCGGTTCCAAGAGCGTCACAAGAGCGCCCCGATGTAATCCTCACCATGACCGACAACAACAAGAACGGCGCCTTCGGGCGCGCGGTTCGCCGCATCGCCGCCGTGGCGGTGATCTCCGCGGCCGCCCTGTCCCTCGCCGCCGGATCGGCCCAGGCCAGGCCGCCGGACATCTGGTACCCCTGCACCATCGACGGCAAGCCGATGTGGTGCATGGACGTCAACTGACGCCGTCACATCCCAGCGGCCGGCGCAGTCACCGTCAGAAAACTTCGTTCCATGGGGGGGAGCGTCACGGTGACGCCCCAGGCGCCGGGCTGACGAACGGGCACGACCCTTGCCAAGGGGGGTCGTGCCCGTTCCGTTTCCCGGGCTCGGTCACTCCATGTCGCGGTAACGGAGCGCGGCGGCCAGCGCGGTGCGCAGCTCGTCGGCCCCGGCGGGGGAGCCCGGGTCGTCCGCGGAGATCCCGGCGCCCTGCGGCGCGTGCGCGTACGGCACCACGTACGCGGCGGTGTCCCGCTGGAACCGCCACCCCTCCGCCAGCGGCCCCACGTCGACCACGTCGAACCCGAGCGTGTCCAGCAGCTCGGTCGCGGCGGCCTTGGCCCCGGCGTCGTCCCCCGCGATCGGCAGCGCCGTCCGGTCGGGGGCGCCCGCCGGGCGGGGGAGCGAGGCCAGGTGCTTGAAGTAGATGTTGTTGAAGGCCTTGACCACCTTGGCCCCGGGCAACCGCCGCTGGAGCAGCTCGCTGGTCGTCGTCTCCTCCGCGTCGAGCTCCGGGATCTGCCCGTCGCGCTGCGGATAGTAGTTGCCGGTGTCCAGCACGACCTTCCCGGCCAGCGGCTCCGCCGGCACCGCTCCGATGCCGCGCAGCGGGATCGTCACCACCACCCAGTCGCCGGCGGCCGCGGCCTCGGCCGGCGTGGCGGCGCGGGCGCGCGGGCCGAGCTCCTCGACGAGCGAGGCCAGGGTCTCCGGGCCGCGCGAGTTGCTCAGGACGACGTCGAGACCGGCATCGACGGCGAGACGGGCGAGCGTGCCACCGATGTTGCCACTGCCGATCAATCCAAGAGTTGCCATGCCCGCGACAACCCCGCCCGCGCGGGGCCTATTCCCTACCATGCAGGAGGGTTACTGCTCGTTTACCTATCGCATGAGGAAGCCGGCGAGCGTGCTCCGGTTGCGCTGGAGGTCGTCGATGCGCTCGTCCATGGCCGCCAGCTCCCCGTTGAGGATGTCCCACAGCTCCGCGCACCAGTCGAACTCCGGCCGCTCGCCCCGCGCGCACGGCAGCACCGTACGGATCACCTCGGTGGACAGACCCGCCTTCAACAGCGCGCGCACCTGCCGCACGGTGACGACGGCATCCTCGCCGTAACGGCGGTAGCCGTTCGCGGCGCGGCCGACGTCGAGCAGCCCCTGCTCCTCGTAGTAGCGCAGCATCCTCGGGCGTACCCCGGTCAGCCGGGACAGCTCCCCGATCAGCATGAGTTGACCTTTCCATCGGTGTGAAGCCATAACGTCGCCTCGTCGAACGGGCATTCCGGCCCGCGTCATCACCGCTGGAGCAAGCCATGTCCTCTTTCGTCGCCCACCGCGACGGCCGCCCGGCCACCGCCGCGGAACTCGCGCCGCTCGCCTTCGCGGGCTACGCCCACTTCACCGCCATGCAGGTCAGGGGAGGTCGCGTACGAGGTCTCGACCTCCACCTGGAGAGGCTGCGATCCGCCTCCAAGGAGCTGTTCGGCCGGGCGCTTCCCGACGATCAGGTTCGGGCACGGCTGCGGTCGGCCCTCCTGGCAGGCCCGGCCGACCTCTCCCTGACGGCCACCGTGTACTCCCCGGCGGGCGAGTTCACCGCGACCGACCTTGAGCCTTCGCTCTTGGTACGCACCGGCCCGCCCGCGTCCGGGCCCCGAGGCCCGCTCTCGCTGGCGGCGGTCGAGCACGAACGGGTCCTCCCCGCCGTGAAACACGTCGGCGAGGTGGCCAAGACGTACTTCCTGCGCCAGGCCGTCGCCCGCGGCTTCGACGACGCCGCCTTCCTCGACCGCCGCGGCCGGCTCAGCGAAGGGTCCATCTGGAACCTGGCCTTCTGGGACGGGACCGCGGTGGTGTGGCCCGAGGCGGAGATGTTGGGCGGCACCACGATGTCCATCGTCCGCCGGCAGTTGGACCGGCTCGGCGTCCCCCAACGGGTTCAGGAGATCACGCTCGCCGACCTGCCATCGTTGGCCGGGGCCGTGGTCATGAACTCGTGGACGCCGGGGGTGCCTGTACACCAGATCGCCTCGACCTCTCTGCCTGAGGCGCCGTCTTTCGTACGAATGCTGCACGAGGCGTACGAGGGCGAACCCCTCAGCGCCCCTTAGGCAGCTCGTCCTCAGACTGGGTCTTCCAACTCGTCGAACAGGTCGTCGAGGGTTTGGGCGGTGACCGCACGGGTGGCCCAGGTCTCGAGCTGGTCGAGATCGGTGCAGGCGGTGACGCAGGCCCGGATGTCATCGGGAAGCGCGAAGCCACGGGTTTCGAGCACGAGCAGCACCACCCGAGCGGCTTCTTCCACCCTGCCCTCTGCTTCGACTAGGGCTAGGCCGTCTTTGAAGCCGCGGCCGTAATGTTCGCGCGCGAAGGGACTGTAGACGGGCCAGGCGGTGGATTTCATGCCGTGGACCATGACCGCCTCGTGGGCGTCGGTGATGATCGAGATGTCGTCCGGCCCCAGCACGTGGGGGTGCAGGCGGTAGCCGGTCAGCCCGGAATCGACCGGCGTGGCGTAGTGGGCGGCGACCCCTTGGTCAGGGCAGACGACCAGGACGGTGACGTCGCAGCGCAGCAGCAGCCACAGTGCGGTGGCATAGCGGGCGAGCTGTTTCGGGTCCTTGGACTTGTCGTGCGGGATCTCCACGACGATGGCGTGCGCGGGCTCGTTGGGTGGTCCCAGGACGACGACCACATCGGCTTCGAGATCCCCCGAGAAACGGGTGTTGAACGTACTGTCCTCGACGCGGATCAGCGGAGTGGTGGGCATCTCCACTCCCTTGAGGTCGCGCAAGATCTCCACTGCCAGCTCAGGCCGGTCTTTGAACAGCTGAATGAGTGCGTCATGTCGGGGGGACGGCATGACACTCATTGTGACACATCAACTACCTTGAGTGGTCATCGGGCCGCGCCCTTAACCACCCCGGTTGCCCTATTTACGCGGGTGCCGGCTCCGACGCCCGCCCGTGGCTGATCGACCCGAACGAACCTCCGGCCCGACCCGTCATATCCATATGAAGCGATTCGCTGTGGCGGGTGCGTGGCTGGCAGCGTTCCTCCTGTTCATCCCGACGGCGGGTCTGGCCGTAGCGGCCTCGTCGCTGCACGAACCAGCGGCTTTCCTGGGCTGGTACCTGGTGCTGCTGGCACTGGCCTACATCCTGGGCCTGATCCCCCTCGCACTGATCGGGCTCGCGCCCGACTGGCTGCGGGCGCTCGTCACAGCGATGGTGATGTACGTGATCGCGCTCGTCACACCGCTCACCACCGCCATGGCGAGCTTCCCGATCCACGTGATCAGGTGCGGCGGCCTGCCGCTCGTCGCCACGAACTTCGCCGCCGCCTACAGCTACCGGATGCCCGGCAGCGACTTCTACGTAGTGACCCCACTGGACAGCCGCTTCTTCTGCACCGAGGACGAGGCCCGCGCCGCCCGCTACCACCGATGGCCAGTGCCTTAACTGCCCTGGGTGAAGATGGTCTTCTCCTTCGAGCACGATCCGGTGGGCTGCTTGGCGGTGCCCCGGCAGACTTGGACCTTGATCTGCAGCACGTACCCGTAGCTCTGGCGGAAGGTGCCGACGCCGGGCTTGCAGTAGTAGAAGCCGTGGGTCTTCCAGCGTCCGTTCTTCGCGCTCTGGGCGCGGACGATAGCCCAGGAACAGGCCTTGCCGGGGATGTCCCTCACATTGCCGGAGACGACGAAACCGGACTGGCCCACCGTCACCCTGCCCCAGGCGCTGGCCTTGGCGTCAGCGGAGTACACGGTCCCCCACTTCCAGGACGTGCGGTCGGCCGCGGCCGGGGAGGCCAGGGTGAGGGGGAGGGCCAGAACGGCGAGGAAGGCGAGCAGGCGCATGAGGGAACTCCGGGATGGTACGTGATGTGATCACCTCTAGAGATAGGCCGTGTGCCTTGCGATCCGCTTGAAGCCGACTGTGATCAACCCACCAGCCCGGCGAGCAGATCTGCTGACCTCCAACAACCGGAAGATCGCCCTACACTGACGATCGTGGACTGGATCGAGCGGGTCACCGCGATCCGGTGCGGCTGCAGCCGTATCCGTCCTTCGCCGTTGGCGGCACCACCCGCATCGCTGTGGGCCTGTCCTCGTCGCCTTATCGAGGAATCGGCCAAAAGGGCATATACGGGATGCGATCTGTAGGGAACGAGTACATAGCTTCACATGAGGTAGCGAGTACCTGTGTGTTAGTGGCACTGACCAGCGAAAGCACTTGGTGACTACGCACCATCACTGTATTTCGTGCACACTAGGAACTCGGTCCCCACAGCCGTGGGGGACATCCAAGGAGGTTCTATGCACGCCCTTGCTGTCCGCTACTGGCTATCACACCCTCGAATATCAATGATGAGCAGATTTGCCCACCTATTTAGGCTGATCTCCCGCAAGCTGAGGGTTGCGACGACGGTGGATAAATCCTGGAAAGACGATTGCATATTCTGTCTTCGCCATGATCCGAAGCTCAATCGAATCCTGTGTGAAAACACTACGTTTTTTGCCCGGCACGACAACTATCCCGCTGTCGCGGGCCATGTGGAGATCGTTCCGAAACGGCATGTTGCGTCCTTCTTTGAACTGACAGATCACGAAGTTCTGGAAGCCTACGCTCTTCTTCGGGAGGCGCGTAGCAAATTGATCAGAGAATACGACACCCCGGACGGATACACCATCGGCGTCAACGAGGGGAAGGCAGCAGGGCAATCGATCGAACACCTGCACGTTCATCTGATCCCACGCTACTTCGGTGACGTCAAGGACCCCCGTGGCGGAATCCGCCAGGCGGCACCCAACTGTGAGCCCGACAGTTGGCTATGAGGCTATGCCGAGCGGCCCCATGCTATGAACCAGTTGTGTCGTCCCGTTCGGCGTACCCGCACGTCATCGAATCCAAGACAGCTCATAGCGGAGGAGAAGTGCTCTGGCTGTACGAATGTGAACCATCGCCGGCCGTTGAGGGTCCCTCCGTCGCGCCATCCTTCACCCGTTCCTGACTGCATGCTGATGGCTGCCACACCTCCTGGCGCCAGCACGCGAAGGATTTCAGACAGGGCTCGGGGAATCACGGACGAGGGGAGGTGAAGCAAACTGCCTGATGCCCAGACGCCACCAACGGCGCCTGCGCGGAAGGGAAGCCGTAGCGCATCGAAGGCCATGTAAGGCACGCTGGGCGCGTTATCGGCCTCCGCACGCCGCCGAGCGCATCGAAGCATGCTGAGGCTGATATCGCCGGCGATGACCTTCCTACCGAGCGCCGCTATACGATGGGCATCACGGCCGGGCCCACACCCGAGGTCGAGCAGAGGCAGACGCGCAGGCGCCATGTCCGCGAATGAGAGCACCTCGGCTTCGAGCCCCGGGTAACTTGCATAGTCTCCTGTGGCCGTCGCATATTCTTGAGCCTTCTGGCTATAAGTTTGCGTGGTGATTCTGATGACCGTTTCCACTGATGTGTTCGTGGACGTTTCCAGTGCTTCAGACATGTTCCAGTTCGTCTTGGCCGAGTAGGTGGCAAAGAGAGTTCAGCTCATGCCAGGTTCGGGCACAGTCAAGCTGATCATAGCCATGGCTCGCGTCGAAGCTCACGCATCCGATGAACTTGGACCTGCCATTTCTGACAGGGCTGGCGAAAACAGCACCTCGGTGCCTGTATCGCTCGAAATCCGGCCATGAGAAGCCCATCACGGCGTCCGGACCGTTCTGCTGACGGTAATTCGCGAACTTGCTCTCGTCCGTCAGGTGTTGGGCAAGATCCAAGATGTTCAACCCGACCTCATGGTTGCGCTTCCAGCACAACCCGACGACGCCTATGCCGCGTGCCGGTCGGAGAGAGCGGGTCATGGGCGTGGAGCCCAGCCGATACGTAGCGATCCGGACAAGCTCGCCCGCAGGATGGCGGAGAGTACGCCTTCGCTGCCACACGTGAAGCGCCGGATCGCTGGGGGCCAGCGCGGGCCGGACTTTTGAGGTGACTTCGAGAAGCTGGCCGAACGTGGTGAGAATCTGGCCCCGGATGACCACTTGGCGTTGGACCCGGATCCTGTGCGTGAGCGCTTCGAAGGGTGTCAGGACGCCGAAGATGCCGACCACCGCGATGAGAGTCACCAGGATGTACGGGTGCTCGGCCGTGATGAACTGCCAGGTAGCGGCGGAAGGATAGCCATATTGCTTTCCAGCGAGCGCCAGCGTGGCCATGAGCAGGACGCTCCGGTCTGCGGTCCGCGCGGTTGCCAATCGCACAATCGCCTGCCGTTCCAGTGCACTCGTTTCTGCTCTTGGTCAGATGTGCTGGTGAAGTATTATGGCATTGAATCCCAGTAACTCTGCTTTGGGTCATCCTTGCGGGTCGGAAAGGTGTCGTCCTAAACTCTGGGTCGAGGGCGGTATGCATACCTCTATGGACGGTTCATGCTCGGGTGCTGACTTTTGTCAGGAGTTGTCCGGGAGGGCTGATACCGCGTTCAAGAGAGTCTACGGCGGTGATCCATCTGAGCGGATCATTTCACGGAGTGAAAATCTAGCACTGTTGGTTGATATGTCGCCATTGTGCGTGGGCCACCTTCTGCTTGTGCCGAATGGCCACTATGTGAGCTTCGCGGAAGTTGTCAAAGAGTACTGTGCGGAGGTGGAGCGCGCTCTCGGTCGCATCTTCGACCTCTACGCAGAGAGCATTCGTGAGCCGGTCATCCTGGAACACGGATCTTCACTTGAGATGGATCACGGTGCCTGCATCAGTCATGCGCACTTGCATGTGTTACCCCTTGAATGGGAAGCCGTCCATAAGGAGATATCGGAAGACGGCCTTGCATGCAGCGAGCTGGGCGGAATCAGTGCGCTCGCGAAGTTCGGTGAGGGCGGCTCGCCGTATTTCTATTGTGCGGACAGGTCTCGGTCTTATATATATAATCCCAGGCGTGATTTGCGAAGGCAGTATTTACGTTCCGTAGCGGGACGACTTCTGGGCATACCGGATCCGGAGTGGGACTATGCAGTGGTCGTCCGCAAAGATATACTGCACGCCACGATGAACCTGACCGCGGGGTGGCTTATCACATAAGTTCGAATCCTACGGGGAGAAGCATGGTGGAAGTCAAAGCTGCTTCCGACGAGCCGACACGTCTCGCGGAGATCATCCACCCGTTGTTCGCTGACCAGGCACGTGGCTGGTCCAGCCGGCTCGACAACGGTAGCAGCACTCGATTGCTGGCGGGTGTTCCTGCACAGGACGACTGTGCAGTGTTCGGGCTGCTGGGAGACCAAGAGTTGGTTCTGGGATCCGACTATGTCCGTGGTCCCAAGTTCCAACTTTACGAGCTCGGCCACCTGAACGAATATGACATCGGCTACTACCTGGCAATCGCGAACTTCAGTGACATCGCCGCCATGGGCGCCCATCCGATAGCCCTACTATCTGTGATCCGATACCCCAAACACATGCCGGATGACGTATTCAGCCAGGTCATGGAGGGTGTCCGGGATGCCTGCGCAAGCGTCGGAGCCCCCAATGTCGGCGGTGACATCGGCACTGCCGAGCGTCTGATTCTTTCCGCCAGCGCGATGGGTGTGGTCGAGCCGGGACGGTCGTTGCGTAGAAACGGTGCACGCCCCGGAGACCTGCTGTACATCACCGGCCCCACTGGGATTGCCGCAGCCGCACAACTGTACTTCAGCAAGATGGCGAGTACGGGTGCAACCAGGCGCGACGGCATGGAAGAGGAGCTGATCGGTGCTTGGAAACGCCCGAAAGCGCTTGTCCGGCACGGCCGGTGTCTCAGCCGCAGCGGCGTGGTCACCAGCTGCCAGGACTCATCAGACGGGCTTAAGGCTGGAATACAGACGATCGCCACCTTGAGCGGAGTGGGATTCCTCGTCGAGGAGGATACGCTCCCCATCGCGGACGTGGTGGCCGAGGTGGCCAAGCTCGGAGGCGCCGATCCCGTGGCGATGGTTCTGGGGGATTCCGTCGACTTCCAGCTCGTCTTCACGGTCGCGGCGGAGGCGCAGTCGCGGCTCGAAGAAGAGCTCGCCGCCGGCGGATTGTCTTTCCACCGAATCGGCGTGGCCACCGAAGAGCGGGCAGTCATGCTGCGCCGTCTCGATGGCATGCTGCAAGACCTGCCGGGGGTGGAGTGGAGGCACTCCGCCTGAAGCTTGCTCTTCCCAGCCACTGATCTCGCCGGTGATGGTCGAATGCCTCCACATCCTTCGAGAACCGGAAGATCGCCCTACACTGACGATCGTGGACTGGATCGAGCGGGTCGCCGAGATCCGGCGCTGGACGCGGGGCGGCGAGCGCGCCCCGCACAAGCCGCTCCTCCTCCTGTACGCCCTGGGCCGCTTCCAACGCCACGGCAACCGGCCGATCCCCTTCAGCGCCGCGGAGGCCGAGCTCAAGACCCTGCTCAAGGAGTACGGCCCGCCCCGCGACACCAGCCCCGGCTACCCGTTCCACCACCTGACCAGCGACGGCCTCTGGCTGGTCGAGACCCTGCACGGCCCGGGCAGCCCCGGCCCCGAACTGGGCAGATTGCGCGACAGCCAGGCCAGCGGCCGCCTCCACCCCGACCTGGCCCGCGCCCTGTCGGAGGAACCCGGCCTGCTGGGACGGATCGCCCGCTACCTTCTCGACGCCAACTTCGCTCCGTCCCTGCACACCGACCTCTGCATGCTGGCCGGCCTGGACCTGGAGACGGCGGAGATCACCGGCGAGGCCAGGAAGCCACCGCCCGTCCGCCGCGGCCCCGGGTTCCGCGATCAGGTGCTGATGGCGTACGAGTACTGCTGCGCGTTCTGCTCGTACGACGGCTGGCTGGACGGCACGGCGGTGGGCCTCGACGCGGCGCACGTCCGCTGGTGGGCCTTCGACGGCCCGGACGACCTGGCCAATGGCCTGTGCCTGTGCGCGATCCACCACAAACTGTTCGACAAGGGCGTCCTCGGGCTGACACAGGGCCGGACCATCACCGTCTCGGCCAGGTACGTGGGCCGCTCGCAGGCATCCCGCGACATGGTCCTCTCCCTGGCCGGACGCCAGGCCCGGGAACCCCAGCCGGGCCTGGACGCGGTCAAGCCGGACCACATCGGCTGGCACGTCCGCCAGGTCTTCCGCACGCCCGCCCGCGGTTGACCGAGCTATTGCTGCTCGTCGAACAGGTCGTCAACGGTCTGGGCGTTGATGGCGCGGGTGGCCCGGGTTTCGAGCCGACCCAGGGCGGTGCAGGCATCGATACCCCGGAGGTCGTCCGGCACTGTGAAGCCGCGGGTTTCCAGCGGGAGCAACACTCGCAGTACCGGCGTACCTGCTCGTCCGGATGCAGCTTCTCGCCGCCCGGCATGCCGTCCACGATCAAGGCTCTTCGAATTGAGACGGGGTTGAGGTGCCCCGGGCGCGGCGGGTGGTGGCGCAGCGACTGCGTAGTCGTTGGTTCTCCGGATTGCGGAAGCCGTGGGTGTCGCGGGCGACGGTTTTTATGACACGGTTGGTGCCTTTAGAGTCGGCGTTGGTGATGCCGGTGTGGATGAACGCGAGGATCTGGGGCCGCCAGGTCTCGATGGTGGTGGCCAGCCGGAAAGAGGGATGGCCGAACCGGGTAATCAACGCTCCGATCCCGACGGCTGTCCGTGACCGGCTCTCCAGTCGGGCTGGGCCTGTCCGGATAACAGAGTCAGCGCCTGGTGCCGACGTGGCTGGCCTGTCAGCCTTGACGTGTCGGTGCGGAGCGAGCCGACCTGCAGGAGCAAATCCTCGATCGTGTGCTGTGCGATTTCCAAGCCCGGAGCGGCGACTTCGAATCCGAAACGGATGAGCTGGCGAGCCACGGTTACCCGGCCGCCGGAGAAGTCGCTGGGTCGGAGAGGCCGCCCGGTGACCCCGCAGTGGGCTGCTCCCGCAATCGCCTTCGAGTCGTAGCGTCGGCCCTCAAGAACGAGGAAGTACCCCGCGCCGGCCAGTACTCGTACCGCTCCAGGAAGGCGTCCCGCCCTACCGAGTCGTACTCCGCGATCGCGGTAAGGATCATTTCACGACGAAGATCCGCGAGTCCCACGGTGACAGCTTATGGGGCGATTTCTCCGTCACACAGCCTTTCGGCGCCGGACGGTGGTCGGCGACTGCCTCTGCCTACTCGGCAGCGGGCTGGGCTTCGCTGGACGGGCTGACGAAGCTGCCGAGGTTGGGCACGGTGTAGATCAGTCCCTCTTCTCGCAACTGACGGGTCGCCTTGCGGATGGTGTCGCGGGCTACGCCGAATTCCTGGACCAGACGCACCTCCGACACCAGATACTTGGGCGGGTACTCCCCGGTCGAGATGCGCGCACGGAGGACGTCCGCGATCTGTTGCCAGCGAGGGCGGTCAGGCTCGAACTCCATCACAGCTCTAATGGTAGGAAGGGAGCGAGAAGGGTATTTATTTGCCTCAAGGGATCCATTGGGATCGCTAGTGACCCCTAGGGGTAGACAGGCTCTGCTCGATCCTCGTACGCTCAAGCCATGACGCCACCTCCCTATGACCTCGACATTCTTCGCGCGGCCTTCCCCGCCTGGTCGATCTTCCGTAGCGACGCAGGCGTGTTCTACGGCACTCGCCGCGGCGTCCACCTCCGGAACGCCGACATCGACCAGGGCCTGCGGCAGACGGTGAGCGCGGAGGACGCATACACCTTCGTATCGCTGCTCCAGGAACAGGGCCGCCTGGCGGTGACGCCGTGAGCCGTCCGCCGCTGGACCCAGAGTGCCTCGGCCTCCACGTACCCACACCCCGCGCCGACGCCATACGGGTGGACTGGGCAAAGAGCCTTCCCAGAGCGGACCGGCTGCGAGTCCGCGGCCACACCTGTGCCTGCACCTACCCGGCGTTCGAGCTCTGCACAGCCGCCGGCCTGTGGTTCGTCCGGCGCCTCCCCGCCAAAGGCCTCGGGGACATCGTGGAAAGCGCCTGGACGTCCGCCAGCGCGACCGAGGAACTGTGGCTGCAGATCGTGACCGGCCGCGCTCGGTGATGCAAGCGGGCCGACGAACCCCCACAGACAGGGACGCTTTCGACGGTTGCTGAAAGTTTGCCGCCCTGTACGTGGCAACAGAGACGCCACGAGGGACGCTCAAAGACGAGGTCCAAAGCAACTCAGGCCAGGAAGCCGTCCTGTCCTAACCGGCAGCCGCCAGGCCAAGGGCACAGGGAAGGGTCAGGAATGAAGATCGTCGTAGTAGGCGGAACCGGTCTGATCGGCTCGAAGCTCGTGGCCAAGCTCGAAGAACGCGGCCACGAGGCGGTACCGGCATCCCCGAGCACCGGTGTGAACGCCCTCACCGGCGAAGGCCTGGCCGAGGCGCTGGAGGGCGCGTCCGTGGTGGTCGACGTATCGAAGTCCGCCTCCTTCGAGGAAGCCGCCGTACGGGAGTTCTTCGACACTTCCACCCGCAACCTGCTCGCCGCGGAGGCGGAGGCCGGCGTCGGCCACCATGTCGTGCTGTCGATCGTGGGCGCGGATCGCCCGCCGGCGCGCCCGTACTTCCAGGCGAAGGCCGCCCAGGAGAAGCTGATCGAGGAGGCGTCGATCCCGTTCTCGCTCGTACGCGCCACCCAGTTCTTCGAGTTCGTCCCGAGCATCGCCGACGAGGCCACGGACGGCGGCAAGGTGCGGATGGCGCCCGTGCTCTTCCAGCCCATCGCGGGTGACGACGTAGCGCGGGCGGTCGGCCGGGTCTCGGTGGGGGAGCCGTCGAACGGCAGGGTCGACGTGGCGGGGCCCGAGCAGGTCCGGATGGACGAGTTCTTCCGGGAGGCGCTCGCCTCCTGGGGTGATCCGCGTGAGGTGGTCACCGACCCGCACGCGCACTACTTCGGAGCCGAGCTGCGCGAGAGGTCGCTGGTGCCGGATGACGGCGCCACCCTCGGCGAGATCCGCTACCGAGACTGGAGATAGGTCCCATGTCCGAGGCCAAGCCCGCCTGGCAGACGGCGCTCACCATGCTGCAGGAGGTCGAGCCGCCCTTCATCCCGGAGGGGGCGCACGTGATGACCGTGGTCATCGAGTTCCCGCCCGGCGACCCCGGCACCCCGCCGCACCGCCACTCCGGCCCGGCGTTCGGCTACGTGCTGGAAGGCGAGATGCTGTTCGAGCTGGAAGGCGAGCCGGAGCGGGTCCTGCGGGCCGGTGAGGTGTTCTGGGAGCCGGGCGGCGACGTCATCCACTACCAGGACGGCAACCACCGCGACGACGTCCGGCTCCGCTTCACCGTCACCATGCTGTGTGAGCCCGGCAAGCCGATGCTCACGCTGGTGGACGACGAAGAACTCGCCCAGCGCCAGGACCGCCGCGCCCCTCGCCCGTCCTAGGAGCGGCCCGGCGGCACGAATTCGGGCTGGTCGAGCACCCGCAGCCAGCTCCCGTCGGCCTGACGCCGGACCACCTGCGCGCGAGCGCCGGAACCGTCCTTGGGCGGCGTCGAGGTCAGGGCGATGTCGCCGCTGATCAACGTGGGCAACGGCTCCTCCGGTGAGAAGCGGGGGCGCCCGGCCAGCACCTTCGACCACAGCTCGCGGATCGCCTCCCGCCCCACGGTCTGGCTCCCCGGCGGGTACGCCAGCACCGCGTCCTCCTCATAGAGGGCGGCGACCCCGGCCGCGTCCCCGGCGTTGGACCGCTCGACGAACAGCCGGGTGATGTCTTCGGGTCGCATGGCCTTCTCGTATGCACTCATGCCTCCAGCATCCCCACCCCTCCAACCAGAAGTCCAACAGCTGGTTCTGATCGAAGCCAGAATCAGCACTTATGAAACGCGGCTCATGTCCCCTGTCTCAGGCGTGCCGTCGGCGAGCCCGTAGCGCAGGTACACGGTCCCCTTCGGACCGGCCGCCGGCGGTTCGAGGAGTGTGACGTTCGTGGGCACCGCGCCGCCGTCGAACACCTTCTTGCCGACGCCGAGCACGATGGGGTGCACCCAGAGGTCGAGACGGTCGAAGAGCTTCTCGCGCAGGAGGGTCTGCACCAGGTTCAGGCTCCCGACGACCTTCACGTGCTCGTGCCGGTCGCGGATCTCACGCACCGCGCCGGCCAGGTCCGGGCCGAGCCGCGTGGACCCGGCCCACGAGAGGTCGGGCGTGCCGCGGGAGGCCACGTACTTCGGGACGCTGTTGAACAGCGTGGCGATCTCGCCCTCCTGGTGCGGCCAGTAGGCGGCGAAGATGTCGTAGGTCCGCCGGCCGAGCAGGAGCGCGTCCGTGCCCTCGTACGCGGCGGAGACCTGCGCCCCTGTGGCCTCTTCCAGCAGGGGCGCCTGCCACCCGCCGAACGGGAACCCCACCGGGTCCTCGTCGGGGCTGCCGGGCGACTGCCCGACGAGGTCGAGGGTGGCGAACAGTTCGATGTGGATGAGGCCCATTCCCTTACTCCCGATGCGTTGGTTGTCTCGATCGAGAGGTAGACCTCTGGGCGCCGGCGGACTCATCGCTGCGCATCGCGTCCGATGTCCGGCTCGACGGGGACGGTGAGCAGGAAGTCGGGCGATGTGTCGTCCCAGCCGGTGATGGCCAGCGCGTTGAGAGCTGCGACGATCTTCCGCTCCTCGTAGGTGAAATGTGACTCCAGGAGGGCTGCCAGGCCGTCGAACTCGGCCTGCACCTGCCGGGGCTCGACGGCACCTTCGTCACCGAGACCGTCGAGGAGGTCCCGCAGGCGGCGCAGGATGTCGCTGACAAGTCGGTGATCGCGTGTCAGCTCCTCAAGCACCGGCCGCAGCGGGGGAAACCGCTCGCCCAGCACGGGGAACGCGACGGCGTCCTCGCCGGTGTGGTGACGTTCCAGCGCCGAGCAGAACGCCAGGCAGTGAGCCGGCAGTGCCCGGGGCAGTGCGGCGCGGCCCGCCAAGTGGGCCTCGACGTCGGCGCGCAGCTTGGCCAGCTCTTCGCGGAGCCATTCATGCACGTTGATCAACTGGTTGCCGAACGCTCTGAGGCGTTCGTCAGGGGTGGATGTTCCCATAGGGATCCCATGGTCCGGCGCCTCCATGTCCTCGGCGGCCTGCTTGCCGGATACACCGCGGCGCTGACGACGGATCTCATCACTCTCAGGATCACCCGTCAAGCCGGCGTCGGCGACGTTTGACAGCCCTCGGGGGGGCGGGCTGTAATGATCTCCGCGTCGCGTGACGCCGGTGAGGAGAACGCCGGCTGCATGGAGGCGTCGTATCAGGGGGTTGATCTCGTGACGTCTCAGTTCACCGGTCGCATCTGATCCTGGCCACGCCCGCGCAACTCCTGCACTGACGGTGCTGAGCACCGCCATCGCGACATTCCCGGATGCCGGATGACTGACCGCCGAACCGGTCTCTTTGTCGCCGGCCATGGCACAAGCACCTCGTGGTGATCTGGCTGCAGCCGGTACGACGTGTCTCCCCTCGACCGTGCGAAGGACCCATTCGTGAACCTTACCCACATCCCCGCCGCCCCTGACGCCGCAGCCGAGCTCCTGGCCGAGATCGGCGCCATGCTGTCGCAGCCTCCCGTCCTCCCGGCCGACGCCGACCGCGCCGCGCTGCTGCCGCACACCGGCGGCGTTCCCACCACCTGGGTCACCGCTCCACGGTCGCCGACCGCCGAGGCGGGGGTTACGGTCTACGTCCATGGAGGCGGTTTCGAGTACACGAACCCCCACCTGGAACAGATCATGGCCTACCGCCTCTCCCAGGCGACCGACCGTCCCGTCCTGGCCGTGGATTACCGCCTCGCCCCCGCCCATCGCTATCCGGCCGCCCTCGATGACGTGGTGACCGTCTACCGGAGTCTGCTCGCCCAGGATGTGCCCGCCTCCCGGATCATCCTGGCCGGTGAGTCCGCAGGCGCCACGCTCGTGCTGTCGGCGCTGCTCGTGCTGAAAGAGGCCGGCGACGCCCTGCCCGCTGGAGCGCTGGCCGTCTCCCCGCAGACCGACCTCACGCTGTCCAGCCCCTCGATCGGCGCCAACGACGGCCAGGACGTCGTCGACCGGGCCGTGCTCGACCACGTCCGCACGCAGTACCTGGCCGGGGCCAGGCCAGATCAGGGACCTCAATCCCCGCTCCACGGTGACCTTCGCGGACTGCCGCCGCTGCTGGTCGTGGCCGGTTCGAAGGAAGTTCTCCTCGATGACGCGCGGCGGTTCGCGGAAGCGGTGTCCGACGCGGCGGGAACGGTGAGCCTCGACATCTACGACGGCATGCCGCACGCCTTCCACGCGTGCGTCCTCGGCGCCGATCCGCTGCCCACCGCCGTGACCTTGCTCCGCCGCACAGCGGAGTGGAGCAGGTCGCTCCCCGGCCAAGGCCACCTGGCCTGAACACGCTCGGAAGGGACGAATGCGGATCGCCTGCCGCCAGGCGGTGGGCGAGGTGACGGACCGGGCGCAGGCCGTCGGACATGCGTGGACCCGGTGACCGCATGGCCCAGTGGTTTCCAAGTGAGTCGCAAATCCACCACTCCACAGTGACACCATGCCCTCTCGTTCCGACGCCTCCGGCGAGTCGATGTTCACCATGGTCGTCCTGGTCGTCGCCACGATGGTCGCGGCGGTGGGATGGACTCTGACGGCCACTGTCCCCGCACTGGTCGACATCGGATTGGCGACCGGTCTCACCGGCGCTCCGGGAACCTTGACCGTTCAGGAGTGCCACGACCTGGAGTCCAGCAGGTACGGCAGGCAGGTGTGCACGGGCGACTTCGTGTACGAGGCCACCGGCGACAAGGTGGCGGCGGTCGGCGCCTTCTCCTGGGGCGAGCCCGGCCGCGTCTATCCTGCTCAGATCACCAGCGGGCGTGACCGGGCAGGGTTCCGGGGAGTGCAGGGCGCTCTGGCAGCGCTTCCCCACGTCTCCATCGGCTTGATCTTCATCACCGCGGCGGGGATGGCCCTGAGGCTTCGGGTCTTCCGCTTGCGCAACGCGGCAGCGGTCGCCGCAGTGGGACTCGTGGGGATCGTCGTCGGCGTCGTCGCGAGATGGTTCTGAGGGCAAGGACCGGCGCCATGAACAGGCCCGCTAGAAGCCCAACAGGTAGGCCTCGCCGAAACTAGAATCAACGCTTATGGAACTCCGGCAGCTCGAGTACTTCATAGCCGTCGCCGAAGAGCGCAACTTCACCAGAGCCGCCGAGCGCGTCCACATCAGCCAGTCCGGCGTCAGCGCCCAGATCCGCCAGCTCGAACGCGAACTCGGCGCCGAGCTCTTCGAAAGGCACACCCGCACCGTCACCCTCACCGTCGCCGGCAAGGCCGCGCTCGAACACGCCCGCGCCGCCCTCGCCGCCTCTAACGCCGTCAAGCAGGCAGTGGGGGAGGTGACCGGCCTGATCCAGGGCAGGCTCACCGTCGGCATGGTCATCGGCTGCACCGTCACCCCGCTGTTCGACGCCCTCGCCGCCTTCCACCGGGCGCACCCGGGAGTGGAGATCTCGCTGCTGGAGGGCAACTCCGACTGGCTAGCCGAGAGCGTACGAACCGGGACGATCGACCTGGCCCTCATCGGGACGGAGACCGGCGAGCACGACGGGCTCCACACGATGACGATCACCAGGGAACGCCTCGTCGCGGCGGTGCCCCCCGGCCATCCCCTCGCGGACCGGGAGCGGGTCACGCTGGACGAGCTGACCGCGTACCCGATCGTCTGCATGCCGGAGGGCACCGGCCTGCGGGCCGTGTTCGACCGGGCCTGCGCGGCGAGAGACCGCCGGCCGGTGATCGCGTTCCAGGCCAGTGCCGGGGACGCCGTCGCCGACCTGGCCGCGCGCGGGCTCGGCGTCGGCATCCTCAGCGAGTCGATGGCCGCGCACCACCGCGACCGGCTCGCCGCCCGCGTCATCGACGACGTCGACCAGCCCGCCATGCTCGCCCTGGTCTGGAAGAACACCCACAATCCAGCCGTACGAGAAGCGCTCGCGCACAGCCGGAAGGCCTTCGCCCCGCGCACGGTCCAGGCATGATCTTGAAATGGCTTCAAAGTGGCTGAAAGACGCGCGCCGGTGACCAACAAGGTGTTGGAAAGCGAGTGCAGTCGTTGACCGCCGTTCGCGGCGCGCGGCATGCTCCGGGGCACGTGCCGCTTACCGGTCCCCCACGGAAATGTGCGAGGGAAACCGGCGGGCGGCAGGCCTGATACGGAGGTCTGCGTGACTGCGGTAACCAATGACGAACAGGTTGCCGAGGGTTTTCTTCGCGTTGTGGGATTGAGCAAAGCATACGGTGACGTGCGTGCTGTCTCCAACGTTAGTTTCTCCCTCGAGCCGGGCACGTTCTTCGCCCTACTCGGCCCCTCGGGGTGCGGAAAGACCACGCTGCTCAAGATGCTGGCGGGATTCGAGTCGCCGTCGGCCGGAGAAATACATCTCGGTCCGGGTGAGATCACGGACATGCCCGCATTCCGGCGGCCGTTGAATACCGTCTTCCAGCATTACGCGCTGTTCCCGCATATGGATGTGGCGAAGAATGTGGGATACGCGCTGCGCCAGCAGCGGCCCCGGATCGCGAAGTCCGAGATCGAGTCGCGGGTCAACGCGGCTCTCCAGCTCGTGCAGCTGGACCACCTGCCGCGGCGGCGGCCGTCGGAGCTGAGCGGGGGACAGCAGCAGCGGGTGGCTCTCGCGCGGGCGCTGGTCGCCCACCCGTCGGTCCTGCTGCTGGACGAGCCGCTGTCGGCGCTGGACGCCAAGCTCCGCGTCGACATGCAGGCCGAGCTCAAGTCCCTGCAGTCCAGGCTCGGCATCTCCTTCATCTTCGTCACCCACGACCAGGGGGAGGCCCTGTCGATGGCCGACCGCATCGCGGTGATGCGCGAGGGCGAGATCGTGCAGGACACCACCCCCATGGACTTGTACGATCGGCCGGCGGACTCGTGGGTGGCGGGTTTCATCGGCACGATGAATTTCGTCGCGGGGACCGTGGCGGGCGTTTCCGACGACCTCACTCAGGTCGAGACGGAGGCCGGGACTTTCTCCGGCATCGCCACGGCGGATCTGAATTCCGGCCAGGACGTCCGGCTGGCGCTGCGTCCCGAACGCCTGCGCCTGTTCGCGCCGGACAGCGATGACAGCAAGGCCGCCGAATGCACGGCCACCGGTGTGGTGGAGGCATTCAGTTTTCACGGGGACCAGGTCGACTGCACGGTGCGGACGCAGACGATCGGCGCGGTGAAGGTGCGCATTCCGCTGGCCGGCACCGCCCACGAGATCGATTTCCAATCGGGCGGCGCGGTGGTCGTCGGCTGGAATTCGAGAGACGCCCGAGTCGTGCCCACGTGGAATTCCGCCGCGAAGTCCTAAGGAGTGCCCATGCCATCCCCCAACGCGATCTCCCGCCGCAGTCTCATGCGACTCCTCGGTTACGGCAGCCTGGCCGCGGGGGCCGGCGCCTCGCTGTCGGCCTGCGCGCCGCCGACCACGGCCTCGAACACCGGGACCGCCGCCAAGAGCGGCGAGCTCGGCTCGACGCTGAACCTCGCGACGTGGCCGAACTACGACGACCCCGCCGTGCTCCAGCGGTTCACCGACGAGACGGGCGTCCGCGTCAACGTGCAGGTGTTCGGCTCGACGGAGGAGATGGAGGCGCTGCTCCGCGCCGGCAACTCCGGCATCGACGTGGCCGTTCCCAGCCAGTACGCGATCCCCGGCTGGATCCAGAGCGGGCTGCTCCAGCCCCTCGACTACGACAAGATCGAGGTCGACGTCTCCGGGTGGAACAAGGCGGTCGTCGACCAGGAGTTCGACCCGGGCAACAAGTTCACGCTCCCCAAGCACTGGGGCACCACCGGGATGATCTTCTCTGAGGAGCTGGGCTCCGAGCTGTCGAGCTGGGCCGAGTTCTTCAAGCTGGCTCCGACCCTCGACCGCAGGGCCCTGATCGTCGACCACCAGATCTCCTCGATCGGGTCGGCCGCGGTCAGCCTGGGCCTGGACTTCAACGTCGGCGACGAGAAGGGGCTCGGCGAGGTCGAGAAGTTCCTCAAGAGCATCAAGTCGAAGCTCTTCGCCATCAGCAGCGACACCCAGCCGGGCCTGCGCAACGGGGACACCTGGATGTCGATCGCCTGGACGGGCGACGGGGTGCAGGTGGTCCGCGACAATCCCGCGTTCAAGTACGTGATCGGCAAGGACGGCGGTGAGATCTGGAGCGACAACTGGTCGGTGCCGAAGGACGCCCCGCACGCCGAAGCGGCCTGGGCGTTCCTCAAGTTCATCCACCAGCCCCAGAACGCCGCCGACAACATCAACTTCTCGCTGTATCCGCATGCCGACCCGGCGGTGACCGCGATGGTCGACGCCGCCGTCCGGGACAACCCGGTCATCTACCCGGCCGAGGAGACCATCGCGCCGCTCTCCTTCGCCACCGCCGAGACGTACAACAGCCCGCTGCGCGCCGAAACCTGGGCGAGGATCAAGTCGTCGTGAGCCGTAAGACCATGACGTCCACAGCTCGACGGGGCCGGAGCTCGGCCGTCGCGGCCGGTCCCGCCGTGCTGTGGTTCCTGCTGTTCATGATCGCCCCTCTCGTGGTGCTGTTCGTCGTGTCCGTCGGGGTGCGGGGGCCGGGCGGCGGCTACCTGCCGGGGTTCACGCTGGCCAACTACGGCGAGCTGGAGACCCGGCTGGTCCCGATCCTGAACACCGTGCGGTTCAGCCTGATCGGGACCGCGGTGACGCTGGTGGTGGCCTATCCGCTGGCCTACTACCTCGCGATGAAGGCCGGCCGCATGAGGATGGTGCTGCTCGCGCTGATCATCGTCCCGTTCTGGACCAGCATGCTGATCCGGACCTACGCCTGGATCTTCCTGCTCGGCAACAACGGCATCCCCGAGGTGCTGTCGACGCTGGGCTTGGCCGACGACCTGCGCCTGCTGAACACGCCGTTCGCGATCGTGATCGGCATCGTCTACAACTACCTGCCGCTGATGCTGCTGCCGATCTACGTCTCCCTTGAGCGGATCGACCCCTCGCTGCGGGCGGCGTCGAAGGATCTCGGCGCGGATCGGCTGGCGACCTTCCGGCAGGTGACGCTTCCGCTGTCGGCTCCGGGGGTGCTCAGCGGCTGTCTGCTCGTGTTCATCCCCGTGATGGGGGAGTACCTGATCCCCGTCCTGCTGGGCGGAGGACGCTCGTACTTCCTCGGCAACGCTCTCGCCGACCTGTTCCTGCAGTCGCGTAACTGGCCGCTGGGTGCCGCCCTCGCCGGGTCGTTCATCCTCCTCATGAGCTTCGTCGTGGTGGGCTACTCCAGGCTCACCCGGAGGCTGGCCGGACCGCTTCCCACCGAGGGGGTGCTGTGAAGACCGCCAGGTTCGATCGCCTGCTCTCCGGCTACGCGCTGCTGGTGTATCTGTTCCTGTTCGTGCCGATCGCCGTGGTCGTCGTCTTCAGCTTCAACTCCGGACGGCACGTGACCCAGCTCGAAGGGCTGTCGCTGACCTGGTACGAGCAGGCGTGGACCGATCCCTTCATCCTGGAGGCGCTGCGCAACAGCCTGCAGATCTCCACCGCCTCGGCGGTGATCGCAACGCTGTTCGGCACGGCGGCGGCGATCGGGGTGACCGGGCTGAGGCCGAGGGCGCAACGCACCATCGAGATGATGACGTACGTCGCGGTGGTGATCCCCGCGATCGTGCTGGGGCTGTCGCTGCTGCTGGCCTTCGTCACCTTCGCCGACTGGCTCAACCCGTGGCTGGCGTACCTGTGGCCCGGGGACACGCCGCCCGAGCTGGGGCTCGGCAAGATCAGCGTGATCGCGGGCGAGTCGGTGTTCGGCATCGCGGTGGTGATGATCGTGCTCAAGGCGCGGATCGCGCAGATGGACGCGAGCCTGCGCAACGCCAGCGCGGACCTCTACGCGCCGCCGCTGCGGACGCTCTTCCAGGTCACGCTGCCGCAACTGGGGTCGGCGATCTTCGGCGGGTTCATCCTCGCCTTCACGTTCGCGTTCGACGACTTCATCATCGCGTTCTTCACCCGGGGGCAGTCCCAGACGCTTCCCATCCTGCTGTTCTCCTCGATCCGGCGTGGCGTCAGCCCGGCCATCAACGCCATCGCCAGCGTGCTGATCCTGGTGACTCTCCTCGCGCTGCTGCTCGCGCTGTTCGTACTGACCAGGCGCGGCCGGAGCACGGCGGGCGCGATACCCGAGGAGTCCGCGCAGGAGCCGCCCGCGCGAGGCGGCGGGTCGCCCGCGTCGGGCACCCCGTCCGGCGGTCAGGCGCGGGTCGCCGATCCTCAACCCGAGAGAGTGCGGCGATGACGGCTCCAGAGCAGCGTTCGGGGCGGTTCCGGATGATGGACGCCCAGCGGGTGAACCTCGACGGCTTCTCCACCGAGAATCCGGACCTCGGCCTGATGTCGTTCAGCTCACCGCACGACCCCGAGCCCGGCATCCGCGTCCGGGACGGTGTCGTGGTGGAGATGGACGGCCGTACGGTCGAGGAGTTCGACAGCATCGACCACTTCATCGCCCGGCACGGCCTGGACCTGGCCGTCGCGCCCGAGGTGATGGCGATGGACGAACGGGAGCTGGCCAGGCTCCTCGTCGACAGCGCGACGCCGCGTGACGAGGTCGTCAGGCTGACCTCCGGCATGACACCGGCCAAGATCGCACGTGTTCTGGCCGGGCTGAAGCCGGTCGAGATGCAGATGGCGATCATGAAAATGCGGGTGCGTCGTACTCCCGCGAACCAGGCGCACGTGACCAACCGCATGGACGACCCGCTGCTGATCGCGGCGGACGCGGCCACCGCCGTGGCGTTCGGGTTCCGCGAGCTGGAGACCACCGTGCCGGTGCTCCATGATGCCCCCGCCGTCGCGATGGCTCTGCTGATCGGTTCCCAGGTGCCCGCCGCCGGCGCGCTCACCCAGTGCGCGGTCGAGGAAGGTCTCGAACTGAAGCTCGGCATGCGCGGGCTCGTGTCCTACGCCGAGACGGTCAGCCTGTACGGGACGGAACGGGTGTTCGTGGACGGCGACGACACCCCCTGGTCCAAGGCGTTCCTGGTGTCCGGGTACGCCTCCCGTGGGATCAAGATGCGGGTCTCCAGCGGGGCCGGGTCCGAGGTCCTGATGGGATATGCCGAAGGAAAGTCCATGGGATACCTGGAGGCTCGTTGCGTGGCCTTGGCCCGCGCGATGGGCGCCCAGGGAGTGCAGAACGGCGGTATCGACGGGGCGAGCGTGGCGGCGTCCGTGCCCGGCGGGGTGCGTGAGCTGCTCAGCGAGAACCTCATGGTGATGATGCGCAACCTGGAATCCTGCTCCGGCAACGACACCCTGATGTCGGAGTCCGACATGCGCAGGACGGCCCGCACCCTGCCGCTCTTCCTCGCCGGGTCGGACTTCATCTTCTCCGGTTTCGGTTCCGTCCCGCGTTACGACAACATGTTCGGCCCGTCCAACTTCAACGCCAACGATCTGGACGACTACCTGGTCCTGCAGCGTGACTGGGGTGTCGACGGTGGGCTGCGCAGCGCCGACGAACAGACCGTCCTGGAACTGCGACGTAAGGCTGCCGAGGCGACCCGGGCGGTCTACCGGTATCTCGGGCTGGCCGACTTCAGCGACGAGCACCTCGAGTCCGTCGTCACCGCCGAGGGATCCAAGGACCTGGCCGAACCGGATTCGCTGGCTGTCCTGCACGCCTCCCGAGTGATCCAGGAGTCTGGCCTCACCGGTCTCGACGTCGTACGCGCGCTGGACGAATGCGGATACCCCGAAGAGGCCGAAAGGGTGCTGGGCATGCTGCGCGCCCGCGTGCAGGGAGATTACCTCCAGACCGCCGCCATCTTCGACGAGCAGATGAACGTCCTGTCCGGCGTCACCGACCCCAACGACTACAGCGGCCCCGGGACAGGCTACGAGATGCCCGCCGAGCGGAGGCGGGAGATCGATACCGTACGGCAGCAGAGATCCGTGATCGACCTGGTCAGTGAGCAGGATCGGCACGCGCTGCCGGGCGTCCTGACCGACGCGGGCCCGGCGTCGCCCGGCGACGACCCTCGCGAGGTGGTGATCGGGCTGTCACCGGCTCTCGCCGTCAGCCTGCACCAGACCCTGTCCGGGCTGACCGTCTACGAAGTGCTGAAAGAACTCGCGGCAGGGCTTGAGGAAGAGGGTTGCGAAGCCCGACTGGTGCGGGTCCAGGCCACGATCGACGTCGGATTCATCGGGCTTGCCGCGGCACGGCTCGCGGGCTCGGGCATCGGCATTGGTCTGCAGGCCAAGGGGACGGCGCTGATCCACCGCCGTGACCTCGCGCCGCTGATGAACCTCGAACTCTTCAGCGTGGCCCCGCTCGTGACCCGGGAGATGTATCGCGCCATGGGGATCAACGCCGGACGCCACGCCAAGGGCAGCACCCCCGACCCTGTCCGGAACGCCTACACCGATGAAGCCATCACCGCCAGATACCACACCCGGGTCGTCTCGATGGTGGCGGTTGAGCGTGCCCACAGCCGCCCGGATCTGCCCCCCCAGGAGGTCAGATGGAACCGTTGACGCCGCGTGCCGTGTCAGGTCGGCCGATCGACGAACTGACGCTGGAACGAGCCCGCTCCGGCGAGCTGACCCTCGATGACATCCGCATTCATCCGGACACCCTGCTCCACCAGGCGGCGCAGGCCGACCGCTTCGGCAACAGTCAGCTGGCCGAAAGTCTGCGGCGCGGCGCGGAGATGGCGATGCTTGGTGACGAGGAGCTGATGCGCCTCTACGAGGCCCTGCGCCCGGGCCGTTCCACCGCCGCGGAGCTGCGCGAGATAGCGGACGGCCTGGCCGCGCAGGGGATGCCGAGGTGCGCAGAGCTGGTGAGCGAGGCCGCGGACGTCTACGCGCGCTGCGGCCTCGCGCCATGACCGTGGTCGCGGGCGTCGACATCGGCAATTCGACTACGGAGATCGTGCTCGCGCGGGCGGCACGTGGCGGCGTCGAGGTCCTGGCGTCCGCCCGCGGCATGACCCGGGGAACCAAGGGAAGCGCGGAGTCGCTCACCGCCGCGGCACGGCTGGTCCTGCGAACGGCGGCGAGTTGCTCGGTGCGCGTGGACTCCGCGTGCCTGGCCCCCGCGCATCCGGTGCGCACGGCGTGCCGGGCCGGCGGGCGGGCGCCGGCGGGCACCGGCCCACTGCGCCTGCTCACCCGCGCCGCGACGACGGCCGCCGGTGACGCCGTCGCCGCCGGCCGGCCGGTCACCCTGGACGCGCTGCGCGTCCGCCGTCACGGCTCGCCGGCGGACGCCGACCGGCTGGACGCGCTGGTTGTCGTCGTGCCCGCCGGTGTCGCGTACGACCACGCGGCGGGTCAGATCAACGAAGCCCGCAGGGCAGGCGCCGACATCGTCGCGGTCCTGGTGGAACGCGACGAGGCGGTCCTGATCGCGAACCGGCTGGGCGACCGGCTCCCGGTGGTCGATGGGGTGCCGCCGGGGGAGTTGGGCGCCTCGGAGCTGGTCGCGGTCGAGGCGCGCCCCCACGGGCGGCCCCTGCGACGCCTCGCGGACCCGTACTGGGTGGCTGACACCTTCGGTATTCCTGCCGCTAGCCCGTACGTCCGGGCGCTCACCCACGAACTGGCCGACTCCTCGTACGCGGTCGTCGCGCTGCTGGCCGATGACGACGGTCGGCGCGGGGAGACACCATCGACCGAGACGGGGGACTGGCTTCGATGGAGTGATGGGACCATCGCCGACCTGACGGGCACGGTCGACCGACTCAGGCGGTCGCCGCCCGGCCGCGTCTCGGCCGTCCGCTGGGCGGGTCCGCGATGGGACAGCGTTGATGACGTCTACGCCGTCCACCTCGACGCGATCGCCCGGCAGGCCCGGTCCCGGCGGGGCACGGTCGGCGTCGACCAAGTGATCACAGCGGTGCTCGACTCGGGGCCCCTGCCCGTCGCCGACCCGGCGCGGGTGCTGGCGGAGGCGCTGGACGCGCCGGTGTCGCTCGCCGGATCCGAAGCGGCGGCGGGACGCGCGGGAGCCCTCACGACCCCGGGCTGTCCGGGTGACGCGGTCATCGCCGACCTGGGCGGCGGCACGATCGACGTCTCCGCCGGCGACCGGCGCCTCGTGCTGGCCGGAGCGGGGGAGATGCTCACCACCGTGACGGCCAAGGCGCTGGCCATCCCGATGGGGCTGGCCGACCACGCCAAGCGGGTGCCCGCGTTGCACGCCGACTCGCCGCACGTCGTGATCGACGAGAAGGGCGGCCGGGCCTTCCTGGACGCACCGCTGTCCGGCGGCGCGGTCGGCGCGCTGTGCGTCGAGGGTCCGGTGGGGCTGCTTCCCTTCAACCGGTCGCTCGGTCTGGGTGAGTGGCGCGCCTGGCGGATGGCGGCCAAGGCGGAGACCATCGGCCGGAACGTGGTGCGTGCGCTGGATGCGTTCGGCGTCGCCGAAGCCCTCCCGCTTCTGGTGGTCGGCGGAGCGGCCGGCGACGACGAGGTGCTCGCCTCGATCGCCGAGTGCCTGCCCCCGGGTTCGACGGTGGGACGCGGCAACGTGGCGGGATCACTTGGGCACCGCTACGCGGTAGCCTACGGATTGGCCCAACGGGGACTGGAGTGCGCATGAGGATCGTCGCCGAGCTGCCTTCCCGCATCCTGGTCACCGGATGCGCCACGGGAATCGGCGCTTCCGGGGCGCGCATGCTGGCTGAGGCCGGCTGCCGGCTGGCCCTGCTGGACAACCAGGAGACCCGCCTGCTGAAGCTCGCCCGCGAGCTGGACGCCATCGCGATCCCGGTGGACGTCGCCGACCAGGAGCAGCTCGCCCGCGCCGTCGACGCCGCCACCGAGGGGCTCGGCGGGCTGGACGCCGCTTGGTCCAACGCCGGTGTCCAGCGGGGCGGCGACGTCGAGGAGGCCACGGTCGCCGACTTCGACTACAGCTACATGGTCAACGTCCGCGCCCACTTCGTCATCGCGAAGTCGGTCATCCCCCACCTGCGGAGCAACGGCGGCGGCGTCTTCCTGATCACCGCGTCGAACTCCGGCCTGCAGCCGGAGACCGCGCTGGTCCCGTACGCGGTGTCCAAGGGAGCCACCATCGCGCTCGCCCGCCAGCTCGCGCACGACCACGCGGTCGACGGGGTCCGGGTCAACGCACTGTGCCCCGGGTATGTCGACACCCCGTTCAACGCCGCGATCTGGCACCCGTTCGGTGGCCGCGAGGGGTTCCTGGAGCGGGTCGCCGAGTACGTCCCGCTCGGCCGGATGGCCAACGCCGACGAGGTGGCCAGGCTCGCGTGCTGGCTGCTGTCGGACGCGGCCGGGTTCATGACGGGCGCGAACGTCGTCGTCGACGGCGGGGAGCTCATCGGCTGACGCTCACTCCTCGGCGATGCCCTCCACGAGCCGATACCTGTACAGGCGCACGCTCGCGTGCAGGAAGAAACGGTCGGCCGGCTCCTTCAGGGAGAACCCGGTCAGCTCCTCGATCTTGGTGAGCCGGTACATCAGCGAATGCCGGTTGAGGAACAGGCGCCGCGCGGCGGCGCTGGTGTTGCAGGACTCGTCGAGGAACACCTGCAGCGTCTCCACCAGGTTGCGCCGGTTCTGCCGGTCGTACTCCACGAGCGGTCCCACGGCGTCGACGACCACCGAGTTGATGAGCGGATTCTGCGCCATCGCGCCCAGGACGAACAGTGACTCCAGGGGCTGGCTCGCCACCCAGCTGTCACCGTCGCGCATGATTTCCCGGCCGACCTTCATCGACTGCGCGAGTTCCGGCGCCTCGTGCGAGGCTTCGTGACCGTCGCGATCGGCGACCACCCAGTGCGTGGAGGTGTCCGACACCGACTGGCGAGCCCTCTCCAGCAGGCGCCGCAACGTCATGACCCCGCGCCCGTCCTCGAGGACGAGCAGCGCGACCCCGGGCCGCTGGCAGAGCCGCAACTGGAGCTGCTCGCGGGCCGCGGTGCTCTGGAGCTCGGCGACCAGCCTGGCCAGGCTCTCGTGCGCGTCCGCCCCGGCCCCCGGCCGCCCGAGGGCGACCTCGACATCCGCCGACTCCGCGCGCAGCGCCATCGCCCGCGAGATCTCTTCGGACACGTTCAGCTTCAGGGGCGTCCGCCGGACACCGGCGTGCCGCAACGCGCAGGAGGACTCGTCGGCGTAACACCCCATCGCCATGAGGCGGGTCACGATCGTCCGCGAGACGTCCGCGAAGGGGACCTCCCACGGCAGCGACAGCACGGGGAACTCCCGTGCCCGCGCCACCGGTATCACCGGCGCCAGAATCGCCTGCTGATCCAGGCCCTCGGGCAGGCTCACGATCAGCGCGGCCGCGTCGGACCTGACCACGTTCTCCAGGAACTCGCGCGCGGCCTGCTCGGACGGCGCGACCCCGGTGCTGAGCACGAGGTCTCCGGGCCGGACGAACTCGTCGGAAGGCCAGTGCATGACCTGGATCCATCGGACGCTGCGGTAGGCCAGAGCCGACCGGCCCGTGAGCACCTCGGCGACGTTGAGCGGCGGCAGACTGATCGCGTCGAGTACCGACAATGAGCCAGTCCAGTTAGGTCCCAACTTACGCACACGCGACCTCCTGGGGTTGTCCCGACGCCGCAGACACTTCGCAGATGGGGACTAAGCGGCATGGTAGTGGACACCCACGCAGTTGACCCCCTACCGTCCGGCCCGGTCCAGCCCCGCGGCGAGTTCGGCGATCACCAGGTCGACCTGCCGCCCCAGCACCTCGGCGGACGGTTCCCGCCCCGCCTCCAGCCACTGGTTCACCACGATCCGCAGCGCCGCGTGCACCGCCGCCGCGCACACCGTCGGGTAGACGGAGTCCTCAGGGACATCGACACGATCGGCGATCGCTGAAGCCAGCGCCTTCTCCTGGGCGGCGAGCATGGCGAGCTGCTGCGGTACGAGCGACGGCGTCCGGTGGATCAGCCTGACCACCGCCAGGTAGTCGCGGTTGGCGGCGTCACTCTCGTTCAGGATCACCAGCACCGCCTCACGGAAAGCCCGCAGAACGGATTCCGTACGGGGCCGCGCCCGGAACTCGGCGATGAGCGCCTCCGCGGCCGAGGACACGGTGGCCACCACCGCCTCCTCCTTGCTGGAGAAGTAGTTGAAGAAGGTGCGCAGCGCGATGTCGGCCTCGTCGGCGATCCGCTCGACGGTGACGTTCTCGACCCCGTCCCGGATCGCCAGCCGCAGCGCGGCCTCCTTCAGGGCGGCGCGAGTGGCCTGCTTCTTCCGCTCACGCCGTCCCGGAAGCGCCGTCATGACCAGGTAACCGGCAGGGAGTGGACGCCGAAGATCAACATCTCGTTCCGTACCGGGATCTTCTCGGCCGGCACGGCCAAGCGCAGGCCCGGCAGGCGGGTGATCAGCTCGCGCAGGCCGATCTGCATCTCGACGCGGGCGAGCTGCTGGCCGAGGCACTGGTGGACGCCGTGACCGAAGGCGAGGTGCGGGGTGCGGGGGCGCCGCACGTCGAGCCGGTCGGGGTCCGGCCAGTGCTGGGCGTCACGGTTGACCTCAGGGGTGGCGATCACGACCGTGGCGCCGGCCGGGATGTCGACGCCGCCCAGCGTGACGGGCTCGGTCGTGACCCGGTTGACGCCGAGCTGGATGATCGACAGGTGGCGGAGCAGCTCCTCGACCGCGTTGTCGATCAGGGAGGGGTCGGCGCGCAGCGCGGCGAGCTGGTCGGGGTTCTCCAGCAGCGCGAACGTGCTCAGGCTCAGCTGGTTGGCGGTCGTCTCGTGGCCCGCGCCGAGCAGGACGAGCGCGACGTCGACGAGCTGGGCGTCGGTGAGCGGCGGGTCGGCGTCGTGGACGAGCCCGGACAGCAGGTCGTCGGCAGGGTTGTCGCGCTTGTGGGCGACCAGGCGCTGCATGAACCCGTACAGCTCGGCCCCGGACAGCGCCCGCCGCTCGGGGTCGGCGCTGCTGTCGAGCGCCACGGAGGTGTGCTCCTGGAACTCGGCCCGGTCGGCGTAGTCGACGCCGAGCAGCTCGCAGATGACCAGCGACGGCAGCGGCAGCGCGAACGCCGGCACCAGGTCGGCCTCGTCGCCGGCCGCCTTCATCGCCTCGATGTGCTCGACGGCGATCTCGGTGACCCGCGACTCCAGCGCCTTCATCCGCCGCACGGTGAACTGGCCGGTCAGCAGCCGCCGCAGCCGGGTGTGCTCGGGCGGGTCCATGAAGACGAAGAACCCGTCCTCGCGGGTCGCGGGCGGCTCGGGGGTGGTGGTCGCGTCCACCTCGTGCGGCTGCATCGAGGTGGCGTCGCGGTGGCGCATCTTGTCGGCGCTGAACCGCGGATCGGACAGTACGGTGCGTGCCTCCTCGAAGCCGGTCACCAGCCACGCCTGCGCGCCGTTGCGCAGCGGCAGCGGCTGCACCGCCCCCTGGCCGCGCCGCTCCCGCAGACCGGGCGGCGGGTCGAACGGGCACCGCCCGCGCTCCAGCATGTCCGGGGGGATGATCTGGCGCATCGCCGTGGGGCTGGAGCTCGGCGACTCTTCGGGCGTCGCGGTCTGCGCGGTGTCGGCGCTCATGTACGCATCCTGTCTAGAGGGGACAGGTCAAACATACACAACGCGCATCAATGCGTGTCATGCAAGATTTTGCGAACCTCCGCCAGCAGCTCGACCTGCGTCCGCCAGTCCCCGCCCGCTATCCCGATCACCGCGTGCCGCGCCCCCGCCTCGCGGTACGCGGCCAGCTTCTCGGCGGCCTCCTCCGGACGGCCGGTCAGCGGGATGTCGATCACCTCCTCCACGGGACGCCCGTAGGCGCCGCCGATGCCTGACGCGATCTCCTCACGGGAAGGGACCCCCGTGCCCAGGGCGCAGGTCCCCCCGATCGCGACGACCGGCGCGGGCCTGCCGTGCTCCGCGGCCAGCTCGCCGAGCCGCGCCGCGCCCTCGGCCAGCTGAGCGGGGGAGATCAGGGACGGGAACCAGCCGTCCCCCAGCCGCGCGGCCCGCCGGATCGCCGTCATGGACGCGTTCCCGACCCAGACCGGGGGCATCGGCACGGACGGCGCCAGCTCGACGGCCGCGCCCTCGACCTCGGTCCGCTCGCCGGCCAGCAGGCGCGGGAGGAGCCGCAGCGCGCTGTCGGTACGGGGCCCGCGCTCGGCATAGGGCACCCCGGCGGCGGCCCACTGCCCGGGACCGCCACCCGAACCGACCCCGAGCACCAGCCGGCCGCCCGACACGTACTGGAGCGTCGCGACCTGCTTGGCGGCCCAGGCGAGGGGGCGGATCGCCGGGATGAGGACGCTCGTGCCGATCCTGACCCGGGCCGTGGCCGCGGCGGCGGTGGCCAGGGCGATCGGGGCGTCCAGGGTGGGGCCGCCGACGGCGAGGTGGTCACCGTGCCACACGCCGTCCAGCCCGGCGTCCTCGGCGTGCCGCGCCGCCTCCCGCAGGTCGATGCCGTCCCCGCGCTGCACGCCGACCCCGGGCAGGATGACGCCGATCTCGAAGCTGTTCATCCTCGTACGGTGCAACCTGAAGTTCGGTTGACGTCAAGTATCGTCGCCCTTGTGGCGCGTTTCCTCTGCTTCGCCTGCCGTCGCCCGATCACCCTGCCGGTCCGCAGGATCCCCCTGCCGCCGGCGCACTACACCGCCATCGCCGGCGCGACCGTGCCCACCGACCGCATCCAGCCCCCGCGGATGCCGCGCGGCACGTACGCGGCCAACCACCGGCCCGAGGAGTTCTCCGGGGAACCGCCCGGCCTGGTGATCCACCCGGACGACGCGGTCGGCATGCTCCTGCACCCGGACCGGTCCCGGGTCGGCGGCTGCTGCGGGATCAGCGAGATCGACGGCCCCAACCTCGTCTGCGCGGGCTGCGGCACGGACCTCGCCACCCACCAGGCCGACTGCTACGGGCAGAACCAGATCACCCTGGTGGCGGACGCCGTCATCCTGTCGCACGTGGACGACCGGAATCCCGCGGGCCCGTGAGCCGCACCCGGCCCGCGTGATCCCCCGCCTCCTCCAGGGCCTGCGACGAGCTCGGCCCCGGTTCGCCTTCCCAGCCACAGGCACAGACCGGAACGTACCCCTCGCCGCTCCGCTCCTCCGCCCAGCCGAGGTGCTCCACGCCCGCCTCGCGCAGCAGCCGGACGGCCCTCGCCACCAGGACGACGCCCCCGCCCGCCACCAGCCCTCCGACCATCCCGAGGGAGAGGGCATCCTCGGCGTGCAGCACCTCGGGCGACCCGCGCGTCAGATGCACCAGGGCCGTGGCGAGCGCCGCCACACCGCCGAAGGCCACGAACGCCAGACCCCACACCATGCGGACGGTCGGCGGAACGAGCTCCAGGACCGTGGGGACGATGACGATGACGGCCGTGATCACCACGCTCGCGAGGACGCGGGGCGTGAACACCTGATGCCACAGCGGCCGGGTGACGAGCATGACCGCGATGCCGGTCACGAGCAGGCCGCCCAGGGCGAGGGCGAGCAGGGGACGCCTGTCCAGGATCATCGCTCCTCCTCGTCCCGATCCTCATCGGTTCCCGCCACGGTGTCCACCTTCAAACCTGGGCGGGCGATCTGTAGAGGTCCTCGAAGTCGTCCGGACCGGACGGCGTGTCGTCGCGGGCGAACTCGCGGCGGTAGGCGGGGGTGCCGCCCACGATGGCGTTGAGTTGGACCGCGGTGACGGGATCGGCCGCCCCCCAGAACTCCGCGGCGAGCCGGTGATCGAGGGGCGGGACGACGAGTTCCAGGGCGGCCCTGCCCCGCAGCGGTGCGCTGCCGCTCAGCAGCCGTCCCATGAACGACATGGCCGAGCCGCACAGCAGCAGTCGTGTGCGGCTCCCGTCGCGTTCGGCCCGCAGGGGGGCGTGAGATGACTATGGATTCCAGCGCGGTGAATGTGGATCATGTGAGGAGCCCCCGACAGCCCGGAGTCAAGCCGTGCCGCACCTGTCTCGCCGCCAGGCCCTCTCCCTCCTTCCCGCCGCCGGCCTCCTCGCCGTAGCCTCTCCCGTGCGCGCCGCCGCCTCCGGCGCCGACCACGCCCGGCTGCTCGCCAACACCGTGGCCATGCTCGCCGGCACCCCCGACAGCAACACCCGGCCCGAGGTCGCCGCCAAGCTCGCCGCCATCCTCAGGACCGCCAGGCAGCGCCTCACCGCCATGGACCGGGCAGGCGACGGCGAGCTGTTCGCCGGACTCACGCTCGGCGCCGACGACGCCGCACTCCGCCAGGCCTTCCAGTTCCTGTACGAGATCGCGCTCGCCACCCGCACCCCGGGCGGCGAGCTGGACGGCGACGCCACCGTCCAGCGGCGCGTCGTCGAAGGACTCCAATGGCTGCACGAGCGCCACTTCGGCGACCAGGCGGCGGGCTACTACGGCAACTGGCACAACTGGGAGATCGGCATCCCCACCCACGTCAGCCGGACCCTGGTCCTGCTCGCCGACCTCTTACGTGACGAACGCCCCGCCCTGACGCCCACGTACCTCGCCACGATGGACGCCTACCTCCGCAACGGCAAGGACGGCGACGTCGACCTCGACTCCCGCTTCCACACCGGCGCCAACCTCGCCGACATCACCGCCAACCGCATCCTCCAGGGCGCCCTCACCGCCGACGACGCCCGCGTCGCCAAGGCCATCGCCGACCAGGCCACCGTCTTCGCCACCATCGACCCGTACGATCTCCAGCACGGCGTCACCGATGGCTACTACCAGGATGGCTCCTTCATCCAGCACCACTCGGTCGCCTACACCGGCTCGTACGGGCGCATCCTGCTGACCCGCGTCGTCCAGACCCTCAAGACGCTCGAAGGCGCGACCACCGGGTCAGGGCTGGGGGAGGTGGTCCACAGGTGGATCACCGACGGCTTCGCCCCGCTCATCTTCGAGGGCTGGATGATGGAGATCGTCAAGGGGCGCGCGGTGTCCCGTACCAACACCGGGTACGCGGACGTCGGGATCATCGTGGAGGCCATCGCCGACCTGGCGGACCACGTCGGCGGGGACAGCGCGCTGGCGTTGAAGAAGTACGTCAAGCACCTGCCTCCCGCCGACACGGGCTCGTTCGTCTCTCCGGTCAGCATCGCCCGTTACTCGGCCATCCGCTCTGACGACACCATCCCGGCGGCCGACCTGAACCCGCCTTCGCGGTCCGTGGCCTTCAACGCCATGGACCGGGCCGTGCACCGGCGGCCCGGGTACGCGTTCGCGCTGGCGCGGAGTTCGGAGCGGATCAGCAAGTACGAGTACATGAACGGGGAGAACCTCATGCCCTGGTTCCAGGGGGATGGGGCTTACTACCTCTATCTGGCGGGCGAGGACCAGCGGGAGGTGTTCGGGGTCGACTACTTCACGGCCGTCTCCCCGTACCGGCTGGCCGGGGTCACCGCGCCGGTGGAGGAGCGGCGGACAGTGCCCGAGTTGTACGGGCGGTTCTGGTACGAGAACCCGGGGCATCCGCTGAACTTCACCTCGTCGTCGGAGTCGCAGAACACGTACGTGTACTTCCCGCGTGGCGAGAACGCGTTCTCCGGCGGGGTGACGTCCGGGGTGTACGGGGCGGCCGGTTTCGTGCAGTCCGATGACGTGGCCTATACGGCGAAGCAGGAGGGGGTTCTGCCCGAGGATTTCGTGGCTTATCGGAATGCCCGGGCCACCAAGTCGTGGTTCATGCTCGACGACGAGATCGTGGTGCTGGCGGCGGGGGTCGCCGGGCAGGGCGGGCGTGCCGCGGTGACGACCGTGGACAGCCGCATCGCCGCTCCCGGTGACGCGGTCGCCGTCACCGGCGAACGCTGGCAGGGGGGAGCCTGGCGGGCGGGTGACACCACGCCGCCCCGCTGGCTGCGCTACGCCAACGACACCCGCGGCACCGCCGTCGGCTACGCCTTCCTCACCAGGCAGCCCGTCACCGCCGGGCTGGAGACGGTGACCCGCAGCCGCAGAGTCGTCCGTACGAGCAACCCCGACACCAGCGTCACCAAGAACGTCTTCACCGCGTCGGTCACGCATCCCGCGGGCGGTCACGTTCCCGAGCTTGCCTACGCTCTGGTGCCCGGCGCGACCGAGGCGGGGCTGCGCGGGTACGCGCGTGGGACGGTGCGCGTGCTGGCCAACGACCGGCACATCCAGGCGATCCAGCACAAAGGGCTCGGCATCGTGGCGGCCAACGTCTTCTCGGACGGGCCGCGTCTCACCGGGCGGATGCTGGTCGACGGGCCCGCTTCGGTGATCGTGCGGTCGGGCGAGCGTACGGTGGTCGCGCTGTCGGATCCGACGATGCGGCGGGACCGGGTCAGCGTCGTGCTGCACGGGCCGCGTCTCCGGGTCGACTCGGCGGACGAGGGGGTGAAGGTGCGGCGGGTGCCGGGCGGGATGCTGATCCAGGCGACGACCCGCCACGCCCACGGCCGCAGTTTCACGGCGACGTTGCGCTGACGATCTGTCGGTCCTCTCGCTCACACTTGCCTTCGGGACCACTCATCGAGGAGGAACCGTGACTCCTCCGCTCCCTGAAGGGAGCGGCTTCTCGCTAAGCCGCTTCCGCAGCCTCGCGAAGGGCAAGCCCTGCCCTCACGATGTTGACCGCCGCGTTCACGTCGGCGTGCGCGGCATGTCCGCACCCCTGGAGTCGGAACGCGGCCTGGGTGACGCGGTTCTCCTTCACGCAGTGCCCGCAACGCGAGCACGTGCGGGAGGTGCCGGCGGGGTTCACCGCGATCAGCTCTCGACCGGCGCTTTCAGCCTTGTGCGACAGGATCGTCAGGAACACTCCCCAGCCCGCGTCCAGAATCGAACGGTTGAGGCCCGACTTCTGGGCGACGTTCCGGCCGGGAGCCTCGATTGTGCCGGACGCGCCGCAGGTCATGTTCGTGATCCGCAGGTCCTGCGCCGGTAGGTGGATCGACAGCGTCACGACCACGAGAGACGATGACTCTGCGGCACCCGGGCCCGAGAAGGGTGGGGGATGACAGAGCCAGAGGCACGGCGGATCGCTGCGGAATTGCTGCGGAAGTTGCCCTTGCCGGGTGAGGCCGCGCTTCCCGCGGCCTCCATCTGCGACGGGATGGGCCTGGATCCCGAGCAGGCCGAGACGGTCGGTCAGGTTCTGATCACGTTGCTGAACGCCTTCGGCGTGCTCGCGGTCAAGGACTGTCAGGTCAGGGCCGATCACGTGACGTCGTCACTGTTCCTCCGCAGCCTGGCCGAGTACGTCGACACGGGCACTCCGATCCTGGGCAACTGGGCCCGCGCGCGGGTGGGCGAGCCGCCGTACCTGGAGCAGGAGGCTCTCGCGGGGCCGCAGTTCCTGTATCTGATGGAACGTCAGCGTGGTCGCCTGAGCCCCCGGGCGCGTCCGCTGCGACGCGTGAAAGTCGCGCAAGTGGTGGTCAAAGCGCGGTTGCGCGGTCAGGGGGTCAACTACCTGATCATGTACGACAGTGCCGCCGATCAGTACCAGCTTCCCGGCGGGCGGATGCGTCCCGCCGATCCCGGCATGCGCGAGGTCGCGGTGCGCGAGCTGGAGGAGGAGCTTTCCCGATTCGTCTTCGACTCCCGTACGGACCAGCTCGTTGAGCTGGGAACAGCCGAGATCACTCAGCCGTCGCGCACCTTGGGCGCACTGACCGCGTATGAGATCGCGTTCTTCCAGCTGCGGTCCTCCCGCGCCCAGTTGCTCGCCGGGCCGGATGCCCGTTGGGTGAAACCGGAGATCCTTCTCGAAGAAGGCACCCAGGTGAACCGGGCCGGCCTCAACATGGCGGGGTTGCGCCGGCTCCACGACTCTCTTCCGGACGGGATCGGCGCCTTGCCACTGAGCCTGATGGGCGTTCAGCGACGTACGTTGCGAGCTATCGTCAGGGACAGGCCATGGGAGTTCTACGGCCTTGTCCTCGGGGTGCTCGGGATCATCATCTCCATCATCTTGTTCTTCCTGGAATAGGGCGGGCGACGTGGGCGAGCTGTCGGGCGAGAAATGGAATGAGCTGCCTTCCGACCTGCTCGCCGTCTACAGGCGGTGGCACGAGTCCACCACATATGACTCCGAGCTGACGGGTTGGATGGCGGGAGGGATGAGCGACGCGCTGGTCGCCGTCGCCTCACAGTTCGAGGCCGACGTCCTCGCCCGGCAGGCCGTGCTCAAATTCCTGAAAGGCGATGGCGCCAGAGAAGCGCGACGAATGCGCCGGGCTCTGAACCGTTCACCACGCGAGTTCCGTGAGGCGCACCTGGTGGAGCTGATCGGCGACCCCATCATGCTGGGCTCGTGGTGGATGATCCAGATGAGGATCGCCGGCGGCGACCGATCCACCGTGCGGCCCCTGGTGGAGCTGCGGCATTCCGATGGGCTGCCCAAAGCCTGTGGAATCGTGTTCGAGTCCGTACTCGGCGCATGGAACCCGACGCTCCTTCACCGGCCGGAGTCCATGACAGCAGGCGCATACCTGCGCCTGCTGCTCGGTGACCGCCTGGATCACGGCGAACCACTGGACAGGTGGGCCGTCGAGCACGGTGTGACGGCGACGGTCGAATGGGTGCCTGACGGCGATGGCGGTCTGGCGCGCAACCCGCTGGCCCTGGCCAAGGGTGATGGCTCGCATCAGTTGCTCGTCCACCGCGGACGTGGTCATGGTGACCTGAACGTCCGCAACGTGTTGCTGCGCGCCGAGGATCCGCGGGGCTTCAAGCTCATCGACTTCGGTGACTTCGCCGAAGATGCGCCACTGGCCCGTGATCCCGCGCATCTGCTGCTCAGCCTGGCACGCGAATGGCTGAGGGCTCTCGCCGACGACCCCGAGGCGCGGCACCACCTCAAGGCTGCGATCGTCACTCCGCACAATCCTGACGTCCCCTCAGTCTTCGGCTTCAAAGCGGTCAGCGCGGCGTTCCATGAGGCGGGCCAGAGTTGGGCCGACAGCAACGATCACGGCGAGCATTGGCGGCCCCAGGCACTGCTGTCCCTGATCGGCTGCGCCCTCGTCTTCGTCGGTCGCAAGCGGCTGCCCGACGACGTCCGGCAGTGGTTCTTCGATATGAGCGTGTACGCGGCGCGTGAATACTCCCGGCTGACCAGGGACGTCGACGTACCTCCTTTCCGGCCGGCGGCGAAGGCTCCTGTCGTCGGGGTGCCCCGCTCGCGGGGCGAGATAGACGCCGTGCTCAGCAGGCAACTGCACTTCATGCAGCGGACGATGGGCAATCAGGACGGTCTGGTAGGCGCGGCTCTCCAGCTGCTGGACGAAGAGGAGCGTTTCGTGCGCCTCGCCCCCTGCCGCGTGCGCGCCAGCACACCTGGCTCGGCGGTGATCGTGGTCAGCGACCGGTACGTACGCACGGCCGAGCTGGACACCAAGTTCCGGGCCTCCGGCGTCACACGCATCGCCCACGGCGACATCAGGCAGTTGCACCTCTCTCTGGACCGCAGGCTCGGCCTCATCGACACGGCCGACGTGCGCATCGCTACGGACTCCATCGAGCTCCTGGTCCGTGGGCTGCTCAGGGACCAGGCGCAGAGTCTGGTCTCCGCTCTGGAAGAGCTGACCGGCGTGCGACGGCGACAGCTGGCAGAGAATCCAGCGGCAGCCTGGCGAGATCTCGTCGAGGCGCTGCGCGCCACCAGATTCACAGCTCGAACGAGCGGTGATCTCGCGGCCGACACCGAGTTCCTCCGAATGGCGCTGCGCGAAGAACGTCCACCGTACCCGAAGGAACCGATGAGGGTTGAAGAGCTGGTGGGCCGCCTGGAGGAGATCTTGTCGGAGGCTGCCATGTACGCCACCGCGGACCAGGTGCGCAGGGCATGCGCATCCGCCGAGCTTTTCCGAAGGTGGTTGCTCGACCTGCTGTCTGAGGCACGACCGTGAGAAATGGCCGCCTCCCAGGGCGCTCACGCCCTTGACCAGGCCATCAGCACACTTGAGACACTTCACCGTCAGAGCCGGAACCTCAAATGGCTGGAGCAGAACCGCGTCGCCTTCACCGCCGAGCTGCGGACGCTGGACGCCTCTGTCGCCGAGGCGAGCAAGCACGTGAGCGCTGAGCTCGGAAACAAGATGGAAGACGCGTGCGTATTCGTCGAGAACAAGGCCCAGGACTTCTACGACTTCGTCGAGGAGCGTTACGGTAGCGACACCTACTACGAGCAGCGCGGCCAGGTCGCCCGAGGACTTCAGCAAAGCCTGCGCCAGGCCAAAGAGTATTTCCTGCGCATAAGAGGTTCGGTTCCCCGCAGCTCCGACCTGAAGTCCGACGCGCACGACGTGGTCACTCTGCCGATCACCGAAGCCGGATAGCCCCACGCCCTGCGCTGGATCGGGTGAAGGCCTTGCGCCAGGCCCGATGTCGCGGGCGCAGTAGACCATGCTCATTCCGCCTCTGCCCGAACAGGCGAGGTAGGAAGCCTCCACGGCCGGCGATCTCGTGTGAATCGACCGTACAGGCGCGCCAGGAGTCTGGGGCAGGGCAGTGAGCGGCGCCCTGCCCATGCGGGTGTCGAGGATCGGTGCGGCCCTAGGTGATGCGGCCGGTCCAGGCGCTCGCGGCGTGCTTGTGGACCGGGATCGTCTCGCCGTCGAAGTACGACGAGATGCCGGGGTCGTACCGGCCGTCGCCGTCGGTGTCGGAAACGCTGATCGTGATGCCGTTGAGATAGCCGGTACGGGTCTCGTCCGAGTAGCCGTCGGGGTGGGGGCCGGCGGGATAGCCGAAGACGTCGACCGCGGGCGCGAGGGGCTGGTTGAACGCCATCCCCTGCTCGTCGACGTTGTCGGAGAGCCTGCCGGCGGTCGTCAGCTCGCCCGGAGCGGGGGAGACGACCCCGTCGTACACGTTGACGAAGGCGTAGTCGCGGTTGTGGTCGCGGATGTCGTCGTGGGCGTGGCCCTGCTTCCCGACGTACAGGCCGGCCGGGGCGGCGCCCTCGGCATGACCGGGCACGGGCGGGGCGTCCTTGACGACGAACCCGGTGGCCTGCGCGGCGAACGCCCTGCGGACGCTCGCCGGCCGAAGCCGGTGACGATCAGGACCCGGCAGCGGGGGAGTCTCCTGCGCAGCTCGGCGGCGGCGGTGAGGCCGTCGACGTCGAGGACGGTCACGTCCGGGTCGTGCTCCAGTGGCGGGGGGACGATCTCGTCGCCGGTGGCGGCTTCGGTCACCACCTCGATGTCGGGTTCGAGCCGGAGCAGCGCGACCAGAGCGCCGCGGACCATGTGCATGTCCTCCGCGAGCAGAACCCGGATCATCGATCGCCCCCACCGTCAGGACCCCCGCTTTCGCCCTACTTCTACCACCTCGTGAGGTCGTCACTGTGGATCATGAAACTTTCATGGTCGGTGAGGGGGAGTCGTGTAGTTGAAATTTTCATCTTCTACGAGGTCGCGGTTGTGGTGTTCCGCCTTGTGGGGCGCGTGGCAGCCGACGGCGGGATCTCCCGCGGGAGGCGCGGCGTTGACGGGCGGGTTCCGTACAGAGACCCTTTGGGAGCGCTCCCAAAAGCGTCCCGGAGAACGGCACCAGCAACCCTTCGTCGAAAGGACACCTCTGTGGAATCGCTGGTCAAGGACCAAGGGCTGTTCCTGGCCCTGTACCGGATCGTGATAGGCCTGCTGTTCGCCTGTCACGGCGTGGCGACGCTCTTCGACGTGCTGGGCGGGCCCCACGGCCAGGTGCCCGGCGTCGGGCAGTGGCCGGACTGGTGGGCGGCCGTCATCCAGCTGATCGGCGGCGTCCTCGTCCTCCTCGGGCTGGCCACCCGCGCCGCCGCCGTCGTCTGCTCGGGCACCATGGCCTACGCCTACTTCGTCGTCCACCAGCCGCAGGCGCTGTTCCCGATCGAGAACGGCGGCGAGAAGGCCGCGCTCTTCTGCTGGGGCTTCCTGCTCGTCGCCGCACTCGGGCCCGGCCGCTGGGCGCTGTCCTCGGCGCTCATGCCTTCTCGTGCGCTCGCGGGAAACCGGAGCTGACGGCGAACGGTCAGGACGTGCCGAGTGGAGCGAGCCGCGCATCTCGCCGGCTTGGAAGACGAATCCGGGTTCGGCGACCGGAACGCGGCGGGTCATGAAAGCATCGCGCTGACCGGCGACGAAGCCGTCCCCTCCACATGAAGGAGCCGCCATGCTGGTTCGCGCGCTGACCTGCTTGTTCGTGCTCGCCGGTTCGCTCCTGCCGGCGCCCGCGCACGCCGCCGCCGGGTGGGAACCAGGGGCGGCCCAGCAGGTCTACGATCCGAAGGGCAAGCTCTACGCGTACGCTCCCGCCGCGATCGAACAGGGCGCCACCGAGCACTATTGGACCTGCCACAACACCACCGACGGCAAGATCAAGGACGACATCTGGCACACTCGCCGGTCCGGCGGGAAGATCGTCGGCGACCGGCGGGTCATCGCCTCCGGTGGCACCGGCTGGGACAAGTACCACAACTGCGATCCCGCCGTCGTCGCGGTCACCGCTCGATATCAGGGCGTCACGTACGGCTACGCGATGTTCTACCTGGGCAACGACGTGAACGCCAGCGCCCACAACCAGATCGGCGTGGCCTTCGCCAAGACCCTCGACGGGCCGTGGGTGAAGTATCCGAAGCCCGTCGTGGCGTTCCCCTTCGACGACCCCGCCGCGTGGGGCGCCGGCCAGCCCGCGGTCACCGCCGTCGATCCCGCCGCCGGCCGGCTGCTGCTGTTCTACACCGCGGGCGGTCCCGGCGGGACTCGGGCGTACCGGCGCGACATCACCCTGGCCGACATGTCCGCACCCGTGGTCGGCCCCGCCGTCGAGGTCACCAGGGCCGGGCTGACCGGGACCGACGGGAAGCCCGACGTGCTCAACAACTTCGACGTCGCCTATGACCCCTCCCGTGACCGGTTCTACGCCGTACGTGAGCAGCACCCGTACCCGACCGTCGCCCCGAAGCAGATCGGCGCCTCGCTCCAGGTGGCCAGCATCGACGGCGCGTCCATCTGGAACGGCGGCGGCTCCTGGCGCGTCGAGGGCGTCATCGACCCCGCGCTCACCGGCCTGCCCCGCAACCACAACGCCGGCATCGTGCGTACCGTCTACGGCACGCTGCCCGACAGCGGATCGCTCACGGTCATCTTCACCGAGAGTTGCGCGGGGACGTGCGCCTCGCTGTGGAGCTACGACCTGTGGCGCGTCACCGGCACACTGACCTGACGTCCGGGGCGAGCCGGCTGACGAGATTTTCCCGGTGCGGTGTCTGTTCCGGCGGTGTGCGTTCGACGCATGGGTGAAAGGACGAAATAGTCACACACCCTGGGAGATCTCATGAGCACCGTGGTCATGCACAACGTCGTGTCGGTGGACGGTTTCATCGCCGACGCCGCCGATGAGGTCGGCCCGCTGTTCGAGTGGTACGGCAACGGCGACGTCCCGCTCGTCGAAGGCGGCGCGATGAAGGTCTCGCGGGCCTCGGCGGAGTACGTCAAGCCGATCTGGGCCGGCATCGGGGCGATGGTGATCGGCCGTCACCTGTTCGACATCACGAACGGCTGGGAGGGACGCCCGCCGGCCGGCGAGCACGTCGTCGTGGTGTCGCACCGGCCCAGGCCCGAGGGCTGGCACCCGGAGGCGTCCTACCACTTCGTCGACGACGTGGCGCGGGCGGTCGCCAAGGCGAGGGAACTCGCGGGGGAGCGCACGGTCGCCGTGGCGGCGGGCGACGTCGGCGGGCAGGCGCTGGCCCTCGGGCTGGTGGACGAGGTGGCGATGGACGTCGTGCCGGTGGTCTTCGGCTCGGGCAAGCGCTACTTCGGCTCGGTCGACGCTCAGCACCTGCTGGAGGACCCGCACGTGGTGGTCCAGGGGGACCGGGTGCTCCACCTGGCGTACCGGGTCCGCCGATGAGCGGGTGATGTCGTATCCGGGCCCTACGAACCTCCCTCCCGGGACTGTGCAAGACCCACACGGTCATCCATGCGCGTGTCCCGGGCCGGTGGCGTGCATGCCACCGAACGGCGACGTGACGCCGTCGTAACGCACCTGCAGCATCATCCCCTGATGCGCGTGCGGCAGGTTGTGGCAGTGGTTCATCCAGATGCCCGGGTTCGAGGCCAGGAACGCGACCTCCCACACCTCCCCAGGCCTGACGTCGAAGGTGTCCACCCACAGCGGACTGCCCGACGCCGGCTTGCCGTCCCTGGACAGGATGAGTACCGGATGGCCGTGCAGATGCCAGGGGTGGGTCTCCAGGCTCCGGTTGACGACGGTGAACCGGACGACGTCACCCTCAGCGATCAGTTGGTCGGGGATAGAGGGGTGCCCGCGGCCGTTGACGGTGTGCGCGTACGCCGGCACACCGTCGACCATGGCCAGCCCGCGATCGAGGACCAGCGTGAAGTGCCGGTCGGCGGCATCGGCCCGCAGCGCGACAGGCGCCGGCGTCCCGTACGTGAGCAGGTCGAGCTCGGGCCGGCCGCCGATGTCCTGGGTGGCGAGCCCGGTGTCGGAAGCACCGTCGGAAGCACCGTCGGAAGCACTGTCGGAAGCACTGTCGGAAGCGCCGCCGGGAACGCCGGCTTCGGGCCGCAGCCACACGGTCGCGGTCCCGTCGTCGAGCGCGAGCGCCACGGAGGTGTCCGGCATGACGAACACAAGGTCAAAGCGCCCGCCTGCGGGCAGATACAGCGCCTGGCGGCTGATCTCGCCGGGCCCCACGAGGTCGCGGCCGTCGACGGCGACCAGCCGGAACGAGGTGCCCGCCAGCGTGTACCGGTGCGGGTCGGAGTCGGTGTTGATGAGCCGCAGCCGTACGGACGTGCCGGGCGGCGCCAGGTGCTCGTCGCCGCCGGCGATCGTGACGGTGCCGTCGAAGGTGTGAGCAGGCAACGTCAGATCAAGCTCTCCGGCGTCCGGCTCGTGGGGTTTCACGACGAGGGTGCCGTAGAGGCCCCGTTGCACCCCGATGTGGGACGCGTGATGGGTGTGGTACCAGTACGTCCCTACCTGATCGGCGCGAAACCGGTAGACGAACTCGCCGCCGCGCCCCACGACCTCCTGGGTGACGCCCGCCGCGCCGTCCTGCGAGCACGGCACGTCGTAGCCGTGCCAGTGCAGGGTGACCCCCTCGTCGATGTCGTGGTTGACCAGTTTGACCTCGATGAGATCGCCCTGAGTGGCCGTGATCGCCGGACCGGGCAGGGTGCCGTCGAAGGTCCACGCGTCGAAGTCGCGTCCGTTGGCCAGGCGCACGGTGGCCTTCCTGGCGGTCAGGACGTGCGCGCGACGGACTCCACCCGGAGCCGGGGTGACGGGGCCTCGCAGATCTGTCACCGGCACGGTCGTACGCGCCGCCGGCCCGGGCCCGCCACCGTTCACCGGCGCCGTACCGTGCCGCACCGACAACCCGATACCCGCCCCGACCGCGCCGACCACCGCCGAACCACCTGCGACGCCAAGAAGCCGCCGCCGCGAAATCTCCGCCGCTCTCTCCCCGGGGACCGTGTCCCGGTTTTCCGCGAGGTCCCTTTCCGGGTGGTCGAGCACGCGGGCGGTGAGCAGCGACGCCGCAGGCACCAGTGCGACCGCGATCAGTGCGACGCCGAGGGTCAGGGGATAGCCGACGAGGAAGGTCAGCACGAAGCCGACCAATGCGGCGTAAGCGGTGGTGAGCAGCGCGATGACGCTCACCGTGTCGAGGTCCCCGGCACGCGCCCCGCGCTCGGGCGTCTTCAGAGGCGCGTCCGGAGGCGCGTCCGGTTCACCCGTCCCGGCACGCGGGCGCCATCCCTGAGCCCTGGCCGCCGCGAGCAGCCGGGGGCCGGCGATCGCCGCTGCGGCCAGGGCGGCCAGGGTGAGGAGCGGAAGGCCGAGCAGGACCTTTTCCTGGACGAACCACCAGCCGTGAGCGGCCAGCAGCATCACCGGGATCGCCCTGGCCGCGGTCACCACCAGCGCCACGGCCAGGAGGGCGAGCGCCGTGCGGGTCCGTCGCAGGGATGCCGTGACGCCTGACGCGAACCAGGTCGTGACGCCCAGCAGCGCGACGGCATGGTCCACAATGATCAGAGTGCCGGCGGTCATGACACGAGCCGGCCCGTCTTGGCCGGTTCCCACGTCTGCCGTGACCGCCGGAGGACCGACTCGGCCACGCCCATGATGAACAGCGCGTTGAGCGCGTGCAGGCCGAAGACGAGTGGCCCGGCGGTCGAGCCGTCGCCGATCGCCTTGGCGATCTCGCGGATCAGCACCTGCACGATCACCAGCCCGACGACCAGCCCGGCCCGCCCGATGAGCTGCCCCGGCATCCGGGCGACGGCGCCGATGATCGTGGTCAGCACCGCCAGGACGAGCATCGAGTACCCGAGCAGGCGGTGCGGCGCGAAGGCCTCCTCCGTGGGCGCGCTGTCGAACGCGCCGACGGCGGCTAGGAAGAACTGCGCGACGATGGCGAGCATCAGCAGTGCCGCCAGCCCGGTGAAGAGTTTTCTCATACTGGGGATCGTCACGCCGGGCAGGGCGGGGCGCTTCCGACGAGGGATGACGCCGACTACGTCAATACGCGTACGAAGAACGGGCCCGCTACGCCCTTCGTCGTACCTTGATCACGCACCGGAGCGGGATCCCGAAGCCGGTCAAAGTTGTACGATCAAGACATGGGTCTGCGAGCGCTGCCGCAGCTGACGTCCGCCTGGTTCTCGCGCCGGTCGCCCTGGTTATCGGACGTGCTGCTGGCGCTGTTCGTCGCCGTGGTCCAGATCCAGGGCGCACTGGTGCATTTCGAAGGGGTCGCGGACTTCACGACGTTCAAGCCGATCGCCAGGCAACTGGACGACTTCGGGAACGCGGGCTACGTCCTGCTGATCGTCGGCGGCCTGGCGCTGGCCGCCCGCCACCGGTGGCCCGTCGCGGTGTTCGCGGTCGTGGCCCTGGCCAACGCCGTCTATTACAGTCTCGGCTTCCCCGACCAGCTGTCCAGCCTCGCCCTCTTCATCGTCCTGTACACGCTCGCCGCCTACGGCGACGGCCGCCGGTCGCTGCAGGTCGCCGCCGGGGGCATCACCGTGCTCGGCGTCGTCTGGCTGGTCGCCGCGGCGGACATCGAGCCGCGGGTGGCGGTCGGCTGGGTCTTCTTCCGGATCGGCGCCTCGGTGATCAGTACGACCCTGGGCGAGTCCGTACGGTCACGCCGGGTCATCGCGGCCGACGCGCAGGAGCGGGCGGAGCTGGCCGAACGTTCCAGGGAGGAAGAGGCCAGGGCGCGGGTCGACGCCGAGCGGCTGCGCATCGCCCGCGAGGTCCACGACACCGTCGCCCACGCCATCGCCATCATCAACGTGCAGTCCGGTGTCACCGCCCATGTGCTGGACAAGCGGCCTGAGCAGGCCCGCGAGGCGCTGCGCACGATCGAGCAGACCAGTTCGCGGGCGCTGCGCGAGATGCGGGCCATCCTCGGCGTCCTGCGCGACGGCGACGAACGCGAGCCGTACCCCGGCTTCGACGAGATCCACGAGCTCACCGGCAAGGCCCGCGACGCGGGGCTGGATATCAGCCTCGAGCAGAGCTCGCCGATCACGCCGCTGCCGAGCGCGGTGGGCAGCGCCGCGTACCGCATCGTGCAGGAGTCGATCACGAACGTGGTCCGCCACGTCGGCCCGACCCGGGTGACGGTGGTGCTCGAACCCGGGCTCGACGCCCTGCGGATCCGGGTGACCGACGAGGGCCGGCGCGAGTCTTCGCACGTGCCGGCCCGCGCCGGCGGCTCGCCGTCGTCCGGCCGCGGGATCAGCGGGATGCGCGAGCGCTGCCTGCTGCTCGGCGGCGAGCTAGACGCGCGGTCGCGGCCAGGCGGCGGGTTCGAGGTCAGCGCCCGCCTGCCGCTCTCCCCTGTCGGGTCGCGCTCGTGACCGGCACGTTACCGATCAAGGTGCTGCTCGCCGACGACGAACGCCTGGTCCGCTCCGGTTTCAAGGTGCTGCTCGACTTGGAGGACGACATCGCGGTGGTCGGTGAGGCCACCAACGGCGCGGAGGCCGTCGAGCTGGCCCGCGCCACCCGCCCCGACGTCGTGCTCATGGACATCCGCATGCCCCGGCTGGACGGGATCCGCGCGACCGGCCAGATCGCCGAGACCAACGGGCTGGAGCAGGTCAAGGTGCTCATCCTGACCACGTACGACACCGACGACAACGTCTTCGAGGCGCTGCAGGCGGGGGCGAGCGGCTTCCTGCTCAAGGACGCGGGCCCCGCCGAACTGCTGCACGCCATCCGGGTGATCGCCGCCGGCGACGCGCTGCTCGCGCCCCGGGTGACCCGTCGGCTCATCAGCCAGTTCACGGCGCGGCGCCGGGCGGCCAAGTCCGGGGAGGACCGGCTCGCCGTGCTGACCGAGCGTGAGCGCGAGGTGCTCGCGCAGGTGGGACAGGGCATGAGCAACGAGGAGATCGGTGCCGCGCTGTTCCTGAGCCCGGCCACCGCGCGTACCCACGTCAGCCGCATCATGGGAAAGCTGGGGGCGCGCGACCGCGCGCAACTGGTCGTGATCGCCTACCAGACCGGGCTCTGCGGCTCTCATGAGTAAGCGCCCGTGCACCAACCGATCGCTCGTGCGGGAGGAGGCGGTGCGCATCGCCGAAGCCGTGGCGACGGAGCCGCGCATGACGCCTCCTCCCGCGCTTCCCTGACCTGGTCGTTTTCGGTGAACACCTGCTCGCGGCGCTTGCGGGTGGCCGGGAGGACGGTGATGACCAGGGCCGCCGGGCGTCCTCGGATCCGGGCCCGTCAGTGGCCCCCGCTCGCCAGGTTGAGGCCGACCACGCCGGCGATGATGAGGGTGATCGAGGCGAGCTTCAGGAGGGACACGCTCTCTCCCAGCAGGATCATGCCCAGCGCGGCGGTCCCGACCGCGCCGATGCCTGTCCAGACGGCATAGGCCGTACCGACGTCGAGGGTCTTGAGTGCGAGCGCGAGCAGACCGAAGCTGAGCACGGCGAAGACGACGAAACCGATGCTCGGCAGCAACTGCGAGAACCCGTTGCTCTGCTTGAGCGCGTAGGCCATGGCGATCTCGAAGAGACCCGCGGCGACCAGCATGATCCAAGCCATGACGGCTCCTTTCATGAAAGGAGCGTCGTCTTTGCAGGCCGGGTACGGCGCGTCTCGTCCGGGCGGACCCATGGTCGGGCTCGCACTTCCGACAACGGCGGCGACCGCGCTCGCATTCCATCGGCCGCGCGTGTCAGGCATGTGATGGCGCTTCGTGGTGGAATGGGTACGGAGCGTTGACATCGGATGTGGGGAGGATGCGATGCGGGACGGTCGTGGGCCCGTGACGCGCCGCTGATGGGGCGAGAGCGGCTGGACCTTCCGCTCACCGCCATGGCCGTCGTGCTCACCGTCGGCACCGGAGCGGTCGACGCGGCCAGTTTCATCCGGCTCGGCGGGGTGTTCAGCAGTGTCATGACCGGCAACCTGGTGGTGTCCGGCTACGCGATCGGCACCGCCGACCTCGCGCACCTGCTCACCACCGTCACCGCGGTCATCGGGTACGTGCTGGGGGTCGCCGCCGGCACCGGCGTCGCGGGCCGCGGCGGGATGATCGCCGTGCTCGGCGCGGAGCTGCTCGCGCTGGTGGCGTTCGCGGTGGGCTGGGAGGTGACCGGCGGCCGCCCGTCCGCCGTGGCGCTGCACGTCCTGCTGGTTCTGACGGCGATGGCGATGGGGTTGCAGAGCGCGGCGATGCGCGCCCTGGGCGGCCGCCGGGTGGTGTCGACGACGTACCTGACGGGGACGCTGACCGGCGTCATCGCCGCCCTGCTCACCTCCGGCGGCCTGGCGGGCGCCATGGTGCGCGACATCGCCATCCTGACGGCGGTCGTGGTCGGGGCGGCGGCGGGGACCCTGGTGGTCACGCTGGTCCCCGCCGCGCTGCCGGCCATCCCGCTCGTCACCGTGCTCGCCGCCCTCACGATGGCCGGGCTCACTCGTCCTCGGTGAACACCTGCTCGCGGCGCTTGCGGATCGCCGGGAGGACGGAGAGGGCGAGCGCCGCCACCGACAGGGCCAGGAGCACCGCGGAGATCGGCCGGGTCAGGAAGACCGTCGCGTCGCCGCGGGAGATGATCAGCGCCCGCCGCAGGTTCTCCTCCAGCAGGGGGCCGAGGACGAAGCCGAGCAGCAGCGGGGCCGGCTCGCAGCCGCACTTGATCAGGATGTAGCCCAGGAGCCCGAAGAGCACGATCGCGTAGACGTCGTAGGCGTTGAACCCCAGGGAGTACGTGCCGATCGAGGCGAACAGGATGATCATCGGGAACAGCACCTGGTACGGGATGCGCAGCATGCGCACCCACATGCCGATCAGCGGCAGGTTCAGCAGCACGAGCAGCACGTTGCCGATCCACATCGACGCGATCAGGCCCCAGAACAGCGCGGGCTCGTCGGTGATGACGTTCGGGCCGGGGGTGATGCCGTGCACGATGAACGCGCCGATCATCAGCGCCATCACCGGGTGGGCCGGCAGGCCCAGGGTGAGCAGCGGGATGAACGACGTCTGCGCCGCGGCGTTGTTCGCCGACTCGGGGCCGGCGACGCCCTCGATCGCGCCGTGCCCGAACTCCTGCGGCCGCTTCGAGATCCGCTTCTCGACGGCGTACGAGGTGAACGAGGCCAGCACGTGGCCACCGCCGGGCAGGACCCCGAGCGCCGCGCCGAGACCGGTGCCGCGCAGGATGGGGGCGACGATGCGGCGCCGGTCCTCCCGGGTCGGCCAGAGGTTCCGCACCTTGTCGACGATCGCCGTGCGCGTCTGCTCGTTCTCCAGGTTGCGCAGGATCTCGGCCACGCCGAACATGCCGACGGCGACCGACACGAAGTCGATCCCGCCGTACAGTTCGCGCTGGTCGAAGGTGAACCGGGGGGTGCCGGTGTAGATGTCCTGGCCGACCGTGCCGAGCAGGACGCCCAGGAAGATCATCGCGAGGGCCTTGAGCGCGGTGCCGCGCGCCAGCGCGATCGACACGATCAGGCCGAACAGCACCAGCGCGAAGTACTCGGCGGGGCCGAACTGCAACGCGACGCGGGCCAGCGGCGGCGCCGCGACGGCGAGCACGACCGTGGCGACCGTGCCCGCGATGAAGGACCCGATCGCCGCGGTGGCCAGGGCGGCGCCGGCCCTGCCCTGGCGGGCCATCTCGTGCCCGTCCAGCGCGGTGACGGCCGCGGACGACTCACCGGGCAGGTTGATCAGGATGGCGGTGGTCGAGCCGCCGTACTGCGCGCCGTAGTAGATGCCGGCCAGCATGATCAGCGCCGTCACCGGCTCGAAGCTGAAGGTGATCGGCAGCAGCATCGCCACCGTCGCCGTCGGCCCGATGCCGGGCAGCACGCCGACCATCGTCCCGAGCAGCACTCCCACGAAGCACCAGAGGACGTTCTGCAGCAGGAGAGCGGTCGAGAGGCCGAGCGCGAGGTTTTCGAGTAGGTCCATGCCTCAATCCGGATGCCGCGTCAGAATCCGAGCCACGGGCCCCAGAGCGGGATCCGCAGCTGGAGGCCGACGACGAAGATGAGCGTGCTGGCCACGGTGAGCCCGGCCGCGACGACCACGGCGGTGAGCGGCCGTACGTGCTTACTGGCCAGCGTGGTGAGCAGGGCGGTGACGGCCGACGTCGGCACGAACCCGAGGCCCCGTACGGTGAATCCGAAGAACATCAGCGCGAGCGTGATGACGGCGACCGCGCGCCAGGGGATCGTGCCGAAGTCGATCATCTCGCCGGCGACCAGCCCCTTGACCACGATCGCCAGGCCCAGGGCGGCCACGAGCGCGCCGACGAGCAGCGGGAAGGCGCCGGGGCCCATCCGCAGCGGGGTGCCCAGCTCGTAGCCGAGCGACCCCACCACGAACGCGCCACCGATCAGGACGAAGATCCCCCCGGCGAGGACGTCGGGGAAGGACCGGCGGTGCTCCACGTCAGGAAGCCTTGATCCCGGCGTCGGCGATGACCTTCGCCCAGGTGCCGAGCTGCTCCTGGAGCTTGGTCCGGTGCGCCTCGGGGGTGGCGCTCTCGGCCGGGACCGGCGCGGTGCCGAGCTTGGCCATCTGGTCGACGACCTTCTGGTCGGCCAGCGCCGTCTTCAGCGCCTCGGACAGCTTCTGGACGGCGTCCTGCGGGGTGCCCTTCGGGACGTAGAGGCCGTGCCACACGCTGACCTCCAGGCCGGGCAGCCCCGCCTCGGCCGTGGTCGGCAGGTCGGGCAGGCTCTTGACCCGCTCCGGCGTGGTGACCGCGTACGCCTTGACCTCGCCCGCGGAGATCTGGCCGCTGGTGTTGGTCGTCTGGTCGCACATGAAGTCGACCTGGCCGCCGACGAGGTCGGTCAGCGCCGGGCCGGTGCCCTCGTACGGGACCTCCTGCAGCTTGACGCCCGCGGCGGTCTGGAACAGCAGCCCGCACAGGTGGGACGCGGCGCCGATGCCGGCGTTGGCCAGCGTGACCTTGTCGGCGTTCGCCTTCACGTGGGTCACGAGGTCCTGGAGCGTCGCGGGCGCGAAGTCCTTGCGGGCGACGACCGTCATCGGCACCTCGGTGACGAGCCCGACCGTCTCGAAGCTCTCCAGCGGCTGGTAGCCGAGGTTCTGGTAGAGGGCGGGCGCCGTCGACATGCCGATGTGGTGCATGAGCACGGTGTAGCCGTCGGGTTCGGCCCGCGCGACCTCGCCGGCCCCGACGGTGCCGCCCGCGCCCTCGACGTTCTGTACGACGATCTTGGCGCCGAGCTTGGCCGCCATCGGCTCGGCGATCATGCGGGTGACCGTGTCGGTCGGGCCGCCCGCGCTGAACGGCACGACGAAGGTGATGTTCTGGTCCGGGTAGCCTGCGGTGTCGCCGCCGCCGGTGGTGCCCCCGTCGCCCCCGTTGCCCGCACAGGCGGCGGCCAGCGAGACGACGCCGATGACGGCGATCATCCGCGCGGCGGCCCGGTACCTGCTGGTCGTTCTCATGTCGCGGCCTCCTCTTCGGCGCATTCGCGGTTCTTGGGTGAGTGCGCGGCCTCAGTCTGGGCTGGTACGGGCGCGGATAGTGTCAGAGGAATCCCAAGGAATGCGCCAGATGTCAGGAAAATCCCAAGAACTGGTTAACAACGGAGTCGGACCGGGCCGTACAATCCGGTATGCGGATCACCATCATCGAGGATGACGACCGCGTGGCCCGGGGTCTGGTGACCGTCCTGGCCCAGGCGGGCTTCGAGGTCCACCGCCTCGCCACCGCCGCGGAGGCCGTGCGCGCGGCCCCGTCCGACGTCGTCCTGGTCGACCTGGGCCTGCCCGACGGCGACGGGCTCGACGTGATCCGCAAGCTGCGCGACCGCCCCGAGACCGCCGTCATCGCCGTCACGGCGCGCTCCGAGGAACATGAGCGGGTCCGCGGCCTGCGCGCCGGCGCCGACGACTACATCGTCAAGCCGTTCGGCATCCCCGAGCTGCTGGCCCGGATCGACGCCGTGCTGCGGCGCACCCGGGTGGCCCGCGCCCTGAGCGCCCCCGACGAGCCGCTCCTCCTCGGCCCGATGCGCATCGGCGTCGGCACCCGCGAGGTCACCGTCGACGACACGCCCGTGACGCTCACCCGCAAGGAGTTCGAGCTGCTCCTGCTGCTGGCCCGGCGGGCGCCCAACGTGGTCAGCCGCGACGTCATCCTCGACCAGATCTGGGGCGCGACCTGGGAGTCGTCGAGCCGCACCCTCGACACCCACATCGCCGCGCTGCGGCAGAAGATCGGCCCGGCCGTGGTCATCCGCACCGTCCACGGGGTCGGCTACAGGCTCCTGGCCGACCGGCCGGAGCCGACCGGCTGACGCGCCGTGCACCGCCGGCTGCTCGTCGTCCTGGTGCCCCTCGCGGTGATGCTCGTCGCCGCGCTCGGGGTCCCGCTCAGCGTCACGGTGGCCGAGCGGGAGGTGCAGGAGACGTACGTCGACCGGCTGAACGACGTCGGCCGGTTCGCGTCGCTGGCCGAGACCGCGCTGTCGACCGGGCGGACCGAGGCGCTCCAGCTGGAGCTGGCCCGCTACCACGAGCTCTACGGCATCCCGGTCGCGGTGATCGACACCTCCGGCACCGTGCTGCTCGGGCCCACGGACGCCTACCGGGAGGCGGCGCGAAGCGAGCCGGGCATGGGCCCGATCGTCACCGCCGCGCTGGCCGGGGCGCGGCCCGAACCGTCCGGTGACTGGGCGCCGTGGGCCGGGTCGGCGCTCGTGGTCGCGGAGCCGGTGGGCCGCGACAGCGAGGTGGTCGGCGCCATCGTGACGATCTCCGACCTGTCGAAGACGCGCGGGCGCATCATGCTGCGCTGGGCCCAGCTCGCCGGGATCGGGCTGCTGCCGTTGATCGCGCTGATGGCGGTCGCCTGGCCGGTGTCGGCGTGGGTGCTGCGGCCGGTGCGGGAGCTGGACGCGGCGAGCTCGCGGATCTCGCAGGGCGACCTCACCATCCGGGCCGACGCCGAGGCCGGGCCCGCCGAGCTGCGGCGGCTGGCGGAGTCGTTCAACACCATGATGGACGCGGTCGAGAACGCCGTGCAGCGGCAGCGGGCGTTCGTCTCCGACGCCTCCCACCAGCTCCGCAACCCGCTGACCAGCCTCCGGCTCGCCGTGGAGAGCCTCGAACCGCACCTGCGCGCCTCCGGTGACGGCCGGCAGGTGTACGACGTCGCCGTGGACGAGCTGAAGGCCATGCAGCGGCTGCTGAACTCGCTGCAGGCCAGCGCGCGGATGGAGAGCATCCGGACGGCGTCCCCGGTGGACCTCGACGCGGTGCTGGCGACCCGGGTGGAGCGGTGGCGGGCGCTGACGGCGACGGCCGGGCAGACGCTCGCGGTCGACGTGCCGCCGGGGCTGCGGCTGCTGGAGCCCACCGGCGGGCTGGGCAGCATCCTGGACGAGCTCATCAGCAACGCGTTGCGGCTGTCGGACGCCCGGGTGGTGGAGGTCACCGCCCGGGCCGTCCCCGCGGGCGGGGGCGTGGTCACGATCGCGGTGCGCGACGACGGGCAGGGGATCGAGGCGTCCGAGCGGGCCCAGGCGCTGCGGCGGTTCTGGCGCTCGCCGCGCCACCAGAACGTGTCCGGGACCGGTCTGGGCCTGGCGATCTGCGCCGACCTGGTCGGCGCGGCCGGTGGCGAGCTGCGGCTGGAGGACGGCCTGCCGCGCCCGGACGGGTCCGGGTACGGGTTCGCCGCGGTGGTCGCGCTGCCGGTGGCGGAGTCGTCCGGAGCCCCGGCCTGAGGGTCACCTCTCGTCCTTGAGCCGTTCGAAGACGAGCTGGGTCCGCCGCACGGCGCGCACCCCGTACACCTCGGAGATCAGCTCGGGGGTGAGGACCTGCTCGGGCGGGCCGCCGGCGACGATGCGACCGGCGTTCATCACGTACAGGCGGTCGCAGAAGGCGGCGGCCTGGTTGAGGTCGTGCAGCACGGCCAGGGTGGCGACGCCGAGCTCGCGCACCAGGTGCAGCAGTTCGAGCTGGTGGCGGATGTCGAGGTGGGAGGTGGGCTCGTCCAGCAGGAGCAGGCGGGTCTGCTGGGCCAGGGCGCGGGCGAGCAGGACGCGCTGTTTCTCGCCGCCGGACAGGGTGGCGAAGATCCGGCCGGCGGCGCCGGTTAGGCCGACGCGGTCCAGCGCCCGCGCGCACAGCTGCTCGTCGGCGCGGGGGTCGGACTTGTACGGGGTGCGGCCCATGGCGACGATCTCGGCCACGGTGAAGTCCAGGTCGGGCGGGGTCTCCTGGGCGACGACGGCGGTGCGCCGGGCGGCCTCGCGGGCGGGCAGCCGGTGCACGTCGTCGCCGTCCACGGTGATGAGCCCCGCCGAGGGGCGCAGCGCCCGGTAGATCGAGCGGAGCAGGGTGGACTTGCCGCAGCCGTTCGGCCCGACGAGGCCGACGAACTCGCCGTCGTCCACCAGCAGGTCGGCCTCGCGCACGATCGGGGTGCCGTCGAGCGCGACGGACACGCCGCGCAGGTCGAGCCTCACTGGACGCTCACCGCCCGGTCCACCGAGCGGCGGCGCAGCAGCCACAGGAAGAACGGCACGCCGAACAGCGCGGTGACGATGCTGAGCGCCAGCTCCTGAGGGGCGTTGACGGTGCGCGCGGCGATGTCCACGAGCTGCAGGAACACGGCTCCGAGCAAGGCGGTGACGGGCAGCACCCGGCGGTGGTCGGCGCCGACGAGCAGCCGGGCGGCGTGCGGCACGATCAGGCCGACGAACGCGATCGCGCCGCTGGTGGCCACCATCACGCCGACCAGCAGCGAGGTCAGCACGAACAGGCTCAGCCGGAAGCGGTTCACGTTCACGCCGAGCGAGACGGCCGTCTCCTCCCCGGCGGCCAGCGCGTTCAGCGGGCGGTGCTGCAGCAGCAGGTACGCCACCCCGGCGGCCAGGACGACCGCCGGCAGGGGCAGCACGTGCCAGCGGGCGCCGCCGAGGCTGCCCATCAGCCAGAACAGCACCTGCTGGGCGGCCCGCCCGCTCTGCGCCAGTTGCAGGACGAAGCTGTAGGCGGCCTGGAACAGGTACGCCAGCGCCACCCCGGACAGCACCAGCCGCGACGGGGTGAGCCGTCCGGACCGCTGAGCCATCATGTACACCAGGACGAGCGCGAGCAGCGAGCCGGCGAAGGCGGCGGCCGACAGCGACAGCCCGCCCAGCGCGGAGGCGCCCAGGATCAGCACGAGCACCGCCCCGAACGAGGCGCCGGAGGAGACCCCGAGCAGGAACGGGTCGGCCAGCGGGTTGCGCACCAGCGCCTGCAGCACCGCCCCGACCACCGACAGCCCGGCCCCGACGAGCAGTGCCAGCAGCGCGCGCGGCAGCCGGAACTCCCACACGATCTGCTCCTGCACCGGGGTCCAGGTCTGCGGGACCACGCCCGGGATGACGCGGTCGGCGACGATGCCCCAGGCCTGGGGCAGGGCGACCGGCACCGCGCCGATGCTGACCGCCAGCCAGGTCGAGGCGACCACGGCGGCGATCAGCGCGGCGACGAGCAGGAGGAACCTGCTCACGCGGCGGCTTCGCGGGACGAGCACGGTCTGCGCCGGGCTCTGCCGGGTGGTGCTGGTCACCGGGTGAAGGCGTCCGGGTGCAGGAACCTGGCGATGTCGGTGACGGCCAGGAGGTTGCGGTAGCCGGGATGCTGGGCCGCGACGGGCACGGCGAGGTAGCGCTGCTCCTCGGCGGCCGGGCTGTTCTTGACGATGGCGAAGGTCTCGGCGGCCTTGGCGGGCGAGCTGGGCATGTCCTCGCCGCGCAGCGTGGAGTAGTCGCTGATCAGGACGGCCTCGGGCTGGGAGGCGCTGACCTGTTCGGCGCTGACCTCGGTGTAGTCGCCCTTGACGTCCTTGAGGACGTTCTCGCCGCCGGCCAGGGTGATCATCTGGTGGGTGATGCCGGAGCCGCCGTAGGCGTTGACCGGACCCTTGCCGCCGTCGGTGGCCAGGACCTTGACCGGGGTGCGGCCCTCGACGCGCTTCTTGACGTCGTCCAACTGGCCCTGCAGCTCGCTGATCAGCTTCTCGGCGCGGTCGGAGACGCCGAAGATCTTGCCGAGGTTGCGCAGGTCGTCGAAGGTCTCGTCGAGGGTGAACCGCAGCACCTCCTCGGGGCTGCACCAGCCGCCCAGGATGTAGACGGGGCTGCCGGCCGCGTCCAGCTCCTCCACGGTGGCGTAACCGCCGGCGGCGTCGAAGCTGGCCATCTGGTTGTCCACGATGAAGTCGGCGCCCTGGGAGAGCATGATCTCCTTCTGCGGCATCATGATCGTGTCGGAGATCTCCGGGATCTTGTCGTACTGCTCCTGGTGGCCGGGCAGGAACGCGCTCTCGGAGAAGTTCGTCCGCCCGGTGATCCGGTCGCCCAGGCCGAGCGCGAAGAGGGTCTCCAGGGACGGGTGGTAGCCGGTCACCACCTTGGCCGGCGGCCGGTCGAAGGTGAGCGTGCGGCCGCAGTTCTCCACCGTGACGGGGAAGCCGGGCGCCGCCTGGGTGGTTTCCTCGGCGGCGGGAGCCTGTGAGCAGGCGGTCAGCGTCAGGGCCGCCATCAGGGCGAGCAGCTTCCTCATGATCCGGCCACCGCCTCCGGCGACGTGGGGGTCATGGCGGTGGTGCGGGGGCGGCTCATGCGGTGAAGCTCCGGTGGTGAGACGATGGTGACGCTGAACCCCATTCTGCATATAAGTTGCAATTGCGAGCAACTCGCACCTAGTGCTTGCGGTCGCGGAACCAGGCGGCGGCGCCCGGGTGGAGCGGGATCGACGCGGTCGAGATGCCGGTGCGGACGTTGATGTGCCAGGCCTCGGGAATGGCCTCGGTGTCGCCGCGGCCGGCGGAGGAGATCGTGCCGGTGTGGGTGAAGATCGTGTCGGTGATGGCGTACACCAGGTCGGCCGGCAGATCGTTCCGTACGAGAAGCACGTTGGGCACGGCGAAGGTGCGGGTGGCCGGGACGCCGGCGTAGGCGGTCGCGGGGATCATGGCCGGTGCGTAGGGGCCGGGGAACGCCGTGAAGAGCGCACCCGCCTGCGCGTCCAGCGGGATCAGGCGGATCGGGTGGCGCTGCGCCAGCTCCGTGATGGCCGGGGTCGGGACGCCGGTCAGGGAGAACATCGCGTCGATCACGCCTTCGCGCAGCGCCGCCGCCGACTCGGCCTGGCTGAGATACCGGCTGTCGGTGTCGACCGGGCCCAGCTCCAGCACCCGCAGCGAGGTGAACTCGGTGCCCGAGTCGCGGGCGCCGAGCGAGATGCGCTTGCCCTCCAGGTCGCCGAACTCCTCGATCGCCGAACCGGCCATGACCACGAGATGCAGGTGGCTGTCGTAGAGCCGGCAGATCGCCGAGAGCTCCCCGGGCGCGCTGCCGTCCGTCAGGATCAGCGCGTCCAGGCTCGTCAGCCCGAGGTGCACCGCGCCGGCCCGCAGCATCCGGATGTTGTCGGTGGACGCCCCGCTCGGCACGGTGCGCACCGTGACGCCCGGCACCTGCTCGGAGATGTGCGCGGCCATCGAGCCGCCGATGCGCCGGTAGACCGCCCCCGCCGGCCCGGTGGCCAGCCGGAGGTCGATCTCGCCGACCTCGCGCTGCCGCGAGCAACCGGCGATCAGCCCACCGGCGGCCAGGAGCACCGCCCGCCTGCTGGGGTTCGGCATGCCGCGATGATACGGGCCCGGCGATCAGCGGCGGACGCGGCGGGTCAGCGCCAGCCCGCCGAGCACGACGGAGCACAGGCCCACCACCACGGCGACATAGCCGCCGACGATGCCGTAGCCGGTGCCGGGACCGCCCTCGGCGGCGGTCACCACCAGCCCGCCGACGGCCGCGCCCGCCAGCCCCGCCACCAGGGCCACGACGGCCCCCCTCCTGCCGGTGCCGGCGCCGACGCGACCGGTGGCGCGGGCCAGGGCCAGCCCGCCGATCACCGTGCCCGCCAGGCCCAGCAGCGCGCCCACCGCGGACCAGAGCCGCCCGGAGGTCATGGCGTAGGCGTCGACGGGCTCCACGACTCCGAGCAGGGTGAAGGTGACGGACATGAGGCTCTCCTCCTGGGACTGGACGTGTCCCGATGGTGTCCTCCGGACCCGCCGCCGGTCGTCCGGCCAGGGGAGGCGATGCGCGCTGCCGCCGGTGACGCAGGATCCGTGGAAGTACCGCGGACGCGGTAGCCCGGCGATCGTCCGTACGCAGGATCCGCCCGCGACGGCATCGGGCTATGGTGCGCGCATGAGCACAGGACGGTCCCGTGCCCTCGACTGGGCGATCGCCGGCTGCGTGGCGGCGGCGCTGGTGGTCACCGGGCTGTCCGGGCAGGGCTCCGCGAACCCCGCCGGCTACGCGGCGCTGGTCGCCGGCGGCCTGGCGCTGGCCGTGCGCCGCCGGGCGCCGGTCCCCGTCCTGGTCGTCACCGGGCTGTGCGCGGTGGGTTACCAGGCGGCCGGTTTCGACGTGCCCGCCGTCGCGTTCCTGTTCGCGGTGTACGCCGCCGTACGGGCCGGGCACCGCGTCGTCACGGTGGTGGCGAGCGTGACCATGCTGGCCGCGCTGCCGCTCGCCGCCGTGGCCTCGGGATCGTACGACCTGGGCGAGGCGTTCGCGCAGGCCCGGGGCGCCCTTGAGCTGGCCTGGCTGGTCGCGGCCGGGGCGGCGGGCGAGGCGCTGCGGCAGGCCGAGCGGCGGGCGGAGGAGGCCGAGCGCACCCGCGAGGAGACCGCGCGGCGCCGCGCGGACGAGGAGCGGCTGCGCATCGCGCGGGAGCTGCACGATTCGCTCACCCACCAGATCTCGATCGTCAAGCTGCAGGCCGAGGTCGCCGTGCACGTGGCCCGCAGGCGCGGCGAACAGGTGCCGGAGGCGCTGCTGGCGATCCAGGAGGCCGGGCGCGAGGCGGCCCGCGAGCTGCGCGCGACCCTGCAGGCGCTGCGCGACGACGACACGACCCCGCCGCGCGGGCTCGACGACGTCCCGGAGCTGGTGGAACGGGCCCGCGCCATCGGCCTGGACGCCACCCTGACGATCGAGGGGCGGCGGCAGGACGTGCCCGCCGCGGTGAGCAGGACCGTCTACCGGATCGTCCAGGAGTCGCTCACCAACGTCGCCAGGCACGCCGCCGCCGCGACCGCCTCGGTCCGGATCGACTGCCGCCCGGACACGCTCGAAGTACGCGTCGACGACGACGGCAGGGCCACCCAGGACACCGTCCCGGTGCCCGGCGTGGGGCTGCTCGGGATGCGGGAACGCGTCACCGCACTCGGCGGACGCCTGCGGGCGGAGCCGCGCGGCGAGGGCGGCTTCACCGTCCGGGCCGAACTCCCCGTGGACCGGTTGCCGTGATCCGCGTCCTGCTGGTCGACGACCAGCCGCTCATCCGCAGCGGGTTCCGCGCGCTCCTCGACCTGGAGGACGACATCGAGGTGGTGGCGGAGGCAGGCGACGGCGTCGAGGGCCTGGCCCTGGCCAGGGAGCATCTGCCCGACATCGCGCTCGTCGACGTCCAGATGCCGGTCGCCGACGGCATCGAGACGACCCGGCGCATCGCCGCGGACCCCGCGCTGGCCGGGGTGCACGTCGTCATCCTGACCAACTACGGCCTGGACGAGTACGTCTTCGACGCGCTGCGCGCCGGCGCGGCCGGGTTCCTGGTCAAGGACATCGTGCCCGAGGATCTCCTGCACGCCGTGCGGGTCGCGGCCCGCGGCGACGCGCTGCTCGCGCCGTCGATCACCAGGAAACTCATCGACAGGTACGTCACGCGGCCGATCACCCTCGGCACCGGCAGAGGGCTCGAAGAGCTGACCAACCGGGAACGCGAGAGCGTCGCCCTGGTCGCGCAGGGCCTGTCCAACGACCAGATCGCCGACTGCCTGGCGATCAGCCCGCTGACCGCCAAGACCCACGTCAACCGGGCGATGGCCAAGCTCCACGCCCGCGACAGGGCCCAGCTCGTCGTCATCGCCTACGAGTCCGGCCTGGTGGTGCCGGGCGGTTCCTGACGCTCAGACGTGGGCGAGCAGGATCGCCGGGTTCTCCACGAGGTCGGCCACGTGGCGCAGGAACCCGCCGGCCGCGCCGCCGTCGCAGACCCGGTGGTCGAAGGTGAGGGAGAGCTGGGTGATCTTGCGGGGGACGACCGCGCCGCCGTGCACCCAGGGGCGGTCGATGACGCGGCCGACGCCCAGGAGAGCGGCCTCCGGGTGGTTGATGATGGGGGTGGAGCCGTCCACGCCGAAGACGCCGTAGTTGTTGAGCGTGAACGTGCCGCCGGTCAGCGCCTCGGGCGGGAGCTTGCCCGTGCGGGCCAGGCCGGTGAGCCGGGTCAGCTCCGCGGCCAGCTCGGCGGTGGTCATCCGGTGCGCCCCGCGGACCACGGGGACGACGAGCCCGCGGTCGGTCTGGGCGGCGAATCCCAGGTTGACGTGTTCGTACCGGACGATCTCGGAACGGGTGACGTCCACCGTGGAGTTCAGCTCGGGGAAGCGGCGCAGGCCGTCCACGCAGATGCGGGCCAGCAGGGCCAGCAGGCCGATGCCGAGGTCGGGGCGGTCGCGCCGGAGCGCGTCCCTGGCCGCGAGCAGCTCGGTCGCGTCCACGTCCACCCACGTCGTGGCGTCGGGGATCTCGGCGCGGCTGCGGCTCAGCTTCTCCGCCACAGCCCGCCGCACCCCCCGCAGCGGCACGCGCTCCTGACCCACCATGTCCTGGGAACGGTCGGTCCCTCTCCCCGCCGTGGTCTGGGAACGGTCGGCCACCGGCGCCCTCCCCGCCGTGGCGCGGGCGCGGTCGGTGATGGCTCGGTCCACGTCGCGGCGCAGGATCACCGCACGCGGCCCCGTGGGCGTGACCTCGTCGAGATCGATCCCATGTTCCCGCGCGATCCTCCGCACCAACGGCGAGATCACCCGCGGCGCCATCCCCCCGGCCGCCTCCCGCCTCCGCACCTCCGTGACAGGCCGTGATTCCGCAGCGGGGCGGAGGTCTGCCGGGCGGGGATCTGTGGCAGGCCGCCGGTCTGCGGCGGGACGGAGATTTGTGGCGGGGGTGAGGTTTGTGGTGGTAGTGAGGTCTGCGGTGGGGCGGGGGGCTGTGGTGGCGTTGCCGTTTGTGGTGGGACGGCGGGTGCGGCGACGGCGGGGTGGGGTGGGGGTGGTGCCGTAGCCGATGAGGACGTTGCCGGAGCCGGCGCGTTCCTCTTCGCGGTAGCGGGCCGCCGCCGGGTTCTCGGCGGCGACCTCGATGAGGGGCGCGCCCACGGACAGGACGGCGCCGGGCTCGGCGTGCAGGGCCAGGACGGTGCCCGCGTAGGGGACCGGGACCTCGACGGCAGCCTTGGCGGTCTCGACCTCCACCACGATCTGGTCGATCTCGACGGTGTCGCCGACGGACACCTTCCAGTCGAGGATCTCCGCCTCCGTCAGCCCCTCGCCCAGGTCGGGCAGCCGGAACACCTGCCCCGCGGTCATGACGCCTCCCTGCTCAGGTGCACCACGTCGGGCCGGTCGTCGAACTGCAGCCGGTCGACCGCGTCCAGGACCCGGTCGGCGTCCGGCAGATGGGCGTGCTCCAGTTTCGGCGGCGGATAGGGGATGTCGAAGCCCGTGACCCGCAGCACGGGCGCGGCCAGCGAGTGGAAGCAGCGCTCCTGCACCCGGGCCGCGATCTCGGCGCCCACCCCGGCGAACCCCTGCGCCTCCTGGATCACGACACACCGCCCGGTCTTCCGTACGGAGGACGTGACGGTCTCGTCGTCGAACGGGACGATCGTCCGCAGGTCGACCACCTCCAGCGAGACCCCGTCGGCGGCCGCCGCCTCGGCGGCCTGGAGAGCGACCGGCACGCCGGGCCCGTAGGCCACGAGCGTCGCGTCGCGGCCCTCGCGCCGGACCACGGCCTGCCCGAACCCGGGCGCGCGCCGCCGCCCGCTGGGGGAGAACGCCTCCTTGGACCAGTACAGCCGCTTCGGCTCCATGAAGATCACCGGGTCGGGGTCGGCGATGGCGTCACGCAGCAGCCAGTACGCGTCCTCGACCGTCGCGGGCGTGACGACCTTGAGCCCCGGCGTGTGGGCGTAGTACGCCTCGCTGGAGTCGCAGTGGTGCTCGACGCCGCCGATGCCGCCCGCGAACGGGACGCGGATCACCATCGGCAACGTCACCCGGCCGCGGGTGCGGTTGCGCGTCTTGGCCACGTGCGAGGCGATCTGCTCGAACGCCGGATAGGCGAAGGCGTCGAACTGCATCTCCACCACCGGCCGGAACCCGCCCATCGCCATGCCCACCGCGAGGCCCACGATGCCGGACTCGGCCAGCGGCGTGTCGAAGCACCGCTCCTCGCCGAACTCCTTGGTCAGCCCGTCGGTGACGCGGAACACGCCGCCCAGGGGCCCGACGTCCTCGCCGAAGACGAGCACCCGCTCGTCCGCACGCAGCGCGTCGCGCAGGGCGGCGTTCAGCGCCTGCGCCATCGACATCGCGGTCATGTCACTCCTCCGGTGCGGTCAGCTCGGCCGCCAGCAGCTCGCGCTGCTCGCGCAACTGCGGCGTGGGGTCGGCGTAGACGTGGTCGAACAGCTCGTACGGGTCCGTCTCCGGGTCGGCGTTCAGGCCGTCGCGGACACGGGCGGCGAACTCCTCGGCCGCCTCGCGCGCCGCCGTGACGCCCGCCGCGTCGAGCAGGCCCCGCTCGCGCAGGTAGGTCTCCAGCCGGGCCAGCGGGTCGGCCGCCGCCCACCGCTCGACCTCCTCGTCGTCGCGGTAGCGGGTGGCGTCGTCGGCGTTGGTGTGCGCGTCCATGCGGTACGTGTGCGCCTCCACCAGGAACGGGCCGCCTCCCTCACGGGCGTGCCGCACCGCCTCGGTCAGCACGGACAGCACCGCGACCAGGTCGTTGCCGTCCACCTGCTCGGAGCGGACGCCGTACCCGACGCCCTTGTACGCGAGCGCGGGGGCCGCTGTCTGCCTGGCCAGCGGCACCGAGATCGCGTACTTGTTGTTCTGCACGAAGAACACGACCGGGGAGCGCAGCACGCCCGCGAAGTTGAGCGCTTCGTGGAAGTCGCCCTCGCTGGTGCCGCCGTCGCCCACGAAGGCCATCACGACCGCGTCCTCGCCCTTGCGGCGCAGCGCCTCGGCCATGCCGACCGCGTGCACGGTCTGGGTGGCCAGCGGCGTGCACTGGGGCGCGACGCGGGCGGCCGCGGGGTCGTAGCCGCAGTGCCAGTCGCCGCGCAGCAGGGTGAGCACCTCGACCGGGTCGAGGCCGCGCGCGACCAGGGCCACGCAGTCGCGGTAGGTGGGGAACAGCCAGTCGTCCGCGCCCAGCGCGAGCACGCCGGCGACCTGGCAGGCCTCCTGCCCCAGGCTGGACGGGTAGACGGCGAGCCTGCCCTGCTTGGTCAGCGCGGTCGCCTGGCGGTCGAAGCGGCGGCCCAGGACCATCAGGCGGTAGGCCTCGGCCAGCTGTTCGTCCGCGGGCGCCCGGTAACCGGCGGGCGGATCGACGGCGGTGCCGTCCTCGGCGACGAAGCGCACCGGGTCGGGCGCGGGGAGAAGGCCGGCCACCTGGTGATGGGACATGGCGACACTCGCTTTCTCTGGACGTTTGACAAGAGAAGCGTGTGCCGCGCGAGCCACCTGCTCAAGACATCACGTACAAACAGCGACAAATGGCCAAAAATGGAGCTTGTATGGGCCAAATGTCGATCCAATCGGGTTACTTGCGGAGGGTGAGCCGGACGTTTGGCTCACCACTCCGCGCCCCGGCCGCGGGCCTCGTCGAACACCAGCCACGTCCTGGTCGCGCGCACGCCGGGGATGTCCTGGATGCGCTCCAGCACCATGTGCCGCAGCGCCTCGTTGTCCGGTGTCCTGACCAGCACCAGCAGGTCGTAGTCGCCGCCGACCATGGCGATGTGCTCCACGTACGCGATCTCGCGCAACCGCGCCGACACCTGCCGCCAGGTGTTCTGCTCGATGGCCACCGAGACGTACGCGCTGGTGCCCAGCCCTGCCTTCGCCGGCGCGAGCTCGGCCGTGAAACCCGTGATCACGCCGTCGTCCAGGAGCCTGGCCAGGCGCGCGTAGGCGCTGGCACGCGAGATGTGCACGCGCTCGGCCAGGTTCCGCACCGACATGCGCCCGTCGCGCAGCAGCTCGGCGATGATCGCCCGGTCCACGTCGTCCAGCGGAGCGGCAGGACGTGCCGGCCAGCCCTCGCCGGTGTCGCTCACGGCGCGTTCTCGTCCCACGTCTTGGCCACCAGCGTGAGGACGTCGTACGTGGCGACCGCGCGCCCTTCCTGGTTGGTCACGACGGCGTCCCAGCGGACCTCGCCGTGGCCGGCCCCGCTGCGCGGCGTGATCTGCTTGACGGTCAGCGTCACGGCGATGGCGTCGCCCGCCTTGACCGGCGTGAGGAAGCGCAGCGCGTCCACGCCGAAGTTCGCCAGGACCGGACCCGGCGCGGGGTCCACGAACAGCCCGGCCGCCAGCGAGACGACCAGATATCCATGGGCGACGATGCCGCCGAACAACGGGTTGCGCGCGGCCGCCTCCGGGTCGGTGTGCGCGTAGAAGGTGTCGCCGGTGAACTCGGCGAAGTGCTCGATGTCGTCGAGCGAGACCGTGCGCGGCGGCGACGCGATCGTGTCGCCGATCCGCAGCTCGGCCAGCGACTTGCGGAACGGGTGTACGTCCGAGTCGGTGCGCGCCGCGCCGGTCGTCCAGCGCCCGGTGACGGCGGTGAGCAGGTCGGGGGAGGCCTGGACGGCGGTCCGCTGCATGTGGTGCAGCACGCCGCGCACCCCGCCCAGCTCCTCGCCGCCCCCGGCCCGCCCCGGGCCGCCGTGGACGAGCACGGGCAGCGGCGAACCGTGACCGGTGGACTCTGCGGCGTCGTCCCGGTCGAGGACGAGGACCCGGCCGTGCCACGGCGCGAGCCCGAGCACGACGGACCGGGCGACCTCGGGGTCGTGGGTGACGACGGAGGCGACCAGGCTGCCCCGGCCCCGCGCCGCCAGGGCCACGGCCTCGTCCAGGGTGTCGTAGGTGAGCACGGTGCTGACGGGCCCGAACGGCTCCACCTCGTGCGGCTCGGTGGCGCCGGGCCGGGCACGCAGCAGGAGCGGGGTCATGAACGCGCCGCGCGTCGCGTCCCCGTCGAGCAGAGGCCCGCCCGCGAGGTCGCCGGCCACGACGTCGGCGCCGGCGCGCAGCGCCTCGACGGCCTTGCGCACCTCCTCGCGCTGGCCGAGCCCGGCCAGCGCGCCCATCCGCACGTCCGGGTTGCGCGGGTCGCCCACGGTCACCCGCGCAAGGCGCGCGGCCAGCGCCTCCACCACCTGGTCCGCCATCGCCGAGGGCACCAGCGCGCGGCGGATGGCCGTGCACTTCTGCCCCGCCTTGACCGTCATCTCGGTGACGACGCCCTTGACGAACAGGTCGAACTCCGGGTCGTCCGGCCGCACGTCGGGGCCGAGGACGGAGCAGTTCAGCGAGTCGGCCTCGACGCCGAGCAGCACGCCGCCGTCGAGCACGTTCGGATGGCGGCGCAGGATCCCGGCGGTGTGCGCCGAGCCGGTGAAGGCCACCGAGTCCTGCACGGTCAGCTCGTCGAGCAGCCCGGCCGCGCTGCCCGCGACGAGCTGGATAGTGCCTTCGGGGAGGATGCCCGAGCCGACGATCAGCCGGACGGCGAGCTCGGTCAGATAGGCGGTCTGGCTGGCGGGCTTGACGATCGAGGGCAGCCCGGCGAGGAAGGCCGGGGCCAGCTTCTCCAGCATGCCCCAGACGGGGAAGTTGAAGGCGTTGATCTGCAGCGCCACGCCCGGCCTGGACGTGTAGAGGTGCTGGCCGACGAACGTGCCGCCCTTGCCCAGGCGCTCCAGGCCGCCGTCCAGGAAGACCGTGTCGTTCGGCAGCTCCCGTACGCCCTTGCTCGCGTAGCTGAACAGGGTGCCGATGCCGCCGTCGACGTCCACGGCGGTGTCGCGCGAGGTGGCGCCGGTACGCACCGATAGCGCGTACAGCTCTTCCTTGCGCTCCGACAGGTGCTTGGCCAGCGCCTTGAGCAGCGCGGCCCGCTCGTGGAAGGTCAGGGACCGCAGCGCGGGGCCGCCGGTCTCGCGGGCGTGGCGGACCATCGCGGCGATGTCCAGCCCTCGGCTGGAGAGGCGCGCGACCTCCTCGCCCGTGGCCGCGTCGAGCAGCGGCTCCCCGTCGTCGGCCGCGCGGAACCACCGTCCGGCTGCGTAGCTCTCCAGCAGCGTGCTCACCCTGTCTCCTCTCGCGCCCCGTTGCGTCGATGCCCACTCGTGTGCGACCTTATTACTGACCGAGCGATAAGTAAATGAGCCCGTTCCGGAGGGAAGATGACGACCATCCCAGCGGAGCCGGACCTGGAGGCCCGGCTGCAGGCCGGGTTCGACGCGACCATCGCCCGCCGCGACCGCATCGAACCGCGCGACTGGATGCCGGACGCCTACCGCAAGACGCTCGTCCGCCAGATCGCCCAGCACGCCCACTCCGAGATCATCGGCATGCAGCCGGAAGGCAACTGGATCGGCCGCGCGCCCTCCCTGCGCCGCAAGGCGATCCTGCTGGCCAAGGTGCAGGACGAGGCCGGGCACGGGCTCTACCTGTACTCGGCGTGCGAGACCCTCGGCGTGTCCCGCGCCGAGCTGACCGGCCTGCTGCTCAGCGGACGCCAGAAGTACTCCTCGATCTTCAACTACCCGACCCTCTCGTACGCCGACGTCGGCACCATCGGCTGGCTGGTCGACGGGGCCGCGATCTGCAACCAGGTGCCGCTCTGCCGCACCTCCTACGGGCCCTACGGCCGCGCGATGATCCGCATCTGCAAGGAGGAGTCCTTCCACCAGCGGCAGGGCTACGAACTGCTGATGACGATGATGCGCGGCACCGACGAGCAGCGGGCCATGGTGCAGGAGTCGGTCGACCGGTTCTGGTGGCCGTCGCTGATGATGTTCGGCCCGCCGGACGCGAACTCGCCCAACAGCGAGCGGTCGATGGCGTGGGGCATCAAGCGCAACTCCAACGACGAGCTGCGCCAGAAGTTCGTCGACATGACCGTCCCGCAGGCCGACGCGCTCGGCGTGACGCTGCCCGACCCCGGCCTGCGCTGGAACGAGGAACGCGGCCACTACGACTTCGGCGAGCCCGACTGGCGGGAGCTCGCCGCCGTCATCCGCGGCGACGGGCCGTGCAACGCGCAGCGGCTGGCCCACCGCAGGGCGGCGCACGACGACGGCGCCTGGGTGCGCGAGGCGGCGACCGCGTTCGCGGAACGGGAGGGCGCCCGATGAGCGGCGACCGGCGGGAATGGCCGCTCTACGAGGTGTTCGTCCGGGGCAAGCGCGGACTCAACCACGTGCACGTCGGATCGCTGCACGCCCCCGACGACGCGATGGCCCTGCGGCACGCCCGCGACGTCTACACCCGGCGCAACGAGGGCGTCAGCATCTGGGTGGTGCGCGCCGACGCCATCACCGCCTCCAGCCCGGACGAGAAGGACCCGCTGTTCGCGCCCAGCGGCGACAAGGTCTACCGGCACCCGACGTTCTACGAGATCCCCGACGACGTCCCGCACATGTGAGGGCAGGATGAACGACGACCACGGCAGCATCTTCGACGGCCTGCTCGGCGGCGACTCCTCCCAGTGGGCCTTCGGCACCGACTTCGAGGACCCGCTGGCCGGCGTCGACACCACCACGCCCGACGGTGTCGACCCCGCCGAGCTGGCCGCGTACTGTCTCATGCTCGGCGACGACGCCCTGATCATGTCGCAGCGCCTGTCGGAGTGGTGCAGCCGCGCCCCCGACCTCGAAGAGGACATCGCGCTGGCGAACATGGCCCTCGACCTCCTCGGGCAGGCGCGCCTGCTGCTGGCGCGGGCGGCCGCCGCGGACCCGCGCGTCGTGCCCGGCCTGCCCGAGGGGTCGCCGGTGCCGCCGGAGGACGCGCTCGCCTTCTTCCGCGACGACCGCGACTTCCGCAACGTGCGCCTGGCCGAGGTGGCCAACGGGGACTTCGCGCACGTCGTCGTCCGCCTGCTGATGTTCTCGACGGCCCGGCTCGCGCTGCTGGAGCGGCTGTGCGTCAGCCGCGACCACGTGCTCGCCGCCGTCGCGGCCAAGGGCGTCAAGGAGGTCGCCTACCACCGCGACTGGGCCGGGCGCTGGTTCGTCACGCTGGCACGCGGCACCGAGGAGTCGCGCCGCAGGCTCCTCGCCGCCCTCGACGCGCTGTGGCTGCTGCAGGCCGAACTGGTCGCCCCGCACCCGCTCGAACACTCCCTGGCGCTGGCCGGGGTCGGCGTCGATCCGGCGTCGCTGCGCGATCCGGTGGACGCCGTCCTCGGCCAGGTCCTCACCGCAGCCGGCCTCGACCGTCCAGAACGGGCGCCCCTGGCCGGCGTCGGCGGCCGCACCGGCCGCGACGGCCTCCACACCGAGGCCCTCAGCCTCCTGCTCGCCGAGATGCAGGTGGTCGCCCGCGCCCACCCCATGGGGCGCTGGTGACCACCCGACGGCCCGCGACCGGGGGAACGGCGTCCGCGCGGCGGGCTGTCGAGGTGGCGGGGCGGGTGCGTGATCCCGAGATGCCGATGCTCACGCTCGCCGACCTCGGGGTGCTGCGCGGTGTCGAGGTGGTGCGGGACGCGGAAGGCGGCGAGGTCGTGATCGCGTCCATCACGCCGACGTACACCGGCTGCCCGGCCATGGCGACCATGCGCGACGACCTCGTGCACCGGCTCAACGACGCCGGGTTCGCCCGCGTCGAGGTGTGGGTCGTGCTGGACCCGCCGTGGTCCAGCGACTGGATCTCCGAACGCGGCAGGGCGGCCCTGCGCGCGGCGGGGCTGTCCGCGCCCGGCCCCGCCCCCCGCCGCACCGGGCCGGTCCCGCTGACGCTCGGCCCGCCCCGGTCGGTCCCACCGTGCCCGCGCTGCGGGTCGGCGGCCACCCGGCTCACCTCCGAGTTCGGCGCCACCGCCTGCAAGGCCCTCTACCGCTGCACCGGCTGCCTCGAACCGTTCGAGCACGTCAAGGAGATCTGACCATGACCACGCTCGCGCCCGCGCCGTCCAGGGCCGCCGTCTTCCACCCGCTGACCGTGTCGGCGGTGGACCGGCTGTGCGAGGACGCCACCGCCATCACGTTCGCCGTCCCCGACGAGCTGCGCGCCGCGTACGCCTTCCGGGCCGGGCAGTCGCTCACCCTGCGCCGCGTCATCGACGGGCACGAGCACCGCCGCTCGTACTCGATCTGCGCCCCCGCCGGCGCCGCCCCGCGCATCGGCGTCCGCGAGATCCCCGGCGGCCTGTTCTCCTCCTGGCTCGTCCGCGAGGTGGGGCCGGGCACCGCCATCGAGGTCCAGCCGCCCACCGGCTCCTGGCGGGCCGACCCGGACCCGGGCGAGCGGCACCTGTGCGTCGCCGCCGGCTCCGGCATCACCCCGATGCTGTCGGTCGCCTCGACCGTGCTCACCCACCCGGGGGCCCACGTCTCGCTCCTGTACGGCAACCGCACCAGCCGCACCGTCATGTTCGCCGAGGAGCTCGGCGACCTGAAGAACCGCTACGGCCCCCGCCTCCAGGTCGTGCACACGTTCTCCCGCGAGCCGCGCGAGGTCGAGCTGCTGTCCGGGCGGCTCGACGGCGACCGGCTGCGCCGCCTGCTCAGCGGTCTCGTCCCCGTCGAGGTGTTCGACCACGTCTGGCTGTGCGGGCCGCTGCGCATGATCGAGGAAGCGCGCCCGGTGCTCGCCGAGCTGGGCGTCCCCGCGGAACGCGTGCACGTCGAGTTGTTCTACGCCGACGCCCCGCCGCCCGCGCCGAGGCGGACCGGCGACGGGATCCCGTCAGGCGCGACCACCGAGCTGACCACCGTGCTCGACGGCCGCCGCACCACCTCGACCGTCTCCCGGGAGACGACCCTCCTGGACAGCGCCCAGGCCGCCCGCGGCGACCTGCCGTTCGCCTGCAAGGGCGGCGTCTGCGGCACCTGCCGCGCCGTCGTGCGCGCGGGCGAGGTGGACATGCGCCGCAACTACGCGCTCGAACCGTACGAGGTCGCGGCCGGATTCGTGCTGACCTGCCAGACGTTCCCGGCGGGCGAGCAGGTGACCGTCGACTACGACGCCTGAGCCCGTACGACGTCAGGCCTCGTGCTTCGCCAGCCCGTCGAAGGCGACGGTGGTGATCGCGTCGGCCACCATCACCGGGTCGTAGGCGCCGTCCGGCCGATACCACTCGACCAGCGAGTTCACCATCCCGAACAGCAACCGGCTCACCAGCGCCGGCGGCACGTTGTCGCGCAGCGCGCCCTCCGCCGCGGCTTCGGCGACGAGCGCGGCCAGCCGGTCGTCGAGCCAGCGCCGCCGCTCCAGCGCCGCCAGCTCGACCTCGCTGTTGCCGCGCACCCGCAGCAGCAGCGTCACGGACGGCTGGTGCGCCACCAGCACCTCCACGCTGCGCCGCACCACCTCGCGCAGCCGCTCGTAGGCGCCGACGCCGGCCCGCTCGCGCGACGCCTCGGTCACGACGGCGGTCAGCTCGTCGAGCGCGTCGTCGAGCGCCAGGCCGAGCAGCTGCTCCTTGCTCGTGACGTGGTGGTAGATGGCCGGCTTGGTCAGCCCCAGCTCCTTGGCCAGGTCGCCCATGCTGGTGGCGTCGTACCCCCGCCGGTTGAACAGGTCGATCGCGGCCCGGAGTATCGCCGGCTGGTCATAACCGGGACGGCCCCGCCGGCGGCGCGGGGCCGGTTCGGCCTGCTCGGTCGTGGACACCGATGCAGCATCTCACGCGGCGTCATCACCCCCGCACGCTGCCTCGTGCGGGGGTGATGACAGGGAGATTCGTGCGTCCCGCACGGACGTCGCTTCGCGCGCCGCCCCGCCTGGAGGTCGCCGCACGTTAGGCGGACGCTCTGGCGGCCGAGGCCTTGGCGGCCCGCTCCGGGGTGACGCGGCGGCGGCGGACCGGGAGTCCGAATGTCGGGTTGGCGACGTTCCAGGCGGCGCCCTTGCAGACCACTTCCTTGTAGACGGCGGCGATCCGCCCGGTCAGAGCCGCCCGCCTCGCGCGGTCGTCGGCGGTGACGTACTGGATCAGGCCCTCCTTGCGGCCCAGGGAGATGCACTGGTTGAAGTAGCGGAGCGGCGCGTTGGGGAGCTTCCCGCCGGTCAGCCCCGCCGCGATGGCGTCGGCCGCCTGCCATGCCATCGGCCCTCCCGAGGCGCACGACATCCGCAGCGGCTTGTCCCCGGCGCCCATCGCCAAGGCCGCGTCGCCGACGGCGTACACGTCCGGGTGCGAGACCGAGCGCATCATCCCGTCGACCACGATCTGGCCGGTGCCGGTGACCTTCAGGGCGGTCGCCTTCGCGATCGGGTGGACCGCGAAGCCGGTCGTCCACACGGTGACCGCGGCCGGGATGTCCCTGCCGTCGGCGGTGGCCACACGGTCCTCGTCCACGCGGGTCACGGCGGCGTGCTCGTACACGGTGATCCCCAGCTTGCCGAAGACCTTCCACAGGTGCGCACGGCCCTTCGGCGACAGCCCGTCGCCGAGGCCGCCGTCGGCGGCGAGGGCGACGTCGAGGTCCGGGCGGGACTCGGCGATCTCGGTCGCGGCCTCCAGGCCGGTGAGGCCGCCGCCGACGACCACCACCCTCTCCCCGGCGCCGAGACGGGCCAGGCGCTCCCGCAGCCTGAGCGCCCCGGGGCGGCCGGCGATCTCATAGGCGTGCTCGGCGGTCCCCGGGACGCCCTGCGGGTTCCAGCCGCTGCCGAGGGCGTAGACGAGCGTGTCGTACGCGAGCTGCGCGGCGCCCTTCGGGCCGGTGACGGTGACGGTCTTGCCGTCGACGTCGACGCCGGTGACGTTCGCGATCCTCACCTCGACGCCGGTGCCGGCGAACATCTCGCTGTACGGCCGGGGCTTGAGGTCCTGGCCCACCGCCAGCTGGTGCATGCGGATCCGCTCCACGAAGTCGGGCTCGGAGTTGACGAGAGTGATGGCGACGTCCTCGCGATGGAGCCGCTTGGCGAGACGGCCGGCGGCGATGGCCCCGGAGTAGCCGGCGCCGAGGACGATGACGCGATGCTGCATTTCCTCGCTCCTGTCTTACGCGGATGTGCCCTTTGAACCGGACAGCCCGCCGTTTCCTGACAGGAACGCGGTGTGAAGCGCCTCACAAAATGGTGAACAGGGGTTCCCCGTGATCGGATGCCGCCCAGCGCGCGGTCGCCCGTTCGAGCTTGTCGGGGTTGACCTGGTTGTAGAGCTCGGCGATGCCCTCGTCGGTGACCCTCAGGCACATGACGCCGACGACCCGGCCGTCGACGACGGCCACCACGGCGGGGCCGCCGTTGGCGGTCCAGGCGTAGACCTCGGGCGCGCCGCCGGTGAACGCGCGCTTGGCCGCGGCGGGCCTGACCAGCCCCCGGACGAACTTGGCGACCGCGACCGCGCCCTCGAACGGCTTGACCCGGGCCGGGACCTTCCCGCCGCCGTCGCCGACCGAGACGGCGTCCTCGGTGAGCAGGCGCACGAGCGGCTCGGTCTTGCCCGTGGCGGCGGCCGTCAGGAACTCCTCGATGATCCGCCGGGCGGCGGCCTCGTCGACCTCGGCGCGCGCCTTGCCGGCCGCGACGTGCTTCTTGGCGCGGTGGAAGGTCTGCTGGCTGGCGGCCTCGGAGATGTCGAGGATCTCGGCGATCTCCCGGTGCGGGAAGTCGAACGCCTCCCGCAGCACGTAGACCGCCCGCTCGCCGGGGGACAGGCGCTCCATGAGGGCGAGCACCGCGTACGAGACCGACTCGCGCTGCTCGGCGGTGTCGGCGGGGCCGAGCATCGGGTCGCCGGCGAGCAGCGGCTCGGGCAGCCATCGGCCCACGTAGGTCTCGCGGCGCGCCCGCGCGGAGGTGAGCTGGTTGAGGCACAGGTTGGTGAGGACCTTCGTGAGCCACGCCTCCAGCACCTCGATGTGCTCGGCGTCGGCGGCCTGCCAGCGCAGGAACGTCTCCTGCACGGCGTCCTCGGCCTCACCGGCGGAGCCGAGCAGGCGGTAGGCGATGGCCTCCAGACGCGGCCTGGAGGCCTCGAACCGGTCGACGTCGCTCACCGTCAAGGCCATGGCCCTGATCCTAAGGCGTGCCCGCGCCGCGCGGGGAGGCAGGCGTCGCCGGTCCGGTGAGCTGGGCGGTCACGGGCGTTCGACCCGGGTGGGGTCGCCTCGGACGAGCTCGTCGTGGACGCGCCAGCGGGCGGTGGTGAGGTCGCGCGCCGCGGCCTCGTCGCCGCGCTCGATGCGTTCGCGCAGCAGGCGCATGGCGAGGCGGCGGTTGAGGCTGAACAGCCGCTCGGTGTCGACCACCACGACGAGACCCGTGGGCCGGTGGGTCGCGCGCACCGCGGTGCTCGCCTTGTTGCGGTGCTGCCCGCCTGGCCCGCCGGTGCGGCAGGCGACGACGTCGACGTCCGCTTCGGCGAAGGTGGTGGACGGGGCCTCGACCTCACACGGCTGGGCGATGACATACCAGTTCTTGCGGCCCGCGCGGGCCCGGTACGGGCTGGGGGCCTGCCAGCACAGGGTCCCGGTCCAGGAGGCGGCGAACGTCTCCGCGTCGGCTCCCGTGATCCGGACGACGACCGATCGGTACGTGCCGGGCCGGTCACCGGGCACGACCTGGGCGCGCTGGGTCTCCAGACGCCGCCGGGCGGCGTCGGCTTCCAGGCGGTGCAGGAGCCGGGCCAGCGCCCAGGCGCACTCCTGCGGGCCACGCCCGGCCGACAGGAGCAGGTGGACGCTCACGACCGTCCTCTCTTACGGCGCCGGTCCCTTCCGATGTCGGCTGTCTTGTAGGTGACCAGGGGGACCGTGGTGGCCACGGGCGTGGCCAGGCCGTGCTCCACGAGGTCGGCGATCACCTGCTCGATGCGTTTGTAGGCCGTCGGCGCCTCCTCGAAGAGCAGTTGCCGGTCGCCGCACACCACCAGCGATCCCACCGGGGTGCGGCGCAGCTCCTCGACCGTGTGCTTGGCCCGGCCCCGGCGCAGGGCGTCCGCCCGCGACATCTTGCGGCCCGCGCCGTGCGCCACGGAATGGTTCGCTTCTGGCCCGGCGTGGGCGGCCACGAGATAGGACGGGGTGCCGCGGGTGCCGGCGATGAGGACGTCGCGGCCGTCGCCCGGCGCCGCCCCCTTGCGGTGCAGGTAGACCCCGTCGCGGACCTCGACCAGGTTGTGGCACTGGTCGACGACCGGCTCGGCGGGCTCCGTGCCCAGGGCGTGGGCGACCCGGGCGGCCATCAGCCGCCGGTTGAGCGAGCCCCACCGTACGGCGTCGTCGTGCATCGCCAGGTAGGCGGCGGGATCGGGGGCGGGGCCGGCGCCGTGGACCTCGGTGTGCGCGCGCAGGATCCGTTCGCCCAGGCCGCGCGAGCCGCTGTGGACGACGAGCACCAGGTCGCCGGCGGCCAGCCCGAGCCGGCTCGCGTGGTCCGGCTCGAAGACGGTCCCGACGCGCGCCAGCTCGACGAAGTGGTTGCCCCGGCCGACCGTGCCGAGCCCTTCGACGTGACCGGCGGGGATGTCGCCCTCCACCACGTCCCACGCCGGGTCGTCGGCGTCCGGTGCGTGGTCGAGGTCGGGGAACCGGGCGGCGAGCCTGGCCGGGTCGGCGCGCCTGAGCCTGATGGGGAACACGGCGATGCCGCAGCCGATGTCGGAGCCCACCAGGAACGGGTACAGCGTGGCCGACGTCATGGCGGCGCCGATGGGGGCGCCCTTGCCCGGGTGCAGGTCAGGCATGGCGGCGACGTGGATCATGCCGTCGAGCGCGGCCACCTGGTGACACTGGTCGAGGGCGTCGGACTCGATCCAGCTCGTGGGGGAGGCGAACACGGCGACGGTGGCCGAGGTTTGCTGAGACAAGACGCTCTCTTCGCTGAACAGGATGGGGGATCAGGGGGCGTTGTCCGTCAAAGCATCATGGACACCACATTCCCGGACGATGATCACGCGAGGCAACCGGTTTTCGGCCGTACGGTCACCCGACGTCGATGTAGCCGGCCGGGGCGCTGATCGTCCGGGACCCGCCCCAGTCGTGGAAGCGGATGTCCACGGTCATGAAGAGACCGCTCACCGGTTCGGGCACCACCGAGCTCATCGGGCCGGACGCCTGGACGCGGCGCGGCAGCCCGTCGGCGCCGATCCACATCGACCAGGAGTGCTCCGCGTCGCCGGACAGGGCCGCCGGGACCACGCTCATGGGCAGGGAGAGAAGTCTCTTCCCGGCGGCCTGATGGAGCCTATCGCCGGTGATGACACCGCTGTGCCGTACGGTCCCCGCCCCGTCCGGCGCCGTCGAGACGGAAGCGGCGAGCAGCGCCTCGGCGACCCCGGGCCGGAGCACGTCCACGAGGCAGCCGATGTAGGACGGCACGTCGCAGGTGACCTCGTCGGCCACGAGGGGCATCCGTGACCAGGGCGGCCGGTCGTAGTAGACGTGGCCACCGGTCTGGATCGAGTGCAGGGACCGCGGCCCGTCGTGGGACGACTCCAGGACGAGGTCCGCACCGTCCGCTCCCGACGGGCTGAGCTTCAGCACGCCGCGCTGGCGGAAGGTGTGTCCAGCGGGCGCGTCGTCGGCCCGGACGGTGAGCTCGACGTCCACGCGTACGGTGGACCGCCGGGCGAACTCGTGGTCGAGCGCCGCCACGTCGGGGGACGGCGGAGCGCAGGCGGTGAGTGTCAGTACGGCGGCGAGCGCGACGAGGAATCTGGTCATCCCGTCATCTCCGGATTCTCCAGGGAAGTCCTACTCCGTTGGATGCGCCGGTACGTCACGGATCGATGCCTGATGGGACTCGCTCGGTTCTCATGGAGTTCTCAGGCGGAGTTTGTAGCACTTTCGCCTGAAATTTATGACGATGGGGCGATGGAGCACGTGCCGCAGAAGACGGGTGCGGCCGAGGCTCAGGGAACTCAGGGAGCCATGGCCGGTAGGGCTCGGTGGTTCGTCGTCGGGGGAGTGGCACTCGTCGTCGTGGCCGTGCTGGCGTACTGGCTGGGAAGCAGCGGCGGGAACGGCGAGGAAGCCGCGCCCGCGCCGAGCGCGACGCCGACCCCCAGCGCGACCCTCACGGTGCCCGAGGTCTTCGACAGGGTCGGCCCGTCGGTGGTGGTCATCCGCGCCGGGAAGTCGCTCGGCACCGGGGTGATCGCGGCCGAGGACGGCACGATCCTGACGGCGCACCACGTCGTCGAGGACGCGAAGGACGTCACCCTGACGTTCGCCGACGGCACCAGGGCGAAGGCCGCCGTCGTGTCGTCCGACCCCAAGCTCGACATCGCGATGCTCAAGCCCGCGAAGCTGCCGGAGATCGTCGTCCCGGCGACGCTCGGCGGCGCCGCGGCCGTGGGCGCGCCCGTCGTGGCGATCGGCAACCCGCTGGGCCTGGCCCACAGTGTCTCCACCGGCGTGGTGTCGGGCCTGAACCGCAGCACCGACAAGGGCGGCCTGAGAGGGCTCATCCAGTTCGACGCCTCCGTCAACCCGGGCAGCTCCGGCGGCCCCCTCCTGGACGCCCGCGGCCTGGTCATCGGCATCGTCGTCTCGATCGCCGACCCGGGAGGCGACGAGGCGTTCGCCGGCATCGCGTTCGCGGTGCCGATCGGCGCCGCCCTGGGCGGTGACGAAGGCGACGGCCCGCCGGGCGACGGACCCCAGATCTGACCGAAGGAATGCGATGACCTCTTCCCCCGACCCGGCCCACCCGCTCGAACAGGTGCTGTTCGAGGTCAAACGCACCATCGTCGGGCAGGACGTGCTGCTGGAGCGGATGGCCGTGGCGCTGGTCGCCGACGGGCACCTGCTCGTCGAGGGCGTGCCCGGCCTGGCCAAGACGCTCGCGGTGCGGTCGCTGGCCGCCGCGATCGCCGGAAGCTTCCAGCGCGTCCAGTTCACCCCCGACCTGGTGCCCGCCGACCTCGTGGGCACGCGGGTCTACCACCAGCACTCCGGCGAGTTCCGGACCGAGCTCGGCCCGGTGTTCGCGAACCTGCTGCTGGCCGACGAGATCAACCGCGCCCCGGCCAAGGTGCAGAGCGCCCTGCTGGAGGTGATGCAGGAGCACCAGGTGACGATCGGCCGCGAGACGTTCCGGGTGCCCGAGCCGTTCCTGGTCATGGCGACGGAGAACCCGATCGAGTCGGAGGGCACCTACCCGCTGCCCGAGGCGCAGGTCGACCGGTTCATGATGAAGGTGGTCGTCGACTATCCGACCCAGGCCGAGGAGCAGGCGATCGTCAGCCGGGCGCTGCGCCCGCCCCAGCCGCCGCAGCCCATGGTCACGGCCGAGGACCTGATGGCCATGCGCGCCCGCGCCCAGCAGGTCTACGTCGACCCGGCGATCGTCGACTACGCGGTACGGCTGGTCGCCGTGACGCGTTCCCCCGCGACGGCCGGGCTCGGCGAGCTGGAACCGTACGTCACCCACGGGGCGAGCCCGCGGGCGTCCATCGCGCTGGTCACGGGCGCCCGCGCGCTGGCGTTCCTGCGCGGCCGCGACTACGTCCTGCCGCACGACCTGACCGAGCTCGCGCTCGACGTGCTCCGCCACCGCCTCGTGCTGTCCTACGAGGCGCTCGCGGACGACGTCGACGCCGACACGATCATCACCAGGGTGCTCGGGGCCGTCTGGACGCCCGACGTCGTCCTGCAGAACCGCTGATGGCCACCGCCCCCGAGAAGCTCCTGCTCCGCCTGGAGTGGAAGGTCGTCCGCAGGCTCGACGGCCGGCTCCAGGGCGCCCACAGCACCGCGCACCGCGGCTCCGGGATCGACTTCACCGGCCTGCGCCCGTACGGAGAAGGCGACGACGCCCGGCACATCGACTGGAACGTGACCGCGCGGCTGGACGAGCCGCACCTGCGGGTGTTCACCGAGGACCGCGAGCTGACGGTCTGGCTGGTGCTCGACCGGTCGGCGTCGATGGCGGCCGGCCGGCCGGGGCGCGGCAAGCACGACGTGCTGGCCGAGCTCGCGCTCGTCCTGGCCCGGCTGTTCGGCCGGGGCGGCAACCGCGTCGGCGCCCTGCTGTTCGACACCGGGGTGCTGCGTGTCGTGCCGCCCGGCACCTCCCGGCGGCACACGCTGCGGATCGGCGCCGAACTGGCCCGCACCGGTCAGGCCCGCGGCGGCGCCACCACCGACCTGGCGGAGATGCTGGACGCGGCCGGACGGCTGGCCCGCCGCCGGGCGCTCGTCGTCGTGCTGTCGGACTTCATCGGCGACGGCGACTGGGAACGCTCGCTCCAGCGCCTGGCCCGGCGGCACGAGGTGGTCGCCCTGCGGATCGCGGACACCGCCGACGACGTGCTGCCGGAAGCCGGGCTGATCGTCGTCGAGGACGCCGAGACCGGCGAGCAACTCGTCGTCGACTCCGCCGACCCGCTGCTCCGGGTACGGTTCCGCCAGGCCGTCGACGACCGCGACGCCCGGCTCGCGGCGGGCATGCGCCGCGCCGGGGTGCCCGTCCACCGCGTCGACACCGACCGCGACCTGGCCGAGGCGCTCGTCGAGGTCGTCGCCCGCACCCGGGACCGGTCGCCATGACCCTGTCGTCGCCGCTGCTGCTGGTCCTCGGGCTGGTCGTCACCGTGGCGCTCGCCTGGGCGGCCGTCGTCTCGGCGCGCCGCCGGACGGCGGCACTCGCCGCGGCCGGGGTCGTCGCGCGGGGCGGGCGCGGGACGTACCTCGGAGCCGGTCTGACGATCGCCGGCGTCGGGGTGCTCGCGATCGCCACCGCGGGACCGGCGGCCATGGTGCCGGTGCCGCGGACCGCCGGCACCGTCATCCTCGCCATCGACGTCTCCAACAGCATGAGCGCCGATGACGTCGCGCCCACCCGGCTGGCGGCCGCGCAGCGGGCGGCCCGCGCGTTCGTGGCGGCCCAGCCCGACAGCGTCGACATCGGCGTGGTCGCGTTCGAGCGGGGCGCCCTCACCACGGCGCGGCCCGACGCCGACCACTCCATCGCGCTCAAGGCCATCGACCGGCTGAAGGTCACCGGCGGCACCTCGCTCGGGACGGCCATCACCGCCTCGCTCTCGGCGATCACCGGCAAGCAGGTGGCGGTCGGCCGCGACGGCGCCGCGCCCGACATCGGCTACTGGCCGTCGGCCACGATCGTGATGTTCTCCGACGGCCAGCACCGGGGCGGCGACCTGGAACAGGCCGCGGCCGTGGCCCAGAAGGCGGGCGTCCAGGTCCACACCGTCGGGATCGGCACCGCGGCCGGGGCGACGGTGAAGGTCGACGGCTTCCACCTGCAGAGCTCGCTCGAAGAGGACACCCTCACCGCGATCGCGCGGACCACCGGCGGCGCCTACCACCCCGCCTCCGACGCCGCGCGGCTCGACGGCGTCGCCGACACGATCGACCTGCGGCTCACCGTCTCCGACGAGCCGCTGCCCCTCGCCGGCGGCCTGATCGGGCTCGCCCTCGCGCTGCTCACCGCAGGAGCGGCGCTCACCGTGCTCCGGTCTGGACGGGTGATCTGAATGACGTTGTCGTGGCCGTGGGCGCTCCTGTCAGTCATGGTCATCCCGCTGATCTTCGCCGTCCGCTGGTGGGCGCTGCGCCGCCGCCGGCGCGCCGCCGTGCGCGTGACCTCGATCGCGCTCGTACGCACCGCCCTGCCCGGCCGCACCCGCTGGACCCGCAAGATCCCCCCGGCGCTGCTCGTGGCCGGGCTCGTGCTGCTGGTCGTCGGGGCGGCGCGGCCGCAGGCGTCGGTGCCGGTGCCTCAGACGTCGGCGACGATCCTGCTCGCGCTCGACACCTCCGGCTCCATGTGCTCCACGGACGTGGACCCCAACCGCATCACCGCCGCGAGGAAAGCCGCGGCGGAGTTCATCGAGTCGCAGCGCGGCGGCCCGCGCATCGGCCTGGTCACCTTCGCCGGCACCGCGGGCCTGCTCGTCCCGCCCACCGACGACACCGACGCGCTGATCGAGGCGCTGGACGGACTCACCGTGGCCCGCGGCACCGCCATCGGGCAGGCCGTGCTCACCTCGATCGACGCGATCGCCGAGGTCGACCCGTCGGTGGCCCCCACCGGGGCCGACCCGGGCGGTGCCGGGGAAGGCTACGCCGGCGCCGCGATCGTCGTCCTCACCGACGGGGCCAACACCCAGGGCGTCGACCCCGAGACCGCCGCCAGGGAAGCGGCCCTGCGCCGCGTCCGCGTCTTCCCCATCGGCTTCGGCACCACGAACCCGGCCCCGATGGTCTGCGACAACTCGCAGTTCGACGGCAGAGGCTGGGGCGGCGGCTGGGGCGGTGGCTGGGGCGGCCGGGGCGGATTCGACCGGGGCGGCCGGAACGTCCGCTTGATCGACGAGCCCGCGCTCAAGGAGATCGCCGAGACCACCGGCGGCGCCTACCACCGCGCCGAGAACGCCGACCAGCTCCAGAGCGCCCTCGACGCCCTCCCCGGCACCTTCACCGTCGTCCGTCAGCGGGTCGACACGGCCGCCGCCTTCGCCGCCGGCGGCGCCGTCCTCATCACCGCCGCCCTGTCCCTCTCCCTCTGGTGGAACCGCCCCCGGACTCCGGCCCGCTGACGGGCCTTCCGTGAACTCCCACACCAAGGCCGGGAGATCGTAAAACGCCGTTTCCGGCAGGGGACATGTGGAAGATCTCGGTCACCCCCTCCCCGGCTGACTGTGCGGTGTCGATGATCTCGGTGGTTCTGGCTCTGCTGGCCGCGGCCTCCAACGCCGCTGCCTCCAACCTCCAGCGTCAGGCGGCGCTGTCCCTGCCCCAGCAGGAGCAGTTCGGGCCGCGGCAGGTCCTGGCGCTGGTCCGGCGTCCGGTCTGGCTGGCCGGGATCGCCGCGCTCATCGGCGGCTTCGTCTTCCAGGCCGCGGCGCTGGCGACCGGACCCCTGGCGCTGGTCCAGCCGGTCCTCGTCACGGAGCTGCCGTTCACGCTGGTCCTGATCCCGCTGATCCTGGGCGGGCACGTGGGGCGGCGGCCGTGGCTCGCGGTCGCGGCCATGACCGGCGGGCTGGCGATCTTCCTGCTGAGCGCGGCGCCCGGCGTCGGCCACGACCGTCCCAGCACGGAGGTGTGGGCCCTGGCGGCGACCGCGACGGTCGGGGCGATCTTCGGACTCTGCGCGGTCGCGTACCTCTTCGGCGGCCGTGGCCGGCCCGCGCTGTTCGGGGTGGCGACGGGCTTCGGGTTCGCCTTCACCGCCGCGCTCATCAAGGAGAGCACCATGATCCTGGAGAGCGATCCGGGGTCTCTGGTGACCTCGTGGCAGCCGTACGCGATGGTGGTCGCGGGGCTGTGCAGCCTGTTCCTCCTGCAGCTCACGTTCCGGAGCGGGCCGCTGGTGGTCGCGCAGCCGGCGCTGACCATCAGCGACCCCGTCGCCGGCATCCTGTACGGCACCCTGATGTTCGGGGAGGACGTCCGCACGGGGCCGTGGATCGTCCTTGAGGCGGCCGGCATCGGTGTGATCTTCCTCGGCACCGTGATGCTCGCGAGAACGCCCTTGCTCAAGGACTCGCCGTCAACGTAGCAGCACCGCCTCGGCCGGCGCGGCGTCGAAGAGGGCCGAGGCCCGGGCGAGCAGGCGGTCGCGCCGGCGCGCGTCCCGCAACTGATCGAGCGCGCGTACGAGAGACGCGGCGTCGGGCGCGTGCACCGTCACCTCCGCGCGGGCCATGGCCAGCGCGCCGTCGAGCCCGTGTCCCGGGATGGGCCGGTAGGAGATGACGGGCAGTCCCGCGGCGAAGGCCTCCTCGCAGGTCAGCCCCGCACCGTTGTCGACCAGGGCGTAGGCCGCCGACATGAGCGCGGGCATGTCCTCCTGCCAGCCGAGGGCCAGCCCTCCGTGGGCGCCGGCGAGGCGGCGGCGCAGCCCGGCGTCGCGCCCGCACAGGATGACCGGCACGTACCGGCCGGAACGCGCCACGATCCGGGCGGTCTCCGCGACGTGTCCCACTCCCCACGATCCCGAGGAGATGAGCACCAGCCGGTCGCCGGGCGCGGCGCCGATGCGGGCCCGGACGTCGCCGGCCGCCGGCCGCGTACGGTCGAGGAACGCGGGCCGGACGACCGGGGCGTGCACGGACGCGGGCCGGCCCGTCAGCGCGGCGATGCGCGGGATCGTCGCCGGGTTCGGGCACAGATACCGGTCGTTGCCCGGATGCAGCCACAGCCGGTGCACGGCGAAGTCGGTCACGAGCACGGTGCTCGTCGCCGGAAGCCGGCCACGCCGCCGCAGCGTCCCGGTCACCTGGGCCGCGACATGGAAGGTCGAGATCACCTCGTCCGGTGGGCGGTGCGAGACCAGGCGCAGCAGCCGAACCCCGGCGAGCGCCGTCAGCGGGGAGACCGAGGGGGCGCGTTTGGCCGCGAAGAATACCCGGTAGATGACCTCGTACAGCCACGGAGCACGCCTGATCATCCAGCGGTACGACCCGCGCAACAGGCGGCCCAGGCGGAGGGGGAGCAGATGAAGCACGTCGACGACCTGCACGTCGGCGCCCAGGGAAGTGAGGCGGCGGGCCAGTTCCGCCGCCACGGCGTCGTGCCCGGCGCCCATGGCGGCGCTGATGATCAGCAGACGCCTGCCCTCGGCGCTCATCGTCCGGCCCGCGGGGGGACGAGATGATCAAGCGGGCCGCGCTGCCGCTGGCGCTGGCGGGGCTGGCGTTCGTCCACGTCGGTCCGGGCGCCACCTGGCTGGCCACGGCGCGGCGCCGGCTGCCCCGGCTGGCGGGCGCGGGCCGCGACGACCATGTCGCGCTGACCTTCGACGACGGTCCCGATCCGGGTTCCACGCCGTTCTTCCTGGACGAACTCGGCCGGCTCGGCTGCCGGGCCACGTTCTTCGTCCTCGGGGAGATGCTCGAACGCCATCCTGAGGTGGGGCGACGGATCGTGGCCGAGGGGCACGAGATGGCGGTGCACGGCTGGCGGCACACCAACGCCCTCGTCACCCGTCCCGGAGCGGTCACCTCGGAGATGGGCCGGACAGCCGATCTCGTCCGGTCGTTCACCGGGGTCCGGCCCGTCTGGTACCGGCCGCCGTACGGGGTGCTCAGCGCCGAGGCGCTGGTCGCGACCCGGCTGCACCGGCTCCGCCCGGTGCTGTGCACCGTGTCGGGCCAGGACTGGACGGCTTCGGCCACGCCGGAGTCCGTCATGGCGCGACTGCGCCCGGGGCTGGGGGGCGGCGCGACCGTCGTGCTGCACGACACCGATCACACGTCCGCCGCCGGCTGCTGGCGTTCGGCGCTCGGCGCGCTGCCCGAGGTGGTCGGCCAGTGCCGCCGGGCGGGGCTGCGGGTCGGGCCGCTGCGCGACCACGAGGTCGGCAGCGGGCGCGGTGACGTGCGGATGTCGTGACAGGCAGGACACAGCGGCCATCCTCGATATAAGTGCGGATATTTGTGTGTCCGATGCCTGGAACGGCGAAACCAGAGTTTCCCAGATTTTGATTGACCGGAGCTTCTCCGTGGACTTCCGCTGAAAAAGTAAAACGGGGATCGTGGCGGCTTAATAAGTGCCCGGACAAGTTACTTCGGCTCGTTTTGGGCAGCGCGCGGCGGGCATTCGTTGGCAATGGCGTCGCGCGGGACCGGTACGTACGATTTCATGTCGAAAGCCGGCCGGGAGAACTTTCCAGTAGCACTGAGAATGCTGCCGGTCCATTACCGGAACCATTTGGCAGCCGTGTACGGGTTCGCGCGTTTCGTCGATGACCTGGGCGACGAGGGGGAGCCGGGCGACCGGTTGCGGCTGCTCGACGACGTCGAGACGGACCTGGACCGCCTCTACGAGGGATCGGGACCGCGCCTGCCCGTGGTCCGCGCGCTCACCCGGACGGTGGAGAGCTGCGCGGTTCCGGCCGAGCCCTTCCGCCGGCTGCTGGAGGCCAACCGGCGCGACCAGACGGTCACCCGGTATGACACCTTCGACGACCTTCTCGGTTACTGCGAGCTGTCGGCGAACCCCGTCGGGCACATCGTCCTGCACGTGTTCGCCTCGGCGGATCCGCCGCGGCTGGCCTGGTCCGATCGCGTCTGCTCCGCGTTGCAGATCCTCGAACACTGCCAGGACGTCGGCGAGGACCACGCGCGCGGCCGGATCTACCTGCCCGCGCGGGATCTGCGCCGGTTCGGGTGCGTCGAGGCCGACCTGTCCTCCCGCGCCACTCCGGGGAGGTTGCGCCGCGTCGTGGCCCTGCAGGCCGTGCGAGCCGCGGAGATGCTGCGCGAGGGACGCCCGCTCGTCGCCTCGCTGTCCGGATACGCCCGGCCGGCGGTCGCCGGATACGTCGCCGGCGGCCTGGCCACCGTCGCCGCGCTCGACCGGGCGGGCCATGACGTCCTGCGCCGCGCCGTCCGCCCGCGTCGCGGCCGCCTGCTGGCCGCCTGGCTCCGCATTCTCACTACCTGGAGGTGAAGAACCGGATGACCCTGTCCCACGCATACCGGCTCTGCGAACAGATTGTCCGCACCCGGGCGAGGAACTTCTCCTACGGCATCCGGTTGCTTCCCGAGCCGAAGCGCCAGGCGCTCAGCGCGGTGTACGCCCTCGCCCGCCGCATCGACGACATCGGCGACACGGAGGGTCCCAGCGAGCAGCGGCTCACAGGGCTGTCGGAGGTACGCGACGCCCTCTGCCGCATCGGCCCCGGCGAGACGAACCTCGTCCTGCTCGCCCTGGACGACGCGGCACGCCGCTATCCCATCCCCCTGCCGGCCTTCGACGAGCTGATCGACGGCTGCGCGGCGGATGTGCGCGGCACCACGTACCAGAGCTTCGACGAGCTGCTGGGCTACTGCCGGTGCGTCGCCGGATCCGTCGGGCGGCTGTCACTCGGCGTCTTCGGCGCGGACGACCACCGGAAGGCCGAGCCCCTGGCCGACGCCCTGGGGGTCGCGCTGCAGCTCACGAACATCCTGCGCGACGTGCGCGAGGACCGGCTCTCCGGACGCGTCTACCTGCCGTCGAAAGACCTCGAACGCTTCGGCTGCACCCTGGACCTCGACGCCCGGGGCAGGTTCACCGACCCGCCGGACCGGCTCGCCGCGCTCGTCGGGCACGAGGCGGCCCGCGCCCGTGACTGGTACGAGGAAGGGGCCCGGCTGGTGAGACTGCTCGACCGCCGCAGCGCCGCCTGCACGATGGCGATGGCCGGCATCTACCGGTCCCTGCTGGACCGGATCGCCGCCGACCCGCTCCGGGCGCTGGCCGCGCGGTCGTCGCTGCCCACCTGGCGCAAGACCGCCATCGCGGTCCGCGCGGTGGCCGGACCCCGCCGATGAGCGGCTCACCGGCGGCGCCGGTCGCGATCGTGGGGGGCGGGCTGGCGGGCATCGCCGCCGCCGTCGCCCTGGGCGAGGCCGGTCACGCGGTGACGCTGTACGAGGCGCGTCCCAGGCTGGGCGGCGCCACGCACTCGTTCGAACGTCACGGGATGGCCGTGGACAACGGGCAGCACGTGTTCCTCCGATGCTGCACCGCCTACATGGGCCTGCTCGACCGGATGGGCGTCTCGGACAAGGTCCGGCTGCAGAAGCGGTTCGACGTCCGCGTCCTCACGCCGGGGGGGCGCGGCGGGCGGCTGCGCCGGACCGCGCTTCCCGGCCCTCTGCACATGCTTCCCGCGCTGGCGACGTACTCCCTCCTCGGTCCGGCCGACCGGTTGCGCGCCGTACGGGGCGCGATGGCGCTGGCCCGGCTGGACCCCGCCGACCCCGCGCTCGACCGGATCACCCTGGAGCGCTGGCTGGCGTCGCACGGTCAGCCCGAGCCCGTCCGCGAGGCCCTCTGGGACCTCCTCGCGAAGGCCGCCCTGAACGTCGGCGCCGAGCAGGCGGCGCTCGGGCCCGCCGTGAAGGTGTTCAGGACCGCCCTGCTCGGCAGGTCCGACGCCGCCGACATCGGCGTCCCCGACGCGCCGCTCGGCGAGCTGCACGGCACCGCCGCGCACGACGCCATCAAGCGGCGCGGCGGAGAGGTGCGGCTGTCCGCGAAGGTGACGGGGATCGCCGAAGGGCCGGCGGTCGTCGTGGACGGCGCCCTGGTGCCGGCGGCCGCGGTGATCGTGGCCGTGCCGCACGGGCAGGCCGCCAGGATCGTGCCCGCCGGGGCGGCGCCCGGCCGGGACGCCTGGCATGAGCTGGGCGCGAGCCCGATCGTCAACGTGCACGCCGTGTACGACCGGACGGTCACCGAACTGCCGTCGGCCGCCGCCGTGGGCTCGCCGGTGCAGTGGGTCTTCGACAAGACCGGAGTGGCGGGGCTGAGCGAGGGCCAGTACCTCACGGTCTCGGTGTCGGCCGCGCAGCGGTGGATCGACCTGCCCACGTCGGAGATCCGGGCGGCGTTCGTCCCCGCGCTCGAACGGCTGTTCCCCGCGGCCCGGCAGGCCCGGCTCACCGACTTCTTCGTCACCAGGGAACGCCACGCCACCTTCTTCCAGGGGCCCGGCAGCGGTGCGCGCCGGCCCTATGCCCGGACCCGGTGGCCGGGGCTGTACCTCGCCGGCGCGTGGACCGACACGGGCTGGCCCGACACGATGGAGGGCGCCGTGCGCAGCGGACTTCACGCCGCCGGCCTGGTCCGGCGGCAGCTCGTCACGACACCGGGTCGCCGGTCATGAGCACGGCCGACACGCTCCGATCCACGAGACTGGCCCTCGACGCCGCCCGCGACCACCTGATCGGGCTCCGGTCACCGCAGGGCTGGTGGAAGGGCGAACTGCAGACCAACGTCACCATGGACGCCGAGGACCTGCTGCTCCGGGAGTTCCTGGGCATCCGGGCGAAGGACGACACGGCCGAGGCGGCCCACTGGATCCGGTCCGAACAGCGGGCGGACGGCACCTGGGCCACCTTCCACGGCGGCCCGCCCGACCTCTCCACCACGGTCGAGGCCTATACCGCGCTCCGGCTCGCCGGCGACCCCGTCGAGGCGGCCCACATGCGCGCCGCCCGCTCATTCGTACGGGAATCCGGCGGGATCGAGTCGGCACGCGTCTTCACCCGGATCTGGCTGGCCATGTTCGGGCAGTGGCCCTGGGAGCGGCTGCCGGTCCTGCCGCCCGAGCTGATGTTCCTGCCGTCGTGGTTCCCGCTGAACGTCTACGACTGGGCCTGCTGGGCACGGCAGACGATCGTCCCGCTCACGATCGTCAGCGCGCGCCGGCCCGTCCGCCCGCTTCCGTTCGACCTGGCCGAGCTCCGCACCGGCCGTCCCGTGCCGAGGCGGGGCGGGCTGGGCTGGGACGGGTTCTTCCACGGCCTGGACCGGCTGCTCGTCCGCTACGAACGACGGCCCGTGCGAGGGCTGCGCGAGGCGGCGATCAGGCGGGCCGCCGAGTGGATCGTGGCGCGGCAGGAGGCCGACGGCTCCTGGGGAGGCATCCAGCCGCCCTGGGTGTACTCGCTCATCGCGCTCAACCTGTCCGGCTATGACCTGGACCATCCGATCATGCGGCGGGGGCTCCGGGGCCTCGACCGGTTCACCATCCGGGACGAGCGGGGCCGCAGGCTCGAAGCGTGCCAGTCCCCGGTATGGGACACCGCGCTCGCCGTCAACGCGCTGCTCGACGCCGGTGTCTCCCACGACCATCCGGCCGTCGCCGAGGCCGTCGACTGGCTGCTGGAGGAAGAGATCAGAGGGCCGGGCGACTGGGCGGTGCGGCGGCCCCGGCTGGCGCCGGGCGGCTGGGCGTTCGAGTTCGACAACGACCTCTATCCCGACATCGACGACACGGCCGAGGTGGTCCTCGCCCTGGGCCGGACGGGCCGGCCGGACGCGCGACCGGCCATCGGCCGCGCCGTGCGGTGGATGACCGGCATGGCCTCCCGTGACGGAGGCTTCGCGGCCTTCGACGCCGACAACACCAGGACGCTCTGCACGAAACTGCCGTTCTGCGACTTCGGGGCCGTGATCGACCCGCCGTCGGCCGACGTGACCGCGCACGTCGTCGAGGCGCTGGCGCAGGAGTCCCCGCCCGGCTCGCCGGAGCTGCGCCGGGCCGTGCTCTGGCTGCTCAAGGCGCAGGAGCCGGACGGGTCGTGGTTCGGCCGCTGGGGGGCCAACCACGTCTACGGGACCGGCGCCGTGGTGCCCGCCCTGGTCGCGGCCGGCGTACGTCGCGACGCGGCATGCGTCCGCCGGGCGGTCGCCTGGCTGGAGTCCCACCGGAACGAGGACGGCGGCTGGGGCGAGGACCTGCGCTCCTACACCGACCCGGCGTGGATCGGACGCGGCGCCTCCACGCCCTCGCAGACGGCGTGGGCGCTGATGGCCCTGCTCGCCGCCGGGGAGCGGTCGCCCGTGGTGGACGCGGGCGTGCGCTGGCTGGTCGAGCACCAGCGCCCCGACGGCACCTGGGACGAACCGCACTTCACCGGGACGGGATTCCCGGGCGACTTCTCCATCAACTACCACCTGTACCGGCTCGTCTTCCCCGTCAACGCCCTCGGGCGCTACCTGCGGGCCTGCGGGCAGGCGCCATGACGGCCCTGCTGATCTGCACCGCCCTGGGCATGGAGGCACGAGCCGTCAGGCGGGGCCTTTCCCGCTCCCCGGTGCGCGTCCGGCTGCGCCGGACCGGGCTCGGGCCACGCCGGGCCGCGCGCGTCGCGGCCACCCTGCCGGAGTTCGACGCGCTGGCCGTGACGGGCTTCGCGGGGTCGCTCGTCCCCGGCCTGCGGGCGGGGGACGTCCTGGTGGCCCAGGAGATCCGTTACGGCGACCGGGTTCTCGCCTGCCCGTCGGCGCCGCTGCTCGCCGGGGAACTGGCGCGCGCCGGTCTGCGCGCCCGGACCGGCTCGTTGCTGACCGTGGACCACGTGGTGACCGGAGCCCGCGGGCGCGAACTCGCCGAGCGGGGCGCGCACGCCGTCGACATGGAGACGGGCCCGCTGGCCCGCGCGGCCGCCGGCCGGCCGGTGGCGGCCGTCCGGGTCGTCGTCGACACGCCCGCCGCCCCGCTGCTGAGCCCGGCCACCCTGCGCAACGCGCTCACGGCCCGCCGCGTGCTGCGCCGCGTCGGCCCGGCACTCACCCGCTGGGCCGCGGCGACCGCGCCCCGGACGGTGCTCCGCGCGTCACCGGACCTCGACGGCGCCGCGAGCCGGGCCGACCTCGTCCTCGTCATCGGGCCCACCGGCTCCCCGGAAACCAGGCACCTGGTGGAGTCCGCCACCCGGCACGCACCGGCCCGGCTCGTCGAGACGCCGGAGCACATCGAGCTCGCCTGGCTCCGCGGGGCCCGCACCGTCGTCCTCACCGCCGGCGCCTCCACCTCGCCTTCGCTCGTCGACACCGCCGAGAACGCGCTACGCGGGCTCGGCCCCGTGACGACCGAATCCATCACCTTCACCCTGCCGAAGGACGCCCAGCCATGACGATCCCGATCCGCCAGAGTCTGCGTGTCGCCGGCTACATCCTGAGCAACAAGCTCCGGCGACGCTCGAAGTTCCCGCTGCTGGTCGAGCTGGAACCGCTGTTCGCCTGCAACCTCTCCTGCGCCGGCTGCGGCAAGATCCAGCACCCGGCCGACGTGCTCCGCCGCCGGATGCCCGTCGAGCAGGCGGTCGCGGCGATCGAGGAGAGCGGCGCCCCGATGGTGTCCATCGCCGGCGGGGAACCGCTCATGCATCCGCAGATCGCGGAGATGGTCCGGGAGCTGACCGCGCGCAAGAGGTACGTCTACCTCTGCACCAACGCGCTGCTCATCCCCAAGAAGATCGACCAGTTCGAGCCGTCCAGGTACTTCGCCTGGACGGTGCACATCGACGGCCTGAGAGAGCGTCACGACGCGGCCGTGTGCAAGGAAGGCGTGTTCGACGAGGCGGTCGCCGCCGTCCGCGAATGCCAGCGGCGGGGTTTCCGCGTCACCACGAACACCACCTTCTTCAGCACCGACAGCCCGCGGACGGTCATCGAGGTGCTCAACTACCTCAACGACGACCTGGCCGTGGACCAGATGATGATCTCTCCCGCGTACGCCTACGAGAAGGCGCCGGACCAGGACCACTTCCTCGGCGTCGCGGAGATCCGCGACCTGTTCCGCCAGGCCTTCGCCGACGGCAACCGCCGCAGGTGGCGATTCAACCACTCGCCGCTCTTCCTCGACTTCCTCGAAGGCCGCGTCGACTTCCCGTGCACGGCGTGGGCGATCCCGTCGTACTCGCTGTACGGATGGCAGCGGCCGTGCTACCTCATGGCCGACGGATACGCCCGCACCTACCGTGAGCTGGTCGAGGAGACCGACTGGGACGCCTACGGCCGGGGCCGCGACGACAGGTGCGCCAACTGCATGGCCCACTGCGGATACGAGCCCACCGCGATCTTCGCCACGCTGGGCTCGCTCCAGCAGTCGCTCCGCGCCGTACGCGACCACTGACCGTCAGCCCGTGCGCCGGGCCAGCCGGTGGAACGCGCCGGGCGCGGCGCCGCGCAGCCGCGCCGGGAGGCGTAGCCAGCCCGGCACGTAGCACTCGGACCTGCCGCGCCGGATCGCCGTCACGATGCCGCGCGCCACCCGCTCCGGCGGGATCGGCCGGGGCCACCGGCGGTCGTACGGGACGCCGCGCCGGTCGAAGAAGGGCGTGGCGACCACGCCAGGGAACACCACCGACACCCCGATGCCGGGGAACTCCGACAACTCGTCCCGCAGTGCCTCGGCGAAGACGACCAGCCCGGCCTTGGCGGCCGAGTAGACCGCCTCACCCGCCACTCCGACGGCGCCGGCGATCGAGGAGACGAAGACGACGTGTCCCCGGCGCTCCTCGATCATCCCGGGCAGCAGCAGCCGCGCCAGCTCCATCGGCGCCGTCAGGTTGACCGCCACCAGCTCGTTCACGTCCCGGAGCGGCATCCCGGCGAAGGCTCCCGCCCACCCCGCTCCGGCGTTGCAGACCAGGACGTCGACGGGGGCGGCCTGCCCGGCGAGCACGGGGGCGTCCGTCGTGAGGTCGCCGACGACGGCCCGCCCGCCGGTTTCGGCCGCGACCGCGTGCAACCGCTGCCGGTCACGTCCGGCCAGCACCAGCCGCGACCCGGCGGCGGCCATCGCCCGCGCGGTCGCCGCGCCGACGCCCGAGGAAGCACCGGTGATCAGGACACGGGCCCCGTCGATCCTCATGGCATCCGACGCTAGTGCGCGTCGCGTTCTCGAACTGGGAGGACGCTCCGCAGGCGCGGGAATCGCGGCGTGACGACCGGACTCTTCGGGAAGATGCTCGGCCCTCAGCGGCGGCTCCGGGCTCCGGCATGCTCGGCACGGCGCCCAGGTCGAGGACCACCCGCGGCGAACTCGCGCGTTACCGCAGGTGCCCGGTGGTATTGATGATTCATGGGGGATGAGACTGCGGGTCGACGGACCGGCGTTCGATGAGCCAGCTGTGGTGGATCGCGGGGCGTGGACTGCTCGGAGGCCTGCTCGTGATGGTCTTCGCGGTAATAGGCGAGATGATGACGCCCAAGCGTTTCGCCGGCATCTTCGCCGCCGCTCCGGCCGTGGCGATAGCCGGGATGACGGTGACGGTGCTGCACGAGGGGCATGATCGCCTTCGCCGCGTGCGTATGGGCGCTGGCCCTCCGGCTGCCCGCTCCACTGGTGCTGGGGATCGCGACCGTGGCATGGGCGGTGGTCGCCGGCGCCCTGTACCAGGCCTTCGGCGCCCGCTGATTGGGTCTGGCGCGGCCTTTCTTCCTTCGGCTCCCCCGAGGTCGCCCTGGCCCCGGACGGCACCGAGACCGACCAGCCCTCGACCGAAGCGCCGGCCTTCTGACCCTGGGTTCCAGGCTCCCGGCACGTCTCAACGAGTGATGCGAAGGGCCCACTCGACCGCGTCGGTGGCCTGGATCCGTACCGTCAGGGTCTTTCTCTCGCCGAGGTCGAGGCGGTTCATGATGGGGCTGACCACGTCGTCGAGGCAGGTGAAGGGCATGTTGATGCCCGGCTCCAGAACGATCTCCACCTTGCCCTGCCCGCGGCACTTGAACAGCACCCACAGTTCGTCCTTGCCGGGTGGGATGTCCCCGACGACCATGGATCCCTTCCTCGGCCCCGCCTTGAGGACGGTCTTCGTGCCGGTGTCCATGCCCGGCAGGCGGAGAGGTGATGGCGTGGCGACCGCGGTCCCGGCCGGGGCGGCCGACGAGGTGGCGCCTCGCGGCTCCGTCACCGGATCGGCTGGAGGTGATGCCGCGCAGGCCGCCGCCGAAAGTGCGAGGGTGCTGGAGATCAGGAGAGGCGCCACCTGTCGGATCGTCATGTTCGGATCACCTTTGCTTGATGTACCAGCCAACGCGCCACGGGGTCCACGCGGTCACGCTTCGCTTCTTTTGGGACAAACGTGGTCTTCTTCCGCCGGACGCCGTACGTGGCGGTGGTCGTCTTCCGCGCCGGTGTGGGGGAGTCACTCACGCCGATGACCGGCGAGCAACCTCTTGTGCTGGGCCGTCTCATGTGCTGCACCGTTCGCAGGGTGCAATTTCGGAAACTTCCGCCAGCTCAGCGGCTCGATCAACAGGCGTTTGCAGGTTTATAACGCCCGAAGCGATGCTGGACTCCCTGCGGCTCGCCCTCGTCGTCCCGGTCGGGAAGGGCATGACAGCATGGACGAATGGCGGTGGAGTGGTCGCGAGCGGAGATCGTCGAAGCGCTGAGAACGTGCGCGCTCCGGATAGACGGGACGGAGGACGGGTACTCCGGGCTCGACGTCATCGCGGAGCCGGACACCATGCTCGTGACGTTCCGCTGGCGGCTCGATCCGAACGTCTACGCCGTCGAGGTCGCGTTCCCGACGGAGCCTGCCAGTCCGTGGACCGGCCTGGCGGTGACCTCGGCGTACGAGTGGGCCGCGGACGTCATGGCCGGGCTCTCGGAGAACCTCGCGACCGGGCTGGTCGGCTGGGGCGGCCGGACGATCCGCGATGGCCACGTCGTGCTGGACTCGCGCCATCCCGTGGACGTCGTTCCCGCCGGATACTACGTCGCGTCGGTTCCCCTCGTCGGCGTGCCCCGCTCGTCGGGGCCCAAGCGGAAGGGGACCTTCTTCACGTGGGGGTCGCCGGAGGCGCTGGTGCCGCTGCCTCCGTCCGAGCTGGGCTCCTGGCTGGCCGAGGAGGGGATGGACGTGAGCCTTCCCCGGCAGCTGGTCGTCGAGGACAGGCTGGCCTGCTGGGTGCAGGCCTACGTCGACAACGCCCGCGCAGAACCCCACGTGGGACACGCCGTCGCGTCCTGGGAGGACGCGCGGCACACCGTCGCACGGCTGGAGCTGGTGCACCTCCAGCCCGGCGTCCCGTCGGACGTGGGGGCGGCGCTGGCGCACGGGGCGGTCCGCGTGGTGACCGAGGCCGGTGCTCTGCGCGTGGTCACCGCGATCGACGGTCCCGAGCTTCGAGGACTGGGGTTCCAGCCGGCGAACGGGGGCGGGCTCACGTTCTCCACCGGCGTCACCCCACCCCCGCCGCACGACGCGGCTGAGCTCTGACCCAGGCGGGATCCTCGTTACCGGACCTCTCACGACCCGGCGGCGGCGGCCCGTCACGCCGGCTCGACGTTCTCGGCTGCGGCCCCGGGGGCCTCGATGCCGGTCAGACCTGCCATTCGTCGTCGCGGAGGAGCTCGACCGCGCCGCCGTCGTGGCCGACTCCGGTGACGGTGACGTCGGGGCCGCCCACCATGAAGTCGACGTGCACGCGGGAACGGTTGACCCCGGCCGCGTCCAGGTCGGCGGCCTCCCGCGCGCGCAGGTGCGCGGGCACGCCGGGAGGCAGCCCGGCGCCCCAGGCCAGATGGCAGGTGGCGTTCTCGTCCAGCAGCGTTTCGAGGTACGTGATCCCCGATCGTCCGACTGGTGAGGAGCCGTCGACGAGTGCCAGCTCACCGAGCCGGGCGGCCCCGGCATCGGTCGCCTGGTGGGTGCGGACGACGTCCGCGCCGCTGCTCGCTCGTACCTCGGTCACCACACCTGCGGTGAAGGTCAGTTCGAGGTCGCGGATGACGGTTCCGTTGAGGATCAGCGGACGCGTCGAGCGAACCGTGCCGTCCACCCGGCGGTGGTCGGGAGTGGTGAACACCTCCTCCGTGGGGAGGTTGCACTGGAAGACGTGCCCCTTGACCGATTCGAGCCGCGCCGCGGTCCAGTGGGCGTCGGGCAGCAGGCCGATGGTCAGGTCGGTCCCCGGCCCTTCGAACCGTACGGCGTCGAGGCGCAGGTCCTCCAGCACCTCCGCGCGGCGGAGCAGCTCGGCGATCCGCCGCTCCCAGGCGGCCCGGGGATCGGGCTGGTCGAGCCGGAGGATGGGGCGCAGGTGCTGCCACAACCGGGCCTCGTCCGGCACCCCGAAGATCGCCTGAGCCCACTCCGCCGTCGGACCGGGGACTATGGCCCAGCGGACCAGGTTGCCGAGCTGGAGCCGCTGCCTCGACGTGAGGTAGGGCATCCGATCCAGACCCGCCCGGACCGGATCCTGCCCGACCAGGAGGTCCGGGGTCGCGGTGCCCCGGATGTTGACCAGGACGCCGCAGTGGCGGGCGAGCTCCTCATTGCGCGCGTCCAGCCAGGAAGGAACCTCGCCCAGCGTCGCTTCGTCCGCGTGCTGGACCCGTGACCGCCTGGCGTACGGGTCGAAGTACCAGATGTCGACATAGCGAGCGCCTCGGGCGTACGCGGCCTCCGCCAGGGCGCGGGCGAGCGGGGCATGCTCGATCTCGGCGTTGATCAGGACCCGGTCGTCGCGGTCGACCGGCACGGCGATGTCGAAGACGACGTCGGCGTACCCGGCCAGCTCAGCGGGGGGAATGGTCATGGATGTCTCCTTGGGGGGAGGCCTCACGAGGCTTGCGGCCGAGGGGGAGGAACAGCAGGGGCGCCAGTGCCGCCACCGCGGCCGCGGCGGCGAACCCGTACGTCAGCCCGAGGGGCTGCGCGATGGCGCCGAGCGCGAGCGCGGCCGTCAGGAACCCGAGGTCGAAGAACGCCGTCGTGGTGGCCAGCGCCGAGCCGCGCTGCTCGGCGGGCAGGCCGGTCACCGCCATGGTCAGGAACGCCGGAAGGCCCAGCGCCTGCCCGGTACCGAGCACCGCCGCCGCGAACAGCGCTCCCGTGACGGACGGCCAGACGATGAGCATGGCCAGCCCTGCCGCGGTGAGGATGAGCGAGGCCGCCGCCATCGTGCGCGGGGCGATCCGGGTCGACAGCCGATGACCGGCCAGCCGTACCGTGAGCAGCACGCAGCCGTAGAGCAGGAAGTGGATGGCGCTGTCGTCGCCGCCCAGCGCCGCGACGTGCAACGGCAGGAAGGCGCTGAAGGCCGTGTATCCCCACACCGACGCCCAGTAGGCGAATCCGGGAGCAAGGCCCGCCCGGTGGACGAGCGGCCCGGCCTTCCTCGTGCGGGACGGCTCGCCGGCCGCGGGCCCGGTCAGGAACAGGCACCCGGCGAAGGCCGCGACGGCCACCGTTCCCGACAACGCCCACACGGCCCACAGACCGGCGGCGACGCGTACGGCCTCGGCCAGGGGCGGCCCCGCGAGCAGACCGGCGTTGACCGCGACGGAGAAGTGGTTGATCGCCGTGCCGCGCCGTTCGTGGTCGCTGGCCGAGGCGGCCGGGCGAGCAGGCCGAACATGGAGGTCATCGCCAGACAGACGCCGACCAGGACCGGGCCCTGGTCCAGCGGGCCGGTGACGTACCTCGGGATGACGGGTATGAGCAGCCCCAGCGACAGGAAGCACGCTCCTGTGCACAGCAGCAGGCGGGTCATCGCGCGTCGTCGAGTTCCAGCAGCAGGGCGGTCATGCTCACCTTGATCCTGTCGCTGGACCGGGGCGGCCCCGCCTTGCCATGGACCAGAGCGACCGCCTGGTCGACCAGCCCCACGACCTCCTCCCACACGGACCGGTCCAGCCACACCTCGGCGTCCATCGACGTGCGCGTGGCCTGAGCCTGGGTGAGACGTCGTGACAGGTCGACGCTGAGCGCCTCGTGGAGGAGCTGCCGCCCCTGCGTCCGATCCAGGCGGGCTCCGCTGGAGGGGTCGTAACGGTAGCGCCTCCGGGGTCTGCCTCTGCCTCCTCGCGGCGGCTGCTCGTCGACGTGCTCCAGGAAACCCGCCTCGGCGAGCTGGCGCAGATGGTAGCTGGCCGAGGCGTGGGCGATCCCCAGCTCCTCCGCGACATCGGTGGCCGACATGGACGTGCCGGTGAGCAGCGAGACGATGCGGATGCGGAGCGGGTTGGCCAGTGCTCGCAGGGGTACCAGATCGTCGTCGTTTTCCCAAGACATGTTGGGATCATAGCTTTCCAACATCTCTTGGGAAAGAGGTCCGTCGGGCCGCCGAGATTTCTGACAGGCGAGACGGCGACCCTGCGGGGATGGGAGGCTTGGACGGTGCGTACCTGGTTCGAGCCCGAAGAGGCCGAGGAGTTCGAGGCCACCAAGGACCTGCTGATCCGGCGGTGCGTCACCTGGGCGAAGGAGCACGGGCATCCAGTCGATGACCTGCTGCTCTCCGCCGCCGTCGACGCGCGGCATGGGAGCCGTGACGGCCGGCTGGCGTACTGGGACGGTGCGCGCATCAGGTTCTTCCTGCTGCGGTACGTGCCGTACAAGGTGACGGCCCCGCGGGAGGTGCTCGGCCTCGCTCCGGAGGTGCTGCGCACCTACCTGCGCTATCTCGACGTCACGGGCCTTCGCGACCCGCGCGGCGCCACGCTCGCGGAGGCGGCGGAGATCATCGCCGGGGCGCAGGCGGAGTACGCGTCCGCGCTCGACGATCCCACGCTGCGAGGGTTGGCGACGTTCTGGGCGCACACGGCTCTCGACCAGGGATTCGATCTCACCGTCCCGGGGGCGTTCGAGCGGTTCAAGCGCGATCTCGACGCCGGTCGCGTCCCGTACGACCAGCAGGTGCTCGACAAGATCATGCAGAACCGCCTGGTGTACGGCGGCATCGACGAGGAACGCGCCTTCCCCCAGCCGCCTGTCTCCCTGCCTCCCGCGTCCGAGCTGGCGGAGGCCGCCGGGCGCAGCCGGACCGTCCAGCGCCTCATCACCCTGGCCGACTGGGTGGGCAAGGACGGCCGCGCCCTCACCGACGCGGGCAACCTCCGCGTCGCCGACGCCCTCGAGGTGTCGGCCCTGCTGGGCACCGGCGAGGACCAGCTGCGCGTCCGCAGCGCCGCCGATCTGCCGCAGCTCAACCTGCTGCTCGCCTGGGCCAGGAAGCTGCGGCTGACCCGCACCAGCAAGGGGCGGCTGCTCCGCGTGGCCAAGGCCGTACCCCTGCTGCGCGACCCGGAGACGCTGTGGGGTCGCGCGTTCGAGCTCCTGCCGGAGCTGGGGCGCGTGGTCACCGTGCCCGTCGCGACGTGGCGGCCCGAGCCCATCCTGGCCGAGATCTTCGACGAGATTCTCCCGGACGTGCTCAACTCCATGTACGGGCTGGACGAGATGCCTGTGGTCCGGCTCGAAGAGACGGTGTGGCTGGCCTGCCAGGAGTACTTCGTTCTCGACGAGGAGGAGCACCGGCTTGATCTCTTGCGCCGCGAGGTCGCCCGGGACCTGGGGCGCATGTTCGAGGTCCTGTCCGACCTCGGGGCCGTGGAGCTCACCCGCGGCCCCGCCGACCCCCTCTACGCGAGCGACCTCGACCACGACGACCAGCCCTTGCCGCCGGACGCGGTCGAACGCCTGCGCGCCGCCCTCTCCGAGTCCGACCTCCCGCTGGTCCGCCTCACTCCACTCGGCGTGCGCGGCGTCCGCGACCGCCTCCTCGCCGAGGGCCGCGACGCTCCCCTCGTCGGCGAACTGGCCACCGCCCCGCCGGCCGAGCTGCTCGGGGTGCTCGCCCAGCACTATCCACCGGAGGACGCCGTCGCGGAGCTCCAGGGGTGGCTGGCCCGGCCGGGGCAGGACGTCGAGATGTTGGTGCAGGCCGTACGGGATTGCCCGTTCCGTACGCGGGTGGGGGCGATGCTGCGCGTGCTGGCCGGGGCCCTTCCCGAAAGGCGGCTGCTGCAGGACCTACGGCACGACCCGATCCTCGGGCCCGCCGTGTGGACGCAGCTCATCGATGCGGGGGAGATGAGGCCCGGGTCGTTGAGCGAGCGGGAGAACCTGCTGCTGGGGGCGGAGAACTTTCTGTCGGTGCTGGAACTCGCGGGGCCTGAGGGGCTTGTCGAGCAGCTCAGGAGAATGGGGGGCGGGGACGCGGACGAGTTCCTGGAGGCGATCCTGGCGTCGGGGCACCCTGATGTCGTGGGGTTGCGGGAGCTACACGAGCTGGTGGCCGAGCCGCTCCGCAGGACCGCCCGCCACCCCCTCCGCCTCGTCCCCACCCGGCCGCCGGGAGCCCGAGGTCGCCGGAAGAAGCGTAAACGCTGATCTTGATCATTGAACTGCGCGGCCAGGTTACGGGTTGTCCGGGTCGACCGGTTCCAGGGGCTTAGTGGCTGGACCGTGCAGGACGGCTCCGTCGGGTCCGAATCGGGAGCCGTGGCAGGGGCATTCCCAGGTCTGTTCGGCCTGGTTGAAGGCGACGACGCAGCCGAGGTGGGTGCAGGTGGCGGAGACCGCGTGGACGACGCCTGCCGCGTCGCGGGAGACCGCGCACCGCCGCCCGCCGATACGGACGATGGCGCCCGATCCCGGAGCGACGTCGTCGACCGAATCGGCGTGGGAGGGGCGCAGCCGATCGCCGATCAGGTGGCGTGCGGCCTTGGCCTGGAGTTTGGCGATGGGGCCGGCTTCGCGCAGCGGGTGAAGCCGCCGGGGATCGTACAGCTCGGCCCACGGCAGATCGTGCCCGGTGATGAGAGCGGAGAGGAGTTTGCCGGACATGACGCCGTTGCTCATGCCCCAGCCGCCGAATCCGGTGGCGACGTAGACGTGCTTGGCGCCGGGGTGGAAGTGGCCCACGTAGGGCAGGTGGTCGGTGCTGGTGTTGTCCTGTGCCGCCCACCGGTGGCTGATCTGTGTGCCGGTGAACCGGTCGCGGGTCCAGGCGGCCAGGCGCTGGAATCGTTCGCCGGCGTCACCGGAGCCGGGGTCGGCGGTCTCCCCTGTGACGATGAGCAGGCGCTGCCCGTCCCGATACGGGGTGGTCCGGATCGACCGGGTGTTGTGCTCCGAGGTGATGTACATCCCGCCCGGGTCCTGCTCAGGTGGGATCGGCGCGGCGACCACGAGCTCACGCCGCGGCTCCAGCCGGGAGAACATCAGCGCCCGGTCGAAGATCGGATAGTGCGTGGCCACCACGACATCGCCGGCGGTGACCGTGGTGCCGTTCTCGCACGCCAGCCGGCACGGCCGCCCCTCCTCCAGCCCCATCACCCGGGTACGTTCGAACACCCGGGCGCCGTCGTCGGCCATCCGCCGCACCAGGGCGAGAAGGAACTTACGAGGGTGGAACTGGGCCTGGTCCTCCACCCGGACGGCCGCCGCGACGTCGAACGGGAGGCCCGTCCGGGTCACCAAGGAGGCGGGCAGGCCGGCCTGCTGGGCCGCCTCCACCTCAGCGGTGATCTGCTCGGTCTCCCCGCCGGACTCCACATAGGTGTAGGCGGGCAGGCGTTCCAGGTCGCAGTCGATCCCCAGCTCGGCCGCGGTCGCGAACACGTGCTCGACCGCGTCCTGTTGCGACTGCGCGTACAGCCTGGCGGCCTGCTCCCCGTGCGACTTGCGCAACCGTGCGTAGATGAGCGTGTGCTGTACGGACAGCTTGGCGGTGGTGTAGCCGGTGACGGCCCCGGCGACGCGGTCCGCTTCGAGCACGACGACCGAGCGCCCCGTCCGCGACAACTCCCACGCCGCGCACAACCCGGCGATCCCACCGCCGACGACGGCGACATCGGCGGTGATGTCCTGCTCAAGCGAGGGGAACGAGGTGGTGGGGGTCGACTCGACCCAGTACGACTCGGGCACTCCCGGAAGCGCTGCCATGACGGACGCCCTGCCCTCGCGCCCGCCGGTTAGACGCACCACCGGTTAGACGCACCAAGAGCCTCGAAGACGCCGATGGCGGTGACGCGGCGGGCCGCATAGTGTGTGGCGTAGATCGTACTTCGGGGCCGAGTTCCGGACGAGACCAGGGGCGAGCACGGAGATGACGTCAGAAGCCTCGGCGACACCGGCCGACGTGGCCACCTCCGGCAGGGTGCCGCTCGACGCGCTGGACGTCCCTCGCAGGTCGGGTGCCGAGCCGTTCACCGAGGCCGGGGCCCCGGCCGGTGCCACCTTGGCCGACTTCTGGGGATGGGCGTGCTCCGACGTGGTCGGCAACAGGCTGCGCGGCGTCCTCGCCGAGTACATCGTCGCCCTGGCCCTGGAAGTCCATGACGGTGTCCGTACGGAGTGGGACGCGGTCGACCTGGTGCTGCCCAGCGAGCTGAAGGTCGAGGTCAAGTCGGCGGCCTACCTGCGGTCATGGAGCCAGCGGCAGCCGTCGGCCATCAAGTTCACCATCGCCCGTGCCAAGGGCTGGGACGCGCGGACGGATGTGGTGGCGGCCACGCCGGAGCGGCCCAGCGACGTGTACGTCTTCTGCCTCCTTCACCACACGGACAAGCGGACGATCGACCCGCTCAACCTGGACCAGTGGGAGTTCTACGTCACCTCGACGGCGGCGCTGGAGGCGGCGTTCGGCGACCGGACGCAGATCTCGCTGGCGGCACTGCGGACGATCGTTCCCGTCCCCGTACCGTTCGGCGGGCTCAAGGACTGCGTGCTCTCCTGGCAGGGCTCACGCAAGGTCGTCCCACGTGACGTCCGGATCGGGTTCGAGGTACGTGACCGCGATGCTCGCGGCCGCCATGCCGAGCAGTGACCAGTCGGAGGCGGCGCTCGCCGTGGTGGGATTGGCGGGCACGCGCCGGGTGAGCAGGTCCGGGTCGGACAGTGACATCAGCACCAGGCCGCGCATCGCCGCACAGGCCAGGGTCGCGATCAGCGGGAAACTGCCGCCCGTCTCCGGCCGCAGCCGGTAGCCCAGCGCCGTCGCCACCGTCTCCCAGCCGCGCGCCACGCGATCGACGAACCGCTGCTCGGAGCGGGCGAGCGCGGCCTGCACGTCGGCCCGCAGGTCCCCTTCCGGCAGGCTCAGGAACGTGGCCTGCAAGGCCAGGTACGTGCGCCACTCCGGGGAGCCGTGGACCGCCTCGAAGTCGCTGACCGCGGTCAGCCGCAGGAGTTCGGTGACCAGGTCGTGGCGGCCCTGAGGCGAGGCCAGGTCCTCCGAACGGCTGGACAGGACCTCACTGAGCACCTCCCCGGTGGTCTCCAGGGCCGGCGCGGAGGCGGGCGCGGCGCCGCGCGCCAGCTCGCGCAGCAGGTCGCTGAAGAACAGGTCCTTGTACGGCCAGCGGCGGTAGACGGTTGTCCTGGATACCCCGGCGTCACGGATGACGTCCTCGAAACCCAGGTGGTCGAGCCCCACGGTCAGGCCGTCGCGGTGGACCATCGCCACGGCCGTGTCGAGCATCCGCCGTTCCGTCTCCTGGTCGCTGAGCCGGGCGCGGCGCCGGGCGGGGCCTGTGGGCCTCGACGGGTCGTGGTCCGGCGGGTAGTTTCGAGCCATGAGACATGGTATCCCAAGTTCTATTAGTAGCGTGGCGGTGTTCTTCCCGCTGGTGTTCCTGTTCAGCGTCCCGTTCGTGGTGGTGGGGTCCCTGTCGGGCGCGCAGATCGTGCCGGGCGTGCCTCTGTCGGGGCTGGCCTTCGTCTGCCCGGCTCTGGCCGCGGCCGTGCTCGTCCACCGCGAGGGCGGGATGGACGGGGTGCGAGCGCTTGCCGGACGCGCCTTCGACGCCGGCCGGGTTCGCCGCAAGGCGTGGTTCGTGCCCGCTCTGCTGCTGTACCCGGCCGTGGTGGCCCTGTCGTACTTGCTGTTACGGCTGTCCGGCACCCCGCTGCCGGACGCGCACTTCTCCCTGGCCTCGGCGCTGTCGCTGGCCGCCGCGCTCTTCGTGGGCGCGCTGTGCGAGGAACTGGGGTGGTCGGGCTACGCCACCCGGCCCTTGCAAGCCCGCTGGGGACCGGCGTGGGCGGCCCTGATCCTCGGGTCGGCCTGGGCCGTCTGGCACTGGCCGGCGCTGCTCCAGGTGGGCCGCCCGGTGTCCTGGATCGCCTGGTGGTCGCTCGGCACCGTCGCGGCCCGCGTGATCATGGTGTGGCTGTTCGCCCACATGGGCGGCAGCGTCCTGGCCATGGCGCTGTTCCACATGACACTCAACCTGGCCTGGCAGCTGTTCCCGGTCGACGGATCACATTTCCCCGTGGCGCTGGTGGCGGTGCTGATGACGATCGTGGCGGTGACCATCGTCGTGCTGGACTTCAGTAGAGCGAAGGCAGCGTCCGCGCGACCGCGTCGTTGAAGCGGTCCGAGGCCTCATCCGTCGAATGCACCAGGAGGTGGGCCCCCTCCTGGTGCGGGTGGTGTCAGACGATCGGACCCTCGCCGGCGAGCTGGACGCCGGGGCGGCCGTTCTCGACGACGTACGTGGCTCGGGTGGATGCCGGAGCGCCGGGCCGGTCGACGTACGGGAGCACCCGGAAGCCGGTGCTCCACAGGGTGAAGACCTGCGGCTGAGAAACCACAGGTCAGACTGGCTGATCCTCGATCGGGCGGCCGAAGGTGACGGCCTCCCGCACGGATCGCGGCGCCGTGTCGCGGAGGGCGGCGTCGGGACGTGCGCCGAGCGCGTCGTTGACGGTCGAGAACGCGCTGCGCAGTGCCACGAAGACGGTGACCGCGAAGATCTGACCGTCGTCGTACCCCGCCTCCTGCAACGCGCGCACGTCCGTCTGACCGATCCCGTTGGGATCGCGTGCCACCTTCCGCGCCCAGCCCGCCAGCGCTCGCTCCCGGGGCGTCAATCCGTCGTCGTCGCCCCGCAGCACTCCCGACGCCACACGGGCGTCGGCGGCCTCGGCCAGCTTGTTGCCCCAGGCCAGCGAGCAGTACGAGTCCCCCATGGCCGAGGCGCAGGCGGTCACCAGGATGCCGCGGGTGCGCAGGTCGAGCCCACCTGCCTCGACGCACTGCCGTAGCAGGTCGAACAGTCCCGCGATGGTGTCCGGCTGGTGGGCCCACAGCCTGGTGAGGTTCATGACATAGCCGCACTCGGCCAGGTCATCGTCGAACAGCTGCCGTACCTCCGAAGTCATCTCCGGAGGTTGGAGGAATCCGCTCATGAAGTTCTCTCCCTTCCGCAGGAAGAGTGGTCGAGCGTACTTGCCAAACGCTTGCCAACCGCTCATAGCCGAAGAGGGCTCGGCATGCCGGCGGTGGGTGAGCCGGTTCCTCAGGGTGGATCAACTAAGGTGCCCATTCATGCACGGAATCCGAAGGATGCCGTCTACGCTCACGCTCGTGCGGAAAACGAGCGTGGCGCTGATGGCGCTGCTGGTCCTGACCGGTTGTACGCAGCAGGCTGGTGAAGACGGGCTGCTGGACGCGATGGCCAGCGTCTCGGGGGAGGGACCCGCCGCGGCGTACTTCGAATACGGCGAACCGGCCTGGTGGCGTGACCTCGGCGTCGATGCCGGCTCCGGCGGGGATCGCCGCTGGCTTCCCGCGGCGGTCTCAGGTCTCGGAAGCCTGGGCGCCGCTTGGCAGACCCTGCCACAGGCCACCGGCATGGCTCCCGCGACCGCCACCCGGGCGATCTCGATCGGCGTGCCCCCGCAGCAGGCGTTCCGGTTCGACGGCGACGTCGACTCGGACGCCGTACGGACGAAGCTGACCGCTCTCGGCGCCAAGCCCCGCACCATGGGCGGCCACGAAGGGCTCTCCTTCTCCCCTGGAGCCGAGATAGACCTGTCCCGCCTGATCGTTCCCGGGCTGACCAACCAGCTCAACCAGGTCGTGGTCACCGACTCCCTGGCAGCGGCGGCCTCCACCCCCGGCCCGCTGGAGGCCGTTCTGGGCGGGGAGCGTACTCTGGCCGACAACCCCGCGCATGCCGCCATGGCCGCCTGCCTCGGCGACGTCGCCGCCGCCACGATCATGGCCCCGTCCCCTCCCGGCGCGGTCACGCTGTACGGCGTCGGGCTGCGCCGCCCGGCCAGCCTGAACGACCGGCCGGTCAACGTCATCTGCGTGCTGCCGTCAGCACCCGCCGCCGCCGACGTCGAACGCGCGCTGACAACCCGCCTCACCCCAGAGGGAAAGATGCGGGACGGCGGGACCTTCGGTACGTACGCCCCAGAGATCGCGCACGACCGGATCACCTCGGACGATCACGTGGTGCTGAGGGCCGTCCTCACGCTGAGCGGCACCAAGACCGTGATGTTCGCCAACGAGATGCTGGTTCGGAACGAGCTCCAGGGCCTGATCAACTCATCACGTTGATCCATTGCGTCGCCTATGTCAGCATGCGCACCTGTAATGTTAGTTGGGCTTGGGAGTACATTCATGTAGTTCGCCGTAGCGTTTGCGGGCAATGGTGAGCAATTGCGTCAAGTCGCTCACCGGGTCACGCCCTTTCGCCACTTCCGACAGATCAACGCTGATCCATGGTCGTTCATCCCCGCATCGAAACAACATCATCGTGTAGTACGGTCTGGTGCGCGGCAATCGAGCGGTATAAGCGATGAGCCCGGTGCCGAGATCCTCCGGAAGTGCAGCCAGTTGACTCTTGCCGAAGTTCTCGCGTGCGATGTCCAAGACGCCGTCACCATCTCTTACCGACCACACGAGGGAGAGTCGGTCATAATCATTGCGAAGCGCACATTGCCCATGAGTCGTGGGCACACCGGTCTTGCGCTCCTCGACCGTCACAGTAAGGCCAGTGATCGCCCGGACTGCCTGCTGGGGGAGGAAGTCACACCAGTAGGGTGAGGAGTCGACGACAGGACTGGTCGAAGCTTTGGCCTCTGGACCGGGCGACGGCGGCGAAGGGGCATCGGTACAGCCGGCGGCCAGTGCAAATAACAGTGTCAGGCCAGCTACGGCGCTGCGGGACTGTCGGGCAGCTCGAAACGGCATGTCAGTATCCAGTGATGTTGAGGTTGTCGTGCGTATTGTCACGGGCCGTGTGCACGGTGTTCGCCAACTCGTTGGAGCTGCTTTCGATGGTGGAATGCCGACGTGCCAATTCCATGGACGGAATCCATGTCCGGTCGGTGCCCGGGAACGGCAGGTCAGACTGGTGTCACCGCTGAAGTAATGTCACACTCCGTACTCGATATTTAGAGTTCGATACATGGCTGATAGCCCTCGGATGACCTTGCCGACGATGCTGGTGCTGCAAGTGCTGCTCTCCGATCCGGCCAAGCGCCGTTATGGCCTGGAACTGTGCGAGAAGACCAAGCAGCATCCCGGTACGGTCTACCCGATCCTGGCGAGGCTGGAGCGTGAATTCGGCTGGCTTGAGCGGCACGAGGAATCTCCGGCCGAGCACCTGGCCGAAGGCCGCCGTGCCCGCCACTACTACCTGCTGACCGACAAAGGCGCGGTGAAGGCGCGCGCTGCGCTCGATCGGGCTGAGCGGTCGCGCATGGCCGTGAGCTTCCGGACGGCGACGTCATGACTCACCCGGTAACCCCGCTGTCGACCGAGCTGAGCGCCGGATTCACGGCCGTGGAACTCGGCAGGATCCAGCGCGCTTACGAACTTGCCGCCCATTTCCATGCGGGCCAGGTGCGCAAGAGCGGCGATCCGTACATCACCCATCCGGTCGCCGTCGCGGAAATCGTCGCCGAGTTGGGTCTGGACTGCGACAGCGTTTGCGCCGCTCTGCTCCACGACGTGATCACGGACACAGAATGCACCTCCGCGCGGCTCCGCGCCGAGTTCGGTGACGAGATCACCGGCCTGGTCCAGGGTATGAGCGATCTCGACCGTCAGTACGATCAAGCCGCCATCGACGGCGCTGACGATCGCGTCCTCACGCTGAAAGTGCTCGATCGACTGCACAACATGCGGACACTTCAGCCCTTGCCTCTGGCCAAGCGACAGCGCAAGAGCCGGGAAACAGTGGATCTCGTAGCACCGGTCGCAAGACGTCTCGGCCTGCAAGCTATTGCGGATGAACTCGAAACGATCGCTCGTCAACACCTACCGAGTGACACCGGCCTGGCGGGCCGCGTTCTCGCCCTCGCGTCGATGATCCTCCCTGCGGCGTTCAGAGCGAGCTATCGGAAGGAATGGCTCGGCGATCTCGAACAGTTACGGGGCCGCCGGGCTCGTGCATGGTTCGCGGTCGGGCTCCTGTATGGCATGCCCGCCCTCGCCTTGGCCTTACGCCGCTCGCCAGGGCGGACATCGAAGACCTGGCTGTTGGCGGTGTCACACTGGATACTGCGCTCAAATTCCCGCACATGGGCCCCGCTGGCCCTGTTCTTGGGTTGGGTGGTCATGGAAATCGCACGGAACAGTCTCGGTGACGCAATCGTGGCCCTGATAACCGTGCCTCCAGTTTTCCACGCCGGTGTCGGATACCTTCGCGCGAAGTTGGGTCTCAGCACATCGGACGAGTAGCCTCCGCATCGTGTTCCTAAGCTGGTTGGACTGTTCTACGCGTCTGGTCGGCCAGTGTCCTGCACTACATCGCTTCGGGGCTGCATCGATGTATTTCGCCAAATCGGTCGCGCGCTATGCGGAGCAACGCGACCAGGTCTGCGACCACGTTCCGGCCCTTGGCCACCTCTGAGAAGTCGATGCCCATCCAGGGTCTTTTGTCGCCGCATCGGAACAGTATGAAGGCGACGTAAGGGCCTGTCCTGGGCTCGCCCTCGGTGTAGGCAATCAGCCCTTTTCCGAGGTCAGGCGGTAGGTCTGCCAGTCGACGGCGACCGAAGTTCTCCTGTGCGAGGTCAAGCGCGTTATCGCCACCACGGATCGACCAGTTGAGGGAGAAGCGGGTGTACTCATTCCTCAGCAAGCATCCACCATGGGTGGTCGGCACGCCGTCTTTGTTCTCCTCCAGCGGTATGGACAAGCCGCTGATCAGGCGCACTGCCTGCTGCGGGATGACATCACACCAGTAAGGACCTGAAGCACTCACCGGGCGTAGGTCCGCCGTCGCCGGGGGCGGAGATGGGGGACCGCTCTGCTTACTACAGCCGGATGTCAGCGCCAGCGCGAGCAGGGTGCCGAGGATCGTGGCCAGAGTACGTGTAGACATGTCAGTAGTTCCGGTCGATGCCGAGGTTCTCGTGAACATCCACGCCGGCACTGTTGTCCATCGCCTCTTTCACGGTTTGCAAATCACTCTCGATCTTGGCGTGCCAGCGTGCCCACTTGATGAATTGATCGAACATGGCCGGGTCCGCCACGATCTCGTCGAGCGGCTTGAGAGCAGGAGGCTGGCCGTCTGTGGCGAATATTTTTCCCTTGAGATCCGCTCGGGCCTCGGTGTTCCATTGACCGTGTGCGATCCTGGCGCTGAGCATCATTGTCTCAATCATCGACATGGTCATCGTGCGATCGTTGCTCGCCTGCTGCATGGCCGACCCTGTGGTCATGCCGTCCCGCAGCATCCGGTCAACCAATAACGCCGAGAGCTTCTCGAACGCCATCGGGGTGAGCTTCTCATGCGCCTTGTCGCCCAAGAACCCGAAGCGAGTGGCGAACTTCCCCGCCGGTCCGGTCAGCTCGCTCAGCACACTGTTGATCATTCCTTTCATCTCCTCTTTGACCTGCTCATCAGTCTTGGCTTGGGCCAACAAGTACAGTCGCCGGGTCTCCAGGATGTGGCCCATGAAGCGCGCCTCCGGAATGAGTACGTCCTCTATCTGCTCCCCGCCGTCCCGCCGGTAGGACTCGTGGACCATGCTCAGCATCCGTTGGACCTCGGCCTCCACCAACGATTTCGTGGCAGCTGCGTCGGATCCCGCGAAGGCCAGCAGCCGATCCATCTCAGCATGATTGATGCCTTTCAGGTCTGGCTTGCGTTCATCGAAAACGGTGAAAACCTTGTCGATGTGCGCGGCCATAACTGATCCGATCGGGCCGGCCAGAAACGACAGTCGCTTCAGCTTCTCTGTGTCGGTGATCTGAAGCTTGCCGTCGCCGCCACGTCCGAAGACGCCATCGAGTTCGTTCTTGAGAATGATGAGCGCCTCGTTCGTGTGTTTGAGCGACTCCTTGTCCTTGCTGCTCAACGCCGTGCGCAGCAGCCCTGCGAACGGGGCGTGGTTCCCCGTCTTGTTGAAGCCGTCCAGTCGGTCGGTGAGCAGGTACGCCATGATCGACTTGTTCCAGCCCTTCGGGGTGTGGAAGAGCAATGCCTGCGCGGCCGGCAGTGAATACTGGGCCGCCTGGGCCAGGTCATCGATGACGCTCGCTTTGATCGGCTCTCCCGGCTGCCCCATCCGCGGCCCACCTGGCTGCATGGAGTCGCTGATGCCGAGCACCGTGGCCAGGTCCATGCTGTTGGCGTAAGGAGTTCGCGAGTCGGACAGCTCCTTCTGGTGCACGATGGCGTCCCTGCCGACCACTTCCATGAACCGCTTGGAGAAGGGCGGCTTGCCGTCGCTGGCTCTCCATATCAGCGCCTGAGCCTGGTAGCCGACGTAGGTCACTTCGAGCGCCTTGTGCTCGGCCCGCCCTTCCTCGACCAACTGATTCAGGAAGGCCTCTCCCATGAACGCCTCGTCTTTTGGGTTGGTCCCCTTCGCCAGCGTGGTGGCCAGCAGTTTCATGACCTGCTGGACTTGTTTCACCTGTTGTGGATCACGCGTGGAGTTGACATTGGCGCGCACCTGCAGGCCAAGCGCGGCCGGAAGTTCGGTGATGCCCTTGGCTCCCAGCTTGGCGAGGAAGGTCTTGACGAACTCCGGATCGTTCACCCTTCCCGCGTACTTCTGAAGCTCCGCCATCGCCTTGCGGTCACCGCGGCCGGCGGCGGCCGCCGCCTTGGCAGCCAGTGTGCCGTCGAGCTGTCCTTGGGCCTGGCGGAGCGAGTCCGGCACCGCGATAAGGGATCCCGTCGCTACGGACGTTCCAAGGGTGATTTTGTGCCGCTCGATCTCACGGACGATGCGCTGCCGTTTGCGAAGATCATCTGCTTCCTGGCCGACCTGTGCCGCGAGCTTTCTGATTCGTTCCGCGGGAGTGGTGTCGAGCCCTGCGCTCGTGAGCTCTCCGTATAACAGGGAGGCCAGCTTTTCCATTTGCGCGGCGGCTGCGGTGTGACGGGTGACAAGCATGTCGAACTCCGGCAGCTTGACTCCGCTGAAGCTCATCTCGTCTTCACCAGCTCATCCCTGGCCATGGCGACGGCCTGGGCGAGCATCGCATGCAGTTCCCGCTGAGAGTTGTGCACCGACTGATCGAATCGGCTGCCCGTCGGCCCCACCCAGGCGTCGGCTTCCATGAGCTGGCAGGAAGCGTGCAGAGCCCACCAGTTGTCGTCGGACAGCTTCTGAATGCGTTGCACCGCTGCCTGCATGAGCTCGCGATCAGGACCAGGCATGCCGATCTCCTCGTACAGCTGTCAAGGGCCCCAACTGACGATAACCCCGCACGGGCCAATTGCCCCGGTAACCAACTTTCTTGCGATTCCTCCCAATGCGTTGACCCAAGGAGCGAATGCCATACGTACAAGTAGGCCGTCGCACACCATCCGGCAAGGCTGGTTCCGCGTCGAAGCCCAGGCGATGCCGCTCAGCGAACCCCACGGCCCGACGAAGATCCAGGTAATCTTCTGGACGTATCGGTGATGCGGCCCGACGGGCTTCCGCCTCGATAGCGGACACGCCCCCATACCGCACGAGTCTTTCGTGCTGCCTGGGGGTACATCCGTGGCCGTTTTCCGGCATTCGGCGGAAAGCCTGGTCCAGTTGGTGTCTGAGTCGGTGCCCGAGCGCGTCCTCAGCGAGGTGATCGCTGAGAACCTGCGGGCGACCCAAGGCATCAATCCCGGCAAGGGGGAGCGCAGGTCCTGCAGGGCCGAAGCGTTCTCGGCTGAGGAGGTCGTTGCCGGGATGAGGTAGCAGGTGACGGGAACACCCCCGGGGCGCAAATGACGAACGCGACCCCCGATGATCGTTGGTTGTCTACGCCAGTCGATCAAGAACAGGGGCCGCGTTCGCGTGCCATCATCCCCGATCGACGTGCTCGCCCGCCACCTGGAGCACGTCACCCCCGCCGACCCGTTCGCCAGCCCGCCCGCCGACCTGATCGACCTGCCCACGCTGGCCGAAGTCCTGGACACGCTGCCCGACCCACGCAGCCGCCGGGGACGCCGCTACCGGCTCGGCCCGCTGCTCACGTTATCCCTGCTCGCCGTGCTCGGCGGAGCAACCTCACTCAAGCAGATCACCCGCATCATCACCGGATACGACCCCGGTCTACGCGCCCGAGCCGGCCTGCCCGGCACCACACGCCTGGCCGCCAGCACCCTGGGACGCCTGCTCGCCCGTCTCGACGGCGACGCCTTCGACACCGCCGTCTACGACTACCTGACCGCTCTCACCACCGACCCACCCGCCACCAGCAGCCCGGCCCCGCACCGCACTCCGCTCACTGGCCTGGCCGTGGACGGCAAAACCCTGCGCGGCAGCCGCACCGGCGACGGCACCGTGCATCTGCTGGCCGCCACCCGCCACGACACCCAGACCGTCACGGCCCAGCAGCAGGTCCAGGCCAAGAGCAACGAGATCCCCGCATTCGCACCCCTGCTGTCCAAGCTGGACCTGTCGACCCTGGTGGTCACGGCCGACGCCCTGCACACCCAACACGACAACGCCCGCCAGGTCGTCACCGACGGCGGTCACTACCTGTTCCTCGTCAAGGGGAACCAGCCCAGCCTGCACCGCCGGCTCAAGACCCTGCCCTGGCGAGAAGCGATCCTCAACGACCGCACCGACGAGACCGGGCACGGCCGCCGAGAGATCCGCCGCATGAAGATCTGCACCGCCCGCCCCGGACTGCCCTTCCCCCACGCCGCCCAGGCCATCCAGGTCAAACGCCGCCGCACCAACCACAAGACCGGCAAGACCACCATCGTCACCGTCTACGCCGTCACCAGCCTGCCACCCGGGCGCATCACCCACGCCCAGCTCGCCGCGTTGATCCGCGGCCACTGGAGCATCGAAGCCCTGCACCACATCCGCGACGTCACCTACCGCGAGGACGCCTCCAGAGTCCGCACCGGCACCGCACCCCGGATCATGGCCAGCCTGCGCAACCTGGCCATCGCCCTGGCCCGTCTGATCGGCTGGACCAACATCGCCGCCGCCACCGACCACTACCGCAGCCACCCGGCCGACGGCCTTCATTTACTCGGTTTCACCACATGAGAACGCTTCGGCCTTGGCAGGTCCTGGGACCGGAGCCTCCCGATCCTGGCCCGAGATCTGGTCGAAGCCGGGCTGGGCGGCGTCGAGATGCTCATCGAGTACCAACTGCCGTTAACCAGCAAGCGGGCGGACGTCATCCTCGCCGGACGTGACCGGCGCACGGGCGCCGACTCCTACCTGATCGTCGAGCTCAAGCAGTGGAGCCAGGCCGAGCGGTACGAGGAGGACGCTGATCTCGTCCTGGTGTCCGGCATGGGGGAGCGGCCCAAGCTTCACCCGGTCGTGCAGGTGCGCGGCTACTGCGAATACCTGGCCGACTTCGTCGGAGCCCTGGACCAGCACCGGAACGCGGTACGCGGGGTGGCCTACCTGCACAACGCCAGCGACCTGGACATCCATGATCTCTATGACCAGGTCGAGGACGAACGCACCCGGCTCTTCAGCAAGACGCGCCGCGGCCAGTTCGTCGACTACCTCAAGGCGCAGTTCGCGCCCGAGTCGGGCGCCGACGCGGCCGATCGCCTGCTCTCCAGCTCCATCCGGCCGTCCAAGCAGCTGCTCAAGGCCGCTGCCGGCGAGATCAAGAACCGTGACCAGTTCGTCCTGCTGGCCGAGCAGCGCCTGGCCTTCGAGATGGTCATGCACGCGGTGGAGAAGGCCCGTGCGAGTAATTCCAAGCAGGTCGTGATCATCACCGGCGGGCCCGGCTCCGGCAAGAGCGTCATCGCGCTGTCCCTGCTCGGCGAGGTCTCCAACCGCGGATACACGGTCCTGCACGCCACTGGTTCACGCTCCTTCACCGAGACGATGAGGCGGGTCGTCGCCAAGGGGTCGACCCGGATGAAGGCCATGTTCAAGTACTTCAACAACTTCATGGCCGTCAAGCCGAACGATCTGGATGTCCTCATCTGCGACGAGGCGCACCGTATTCGCGAGACCTCGGAAAACAGGTTCACCAGAGCGGCTCAGCGCACGGGCCGGCCACAGGTGGACGAACTCATCAACGCGGCGAGAGTGCCGGTCTTCCTGCTGGACGAGCATCAGGTCGTACGGCCGGGCGAGATGGGACGCGTGGCCGACATCACCGCCTACGCTCAATCCCTGGGCCTTGCCGTGCACCAGGTCGATCTGGACGCGCAGTTCCGCTGCGGCGGGAGCCGCAAGTACGAGGAGTGGGTGCTACGCCTGCTGGGCCTGGACGGCGAGGCTCCAGAAGTGTGGAAGGGCGACGACCACTTCGCCGTCTCCCTCACCGAGTCTCCGTACGAGTTGGAGGCCCAGCTACGGGCCCGGCTCGCGGCCGGGTTCTCGGCACGGATCACAGCAGGATTCTGCTGGCCCTGGAGCAGCCCCAACGGCGATGACAGTCTGGTCGCCGACGTGCGCATCGGTGACTGGGCACGACCGTGGAACGTCAAGGGCGACAGAGCTGTGGGGAACGCACCGGCCAGCGCCTTGTGGGCCTCCGCACCTGGCGGCTTCGAACAGGTGGGGTGCGTCTACACGGCGCAGGGCTTCGAGTACGACTGGAACGGCGTGATCTTCGGCCCGGATCTCGTCTACCGTGACGGCAGGCTGGTCACCGTACGCAGCGCCAGCAAGGACCCGGCGCTGACGCGTAAGGGCGTCAGCGACGAACAGGCGGACCAGTTGATCCGCAACACCTACAAGGTGCTGCTCACCCGCGGCATGATGGGCACCGCCGTGTACTCGGTCGATCCCGAGACGCAGGAGTTCCTCTCGGGGCTGGTCACCATGTGAGGCGCTTGTTCAAAGCTGGTGACCAGAGGCAGGGCCGGCCATTGACGCGATGTGCCTTCGGCCCCTCGTCCGGTCGTCCAAGGTGTACAGCGGGCGGCGGTCGATGCGGCGGCGGACCTCGTCCGTGCCGAAGTGGTAGTCGATGCGCCGGGTCGCCTCGGCCCAGTCCTCCATCGAGCGGACCGCCGACAGGGCCTCCACCACGAACGGGTCGCTCCATCTTTCCTTGACGCGCTCCCACAGTGTGCCGGCGTCCTCGGTGAGGAGGTTGCCGACGGTGCCCTCGTAGATCGGCATCGCGCGTACCTCGCCGTCCGGCTCCACCTGCAGCATGGGGAAGCCGTGCCGCTGCACGAGGTCCGGGTGCATCATCAAGATCATGTTGTTCGACGTCATGAGCTGCACCGAGCGGGGGGCGAGGGAACGCAGCCGTTCGACGTGCTCGCGGCTCACCAGGGTGCGCAGTTGGCCGAAGTCCAGCAGCTCGTGTTCGGCGAATTCCTTCCTGCTCGCGAGTCCGGACGGCACCGCGGCGGCGAAGGTGAGAAAGCGCAGGTGAGGGAACCGGGGCGCGACCACGCGGCAGAACTCCTCCAGCTCATCGAGGTTGGACCGCACAACCGCGTAGTCGACCCCGAACTCCACCGGATCGGCACCGCGCTCCCCGGAGACCTCGTCCAGGATGGCCAGCGTACGCATCGCCCGCTCGAACGAACCGGCCCGTCCGCGGATCCGGTCGTGCACCCCTGCGCTCGCCCCGTCGACGCTCACGGTGATCCGGGAGAAGACCTGGGACGCCTCTTCGGCCCACCGTCGGTCGAACGTCCATCCGCCGGTGTAGAGGTTGACCGCCACCCCCGCTCCGCTGATCCGCTCGGCGACCTCCAGGAGGTCTCTGACCAGCAGCGGCTCGCCACCGGCGAACTCCACCGCCTGCGGGCGCAGAGACACGATCGCGTCGGCGGCCCTGAGCATCTCGTCCCGGTTCAGCTGCCGGGCCGGGCGTCTGCCGGACTCGGAGTAGCAGTGCACGCAGCGCAGCGGGCAGGCGTACGTGATGTCCCAGATGACGTCGCTGGGCCCCTGTGGGGTGCTCATGGCGTGGTCCTTTCCTCGTCGCCTGACGCGGCGTTGCTCTCTTCGCGAGGGTTCGATGAACGGTGGTCCCGTTCCGGGACGACGAACGTCCAGGAACGGGACCACCTCCGGTGCTCAGCCCCGATCAGGGCCGAGCACGCTGGTCACGACCGCCGCCTCGTCAGGAGGTGAAGGTGGCGTAGCAGGTCCAGTCGCAGAGCCAGGTGCTGACACAGGGGTACAGCTCCGACTCCTGGTCGGCGGGCAGCATGTCGAGGGCGTCGATGTTGAGCTCCATCGTGTTTCCTTTCCCTAACCGTTGTGCCGCTCGTTTCGAGACGGCCTGTCCACCGGCCTCGTCACAACGACGAGGCCGGAGCCTGTGGGCCTGCTAGGCGGGTACGGACGTGCCCTCGCGCAGGATTCGAGTGGCCCTTTCGCTCAGGAAGTCGATGAGACGGTCGGCGACCAGGTGTCCCTCGCTGGAGACCAGCGGGTCGTGGCCGGCTCCGGGGATCTCCAGGTAGACCGGTGCCACCGGATGGGCGGCCGCCAGCAGCCGGCTGTGCAGCCGCCGGGAGTGGGCGACCGGGATGACCGGGTCCTGCTCACCGTGCACGATCATGATCGGCAGCCGCATGCGATCCGCCAGCCGGGCCAGGTCGCGCGGGCCGAGCTCGTCGTCGAGCTCCACCCGGCCGCCGAGGCGGTCGAGCAGCGCGCGTACGCTGGGCGGCCCGTCCCGGTACAGCTCCCCGCCGGACAGGAACGGTGCGATGACGGCGGCTCTGGCCCACAGGTCCGGCTCCGCGGCGACGGCGAGCAGAGCCAGGTAGGCGCCGTAGCTGATGCCGTACAGCATGGGCGGCTGCCGGCCCGGGCCACGGGCGTCGGCCAGCGTGCGCCCGAGATGAAGGATGTCCGCGAGGTCCGGGCCGCCCCACGCGCCGCGGATGGCGTCGCGGTGCGCGGCGCCGTAGCCGGTGCTCCCTCGCTGATTGGGCGCGACCACCGCCATGCCCGCCGCGGCCATCCGCTGGAACAACGGCTCGAAACCGAAGTGCCAGGCGGCCTCCGGGCCACCGTGCAACGCCAGGACCACCCGCTCGCTCGCCACCGGATCGCCGTACACGATGGCCTCGACCGGCCCTGGACAGTCCACCGTTCGCGCAGCAATCCAACGTCCCGGCTGCTCCTCGGCGGTGGCCCGTACCCGGGACCGGAACGGATCCGGCAGGGTGACCACGCCGAGCGGGCGGTCCGGCGTGGTGTGCAGCAGGTGCAGTCCGCCGGTGGTCCAGCGGGCCGTGGGCTGCAAGGTCCCGGCCGGCAGCTCCGCCTCGACGGTGGCGTCCGCCACGAGATCGTGCAGCAGCAGGTGGGAGCGGCTCCGGCGGGCGACCGACAGGGCCAGGCACCGTCCGCCGGGATCCAGGGCCAAGGGGGTGACGCTGCCCTCGATGGTGTTCAGCCGCTCGGGGAACACCGTCGGCGCCGGGTCGTCGCGGTGCCGTACGCCGAGACGGAACGCGCCGTCCCGCCGTGCCGCGGTGAGGAGCACTCCGGTACGAGGTGCGGCCATGAGCAGGTGTTCGCCGTCCGCCACTCCTTCGAGCGGCGCCGGGAGACCGGTGACGAGGTCGAGCACGAACGTGCCACCTGCCCCCGGCTCGGGACGGGCCAGCGCGAGACGTCGGCCGTCCGCGTCGAGCCAGACTCCGCCGCCGGCCGGGCCGGTCAGCTCGGCGACCGGCTCAGGAGGTTCGGCATGCCCTGACACCCGCCACACCTTGGTACGGCGGCCTTCGCCGTTCTCGAACAGCAGGGCGGCGGTGCCCGGCGCGATGCCACCGACGAGCCCGAGCCCCGGGCCGCGAGAGGCGAACAGTTCGTGCTCCTCGGCCGGCGCCCCGTCCGTCCCGGGGACGGCGAGCAGCAGCCGCGCGGACTGCTTACCGTGGCGGCAGAGCAGCACACCGACGTCCCCTGCGGGCAGCGGGAAGGTCCAGGAGTCCTCGCCGTCCCTGGTGGGCAGCAGGCGTGGCCGTGGCGCGGGGCCGGTGAGGTCCCACAACTCCGGCATGAGCCGGGCGCGGCCATGGGCGGCCAGGCAGGCGGCGTACTCCCCGGTGGCGAAGAACCGGAAGTTGATCCGTCTGAGCTCCGCGGGCATAGGGGTCATGACGCCCTCCCGGCGGCGGCCGCGAACGCCTCGCGAGCGGAGGCCGTACCGATCGCGGCGTCGGCCATCCACGGGCGGGGCCCACCGTGGCGCAGCCGCCACAGGAAGGCGAGCACGCCGGCCAGCCCGGTGTTCCAGCCGAACGTCACCTCAAGGCCGTTCTCGTCGGGCACCACGAGCAGCCCGTCGCGCATCGTGGCGCGCGCCCACACCATGCTCGCGAGCTCCCCGGCCTGCTCGCGGTAGACCGGCTCGCCGGTAAGATCCGCCATGTCCAGCAGGAACTGCCCGTCCCCGGCCAGTCCGTGACAGGCCGAGGTGCCGGAGCGCAGCCGGTGGCCGTGCACGGCGACGGCGGCGGCCCGCGCCACCTCCAGCGCGCGCCGGTCACCGGTGGCCGCGTGCAGGCGTACCAGGAACGTCCCGATCCCCGAGGACCCGTTGCACCAGTGGGTCAGCTTCGCCCCGCCGCGAGGGCCCTCCGCCCACAAGGCAGCCGCGCCCTGGTGGTCGGCCGCGTCCATGAGGGTACGACCGGCCAAGGCGGCCGTTTCCAGGCAGTCCTCGCGTCCGAGCGCGACGCCGGCCGCCAGCAGGTACGCGCCGACCCCGGCGACACCGTGGGCGAACCCGTAGTGCACCACCCCCGCCAGCGCGGAGTCGAAATCGCGCGGGATGGGCCACAGCACCGTGTCGGGAGTACGTTGAGCGACCTTGAGCAGTTCGTCGGCGCATTCGCCCGCCCGGTCGCGGAACCTCGTGTCACCGGTGGCGTTCCACAGGTGCACCAGCGCCATCCCCGTCCCGGCCAGGCCATGGCAGATGTCGGGGTTCGGCCAGCTGACCGGCAGTTCGAGGGCGAGGCTGAGACCCGCCGAGCGCACATCGTGGTCGTCGAGCGCCCTGCCCGCCTCGTACAGGGTCCAGGCCATGCCCGCCCGGCCGAAATACAGCCCCGGTGACGGGCGATGCTCACCCGCGAGACGGCCGATCATCCAGCCGGCGCCGTCGCGCAGCCCCGTCGTCAGCGGGACGCGCAGCTCCTGCGGCAGGCTCGCGGCATGGGGCCCTACCACGGAGGCCATCAGGTGGAGCACGCCGGCCGCACCGTACTGGACGCCCCAGGGATCGGCGCTGACGCCGTACCCGGCGCCGACGGGCCACAGCCGCGCTTCCGGCCCTGTCCCGCCGTGCGGGGGCTCTGCGGACATGCTGCGCCAGGTGTACGCCAGTCCGTCGTGCAGCAACCGGCCCTGCTCGGGGGTACCGAGCCGGTGACGCCCTCCCGCCACGGCGGGCGACCGCGGACCCAGATCGGACAGGAACGCGCGGACCCTGGCGAGATCCCACCGCCGGGCAGGATCCTCCGCCATCAAACCCAGGATCAGGGGAGCCAGCTCAGTGGCCAGGGGATCGCCTGAGACGGCCACCTCGACCAGCGTACGGACTCGGGAGTCCCACGATCTGGCCTGCTCTCCCTCGCCGGGCGCCAACATCGGCTGGCATGCGGTCAGCAGGTAGAACACGGTCGCGCCCAGCGCGTACAGGTCCACTTCGACGCCGGGGCAGGGCCCATGGGCGGGGGCCCGCTCCTGCTCCGGGGGAGCGTACCCACGGGTGCGGGCCCGCCCGACCGGAGTGCCGGGCACCGCCGCGGTCTCCAGATCGATCAGCCGGACGTCGCCGTCCTCGGTGACGATGATGTTGTTCGGAGTCAGATCGCGCACGATGTAGCCCTGCTCGTGCACCGTCGCGACCAGGTCGACGAGCCGCCCCACCAGGCGCAGCACTGTTTCGCGCGGGCGCTCGCCCGCCCAGGCGGTGAGTACGGTCCCCTCCACGCGCTCCTGCACCAGGAACAGGCTGTCGTCCTTGTCGAAGAGCGCCACCCTGCGCGCGGTGATGCCCAGCGGTCCGAACAGGCCCAGCATCCGCCACTCATGACGCAAGTTGTCACGCTCGTCACGCCCGCTCATCTTGGCGCTCATATGCGGCCGGGCCTGCTTGACGATCACGGTCCCGCCGGTGTCCCGGTCCTCGGCCAGGAACACCCCGCCCTTGGCGCTGTGCCGGACGGCCTGGCGCACCACGAACCGGTCGGCGAGCAGCACGGCCTCCGGCGCGGCCGACCGGACCGGAGCTCCGCCCGACTCGAAGGGGCAGGACGCCCACGGCGGTGGTGAGTACCAGGCGTTGCGCTTGTCGGTCACCAGCGTGCCGTCGGGGGCCGTCAGCCGGGAGGCGTAGGAGCCGTCGTTGTCCAGCACGAGAGGTGCCGAGAACACCCCATAGCGGTAGTGGACCAGGCTGCCCGGCTTGTAGACCCGATCGGACAGGATGCGCGGCCCGGGCAGACCCATGGTGGCCTCGTGCAGTTCCTCGGCGATCACGGTCGCAGCCCGGTCGTCGGGCGGATAGACGGTGACGAACTTGCCCACCGCCCCGCGATCCTGCTCCCTGGACACCAGATTGGACAGCTCGGCCAGCGTCGCCGCGAACTTGAAAGGGCAACGGCGCCGCGCCAGCACCTCCACCACGCGGGCGAGCACCACGGGAGCCGACAGCGGCGTCGCCGAGACGTGCAGCTTCCAGCCCTGCGCCTGGCGCGCCACGCCGTCCGGCGTCACGTACATCCACGGTCGGCGACTACGGAACTCCCAAGTGGCGGCGCCCTCCTCGCCGTCCACCGCCGCCAGATCCGCTCGCGCCAAGGCCGCTCTGGCGATGTCCTCCAGCACGTGCCGATCGACGTCGACCTCGTCTTCACGCGCCTTGCGCCCGTCCATGCCGTACCCCCACATGCGTCATCCCTTGGCGAAGCCGCCGGACGATAAGCGGGGCGGGCGTCGGCGTTAATCCGCCGGCCCACCGCAGATATCGACAGGTACGCCCCGATGTCTGACCGGCTTCAGGTATAGGTACGGCGACTTGGAACTGTCTTGGAGATGAATGGCGTCGGCGGCGAGTTTTTTGGCAGTCAGTTGCAAGTGTCGTCCAACTGGTAAACACCGACGGATTCGTGAATGCCCAGGCCAGAGCCATTCGCCATCAACAGCCTGCGACGGGACTTCAGCGGTGAGTTATCAAACTTGTTCACAAGTCGCTCTAAGTGACGTTCCGGTCGATTCCTAGTGTCATTGAAGTATTACGTGGAGTGATTGCGGCCGGAGGCGTTCATCGAAAGGCGGATGCTGTGCTCGCATTTCAGGCGAAGAGCCTCGGGATTCGCTCTGGGGCACAAATGTCTGTAGGCGCCTTCACGTACATGGATCTCGGTACAGAGGTTGAGGTTCCTCGGCGTGATTGCGTGCCTTTCGGCCGGTCGGTGACCATGCCGGTGGGATGCGGTATCCGGATGGTGGCGGCCTGACCCCGCCAACGGGCGCCGGGGCGACCTCCCAGAGCCGGCGCCACCACCCGCAGCATGGACGGCAGTGGCACTACGCGCCCACCGTGCCTGCTGGTCAGGCCGGGAACCTGCTCGGCGAAGGTGCGCTTGGCCCAGGCGGCCTATCCGACGCACCCGCTAGACACGAACGGCGGCAAGATGCGGAAACACGACCGCCAACAGCTCCGTGATCGACACAGAGCAGCGTCCCGACACCTGCACCGGCCCGCATCCGGTTCAACATGATCGTGATCTCGAAGTGCGGCCGATCACGTGGGCCGGGAGCGAAGGCCGCACGGCTGTGCAGTGGAGTGGAGCGCGAGCTGCCGCCGCTACGGCACTCATTGCTTCCCGGGAAGCCTGTGAGCACTCAGGCGTGCGGTCAGCAGGGCCCTGGGGGTGGGGTGAGGCAGCAGCACTCTTCCCCCGAGCACCCTCGGCTTGGCCTCCGGGGCGAAATGGGGCGGCGGTGACGGTTCGGATCCGTCCATCCCCATCGACTTTCTGGCGGCCGGAGCCTCCGGCCACAGGGCTCCGCCACAGGCGGAAGTGGTTCCGTGCTCGCGACGGATTAAATGCGTCCCCTTCTACGTCGGTCGCAGCCCATCCCGGCCGGGTTCACGGTGATCCCTTCGGCAGCGAGGACCAGTACTCGAGTACTTGAACAATGTCATCGATGCCTGTGACGCCCAAGAATGTGAATATGGACGCCGCCATGCCAGACAACACGGTCCAATATGTCCCCCAAGACATTCTCCCTCGCAGTGCTTCGATGCGAAAGATCTCTGCGATCCGAGTGGAAAGAATGCAAGGAGCCACAAATATTCCCAAAGCAAATATGCCCTGCTCAACCGACACTTTCTCCCCATGGGCAAGCCGGGCGTATTGCACGTATTTTGTCACCAGGACCACCCCGACGATAGCCCCTAGGATCATCCAGATCACGTCCAGGACACCGTTTTTGCTTTCATCTAAATTTTCGCCGGCGCCATCCGCCATGCGCCCACTCCCCGTTTCGAATTGATCAAGCTGCGAAGCCTTCCGTCGCGGGTACGTCGCACAGCAAGCGGCGTACGTCGAGCACCAGGCCCACAGCCAGGGCGGCGACGACCTGGTCCATGAGTGCCAATAGCTGCTGATCTTCCGGCCGCCAGATGAGACCCCCTCTAATGAGATCTTGTTTCCATGCCCGTCATTCTGGCCCCATGTGCGTGGATCGCGCAGGGATTCCGTCGATGTGAACACGGAGACCGGTATCGGTGCCGGGCGGGCTGTTCGGTCACCTGTGCGTGCGCGCCGACGACCTCCGTACGGCATGTCGCTTCGGAAGCGAGTCCACCCCGTCGATGCCGGTGCCGATCTCCGGTGGAGGCGGTCCGTGACTCCGGCGTCGCCGACGAGATCGACATTGAACGGCTCGGACCGTCGGGCCAGACTTGTGCTGACCGCAGGGTTCCTGGCCTGCGTCGTGCTCGGCATCTGGTCGAACGCCTGGGGCGGCGCCCCCGAAAGAATTGAGAGGGGCGACGGAATCAACAAGGTCCTACGGCTGCATACGGGTGCTTTCGGCGGCCTATGAAGGATTAGGAACGCAAAAGACCTGCGGCTGAAAAACCGCAGGTCAACGGGCGAAAACCGCCACGCGGTCAAGGTTCACGGCGTTCCTGCCTCCACACTGACCGACAACGGGATGGTCTTCACCACCCGGCTGGCCGGCGGCCGCGGCGGCCGCAACGCCTTCGAACACGAACTACGCCGCCTG
>NZ_JAHKRN010000002.1 GCF_019396385.1 Nonomuraea harbinensis | reverse complement strand
CCGCGCCTGGATCCGCGTGATCTGGCGCTGCTGGCTCGACGGTGTCCCCTACGACCCCGCCAAACACGGCGCCGCAGCGGCGCTCAACGAGTTCGTTGCTGCCTGAGGTTGACACAGGGAGTGTCATACCCGCTCGACCTCCCGGGTGCCGAACAGCCCGTACGGCCTGACCAGCAGGACGACCAGCATGACCACGTACGGGGAGACGACCGCGAAGTTCTGCCCCAGCCACGGCAGGTAGGCGCCCTGGTACGACTGGAACAGCGACTCGACCACCCCGATCACCAGCCCGCCCGCCACGGCGCCGCCGAGCGAGTCGAGCCCGCCCACGATGATCGCGGGCAGCGCCTTGAGCGCGACGATCCAGGTGGTCTGCTCGATGCCCTGCCCGGTGCCGACGAACATGCCGGCGACCGCGGCCAGGAACCCGGCCAGCGCCCACGACAGCGCGAACACCGCGCCGACGGAGACGCCCTGGGCCAGCGCCGTCTCCTGGTCGTAGGCGGCGGCCCGCATGGCGAGCCCGTACCTGCTGTACCGGAAGAACGCGAACAGCAGCGTGACCAGCACCGCGGCGGCGGCCATCATGGCCAGCCAGCGCTGCTGCACCACGAGCGGCCCGAGCGAGACCAGGTCGAACCCCCACGGGTCGCCCACCTGGCGCACGTCCCTGCCGATGAGTCCGTTGACCACCACCCGCACCACCACGTCGACGCCGAGCGTGATGATCGCCACCACGAACACCGGCCGGCCCACCATCGGCCGGATCGCCGCCCGTTCGATGCCGAGCGCGACGGCGGCGATGAGCAGCGCCCCCAGCAGCGCCCCGAGGTAGAACCCGGTGACGGGGGCGAGGTAGCTGACCGCGACCGCGCCGGCCAGCATGAGCGCGGGCTGGGCGAAGCTGATCACCCGGGTGGCCTTGTAGATGATCACGAAGCCGAGGGCGAGCAGCGCGTACACGGACCCGTTGCCCAGCCCTCTGATGATCGTCTCCAGCGTGCCGGTCACCGCGCGTACATCCCTTCGACCAGGTCCTCGAAGAGCTTGGCGACGGCGCTCCGCTTGACCTTCTGCGTGGCGGTCAGCTCGCCGTCCTCGTGGTCGAGCTCCTTGGGCAGGAACGCGAAGCGCTTGACCTGCTCGGCCCGCGCGAACCGGGCGTTGACCTCGTCGACGACGCCCTGCACCAGCGCCCGCGTCTCGGGCTTCCCGGACAGGTCGCGGTAGGTGGTGTACGGGATGCGCCGCCGCCTGGCCCACTCCCCCACCGTGTCCAGCTCGATGCCGATGAGCGCGACGAGGTGGGGGCGCTGGTCGCCGATGACGACGGCCTCCTTGACGTACGGGGACGCCTTGAGCGCGTTCTCGATCTCGCTGGGGGCGACGTTCTTGCCGCCGGCGGTGATGATGATGTCCTTCATCCGGTCGGTGATCCGCACGTGGGTGCCGTCGACCCATTCGCCGACGTCACCGGTGTGCAGCCAGCCGTCCGGGTCGAGCACGTCGGCGGTGGCGCCCGGCTTGCCCCAGTATCCGGCGAACGTGCCCCGGTGCCTGGTCATGATCTCGCCGGTGGCCTCGTCGATCCTCAGCTCGACGCCGGGGTGCGGCTCGCCGACGGTGCCGAGGCGGACCCGGCCGGGCCGGTTGGCGGTGGCGACGGCGGTGTTCTCGCTCATCCCGTACACCTCGTGCATCGGGATGCCGATGCCCATGTAGAACTGGAGCACGTCCGGCGCGATCGGGGCGGCGCCGGAGGCGGCGTAGCGGACGCGGCGCATGCCCAGCCGCTCGCGCAGCGCCCGGTAGCAGAACACCCACCCGGCCGCGTACAGCAGCCGGGTGGCGGCGGTGTGCGTGCCGCCGGTCCGCACCAGCGTGTCGCCGATGCGGTCGGCCACCCGCAGCCAGAACCGGCCGGTCGCCCGCTTGACCGGTGAGGCGGACCCGAGCCGGATGTCGACCTGGGCGAGCACCTTCTCCCAGATGCGCGGCACCCCGAACAGGATCGTCGGCTGCACCTCGCGCAGGTTGGCCTGGACGGTGTCGATGGACTCGGCGAAGTTCACCTGGATGCCGGCGCCGGCGTTGAACCAGACGGTGAAGGCCCGTTCGGCGACGTGGCACAGCGGCAGGTACGACAACGTCAGGTCGCGCGGCGAGGGCGGCGGGTCGGCGAAGCCGCCGCCCAGCACGAGCGTCTCGACGCCGAACTCGATGTTGCCGACGGTGAGCATGACGCCCTTGGGCGGGCCGGTGGTGCCCGAGGTGTAGATGAGGGTGGCCACGTCGTCGGGGCGCGCGCCGGCCGTCCGGCCGTCGAGCGCGCCGGGGTACGCCTCGCGGTGCCGGGCGCCGAGCGCCAGCAGCTCCTCCCACGGCATCAGCCGCGGGTCGGTGTAGCGGCCGCGGATGCCGCGCGGCTCGATGTAGACGACGTGCCGCAGCTCGGGGCACTCGCCGATGACCGCCAGCGCCTTGTCGACCTGCTCCTGGTCCTCCGCGATGAGGATCTTCGCGCCGGAGTCGGCCAGCAGGTACGCGACCTCGGCGGGCGGGTTCGTCGGGTAGAGGCCGACGGTGACGCCGCGGGCCGCGACCGTGCCGAGATCGCCGTAGAGCCATTCGGGACGGTTCTCGGCGTGGATGGCGACCCGGTCGCCGGGCTCGACGCCGAGCGCGAGCAGCGCGTGCCCGACCAGCTCCACCCGCGACCAGTAATCGGCCCAGGTCACCTCCTTCCAGATGCCGAAGTCCTTGTGCCGCATGGCGACCGCGTGCGGCGTCGCGGCGGCCCGGTCGCGGACCCTGGTGACGAGGCTGGTGAGCGTGGCGGCGACGGGGGTGGCGGTCATGCGGTCCCTCCCAGGTAGGCCTCGATGACCCGCGGGTCATGCTGCACCTCGGCCGGGGAGCCGAGCGCGACCGGGCGGCCGAAGTCCAGCACCAGCACCCGGTCGGCCAGGTCCATCACGAGCCCCATGTCGTGGTCGACGAGCACGATCGGGATGCCGAGCTCGTCGCGGATGTCGAGGACGAACCTGGCCATGTCCTCGGTCTCCTCCAGGTTCATCCCGGCGACCGGCTCGTCGAGCAGCAGCAGCTTCGGCTCCATGGCCAGCGCCCGGCCCAGCTCGACCCGCTTCTGCACGCCGTACGGGAGCAGCCGCACGGGATGGCGGCGCCACGCCTCCAGCTCCAGGAAGTCGATGATGTCCTCGATCTGGGCGCGGGCGGCCAGCTCCGCCCGGCGGGCCCGGCCGAGCCACCACAGGGCGGACAGCGCGCCGTAGCGGAAGTGGTGGTGGCGGCCGAGCATGAGGTTGTCCAGCACGGTCAGGTTGTGGAACAGCTCGACGTTCTGGAACGTCCTGGCCAGCCCCATGGCGGCGATCTCGTGCGGGCGGCGGTCCAGCAGGTCCTCGCCGAGGAAGGTGACCCGCCCGGACTGCGGCCGGTAGACGCCGGACAGCACGTTGAACACCGAGGTCTTGCCGGCGCCGTTGGGCCCGATGACGGCCAGCAGCTCGGCCGGCCCGACCTCGAACGAGACGCCGTCGATGGCCTTGACCCCGGCGAAGCCGAGGTGCACGTCCTCGACCCGCAGGATGCTCACGACAGCCACCGCTTCCTGCGCTTGTAGTGCTTGACCTCGCGGAAGGAGCGGACCGCGCCGAGGTAGAACTCCTTGATGTCCTCGTCGGCGAGCAGCTCGGCGGACGGCTTGTCCATGACGATCTTCCCGGTCTCCATCACGTAGCCGTGGCTCGCGATGGACAGCGCCATGGCGGCGTTCTGCTCGACGAGCAGCACCGTGGTGCCCTGCCTGTTGATCTCCACCACGAGGTCGCGCACCTGGGCGACCAGCGACGGGGCCAGGCCCAGGCTGGGCTCGTCCAGCAGCAGGTAGCGGGGGCCGGCCATGAGGGCGCGGCCGACGGCCAGCATCTGCTGCTCGCCGCCGGACAGGTAGCCGGCCACGCTGCCGCGCCGCTCGCGCAGCACCGGGAACAGGCCGTAGACCCGGTCCAGGTGCGACAGCGCCGCGGTGTGGCCGCCGACCCTGAGGTTCTCCTCGACGGTCAGCTCGGCCAGGATGCGCCGGCCCTCCATGACCTGGCTGATGCCGCGCCGGACGATCTGGGCGGGCCTCAGGTGGTGGATCGGCTCGCCCTCAAGGGTGATCGCCCCCTTGGTGACCTCGCCATCGTGCACGTCGAGCAGCCCCGACAGGGCGCGCAGCAGCGTCGTCTTGCCCGCGCCGTTCGCGCCGAGGAGCGCCACGATGGAGCCGGGCGGGACGGCGAGGCTCACGCCGCGCAGCACCAGCATGACGTCGTCGTAGACGACCTCGAGATTGCGGATTTCGAGCACCGCGGCTCCCGGGATTGTGGTCCAGATCACTCCCCGATGAGCACAGAGTCCACGTTCACCCGACACGCAGCAAGAGGCGCGGCCGAAATCGCTGCGAACCTGTGTTTAGGATCGCGGACATGGCTATGTGCGAACATCTGATTCAGGCGGACGATCCCGAGGCGCGCACGCCCGAGGGATGCGAGGAATGTCTGGCCGAGGGCGGCCGGTGGGTGCACCTGCGCCGCTGCCTCGACTGCGGCCACATCGGCTGCTGCGACTCGTCCCCGGCCAAGCACGCCACCGCCCACTTCCACGGCACCGGTCACCCGGTGGTGCAGTCGTTCGAGCGGGGTGAGACCTGGCGCTGGTGCTACGCCGACAGCCAGATGGGCTGACGCCGGGCGGTCACCACTCGCGGCGGTCGCGCGGGTCGTCGTACTGCTGGTCCGGGCGCAGGCGCTCGCCGGTCGAGAACAGCGGCTCACCGAGGTACGGGCGAGTCCTGTCGGGCTCCTGCTGGCCCATCGACAGCAGCGGGTCGACCGGGTTGGGGGCGCCGCCGCCGTAACGCTCCTGCCCGTAGGCGGCGTTCTGGCCGTAGCCGGGGTCCTGCCCGTACGAGGAGTCGTGCCCGTAGCCCGGGTCCTGCCCGTACGAGGGATCCTGCCGGTAATGGGGATCCTGGCCGTAGCCCGGGTCCTTGGCGTAACCGGGGTCCTTGGCGTAACCGGGGTCTTGGCTGTGACCGTAGCCCGGGTCCTGCCCGTAGGAGGGGTCCTGGCCGTACGTGGGCTCCTGGCCGCGGAACGGGTCCTGGCGGCGGCCGGCGCCCGGGATGCCGTGCATGGGCGTGCCCAGGCCGGCGCCGCCGCTGGGCGAGGTGCGCGGCTGCGCGGGCGGTGCTGGTGGTGCGGCCTGCTGCTGGTACTGGCCGCCGCCGTAGGAGTCGCCGCGCTGCTCGTAGGCGGGCTCGGCGGGGCGGGCCTGCGACGGGAAGCCGAGCGGGTCGGTGTGCGGGGGCTGGCCGCCGGGCAGCTGGTAGGCCGGCTCGTCGGCGTACTGCGGGCCGGCGAACGGCTGGGCGTCGTGCTGCACGTACTGCGGGCCCGAGTAGGGGTCGCGGTAGCCGGCGTCGACGGCGTACTGGGGGCCGGTGAACGGGTCGTTCGCCTGCTCGGCGTACTGCGGGCCGGCGAAGGGCTGGGCGTGCGGCGGGGTGGTCTCGGCGCGCGAGGCGACCAGCTTGTCCTGGTGGTTGAGGTTGCCGCGGGCGACGAGCACGTCGTTGGGGCCGAGCGGCGCGGCGGGCCGCTCGTCGTGGAGGGGCGGCGGGGCGGGCCGGTGGTAGGTGCCCGTGCCGGGGATGACCTCGGCGGCGGGGTCGGCGGCGGGCACGTCGGCCGCGTGACCGTCGGGCTCGTGCTCGCCGGTGGCCTCGGCGTATCCCTCGTCAAGGGTGTCGAGCAGCCTGCCGACGTCGTCGAGCGGCATGCGGAAGCTCGCGGTGCACATCTCTCCCCGCCACAGGCTGAGCACCAGGGTGCCTTCGTGCCAGGTGACCCTGAGGCACCGCTCCTGGCCTCGGGCATCGAAGAAGACTTCGCCGAACGACGGCAACGGGACAACTTCCGACATGGCAGACATACTGCTAGTACCAGCCTTTATCCGTCCACTCAACCCCGGAAAACCCTACCAAAACGGACTTCCCATCCCCACCTTGAACCCACTTTTTCCCATGGTCCCCAGGTGGAGTTCCACCGCCAGTGTGCCACGGGACGCGGCGGAGAGGTCCGCGAATTCCGGGATGCGCATGGCCGATCACCTCACGTCCGGCGCGACGGGCGCCGGAATGCGGGTAGCGTTTACTGCCGTGCCGGACTCCCATCTCCCGTCAGCCGACTCCCTGCTCAGCGTCGCGGTCGACGCGCTCGGGGGGACCGAGCGGCAAGGCCAGATCACGATGGTGAAGGCCGTGCAGCAGGCCATCGACGACGGCGACCACCTGGCCGTCCAGGCCGGCACCGGCACCGGCAAGTCGCTGGCCTACCTGGTGCCGTCGATCCGCCACGCGATGGACGCCGACAAACCCGTGGTGGTCTCCACGGCCACGATCGCGCTCCAGCGCCAGCTCGTCGACCGCGACCTGCCCCGGCTCGCCGAGGCGCTCGGCAAGGAGCTGCCGCACGAGCCGACGTTCGCCATACTCAAGGGCCGCCGCAACTACCTGTGCCGCTACAAGCTGACCGCCGCCTGGCCCGAAGAGGACGAGCAGGACCAGCTGTTCGACGCCCGCGACGTGAGCGCGACCGGCCGGATGGTGCAGCGCATCCAGGAGTGGGCCGAGGAGACCGAGACCGGCGACCGCGACGAGCTGGTGCCCGGGGTCAGCGAGCAGGCCTGGCGGCAGTTCTCCGTCAGCGCCCAGGAGTGCCTGGGCGCCGGCCGGTGCCCCAGCGGCGCCGAGTGCTTCGCCGAGCTGGCCAGGGCGCGCGCGGGCGAGGTCGACGTGGTCGTCACCAACCACGCGCTGCTCGCCATCGACGCGATGGGCGACCTGCCGGTGCTGCCCGAGCATCGGCTGGTCGTCGTCGACGAGGCCCACGAGCTGGTCGACCGGGTTACCTCGGTGGTCACCGGCGAGCTGTCGGAGACCACCGTCGCCCTCGCGGTGCGCCGGGTGGGCCGCCTGATCGACCAGCCGGTCGCCGACCAGCTGATGGAGGCGAGCGAGGACCTCAAGGCACTGCTGGCCGCCGCCCCGCCTGGCCGCGTCGACGAGCTGCCCGAGGTGCTCGGGCTGACGCTCGCGCTCGTCCGCGACAGCGCGGCCCGCTGCCTCACCGCGCTCGGGCCGCGCGGCGGCGACAAGGACGACCCCGACAGGGCGGGCCAGCGCAAGGCCGCGTTCACCGCGCTGGACGAGGTGCACGACACGGCCGTGCGCATGCTGGAGGCCTACGGGCACGCCTCGGAGTCCGACCGCGCCGAGGTGGTGTGGCTCGACGGCGGCACCGACCGCCGCCCGCCGACCCTCCGCGTCGCCCCGCTCAACGTCGGCGGCATGCTCCGCGACAAGCTCTTCGGCGACCGCACCGTCGTGCTCACCTCCGCCACGCTGGCGCTCGGCGGCAGCTTCGACGGCATGGCCCGCCAGTGGGGGCTCGGCGACGACGACTGGCAGGGCATCGACGTCGGCTCCCCGTTCGACCACCCCCGCGCGGGCATCCTGTACGTCGCCAAGCACCTGCCGCAGCCGGGCCGCGACGGCCTGCCGCAGGCCTACCTCGACGAGATCGCCGAGCTGATCGAGGCGGCCGGCGGGCGCACGCTCGGCCTGTTCTCCTCGATGCGCGCCGCCAAGGCCGCCACCGAGGCCCTCCGCGACCGCCTCGACGTGCCGCTGCTGTGCCAGGGCGACGACTCGACGATGCTGCTCGTCAAGCAGTTCGCGGAAGACGAGCCGACCTGCCTGTTCGGCACACTGTCGCTGTGGCAGGGCGTCGACGTGCCGGGGCCGTCGCTGCGCCTGGTCATCATCGACCGCGTCCCGTTCCCGCGCCCCGACGACCCGCTCACCTCGGCCAGGCAGCGACACGTCGCCGCCAGGGGCGGCAACGGCTTCATGACGGTCGCGGCCACCCACGCGGCGCTCCTCCTCGCCCAGGGCACGGGGCGCCTGCTGCGCTCCCAGGACGACAGGGGCGTGATCGCCGTGCTGGACCCGCGCCTCGCCACGGCGCGCTACAGCGGCTTCCTGCTGGGCTCACTGCCCCCGTTCTGGCGCACCACCGACCCGGGCGTTCCCCGCGCCGCCCTGCGCCGGCTCTCGTCCGGCGACTGAACCTCAGGTCTACAGTCAAGATCTTTTCGGGAACCCCCTCGGGCTGAGCGCCGATAGCGAGCCTTCGGCCCGCCTGTCCCGCCGTCACTCCGGCGAAGGGCGTCGAACCTCCCGTCGTAGCCGGCCGCGGTCGGTGTAGAGGCGGTCTTCGGGGACGCCGGGGGTCGAAGTCCCCTCCAGGACACGCGCCTTTTTGGGATCATCACCACCGGCTGTCAAGATCTCAACGCGGAAAGCGGTGCCATGGCCAACCCCCTACGCGACGGCGACCCGACCCAGATCGGCCCGTATCGGCTGCACGCACGGCTCGGCGGGGGCGGGATGGGGCAGGTGTTCCTGGGCCGTTCCCCGGGCGGGCGCCTGGTGGCCGTCAAGGTGGTGCGCCCCGAACTGGCCGACAACGCGGACTTCCGGCGCCGCTTCGCTTCCGACGTGGAGGCCGCCCGCAAGGTCGGCGGGTTCTACACCGCCCAGGTCGTGGACGCCGACACCGAGGCCGCCCGGCCGTGGCTGGCCACCGCCTACATCCCCGGTCCTTCCCTGCACCAGGCCGTCGAAGAGCACGGGCCGCTCCCCCTGGAGTCGGCCGCGGTGCTGGGAGCGGGGCTCGCCGAAGGACTCGCCGCCGTGCACGCCTGCGGGATGGTGCACCGCGACCTCGAACCCGCCAACGTCATCCTCGCCGAGGACGGGCCCCGCCTGATCGACTTCGGCATCGCCCGCGCCCTGGACGCCACGAGCCACACCCAGACCTCCACCGTGCTGGGCACCGCCGCGTTCATGTCCCCCGAACAGGCCATGGCCCAGAAGGATCGCCATCTATGTGCTCCTTGCCCTCTTCGCCGTGGTCTCCGTGAGCACGGTGGTTCACCAGTTCGACATCGCCGACGACGCGGGACGGTGGCGCTCGGTGGAGACCTACGGCGACCTTCACGAGTCCGACGAGCTGATCAGCACGATCACGTGGGTGGCCCAGATCGTCTCCGGCCTGGCGCTGACGGCGTGCTGGGTGCTCTGGTTCTTCCGGGTACGAGTCGTCGCCGAACAGTTCGCGCCTGGCCGGCTGCGCTACCGCCCCTCCATGGCGGTATACGCCTGGTTCATCCCGATCGCCGGCCTGTGGCTTCCCAAGCAGATCGCCGACGACGTCTGGCACGCCTCCAGCCCGCCCGGACGCGGCCGCGCGACAGCCCCGGCCGGTCTCCTGCACACGTGGTGGGCCATGTGGCTGGTCACGTTCCTGACCTGGCCCCTCTTCTGGATCGACTGGACGACACTCCTCGCCACCCAGTACGAACGCAGGGAGGACAACGACCTTTACCGGATATACGAGTTCACGCCGGCCGGCTGGGCCAGCCTGGCCCTGCACATGGCGGTCGTGCCGACGGCGATCGTCACCGCTCGGTTCGTGCGGCGGCTGAGCGCCATGCAGGCGGCCAGACTCAACGGCTGAGCGGGCCGCCGGGCAGAAATCCTCCGGGATGTGAACGGGGTTCTACACCGTCCAGTGAGACAGCTCCGGACGCTTGGGAGACATCCCGTCGCCGGAGGAGACGCCGCGGACGCGGCGCGACACCCACGGGACGAGATACTCGCGGATCCACTGGGCGTCCTCGCGGCGGCGGGCGCGAGGGTCGACGACGCGCTCCGGCCACACCTTGTGCCACTCGTCGAACGGCACGCCGAGGACGTCGAGGACGCGGGCCGCCACCAGGCGGTGACCGTCGGCGTTCATGTGGAGGCGGTCCGGGCTCCACGCCCGCCAGTCGCGCAACCCCTGCATCGACCACTGGTCGACCAGCCGGCACCCGTAGAGGTCGGCGATCGAGCGGATGTGCAGGTAGTAGATGGCGAAGCGGCCGCGCAGGCGGCGCATCAGCGGCGTGTCACGCGGGTCGACCCCGGTGAACAGCAGCACGTCCGCGCCGGTGGCGCGCAGCGCGCGGACCGCGCCGGAGAGCTTCTTGGCCATCACGTCCGGGTCGCTGCCGGGACGCAGGAGGTCGTTGCCGCCGGCGCAGAGGCTGACCAGGTCGGGCGACATCTCGACCGCCTGCGGCACCTGGTCGGCGACGATCTGGTCGAGCAGCCTGCCGCGCACCGCCAGGTTGGCGTAGCGGAAGGACGAATCGTCCAGTGCGAGCCGTTCGGCGACCCGATCGGCCCAGCCGCGGAAGTGGCCGTTGCTGCCGGGGTCGTTCAGGCCTTCGGTGAAGCTGTCACCGAGAGCGACGAAGGAGCCGTAATGCCTCATGACCTGCTGTTCATCTCCGCGTTTCTCGTGCTGCGGCGTGGGCCCCACGACTGTAGTGGCTCGGCCGCGCCCGCGCGCGCCGCCACCCCGGCGCGCGCCCGTTTCATGACCGCCCGATGACCTTGTACGCGTCCTCCAGGAGCTCCTCGGGCGGGCCTTCCAGCCGGGCGGGCACGGCCAGTTCGTCGAGGACGACGAAGCGCTGTTTGGCCCCGCGGTTCTTCTTGTCGAGGCGCATGTGGTCGCGCAGCCGGGGCCAGGCGTCGGCGTGGTAGCCGGTGGGCAGGCCGACCGAGGTGAGGATGGCCCGGGTGCGCTCGACGAGGTCGGCGCGGCCGTCGAGCCTGGACAGCTCGGCCGCGTACATCATGCCGATGGCGACGGCCTCGCCGTGGCGCATCCGGTAGTGCTCGGCCCGCTCGATGGCGTGGGCGAGCGTGTGGCCGTAGTTGAGGATCTCGCGCAGGCCCGACTCGCGCAGGTCGGCGCCGACGACCTCGGCCTTGACCCGGATCTTGCGCTCGATCAGCTCGCGGGTGTGGGGCCCGCCGGGGCGGGCGGCGGCCTCGGGGTCGGCCTCGACGAGGTCGAGGATGACGGGGTCGGCGATGAACCCGCCCTTGATGATCTCGGCCAGGCCGGCCACGTAATCGGCGCGGGGCATGCCGTCGAGCACCGACAGCTCGCACAGCACCCCGGCAGGCGGCAGGAAGGTGCCGACGAGGTTCTTGCCCTCGGGGGTGTCGATGCCGTTCTTGCCGCCGACCGCGGCGTCGACCATGGCGAGCAGCGTCGTGGGCACCAGCACCACCTGGACGCCGCGCAGCCAGGTGGCGGCCACGAACCCGGCCAGGTCGGTGGTCGCCCCGCCGCCGACGCCGACGACCGCGTCGGACCGGGTCATGCCGTGGCGGCCGAACGCCGACCAGAGGCCGGCGGCCACCTCCGCGGTCTTGCACGCCTCGCCGTCGGGCACCGGCAACGCCACCACGTCGTAGCCGGCCTCGGCCAGGACGGCGGTGACGGGGCGGGCCAGCTCCGGCAGGCTCTCGGGGTGGATCACGGCGACGGTGGAGACGCCGGGCCTGAGCAGGCCGGGCAGCTCGCCGTGGACCCCGGTGCCGACCACGACGTCGTACGGGCTCTCGCCCTTCACGGTGATGCGGGTAGCCGCGGTCATCGGCCCAGCCCTTCCACGATCTCGTCGGCGAGCTCGGCGGGCTCGCGCTTGTCGGTCGCCACGGTGAGCACGGCGAGCCGCTCGTAGACGGGCCGCCGCTCCTCCATGAGCTTCTTCAGCCGGCTGCGCGGGTTGAGCACGAGCAGCGGCCTGGCCGAGCCGAGGCCGACGCGCTGGACCGCGTCGGCCAGGCCGACCTGGAGGTAGACGACGGGGCGGCCGTCGAGCATGGCCTGGGTCTCCTCGCGCAGCACGGCGCCGCCGCCGAGGGACAGGACGCCGTCGTGCTCGTCCAGCGCCCTGCGCACCGCCTCCAGCTCCAGCTCGCGGAAGTGTTCCTCGCCGTCCTCGATGAAGATGTCGCTGACGGGCTTGCCCGCGACGGCCTCCACGTCGGCGTCGGTGTCGCGGAAGGTGACGCCGAGGCGCTCGGCGAGCAGGCGGCCCACGGTCGTCTTGCCGGACCCGGGCGGGCCGATCAGCACGGCCTTGATCATTTGATCACCATGGATGAGAGGTAGCCGGACAGGTTGCGGGCGACTTCCTCGACGGAGTCGCCGCCGAACTTCTCCACCGCCGCGTCGGCCAGCACCAGCGCGACCATCGCCTCGGCCACGACGCCGGCGGCAGGCACGGCGCACACGTCGGAGCGCTCGTGGTGGGCCTTGGCCGCCTCGCCGGTCTTGACGTCGATGGTGGCCAGCGCCCTGGGGACGGTGGAGATGGGCTTCATGGCGGCGCTGACGCGCAGGATCTCGCCGTTGGTCATGCCGCCCTCGACGCCGCCGGCGCGGTTGGTGAGGCGCCGCACGCCGTCTTCGGAGGTGTATTCGATCTCGTCGTGGGCCTCGGAGCCGGGCCTGCGCGCGGTCTCGAAGCCGTCGCCGACCGCCACGCCCTTGATCGCCTGGATGCCCATGAGGGCGGCGGCGAGACGGGAGTCGAGCCGGCGGTCCCAGTGGGTGTAGCTGCCGAGGCCGGGCGGCAGGTTGTAGGCGAGGACCTCGACGACGCCGCCGAGGGTGTCGCCGTCCTTGTGGGCCCGGTCGATGCGCTCGACGATGGCGGCGCTCCCGTCAGGGTCGGCGCAGCGGACCGGGTCGGCGTCGATGCGGGCCAGCTCGCCGGGGCCGGGCAGGGTGGTGGCGGGGCTCTGGACGCCGCCGATGGAGGTCACGTGGCTGAGGAGGTCGACGCCGAGCGCCTGCTTGAGGAAGCGCCTGGCGACCTCGCCGAGCGCGACGCGGGCGGCGGTCTCGCGGGCGCTGGCCCGGTCGAGGACGGGGCGGGCGTCGTCGAAGCCGTACTTCTGCATGCCGGCCAGGTCGGCGTGGCCGGGGCGGGGCCGGGAGCGCGGCGCGTTGCGGGCCAGGCCCTCCAGCTCGGCCGGGTCGACCGGGTCGGCGGCCATGACCTTCTCCCACTTGGGCCACTCGGTGTTGCCGATGCGGATGGCCACGGGGCTGCCGATGGTGCGGCCGTGGCGGACTCCGCCGACGATCGTCACCTCGTCCTGCTCGAACTTCATCCGGGCGCCGCGGCCGTAGCCGAGACGGCGGCGGCGCAGGGCCTCGTCGATGGCGGCCGTGGTCACCTCGACGCCTGCGGGCAGGCCCTCCAGGATGGCGACGAGCTCAGGGCCGTGGGACTCTCCGGCGGTCAACCAGCGCAACATGAGTCCAAGTCTTCCATGCGCGGCCGGGTGCGACGTCCGCGCGTTCACCTGCCGAGACGTTCCGGGATCGAGACTTTCGTCGACGGAGACGTTCAGGGCTGGAGACAGAGCGCGGCGAACGCTCCGAGCAGCATGAAAGGACCGAACGGAAACTCGGTGCGCCGGTCGCCGCGCCGGGTGACCAGCAGCAGGATCGCGTAGAGCGCGCCGAGCAGCTGCCCGCCGACGGCGGCGACGACCCATGCCTGCCAGCCGGCCGCGGCGCACGCCATGCCGATCAGCCCGGCCAGCTTGACGTCGCCGAGGCCCAGGTCGGCGGGCCTGATCAGCCAGAGCAGCCCGTAGCAGGCGGCCAGCGCGAGCCCGCCGAGCAGCGCCCTGGCCGGCTCGCCGGTGGGCAGCAGGGTGAGCGCGAGGATCGGGTACGAGGGCAGCGTGATCACGTCGGGCAGCCGGGTGGTGCGCCAGTCGACCGCGGCCAGCGCCGTCCCGGCGACGGCCGCGTACGCGTACGGCCATCCGGCCCGCCACACCACCAGCGTCAGCACGACGGCGGTGATCAGCTCGTACGTGGGCGGCCAGGCGGGGACGGGCACCGTGCGCAGAGTGGCCAGGAGCGCCGCGCGCCCCTCGGCGCGCGCGTCGGCCGGTTCCTGCTCGAACGCCCCGGCGAGCGTCCGCGCATAACGCCCCGCCACGACCCCCAGCAGTACGAGGGCGGCGGGCGCGAGCCAGGACGACGGTCCGGCGAGCACCAGGGCGTCCGGCGATGCGGCCTCCACCACCGGGTGTACGAGCACGCGCCGCACTCTAATGCGCGACGGCCCGCCCCGCCGGAAAAGCCGGGACCGGACACCTGACCACCACCGGCCGCAGTGCAGCCGAGACCGGCTGCTGTCAGCTGTCGCCTTCCAGGCGCCGGGACCGCCGGTCGGGAACCTGGGACCGCGTGCTGGTCGCTAGCGCCCGCGGGCGACCTTTCTGGCGAACCAGCCGCGCTTCCTGACCGGCTCGGGTCTGGCCACGGTGAGGCCGTCGAGGGTGCCGGACTCGATCGCGGCCAGGGCGCGGAGCACCTCGCCCTCGATCACGAACTGGACCGGCCCGGCCACGTCGACGACCACGGCGGCGGCGCCCTCGGCGGCGGCGGCGCGGCAGACCTGGAGCGTCGTGGCCTGGATGGGCCGGGCGTCGGGCCGCCACAGGCGCAGCGGCTCGGTGCCGGTGAAGGCCAGCACCGCCTCGCGCCCGTCCTTGCCGACCAGCTTGGGGAGCGCCATCTCGCTCTCCTTCTCCTGCCGCACGCCGTGCGCCCCGATCTCGGACGAGGTCAGCAGGGCGACGACGGGCACCAGCAGCCGGCTCTCGCCGAGCGCGTTGAGCACCCGCTCGGGCCCCGCGGCGCCGGCCTGGTAGGCGGCCAGCGCGGCGCTCACCAGCGGCGGCGTGCTGCCGTCGTCGCCGGCGTCGAGGGGATCGGGAATGGTCAGCACGCCTCCGACCCTATCCGGACGCGGCCCCGCCCCCGTCCCCGGAGCGTGCGGCGTTCCTCGCCGGAAGACTGGAGCGCGCGGGCCGCCGCCCGGCCCACGGGATGACGGGTCGTGCGCCGCCGCCTTCTCCCGCATCCCGTCCTTGAGCTCCAGCAGCCGCTCGGCGGCACAAGGCTCATGTCAGGTCGTCGAGGCCCTTGCCCGACTCGCGCATGGCCCGCTCCATCGCCGCCCTGCCCTGGGTCCTGGGCTCCCTGCCGGGCTCCTCCACCGGCTCACGGTCGTCCTCCGCCGGTTCCAGCAGCGGCTCGGCGTCGGTCTTCGGGGCGTTCTCGTCGGGCGTGCTCATCGGTCGTCCTCCCTGGTCAGAGCCGTTGACTGCGCTCTTCTACCCGTCGGGGGACGAGGGAACCCGCACGCGGCCGTCAGCCGGCCACCGGCGGCAGCGCAGCGGAGCTCTCCTCCTGGTCGGATCCGGTCGCCCGCAGCAGGTCGACGACGATCGACCGCAGCTGCGCCACGATCACCGCGGAGGAGAAGCCGACGCCGTCGTCCGGCCGCTGCCGGGTGGCCACCGCCAGCAGGGCCTGCCGGGCGAGCACGGGCTCGCGGCCCGCCCCCAGCTCCAGCTGGAGGAGCAGCGCCGCCTCCGACACCTCGCGCATGGACTCGGCCAGCGACGCCGGCGGCGGCTGCGGCTCGCCGAGGGCGGCGATCGTGCGCCGGGCCAGCACCCTGGCGTTCCTGAGCGCGTGGTCGACCGGCTCGGCGGCGGTCTCGTACCGCGCCAGGACGGCCCGCCGGTGCCAGTGCATCGGCGAGATCAGGATGATCTCCTTGCTGGTCTCCAGCGCCTGCTCGAACTCCGCCACCACCGCCTGCGTGCCGCGCGCCTCCTCCAGCGCCTCGGCGGCCAGGTCGGCGTCGCGTTTCTCGATCGCCTCGGCCGCCTGCTCCAGCGCGGTGGACAGCGCGTCCAGCACCCCGGAGGCGTGCTTGGCCGCGAGGGCGAGCGGGCTGGCCGGCATCAGCGCGACCGCGGCCAGGCCCACGGCGCCGCCGACGAGCGCGTCCACCATCCGGTCCAGGCCGCCCATGTCGTCGCCGGGCAGCACGGCCGCGACGAGCACGGCGGAGGAGGCGACCTGCGCCACGAACAGCGCCCCGCTGTCGAGCAGCACCGCGGTCGTCATGGCCAGCGCCACCACGAGCGCGATCTGCCACGGCCCGGACCCGATCCAGGCCACCAGCAGGTCCCCCACGCCGACGCCGAGGCTGACGCCCACCACCAGCTCGGCCACCCGGCGCAGCCGCTGGCCGAGCCCGATGCCGACGCTGATGAGCACCGCGATGGGCGCGAAGAACGGCCGGACGTGGCCGAGCAACTGGGTGGCGACGAGCCACGCCACGCCCGCGCCCACGGAGCTCTGCGCGATGGCGGGGGCCATCAGCCCGAACGTCCCCACCCGGCCCCGCATGTGATCGCCGAGCTTCGTTCCCACCCTTGTCATCCTTGCCGATCATAATGACATTCCGGTCACCTCGGCCATAGTGGCCGATATAGGCCCAGGATGCGCATGGCTATTGTCGTGAGCATGAGACCGAGGAGCCGGGAGGGGACCCGGCGGCGCATCCTCGACGCGGCCCGCCGCCTGTTCGCCGAGAACGGCTACGACCAGGTGACGATGCGCATGCTCGCCGCCGAGGCACACGCGAACGTGGCGCTGATCAACCGCTACTTCGGCTCCAAGCGGAAGCTGTTCGCGGAGGTGCTGGCCGAGCAGGGGCGCTTCCCCGGCGTCCTCGACGACGGCGGCGGCGACCTGGCGGTGCGGCTGGCCGAGTACGTCGCCGACCGGCTCGGCTCCGACTCCGACAACCCGGTGCTGGCGACGCTGACCCGCTCGGCCTCCAGCGCCGAGATCGGCACGCTCGCCGCGGACCGGGTGCGCACCGCCCTGCTGGAGCCGCTGACCGCCCGGCTGGACGGCGGGCAGGCCGAGCTGCGCGCCGCCATTGCCACCGCGCTCATCATGGGCATCGGGCAGTTCCGCCAGCTCATGGGCCCGGTCACGCCGGTGCGGCGCGACGAACTGGTGACGCGGCTGACCGCCGTGTTCCGCGCGTGCCTGGACTAACCGTCCAGGAAGTCGTCGACCACCTGCCGGAAGGCCACGCGCTCGGTGGTGTGCACCAGGTGACCGGCCTCGATGGTGACCAGGCGGGCGCCGGGGATGCGCGCCGCCAGCAGATCGGCGCGGAACGGGCTGGCCTGCCCGCCCGAGATCACCAGGGTCGGCGCGGTGATCCGGGCCAGCCCGTCGAGCCAGGCCGGGTCGGGGTGCAGGAACTGCCGCTCGGTGTCGTGCATCATGCGCCAGTCGAAGCCCGTGGAGTCGTCCTCGACCAGGACCGGCCGGTCGCGCATCGGCACGGGCAGCGCCGAGTCCTCCACCACCAGCCGCGTCACCCGCTCGGGGTGGCGCATGGCCAGGTGGTAGGCGACCATGCCGCCGAGCGAGTGGCCGATCACCGTGGCGGTCGCGGCGTCGTGCAGGTCGAGCAGGGCGGCGACGTCCTCGGCCATCTCCGGGATGGGGTAGGTGCCGGGGAAGTCGCTGGCGCCGTGGCCGCGCAGGTCGGGGACGAGCACGTGGTAGCGGCCGGCGAAGTGGCGGGTGAAGCCGTTCCAGTCGTTGTGGTCGGCGGTCCGGCCGTGCAGCAGCACCAGCGCGGGCGCCGCCGGATCGCCCTCTTCCCGGTAGGCCAGCCGGATCCCGTTGACGTGGGCTTCACGTATCACATCAGGGACCCTACGGCACCGGGATGCGCTCGACGCGGATGGAGAAGACCTCCTCGCGCGGCACCACGACCTCGTAGGCGCCATGATCGACCATCCAGTAGCCGAGCGCCTCGGCCTTCATCCCGCTGTGGCCGGTGTAGGCGATGTGCAGGCCGTCGTCGTCCTCGTCGAGCACGCTGCAGGGCTCCCCGCCGAACGTGCCGACCGTACGGATGAGCACCAGCCACTCCAGCTCGGAACGGGCGACCGTGCGCCGCCAGTAGCCGGAGGCGGACTCGAACCCGTCGAGCTCCTCCTCGCTCAGCAGCACGACCCGGTCGTCGGGCCCGAGCGCCGCGGGCAGCGTCAGCTCTCCGAACCGGGCGACGAAGCCGGACGCGACCGGCGTGATCTCCTCGCTCATGCCGAAGGCCGCCACGTCAGCCCGTCGTACTCGGCGAACGGCCGCTCGCCCGAGCCGGTGACATGCATGATCCGCGCGCCGGCCGGAATCGGCATCGGGACGGTGTGGAACTGCGGCACCACGTGCTCGCGCGAGGTGGTGAACCCGTTGCCGGCGAACGGCGGCGCGTCGCTCCAGTCGCCGCCCATGTGCGGGCCGTACGGGACGGAGTAGGTGTCGACGTCGCGGGCGTGCCAGCGCAGCACGTAGAGCTCCGGCACGTCGGAGGTCAGCTCCGAGCCGTCGAACGACAGGTCGAGGCCATGGTAGAAGTCGCGTGGGGTGGTCAGTCGCGCGCAGTCCTGCACGCGGTAGACGTAACCGGAGATGACCGTGCGCTTGCCCGACAGGTAGGGGACGAGCAGACGCGGCGGGACCACCTTCTGCATCTGCGTTCCGCTCACGATGACCACTTTACGATCTGTTGACCCCGAGAACGCGATGTTCGAGGCAGGGCAGGGCGGACCTGGCCCGGGCGGTGACCTCCGGGTCGAGCTCCACCACCTGCACCCCGGCGGACGAGCCGAGGTCGGCCCTGACCACGCCCAGCGGGTCGACCAGCATGCTCCGCCCCACCCCGTAACCGTCGGACGACTCGGCCGGGTTGGGCGCCTGGCCGACGGCGGCGGTCCACATGGTGTTCTCCAGGGCGCGGGCGCGCACCAGCGTCACCCAGTGGTCCTCCTTCAGCGGCCCCGAGCCCCAGGCGGCGATCACCGCGAACATGTCGGCGCCCTGGTCGACCAGCGCCCTGGTCAGCTCGGGGAAGCGGATGTCGTAACAGGTGACCAGCCCCACCCGCAGACCCGCCAGCTCGACCACGACCGGCTCGGCGCCGGGCGCGACCAGCCCCGACTCCTTGGCGCCGAACGAGTCGAACAGGTGGATCTTGCGGTAGGCGCCCCTGAGCTCGCCGGAGGCGTCCAGAGCGACGGCGGTGTTGTGGACCAGGCCCTGGCCGGGCTCGAAGACGCCCGCGATCACCGCCACGCCGTGCCGCCTGGCGGCCTCGGCCACGCCGGTGACGAACGGCCCGTCGAGCGGCTCGGCCAGGTCGGTGATGCGTTTGCCGTAACGCGTGAGCGTCGCCTCCGGGAAGATCGCGAGGTCGGCGCCCTCGGCCCGGGCGAGCGCCTCGCGCACCCGTGTGAGGTTGACCGAAGGGTCAGGTGACACCGGGACCTGGCAGAGGGCGATTCTCGTCACGGCCCGACTCTAGCCGGTTGGGCACGCGGCGGAACCGGGTGAGCATGCGCCAGATCCATTCCAGCGGCCCGTAACGGAACCGGCGCAGCCACCACCGGCTGAACACCGCCTGCACGGCCACGGTGACGCCCGCCACGGCGAGCACCGACCAGCGGGTGGGATCCGCGTCGACCAGCCCGCCTGCGAAGAAGATGACGAGCGTGCCCGTCACGTAGTTGGTCAGCGCCATCCTGCCCAGCGGCTCCAGCACCGCCGACAGCCACGGCCGCAGCACCAGGACCAGCCCGGCCGAGTAGGCGGCCGCGCCGGCCAGCGCGCCGAGGGTGTAGAGCGTCCAGTCGCCGGACCACGACGCCGCCGCGGAGAGCAGCACGCCGCACACCGCGCTCACCCCGAAGGCGGGCAGCAGCAGCTCCCGCTGCGGCCGCAGCTGCATCAGCGCCATGCCGACGAGGAACATCCCCGGGATGAGCAGCACCCCGCCGCCCGCCATCACCCCCCACGCGGTCACGCCCAGCCCGAGCAGCAGCACCGGCACCCCGCGCCACAGGAACGAGGCGGGCAGCAGCACGATCAGCCCGTAGAAGGCGTAGTCGGTGAGCACCTCGCCCGGGTACCAGATGTGCTGGACCAGCCCGAAGACCATCAGCCAGAGCAGGCGCGACAGCAGCGACCACCGCCCGGCCCGCTGCAGGTACAGCACGAAGCTGATGCCGAACAGCAGCGAGAAGATCGGGTAGAACCGGCTCTGGAAGAAGGACTCGACCGTCCAGTCGATCCCGGTGTAGGTCTCCTTGGCGGCGTGCTGCCACGTGTTGACCAGCATGATGCCGCCCACCGCGAAACCGCGGAGAGCGTCCAGCTCACGAATACGCGATGGGGAACTCAGGTGAACCACCCTACTGAGGGAACTCCGCGACCCGGCCCGCGCGCGTCGGCCCGCCCGGCCGACACCTTACTGTGAACATGTGACGGAACCACTTGTCTCCAGGATGCGCTCCTTCGGCACCACCATCTTCGCCGAGATGAGCGCGCTAGCCGTGCGGACCGGAGCGATCAACCTGGGCCAGGGCTTCCCCGACACCGACGGCCCGGCCGCCATGCTCGACCACGCCGTGCACGCGATCCGCTCCGGCGCCAACCAGTATCCTCCTGGCCCCGGCGTGACGGAGCTCAGGCAGGCGGTCTCCGAGCACCGCGAGGAGCACTACGGCCTCTCCTACGACCCCGACGGCGAGATCCTGGTCACCGTCGGCGCCACCGAGGCCATCGCGGCCTCGATCCTGGCGCTGTGCGAGCCGGGCGACGAGGTGATCGCCTTCGAGCCCTACTACGACTCGTACGCGGCCTCGATCGCGCTCGCCCAGGCGCGGCTGGTCGGCGTGACGCTCCGCCCGGACGGCGGGCGGTTCGCGTTCGACCCCGGCGAGCTGCGCGCGGCGATCACCCCGCGCACCCGGGTGATCCTGGTCAACTCGCCGCACAACCCGACCGGCACCGTCTTCACCCGCGAGGAGCTGACGCTCGTCGCGGAGCTGTGCCGCGAGCACGACCTGATCGCCGTCACCGACGAGGTGTACGAGCACCTGACGTTCGACGGCGTGGAGCACGTCCCGCTGGCCACGCTGCCGGGCATGCGCGAGCGCACCGTGATGATCTCCTCGGCGGGCAAGACGTTCTCCGTCACCGGCTGGAAGACCGGCTGGATCTGCGCCCCGGCCCCGCTGGTGGGCGCCGTGCAGACGGTCAAGCAGTTCCTCACCTTCACCGCGAGCGCGCCCTGGCAGGCCGCGGTGGCCTACGGGCTGCGGCACGAGCGCGAGTGGGTGGCGGCGCTGCGCGCCTCGCTGCAGGACAAGCGCGACCGCCTCATGGAAGGGCTGGCCGCGGCCGGGTTCGAGGTGTTCCGCCCGGCCGGCACCTACTTCGTGCAGACCGACATCCGGCCGCTCGGGTTCGACGACGGGGTCGCGCTCACCCGCCGGCTGCCCGAGCTGGCCGGTGTCGTCGCCATCCCCACCCAGGTGTTCTACGAGCACGCCGAGCGGGGCCGCCCCTTCGTCAGGTTCGCCTTCTGCAAGAAGGACGAGGTCATCGACGAGGCGGTGACCCGGCTCAAGCGGCTCTCGGGCTAGTCGGCGCCCAGGTCGGCGCCCAGGTCGATGATGGCCGCGACCGGGCCGCCGCCCGACGGGCCCTGGTGCACGGCGGCCACCGACACGAACACCGCCGGGTCGCCGGTGACCGCCGCGGCCACGCCGCCGACCGTCGCCTTGATCTGGCGGTGCCAGTGCACGTCGGAGTCGTCGAGCATGATGTTGCGCCGCCCGCGCACCCGGCCCGACGGGTCGGCCTCACACTTCATGAACACGTTGACCAGCCGCCCGCCGAGGTCGGAGTGGTGGGGACGGTCCGGCAGCGGCAGGCCCGCGTCGCGGATCGCCTCCCAGATCCCGTCGGCGTCGAGCGCGTCGCGCATGACGCTGTGGCCGATGCGGTAGCGGCCGCCGATGCCGCGCACGTTGCCCACCAGCACGATCTGCGCCCGGTCCAGCTCGACGCCGGACGAGCAGGACGCCACCGACGAATACAGCGAGAGGTCCTTGTGGATCTGGTCGGCGCGCGGCATGTCGATCTCGCCGAGCGCGACCGCGATGCCCAGCGCGGTGGTCGAGTTCGACAGGTCCATCGACGGGCCCGTCTCCTCGATCGCGGTGTCCTCGCCGCGGCTCTTGGCGTCGGTGATCGTGGCCAGCGTCAGCAGCGGCGTCTTGGTCTGCACGTAGTGGACGTCGCGCGGGTCGTCGATGCCGGCGATCTTCATGGCCTCTCGCACGCCCGCCGCGACCTTCTCCACCATGGCCGGCCTGCCGATGTCCTCGGGCAGGATCACCTCGCTCATCGCCACGCCGACCGACAGCCGCGGCTCGTCCGACGGCGGCGCCGACGCCGGGTCCACGCTCGCGAAGATCGTCGCGTGCGGGCTGAGCACCCCGTCGGTGCCGCCCGACCAGACCAGCGGCACGCTCTCCGGCGCCGGATGACCCTTGACGGACAGCACGTCGCGGAACGCCCGATCGGCCAGGATGCGGGTGTAGTCGTTGACCCCGCCGTTGCCCTCGGTCTTCCCGATCACCGCGAGCACCCGCCGCGCCTCGATCGCCCCGTCGTCGATGAGCCGCTCCAGCCCCGAGGCGTCCGTGACGCTCTCGATCGGCACCTTGCGCACGTCAATCGGATCCGGCATCCCGCGCCCCTTCTCACCAGTGCAACCGCGTCGAACGGCATACCCGGGGCTCACACTAATGACGCAGGAAACGGTCTTTCACTGGCAATGTCTGCCAACTAGCCGCCCAGGTTGCGGTAGCGCTCCAGCCGGACGGCCTTGCGGTCCGCCGGGCTCCGCCGCAGCAGCATGGCGATCTCGTACTCCAGAGCCCGCCCCACCCGCTCGCTGAAGGCGTGGTGCTCGTACGCGGCGTCCGGGCGTTCCGGGATCACCCGGTCCACGATGCCGTCGCGGCGCAGGTCGGTGGCGCGCACGCGCTGGGCCTGGGCGATCTCGGGGGCGAAGTCGACGCTGCGGTAGAGGATCGTCGAGGCGCCCTCGGGCGGCAGCGGCGACAGCCACGCGTGCTGGGCGCTCAGCACCCGGTCGGCCGGCAGCAGCGCCAGCGCCGCGCCGCCCGCGCCCTCGCCCAGCAGCAGGCAGACCGTCGGCGCGTCCAGCATGACCAGCTCGGCGAGACAGCGCGCGATCTCGCCGGACAGGCCGCCCTCCTCGGCCGCCTTCGACAGCGCCGCCCCAGCGGTGTCGATCACCGTCACCAGCGGCAGCCGCAGCTCCTCGGCCAGCCGCATGCCGCGCCTGGCCACCCGGAGCCCGCCGGGGCCGAGCGGGGAGCGGGCCCGCTGCCCCCGCCGGTCCTGCCCCAGCACCACGGCAGGGGCCGCGCCGAACCTCGCCAGCGCCAGCACCAGCCCCGGTTCGTTCTCGCCCGCGCCGCTGCCGCTGAGCGGGGTCACCTCGGTGGCGGCCAGCTTCAGCAGCTCGCGCACGCCCGGCCGGTCGTCGCGGCGCGACCGGGTGATCGCCTCCCACGCCTCGACCGGCCGCAGGTCCTCTTCCGGCTCCTCGCCGGCCGGGACCCGCTCGCCGCCGGCCGTCAGCACGCCGAGCGCCCTGATCGCCACCTCGCGCACGTCCTCGGCCGGCACCACCGCGTCGATCAGGCCGTTCTCGTACAGGTTCTCCGCCACCTGCACGCCCGACGGGAACGAGTAGCCGTACAGCGACTCGAACACGCGCGGCCCGAGGAACCCGATGAGCGCGCCCGGCTCCGCCGCCGTGACGTGGCCGAGCGAGCCCCACGAGGCGAACACCCCGCCGGTCGTCGGATGCCGCAGGTAGACCACGAACGGCAGGCAGGCCGCCCGGTGCTCCTGCACGGCCACCGTGATCTTGATCATCTGCGCGAAGGCCAGCGCGCCCTCCTGCATCCGGGTGCCGCCCGACGCCGGGGCGGCCAGCAGCGGCAGGCGCTCCCTGGTGGCCCGCTCGACCGCCGTGACCAGCCGCTCGGCCGCCGCCACCCCGATCGACCCGGCCATGAACGAGAACTCGCACGCCACCACCGCCACCCGGCGGCCGCCCAGCAGCCCCTCCCCCGTCACCACGGCCTCGTCGTAGCCGGACTTGACCCGCGCCGCGGCCAGCTCCTCGGCGTAGGAGGAGCCCGGCTCGGCCGGCTCGGCGGGCGGCGCGTCCCATGACCGCCACGACCCTCTGTCGAGGACCGTCTCGATCATCGTGCGCGCGTCCGGACGGCTCACCATCGCTCCTTCGTGTCGGCCCTCGGGCGGAACCTGATCATCGCTCACGCTCTTGGAGCCAGTTCAGCACGGCCTCCTCGTCCTGGCCGAGCATCGGCGGCGCGGTGTGGCGCATCCCCGTCAGCCCGTCGAAGCGCAGCGGCGGCCCCGGCAGCTCGATCCTGCCCAGCACCGGGTGGTCCACCTCGACCAGCAGGCCCTGGGAGCGGGTCTGGTCCCACGCGTAGACCTCGTCGATCGAGCGGATGGCCCCCGCCGGCACCCCGGCCTCGCCCAGCCTGGCCAGCCAGTGGGCGCGGTCGTGGGCGCCCAGGGCCTTCTCCATGTCGGCGATCAGCTCATCCCGGTGCGCGAATCTGTCCCTATTGCTGGCATATTTCGCCATATCAGGATCGATGTCGAGTAGCTCGGCCACCTTTCTCCACTGGCCGTCGTTCGCCGCCGCGATCTGCAGCATCCCGTCGGCACACCGGAAGGCGCCGTAGGGGGCGATCGAGGCGTGGTGGTTGCCGTTGGCCCCCGGCACCTTCCCGCCGACGGTCCAGGCCGTGCCGTGGTAGGAGTGCACGCCGGTGACCGCCGCCAGCAGCGACGTGCGCACCACTCTCCCCTCGCCCGTACGCTCCCGCTCGTACAGCGCGGCCACCACCCCGTACGCGCCGTGGATGCCCGCCAGCAGGTCGGCGATCGAGGCGCCGACGCGGTAGGGCTCGTCAGGCGACGGGCCGGTCAGCGACATCAGCCCGGCCTCGCCCTGGGCGATCTGGTCGTAGCCGGGGCGGCCGCCCTCCGGCCCGTCGTGGCCGAACCCGGTGATCGACAGGATCACCAGGCGCGGGTTCAGCTCGTGCAGCCGGTCGGCCGTGAAGCCCAGGCGGTCGAGCACGCCGGTGCGGAAGTTCTCCACCAGCACGTCGCACTGCCGGACCAGGCGCTCGACCAGGTCCTTGCCCTCCGGGGTCTTCAGGTCGACGGCGATGGACTGCTTGTTGCGGTTCGCCGCCAGGAAGTATGTCGATATTTCGTGATCCGGACCTACGAAGGGCGGGCCCCAGCCGCGCGACTCGTCCCCGCCCTCCGGATGCTCCACCTTGATCACCCGCGCGCCCAGATCACCCAGCATCTGCGCGGCATGAGGGCCCGCCAGAGCCCGCGACAGATCGAGCACCACGATGTCACCGAGGGGTCCGGGCAACGTCAACCTCCTGCGTGCGGGTCGGAGCGGGAGCACATTGTCTCAGCCCCACCACCCCAGTCATCTACCCTGGGCCCGTGGAATCCCTGGCCCGCCGCATCCGGGCGCTCCCCCCGTCATGCGGCACGGTTCGGCTGGTCGCCGTCGACGGCCCCGCGGGGTCCGGCAAGACCACGTACGCCAACGCGCTCGCGGCCACGCTCGGCTGCCAGGCCGTGCACGCCGACGACTTCCCCGTACCCTGGCACGAAGGCCCCGCCACCTGGTTCGCCGCCCTCTTCGACCAGGTTCTCGAACCGCTCCGGCAGGGACGGCCCGGCGGTTTCCGACGCTATGACTGGGTTCGCGGCGCCTACGCCGAGCCGGTGGCGGTTCCCGTCGCGCCGGTGCTGATCATCGAAGGCGTGGGCACGGCCAGGAAGTCCGCGGCCGATCTGCTCGCCTACGGCATCTGGCTGGAGGCGCCCGACGACGTCCGGCTCCGGCGGGTGCTGGAGCGCGACGGGCCGGGGCTGGAAGAGCGGTGGCGGGAGTGGTTCGAGGCCGAACGCGCCTGGTTCGCCGCCGACGGCACGCGCGCCCGCGCCGACCTGATCGTCGCCACGGCGCCTTCCGGCGGCGGCCCCATGGGTGACGCGCCGCGTTGACGGCGGTCCTATAGGTGACGCATCGCGTTGATGCCGGCCGACGCCTTTACAAAGTAGATTCGCGCCCGGGACGCGGCGCGGCGATCAGGACTTCAGCACCTTGGCCAGGGCCTCCGCGACGTCGGCGGCGCGGGCCGGGTCGTCCATGAGCATCGCCTGACGCACCCACACCACGCTCCCGGCCGCCTCGTCGGCGGCGGGGCACGGCCCGGTCCTGGCGCCCTCCGCGGCGAGCGCGGCCATGGTGCCGAGCGGCGGGTATCCCGCGTCCAGCGGCACCCCTTCGGCGGCCATGGCGGCCAGCAGGAAATCACGCTCGACGGGCACGCCGATCCGCAGCATGACCAGGTGCCGCGAGTCCCGCGTCGTGCCCGGCGGCGGCCCCAGCATCGTCACCGGCAGGCCGGCCAGCTCGCGTTCGAGCGCGGCGCAGAAGGCGGCGCGGCGGGCGAGCTCGTCGTCCAGCCGGTCCAGCCACGGCAGCAGGAGCGCGGCCTGGATCTCCGTGAGGCGCAGGTTCCAGCCGACCGAGGGGTGGCCGTACCACTGGCCGCCGGGGCGGCGGCCGACGTTGCACACCGACCAGATCGCCTCGTACGCGGACTCGTCCCGGCAGACGACGAGCCCGCCCTCCCCCGCCGTCATCGCCTTGCTGGACTGGAAGCTGAACACGCCCGCGTCGCCCAGCCCGCCCACCGGCCGGTCCTTGTAGGCGGCGCCGTGGGCCTGGGCGGCGTCCTCCACCACCGCGAGTCCGTGACGGGCGGCGAGGCCGGTGATCGGGTCCATGTCGGCGGGGCTGCCGGCCAGGTGGACGGGCATGACGGCGGCCGTCCTGGGGGTGAGCGCGTCTCGTACGGCATCCGGTGACACGTGGAGGTGGGCCGGGTCCACGTCCGCGATCACCGGGACCGCGCCCGCGAGCAGCACGGCCGTGGCCGAGGCGACGAAGGTGTAGGCGGGCACGATGACCTCGTCGCCGCGACCCACGCCCAGGCCCTTGAGCGCGGCGAACAGGCCCAGCGTGGCGTTGCCCGCGGCGACCCCGTACGGGACGCGGGCGGCGCGGGCGAACGCGGCGACCAGGTCCGTGACCACGGAGCCGCCCTGGGTGGCGCCCCACCGCCCGCTCTCCAGCACGTCCATGACGAGCTCGCGCTGACGGGGGTCGAGCGGCGGCGGCCACGCGGGCCAGGGGTCGGTGCGGACCGGCGAGCCGCCGTGGATCGCGAGCGTCACGGGAGATCCCTTCTTCGGCGCGGGTTTCGGTACGGGCGGGGGTTCCGGCGTGGGCGAGCGCGGGGCGGCCGGCGTCTCCCGCCGGTCCTCCGCGCGTCTCGGGGTGCGGCGGGAGGTCAGGGGAGGCGCGGGCCCAGGATGCGGGCCAGGTTGCCGCCCTGGATGAGGGCGCGGTCGGCGGGGGCGAGGGGAGCCAGGGCGACGCGGCCGTAGCCGATCCTGAGGTCGAGGAAGCAGGCGTCCGAGCCGAAGACCACCCGTTCCGCCCCCGCCAGCGAGGCCAGGCGGGCGATCCAGCGGCCGGTCGACTTGGAGCCGCACACCTCCAGGAACACGTTCGGGTGGCCGGCCACGAGGCGGGCGGCGCGGGCGAACCCGGACGGCCACAGGCCGGTGTGGCCCATGAGGATCGGCACGTCCGGATGCCGGGCGGCGACAGTGGCGAACTGTTCAGGGTCGCTCCACGGAGAGTCCGTCTGCCCGTGGGAGAGCACCGGCAGGCCGAGCTCCCAGACCGGGTCGTACCGAGGGTCGTCGAGGCGGCACTGGTGGACGTCCGGGTGCAGCTTGACGCCCCACACGCCGTCGAGCGACAGCGGGGTGCGGTGGTGCGGGTTGTAGACCTGCCAGACGCCGAACCGGCCGGGGTGGCGTTCGGCGATCTCGAGGGCCAGCCGGTTGCCGCGCCCGGCGTCGGGGCCGACGGCGAGCAGGTGGCTGATGCCCATGGCGGTGACGCCGATCCGGTCCATGGCGGCGACCAGGCCGCCGGCGGTGGGGTCGGGGATGAGGAAGTCGGGCCAGGTGCCGACGTGGCCGTGCGCGTCGAGGATCATGGGCGGCCTCCGAGCAGCCTTTCCAGGGAGCCCGCCGCGATCAGGTCGGTCTCGCGCGGGGTCAGGCCGAGGTGGTCGAGGAGGAAGCGCGGGCCGCAGTCGTCGGCCACGGGGGCGCCGGTGCCGAACACCAGCCGCTCCGCGCCGAACCGCTCGGCCAGCCACTCCACGCCGCCCTGGGTGTTCACCGTGCCGGTCTCCACCCGGACGCCCGGCGCCTCGGCCATCAGCTCGGCCAGCGCGCGCAGGCGGCGGTAGCCGGGGTTGAGCACGAGGATCCGCAGGCCGGGCAGCCGCTCGGCGAGGGTGCGGAGCTGCGCCGTCGAGGTTTCGTCGAGGTCGACGGCGACGGCCGGGCCGGGCGCCGCCCCCGCGCCCAGGGCGGCGAGCCAGCGGAGCGCGACCGGGCCGGTCAGGTCGAACCGGTGGCGCTCCGGGCAGAGCCGCACCATGCGCACCCCCCACGCCCGCACGGCGTCCGGCGTGGCGGGCGCGCACGCCCCCGGCACGCCGGGCACCACGACGGGCACCGGGACGAGCCGGGGGTCGCCGAGCGCGAAGAGGGCGTCGTTGCCCGCCTCCGCGTCGGAGTAGAGGCTGAGGGTGTGCGTCACCAGCGCCCTGGCGATGCCCAGACGGTCCAGGTCGGGCCGCGGGTCCACCGGCAGGTCGTCGAACGGCACGGGGCCGGCCAGCCGGTGGGCGTCCACGATCAATTTCGGCACAGACCGAAATCTAAGACCCGGGAGTGGGAACCGTCAAGGCGGGGCAGCGCGGGTCCAGCCGGATCCGCGCCAGGTCGCGGCCCGCTATCGCCCAGGCGTGCCAGGAGCCGGGCTCGAAGTGGAGCTGCGGGTTGGTGTGCCACTCGTCGCCGAGACCGGTGGCGAGCAGCGTGGCGCCGCGCTCCGCGTCGAGCTCGTAGGCGTTGCCTCCCTCCCGGAACACCGAGGCGAAGACCCGCCCGCGGTGCACGGTCAGCTCGCCGTACCCGGACAGTTTGCCCTGCTGGACGATCTGCCGGGTGGCCGGGTCCAGGGCGATCCAGGCGCCCGAGTCCCGCTTGTACGACGCGTACAGGAGCCCGTCGTGCACCAGGACGTCCTGGAAGGTGCGGTGGCCCGGCACCGGGTCGGCCTGCCACAGGACGGTGCGGGTGCGCAGGTCGAAGGCGGCGATGGACGCGGTCGGCGTGCTCGTGCCGAACACGTCGCCGGCCAGGTAGACCACGCCCTCGTCCGCGTCGAGTGACAGGCTCATGAGGTTCTGGCCGGGGATGACGTCCTGGTAGACGTCCGCCTCGCCGGTGCGGGGGTCCACGACGGACAGCGCGCCGGGGATGGACGCCGACAGCGACGAGGTGGCGACCAGGAGCTTGCCGGTGCGCGGGTCGTACTCGATGTCCCAGGGCCGCTTCTGCTCGTGGCCCAGGTAGCCGAGGCTGCGCACCTCGTCGGTGCGGATGTCGACGGAGACGATCTCGCCGGTGGGGTACATGGCGGCGTAGATCTTGTTCCCGTGCCTGACCATGGCCTTGGGCTCGCCGGGGACGCGGATCCTGCGCTGCTCGCCGGTGCGGAGCGCGCGGACGTCCATGGCGAAGTGGCCGCCGACGTACAGGGCCCGGTTGGGGACGAGCACCATGCTCTGCGGCCGTTCGGCGCCGGCCGGCATCCCCGCGTCGATCAGGTCGGTGAACTCGGCGGCGCCGGTGCGGGCGTCCAGCGACCACAGTCCGCCGCTGCCCGCGAACGACAGCAGGGTGTCCTCGCCGGTCACGTGGAGCAGGCGGGTCTCGTCCCCGTAGGACGGCGGGTCCACCACGCGGGTCAGCGCGGTGTCGCCGGTCCGGTAGCGGTAGACGGTGCCGTCGGGGCGCGAGGCGGCGTAGACGGTGCCGTCGGCGGTCACGGTCAGGGCGTCGAGCAGGCCGGACTCGACGGTGACGCGCCGCAGGTCCGTGCCGTCCTTGCGGACGTCGATGAGCTCGCCGCCGGCGGCCGCGAGCACCCGGTCGCCGTTGAGCGTGACCACCCCGAACGCCGCGCCCGCGTCGGCGAGCCGCCGGATCTCGCCGCTCGCGCGGTCGATCCGCATGAGGAGCCGCTTCTCCAGCAGGCCGGCGTACACGTGGGTGTCGTCGGCCGCCACCGCGCGGACGTAGTGCTCGCCCGGGGCCAGCACGCCGAACCTGCGGACCGCGCCGCTGCCCGGGACGTACTCCCAGACACGGCCGTCGGAGGAGGTGCCGGCGTAGAGCGTGCCGTCGGGGGCCGCGGCCAGGCTCCACACGAAGCCGCCGGCGGCGCCGAAGGAGTGCAGGTGCGCCACCTCGCCGGTGGCGATGTCGAAGCTGTAGAGGTCGGGCACCGGGTACGTGCCGACGTAGACCTTGCCGCCGGACACGGCGACCGCCCAGCCGCCCTCGGGCTCGCCCGTGGCCGGTCCGTCGGGCAGCGTGACGCTTCTGATCACCTTGCGCGTGGCCAGGTCGAGCTCGGCCAGCACCGGCGGCTTGGGGCCGCGGCTGACGAGATAGGCGCGGCCCTCGTGGACGGCGGCGCCGACGACGGCGGCCGTCACCGAGGCGGGCCCGTACGTGGTCACCGCCGGGTCGCCGCAGCGCGACGGCGCGGCGGAGGCGGGCGCCGGGAAGACGAGCGCGGGTAACAGGACCGCCGCCACGGCGAGCAGGGATCGGATCATGCCCATACCTCGTTCATTCGTGCTTGATTTTGGGCCAGACCGTAACTTTATGAACGGGATACGTCAATGGCATGATGGCCCGCATGTCGATGGAGGAGGGGGCCGCCATGGCTTTCGACGCGTGGAGTCTGATAGGCGACCTGGAGGTGGCGCTGGACGTGGACGTGCTGGTCGGGGCCTATCCCGACCGTGACGGGCCGCCCGGCGGCGCGGAGTCGGTGGGCGGCCTGCTGGCGGAGCACCGCACCGCGGCCGGGGCGGTGGCGAGCCTGCGGGCGGCCCTGTTCGACATGCGATCGGGCAACGACGAGGTGCTGGCCCTGGGCGGCGACCCGCGCTGGCTGCCCGTCGGCACGGTGGACCTGCGCGACCCGATCGGCGCGGGCCGCGAGCTCGACCGGCTGGCGGGCGCGGGGGTGCGGGCGGTGCGGTTGTTCCCGGACGAGCAGGGCGTGGAGGCGTCGTTCCCGTCGGTCCGGCATGTCGCCCGGCGGGCCGCGGAACTCGGGCTGGTGGTGCTGACCGGCGGGGACGTGCGCCGCTTCTGGCAGCCGTTCGCGGGTCTCGGCGCCCGGGTCGTCTTCCTCGACACGCACTTCTACCATCTGGGCGACTTCCTGGTGGCGGCGCTGGACGAACCGGGGTTCCACACCTCGACCCGGCTGCTCAACTCCCCCGACGCGCTGGAGACGGTGGCCGCCGAGGTCGGCGCGGAGCGGCTGCTGCACGGCACCCGCGCGCCGCACTACGAGCCGATCGTGCCGCTGCTCCGGCTGGCGACGAGCGGGCTGGGACCTGACGAGGTGGCCGCCGTGGCCGGGGGCAACGCGAGGAGGCTGCTTTCATGATCATCGACGTGCACGCGCACTGGGGGCCGTGGTTCTTCACCATGGACGTGGCCGGGGCGAGCCTGGCCACCATGGACCGCTACGGCATCGGCAAGGCGATCGTGTCGGCCACCGAGGCGGTGATCTACGACGCCCCGGCGGGCAACCGGGCGCTGGCCAGGATGCTCGACGGGCAGGACCGGCTGTACGGGTACGTCACGGTCAACCCGCGGCGGCTCGGCGAGGCGGCCGGGGACCTGCGGGAGCTGACCGGCCCGTGGGTCGGGGTCAAGATCCACACGGACTACACGGGCTCCCCGGTGACCTCGCCGCGGATGCGGGCCGCCCTGGAGCTGGCCGCCGAGGCGGGCCTTCCGGCGCTGGTGCACACCTGGGGCGCCTCGGTGCTGGACCTGGCCCAGGTGTGCCTGGACATCCCGGAGCTGCGGGTGATCGCGGGCCACATGGGCGCCGACGGTCACCGCCACGCGATCGAGGCCGCCAACGCCTGCGACCGCCTCTACCTGGAGCCCTGCTGGTCGCACGCGCCGGCGGGCCGGATCGCCGAGGTGGTGGCGGCCGTGCCCGACCGGCAGCTGCTGTTCGGCACCGACTCGACGCTGATCGACCCGTCGTCGGCGTTCGGCGCGGTCGCCGCGGCCGGGCTGACCGGCGTGACGGCGGAGCGGGTCGCCTGGCGCAACGCCGCCGAGCTGTTCAAGATATAGACATTACGGCCCAGTCCGTTATAGCGTGCGGCGAAACTTCACCTGGGAGCCGCACATGATCCCCCGCCGTCGATTCCTGCAGGCGGCCGCCGCGTCCACGGTGGCCGCCGCCCTGCCCGCCGCCCTGCCCGCCGCGCTGCCCGCCGCACCCGCGCACGCCACGCCGGTCCCCGAGGGGACCCTCACCGACCTGGGTCCCGCCAGCGTCGCCAGCCCGCTCGGCAACGCCGAGTTCGTCGGCGGCGTGCTCTACGCGGGCTCGCGCGGGCTGTCGCCCAACGTGGTCGGCGCGTACGATCTCGCCGAGGATTCGGTCACCGCCCATTTCGACATCCCGACGGGCATCGGGGTGTGGGCGATGTGCAAGACGGGCACCGACGTCTACGTCGGCACCCACTCCAAGTCCGACCTCTACAAGCTCGACACGGTGGCGGGCACGCTGACCAAGGTCGCCTCGGTGCCCGACCACTTCATCTGGAGCCTGGCCGCCTCCCCCGACGGCAAGGTCTACCTGGGCACCTCCGAACCGGGCAAGGTCAAGGAGTACGACCCGGCCACGGGCGTCGTGCGCGACCTGGGTGAGGCCGCGCCCGGCGAGGCGTACGTGCGCGCCGTCCAGGCCGACGACCGCTACGTCTACGCCGGCGTCGGCGCCAACGCCCACCTCATCGCCATCGACCGGGCCACCGGCGAGCGGCGCGACCTGCTGCCGCCCGAGCTGGCCGACCGCGACTGGGTGTCGAGCATGAGCGTCTCCGACACGCACATCGCCGGCGGCATGAACTCCCTGGCCGAGCTGCTGATCCTCAGCAAATCCGACCCTTCCGACCACAAGGTCGTCAAGGCCACGGCCCCGGGCGAGAAGTACATCGTCTCGGTGCTCATCCACGACGGCTACGCGTACTTCGCGGGCCGCCCCACCGGCACCTTCTACCGCTGCCGCCTGGACTCCGGCGAACTGGAGGTGCTCGGCGTGCCGTACTTCGAGGCCGCCACCCACCGCATCCTCGCCCACGAGGGCCGGATCTACGGTGTGCAGGACAACGCGGTGTTCGTCTACGACCCCGAGACCGGCGCCATCGACTACCGCAACCTGGTGCAGCGCGGGTTCAGGGCCGCGCCCGAGGAGCCGATGTCCGTGCACAGCGACGGCCGGCGCGTCTACGTGGGCGGCAAGAGCGGTGCCGACATCCACGACCTGGCGACGGGCGAGGTCACCAGGCTCGCCATCCCCGGCGAGCCGAAGACCATGCTCACGCTCGGCCACACCACCTACCTCGGCGTCTACACCCAGGCCGCGCTCTACGCGCACCGCTCGGGCCAGGCCGAGGCGGAGTTGCTCGCCCGGGCCGGCAACCAGCAGGACCGCCCGCGCGACCTGGCCTACGACGCCAGGACGGGCCTGATCGTGATGCCCTCCCAGCCGGAGCCCGGCCACATGAACGGCGCGCTGACCCTCTACTCCCGCCGCACCGGCGAGTACACCGTCCAGCGGCCCGTCGTCGAACGCCAGACCGTCTACTCGGTCGCCACCAGGCACGGCACCGCCTACCTCGGCACCCTGATCCAGGAGGGCCTCGGGCTGCCTCCGGTCACCACCACCGCCCGTCTGGCCGCCTACGACCTCGTCCGGCGCAAGCTGCTGTGGGAGCTCGAACCCCTGCCCGGCGCCCGCTCGATCATCTCGCTCTCGCTCGGCGTCCTGAATCTGTACGGCATCTCCAGCACGGGCGAGGTGTTCGAGTTCGACCTGCTGCGCAAGAAGGTCACCAGGACGCTCAAGGTCGGCAACCGCGGCAGCGACCTGCACGTCGTCGGCCGGGTGGCCTACTGCACGGACGGCGACAAGGTGTACAAGATCGACCTGGTCACGTTCACCGTCAGGCCGATCGCGGAGGGCCTGGCCGGGCAGTGGTTCGGCGGTGAGCCGAAGCTGGCGCTGGATCCCTCGCGCAAGGCGTTGTTCGGGGTGAAGGGCCGCGACCTGGTCCGCATCGCCATCACCGGCCGCCGATGAGGCGGCGTGAACCCTGTGGTTTCGGATGATCCACGGGTGATAGGACGAGGGGATGCGATATCCATCCCCTCTGCGCCCCGGTGACCGGATCGGCGTCACCTCCCCGTCCAGCGGCGTGGACAAGACCCTGCACGACCGGCTCCGGGTCGCGATCCGCACCGTCGAGGCGCGCGGCTACGAGGTCGTGACCGGGTCGTGCATGGACGGCGCCGGCCACGTCAGCGCGCCCGCGGCCGAGCGGGCGCGCGAGCTGACGGACATGCTCACCGACCCCGCGATCAAGGCCGTGGTGCCGCCGTGGGGCGGGGAGACCGCGATCGACCTGCTGCCGCTGCTCGACTGGGAGGCGCTGCGCGCGGCGGAGCCGACCTGGGTGGTGGGCTACTCCGACCTGTCGACGATCATCACCCCGCTGACCCTGCTGACCGGCGTGGCGACGATCCACGGCAACAACCTCATGGACACGCCGTACCGGGTGCCGGACGGGCTGCTCGGCTGGCTCGACATCGTGGCGCTGCCGTCCGGCGCCATGTTCACCCAGACGCCGCCGGGCCGCTACCGGGCGCAGGGTTTCGACGAGTGGCAGATCTCTCCCGAGGCGGACGAGTTCACCCTCGACACGCCCGGCGGCTGGACCCGGCTGGACGGCGACGGCCCGGTGACGGCCGAGGGCCGGCTGATCGGCGGCTGTGTCGAGACGCTGTGCGACGTCGCCGGGACGCGGTACGCCGACACCTCTTCCTTGTCCGCCGACGGGCTCATCGTGTACGTCGAGGCGGACCAGCACGACGCCGGCACCATCTGCCGCCACCTGCACGGGATGCGCCTGGCCGGGTTCTTCGACGGCGCCACCGCGATCCTCGCCGGGCGCACCCGCGCCCCCGGCCTGCTCACGCTGACCCAGCACGAGGCGGTGCTCGACGCCCTCGGCGGGCTCGGCGTGCCGATCATCGCCGACGTCGAGTGCGGCCACGTCCCGCCGTACCTGCCGCTGGTCAACGGCGCCCGCGCGCGCGTCACGTACGCCGGGGGGCGGGGCGAGATCACCCAGACGCTGGCGTGACGCGCTCGTGCAGGGTCAGCAGGGTGTAGGCCGCGACCGACCCCGAGTCGCCCACCTCGCCGGCGCGGAGCATGTCCTCGAACTCGGCCCGGCTCACCCACCGCCGGCGCATGTCCTGCTCGGTGTGCTCGCGCTCGGCGGCCCCCGCCTCCAGGCCGGTGGCGAGGTAGACGTGCAGCCGCTGGGTGGCCAGGCCGTGGGCGTTGTCGAGCGCGCCCAGCGGGGTCCAGGTCCGCGCGCGCAGGCCGGTCTCCTCCGCGAGCTCCGTCCGCGCGACGTCCTCGGGGGTGGGCTCGGCGGCCGAGCCCTGCGGGAAGCTCCACGACCGGCGGCGCACCGGGTAGCGGTACTCCTCCACCAGGTGGAAGCCGTCCCGCTCCATCGGGATGACCAGGGCGAAGTCTGGCTTGTCGACGTAGCCGTAGGTGCCGCGTGATCCGTCGGGACGTTCGATCTCGTCCTCCCGGACCTTCATCCACGCGTTGGCGTAGACCACCTTGGTCGAGAGCTGCCTGATCGTTCCGGCTTCCGCATCGCGCATGATCCGATGCTAGCTGTCTGGTTTGTCCGCTGGTGGTGTGACGGATCGGAGTACGGTCTCGCGCTCTCCGACCGGCAGGGCGGGGCCGTACGGGTCATGGGCGTGATCGGGCGGGATGCGGCCTTCGGCGGCGGCGAGCCAGAGCATGCGCTGGACGTAGCACTCCATGGGGTCGGTGAACGTGGCCGCGGCCAGGCGGTCCAGGCGGGACGACGCCTCGTGGAAGGCGGGCAGGTCCGGACCCCGGAAGGCGCGCATCACGGCGGCGGTCAGCCCGACCTGGGCGGCGGCGATACCGACCAGAGCCGCTTCGGCACCCCACAGCAGGGACGGGGCGAACATGCGGTCCTCGCCGGTGATCGCGAGCCGGCCCGCGTCCCTGGTGAGGGCGATGGCGCGCTGGCAGCCCATCGCGTCCGAGAGCAGGGCCGTCTTGAGGCCCGCCACACCGGGATGGGTGAGAAGGCCGCGCATCACCTCGGGCGGGCAGGGCCGGGTGTAGAGGTCGAAGGCGATCATGGGGAGCCGGGCCGCCCGCCAGACGGCGTCATGGTGCGCGAGCCGGTCACCGGGCGACGGGAACACCAGCACCCCGGTGGCCCCCAGCTCCGCCGCGAGCCTCGTCTGCTCCGCTGCGCCGTCAGGCTCGCCGTCCTCCGGGATGGCGCCCTGTCCGGGTGTGCCGCCCACGCCGACCAGGACCGGGACGCCGAGGGCGACCGCGCGCCCGATCACGGCGGCGCGCGTGTCCGGCGTCAGGAAGGGGCCGCGGCCCGTGTGGGCGAGGACCGCCAGGGCGCCGGCGCCGTCCGCGACGAGGGAGGCCAGGTAGCGGGTCACGACGTCCGGGTCCACCTCGCCCGCGGCGGTCATGGGCGTGGCCGCGGCGGCGATCAGCGTGCCACGGAGGCGATCCCGGAGCTCACGTGCAGCAATATCCACATAAATGAGCTTATTTGAACCCGGTCATCGCGATGCTGTTCACCAGATACCGCTGCAGCAGGAAGAACACCAGCAGGCACGGGATCACCGAGATCGTCGCCGACGCCATGAGCATCGACAGCTGCATCTCCTCGGTGCGCAGCGTGGTCAGTCCCACGGTCAGCGTCCTGGTGGCGTCGCTCTGGCCGACGACCAGCGGCCAGAGGAAGTCGTTCCAGTGCCACAGGAACACGAACACGCCCAGCGTGGCCATGATCGGCCGGGTCAGCGGCACCACGATCGTCAGATAGACCCGCAGCTCCGACGCCCCGTCCACCTTGGCCGCGTCGAACAGCTCGTCCGGCAGCCCCATGATGAACTGCCGCATCAGGAAGACCGCCTGCGAGTTGGCCAGCGTCGGCACGATCAGGCCCCAGAACGTGTCCACCCCGTCCAAGCTGTTGACCAGCACGAACGTGGGGATGAGCGTGGCCTGGAACGGCACCATCATGGTCGCCAGGAACGTCCAGAACATCGTGTCGCGGCCAGGGAAGCGCTTCTTGGCGAACGCGTAGCCGGCCATCGACGCGGTGAGCAGGATGACCACCACGGACACGACGGAGTAGACGAGCGAGTTGACCGTCCACTCCACGAACCCGGACGCCGACAGCACCCTGGTCAGGTTGTCCAGCGTGAGCGTCTCGGGCCACCGCGCGGGCAGCGTCGGCTGGCCTGCCGGCGACAGCGCCACGATCAGCATGGCCAGGAACGGCGCGACGGTCAGCACCGACAGCACGGCCAGCAGGACGGCGAGCGGCCACCTGGCCCGTCGGCGCGGCGCCCGTCCGGCGGCGCGGTCGCGGGCGAGCGGCCTGGATGCGGTGCTGGATGAGGTGAGCGTCACGTGTTCCCCCGGTCCAGGAAGCGGCGCTGGATCAGCGACACGGCCAGGACGATCGCGAACAGCACCACTCCCCAGGTCGCGGCGTAGCCGAAGTCGAAGGAGCGGAAGCCGTGGTCGTAGATGCCGTAGATGAGCGTGTACGTGGCCCGCGCCGGGCCGCCGCCGGTCATCACGTAGATGGTGTCGAACACCTGGAAGGCGCTGATGGTCTCGATCACCAGGACGAAGAAGAGCGTCGGTTTGAGCAGCGGCAGCGTGATCCGGCGGAACTTCTGCCAGGCGCCGGCCCCGTCGACCGTGGCGGCCTCCAGGTAGCTGGCCGGGATCGACTTGAGACCGGCCAGCAGGATGAGCATCGAGTAGCCGAACCCCTTCCACACCGACACCACGGCCAGCGCGGGCAGCACCAGCGACGCCTGCTCCAGGAACGCCACCGGGCCGAGCCCCAGCTTGCCGATCAGGCCGTTGATCAGCCCGTCGAACTCGTAGATCCAGCGCCAGACGATGCCCGCCAGCACGAAGCTGGTCACGTACGGCAGGAAGAGCATGCCGCGGAACAGGCCGCGCATGAACACCACCTGGTTGAGCAGCAGCGCGGTGCCGAGCGCCACCAGGACGGTGAGCGGCACGTAGATCGCCGCGTACACCAGCGAGACCCGCAGGCTGAGCCAGAAGTTGACGTCGCCGAGCAGCCTGGCGTAGTTGTCCGCGCCGACGAAGCTCCACTCGCCGCCGATGTTCCAGTTCGTCAGGCTCATGCCCGCCGCCCCCAGTGAGGGGAAGATCCGGAAGATCAGGAAGAGCACGAACACGGGCAGCACGAACAGCAGCCCGGTGACCGGGTCACGCAAGCGATGACGCACGGCGTTCCTTTCTCGTTCAGCCGCCGTTGGCCAGCAGCGCGTTGGCCTCCTCGGCCGCCGCGTCGAGGGCCTGCTTGGCGTCCTCCTGGCCGAGCAGGGCCGCCTGGATGTGCGGCGCGATGAGGCCCATGACCTGACGGGCCTGGGGGTGGGTGTCGCCGGGGAAGGCGTACTCCAGGGACTTGGCGAACTCCTTCGCCGACTCCGACTGGTCCGGCACGGTGACGTCGGTGCGGGCCGGGAAGAAGCCGGACTCCTTGGCCAGCTCGCCCGTGACCTCGGGCGAGGCCAGGTAGCCGGCCAGCTTCCTGGCGGCGTCCTTGTGCTCGGAGTGCTTGGCCAGCACGACCCCGCCGGGGATGCCGAACGCGACCCGCTTGGCACCTTCGAGAGGCAGGCCGATGCCGACGTTCTCCTCGCCGATGACGGCGCCGAGCTGGACGGCCTGCCCGGCGGTGGCCGCGTGGTACATGGCGGTCTTGCCCGCCGCGAGCGCGCCGCCCTCGATGTCGTTGCCCTTGCTGGCGGTGTTCTCCGGGAGCCCGCCCGCGGCCTTGAGGTCGAGCAGGAGCTGCAGGCTCGCCACGCCCTCCGGGCCGTTGAACGCCACGCTCTTGCCGTCGGGGGCGAACACGGTGCCGCCGTTGGCCCACAGGAAGGGGTAGAAGCTCTGGTTCAGGCTGACCTCGGGCTTGCCCGGGTAGTCCAGCACGGCGACCTTGTTCGCGGCGAGCTTGGGGGCGGCCGCCTTGAGCTCGTCCAGCGTCTCGGGGATCTTCTCGACGCCCGCCTCGGCGAACAGCTTCTTGTTGTAGATGGGCGCGGTGATCGTCTGGTAGATCGGCACGCCGTAGAGCTTGCCGTCGACGGTCAGCGCGGTGAGCGAGCTGGGCAGGTAGGCGTCCTTCGCCTCGGCCACCACGTCGTCGACCGGCTCGATCGTGCCCTGCTGGGCGTACTGCGGGATCTGGTCGGGGCCGAGGACGACCAGGTCGAAGCCCTTCTTCGAGACCAGGGCGGTGGTGACCTTCTCCTGACGGCCCTCCCACGGCTGCTGGTCGACGGTGACGTCGACGTCCGGGTTCTTCGCTTCGAAGTCCTTCTCGACCTTCTGCCAGAACGCCTGGCTCTTGGCCTGGTCGCCGATGACCGGATACATCCACAGGGTCACCGTGCTCTTGTCCGAACCGCTGGACGATCCGCACCCGGCGGCGGCGATGCTCAGCGCGATCGCGACGCCCAGGGTCGCTGTCTTTCTCATCGGCGGCAACCTTTCCTTAATACCGGTCCTGACCGAAACCTAGTAACGCGATCCGTCTCGGGTCAATCCCCGATATCCGACCGTGACGAGGACGGCGCCAGAAATCTGGTCATCTCCCGCGCGATGAGGTGGACGTGATCGGGTGTGTAGTTCTCGTTCCAGTCGATGACCATCAAGGTCTCCGCGACCATCCGCTCGGCCTCCGGGCAGGGCCGGGGGGCGTACCCCTGCAAAGGGTAGCGAGAGGCCCCGTAGATCGGCCCTTGCCATACGGGGGCGTGGTTCAGCGGCTCGTCCAGATATCCGGCCCGCGCCGGTATCCCGGCCGCCCGCAGCTTCCCGGCCAGCTCCGCCGCGCCGCCGCCGGGGAGCACGACGGGGAAGAGCCACCAGGCGTGGCCCTCCGGGCGCGGCAACCGTACGCCTGGAAGCCCCTGCAAGGCCTCAAGGAGCTGTACGGCCGTGCGGCGGCGGGCGGCGACCACCCCGGGCAGCTTGGCGAGCTGGGCCCGCGCGACGGCGGCCTGAAGCTCGGTCATGCGGTAGTTCAGCCCGAAGGCGGCGTGCGAACGGCCCGCCGAGCGGTCCCAGCCCTTGTCGGAGAACAGCCGCATCCGGCGGGCCAGCTCGTCGTCGCCGGTCAGCGTGAGGCCGCCGTCGCCGCAGGTGATGTGCTTCCACTGCTGCAGGCTCAGGCAGGCGACGTCGCCGACCGTCCCGGCGAGCCGCACGTCCCTGCCGCCTCCGCCCGCCGGGTCGGGCAGTTCGGTGAGCCAGGCCTGGGCGCAGTCCTCGATCAGGGCCAGGCCGTGCGCGTCCGCCAGGGCGCGCAGCTCGTCCACCCGCGCCGGCGCGCCGAACAGGTGCACCGCCATGATGGCCCGCGTGCGCGGCCCGATGAGCGCCGCGACGGCGGCCGGGTCGAGATTGCCGTCGGACGGATCGACGTCGGCGAAGACAGGGACGGCGTTCTGCGCCAAGATGGGGGCCACAGTGCCGAAGTCCGTGATCGGTGTCGTGATGATCTCGTCGCCGGGGTCCGGCGCGGCGGCCACGACGGCGAGATGGAGGGCTGCGGTGCCCGAGCTGCACGCGATCGCGTGGCGCACGCCGTGCAGCTCGGCGATCTCGCGTTCGAGCGCCCGCGCCTCGGTTCCCCAGACGGAGTTGAGCATGCCCGAGCGGATCACCCGCTCCAGGGCGGCCACCTCCTCGTCGCCGAGCGTGCGGCCTTCCGGCTCGGCCATGGACGGGAACTTCACAGAGCACCTCACAGGATACGATTGCGGCCTTGACCGTAATAAGCGAGAGGGGGACATGGGTGGCGATCGTCATCGGCGTCGTCGGCCCGCATGACCTGGTAGACCAGGTCGCGGCCACCTGCGAGGAGCAGCCGGGCGTCAGCGCCCTGCGGCTGGACTACGACCACGAGTCGCAGGCGCCCGCGATCGTGGAGGCGCACACCGCGGCCGTCGAGGGATGGCTGTTCACCGGCATCGTGCCGTACATGCTCTCCCGCGACGCCGAGGCGCTGACCCGCCCCGCCGCGTTCGTCGACTACACGGGCGCGACGCTGCTCAGCGCCCTGGTACGACTCCAGCACCAGGGCGTGGACGTGACCCGGCTGTCCATCGACACGCTGCCGGCCGCCGACGTCGTCGCCACGTTCGCCGAGGCGGGGCTGCCCACGGGCGAGCTGCGCACGCTCCCCTACCGGCCGGAGATGACATCGGAGAAGGCCGTCGCCTTCCACCGGCGCGGCCCCGCCCACCCGGTGATCACCTGTCTCAGCAGCGTCCACGAGGCTCTCCGCGACGACATGCGCGTGCTGCGGCTGGCCCCGTCGACGCACTCGGTGCGGGTGGCGCTGCGCCAGCTCCTGCTGACCGCGCAGGGCCAGGCCCAGGAGGACGCGCAGATCGCGCTCGGCCTCGTCGAGGTGGCGAACGACGAGGGCCTGCTGCGCGAGGCCACCGCGCTGGGCGGCACCGTGGCCGCCTTCCGGGGCGGCACCCACCTGCTGGTGACCACCCGGGGCCCGCTGCACGACGCCACCGGCGGCTTCACCGGTCTGCCGCTGCTGGCCCGCCTGGCCGTCCAGAACAGCGTGGTGCGCGTCGGCTTCGGCCTGGGCCGCAGCGCCGCCGAGGCGGAGAGCCTGGCCCGCCGCGCGCTCGCCCGCGCCCGCCGCATCGGCGACGTCGCGGCGGTCCTGTCGCTGCGCGCCGACACCGACATCGTGCTGGAGTCGGTTCCCACCGGGCCGGCCGGCGAGCAGAACCTCTCCGTCATCGCCCGCCGCGTCGGCCTGTCGGTGCCCACCCTGGAGAAGCTCCTGGAGGCGCGCAGGGCCGCCGGCGACGAGCCGCTGACGACCCGGGAGATCGCCGACCGGCTCGCCGTCCAGCAGCGCACCGCCCGCCGCATGCTCCACCGCCTGGAGCTCGCCGGCCTCGCCGAACGCACCGGGAATCTGACCAGCGGGTCCAGCGGGCGGCCGCTCACGCTGTACCGGCTGACACTGTGACACCCCGCGGCCTCCTCCCGCTCATGGACGGAGGCCGTCAGGACAGCCAGCGGGCCAGGCCCTCGGCCACGAAGTCGTCGTCCCTGAGCCAGGGGTAGGCCGCCCAGACCCGGTCGATCTCCGCGAGCTGCCCCGGCGACAGCTCCTCCGCCGGGTCGAGGCACCAGCGCCCCTCCAGCAGACCCTGGCGGCGCAGCACCTCGTGGATCCCGGGGATGCACCCGTGGAAGCCGTTGACGCTGTCGAAGATGGCCGCGTTGGCGTCGGTGAGGTGCCCGTCGAGCGTGAGCAGCCGCCGGACGGCCGCGTCGTCGCCCGCCCTGGCCCTCTTGGCCTCCTCCAGCAGCTCGACCGCCCGCCGCACCCAGACCGCCCACTGGCCGAGCAGGCCGCCGACGAACTCGACCTCCACCTCCCGCCCGTCCACGACCACCCGGTGCGGGGTGATGAGGTCGGCCAGGATGTGGTCGTCGTTCCCGGTGTAGAGCGCGACCTCCTCGGCCCGCCCCGCGCGCACGACGCCGTGCAGCACGTCGAGCGTGCGGTAACGGTCGAACGGCGCGACCTTGATGCCGGCCACCGACTCGACCGCCGCCAGCCTGGTCCAGAAGTCCCGTGACAGCGGCCGCCCGCCGACCGCGGGCTGCAGGTAGAAGCCGATCACCGGCAGCACCTCGCCGACCGCCCGCGCCCGCTCCACCAGCGCGTCCTCGCCGAGCTCCGCGTACGGGCTCAGCAGCACCATGTGGTAGCCGAGCGACCGGGCCAGCTCGGCCTCGGCCACGGCCTGGGCGGTCGGCCCGGTGGCGCCCGCGATCAGCAGCACCTCGCGCTCCGACTCGCGGGCGGTGTCCGCGGCCAGCTCCAGCACCGGCGGCAGCAGGTCCGTGCCGTGGATGGCGAACTGCGTGGTGTGCACGCCCACCGCGAGACCGCCGGCGCCCGCCTCCACGTAGTAGCGGGTCAGGGCGCGCTGGCGGCGCTCGTCGAACGTCCGGTCCGCGGTCAGCGCCAGCGGGTGCGCCGGGATGACCAGGCCGCGCCTGAACAGGTCGCGCGCGGACGTCTTGGCCTCTGGAGCCGTGCTGAGCACGTGGGTCCCCCTCGTCATGTGATGTCGCCGGTCTCAGAAACGGCCGTCACGGCGTTCGAACTTGGTGGGCTTGCCCAGCAGCGGCCCGCCGCCGGCCACCCAGCCGGCGATGTGGTCGATCAGCTCCAGCGGCGTGATCCCGGGATACCCGAACAGCCGGTGGCACCGCGACGCGTCCGACAGCAGCGCCGTCGGCGCCTCCTCGCCGGTGAACACCGGCTCCACCCCGAGCCGCGCGCCCAGCTCCAGCGCGGCCCACCGTACCGAGATCCGCTCGGGGCCCGTCACGTTGAGCACGTACGGCGGGGTCGCGGCGAGCCGCAGGGAGCGGAGCGTCACCTCGTTCGCGTACCCCTGCCACACCACGTTGACCTGGCCGGTGGTCAGGTCGACGGGCTCGCGGGCCAGGACCTTCTGCGCCAGGTCGACCAGCACCCCGTAGCGGAGTTCGACCGCGTAGTTGAGCCGGATCAGCGCCATCGGGGTGCCGTGCGCCTCGGCGAAGTGCGCCAGCGTGCGCTCCCGGCCGAGGCAGCTCATCGCGTACTCGCCGACGGGCCCGGCGGGGTCGTCCTCGACGCTGCCCCCGCCGGCGACCGGGACGAGCGGGTAGACGTTCCCGGTGGACAGGGCGGCGATCCTGCTGCCGCGGAACCGGTCGGCGACCCGGCCGGGCAGGTAGGTGTTGGTGAACCAGGTGGCGTGCTCGCGTCCCTGGGTGCCGAACTTGGCGCCGACCAGGAACACCACGTTGGGCGCTTCGGGCAGCTCGCGCAGCGCCCGGTCGTCGGCCACGTCGGCGCTCACCACGGTGGCGCCCGCGCCGGCGAGCGCGTCGGCGAGTCCGGGCTCGGAGAAGCGGGAGACGGCGATGATCCGCCGGTCGCCCCCGGTGGCGTTCAGCGCCAGCCGCACCAGGCTGGGGCCGAGCTTGCCCCCGGCGCCGAGGATCATGATGTCGCCGTCCAGCGCGGCGAGGTCCGCCACGAGCCCGGCGCTCGGCCGCGCCAGCCGCTCCTCGAGTTCCGCTGTGGTCCGCACGCGGGGTCCCCCTTTGTCCTTATTTACGGTCCAGACCGTAACCGGGAGGGACTGCCGCTGTCAACGGACGGGCACGCTCTCGCGGGCCGAGACGAGGACGCCGAGGATGGCCCGGGTCTCCGCCCACGGCACCGGGCTGGGCCCGCCGCCCGCCATCTCCAGGAACGCCTCGATCGTCCTCGCGTAACCGAGGCCCAGCACCGGGTCGTCACCGGCCTCGATCACCACGTGCTCGTCCCCGCCGCGCCGGTGGACGGTGACGGCGTACGACTCCTCGTCGCTCACGCCGACGACCTCCACCACGCCCGTCACGCCGCTCCCCCACCGCAGCGCCATGACCCCGGTGTCCTCCGACCGGAGCGTCCCGTAGTGCCGGACGGCGCCCGCCGCGCCCGCCAGCCGCACGTCCGGGCCGAGCAGCGCCACCAGCAGCTCCACCCCGTGCACCCCCATGGTCACCAGCGTCCCGCCGCCCTCGGACGGGTTGTCCTGCCAGGCGTTGTAGCCGGTCGCCCAGAGCCCCACGTCATGCCGTACGGTCGCGCGCACCGACAGCACCCCGGCCGGATCCGCCGCCCACCCGGCGAAGGCCGGCGCGAACCGCAGCACGGACCCCGACATCACCCGGTCGTGGATCGGCAGCCGGTCCAGCCGGTCGAGCTGCTCCCTGGTGGCCGCCGCCGGCTTGTTCACGAAACACGCCGCCCCCGTCTCCAGCACCGCCGCCAGCGCCTCCGGCACCCGCGGGTTCGGCACGGTCAGCACCACCCCGTCCGGCCCGCCGTCCAGCGCCTCCCCCAGGCTTCCCGCCACCCGCGCCTCCGGGTGCTCCTCGGTGAACCTCCGCAGCCGTTCCCCGTCCGGCTCCCACACCACGAGCTCGGCATGCCTGGCCAGGGTCCTGGCGTCGGTGTACGGGTGGCTGGTGGCGAGCCCGGCGAGAGCGATGCGCACGATGTCCTCCGATGTCGCACTTCACGAAACGCGCCCATCATGGCAGCCACCGCATTCAGGTGACACTGGGTACGCAGACGGGTACGCTTACGACTGCCGCCCATCGCTGATGGGCCGGAAGTGAGCCCGGGTGGACTGCCGGACGACAGGAGCCCGGGCTTTGCGCTGTCCGGACTCAGCCGGCCGCCACGAAGACCATCTCCGCCCCCGTGCCGAGCCCCTCCCAGAGCTCGGCCTCCCCCGAGGCGGCCAGCGACGCCGCTCCCGCCACCACGTCGGGCAGCCACGTCAGAGGCTCCTCCACGGCCGGCACCCACAAGGCGCGCAACCTCGGGCTGATGGCATGACGGGTACGCAGGATGTCGATCAGCTTGCGGTCGGCCGCGTCCAGCCAGGGGCCGCGCGACTCGAAGAAGATCTCCGTCACCGGCCGCCGGCCGAGCTCCCAGAGCAGGTGTTCCATGCACTTGCGGCGGGCCCGCTCCTGCCGCCTGGCTTCGAGGCCCGTCCCCACGACGACGAGCGCGGACGGCCGCAGGCCGGCGACCGTCTCGATGATGAGAGTCCGCCGCTTGGCGTTCTCGTCGCGCCAGTGCAGCCGCCGCTGGCGACGCAGGAGCAGCCCGCGCAGCGCGGCTCGGTGGAAGTCCGCCTGCGCCGGCGGGACGAGCACCGCGGCCATCAGGTAGAGGCCGTGGGACAACCGCATCGACTCATCGACATAGGCGGAGAACGGGGGGTTCATGAGGGGTCATGTTATCCCCGGCGATCACGTACGGTGATTGCCTTCTTACAGTTCGTCTACCTCTGCGAAGGTACGGCCGCCGGACAGTTTCGGGTAGCCGGGGCCGCGGTCGAAGAAGCGGTCGGCCGGGGGCCGGAGGCGGGCGCGGAGTTCGGCGGTGCCCTGCTCGTCGATGCGGTCGCCGTCGAGGACGACGCCGTAGTCGCCGAGCGCGCCGGCGATCGAGACCTTGCCGTCGCGGACGTCGGCCGCCACCGCGCGGGGGTCGCGGTCGTACGGGGAGCCCCAGCCGCCGCCGCCCGTGGTGCGGATGCGGATGGTCTCGCCCGCCTGGACCGGGTGGTCGTCGACCAGGCCTTCCATCTCCTTGCCCGCGATCTCCACGCGGAACGGCCGCCCCGCGAGGCCGCCGTTGACGCCCCAGCAGGACAGGATGGACCGGTCGGCGATCGACATGTAGGAGGCGTCGCGCAGCATCCGGATGTGCTTGTCGTAGCCGAGGCCGCCGCGGAACATGCCGGGCCCGCCCGAGTCGCAGGCCAGGCCGAGGCGCTCGACCCTGAAGGGCCAGCGGGCCTCGGCGAACTCGACCGGGATGTTGCGCGAGTCGGGGACGACGTGGATGGTGTCCTCGCCGTCGGCGTACCAGCGCCCGCCTGAGCCGCCGCCGAGCACCTCCCGCATCAGGTAGGGCTGCCCGCCGGCGTCCGTGCCGTACACGCCCGTGTAGCGGATCGTCTCCTGGTCGGCCGGCATCCGCCCGCCGGTGGCCTTGGCCAGCACGCCCGCCAGCACGCCGAGCAGGCGCAGGATGACGAACGTGCGGGCGTTGGTGGGCGCGGGGAAGACCGGGGTGAGCAGGGTGCCCTTCTCCGGGAAGACCATCTTGATGAGCGGCACGACGCCCTCGTTGACGTCGAGCTCGGCCATCCGCTCGGGCGTGTCGGCCAGGTTGCGCAGGATGGGCGCGAGCCACTTCTTCAGGAAGACGCCGTCGGCGTAGTCGCCCGCGTGGTTGATCGGCCCCTTGGCCTGCGGTGAGGTGCCGGTGAAGTCGATGGTGAGCGGCGCGTCCGCGGCGTGGTCGACCGTGAGGGTGATGCGCTGGGTGTGCAGGCGGGGCTCGTCGACGCCGTCGTGCTCGGCGTAGTCCTCCCAGACGTACGTGCCCTCGGGGATCTTGGACAGCAGCTCGCGCCGGAACGTCTCGGTGGTCTTGCCGATGATGGCGTCGAAGCACGCCTCCACCTCGTCGCGCCCGTACCGGTCGAACAGCTCGCCCAGCCGCCGCGCGCCCATGAGGCAGGCGGAGCACTCCGCGTCCAGGTCGCCGGCGAGAGAGTCGGGCATGCGGGAGTTGCGGGTCATGATGCGCAGCGCGGCCTCGTTGGGCACGCCCTGGTCCCACAGTTTGATCGGCGGGACCATCAGCCCTTCCTCGAACGCCGACCGGGCGTGCGACGGCATCGAGCCCGGCACCGCGCCGCCGATGTCGTCGTGGTGACCGAACGCCTGCACGAACGCCACCACCTCGTCGCGGTGGAAGACGGGCACGGTGACGCACAGGTCGGGCAGGTGGCCGATGCCGCCTTCGGACAGGTAGACGTCGTTGTGGAAGTAGACGTCGCCGGGCTTCATCGTCTCGATCGGGAAGTCGCGGACGACCGGCTGGACGAGCGCGCTGTAGGAGCGGCCGGTCAGCTTGCGCATCTTCCTGTCGTGGATGCCGGCGCGGAAGTCGTGCGCGTCGCGGATCATGGGCGACCGGGCGGTGCGCGCGATGGCGGTCTCGACCTCCTTCTCCACGGAGGCGAGGGTGCCCTCGACGATCTCGATGAGGATCGGGTCAGTCACGACGGATCTCCACGTTGCCGTATTCGTCCACCGTGGCGGTGAACCCGGGGTGCAGGGGGATGGTGGAGCCGTACTCCTCGATGACGGCCGGGCCGTGGACGGCGGCGCCGGCCTCCAGCGCGGCGCGCTGGAGGATCGGGGTGTCGTGCGGCTCGTCGAAGATCACGCGCCGGCTCGCCTCGACGGGCTCGGTCTTCGGGTACGGGTCGCGCCGGATCACCGGCCGGTTGATCGGCCCGATGCCGGAGACGCGCAGGTTGACCCATTCGACGGCGTGGCGTGGGTCGTCGCGGTAGGCGTAGCCGTACAGCTTCTCGTGCGCGTCGTGGAAGCGGCCGGTGACCTCGCGCAGCCAGTCCTCGTCGAGCGGGCCGGCCGGGGCGGGCACCCGGACCTCGTACGCCTGCCCGTAGTAGCGCAGGTCGGCGCTGCGCGCGAAGACGGGCTCGTCGAAGCCCTCGCGTTCGAGCTCGTCGGCGGCCTGGCTCTCCAGCTCGCCGAAGATCTGCGCGGCCTTGTTCAGCGCGAGGTCGCGGGTGACGTACGTGCGCACGTAGTCGTTCTTGACGTCGACGGTGAGCAGGCCGAACGCGGAGACGTTGCCGGGCTCCGGCGGGACGATCACCGCGGGCAGGTCGAGGATGTCGATGAGCCGGCAGGCCAGCAGCGGCCCGGACCCGCCGAACGTCACCAGCGGGAAGTCGCGCACGTCCAGCCCGCGCTTGACGGTGAGCTGGCGGATGGCGTTGCTCTGGTTGAACGCGCTGATCTCCAGGATGCCGGCGGCGGTCCGCTCGGGGGTGAGGCCGAGCTTGTCGGCCAGTGCCTCGACGGCCATCCTGGCGGCGTCGTAGTCGAGCGGGATCTCGCCGCCGAGCAGGTGCGGAGGGATGCGGCGCAGGTAGACGTGGGCGTCGGTGACGGTCACCTCGGTGCCGCCGCGGCGGTAGCAGATCGGGCCGGGGTCCGCGCCGGCCGAGCGGGGGCCGACCTTGAGCGTGCCCTCGGGCGAGATCCACGCGATCGAGCCGCCGCCCGCGCCGACGGTGACGATGTCGATCATCGGGATCTTGCACGGGAAGCGGCCGACGCTGCCCTCCGTGGTGACGGACGGGTCGCCGTCGACGACCACGGTCACGTCGGTGGAGGTGCCGCCGCCGTCCAGGGTGATCACGCTCCGGTGGCCGGCGGTGGCGGCGATCAGCGCCGCGCCGAGCGCGCCCGCGGCGGGGCCGGACAGGACGGTGGTGATGGGCTGGTTGACGACCTCGCGGGCCGACAGCACGCCGCCGTTGGACTTCATCACCGAGAACGGGCGGCCCAGGCGGCTGGACAGGTTGGCGATGTAGGCCCGCATGCCGGGCTTGACCGCGGCGTCGACCAGCGTGGTGACGGCCCGCTCGTACTCGCGGTACTCGCGCAGCACGTCGCTGGAGAGCGACACGACCGCCTCGGGGAACTCGCGGGCCAGGACCTCGCGCATGCGCCGCTCGTGTTCGGGGTTGGCGTAGGAGTGGAGGAAGCAGACGCCGAGCGTGGTGATGCCGCGGGAACGGTACCAGCGGGCGACCTCGACGGCCTGGGTCTCGTCGAAGGGGCGCACTTCGCCGCCCTGGTGGTCGAGCCGGCCGCCGACGGTCTTGACCAGGTGGACGGGCACGATGCGGGACGGCTTGACCCAGAAGTAGGAGTTGCCGTAGCCGTCGGGCACGCTCTGCCGGCCGATCTCCAGGATGTACTCGAAGCCCTCGGTGGTGATCAGCCCGAGGCCGGCGATGCGGTCCTCGAGCAGTTGGTTGGTGGCCACGGTGGTGCCGTGCACGATGCCGGCGACATCCAGTTCGCCGAGCTTCTCGATGCCGGCGATGAACCCGTCGGCGGGGTTCGCGGGGGTCGAGGGGGTCTTGGTGGTGACGATCTCACCGGTCTCCTCGTCCACCGCCACGACGTCGGTGAAGGTGCCGCCGGTGTCGACTCCGATTCGGACGCTACGCATGGCTCCTCAGCTTCGGCGCTTGCCGAGCACTTCGTCGATGACCCGGGGCGCGTTGTCGGTGCCGACGTAGGCCGCCAGCCTGACCACGAGCTCCTGGGTCCTGCCGAGTTCGGCCTCCACCCTGGCCTTACCCGACTGGCCCGCCTGCACGCCGAAGTACGCCCCGATGATGGTGCCGACCACGCCCGCCACACCGGCGAACAGGGCGGCCGACTCCCCGGTGGCGTACACGGCCGCGCCGAACGCGACGAGGGTCGCCACGATGCCCGTCAGCACCACGTAGAAGCCGTACCGCCAGCGCGCCGCGTCGGCCTGGGCGGCGGTGAGGTCGTCCGGCGTCATCATGGCGTCGAGCGTGGGGGGTTTATCTGTGACCACTAGATTTTCCTCCTGATACTCCAGAGGAGAAATCTCCCATGAGGTCAGGGAACAAGCCAAGCGCTAAGGTGGCACCCCGTGACCGAACTGTCCGCGTTGTCTCCTGCACCCCATGCGCCACGTGATGCCGTGCTCAAGTTCTACTTCGGGCCGATGGACTGCGGGAAGTCCACTTTGGCCCTGCAGATGAACTACAACCACGGCCGTCAGGGCAGGAGAGGGCTGGTGCTGACCAAGCACGACCGGTCGGGCGAGCCCAGGGTCACCAGCAGGATCGGCCTGGGCCTGGAGGCCGTCGAGGTGGTGGACTCGATGGACCTGGTGGAGCTGGTGCGCGGGCACGACCGGATCGACTACCTGATCTGCGACGAGGCGTGCTTCTACACGGTGGAGCAGATCGAGCAGCTCGCCGACCTGGTCGACGGGCACGGCGTCGACGTGTACGCGTTCGGGCTGGCCTCCGACTTCCGCTCGGTGCTGTTCCCGGCCTCGCGGCGGCTGTTCGAGCTGGCCGACGAGGTGTGCCGGCTGCAGGTCGAGGTGCTGTGCTGGTGCGGGCGGCCGGGGCAGCTCAACGCGCGCGTGGTGGGCGGGGAGATGGCGCGTACGGGGGAACAGGTGGTGATCGGGGACACCGACGCCTCGCCGGTGCGTTACCAGGTGCTGTGCCGCCGCCATCACCGGGCGGGGCTGCTCGGCGAGGGCACCGGCGTCGGGGGCGGGACGGTTCAGACGGCTCCTCAGACGGCCCCTCAGACGGCCCCTCAGACGGCGCAGTAGCCGTCGTCGCAACCGTCGGCGGGGGCGGCGAGCTGCTGGATCGGGGTCTCGCCGATGCGGCCGGCCACCTCGTCGATCGCGGCCGTCATCGTCTCGTACGGCTGCGCGCCGGACACCGCGAACTGCCCTTCGAACAGGAACAGCGGCACACCCGTGATGCCCAGCCGCCTGGCGCGGCCGATCTGCTCGCGTACCTCGGCGGCGCCCTCTCCGGTGTCGCGCACGCCCGCCTCGGCGGCGAGCTTGGCGAGCACCCCGGCGTCGCCCACGTTCAGGCCGTCGGTGAAGTGCGCGCGGAACAGCCGGTCGGCCATCTCCTCGCCCAGGCCCTGGCCGGTGGCGACCTCGACGAGCCGGTGCGCCTCCAGCGTGCCGGTGCTGATCGCCCGGTCGAAACGGAGGTCGAGCCCTTCCTCGGCGGCCACGTCCGTCACCCTGGAGGTCATCTGGGCCACGCCGGCGCCGAACTTGCGCTCCAGCGCGGGCAGCAGCGGCTCACCCTCGGTGGACGCGTCCGGGTTCAGCTGGAAGGGGCGCATGGTGACCTCGATGGACCCGCCCTTGGCGCGGAACGCCTGCGCGGCGCGGGCGAAGCGGGCATGGCCGACGTAGCACCACGGGCAGACGACGTCGGAGAAAATCTCAACCTTCATGTTTCTTGACAACCCCTTGGCACAGCGGTCCATTCCGGTTCAGCCCGCGGCCAGCTCCTCCAGCCGGTAGGGAAGGTAGGCGGAGTCGTCCACCAGCGCCGACGCGCCGCGCCACCAGCCGAACCACTCGCCGCTGCGCCACATCCAGTCGACCCGCTCGATCGCGGCCACCACGTCGCCGACGGTCTCCCAGCGCTCGCCGAGCTGCTGGCCGGTGGCACCGTGCCTGAGCGCCCAGGCGCGCAGGACGCGGGCCGCGTAAGCGTCCACGCGGCGCGCGTACGGGTCGGGCTTCTCCCCCGGCAGCCGGTGCGGCCCGAGACCGGCGGCCACCCCCCAGCTCCACTGCGCCTCGGCGGGGCGTGAGTAGCGCAGCGAGTGGAAGTCCAGGTTGGAGCCCAGGTTGTCGTCCGGCCTGCGCGTCACCACCGCGTCGAGGCGGCCGCCGGCGTCGAAGTGCACCACCAGCCGCTGCCCCGGCCGCACCCCCGGCGGCAGGCCGAACCGGTCCTCCGCCTGCCAGGAGTTCAGGTCGACCTGCGCGACGGGCCTGCCCCACAGCTCGTCGGCGGCGTCGTCGGACATCCAGGCGGCCAGCATCTCCAGCGCGGTCAGGTCCGTCCACGGCTCGATCGCCACCGCCGTGTGCAGCACCTCGTCGGGCGCGGGCAGCTTGCCGCCCCTGGGCCGGGTCCACCACTGCTCGCCCAGCTCGCGGGTGCCGACCAGCAGGGCGGCGAGCGCGGCCAGCTCGGCCGAGCGCCGCGTCAGGGACGCGCCCAGCGCCAGCCCGACGCACCGGTCGCAACGCTCGTCGCCGATGACCGGCCGGGCTGCGGCGATCAGCGCGTCGGCGGTGGGGTGGTCCTCGCCCAGCAGGTTGCGGACAACCCGCCGGGCCTCGGTACGCGCGTCTTCAGCATGAGCCTGCCGCATATTGCCACGCTACGCCCGGAGATCCTTTTCCGCGAGAGGCTCTGACCTGGTCGTTTCTCGCATCCCCTGAGGGCGTGCCCCTCCCCTGCCGAGCCCGCCTTCCTCGAACACGGACGGCCGCCGCGTGCTCGTCCACCGCCCACTCCTCGACGCGCGATCCGCCTTTCACGGCGTCACATGACCGAGGAGGGGGCGCATACGAAAGGACGGGGTTCGAAGGAGGCGCGCCCACATCGGGCTCGCCTCCTCCGGAACCGCCCGGGCGGGTCAGCGGCGGGCTCGGCCGAAGAGCCAGCCGATGGCCGCGCTGCCGAGCGCGACGCCGGCGCCCATGCCGAAGGCGGCCAGCATCACCCACGGCGGAGTCTCCGTACGGCGCTTCTCCGCGACCGGGGGGCGCTCGTAGACGGCGGGGCGGCTCGCCGCGGGTGTCAGGGCGGAGGGCTCCCGGAGAGGTCCGGGGCCTTCCGTGGTGGGGCGTGGGACCGGTACCGCGGCCGGGGTTCCCGACGGGGCCAGGACTCCTTCCGAAGGCAGGGTTCCCGCAGGGGCCAGGGCTTCTTCTGGAGGCAGGATTTCCGCTGGGGTGCGGAGGTGGCGTTCGACGGCGGCGAAGAACTCGCCGGCCGTCTTCCGGGCCACCGAGCCCAGCATCCGCTGCCCCACCCCGCCGATCATCCCGCCGATGACCGCGTCGGCGTCGTACTCGACCCGGGTCCCGCCGTCGATCTCGCTCAGCCGTACCAGGACGGTGGCGTCCACCGTCCCAGGGGCGCCCTGGCCGCGCGCCCGCAGCACGAAGCTCACCGGGGCCGCCGGTTCCGCGAGGGCCACCTCGCCCTGGTAGACCCCTTTGAGCGAGGCCACCCCGGCGTTGACGGTCATCCGGTACGTGTCGGGCCCGCACTCCTCCAGGCGCTCGCATCCGGGGATGGTGCGCACCAGGACCGCCGGGTCCTGCAGGGCTGCCCACACGCGGTCTCTTTCGACGCCGATCTCGGCGCTGCCTGCGACTTTCACACCGTCACTCTAGAAAGCCACCGCCCGCCGGGATAAGGGCAACACCTGCCCAACGTCCCCGCGTCGCCCTGTGGCCGGGTCCACCGCCCGGTGTACGCGGGAATCCACCCGGCGGGTGACGCGGCGGGACGGGCCGGAACGGCATCGTGGGATGGGCTGAAGGGGGCCGGTGTGACCAAGGTCGCACCACATTGCTCTACAGCGTGTAGTACTACTTCAAGTAGATGTACTACAAGCCGTAGAGCTCGTTGACCCGATGAGGGGACATGGACGCACTTGATCTCGCACGGTGGCAGTTCGGGGTGACCACCGTGTACCACTTCCTGTTCGTGCCGCTGACGATCGGCCTGGGCATCTTCGTGGCCGGGCTGCAGACCGCGTGGCACCGCACCGGGAAGGACCACTACCTGCGGCTGACGAAGTTCTTCGGCAAGCTCTTCGTGATCAACTTCGCGATGGGCGTGGTCACCGGCATCGTGCAGGAGTTCCAGTTCGGCATGAACTGGTCGGAGTACTCCACGTTCGTCGGTGACGTGTTCGGCGCGCCGCTGGCCTTGGAGGCGTTGCTGGCGTTCTTCCTGGAGTCCACGTTCATCGGGTTGTGGATCTTCGGGTGGGACCGGCTGCCGAAGCGGCTCCACCTGGCCTGCATCTGGGCGGCGGCGCTCGCCTCCAACCTGTCGGCGTACTTCATCCTGGCCGCCAACGCGTGGATGAAGCACCCGGTCGGCTACGAGGTGGTCGACGGCAAGGCCAGGATGACGGACCTGTGGGCGGTGCTGACCAACTCGACCGCGCTCGCGCAGGTGCCGCACGTGGTCGCCGCCGCGTTCGTGGTGGCCGGCGGGTTCGTGCTGGCGGTGTGCGGCTACTGGCTGCTGCGGACCCGGGCGGAGATGTGGCGCAGCGCCGCCAGGGCGGCGCTGGTGATGACGGCGGCCGCGGGCGCGCTGGTCGCGGTCACCGGCGACACGTCCGCCAAGCTGATGTACGAGCAGCAGCCGATGAAGCTGGCCGCCGCCGAAGGGCTCGAACGCGACACCGCCGGAGCGCCGTTCACGGTCGCGCCCGGCATCGAGATCCCCAAGGTGCTCAGCTTCCTGTCCACGAACGACCCCGACGCCGTCGTCCAGGGCACCGAGGACCTGCAGCGGCGCTTCGAGCAGGAGTTCGGCCCCGGCGACTACCGGCCGGACCAGACGATCGTGTTCTGGTCGTTCCGGCTGATGATCGGGTTCGGCATGGCGACCGTCGGGCTGTCCGTGCTCGGGCTCTGGCTGACCCGCCGCCGGAGGCCGATGCCGCCCTGGCTGTCGCGGGTGTTCCTGCTGGCGCTCCCGCTGCCGCTGCTCGCGGTGACGGCCGGCTGGCTGCTGAGCGAGATCGGGCGCCAGCCGTGGACGGTCGCGGGCGAGCTGCTCACGGCCGCCTCCGTCTCACCCGGGGTGAGCCTGGCCGAGGTCGCGATCTCCCTGACGATCTTCACCCTGCTGTACGGCGCGCTCACCGTGGCCGAGATCGTGCTGCTGGCCCGGCACGTACGCAAGGGCCCCGAGGAGATCGAGCCCGCTCCCGCGGCCGAGAAGCGCCAGCCGTCGCTGATGTACTGAGGAGCAGACGTGATCGACCTGTGGTTCATCATCATCGCCTTCCTGTGGACGGGCTACTTCGTCCTGGAAGGGTTCGACTTCGGCGTGGGGCTGCTTGCGCCGTTCGTCAGCGGCGACGGCGAGGAGCAGCGGCAGAGCCTGCAGACGATCGGGCCGGTGTGGGACGGCAACGAGGTGTGGCTGATCACCGCGGTGGGCGCCATGTTCGCCGCGTTCCCCGCCTGGTACGCGGGCATGTTCAGCGGCTTCTACCTGCCGGTGCTGCTGGTCCTGGTCGGCCTGATCGTGCGCGGCGTCGGCCTGGAGTGGCGCGGCAAGGTCGAGAACCCGGCCTGGTGCGACCTCGGCATCGTGGTCGGCAGCGCGCTGCCCGCGTTCGTGTGGGGCACGGTCTTCGCCGACCTCCTGTACGGGAGCGCGGTGGCGGCGATGCTGGGCGGCGCGTTCTCGCTGACGGTGTGCCTGCTGCACGGCGCGATCTTCCTGGCGCTCAAGACGGACGGCCCGGTGCGCAAGCGGGCCAGGTCGGCGGCGGTCGCGCTGAGCGCGGTGACGCTGCCGATCGGCGTGGTGGCGCTGTCGGGCATGGGCACGATCCCGGCGCTCGCGGCGGTGGCCGCGCTGGCCGCCGCGCCGGCGCTGGTGTGGCGGCGCCGCGAGGGCTGGGCGTTCGTGGCCATGGCGGCCACGATCGTGCTGGTGTCGGTCGCGGTCTTCGCCCAGCTGCGGCACGCCCCGCTGCCGGGGCTGACGCTGGCGGAGGCGGCCTCCGGCCCGTACACGCTGACGATGCTCAGCTGGATCGGCCTGATCGCGCTGCCGTTCGTGCTCGGTTACCAGGGCTGGACGTACTGGGTGTTCAGGAAGCGGGTCCGGCCGGCCGTCCAGGTCGCGGAGGCCCGGCCGGGTCAGTAGCCGGTCCCGGCGTCGTTGCCGGGGGCGGGCGACTGGCTGACGCGGTGGTCGCTCAGGTGCAGGTCGCCGTCGAGCGGGATCTGCAGGGCCTCCAGCACCTCCAGGTCGGCGAGCACGGTCCACCGGGGGCCGACGAGGTGCGGCTTGTACTCGGGCGCCTGGTCCATCCAGGCGTCCTTGCCGTCCTCCGTGGCGAAGGTGCTCACGAAGAACTCGCCGTCGTCCGTCTTGCAGTAGCCGGTGCGGATGTCGGACGCGTCGACCTGGATGCGCGGGGCGCAGCCCACCTTGTCGGCGAGCTGCTCCACGGTGAGCGCCGGCAGTTGCTCCTGCTTCTGGCCCGCGGCGACGTAGTCGCCGTCGCCGCCGGGGGTGCATGCGACGAGGAGCCCGGCCAGCAGCCCGAACGCGGCCAGACGTGGAAAAGTCGTCATGTGCCGAGATACGCAGCATCCGTGAGGACGGTTCACCCGTTCAGCGCAGGATGACGCAGCCGCGGGCGGCCAGGTCGCGCAGGGCGGGCGGTTCGTCGTCGAGCTTGTTCCAGCGCAGGTCGAGCTTCTCCAGGGCGCGCGGCAGCGCGGGGAGGCGGCGCAGCCGGTTGTTGCGCAGGTCGAGATGGGTGAGCCGGGTGAGCGGCGACAGGTCGGGCAGCTCGCGCAGGACGTTGTCGCGCAGGTCGAGCACGCGCAGCTCGCCCAGCCCGGCGATGGACGGGGGCAGGGCGCACAGCCGGTTGCCCCTCAGGTGGAGCTCGCGGAGACGGCGCAGGCCGCCGATGCCCGCCGGGAGCGACTCCAGCCGGTTGCCGTACAGCCTGAGCTCGGCCAGGGAGGCCATCCGGCCGAGGCTCTCGGGCAGGGCGCGCAGCCGGTTGTCGGTGAGGCCGAGGTAGGCGAGCCGGTCCAGGCGGCCGATGGCGGCGGGCACCTCGGTGAGCAGGTTGTCGCTCGCGTACAGGTAGTCGGTGAGCGGCAGGTCGCCGAGCTCCGCGGGGAGGGACGTGAGCCGGTTGTGGCCCACGTCGAGTATGCGCAGGGACGTGAGGCCGGCGACGGCGGGCGGCAGCTCGGTGAGCGCGTTCTCGGCGACGTTGAGCGTCTCCAGCCGGGTCAGCCGCCACAGCGCCGCGGGCAGTCCGGTGATCCGGTTGCCGCCGACGGACAGGTGGCGCAGCCGGTCGCCTAGGCGATCAGGCAGCCGCTCGACGGCGTTCCCGTACAGGGAGAGGGTCTCCAGGCCGGGCGGGAGGGGCGGGATCTCGGTGAGCCGGTTGCCGTCGGCGTGGAGAGCGCGCAGGGCCTTCAGAGGCGACAGGTCGGGCAGCGCGCGCAGCCTGTTGCCGTCGAGGCGCAGCTCCTCCAGCTCGGTCAGCTCCCCGGCCCACGCGGGCAGCTCGGTGAGCTCGTTCCAGGCCAGGTCGACCAGCCGGACGCGGGCCGCCCCGGCCGCGTCGCCCGGGAACCGAGTCAGCCCGGCGCCGGGCGCCCGCAGCTCGACCGCCTGTTCTACCGCCTGTTCTACCGCCTGTCCGGCCCCGTGACCGGCCGCCTGTCCGGCCGCGTGTCCGGTCGCCTGTTCTGCCGCTGTGGTCTGAGGCCCAGGGGCGGCGCCGGTCCGGTCCGTTCGCATGCCGCAGATCCTGCCATGGGCGGACGATCAGCCGCGCAGGTCGAACAGCTCCGACGGGGAGATCGGCATGCGGTCGATGTCGACGCCCTCCGCGTCCTCGATCGCCGAGGCGATGACCGCCGACACCGGGATCACGCCCGCCTCCCCCGCGCCCTTGATGCCCAGCGGGTTGAGCGGCGACGGGGTCTCCAGGTGGGCGGTCTCGACGTGCGGGATCTCGGTCGCGTACGGCATGAGGAAGTCCATGAAGGAGGCGTTGACGAGCTGCCCGTGCGAGTCGTACACCATCCGCTCGTAGAGCGCGCCGCCGATGCCCTGCGCCACCCCGCCGTGGATCTGGCCCTCGACGATCATCGGGTTGATCAGCTTGCCGCAGTCGTGCACGACCGCGTACCTGAGGACCTTGATCTCGGCCGTGAGCGGGTCGGTCTCGACGACGGCCGCGTGCATGCCGGCGGCGAAGGTGGAGCGGATCGGCGAGTAGTAGTCGCGGCCCTCCAGCCCCGGCTCGTCCCCCTCGGCGACCGGCGGCCGGTCGGGCGAGGCCCCGCCCGACGCCTGGCCGGAGAACTGGGTGGCCTTGGCCGCCTCGTCGTCGAACGCGTACCGCAGCGGGTTGGCCAGCACCGCGACCGTGGACAGCGGGACGGCTGCCTTCGGGTCGCCGACCACGTGCACGATGCCTTCGGTGATCTCCAGGTCGGCCGGGTTGGCCTCCAGCGCGTCGGCGGCGATGCGCAGCGCCTTCTCGCGCACCTTGCGGCAGGCGAGCGCGATCGCGTTGCCGCTCATGACCGCGGCCCGGGAGGCGAACGTGCCGACCGCGTACCCGAACCTGCGGGTGTCGCCGGTGACCACGGACACCCGCTCGATCGGCACGCCCAGCTCGGTGGCGGCGATCTGGGCGAACACGGTCTGGTGTCCCTGCCCCTGGGAGGTGAGCCCGGTGGAGACGTGCACCCGCCCGTCCGAGGTGATCTGCACGTGCCCGCCCTCGTACGGGCCGACGCCGGTGCCCTCGACGTAGCAGCCGATGCCGATGCCCCGGTTCGGGGCGCGCTCGAAGTCGTCCCAGCCGATCAGCTCCTTAACCAGGCGGAGCATCTCGGGGTAGTCGCCGCTGTCGTAGATGAGCGGCCGGCCGTCCTGGAAGGTCATGCGCTGGTCGTACGGGAACTCGTCGGGCTGGATGAAGTTGGCGGCGCGCACCTCGGTGCGGTCCCTGCCCAGATGGCGGGCGATCTTGTCCATCGTCCGCTCCATGCAGAACACGCCCTGCGGGCGGCCCGCGCCCCGGTACGGGGTGACCTGCACGGTGTTGGTGTAGACGGAGGAGAACTCGACCCGGTAGGCGCCGAGTTTGTACGGCCCGAGCAGCTGGGTGGAGGTGATGATCGGCACGATGATCCCGTACGGGGTGTAGGCGCCGTGGTCGTGCAGGATGCGCACGTCCATGCCGAGCACCCGGCCGTCGTCGTCGAAGCCGACCCGCACGTGCTGCACCTGGCCGCGTTCGTGGGCGGAGGAGATGAAGTGCTCGCGCCGGTCCTCGGTCCACTTGATCTCGCGGCCGAGCAGCATGGCGGCCCACGGCACCAGGATCTCCTCCGGCCACGGGTGCACGATCTTCACCCCGAACCCGCCGCCCACGTCGGGCGCGATGACCTCGACGCTGGTCAGCGGCAGGCCGAGCGCGGCCGCGATGGCCATGCGGACGCTGGTGGAGGTCTGGGTGCTGGAGTAGACGCGCAGGTCGGCGCCGTCCCAGCGGGCGTACACGCCGCGGCCTTCGAGCGGGGTGCTGGCGCTGCGCTCGATGTCGAGCCGGAACGACAGGGTGTGCGGGGCGGCGTCGATCGCCTCCCCGGCGCTCAGCCCGGACGCGGAGGGCACCTCCTGCACCAGGTGGGCGCCGATGTTGCCGGGCACGTCCTCGTGCACGAGGTGGCCGCTCTGCACGGCGTCCTCCAGGCCGACGACCGGCTTGAGCGGCTCGTAGTCGACCTCGATGAGCCCGCAGGCGTCCTCGGCGAGGTAGCGGTCGGTGGCCACGACCATGACGACGGGCTCGCCGACGTGCCGCACCGTCTCCCTGGCCAGCGGGTAGGCGGTGCGGCCGTGGGTGAGCGCCGGGTGCGGGATGAGCAGCGGCAGCGGCCGGCCGACCCGCTCGGGCAGGTCCTCCCAGGTGTAGATCGCGATCAGGCCGTCGACGTCGAGCGCGGCGGTGACGTCGACGTCGCGGATGCGGGCGTGCGCGTGCGGGGAGCGCACGAACGCGGCGGCCAGCGCGCCGGAGCCCAGGTCGTCGAGGAACCGGCCCTGCCCGGTGAGCAGCCGGGGGTCCTCGCGGCGCTGCACCGGCTCTCCGAACAGCCTGGTGGTCATGACTCCTCCGCCCTCAGCTCGGCGGCGCGGTGGACGGCCTTGACGATGTTCTGGTAGCCGGTGCAGCGGCACAGGTTTCCCGAGATGCCCTCCAGCACCTCCTCGTCGGTGGGCGCGGGGTTCTCCTCCAGCAGCGCCGTCACCGTGCAGAGGAAGCCGGGCGTGCAGAAGCCGCACTGCAGGGCGTGGCTCTCGCCGAACGCCCGCTGCACCGGCGACATCCCGTCCGGCCCGGCCAGCCCCTCCACCGTGGTGATCTCGTGCCCGTCGGCGGTGACGGCCAGCATCAGGCAGGAGCGCACCGGCCGGCCGTCGAGCAGCACCGTGCAGCAGCCGCACACGCCGTGCTCGCAGCCGACGTGGGTGCCGGTCAGGCCGAGGTCGTGGCGCAGGCAGTCGGACAGCAGCCGCCTGCCCGGCACCCGCACGCGGCGGGCGGTGCCGTTCACGCCGAGGGTGATCTCGTGGCTCGAATCCGTCCCGGTGCTCATCCAGCCGCCTCCCTGGCCGCGTCCTTGACCGCCTGCTCGGCCAGCACCCCGATCAGGTGGAGCCGGTACGCCGCGGAGGCGTGCACGTCGCCGTCCGGCTCGGCACGCTCCCGTACGGCCCCGGCGACCCGCTGCCAGGGGACGGTCGCGGCGGGCCGGCGTTCGCAGGCCTCGGTCACGTCGACCACGACCGGGACGGGGCCGACGCCGACGCAGCCGACCCGGGCGGCGCTGATGTGCAGGTCCTCGTCGAGCGTCACGACCGCGCACACCCCGGCGAGCGCGTAGTCGCCGTGCCGCCTGGCGATCTCGCGGAAGGCGGTGCCGGTGCGCGGCGGCAGCGCGGGGAAGAACGCGGAGACGGCCAGCTCGCCCGGCTCGGCCGCCGACTCCATGGGGCCGGTGAAGAACGCGCCCGCGGGCACGTCCCTGGTCACCACCCCGTCCGGCAGGCCGGACGCGCCGGGCGCGCGGCGTGCCAGGCGCACCGAGCCGTCGAGTACGGCGAGCACGGCGGGCAGTTCGGCGGCCGGGTCGGCGTGCACGAGGCTGCCCACCACGGTGCCCCGGTTGCGGATCACCGGGTGGGCCACCAGCCGGAGCGCCTGGACCATGAGCGGGTGCGGGGCGGCCCGCTCCACCTCGGCGTGCCGGGCCAGCGCGCCCACGGTGACCCCGCCGGGCCCCGCGTCGATCGAGCTCAGCGCGCCGAGCCGGTTGATGTCGACCAGGTGGTCCGGCGCGGCGATCCGCATGTTGAGCATCGGGATGAGGCTCTGGCCGCCGGCGAGCACCTTGCCGCGCGGCCCCGCCCCGGCCAGGATCTCCAGCGCCTCGCCGAGGTCGCGGGGGGCGTGGTACTCGAACGGCGGCGGCTTCACCCTGCCTCGATCCTGACGGGTTCGGGGGTGCGGCGGGCGATGACCCGGAGCAGGTGCCAGCCGCCCACCACCACGATGGTGCCGAGCGCGATGCCCTCAAGCCTGAAGTCGCTGCTGATCAACTGCTTCACCGGTCCGATGGCCAGGATGATGCCCGCGCCGATCGGGACCATGTTCACCGGGTCGGCGAAATCCACCCTGTTCTCGATCCAGATCTTGGCGCCGAGCAGGCCGATCATCCCGTACAGGATGACCGTGATGCCGCCCAGCACGCCGGACGGGGTGGCCGAGACCAGCGCGCCGAACTTGGGCATCAGGCCGAACAGGATCGCGATGACGCCGGCGATGTAGTAGGCGGCGGTCGAGTAGACCTTGGTGGCGGCCATGACGCCGATGTTCTCGGCGTAGGTGGTGGTCGGCGAGCCGCCGACCGAGCTGGCGACCACGGTGGCGACGCCGTCGGCGGCGATCGCCCGGCCCATGTACGGGTCGAGGTCCGTCTTGGTCATCTCGCCGACGGCCTTGACGTGGCCGATGTTCTCCGCGACGAGCGCGATGACGGCGGGCAGGACCAGCAGCACGGCCGAGGTGTGGAAGCTGGGCCAGGTGACGGGCGGCAGACCGAACCAGTCGGCCTCGGCCACCCCGCTGAGGTCGACCCGGAAGTGCGCGGCGACCTGCACGGCGCCGTCGTCGTAGGCGGGCACCATGCCGAAGACCCGGTCGGCGGCCCAGGAGAGCACGTAGCCGGCGACGAGGCCGACGAGGATGGCGACGCGGCCGACGAAGCCCTTGAACGCCACCACGACGACGAACGTGATCAGCATCGTGAGCAGGGCCATCCACTGGTCCTGCGGCCAGTAGACGTCCGCGACCACGAACGCGAGCCCGAACCCGATGAGCATGACCACCGCGCCGGTGACCGGCGGCGGGAAGATCTTGTTGATGACCTGGACGCCGAGGAAGTGGACCGCGAGGCCGATCAGCGCCAGCACGAACCCGGCCACCAGGATCGCGCCCACCACGACGGAGCTGGCCTCGGGCGAGTCGCCGCCGAACAGCGCCCTGATCGCGAGCACGCCGCCCACGAAGGAGGCGCTCGTGCCCAGGTAGCTGGGCACCTTCCCCTTGACGATCAGCAGGAACAGGATCGTGGCGACCCCGGACATCATGATCGCCATGTTCGGGCTGAGCCCCATCACCAGGGGGAAGACGAACGTGGCGCCGAACATCGCCACGACGTGCTGGGCGCCGAACCCCACCATGCGGGGCCAGCTCAGCCGTTCGTCCGGCCTCACCACCTCGCCTGGTGCCAGATGCTTGCCGTCGCCGTGCTTGGTCCACCCGAATGCCATGTGAACCCCTTTTCACCGGGCCGCTGCTTGCGGGCACATTAGGCCAGCAGGTGCGCTGGTACACGGGCATGATCTGCCAAATCTGCCCGGTTGACCAGTGGTCCCGTTGCGCACTTCTGCCCGGCGGGGCCGGTGATCGTCAGTGGACGTGGATGGTGAAGCCCTCACCGGTGACGACCTGGCCGGAGCGGATCTTGGCCGTCTTGCGCAGCTCCACCTCGCCGTCCACCTCCACCATGCCTTCGGCGACGAGCATCTTGGCCAGGCCGCCCGTCTCGGTGACCCCGCAGTACTTCAGCAGGTCGCAGAGCGGGATGTAGTCGGAGCGCAGTTCGAAGTCCACGCCTGCCAACCCTAGATGCCGCGCATCCTCAGCACGTGCAGGGCCAGGGTCAGGTTGAGCCGCAGGTGCGGGTCGTCGGTGAAGTTGCCCAGCAGCCGCTCCAGTTTCCCGATGCGGTAGCGGAGCGTGTTGTAGTGGAAGTGCAGTCGGCGGGCGGTCTCGGCCACGTTGAGGTTGGTCTCCAGCAGGACCTGCAGGGTGCGGCGCAGGTCGGCGTTCTCGGCGTCGTCGTCGGAGGCCAGCGGGCCGAGCGTCTCCCGGACGAACGCGTGCAGTTCGTCGGTGTCGTTGACCAGCGACAGCAGCCGGTAGACGCCGAGCTGGTCGAAGTGCGCGACGGCGCCGGGCCCGTGCAGCTGGCGGCCCACCCGGGCCGCCTTCAGCGCCTGCGAGTACGCCTCCGGTAACGTCTCGGGCCCCCGGCTGGGGCGGGAGGTGCCGGTGGAGAACGTCACGGGCGGCGTGTCGGCGAAGGCCGAGGCGGCGTCCTTGGCGATGCGGGAGGCGTCCACCGAGGCGTCCACCACGGCCACCACCTCGTGGGAGAAGCCGGCCACCGCGCCGCGCGGGTCGTGCCGGCGCATCGCGGCCGTCCAGCACGTCACCAGCCGGTCCTGGGCGGTGCGCTCGTCGCCGTCGGGGTCGAGCTCGGCCACCAGCACGGTCACCGGCCGCTCCAGGTCCCAGCCGAACGCCCGCGCCCTGACCACCACCCGCTCGGCGGAGCCGGCCCGGCCGGTGAGCACGTCGCGCAGGAAGTCGGCGCGGTACTTGCTCTCGACCGCGTTCACCGCCTCCTGCCGGGTGACGGCGAGCGCGGCCACGGTGGCGGCACGTTCCAGGATGCCGACGTCGCTGTCGCGGATGTCGCCGGACGGGCTGTAGGCGACGATCCGGCCGTGGTGGTGCCCGCCCGCGATCACCGGCACCGACACCGCGGTGCGGGCGCCGGGCGACGCGGCCGCGCCGGGCGGCCAGTCGCGGGTGATGGACTCGCGCAGCGCCGCCTCGTGCGGGCCCGCCGACGCCAGCACCCGGCCGCGGCCGTCGACGGCGGCCACCGACACGTCCAGCAGCGCCGCCACCTCCGTGGTGACCTCGTCCAGCCCGCCGCCGGCCAGCACCACCTGCACCAGCGCCCGGTGCGCCTCCTCGGCGCGGACGAGCACGGCCGCCTGCCGGTTGAGGATGTCGGTGAGCACCTGGTTGAGGATGTCGTCGAAACCGACGTCGTTCGGCAGCAGGATGAGCGGGAAGCCGAGCCGGTCCGCCTGCTCGGCCATCGCCGACGGCAGCTCGTCGACGTACCGTCCGAGCTTGATGGCCAGCGCCGCCAGCCCGCGCTCGTCCAGGTCGGCGACCAGGCGGCCGAGCGACTGCGGCGTGTTGCGCAGCGGGTAGCCGGTGGTGAGCAGCAGCTCGTGCGGCTTCACCCAGGCCAGGATGTCGGGCACCTCCATGACGTTGAGGCGTTGCACGATACGGCCCAGACCGCTCTCCCCCGCGATCAGCCGGGCCTCCGCGAGAGTCGACACGCCCAGCAACTCTCCGACGGACACGCCGTGGATGATCGTTCCCGTGCTGGCGAGACGAACTGGGGGCTCCATGTACAGATTGTGGCCCCACATACCGTCTGTCAGGAAGAGCCAGTCTTCCCGCTGACTGTTGGCAAATTTCTCCGTACGGGCGGTTGCCGGGCCCGTTCTACGGTCAGGTCCAGGGTCGGTAGGGAGGTCCGGTGACGGTCGGTACTCACGTGAGGCGGGTACGCGCGCACGTCACGGGCGCCGCGAGCACCGCGGTGCGCCCGGTCCTGGAGGCTTCGAGGCGGCCCGCCCGGGTGCTCGCCGCGTTCCCCGCCGGGATCTACCTGGAGGTCAGGACCGAGCTGGAGCCCGCGGTGATCGCCGTGGTGACGGGACCTGCCACCCGGCTGCCGAACTCGATGCTGCTCGCAGGAGCGCTGCCGCGCGTGACCATGGGTGACGAGGCCTTCGTGGGCGACGGCTCGGTGGACGTCGGCGGGCTGAGCCTGCGCGCCCGCCGCTGGTGGGATCCGTCTCCGCGGCTGGGCGAGGTCGATCCCGCGACGCTGCCGCCGCCGTCGGCGCTGGCCGGGCGGGGCACGCCGGGCCTGGACGGCAACGACGCGGTCGAGCTGCTGGCGGCCAGTTGCGCCTCCGGGTGGCTGCTGGGCGCGGTGACGGCGGCCGAGCGGCTGGTCGGCCTCGGTCCCGGGCTGACGCCGAGCGGCGACGACGTGCTGGCGGGGCTGCTGGTGACGCTGCGCCACCTGGGTGCGGCGACCGGCACCGCGCGGGCGGTCGACCTGGCCGGGTGGCTGGGGGCGACCGTCACGTTCGACGCGCGCACCCGTACCACGCCGATCTCCGCGACGCTGCTGCACTGCGCGGCGCGCGGCGAGGCGTGCCCGGAGGTGCTCGCGGTGCTGCGCGGCCTGACCGGGCGGCAGCCGCTGGGGCCGGCGCTGCGCCGGCTGTGCGGGCTGGGCCACACCTCGGGCGCCGACCTGGCGCAGGGCATCGCGATCGGGCTGGAGACCGTACGCGCGCTGGGGGGACGGGGATGAACGACACGGTCTTCGTACGCGAGGGCGTCTACCACGACTCGGTGGCGCTGATGCGGGTGAGCAGGGCGCTGTCCGAGCTGCCTGGCACGGCGGTGGCGATCGTCGCCATGGCCACGGAGCTCAACCTTGAGCTGGCCCGCGACCTGGGCTTCGAGCTGCCTCCGGCCGGTCCGGGCGACCTGCTGGTCGCGCTGCGCGGGCCGGACACCGCGGCGGCGGCGCACGAGCTGGACCGCCACCTGGCGGAGCTCTCCTCGGCGGGGCCGGCGCGGGAGGCCGAGCAGCCGCCGCTGACCACCCGCTCGGCGGCGCGCGGCGGCGGCGCGGACCTGGCGCTGGTGTCGGTGCCGGGCGAGCACGCCTTCGCCGAGGCGATGGACGCGATCGAGGCCGGGCTGCCCGTCATGGTCTTCAGCGACGGGGTGCCGGTCGGGTCGGAGCGGCTGCTGAAGGAGCGCGCGGACGAGCGCGGCGTGCTCGTCATGGGACCCGACTGCGGCACGGCCGTGGTCGGCGGGGTGGGGCTGGGGTTCGCCAACGTGCTGCGTCCCGGGCCCGTCGGGCTGGTGGCCGCGTCGGGGACCGGCGCCCAGCAGGTGAGCTGCCTGCTGGACCTCGCGGGCGTGGGGGTCAGCCACGTGCTCGGCGTCGGCGGCAGGGACCTGTCGGCGGCGGTCGGCGGGCTCTCGACGGTGCGGGCGCTGCGCATGCTGGACGAGGACCCGGCCACGGAGCTGATCGTGCTGGTCTCCAAGCCGCCGGACCCGGAGGTGGCGGGGACCGTGCGGCAGGTGGTGGAGTCGCTGCGCACGCCGGTCGTGGAGGCGCTGCTCGGCTCCGGCACCGACCTCACCGCCGCCGCCGAGGCCGCCCTGCGCGCCCTCGGCCGCCCGGTGCCCGCCTGGCCCTGCTGGGACGGCTCCGCCCGGAGAGCCGTGACGGTGGCCGGCGAAGATCCCGGGCCGCTGATCGGGATCTACTCCGGTGGGACGCTGTGCGCCGAGGCGGCGCTGATCGCCGGGGCCGGGGAGTTCACCGACTACGGGGACGACGTCTACACCCGGGGCCGGGCGCACCCGATGATCGACCCCACGCTGCGGCTGGAGGCCCTGGGCAAGGTGCCGCCTGGCGGCGTGGTGCTCATGGACGTGGTGCTCGGCCACGCCGCCGACCCCGATCCCGCCGCCCGGCTCGCCCCCGCGATCGCCGCCCTGCCCGCCGCCGTGGTGGTCGCGCTGATCGGCACCGAGGCCGACCCGCAGGACCTGCTCCGGCAGGCCGCGGCCTTCCGCGACGCCGGCGCCGTCGTGTTCACCTCCAACGCGCAAGCCGCCCGGCACGCCAGGGACTCGCTATGACACTGCTCGACGGCCCGCCCCACGTCATCACGGCCGGCGCCGGCCTGCTCGCGGACGCGCTGCGCGAGCAGGCCGCCGCCGTCACCGGCGTCTCCTGGCGCCCGCCCCTCGCGGGCACCGCGGACGCCCTGGCCAGGGTGCTCGCCGACCCGCGCAGGCAGGCGGCCAACGACCTGGCGGTGCGCCGCCTGGTCTCGGCCCGCCCGGAGCTGGCCGGCGTACGGCGGGCGTCGGAGGTGCTGCGGACGGCGGAGCGCACGTTCCTGCACGCGGGCCCGCCGATCACCTGGGAGCGGGCGTCGGGCCCGATGCGCGGTGCGCTGATCGGCGCGATGCTGTTCGAGGGGTACGCGGACGACGAGCGGGAGGCGGCGGCCAGGCTCGCCGCCGGGGAGGTGCGGCTGGAGCCGTGTCATCAGCACGCGGCCGTGGGCCCGATGGCGGGCGTCGTCAGCCCGTCCATGTGGCTGTTCGAGGTGCGCGACACCGAGCACGGCGGCACCGCGTACTGCTCGCTCAACGAGGGCCTGGGCAAGGTGCTGCGCTACGGCGCGTACGGGCCCGAGGTGCTCGACCGGCTGCGCTGGATGGACGGCGTGCTCGGGCCCGCGCTGTCGGCGGCGATCGGGCTGACCGGGCCGCTGGACCTGCGGTCGCTCATCGCGCAGGCGCTGCAGATGGGCGACGAGCTGCACAACCGCAACCGGGCGGCGACCTCGCTGCTGCTGCGCGAGCTGGCCCCGGCGATCTCGGACGCGGCGCCGGGCCACGCGTCGGAGGTGCTGCGCTTCATCGCCGGCAACGACCACTTCTTCCTCAACGCGGGGATGGCCGCGGCCAAGGTGAGCACCGACGCGGCCCGGGACGTGCCGGGTTCGACCCTGGTCGTGGCCATGGCGCGGAACGGCACGGACTTCGGCGTGCAGGTGTCGGGGCTCGGCGGCCGATGGTTCACCGGGCCGGCCGGGGTGCCGGACGGCCTGTACCTGGGCGCGTACGGGCCCGGCGACGCCAACCCGGACATCGGCGACTCCACCATCACCGAGACGTCCGGGCTGGGCGGGTTCGCGATGGCGGCGGCCCCGGCCATCGTCCGGTTCGTGGGCGGCGAGGTCGCGGACGCGGTGGCCGCCACGCGGTCGATGTACGAGATCACGCTGGCGGAGCATCCCGCCTACCAGATCCCGGGGCTCGGCTTCCGCGGCACGCCCACCGGCATCGACGTCACGCTCGTCGCCAGGACCGGTCTGCTGCCCGTGGTGAACACCGGCATCGCGGGCAGGATCGCGGGCACCGGACAGGTCGGCGCGGGGCTCGTCAGCCCTCCCGCGGAGGCGTTCACGGCAGCTCTGCGGGCGCTGTCGGACGCGGTGGCTGATCCATTCGAGGTATAGCGAAACCGCACGTCAACCCCCGAAAAGCGACACTATGGTTTCGCCCCGGTTCACGTGCCTATATGGTGACGAATCCCATGAGGTGAAACCACGGCGTGACTTGTGTGACCTTTGAGGCTGGAGATGGGGGCGGGACATGGCAGCCGACCGCGTGCTCAGCGGCCCCGGCGCTGAAGGCGGCACTCCACAGAGCCAGGGCAAGCTCGTCGGCAGGCGTTACCGGCTGATGTCGCCCGTCGGCCGGGGCGGCATGGGCATGGTGTGGCACGCCCACGACGTGCTGCTCGACAGGGACGTGGCGGTCAAGGAGCTCATCCTGCCGTTCGGCCTGGACCACGCGGGCAAGCAGGCGGCGCACCGGCGGGTGCTGCGCGAGGCCAGGTCGGCCGCGCGGCTGCAGCACCCCGGCATCGTCACCGTGCACGACGTGGTGGAGGAGGACGGCCGCCCGTGGATCGTCATGGAGCTGGTCCGCGCCTGGTCGCTGGAGCAGGCGGTGCGGCAGAGCGGCCCGCTGCCGGTGATCCAGGCCGCCGAGATCGCCATCCGGGTGCTCGACGCGCTCCGGCACGCGCACGCCTCCGGCATCCTGCACCGCGACGTCAAGCCGGGCAACGTGCTGCTCACCGCCGACCGGGTGGTGCTGACCGACTTCGGCATCGCCGCCGTCGAGGGCGACGTCACGATCACCCAGACCGGGCTGCTCATGGGCTCGCCCGCGTACATCCCGCCGGAGCGCCTGTCGGGGCAGCCGATCTCGGCGGCGGCCGACCTGTGGTCGTTCGGGGCGACGCTGTACGCGGCCGTCGAGGGCCGTCCCCCGTACGAGGGTCCTGACGCGGTCGCGGTGCTGGGCGCGGTGCTCACGCAGGAGCCGTCCAGGCCGCAGCGCGCCGGCGCGCTGCTGCCGGTGATCGAGGGGCTGCTGCAGAAGAACCCGGCCGCGCGGCTCACCGCCGACCAGGTCGCCGACCGGCTGGAGCGGGTGCTGCTCGCGCACGGCTCGGTACGGCCGCGCACCCCGGAGACGCCCGCGCCGCTGCCCACGCTGGGCGACTCGACGCCCGCCGGGCTGCTGCCGCCGCTGGAGCCGCCGTCGGGGCCGCCGTCGGGGCCGCTGCCCTCGCGGATCGTGGAGACGCCCTCGGGCCCGGTGCGCGTCCCGTACGACCCGGAGAACAGCCCTTCCGACGGGTACGGCATTCCCTACGACACGACGTCCGGTCACCGGACCGACCAGTTGCGGAAGCCGGAGTTCGACGCGTTCTCCTCGGGCCCGCACTCCCTTCCGGGGCTCGGCGGCTCGGCGGCCCCGAGGTCGCTGTCGGACCCGGCCCCGGGCGGCTACCCGTCACCGGGCAGCACGTCAGGCCCGTACCCGCTGCCCGGACACGACACGTCCGGCCCGTACCCGTTGCCGGGACAGGAGACGTCGGGCCCCTACTCGACGCCGGGAGGCGCGTCCGGACCGTACGCGACGCCGGGCGGGGCGTCCGGCGCCTACCCGGAGCCGGACGGCCTGTCCTTCCCCGGCGTGGGCCGCGCGCGGGGGCCGGGTGACTCCGGTGAGCAACCGGCGCCGCCCATCCTGCCGCTGACCAGCGACAGCCGCAGCGTGAGCGCCTCCGGCCGGTGGCCGCTGGCGACCGACGACGACCTGCGCGACCAGTCGCACAGGCTGTCCAAGGACGTCGGCCGCAGCCGCCTGGCCCAGCTGCCCGGCGGTCCCCACCGGACCTCCGCCGGCCGGCCCACCACCAGCCGGCGCAGCCCGGACGAGAACGGCAACGCCTGGGTGCGCGACGGGCGGCCGACGCCGCTGCTGATCGTCGCCGCCGTGGCGGCCGTGGTCGCCGTGGTGGCCGCGCTGATGATCTACGCGTCGAGCGGTTCCGTCGAGCCCGTGACGACCCCGCTCTCGGTCGCCAGCAGCGCCCCGGCGCGGGCCGAGGCCTCCCCGGTGCCCGACGGGTACGTCGAGGAGACCCCGCCGGGGTTCAGCGTGGGCGTGCCCGAGGGCTGGAAGCTGAGCACCTCGGGCGGCCAGACCACGATCACCGGGCCGAAGGACTCGGGCATCGAGGTGATCGTCGCCCAGGTGGCGCCCCAGGCCGACGGCGGCCTGTCGGAGCTGACCCGCGAGGAGGCGGACGGCGGCAGGGACGGCTACATCCAGGTGCAGCTGCAGGAGACCGACTACCGCGGCTGGAAGGCGACCGACTGGGAGTACACCTACGCCGCCGAGAACGAGGTGCCCATGCACGCGCTCACCCGGTTCGTCACCGTCGACGACAAGACGGCCTTCACGATCACCTTCGACATGCCGGAGCTCGTCTGGGACGACCAGTCCGGGGCCCGCAAGGTCTTCTTCGACACCTTCCGCCAGTCCACCTGACCCGGCGTCCTTCCTGGTGGAAGGCCCGGAAGTCAGATCGTGATGTTGTACGGTCTGCACATGAGGCTGGGGAGCATCTTCTTCTATCCCATCAAATCCACCTCTGGGCACGAGGTGGCCGAGGCCGAGGTGCAGCCGTGGGGGCTGGCCGGCGACCGGCGCTACCTCGTCGTGGACGAGCGCGGCGAGCCGATCACCGCCCGCGAGCATCCGATCATGCTGGCCTGCGTGGCCCTGGCCGACGGCGCCGCGATCAAACTCACCGGCCCGCACGCCGACCCGCTGCGCGTCGTCCCCACCTCGCGCAGGTTCACGGCGAACGTCTGGGGGACGCCGGTGGAGGTGACCGACTGCGGGGACGACGCGGCCGCGTGGATGGCCGCGCTGATCGGGCGGCCCGCCAGGCTGGCCTGGCTGGACGACCCCACCCGGCGCCCGGTCGATCCCGCGTACGGCCTGCCCGGCGACCGGGTGAGCCTGGCCGACGGCTACCCGCTGCTGCTCACCACGACGGCCTCGCTGGCCCGGCTCGGCGACTGGGTCGCGGAGACGGCGGCCGAACTGGGCGAGGAGATCCCGCGGCCGCTGGACATGCGCAGGTTCCGGCCCAGCGTGGTGGTGGAGGGCGCGGACGAGGCGTTCGCCGAGGACGGGTGGCGGCGGCTGCGGATCGGCGAGGCGGAGTTCCGGGCCGCCAAGGGATGCGACCGCTGCGTGCTGACGACCGTCGACCCGGACACCTACGCCAAGGGCAAGGAGCCGATCCGCACCCTGAGCCGTCACCGCAGGTGGGACGGCAAGGTGTGGTTCGGCGTCAACCTGATCCCCGACGGCACGGGCGTGATCAGGCGAGGTGACCCCGTCACAGTGTTGTAGTCCCAAAAACAACGTTTTGGGGTGATCTCTGGGGCTATGCGAGACTTCACGGGTGACCAGCACCCCCACGACCGCTGACGCCTCGCCCTCCGCCCATCTCCGGGCCGTCCAGCGCCGCACTCTGATCGTGCTCTCGGCCGCGCAGATCGTGGGCGGCGTCGGAGTCGCCGTCGGACTGGCGCTCAGCTCGGTGGTGGTCGACCAGCTCTCCGGGTCGACGATGATCAGCGGCTTCGCGGGGACCGCGACGGTGCTGGGGGCGGCCCTGCTCGCCCTGCCGACGGCCAAGGCGTCGAGCAAGGGCGGCAGGCGGTCCGGCCTGGCGCTGGCGTACCTGGCGGCGCTGCTCGGCTGCGCCATCTCGGTCGTCGCCATCAACCTCGGCAACTGGCAGCTGCTGCTGGCCGGGCTGGTGCTGGTCGGCGGCGGCAGCGCGGGCAACCTGGCGGCCCGCTACTCGGCCACCGACCTGTCGCCCAGGAACCACGCCGCCCGGCACCTGTCGCTGGTGGTGTGGGCGGCGACGGTCGGCTCGGTGGCCGGCCCCAACCTGGCCGAGCCGGCCGACCGGATCGGCATGGAGGCCGGGCTGGTGGGGAAGGCCGGGCCGTTCGCGTTCGCCGCGCTGGCGTTCGCGCTGGCGCTGCTGATCGTCTTCGCCGGCCTGCGTCCCGACCCGCTCAAGCTGGCCAGGGAGCACGACGGCAGGAAACCCTCGACGGAGGCGGGCAAGCGGACGGTCCGCACCGCGTGGCGGATCCTGCGCACCACGCCGATGGCCCGCCAGGCCCTGGTGATGATCGCCGTCAGCCACACCGCGATGGTGTCGATCATGTCGATGACCCCGGTCAAGCTGCACCACGACGGCGCCGAGCTGGACGTGATCGGCATCGTGATCAGCCTGCACATCGCCGGCATGTACGTGATGTCGCCGGTGGTCGGCTGGCTGGCGGACAAGGCGGGCCGGGTGCCAGTGCTGCTGCTCGGCATGGGCCTGCTGCTGGTCTCCGCCGTGCTGGCGGCCACGGCGGGCCACCAGGTGTGGCAGGTGACGGTGGCGCTGTTCGTGCTCGGCCTGGGCTGGTCGTGCGGGCTGGTGGCCGGCTCCGCGCTGGTCAGCGAGTCGGTCTCGATCGACGGCCGCACGGCCGTCCAAGGGCTGTCGGACCTGCTCATGAACGTGTGCGGGGCGACCGGCACGGTGCTGGCCGGCGTGATCGTGGGCGGTCTGTCGTACGGGGTGCTCGGTGCGGGCGTGGGCGTGATGGTGGCGCTGGCCGGGGTGTGGCTGGCGCTGGCGGCCCGCCGGTCGGGCGCTATTTGGCGTCCGCGTAGCAGCTGACCGCGACCGCCTCCATCGGGAAGCGCACCGGAGTGGCCCCGAACAGCAGCCGGGTCGCCTCGGCCGCCGCGGCGCCCACCGCGTCCGCCACCTGCTCGGCCAGGTCGAGCGGGCAGTGCACGATGACCTCGTCGTGCTGGAAGAACACCAGCCGGGCCGGGCGGGGCAGGAGGCCGCGCAGCACCCCCATGAGCGACAGCGCCCATTCGGCGGCGGTGGCCTGGACCACGAAGTTGCGGGTGAACCTGCCCCGGTCGCGCGCCGCCCGGCCGCCCTCGGGGCCGGAGACGAGCTCGCGCCAGGACGCGGACGGCGGCGGGCTGGTGCGCCCGAGCCAGGACCGCACGAGCCTGCCCTCCTCCCCGGCCTTGGCGGCGTCCTCGACGAACTGGTAGGCCTTCGGGAAGCGCCGGCGCATGACGGGCAGCAGCCGGGCGGCGTCGCCGCTGGTGCCGCCGTACATCGCCGACAGCATCGCGATCTTGGCGTGGTCGCGCTGGCCGCCGAACGAGCCGGCCAGCGCCGAGTAGAGGTCGATCTCCCCCGCCGCGGCGGCCAGCCCGGCGTCGCCCGCCATCGCGGCGAGCACCCGCGGCTCCAGCTGGGCGGCGTCGGCGACGACGAGAGCCCACCCGTCGTCGGCCACCACCACCCTGCGCAGCACCTTGGGGATCTGCAGGGCGCCGCCGCCGCTGGTCGCCCAGCGGCCGGAGACCACGCCGCCGACCACGTATTCGGGCCGGAAGCGGCCGCCGCGCACCCACTGGTCGGCCCACGCCCAGCCGTGGAAGCTGTGGAGCCTGGCCAGCTCCTTGTAGGCGAGCAGCGGCTCGACCGCCGGATGGCCGACCTGCTTGAGCTCCCAGGACCGGGTGGACTTGATCGCCACCCCGGCCCCCTTGAAGGCCTTGACCAGCTGCTGCACCGAATCGGGGTTGACCGGATGGCCGAACGCCGCCGACACCCGGTCGGCCAGCGCCTGCAGCTTGGCCGGCCGCATGCCGTGGACCGGCCGGGGCCCGAGCATCTCGGCGAGCAGCGCGTCGTGCACGTCCCTGCGCCAGGGCATGCCGTCGTGGCTCATCTCGGCGGCGATGAGCGCGCCGGCGGACTCGGCGGCGGCCAGCAACCGGAACCGGCCGGGATCGGGCAGCGCCGCGATCCGGGCGAGCTGGTCGGCGAGCACCTCGGCCACCGCCTCCGGGGGCAGCGGCTCGGGCGCGAAGAGCGTGCCGGGATCTTCCGGCGCGTCGTCGGGGACGGGCCGGCCGTGCAGCCTGGCGTGCGCGGCCCTGGCCGAGCGCGGCTCCCCGTGACGCGCTTCGTACGCCAGCAGCAGGGCCTCGGTGAGTGCGAGGTCGTGGCAGCGGGAGACCCGCACCCCGGCGGCGAGCAGCGGCGGGTAGGCCTCGCGGGTGTCGGCCCACACCCACCGCGGCCGCGACGCCTCCAGCTCGCGCACCGCGCCGGGCCCGGCGGGGCGGGGCGGCCCGCCCGCGGGAAGGAGCCGCTCTCCGGCCAGCACCACGTACACGACTCCAGGGTGCCAGGCGGCTACGACAAAGAGATGCGCACCTCGTCCTCGATGGGGGGTTCGAGCTCCTGCCGCAGGCACCCGGTGGCGGCGTGGCACCGGATGGTGAGCGCCTCGGGGGTGACCGACAGGCGCAGGAACTGCTTGAAGAACGGCGGGGTGTCCCAGTCGGACAGCTCGGACAGGAAGTGCTGGAACACCCGGTCCACCGGCAGCCGGAACGGCCACGGCCAGGACCCGAGCAACCGCGCCGCCCACCGCATCCGCCGGGTGATCGTCACGGCGCCGCCGGCCGGCCGCACCGGCGTGTTCTTGATCTGCTCGGCCATGATGCAGGCGGCCTCGTCAGGGGTGAGGCAGAGCCACTTCATCCGCAGCCGCTTGGCGTAGAGCTGGCTGTAGAAGGACAGCGAGTCGCCGCGCAGCGGGTAGCAGCGGTAGTCGTCCTCGTGCACGCCGCCCACGTCGACGCGCCGGATGGTGTGGGTGGCGTGCATGAACGCGCCGCCGCCGCCGGACACGACGTACTGGATGACCCGGTCGCCGACCTGGACCGGGTAGCGCTGGTAGTTGTGCACGTCGCCGCCGATGGCCGCCACGTAGCGGTGGCGCGGGTCGCGCACGATGTCGTCGATGGTGCCGCCGCCCTCCAGCGCGGAGGGCTTGTAGGCGTTGCCGGTGTAGATCGGCTTGCCCGTGACCAGGAGCTTCGGCCGGGGGTCGAGCGACACGCGGCGCAGCCACGCGGTCTGGCCCTTGTCGATGGTGCCCTTGATGCCGGTGTCGACGCCCACGATGAGCAGGCTCGGGGTGTCGATCACCCAGTACGGGCCGGGCTGCGTCGCCTGCTGGGCCGGGCGGCCACGCAGCGCGCGGGCCTCGGCCAGGGCCGGTTCGTCGATCGTCTCGGGCTTGCGCCACAGCAGCCCGCGCAGCCCCCGGTCGGGCCTGGGCTTGAGCGAGGCGTCGCAGAAGACCCGCATGAACCCGCCGAGCCCGTCGTACCAGTCGTGGTTGCCGGGGATCGCGTAGATCGGCGCGTCGTAGTCCTGGTAAGGGCGGAAGAACTTGTCGCGGTAGTCGTTGCCCGACCCGGCCGGGTAGATGATGTCGCTGGCCAGGATCGCGAACGCGGTGCCCTCCCCCGCCTTCAGCATGCCGGGCACCACCGCGTACTGGGACGCGTCGCCCTCACCGGTGTCGCCGACGAGCAGGAAGTCGAAGCTCTCGCCGGCCTCGGGCGCGATCCGGAGATCGGGGTCCGTGCCGCGCCCGCGCAGGGCGGCCACCCACTGCTCGCGCACCTCGCCGGACGGGTCGCCGAACAGGCCGGCGAGGATCTCGTTGCGGGACTTCCACAGAGTGACCGGGTTCAGCCAGGTGAAGCCCTCGTCCTTCGGCCGCAGCCGGTCGAACGTGCCGATCTCCTGGCACACCCATCCGGCGCCCTCCTCGGACACCCGCGAGGATGCCCGCTTCCCCCGTTCAGCCGTTGATTCCACCATGACCCCATCTTTGCCCGTAGATCACGTCGCGCGCATCCGAACAGAGCGTGCCGTTGCCGACACAGCTGGTTCACGATGGTGTAACCTCAGTCGCCCCAAGCAAGCGGTTGTCGTCGCCAAGGGGAGGGCTAGCCATGGCCCGGAACGGTTCCGATGACGCGCTCAGGCGGAACACCACGCAGGTGGATGCCGTCGAGGGCCTGCTCGCGTACGCCGCCACGAGGAGCGCGCGCGAGGCGCTGCGCCAGGTGAGCCGTGCCGTGGCGATGAGCCGCGATCTGGCGGCCGAGCACCCCGAGCACACCTCCCTGCTGGTGCGCGCCCTGATCATGGAGGCGTCCCTGCAGCTGAGACGTAAGTGCCCGGCCGAGGCGCTGCCCCCGGCCGAGGAGTCGGTGGCGCTGGCCAGGAGGGCGGGCGGGGCCCCGCTGGCGCGCTCCCTGCACGCGCTGGCCGCCGCCTACAGGGCGCTCCGCCGCTTCGGCGAGGCCGCCGAGGCGGCGGAGGAGGCGTCCAGGGTCGTCGAGCTCGACTAGACGAGCGCTCCCGGGTTCAGCACCCCCCGCGGGTCCACCCGGTCCTTGACCGCGCGCAGGATCGCCACGCCGAGCGGGCCGATCTCGGCGGCGTAGGCGGCGCGATGGTCGCGGCCGACCCCGTGGTGGTGCGAGATCGTGCCGCCCGCCTCGACGATGGCGGTGTTCGCCGCCTCCTTGGCCCGCTCCCACTGCGCCACCGGGTCGTCCTCCTGCGCGGTGACGACGGTGAAGTAGAGCGACGCGCCGGTCTCGTACACGTGGGAGATGTGGCACATGACCAGCGGCGAGCCGAGCGCGCCGAGCAGCGCGAGCCGGACCGCGTCGTACAGGCGCGGCAGGTCGGCCCAGAAGCCGGCCGTCTCCAGCGTCTCCACTGTGGCGCCGGCGGCGAGCAGCGAGTCGCGCAGGTACGGCGCGGAGAAGCGGCCGTGCGCCCACCCTTGACCGGGCTCCTCGCCGAGGGGGACGCCGCCGTGGCCGGACAGCACCGCGGCGGCGGCCTCGCGGCGGGCGGACACCGAGGCGCCCTCGTAGCCGGCGATCACCAGGCAGCCGGCCTCGCCGCCGCCGATCCGGTCGGGGCGGGCCAGGCCGATCATGGTCTCGGTCTCGTCGGAGAGCCGCAGGACCGTGGGCAGCGGGCCGTCCTGGGCGAGCGCCCGCAGCGCGGCCGTGCCGGCGGCGAAGCCGGGCAGGCGCCAGCCCTCGTACACCTTCTCGGCCGGGGCGCGGCGCACCCGCAGCCGGAGCGAGGTGATGACGCCGAAGGCGCCCTCGGACCCGAGCACGAGCTGGCGCAGGTCGGGCCCGGCCGCCGACTTGGGCGCCCGGCCCAGGTCCAGGTCGCCCTCGGGGGTGGCGACGGTCAGCCCGGTCACCATGTCGTCGAAGCGGCCGTATCCGGCCGACGCCTGGCCGCTGGAGCGGGCCGCGGCGAAGCCGCCCAGCGTGGCGTACTCGAAGGACTGGGGGAAGTGGCCCAGCGTGAGGCCGTGCGCGGCCAGCAGGCGCTCGGCCTCGGGGGCGGGCACGCCGGGCTCGAACACCGCGGTCATCGACTCGGTGTCGACCTCGACCAGCCGGTCCATCCGGCCCAGGTCGAGCGAGATCACCCCGGCGAAGCCGTCGCGGGCGGCGGTGAGCCCGCCGACGACGGAGGTGCCGCCGCCGAACGGCACGACCGCGATCCGCTCGGCCGCGCACAGCCGCAGCACCCGCGCCACCTCGTCGTGGCCGCCGGGCAGCACGACGGCGTCCGGCGCGCCGGCGCCGTCCCCCGCGCGCATCCGCAGCAGGTCGGGGGTGGACTTGCCGCGGGCGTGCCGGACCCGCGCCTCGTGCGTGGTCAGCACGTGCCCGTCGCCGACCAGGCCGGCGAGCGCGTCGAGCAGCCGGGGCTCCAGCGCGGCGGGCGGCATCCGTACGGACTCCAGCCCGGCGGCGGGGACCGCCGGCGCGCGCACGCCCAGCAGATCGTGGAGCAGCCGGCGGACCTGTTCTGGAAGCTCGCGGGCCTTGGCCGGGTCGCCCCAGCCGGACCAGAGCATCGGTTCCGATCGCACGGTTACACTGTGACATATGACGGCTATTCGTCACAATGACGGCGTGCTGGACGCGGCCCGCGACTGCGTGCTGGCCTACGGGGTGCGCCGCACCACGCTCACGGACGTGGCGCGGCGGGCCGGGGTCTCGCGGATGACGATCTACCGGCACTGGCCGGACATGCGGGCGCTGGTCGCCGACCTGATGACGCGCGAGTGGGTCCGGGTGATCAGCGGGCTCGACCTGGCCGATCCGGTGGGCGCGGTGGTGGCCGGGGTGCGCGGGCTGCGCGGGCACCCGCTCTGGCGCAAGATCGTGGAGGCGGATCCCGAGCTGCTGCTCCCCTACCTGCTCGACCGGCGGGGGGCCAGCCAGGAGGCGGTGCTCGCGGTGCTGGAGCCCGCCCTCGGGGACCCGCGCAGGGCCAGGGCGGTGCTGCTGGTCGCCCAGTCGTTCCTGCTGTCGGCGCCCACCATGCTCGATCCGCTCACCCTCGACGACCTCGACGCCGAGCTCGCGACCCTGCTGGAGTCCTACCTCGCGCGCCCGGCGGGACGGTGAGCGGGGTCGTGCCGGGCAGCTCGCTGAACGCCGCCCGGAGGGCGCGCGAGCTGGTCCGCACCGCCGAGGAACGGGTGGACGTGCTGGTGGTCGGGCTGGGCGCGACCGGGGCGGGCGCGGCGCTGGACGCGGCCTCGCGAGGGCTGGACGTCGCCGCGATCGACGCCCAGGACCTCGCCTTCGGCACCTCCAGGTGGAGTTCCAAGCTGATCCACGGCGGCCTGCGCTATCTGGCCAAGGGGCAGGTGGGGGTCGCGTACGAGAGCGCGGTGGAGCGCGGCGTCCTGCTCACCCGCACCGCCCCGCACCTGGTCAGGGCGCACCCGTACGTGCTGCCGCTGACGCCGGGGGTCACCGGGGCGCGGGCCGCGACGGTGATGACCGGTTACCTGCTCGGCGACGGGCTGCGGCGCGCGGCGGGCACGCCGCGGCGGCTGCTGCCGGGCCCGTCGGCGCTGCCGGCGGGCCGGGTCCGCGAGCTGGCCCCGGTGCTGCGCGCGGACGGGCTGCGCGGCGGGCTGCTGTCGTGGGACGGGCGGGTGCTCGACGACGCCCGGCTCGTGGTCGCCGTCGCCAGGACGGCGGCCGCGCACGGGGCCCGGATCCTGACCCGCTGCCGCGCGCTGGAGCTGCGCCCGGACGGCGCCCGGGTGCGTGACGAGCTGACCGGCGAGGAGTTCGAGATCAGGGCGCGGGCGGTGGTCAACGCGACCGGCGTGTGGGCCGGCGGGCTCGACCCGAGGGTGCGGCTGCGGCCCTCGCGCGGCACCCACCTGGTGCTCGCGGCGGGCGCGCTGCCGGGGCTGCGGGCCGGGCTCCACGTGCCGATCCCGGGCGAGAGCAACCGTTTCGCGCTCGTCCTGCCGCAAGCGGACGGGCGGGTGTACGTGGGGCTCACGGACGTCGCGGTGGACGGGCCGGTGCCCGACGTCCCCGAGGCGCCCGAGGAGGACGTCAGGACGCTCCTGGACGTGCTGAACGGCGTCCTGGAGATCGAAGTGCCGAGGAAGGCCGTGGCGGGCGCGTACGCGGGCCTCAGACCGCTCCTGGCGGGCGGCGGGCACACGGGCGGGCACACGGGCGGGCACACGGGCGGGCACACGGGCGGGCACGGGGACGGGCACACGGACGGGCACGCGAGCGGATACGGAGACGGGCACACGGGCGGGTACGGGGACGGGCGCGGGGACCCGGGGGCGGGCGGGCGCACGGCGGATCTGTCGCGGCGGCACGCGGTGCTGTCCTCGGGCGGGCTCGTCACGGTCGTCGGCGGCAAGCTGACCACCTACCGGCGGATGGCCCAGGACGCCGTGGACCGGGCGGTCGCGGTGCGCGGGCTGCGCGCGGGCCCGGGCCGGACGGCCGCCATCCCGCTGGTGGGAGCGGGCCGGCCGGCCGCGGGGACGCCGCGCAGGCTTGCCGAGCGCTACGGCGCGGAGGCGGCGGCGGTCCGGCCGCTGGTGGAGTCCTGTCCCGAGCCGGTCGGTCTCGGCCTGACCCGGGGCGACCTGCTCTGGTCCGTGCGGCACGAGGGCGCGCTCGACGCCGGCGACCTGCTCGACCGGCGCACCCGGATCGGCCTGGTGGCGGCGGACCGCGTACGGGCTCTGGAGGCCGCGGAGGGCATGTTCGGCTGATCCTCCCCAACCCGTTAGGTTAGTCTTACCTAACCGTTGGAAGGGGGAAGGTGTGGCGAAGGGCTGCGAACACGCGAGGGGATGTCACACGGGTGGCGTCCCCACTCTCGCGAGCGCCACGGCGGGCGCGCGGCTCTGGCTCCTCGTCGAGTACGCGGGCCCGTGGCCGTCACACCTGGAAAGCTTCGAACTTCCTGAGAACATCGCCGAACTGGTGGCGCGGGCGCTCGCCCGGGGCATCAGGCCGCAGCTCATCCGCCGACCGGGCCGCCGCACCCGGACGCGGGATCAGGGCATCCGCGTGCTAGTCGGGTACGGGATCGGCGACCGGCCATGGCTCGCCGGCGGCGTCATCGCAGGTCCTGACGATCTTGACCTGGACGCGCTGGTGGCCGGAGTGGTCCCCGAGTCCTGCATACTTGAAGACGAGCCGGTATTTCTGGTGTGCACGCATGCCAAGCGCAACGCGTGCTGCGCCCGCATCGGACTGCCCCTCGCCCGTGCTCTGGCGGAAAAACTGCCAGAAAGGGTGTGGGAAACGTCACACGTTGGCGGCGATCGGTACGCCGCCAACCTCGTGTGCTTGCCACACGGAATTTTCTACGGCAGCATGTCTCAGGCTGCTGCGATCGCAGCGGCTAACGCGTACCGGTCGGGCGAGATCATTCTCGACCGTTTCCGGGGACGCGCGGGTATCCCTGAGCCATTGCAAGCCGTCGAGCACTTCGCCCGAACCCATACGGGAGAGTGCTCCGTCGGCGCGGTGACCGTGGAATCCTCCAAGTCGGACGGCGACGTCACCGAAGCCATCGTGCGCTGCGGCGACGTCCGGTTCAAGGTTGTGGTCCAGCCCTCGGCGCGGCAAGCGCCGTGTGGCTCGGTTTGCGCCGACAAGGCCGCCACCTACCGGCTGGTTTCGCTGGACAGGCTTTCGCCTGTGCGGTACGCCACGCCTGCCTACGCCTGACAAAGGGAACATCACGGTCCTCCATTGCGTTGGAACAGTGACGCCCAAAGCGTCCGATGCGGCTCAATTACCGAAATACCTCTCACGAAGGTGGTTTTCTCATGTCTCAGGTACGTCGGCAGCTCGCCCGCCCGCGCCCCAGCTGGGGTTGGCAGGATGATGCCGCGTGCCGGGGTGAGGACCTCGTGCTCTTCTTCGGCCCCGACGGGGAGCGGCAGCCCGAGCGTGACGTACGTGAGCGGAAGGCCAAGGCGATCTGCGCCCAGTGCCCCGTCCGCACGGAGTGCCTTGACTACGCACTGTCCCGTCCGGAGAAGTACGGCACGTGGGGTGGCCTCAACGAGGACGAGCGCGCCTCCGAGCGTCGCCGTCGCATGCGCCGCGCCGCCAGCGCCGGCATCTCCGCCGCCTGACACACCCGGCAGCGTCTCCGAAGATCGTGTGATCACGCAGTTGTCCCGATGACCGGGGCCCGGCACGCCGGGCTCCGGAGAACCCGGTCGGGACAACTGCCTGATCAGGCGGACCTCGCCCCGCACGAAAGAACCGCGCATGAAAGAAGCCGCCGTCCGATCCGGACGGCGGCTTTCGCGTGCCCGCCGGTCGGCGGGCCAGGGCTGGTCACACCAGCAGGTCGTCGAACTCTCCGTCTTTGGCGCCCAGGACGAACGCGGTGATCTCGGCTCGCGTGTAGACGAGCGCGGGACCGTCGGGAAACCGCGAGTTGCGCATGGCCACCTCCCCTGTGGGCAGGGTCGCCACCTCGACGCAGTTGCCGTTGGGATTGCTCCGCGCGCTCTTGCGCCAGTCGGCGGAGAGTCGACCGGCGGGCGTTCCGTTGCGGAACTCGTGCATGGGTGTTGCTCCTCGGCCCTTACGGATGCACGTGCATCCGTGCTTACGAGCCGAGAATAGAGGGACGAACCGGAGGCCATATACCGGATGGCCAAAAATCCCTATGTGATGGGTCACAGGGACTCAGCCGTTCAGCAGCCGCTCCAGGAACGCCCGGGTCTGCCGGGGCTGCTCCGCCTGCACGCTCAGCCGGTCCATGACCTTCACGTAGTGCTCGGAATCGGCGACCTTGTCCAGGTAGAGCGCGCTCGTCAGCTGCTCCATGTAGACCACGTCGGGCAGCTCACGCTCGGGGAAGCGCATGATGCTGAACGGGCCGCCGGCGGCGGCGTGCCCGCCCCGGTCGAACGGCATGATCTGCAACGTGACATTGTGGTGGGCGATGAGCTCCAGCAGGTGCTCGATCTGCTCGCGCATGACCTCGGGCCCGCCGAGCACCCGGCGCACCGCCGCCTCGTCGATCACCGCCCAGAGCGTGAGCGGGCTCTCCCCGGTCAGCCGCCGCTGGCGGGCCGTCCGCAACTGGACCCTGCGCTCCAGTTCGCCGGCCGGGGCGTTCTCGTGGGCCAGCTCGATCACCGCCCTGGCGTAGGCGGGCGTCTGCAGCAGGCCGGGCACGAACTGGTTCTCGTAGGTCCGGATGACCGAGGCGGCGCCCTCCAGCCCGATGTAGATCTCGAACCAGCTCGGCAGCAGATCGCTGTACTTGTGCCACCAGCCGGGCTCGTTGGCCTTCCTGGCCAGTTCCAGCAGCGGCGCCCGGTCGCCGGGGTCCGTGACGCCGTAGAGGGTGAGCAGGTCGGCCACGTCGCGCTCCTTGAAGCTGACCTGGCCCAGCTCCAGCCTGCTGATCTTGGCATGGGACGCGCGGATGGAGTAGCCGGCGTCCTCCCGCGAGATCCCCTTGCCGGTGCGGAGTCTGCGGAGCTGCGTGCCCAGCAGGATCCGCAGGACGGTCGGGCTACCCGGAGAATGTCGCAGAATGTCGCTTTCCATCCGCTTCGCCCGCTCCGCGCTCACGCTCACCGCTCCCTATCGCATCTGCACGTGCAGATGCGATTTGCATCCGTAAATCACGAAAGAGTCTTGCATCGCCGACGTCACGCCGTAAAGATGGTCTTGGATACCAGAACGCGCTTCGGGGGCCAGCATGACGACTTTCGACCCGGGACCGCAAACCGCCAGCGGTCTCAGGCCACCAGGATGGCTGACGGCCGTCCTGATCGAGGGTCGGCCCGCCGAGCGCGATCGCCTCTTCGGCTTCCACGAGCTCAGCACGTTCGAGCCCGGGTGCGTCTCGGTGGCAAGACGGTTCGTCGACCAGACGCTCGGCTCGTGGGGGGCCGAGCGGGCCGTGTTCGACGCCCAGCTCATCACCTCCGAACTGGTCACCAACGCCATGCGCCACGGTGGCGGCGCGATCGACCTGCGGCTGCTGATGGACAGGACCGAACTGGCCTGCGTTGTTAGCGATCACAGCACGGCGCCGCCGGTCACCGGCGGCGCCGACGTTTTCGCGGAGTACGGTCGCGGGCTGCGCCTGGTGGGCGCCCTCTGCCGCGCCTGGGGCTGGCTCACGCCCGGCGGCGCGCGCAAGCTCGTGTGGGCGGTGCTGCCGCTCTAACCCGGCGCCGGGTTCCGGGCCAGCACCTCCAGCACGTCGGCGTCGGAGAGCTGGCCGAAATGCTCGTACCACTGCCCGACCGCGCGGAAGTCGGCCGGCACGCAGAGCACCACCACCTCGTCGGCCTCCTCCCGCATGGCGCTGACCGTGTCCCTGGCGCCCACCGGAACGGCGAGCGTCACCCTCCCGGGCCCGGCCGCGGCCACCGCCCGCAGCGCGGCCCGCGCGGTCACCCCGGTGGCCAGCCCGTCGTCGGCCACCACCACCTCGCGGCCCGCCAGGTCGGGCAGCGGCCGGTCACCCCGGTACACCGCCACCCGGCGGGCCAGCTCCCGCCGCTCGGCGGCCACCTCGCCGGCCAGGTCCTCCGGCGTCAGCCCCAGCCGGTGCAGCAACGGCAGGTCGAACACCGGCTCACCGCCCTCGGCGATCGCCCCCACGCCGAACTCCGGCGACGGCGGGTAGCCGATCTTGCGGGTGACGAGCACGTCCAGCACGCCGCCGAGCCGGCGCACGATCGGCTCCGCCACCTCCACCCCGCCACGCGGCAGCGCGAGCACCACCGGGCCGGGGATGCCCGCCAGCCGCTCGGCCAGCCGCTCCCCCGCTTGCGCACGGTCGACGAACACGCACTCCATACGGAAACCCGTACCCACGCCGCCGACGGGCAGGCCCGCCGGGGAGGGGCCCGTGCGGGCCCGCTCCCCGGGAGGGCGTCACGGCCGGTTGCGGCCCGAGCGGCGCATCTCCTTGTGGATCGACTTCCACTTGCTCTGCAGGTCCTTGCGCAGCCTGGCGTCCGTCCGGGAGGCCATCCACGCCGCCTCCCGCTGGAGCTTGCGCCAGCTCTCCAGCCGCCGCTCCGGCAGCTCGCCGCTCTCCAGCGCCGCCAGCACCGCGCACCCGGGCTCGGTCTCGTGGCCGCAGTCGTGGAAGCGGCACTCCGCGGCCAGCGCCTCCAGGTCGGAGAAGACCCGCTCCACGCCCTCGTTCATGTCGTACAGGCCGACCCGCCTGATGCCAGGCGTGTCGATGACGAGCCCGCCCCCGGGCAGCGGGATGAGCTCCCGGTGGACGGTGGTGTGCCGGCCGCGCCCGTCGGCGGCGCGCACCCGCTGGGTCTCCATCACCTCGCCGCCCGCGAGCGCGTTGACGAGGGTGGACTTGCCGGCCCCCGAGGGGCCGAGCACGACGGCGGTACGGGACCCGTCCAGATAGTCGCGGACGAGCTCGACCCCCTCCCCGCGGATGGAGGAGACCGCGTGCACGTCGACGCCGGGCGCGGCCTGCCGCACGTCGTCGAGCAGATCGCCCAGGCCGGGCCCGAACAGGTCGGACTTGGTGACGAGCACCACCGGAGTGCCGCCGGACTCCCAGGCGAGCGCCGTCAGGCGCTCGATGCGGCCCAGGTCGGCCAGATCGGTGGCGTGCATGGACGGTTCGGCGACGAACACGATGTCGACGTTGGCCGCGAGCACCTGGCCCTGGCCGTCGCCGGACAGCCCGCCACGGGAGTCGCGGCTGACGCCGCCGCGGACGAACGCGGTCGTCCTGGGCAGGAGCTCGGCGAGCTCGTAGTCACCCGAGGGCAGCGGCTTGAGCGCGGCCCAGTCGCCCACGCAGGGCAGCGCGACCGGGTCGGCGGCGGACGCCCTGCGGACGCGGGCGCCGTAGCGGGCGTGATGCCGGCCGGCGCTCGTGACGACCTCGGCCGCGCCGCGGTCGACGCGGGAGACGCGGCCGGGCACGGTGTCGCCGGGCAGCTCGGCGGCGCGGGAATCGGTCCAGCCGAGCAGAGAAAGATCGTAAGACAACGGAATTGCACCCTTGAGGTTGAGAAGGAACCCGGGTGGTCTCAGGCGAACACCCGGAGGGGGACTGACGGCAGGCAGAACAGGACGACCCGCATAGTCCTCACCTCCTCGATCCGTTGCCGGTGACTCTACGCACCGGCCGCGCGGGACCGCAACGGGTTTTCGGCCACCCCGCGGTTGAACCGTCGGGGCGCCGTGGTCCGTACCACCTGCCGACGGACTCGAGAAAGGGGAATGATGCGACTGAGCACGTATCCCCCACCCTCGGCCGAGGGAGCAGCCCCCATGGGCAAGCCGCGGTTACGGCAGTGGTTGAGGCGCGTACGGCCGGACCCGGAGATGGTCGTGTCGGCTCTCTACCGGCAGTACCACCGGCCGTTGCTGGCCTTCGTCGTGCGGCTGACCGCGGGTGACCGGCAGTGGGCCGAGGACGTCGTACAGGAGACCATGATCCGCGCCTGGCGCAGCGCCGAGCAGCTCGATCCCGACGCGGCCTCGCTGATGCCCTGGCTGGCGACCGTCGCCCGACGTATCGTGATCGATGACCGGCGGCGAAGGGACGCCCGCCCCCAGGAGCAGGGCGACGGCCCGCTGGAGCACATGCCCGTGCCGGATGAGATGGAGCAGCTGCTGCACCAGGTGGTCGTGTCCGAAGCGCTCAAGGCCCTGTCGCCCGCGCATCGCGAGATCCTCAACGAGACGATCCTGCGCGATCGTTCCGTCAACGACGCCGCGCGGGCGCTCGGCATCCCCGTGGGCACCGTCAAGTCCCGGGTCTACTACGCGGTGCGCGCGCTGCGCGTGGCACTGGAGGAGAGGGGGGTGACGGCGTGACCTCGCGAGTGGAGCACACCGACGTGGGCGCCTACGCCCTGGGCCTGCTGGACGACGACGACCGGATGGCGTTCGAGACGCACCTCCTCGGCTGCCGTGCCTGCGCCGCCGAGCTGTCCGACCTGGCGGGGGTGGCCCAGGCGCTGCACGGGCTGGGGCCGGTGACCGACGACCCCCCTGAGGAGGAGCCGGCCGAGGTGATCGACCTGCTGCACCGCAAGCAGGCCGCCGACCGGCGCTCGCGCAGGGGGACGTTCCTCGTCGGGATCGCGGCGGGCATCTCGCTGGTGGCGGGCGGGCTGGTGCTCGGCGCCCAGATCGGCGCGCAGAACGCCCCGCCGGCGGCCCACACCCAGCTCGGCCCCGCCGAGCAGTTCTACGCGATGGGCACGCCGGTGCCGGGCACCGGCAGGGACGGCGTGACGGGCGGGCTGGTGCTGGAGTCGAAGGGCTGGGGCACCCACGCGGCGCTCAAGCTGTCGGGGGTGAAGGGGCCGCTGGAGTGCGAGCTGGTGGCCGTCGGCAAGAGCGGCGACCGCCGGGTCATGATGGGCTGGTCGGTGCCGCCGGCCGGTTACGGCACCGAGGCCAACCCGGAGCCGCTCTACATGCACGGCGCGGCCGCGCTGACCGTCGACAAGATCGACCGGTTCGAGGTCATCACCGCGACCGGCCGCAACCTGCTCACCGTCGACGTCTGACGCTTCCGCCACGAGCCCTCTCACCTGCGGTGGGAGGGCTTTTCCGAGGGTACGGGAGAATTTTTCGCGAATCGTTGAACCCGGGGCGATCCGGGGGCCGTACTGCCTGTCAGAACAGGGATTCCCTCCAAGGAAGTGACCGGCATGTCAGGGGACATGCCGGTCACCCCGAGTTCGCACCGGCCCGCCGGGACGTTCGGGAACCGTCCGGACGGGTCCGCCGGCCAGTGGCGGTCCTCCCCCTCACCGCCACCCGGCCGTCGCCCCGGGGCCGTCCCGGCCCGCCCCGGCCGCGACGACGCCCCGCCGCACCACGGGAGCCCGTGCGGCGGGGCGTCCCCTGCCGGATCCGAGGCGTTCCGGCCGGCCGTAAAGCGTGCTCTTTCAGAACGCCGTGGCGGGAACTCCGGGACCGGCCGGGTTACAGGCCGGGGGCCGGGAACTGGGCGGTGAGCTCGCTGACCTCGCGGTGGACGCGGGTGATGACGTCCTCGGCGTCGCCCTTGGCCAGGGCGGTGACGACCTCGTCCATCCACGCGCCGATCTGCCGCATCTCCGCCTCCTTCATCCCGCGCGAGGTGACGGAGGGGGTGCCGATGCGGATGCCCGACGGGTCGAACGGCTTGCGGGTGTCGAACGGCACCGCGTTGTAGTTGGTCTCCAGGCCCGCCCGGTCGAGCGCCTGGGCGGCCGGCTTGCCGCCGATGCCCTTGGGGGTGAGGTCGAGCAGGATCAGGTGGTTGTCGGTGCCGCCGGAGACCAGGTCGAAGCCGCGCGAGGCGAGCTCCTCGGCCAGGGCCTTGGCGTTGGCGACGACCTGGTGGGCGTAGGCCTTGAAGTCGTCGGTCGCGGCCTCGCGCAGCGCGACGGCGATGGCGGCGGTGGTGTGGTTGTGCGGGCCGCCCTGCAGGCCGGGGAAGACGGCCTTGTTGAGCGCGGTGGCGTGCTCGTCGGTCGTCGCCATGAGCATGGCGCCGCGCGGGCCGCGCAGCGTCTTGTGGGTGGTGGTGGAGATGACGTCGGCGTGGCCGACGGGCGACGGGTGGGCGCCGCCGGCGACGAGGCCCGCGATGTGCGCGATGTCGGCGGCCAGGACGGCGCCGACCTCACGGGCGATGGCGGCGAAGCCCTCGAAGTCGATGGTGCGCGGGATGGCGGTGCCGCCGCAGAAGATCAGCTTGGGCCGGTGTTCGAGGGCGAGCTCGCGCACCTGGTCGAGGTCGATGCGGCCGGTGTCCTGGCGGACGCCGTAGCGGACCGGGTTGAACCACTTGCCGGTGGCGGAGACGGACCAGCCGTGGGTGAGGTGGCCGCCGAACGGCAGGCCCATGCCCATCACGGTGTCGCCCGGCTGCAGGAACGCCATGTAGATGGCGAGGTTGGCGGGGGAACCCGAGTAGGGCTGGACGTTGGCGTGGTTGACGCCGAACAGCGCCTTGGCCCGCTCGACGGCGACGGTCTCGACCTGGTCGATGACCTGCTGGCCCTCGTAGTAGCGCTTGCCGACGTAGCCCTCGGAGTATTTGTTGGTCAGGACGGTGCCGGTGGCTTCGAGCACGGCCTTGGAGACGTAGTTCTCCGAGGCGATGAGCTTGACCGTGTCGGCCTGGCGCCGCTCCTCCGCCTTGATCAGCTCGGCGATCTCAGGGTCGACGCTAGCGAGAGAACCCATGACTCTCCTGTCATATTGACGTGTCTTGCGAAGACCCAGGCGCCCGGCCTCCGCTCCTTCCCGCTCCCCGGTGGTCGTTCCCACCTGATGCGCCAGTCGCGACGTCATTGACGATATCGGATGCCGGGGAGCTCACTCCGCCGTGATCTGGGCCTTCCCCGCGGTCATCGGGGGCCCGATCTCATTTCGCGCGGCCGTCGCCGGGCCAGAGCCGGTCGACCTCGGCGTTGAGTATCGCCCCGATGAGCACGGCCAGGGCCGTGATGTAGAGCCACAGCAGCAGGGCTATGGGCGCCGCGAGCGACCCGTACACGGACACGGGCGAGAACCAGGCGGCGAGCACGGCGCGCAGCACCGCGGCGCACACGATCCACAGGAACAGCGCCAGGATGGCCCCGGGCAGCTCGCGGAACCAGCGGGTGCGCACGGGCACGCTGACGTGGTAGAGCACGCTCAGGAACAGCACGGAACCGACGACCACCACGGGCCAGTAGAGCAGGTCGACGGCGGCGGCGTAGTCGGCGGGCAGCGCCCCTTTGAGCAGCGTCGGGCCGATGACCAGGATGGGCATCACGACGATGCCGACGACCAGGCCGATCACGTACAGGCCGAAGGACATCAGCCGGGTGCGGATGATGCCGCGCTCCTCCCCCAGCCCGTAGGAGACGGAGATGAGGTCGACGTAGACGTACAGCGCACGCGACCCGGACCAGAGCGACAGCAGGAAGCCCAGCGAGATGATCGACACCTTGCTGGCGTCGTCCCTGAGCACGTCGGCGAGCAGCGGGCGGACCACGGTGTCGATCGTGTCGGCGGTGAACAGCACGCCGGCCTGCTGGATGACCCACGCCTCTATGTCGACCACGGCCTGCTTGCCGATCCAGCCGCCGAGCTTGGCCAGCACGCCGATCAGGCCGAGCACGAACGGCGGCAGCGACAGCAGGGCGAAGAACGCCGCCTCGCCCGCCAGGCCGGTGACGCGGTAGTTGACCCCGGCGTTCGTGGTGGCGCGCACGGTCGCCCACGACCTCGTGTCGCGCACCCAGCTCAGCCTGGCCCGGGCGGCCGAGGCGGCGGGCCTCTTGGACCCGCTTGGCGCTTCCGTGGACGTCATGGCACCCAACGCTCTGTCGCAGTGACTCTCCGGCTCAGCTTACGTCCCAGGTTGTCCTGCCCTAGTCGTTGTCCTCGATGCGCGCTCCCAGCGGCAGCAGCGAGACGGGGATCATCTTGATGTTGGCGATGCCCATCGGGATGCCGATGATCGAGATGAACAGCGGGATCGACGTGAGCACGTGCCCGATGGCCAGCCAGATGCCGGCCACGACGCACCAGATGATGTTGCCGATGAGCGAGAAGACGCCGGCCTCGGGGTCGCGCACCACGGTCCGGCCGAACGGCCACAGGGCATAGGCCGCGATGCGGAACGAGGCGATGCCGAACGGGATCGTGATGATCAGGATGCAGCAGATGATCCCGGCGACGGCGTATCCGATGGCGAGCCAGATCCCGGCGAAGACGAGCCAGATGACGTTCAGGAGCGTGCGCATGCTTCCAGCATGTCACCGGGCGCCCGTCAGCGTGATCCCGGCGGGCGTCCCCGCCCCGGCGGGCCCGCGTACGCCTGCGCGATCGGCATCCACGCGGCCGCCGGCTCGCCGGTGACCTCCAGGGCGGTGTCGGAGAGGTGGGCGCGCTGGGTGACGGCGAGGCAGAAGTCGAGCATCGGCCCGCGCACCACGCCCGCGGCGCCCTCCGGGCCCGCCGTCCACAGCTCTCCGCCGGGCGTCGTCAGCTCCACCCGCACCGGCTCGGCCGGCACGGGCAGGCCGCGTACGGCGAACGAGTAGGGCAGGGCCATGACCCCGATGCGGGCCACGTGGCGGAGCCTGTCGGTGGGCTCGCGGGTGCGGCCGAGGGCGTCGGCGACGTCCTGGCCGTGCGCCCACGTCTCCATCAGGCGGGCGGTGGCGAACGACGCCGCCGACATGTCGACTCCGTACCAGGGCAGCCGGTGCTTGGGCGGCAGCGGGGCGAGCGCCTCGACGAGCCGGGCGCGCGAGGAGGCGAACCAGGCGCGCAGCTCGCCGGCGGGCATCTCGCGCGACCGCGCGGCCAGGTCGTCGGGGGTGGTCGTGGCCGAGGCGGCGAGCAGGTCGCGGAAGGCGTCCGGATCGGTGATCGCGGTGCGGGCGGCGTCGTCGAACCAGGCCAGATGGCTCACCTGGTCGCGCACCGCCCATCCGGCGGCGGGCGTGGGCAGCTCCCAGTCGCCGGGACGCAGCGGCTCCAGGAGCGTTTCGAGTGAGGCGGTTTCGGCGCGGAGGTCGTCGAGCAGCTCGGCCATGAGATCCACGACGCCAGCCTAGCCCGGGGCGATAATGCTGTCGTGATCTGCGACAGCTGCAAGGACAGACGCCACGACGACTGCCGGGGCGGCTCGTGGTGCGACTGCCAGCATCTGCCCGCCGAAGAGGCTCAGGAGTCGGAGCTCGACTGGCCGCGTCAGGGATGATCGAGTCCAGACTCTGGACCCGGTATTGGACATCTCGGACGGCCAGAGTATCTTCATAAGCATGCCAGCGGACCCCATGCTTGTCGGCCGACGCCACGTCGACCTTCTGCGTGTCCGCAGTGCCATCTGTTGCGACGCCCGGTAACCACTCGTTTCCCACCGCTGAGCGCGTCGCACTCCTTCTTCCCCTGCACTCGATGACGAGGCAGGAGGACATCCGCGTGCGCGCGCCCATGATCTCTAAGGACGCGCAATGAGCACCCCTGCCAGCCGGCATCACAAGCGCCCGCGCGGCGAAGGTCAGTGGGCTCTCGGTTACCGGGAGCCGCTGAACAAGAACGAAGAGCTGAAGAAGAACGACGACGGGCTGAACGTCCGCCAGCGGATCATCGACGTCTACTCCAAGCGGGGCTTCGACTCGATCGACCCCGCCGACCTGCGCGGGCGCATGCGCTGGTACGGCATCTACACCCAGCGCAGGCCCGGGATCGACGGCGGCAAGACCGCGATCCTGGAGCCGGAGGAGCTCGACGACCGCTACTTCATGATGCGCATCCGCATCGACGGCGGCCAGCTCGACCTGCGCCAGCTCCGGGTGATCGCCGACCTCTCCAACGAGTACGGGCGCGGCACCGCCGACGTGACCGACCGGCAGAACATCCAGCTCCACTGGATCGAGATCGAGTCGGTGCCGGACATCTGGCAGCGGCTGGAGGCCGTGGGCCTGTCGACCACGGAGGCCTGCGGCGACACCCCGCGCACGATCCTGGGCTGCCCGCTGGCCGGGATCGAGGAGGACGAGGTGCTCGACGCCACCGAGCAGATCCGCGAGATCCACGAGCGCTACATCGGCGACCCCGCCTACTCCAACCTGCCGCGCAAGTTCAAGACCGCGCTGAGCGGCTGCCCCTCCCACTGCACGGTGCACGAGATCAACGACGTGGCGTTCGTCGGCGTGGTCAACGAGCGGGGCGAGAAGGGCTACGACCTGTGGGTCGGCGGCGGCCTGTCGACCAACCCGATGCTGGGCAAGCGCCTGGGCGTGTTCGTGGCGCCGGAGCAGGCGGGCGACGTGTTCGGCGGCGTCATCGGCATCTTCCGCGACTACGGCTACCGGCGGCTGCGCCACCGGGCCCGGCTGAAGTTCCTGATGAACGACTGGGGGCCGGAGAAGTTCCGCGAGGTGCTGGAGACCGAGTACCTCAAGGAGCCGCTGCCCGACGGGCCCGCGCCCGAGCAGCCGCGCGCCAACCGCCGCGACCACGTGGGCGTCTTCCGCCAGAAGGACGGCCTGTTCTACGTCGGGTTCGCGCCCAGGGTCGGCCGGCTCAGCGGCGACCAGCTCCACCTGATCGCCGACATCGCCGAGCGTCACGGCTCCGGCCGGGTGCGCACCACGGTCGAGCAGAAGATGGTCATCCTCGACGTCGCCCCCGAGCGGGTCGACTCGCTGGTGGCCGAGCTGGAGGCCAACGACCTGCGGGTGAAGCCGTCCACGTTCCGCCGCCAGACGATGGCCTGCACCGGCATCGAGTTCTGCAAGCTGGCCATCGTCGACACCAAGAACACCGCCGACCACCTGATCGACGAGCTGGAGCGGCGCCTGCCGGAGTTCACCGAGCCGCTCACCATCAACGTCAACGGCTGCCCCAACTCCTGCGCCCGCATCCAGACGGCCGACATCGGGCTCAAGGGCCAGCTCGTCCTGGACGAGAACGGCAAGCAGGTCGAGGGCTTCCAGATCCACCTGGGCGGCTCGCTGGGCGTCAACTCCGGCTTCGGCCGCAAGGTGCGCGGGCTCAAAACCACCGCGGCGGCGCTGCCCGACTACGTGGAGCGGGTCGCGCGCCACTTCGACGAGCAGAAGAAGGAAGGCGAGACCTTCGCCGACTGGGTGCAGCGCGCCGACGAGGCCGATCTCAAATGAGCGGCCGCGCGGTCCCGTTCCACTGCCCGTACTGCGGCGACGAGGATCTGGAGCCCTACCAGGATGACGGGGGCTGGTACTGCCGCTCCTGCGCTCGTGCGTTCAAGCTGAAGTTTCTCGGAATCGGGGTCAACATATGACGCTCGCCGACATCGAAATCGATCTGCGGCAGCAGCGCGGCGTCCTCGACCTGCAGGACATCGTCGAGTCCGCCGCGGTCTTCCTGGAGGACGCCTCCGCCCGCGAGGTCATCCGCTGGGCGGCGGCCACGTTCGGGGACCGGCTGTGCCTGACCTCGTCCATGAGCGACGCGCTGCTGATCGACCTGGTGAGCCGGGTGAAGCCGGGGGTGGACGTGCTGTTCGTCGACACCGGCTACCACTTCGCCGAGACGGTCGGCACCCGCGACGCCGTGGCGCAGGTCTACGACGTCAACGTGATCGACGTGAAGCCGTCGCGCACGGTCGAGGAGCAGGATCGCGACCTCGGCCCGCGGCTGTTCGGCCGCAACCCCGACCTGTGCTGCTTCCTGCGCAAGGTGGAGCCGCTCAACCGGGCGCTGGAGCCGTACCTCGCGTGGATCAGCGGCATCCGCCGCGACGAGTCCCCCTCGCGCACCGGCACGAAGGTCGTGGAGTGGGACGCCAAGCGGCAGATGGTGAAGATCAACCCGATCGCCTCCTGGACCCAGGAGGACGTCGACAACTACATCTCCGACAACGGGGTGCTGATCAACCCGTTGCACTACGACGACTACCCCTCCATCGGGTGCGCGCCGTGCACCCGGCAGGTCCTGGAGGGAGAGGATCCGCGCAGCGGCCGCTGGGCGGGGCTGGGGAAGGTTGAATGCGGCATTCACCTGTGACCCCCGGCCGGCCGGTTCCGTTGGCAGACGGGGCCGGCCCGAGCGTCCCACTGGTGGCGGTCGCGCACGGTTCGCGAGATCCCCGTGCCGCCGCCACCGTGGAGGCGCTGCTCGAAGAGGTGCGGCGGCTGCGCCCCTGGCTCCCGGTGCGCTCCGCCTACCTCGACCACGCCACGCCCACCCTCGGGCAGGCGCTGCACGGCCTGACCGACGCGGTGGTGCTGCCGCTGCTGCTGACCGAGGCGTACCACAGCCGGGTCGACCTGCCCGCGGCGCTGCGTGAGGCGCGCGCCCGCGAGCCTCGGCTGAGCGTCCGCCACGGCACGACCCTGGGTCCGCACCCGCTGCTGACGGCCGCCCTTGAGCGGCGCCTGGAGGAGGCGGGCGTGCCCGCCGGCGACCCGGACACCGCGGTCGTCCTGGTGTCGGCGGGCTCCAGCGACGCGCGCGCCAACGAGGTGATCGCCCGGCTCGCCCGCGCCTGGCGCCGCCCCGCCGCCGCGCCGTCCTTCGCGGCCCGCTCCTTCGCCGCCCGCCCCGGCACCACCCCCTGCGCGGCTGGATCCCCCGAGACGGGATGGGAGCCCGCGCAGTCCCGCGCCGCGGGTTCGGGTGCGGCGTGGTCGGAGGTTGTGCCGTCCCACGCCGGGCGGTTCGGCGGCGGCTCTGTATGGGCCGCCACGGGGGCGGGGTGCGGGTGGTGGGCCGTCGAGGCCGCCTACGCCTCGGCGGCGGCGCCGACGCCCGCTGAGGCCGTCGCCAGGCTCAAGAAGGCGGGTGCGCCTCGGGTGGCGGTCGCGCCCTATCTGCTGGCGCCGGGCTACTTCGCCGACAAGGTGCGCCGCACCACCCTGGAGGCGGGCGCCGACGTGGTCGCCGACGTGCTCGGGCCCGCGCCCGAGCTGGCCCGGGTGCTGCTGGAACGGTACGAGTCCGCGCTGCGGTCCCCGGCAGGCGACCTCAGGACGGCCTGACCGTACGGGACCCCGATGTGCGGAGCCGTGCCCGCGGACGCCGATCGCTCAGGCGCGCCACCGCATGCCGTGCGGGAACGCGCCCGGGGCGCCGGTGCCGGGGTGGGGTCAGTAGCCGCGGCCGAGGGAGCGGTCGCCGTGGTCGTCGCCGTGGAGCTGGCGCCAGTGCTCGCGCCAGGCCGACCAGCCGCGCTTGATGGGCTTGGCCCGGGAGTCGCCGAGCACCTTCACGTCGCCCATGATCGCGTAGGCGTGGACCCGCACCATCGGCACGTTCATGCCCCGCGGCGCCTCCTGCACGTCGACCCGTTTGTCGCCCATGATGGCCATGCCGTCGAGGTCGACGTTCACCCCGTCGGGGACGATGATCTTCACATCGCCCATGACGGAGACGGCCATGATCTCCACCACGTCGGTGCGCACCTCGGCCTCGCGCAGGTCGAGCACGACGTCGCCCATCACGGCCACCGCCCCCAGCTCCTGGTCGATGCGCCAGGTGCCGCGCCGTTTGGTGTCGCCCAGGACGCCGACGAACCAGCGCCGTTTCTTGCCCTCGCGCCGCTCCGCGGGCGGCGTGAAGGCCGCGGCGGCGGGCAGGTCCTGCGTGAGCAGGGCGAGCTCGGTCTGGGTGGTGGCGGTGTAGGCGGCCTCGGTGCGGTCGGTGAGCTCGGCAAGGGTGAGCCTGCCTTCGACGGAGGCCTCGCGAAGCAGCTCGACCACGGCCTCGCGCTCGGCGTCGGAGGCGCGTACCTCCCCGGGGTCAGTCATACTCGCAACATATCGCGTTTTGACGGTGTCGCGGTCCTCCCCAAGGAGGAAATGGGGTGAACCACTATCGACACGCACCCCGTACCAGATAGTGACACGGACCCCAGCATGGTCCCGGGGCGCGGCCGGGCCAGGCTAGGGTCCGTTGTCATGCATGAGGAACAGCTCTACCTGGCCGCGCTGGACGGCGACGAGAAGACCGTCGGCGAGCTGCTCGCCGAGGGCGCCGGCCCCGACCGGCCGTACGAGGGCGACGAGGGCGGCCTGCCGCTGTGCGCGGCCGCCGCCCGCGACCGGGTGGAGGTCGCCGGGATGCTGCTGGCCGCCGGCGCCGGCGTGGACACCAGGGAGAGCGGCGGCTGGACCGCCCTGATGTGGGCCGCCACCAACGGCGCGGCGGGCACCGCGCGGGTGCTGATCGAGGCGGGCGCCGACGTCGACGCCGCCAACGAGACGGGTGACACGCCGCTCACGCTCGCCGCCCGCCGCGGCGCGCTCGGCGTGGTCCGTGAGCTGCTCGACGCCGGCGCGGACGCCGCCAAGTACGACGGCGACGGCGACACGCCGCTGGAGATCGCCGCCGACTGGGTGGGCGTGCACCTGGAGAGCGCGCTGCTCGACCAGGTCGAGCAGGAGGGCTGGGCGTACGCGGTGCACCGCCAGTGGGCGGGCGACGGCACCGGGCTGGTCACGGTCACCGCCACCTCGCCCGACGGGTCGGAGACCGAGCAGGTGGCGGCGCAGCGCGGCCATGCCGCCATCGCGACCCTGCTGGAGGCGGCGGCGGGCGAGTGGGCGCCGGTCGAGCGGCTGCTGGCGCGCGCGCTCGCGCACCGCGACCTGGACGAGGACGCCGAGACGTGGTGGGCGGCGGCCGACACGCTGGCCGCGCGGGGCGACGAGGAGACGTACGAGGCGCTGGCGCGGCTGTGCGTGAGCGAGGACGCCAGGGAGCGCGAGTTCGGCGTGGACGCGATCGCCCAGTTCGGCGTGACCGGCGACGACAAGCCCTACCTGGAGCGGACGCTGCCGCTGCTGCGGCGGATGACGGTCACCGAGTCCGGCCCGCAGGTGCTGCGTTCGGTGCTGGCGGCGCTCGGCCACCAGGGCGACCCGCGGGCGCTGCCGCTCGTGCTCGGCCTCATCACCCGCCCCGGTCACCAGCGCACCATGACCGACGCCATCGCGCTGGCCGACGTGCTGACGCCGGACCACGCCGAAGGGGTGGCACTGCTGGTCGAGATGACCGGCGACGACGACGGCGAGGTGCGCGACTGGGCCACGGCGGGCCTGGCCGGGCTGGACGCGGACACGCCCGGGATCCGCGACGCGCTGGCGGCCCGGCTGGACGACGAGGTGCTGCGCACGGTGGCGGAGGCGGCGCGCGGCCTGGCCAGGCGCGGCGACCCGCGCGCGGCCCGCGGCGCCGAGCGGGTCCTGGCCGAGTCCGACGACCCCGAGCTGCACGAGCTGGTCGGCGACCAGAACGCCTGAGCGGCGTCAGGGGCCTGACAGGGCCGGGGCCGTGCGCAGCACGTCGCGGGCCAGGCCCATGTCGCCGTCCAGCCGCGCGGGGAAGCGCTCGGGGTCGCCCCGGCCGCCCAGCAGGAAGCAGAACTCGACCACGCCCGCGGTGATCCGCGCGTCCGGGGGACCGGACGCGGGGGCGTCCTCGACGCCCAGCGCCACGTGCCACTCGCCGCCGCCCGCTCCGGTGAGCGTCACCAGCACGCTGCGCCCTGACCCGTCGAGCCCGGACAGCAGCATCGTCCACGGCAGCAGCCGGGCGCACAGGTCGGCCGTCGGGTGGACGTGCTCGGGGACGGGCTCCGGCAGCCGGACTCCGGCCACCCTGGCCGCGTCGTCGGTGTGGATCCAGGTTTCGAGCATCCTGGCGAGCACGTGGTCGCGGACCGGGACCGTCAGGCCGTCGACCGAGGCGGCGGTGCCGGGCGGGACCGTGGCCAGGTGGCGGCAGAGGGCGTCGGCCTGCGCCCGCCAGTCGCGGCGGGTCTGCTCGGGGCTGCGCGCCCGCTCGTACGCCTGCACGTCGGCGGTGCGGCCGAGCGCGTCGGCGGCGGCGAGTTCGGGCCCCAGGACGGGAGCGCCGACGCCGGCCGCGACCAGGCCGTCCTTGGCGGCCAGGTGGGCGACGAGCTCCTGCAGCGTCCAGCCCTCGACGATGACGCGCGACCAGTCGTCGTCCACGGCGGCGGCCAGCAGGGCGTCCATGGCGGCGACCCGGCCCGCGTAGGGCTCCGCCCACGGCGCCGTGGGAGCCGCCGGGCGGCGTCGCGCCCGGGCCCCGGCCAGCAGCTGCGGACGCAGCGAGCCCTTCGGCTCCGCCGGCTCTTCGAGCAGCGCGTCCAGATACAGACGCTCGAGCGGCTCCATCACACCTCTTCCTCCGCCAGCGCCTCCGCCAGGCGGCGCAGCGCCAGCCGGATGCGCGACTTGGCCGTGCCCTCGGGCACGCCCAGCTCCTCCCCCACCTGCCGGTAGGTCCTGCCCCCGAAGTAGGCCAGCTCGACGGCCTGGCGTAACGCGTCCGGCAGGGCCATGACGGCCTGCCGCACCCGATCGGCCTCGTCGCCGGCGAGCACCGTGTCCTCCAGCCTCTCGGGCTCCCGCTGGAAGAGCCTGGGACCGATCACGGACACGCGCCTGCGCTCCTCCGCGCGCACGTGGTCGACGGCGCGGCGGTGCGCGATCGTGGCGAGCCACGCGCGCAGGGTGCCGCGCTCCGGGTCGTACGCCAGCGGACGCTCCCAGAAGACCAGGAAGACCTCCTGGGTGATGTCCTCGGCGATCACCCGGTCCCTCGTCACGCGCAGGGACAGGCCGAAGATCAGCGAGGCGAGCCGATCGTAGATCTCTCCGAGTGCGGCCTCGTCGCCGCCGACCACCCGCTGGTGCAGCAGGCGGTCGTCGTACGGTGCCTCCACTGGCACCACACTCCCGATGATCCGGACTAGACGGCGGGTGCGCCGCGACCCAGCATTTCATCATTCGCCGCGAAACGGCAGACGGATGTCGGCCACGGCCGCTTTCCCGCCCCGCGATAGGGTCGGAAGGTCGTCCATCAACAAGAGGGAGCACTCGCATGGCCACGACCCGCACCGCCACGACGCAGTGGAAGGGCGCGCTGCTCGACGGTTCCGGCACTGTTTCGCTCGACACCTCAGGGGTCGGGAGCTTCGAGGTGTCCTGGCCGTCCAGGGCCGAGGCCGCCAACGGCAAGACCTCGCCCGAGGAGCTCATCGCCGCGGCCCACTCCGCCTGCTTCTCCATGGCGCTCTCGCACGGGCTGGCCGGCGCGGGCACGCCGCCGGAGTCGGTGCAGACCAGCGCCGACGTCACCTTCCAGCCGGGTGAGGGCATCACCGGCATCGTGCTCACGGTCAAGGCCCACGTGCCGGGCGTCACCGCCGAGCAGTTCCAGCAGGCGGCCGAGACCGCCAAGGTCAACTGCCCCGTCAGCAAGGCCCTGACCGGCACCACGATCACGCTGAACGCCGAACTGCTGTAGCAAGACCCGATCGCATGCGACAATAAGGTCACATGCGCGACGTCTGGCCGGGCGAACCCTATCCACTCGGCGCTACCTGGGATGGCGTGGGCACCGGTTTCGCGGTGTTCTCCGAGGTGGCCGAGCGGGTCGAGCTGTGCCTGTTCCACGATGACGGCTCCGAGGAGCGCGTCGATCTGTCCGAGGTGGATGGGTTCGTCTGGCATGGTTACCTGCCCGGCATCATGCCGGGCCAGCGTTACGGTTACCGCGTGCACGGCCCCTACCAGCCCGCGCACGGCCACCGGTGCAACCCCGCCAAGCTGCTGCTCGACCCGTACGCGAAGGCGGTCGACGGTGAGCTGCAGTGGAACGAGGCGGTCTTCTCCTACCACTTCACCGACCCGGCGAAGGTCAACCGGGTCGACAGCGCTCCCTTCATGCCGAAGAACGTGGTGGTCAATCCGTTCTTCGAGTGGGGCAACGACCGTCCGCCGCGCGTCCCGTACCACCAGACCGTGATCTACGAGACGCACGTGCGGGGGCTCACCATGCGCCATCCGGACGTGCCGGAGGAGCTGCGCGGCACGTACGCGGGGGTGGGGCATCCGGCGGTCGTCGACCACCTGCTGTCGCTGGGGGTGACGGCGGTCGAGCTCATGCCGGTCCACCACTTCATGCCGGAGCACTTCCTGGTGGCGCGTGGGCTGACGAACTACTGGGGCTACAACACGATGGCCTACCTCGCCCCGCACGGCGACTACTCCAGCTCCGGCACGCGCGGCGAGCAGGTGCAGGAGTTCAAGGCCATGGTGCGGGCGCTGCACGAGGCGGGCATCGAGGTGATCCTCGACGTGGTCTACAACCACACCGCCGAGGGCGACCACATGGGGCCGACGCTCGGGTTCAGGGGCATCGACAACGCCGCCTACTACCGGCTGCACGACGCCGACCGCCGCTATTACCTGGACTACACGGGCTGCGGCAACTCACTGAACGTGCGGTCCCCGCACGCGCTGCAGCTGATCATGGATTCGCTGCGCTACTGGGTGCTGGAGATGCACGTCGACGGGTTCCGGTTCGACCTGGCGTCGGCGCTGGCGCGCGAGCTGCACGACGTCGACCGGCTGAGCGCGTTCTTCGACCTGATCCAGCAGGATCCGGTGATCTCGCAGGTCAAGCTGATCGCCGAGCCGTGGGACGTCGGGCCCGGCGGCTACCAGGTGGGCAACTTCCCGCCGCTGTGGACGGAGTGGAACGGCAAGTACCGCGACACGGTGCGCGACTTCTGGCGGGGCACGCACTCGGCGCTGCCGGACTTCGCCTCGCGGCTGACGGGCTCGGCCGACCTCTACGAGACGTCGGGGCGGCGGCCGGTGGCCTCGATCAACTTCGTGACGTGCCACGACGGGTTCACGCTCGCCGATCTCGTCTCGTACAACCGCAAGCACAACGAGGCCAACGGCGAGGACAACCGCGACGGCACCGACGACAACCGGTCGTGGAACTGCGGCGCCGAGGGGCCGGTGGAGGATCCGGCGATCGTGCGGCTGCGCCACCGGCAGCGGCGCAACTTCCTGGCCACGCTGTTCCTGTCGCAGGGCGTGCCGATGCTGTCCCACGGCGACGAGCTCGGCCGCACGCAGCGGGGCAACAACAACGCCTACTGCCAGGACAACGAGATCGCCTGGGTCGACTGGTCGGCGCTGCGCACGGAGGCGCAGCTGCTGGAGTTCGTGCGCAAGCTGGCGAAGCTGCGCAGCAGACACCCGGTGTTCCAGCGGCGGCGGTTCTTCCACGGCCGTCACCCCGAGAACGGCGAGCGCGACCTGGTGTGGCTGACGCCCGGGGGCGCCGAGATGACGGCGGCCGACTGGCACGTCGGCTACGCCAAGTCGCTGATGGTCTATCTGAACGGCGACGCGATCACCGAGCCCGGGCCCCGCGGCGAGCGGATCTCCGACGACTCGTTCCTGCTGCTGATCAACGCCCATCACGAGGACATGGCGTTCACGCTGCCCGGCGAGACGTTCGGGGCGGGCTGGCTGCTGGAGCTCGACACCGCCGACGACAGCTCGGAGGGGCTGTTCGGCGACGAGCGGTGGCGGGCGGGCGACGTGGTGGCGGTGACGTCGCGTTCGATGCAGGTGCTGCGCAGGCCGCGAGAGTGACTTGTCGGAGGCGTGTGCCAAGGTAGAGGGGTGCGCCGCATCCATCCCGACATAAAAGACGATCCGGACATCGTGCAGGCCTACGCCTACCCGGAGGGCAGGCCCTGGCTGCGCCTCAACATGGTGGCCAGCGCCGACGGCGCGGCCTGGGACAAGGGGTTGTCCGGAGGGCTGTCCGGCAAGGCCGACAAGCGGGTGTTCGGGGTGCTGCGCGGGCTGGCCGACGTGGTCCTGGTGGGCGCCGCGACCGTGCGGGCCGAGGGCTACGGGCCGGTCAGGCCGCGCGAGTCCTGGCGCGAGCTGCGCGCGGGGCGGCCGGCGGCCGCGCCGCTCGCCATCGTCAGCCGCGGCCTCGACCTCGACTTCGGCGCGCCGCTGTTCCGCGAGGCGGTGAGCCCGACGCTGGTGATCACCTGCGAGAGCGCACCCGCCGACCGGCGCGAGGCGGCGGCCGAGGCCGGCGAGGTGATCGTGGCCGGCGGCGAGCGGGTCGACCTGGCCGGCGCGGTGGCCGCGCTGCACGCGCGCGGGCTGACCCGGGTGCTGTGCGAGGGCGGGCCGCGGCTCAACGCCCAGCTCGCGGCCGCCGGGCTGGTCGACGAGCTGTGCCTGTCGGTGAGCCCGCTGCTGCTGGGCGGGGACGCGGCGCGGATCCTCGACGGTGAGCCGTCGCGGGAGCGGCTCCGGCTCGGCCAGGTGCTGGAGGAGGAGGGCGTCCTCTTCTGCCGCTACACGAGGGAGATGTGACCATGAGCGAGCCGACGACGCCCAGGCCGGCGCGGAAGCCCAAGGAGCCGGAGCCGATCCCCGATCTCGACCTGCCGGTCAGGCCGCCGGTGGGGCCGATGCTGGCCAAGCCGGTCAAGGCGATGCCGAAGCAGGACGGCACCCTGTTCTACGAGCCGAAGTGGGACGGGTTCCGGTGCATCGTGTTCCGCGACCGCGACGAGGTCTATCTCGGCAGCCGCAACGAGCGGCCGTTCACCCGCTACTTCCCCGAGCTGGTCGAGGCCGTCAAGGCGGAGCTGCCCGAGCGGTGCGTCGTCGACGGTGAGATCGTGCTGCCGAGCGGCTCGGAGCTCGACTTCGAGGCGCTGCAGCAGCGCATCCACCCCGCGGCCTCGCGGGTCAAGATGCTGTCGGAGCAGACCCCGGCCTCGTTCGTCGCCTTCGACCTGCTGGCCGTCGGCGACGAGGCGCTGATGGACGCGCCGTTCGCCGACCGGCGGGCCCGCCTGGAGGAGCTGTTCCCCCAGAAGGGCCGGTCTGTGCGGCTCACCCCGGTGACCAAGAGCGACGAGCAGGCCGGCGAGTGGTTCGAGATGTTCGAGGGCGCCGGGCTCGACGGCATCATCGTCAAGCCGGGCGACCAGCCCTACACGCCCGACAAGCGGGTGATGTTCAAGGTCAAGCACGAGCGCACCGCCGACGTGGTGATCGCCGGCTACCGCGAGCACAAGACGGGGCCGATCGTGGGCTCCATCCTGCTCGGCCTCTACGGCGACGACGGCAGGCTCCACCACGTGGGGGTGGCGGCCTCGTTCCCGATGGCGCGCCGGGCCGAGCTGGTGGAGGAGCTCAAGCCGTACCTCGCCGAGCTGGGCGAGCATCCGTGGGGCCACTGGGCCGAGCAGGCGCAGGCCAACCTGGGCCGGCCGGCCGCCACGCCCGCCACCGGGGGCCAGCGGGTGCCGGGGGCGATCTCGCGCTGGAACGCCAAGAAGGACCTGTCGTTCATCCCGCTCCGGCCGGAGCTGGTGATCGAGGTCGCCTACGACCAGATGGAGGGCGACCGGTTCCGCCACACCGCGCAGTGGCGGCGCTGGCGGCCCGACCGCACGCCGGAGTCGTGCACGTACGAGCAGCTCGAACGGCCGGTCTCCTACAACCTTGACGACATCCTTGCCCGCTGACCCTGACCATCGTCTATATATCGCTGTATGAGCAGCAGTGAAGAACTGAAGGCGGCCCTCGCCGCCCGCCGTGATCTCGGCCCCGACTTCGAGGAAGCCATCGCGGCGTCGTTCCTCGACAAGGTGGGGCAGGAGGTCGACCGGCGGGTCGACGAACGTCTCCGGGCCGCTCCCGCCAGGCGACGGCCCGGCCCGACCGACGGCCAGCGGCTCGCGCTCGCCATCGTCTCGCTGGCGCTCGGCACGGGGGCCACGATCGCGCTCGCCGCGCTCGGCGCGCTCAACCCCGCGCTCCTGGTGATCTGGCTGGGCATCGTCGCGGTCAACTTCGTCTTCAACCGCCCCGGCGCCTGACCCGGACGGCTCGCCCTGAGGTCGCCCTCGCCCGTTTCCGCTTCCTTCGTCATGTCCGGCGAACGTCCTCATGACGCCCTGGCCCGGTCCATCCAGGCGCATGAGGATGAAGATCGCACCGAGTGACTCCGCTCCATACAGGGCGGAGAGCAAACCGAAGGGAGCAAGACGATGATTCGCAAGAGGACCGTCACGACCCTGTTCGCGGGCCTCGTGACCGCGGTCGGACTGTGCCTGGCACTCCCCGGGAACGCCGGCGCGGCGTCGCAGGACTGCGAGGCGCCGGCGCAGCTCTCAGGGGTCTCCGCGCCGTTCGTGTGGTGGTGCGAGGGCTATTACATGACCTGGCAGGAGTGCCGCGACACCGGGGTGGCCTACGTCGGCGCCCAGGGCGCGAAGGCGTGGGCGTGCGATGAGGTGGGCCCCGCGAACTATCCATGGAGACTCCGCATCCTGGACTGAACGCATGCCGGCCCGGCGTGCGGGCTTCCGTCCACGCGTCAACGGATTCGACAAGGCTGAACCGCTGTGTGACCAGCGATCCCGGCGTCCATGGACTGGACCAGATCTTCGCGGGGCTAGGCGAGCCAGATGAGTCCCGCGAAGCGGCCGGCGTCCCGGCGGCGGTGGGAGTAGAGCTCGCCGGACTCGATGGTGCAGCGGGCGTCGTGGCGCACGTCGGGCACGCCCGCGTCGCGGAGCTGCGCCTCGATGCCGGCGCGCAGGTCGAGCGCGGGGGTGTCCCAGGAGGTGGTGGAACGGGCGGGCGGCACCTTCGCGGCCACCTGGTCGCGGAGCTCGGCGGGCACCTCGTAGCAGCGCCCGCACGCCCCGGGCCCGACGAACGCCACCATCCGCCCCGGCTCGGCGCCCTTGGCCGCCATGGCCTCGACCAGCGCAGTGGAGATCCCCGCTTCCGTGCCGGGACGCCCGGAATGCGCGGCACCGGCCATGCGCGCCACCGGATCGGCCACCAGCACCGCCGGGCAGTCGGCCCCCAGGGACGCCAGCGCCAGCCGCGGCTCCGTGGTGAACACCGCGTCGACCGGCGGCGGGTCGTCGCCGAACGGCTCGCTCACGTACGCGACGCCGGCGCCGTGGACCTGCCTCATGAACACGATCGCCCGCACACCCAGCTCGGCCACGACGCCGTCGCGGTTGGCGCGCACGGCGGCGGGGTCGTCGCCGGTCAGGCCGCCGAGGTTGCGCGTCGCGTACGGCGGGACGCTGACGCCGCCATGGCGGTCGGTGACGGCGACGTGCACGCCGGGGGCCAGTTCCATGCCCCGATCCTATGACCGCCCCGGACGGCGGGCGGCGGTGGCGGCGAAAGGGCGTCATGATCGACAAAGGGCCGATAGATTCCCCCCATGAGCGAGGAGATCAACGAGGGCGCGGCCCGGTCGCGGGCGTCGGTGCTGCGCAGCCGCGCCGAGTCGTACATCGCGCTGGGGCGGCACGACGCGGCGATCGCCGACCTGACCGAGTCGATCGCCCTCGTGCCGGACAACGCGCGCGCCTGGCGGCTGCGCGGCGAGAGCCACCGGCTCATCGAGCGGTACGAGGCCGCGATCTCCGACTTCGACGAGGCGCTGCGGATGGAGCCCGACAGCGCGTACGCGCTGGGCTCGCGCGGCCAGGCGTACGCGGCGCTCGACCGCCACGAGGAGGCCATGGCGGACTTCGAGCACGCGCTGACCCTGTCACCGGACTCGCTGTGGATCCTGGAGGCCAGGGCGGACGCGCTCGCGGACCTGGACCGGCTGGACGAGGCGCTGGCCGAGCATGCCAAGATCATCGAGCTGGACGGCAGCCTGGCGCACTCCTGGGTGTCCAGGGGCGACCTCTACCAGCGGCTGGGCCTCTACTCCGAAGCCATCGCCGACTACACCAGCGCACTGGAGATCGACCCCGACCTCGTGCGCGCCCTGAGCCGGCGCGGGGAGGCGCTGCGCATGATCGACCAGTACGAGGACGCGCTGGCGGACCTGAACCGGGCCGTCGAGCTGGCTCCCGACCACGACCGCGCGCTCGGCAGCCGCGGCGCGGTGCTGAGCGAGCTGGGCGACAACGAGGCCGCGCTGAAGGACCTCGACCGGGCGATCGAGCTGGACGCCGAGTACGTGTGGGCCTACCGGGTGCGCGGCGAGATCTTCCAGGAGGAGGACCGCCACGAGGAGGCGATCGCCGACTTCACCCACGCCCTGCGGCTGGAGTTCGGCGACTGAGGACCCGTGTGCTGTGGCGCCTTCTCAGCGGGACGCGCGCAGGGAAGCGTCCAAGGTGCTCATGAGCTGCGCGACACGGGTCTTGGCGGTCGGCGCGAGGGGATACCGGCACAGAACGGCGATCAGGGTGGGCGTGGCGCGCTGCCGCGCCTGGTCGATCATCATGTCTCCGACCGCGGGATCGCCGCCCGCGTTCAGCTCGGCGACGCGTGCGGCACTCGCGGCGGCGCGCAGGATGTGGCCCACCTGGGTGGCCTTCGCTATCGGGTGCAGGTAAGCGGCGGACGCGGCGTCACCGGCGGAGCGCGCGGCGAGACGTGCGGCTTCGGCGCCCGCTTCCCTGGCGGCCCGATGGGCGTCCAGCGAGGTGACGCGCTGCAGCTTGGTCCTTCTCGCGCCGTTGACGAACTCCCATGCGGCGTCGATGGCCGCGCGCGGGCGGAGATCGCCCGGCACGGCCTCCTCGAACACCGGGAGGACGTCCTGGGCGCTCTCGGCCACGTAGCGCGCCACGACGCGCAGTTCGTCCATGGTCAGCTCGAAATCGCCCGACACGATCGTCATGAAGCCGATCTTTCCATGGTCCGGGAGCGCCGCGACGCCGTAGTTCTACCGGGAGCGGGCCGGCTGTCGAGGGCCCCGGAGGGTCGCCCGGGGCCCTCGGGTCACAGCGAGAGCAGCGCGCCGACCCGCAGCCGGTCGTCCGACAGCGGTCGCATCGCGATGCGGACCAGGGCGAGCGCGTTGTCGTCGCCCGCGATGCGGTTGGCGCTGAGCCCGCCGCACGACTGGCAGTGGTGGATGATCAGCCACTCGCCGTCGTCCCGCACCGTGACGCTGACCGGCGCCATACGGCCCCGGCACGCCGCCCGGCGGTCACCGGGGACGCGGTGGTCGACATGCCTGCTGGTCAGGCAGTTCGGGCAGTGGTTGCGGTGCGCGGTGCCCGGCGCGGTGACGGGCACGTCGAGGCGGCAGCCGACGCACCGGAACGCGTCGCCCGGCTCGCCGTGCCTGACGTCCTTGCGCCGCTGCGGCCGGCGCTCCGCCGGTTTCCTGCGTGGCATGCGGTCCGCTCCCGTCACAGGTCGCCGAACGTTTCCAGCGGGAACGGCGGCTCGGCGAGCGGGCGGACGGCCATGCGCATGAGGATGAGCTGGTTGTCGTCGCCGCTGATCGGGTTGGACGTCAGCTCTCCGCAGCGGGTGCAGCGATGGATGAGCATCCAGTCGCCGCCGCGCAGCACCGCGATGGAGATCGGCGCCATGCGTGATCCGCACTCGGACGGCCCGCCCTCGGCACGGTCGAGCACGTGCAGCGAGTGCAGGCAGCTCGGGCAGTGGTTGCGGCGGCCGCCTCCGGGGGCGGCTCCGGTCACAGTCAGCCCGCACCGTACGCAGGTGAACGTATCGGTCAGGACCTGACGGGTCTTGTGGGTGGACACCCTGGGGTACTCCTTGCCGGACATGATGGGAAAGGGCAGCAAGGAAGCGCCGTGCGGGCCTCGGGACGGTCAGGGATGACGTGTCATGTACGGGTCCGTATGACGGTACGACGAGGCGCGCGTGGCGCGGTCCCGGGCATAAACCCCCCGCTTTCCAGGGCGTGACCGCCCGTATGACTCGTACATGGACATCGGGAGCGTAACCAGGCCCGGTCCGGGACCGCCACCGATTTTCCCCGCCCCGGCTTCACGTTGGGGGTGGAGAAGGACCGAACAACGTTCTAGGTTCGGTCCATGGGAATCGGGCTGACCACTGACCATCGGGCGCTCGCGGGGTCCGTGCGCGGGCTGGCGGAGCGGGGTGCGGACCATGGTGCGCTGGCCCGGCAGGGGGTGCTCGGGCTGCACCTGCCGGAGGAGCGGGGCGGGCAGGGGTACGGGCTGCTGGAGCTGTGCGTGGCACTGGAGGCGCTCGGCGAGCTGCGCGTCCCCGGACCGTACCTGCCGACGGTGCTCGCCGCCGCGGCGGCGGCCCGCTCCCCCGCCGCCAAGGACCTGACCGACGGCCTCGCCAACGGCTCCCTCACCGCCACCGTCGTCCTGCCCGTCACAGACGGTCTCGCCGGCACGGAGGTCCTGCCGGTCACGGATGGATCCGCCGGCCCGGAGGTCCTGCCGGTCACGGATGGATCCGCCGCCCCAGTCATGCCCGTCACAGGCGGTCCCGCAGCCCCGGTCTGCCTGTCACAGACAGCTCCGCCGCCTCAGTCCCGCCCGTCACAGGCGGTCCCGCCGCCGCGTCCGGGGCGAGCGACCTCACCGGCGCTCTGTCACCCCGCGCGGACCGCCGGACCGCCCTGCTCGCGCTCGGGGCGGCGAGGGCTGATCTGTTTCTGGTGCCGGTGGGTGCGGACGGCTGGGCGTTGCTCGATCGCGGGGATGTCGTGGCGGAGCCCGCCGCAGGTGTCGACCTGGACCGTGACCTGTGCACTGTGACCGTCATGGACGTGCCCCGGGAACGCGTGCTCGGCGCGGTGCCGGTACGGGAGCTGGCCGCCGTGCTGCTCGGCGCGGACGCCTGCGGGGTCGCGGCCTGGGCCGTGGCCACGGCCTCGGAGTACGCCGAGGTACGCGAGCAGTTCGGCCGGCCCATCGGCCAGTTCCAGGGCGTCAAGCACCGGCTGGCCGCCGCCCTGGTAACCCTGGAGCAGGCCCGCGCCGCCGTATGGGACGCCGCCAGAGCCCTGGACGACCCCGGACAGCACGGAGTCCACGGGCAGACTGGGATCACCTTGCCGCCCGAGGTGCGGCTTGCCGAAGAGGCGACCACCTTGCCGCCGCAGGAACAGCTTGCCGGGGAGGTGGCTGCGTTGACGCCGGAGGTGCGGCTGGCTGTGGGGGTGGCCGGGGTGCTCGGGGCGGAGGCCGGGGTGCGGTGTGCGGCGGATGCGATCCAGGTGCTCGGCGGCATCGGCTACACGTTCGAGCACGACGCGCACCGCTACTACCGCCGGGCGCTGTCGGACCGGATGGTGGCCGGGGATCCGGGGGCGTGGGCCGATGAGGTGGCGGCGCTGGCCCTCGCGGGGGTGCGGCGGACGATGGAGCCTGACCTGCCCGAGGACGCCGCCCCGGTCAGGGACTCGGTGCGGGCGCACGCCGCGTCGCTGCGGGCCGCCGATCCGTCCGAGCGCCGGCGGCGGTTCGCCGAGGAGGGGTGGATCATGCCGCACCTGCCGGAGCCGTGGGGCCGCGGGGCGTCACCGCTCGAACAGGTGATCATCCACGAGGAGTTCCGCGACCTGAGACGCCCGAACCTGGGCATCGGCGCGTGGGCCGTGCCGTCCATCGTCCGGCACGGGACCCGGGAGCAGCGGGAACGCTTCCTGCCCGGGACGTTCGCCGGCGAGATCGTGTGGTGCCAGCTGTTCAGCGAGCCGGGCGCCGGCTCGGACCTGGCGGGGCTGTCGACCAGGGCGGCCCGCGTGGAGGGCGGCTGGACGCTGACCGGGCAGAAGATCTGGACGTCCCTGGCCCAGTACGCCCACTGGGGCATCTGCCTGGCCAGGACCTCCCCCGGCAAGCCCAAGCACGAGGGCATCACGTACTTCCTCGTGGACATGGCCGCGCCCGGCGTCACCGTCAGGCCGCTCAAGGAGATCAACGGCGACGAGTTGTTCAACGAGGTCTTCCTCGACGACGTGTTCGTGCCGGACGAGCAGGTCGTCGGCGAGGTGGACGGCGGCTGGCGGGTGGCCCGCGACACCCTCTCGCACGAACGGGTCGCGCTCGGCGACTCGTGGGGGCCGGGGTCGAGGCACACGGACATGGCCGCGTTCGCCGCCCGGCTGCCGCTGCGGGCGGCGCAGCGCGAGCAGGCGGGCCGGCTGTGGGCCGAGGGCCAGGCCATCTCCGCCCTCGGCCTGCGCGTGACCCTCGCCCAGCTCGCCACCGGCACCAGCGGCGGCATGGAGAGCGGGGTCGCCACCAGCAGCAGAGGCGGTAAGGGGAGCGGGGTCGCCACCAGCAGCAGAGGCGGCAAGGGGAGCAGCGTCGCCACCGGCGCAAGAGGCGGCAAGGACAGTGGGGTCGCCACCGCGTCCAGCGTCCGTAAGCTGCTCGGCATGCGGCACGCCCAGGCGGTGGCCGAGTTCTGCTGGGCGCTGGCGCCCGCCGACCCCTACTGGAGCCGCATGATCCTCACCACCCGCGCCTTCACGATCGGCGGCGGGACGACCGAGGTGCAGCTCAACATCATCGCCGAGCGCGCGCTGGGGCTCCCGCGCGACCCGTGACCACTCCCCCGCCGGGAGCACGGGAGTGGTCAGTCGTCGCGGGCCTTGCTCGGCTGCACGCGCTTCGGCTCGCCGGGCATTTTCGGATAGTTGGGCGGATAGGGCATGTCGCCGCGCTCGTCCTTCGCGTACAGGTCGAGGAGGGTCTCGATCGAGTAGGCCTGGTCGTCGATGGCGGCGTGCACGTCCCCCAGCTCGGCGAACCTCGCGGGGACCGTGCGGATGTCGAAGTCGCGCGGGTCGGCGTCTTCCAGCTCGGGCCAGGTGAGCGGGGTCGAGACCGGCGCGTGCGGGCGGGCCCGGACCGAGTAGGCGCTGACCACCGTGCGGTCGCGGGCGTTCTGGTTGAAGTCGATGAACACCCGGTCGCCCCGCTCCTCCTTCCACCAGGCGGTGGTGACCAGGCCGGGGTCGCGCTCCTCGACGGCCCTGGCCAGCGCGATGCCGGCGTGGCGGACCTGCACGAAGTCCCACCTCGGCTCGATGCGCACCGCGATGTGGACGCCGCGGTTGCCCGAGGTCTTGACGAACCCGGGCATGCCGAGCTCCTCCAGCACGTCCCTGGTCAGGAACGCGGCCTTGCGCACCGCGCCGAAGCCCACGCCGGGCTGCGGATCGAGGTCGACGCGCAGCTCGTCGGGGTGTTCGACGTCGGAGGCGCGGACCTGCCAGGGGTGGAAGTCGATGGTGCCCAGGTTGGCGCAGTAGGCGATGGCGGCGACCTCGGTGACCTTCAGTGACTCGGCCGTCCGGCCGCTGGGGAAGGTGACGGTCGCGGTCTCCACCCAGTCGGGGCGCTTGGCGGGCATCCGCTTCTGGTAGATGGCCTCGCTCTGCACCCCGTCGGGGTGGCGCTTGAGGTTGGTGGGCCGGTCTCTCAGCGCCCGGAGCGCGCCCTCGCCCACACTGACGTAGTACTCGACCAGCTCGCGCTTCGTCGCGCCGATCTCCGGAAAGTAGATCTTGCCGGGATTCGTCACCTTGACAGTGCGGTCTCCCACCTCAAGCTCGATGTACGGCGATGCCATGGGAACGAACCTACCCCGCGCCTCCGACAAACCACCGGGCGAGAGAAGGGGGCCCGTCCCGGAGCCGCACCGGTGGCGGGACCGGGAGCTCGACGGAACGGGCCCGTCAACGAGACCACTCGCGCCGCCGTTCCGGGCGCTGGCGCGCCACCCGGCCGGCCGTGGCGATCGCCGGCGGCGCCAGCACGGGCGTGGGCTGTGCCGCTCTGGCGATCCGGCGAGTGGTCTCGCCCCTTTGCAGGAGGCGATGACACCCCCTTGCTGACAAAGACGCGAATTCGCCCCAGAAAGGATGCTCCCCCTATGGAGATCTCTTTTTGCCGCATCTCGTACGCTGAACGTATGGACAAGGTGGTCAAGAGCGAGACCGAATGGCGGGTCCAGCTCTCTCCGGAGGAGTTTCATGTGCTGCGGGAGGCGGGCACCGAGCGCCCGTTCACCGGCGAGTACGTCGACACCAAGACCGAGGGCGTCTACGCCTGCCGGGCGTGCGGCGCGGAGCTGTTCAGGTCCGACACCAAGTTCGAGTCCCACTGCGGCTGGCCGAGCTTCTTCCAGCCGTCCGGCTCCGACGCGGTGACGCTGATCGAGGACCGCAGCCACGGCATGGTCCGCACCGAGGTGCGGTGCGCGCGCTGCGACTCCCATCTGGGGCACGTCTTCCACGGCGAGGGCTACCCGACGCCGACCGACGACCGCTTCTGCATCAACTCGATCTCGCTGAGACTCGAACCCGTGGAGTGACAGTTCGTTGACACGGCGTATCGGACAGGGGTGGCGGGTAGACCATCGCCGTGAGCCGGATCCATTTTCGTCACCGGTGGGTGACGATCGAGACGATCGGCCGCGTCGTCACACAGCGGTGCGAGGTGTGCACGAAGACCCGGGTGCGGGTGCGGTGAGATCAGGGGACGCGCGGGCGCCGCGCGTCCCTAGGCGGTCGCGAAGAAGTCCACCATCAGGGAGTTGACCTCGTCCGGCTGCTCCAGATACCCGTAGTGCCCGCACTTGGCGACCTGCGCGTACCTCGCGCCGGGGATGGCGGTGGCGACCTCCTGGCCGAGGTGCGGCGGCGTGATGAGGTCGTCCTCGAAGCCGACGACCAGGCAGCGGCCGCGGATGGCGCGGTAGTCCCCCAGCCGGTCGTCCATGATCTCCAGTTTGCTCTGGGCGCGCATGACCGCCTTGGCCGTCGGGAAGAGCTCGAAGAGGTCCAGCCAGTGCCGGGCCCGGCTCTCGTCGTTGAGCGTGTGCGGCGACAGGCTGAGCACCGCGCGCAGCGCCGCGCCGTAGGCGGCGGGCAGCTCCACCGGACCGAAGTTCAGCTCGGCCTCGGCCGCGGCGAGCCTGGCGCGGAAGTGGTCGGGCCGTCCGCGCGTGGCCATCAGCACGGCCTGCTCCACCAGTTCCGGCCGCTGCAGCAGGAGCTCCTGGACGACGTGCGCGCCCATCGACACGCCGACGAGGCGGCAGCGCCCCCCGCACAGGGTCTCGGCCAGCCCGGCGAGGTCGCCGACCAGGTCATCGATCTCGGGCGGCGCCCCGGAGTCCGGCGTCAGGCCGCGGTTGTCGAAGGTGATGACGCGGTAGCCGGCGGCCAGCAGCGCGGGCGCCTGGTGCAGGTGCCAGACGTGCCCGGGGCTGCCGGTGCCCATCACCAGGATCACGGGGTCACCGGTGCCCTGGTCGGTGTAGGTCAGGGTGGTCCCGTTCACTCGCGCCACGGCCATGCCGCTCTCCGTTCTGTTCTGGTGCTCGCTCGAAGGCCGCCCGCAGCAGCGGTGGCGCCAGCAAGGAGGTGGCCACCGCGATCAGGACGACGATCGAGTACGCGGCGGGTGTCAGGATGCCCAGCCGGAGTCCGACGGTGGCGACGATGATCTCGATGAGGCCCCGCGAGTTCAGCCCCGCGCCGATGGCGAACGACTCCCAGCGGGGCATCCCGCTGGTGCGGGCGCCGATGTAGCCGCCGGCCAGCTTGCCCGCCACGGCCAGGGCCAGCAGTCCCGCCGCGGTCAGGGCGACCGCCGGCTCGGCCAGTGCCGCGAGGTCCAGGTGCAGCCCGGCGAAGGCCAGGAAGACCGGGGCGAGGACGGCGATGACGGCGGTGCGCAGCCCGGCCAGGTGCCGCGCGCCCTCGCCCTTGGCGGCCCCGGCGACCAGCCCGGCGACGAAGGCGCCGACGACCGGCTCCAGCCCGGCGAGGTGCGCGGCGAGCGCGCCGGCGATGATCACGACGGCCGACATGGTCATGACCGGCGCCGGGTCGGCCACGCTCAGCACGCGCCGGGCGACCGGCCGCAGCACCAGGGCCGCCAGGAGCATGACCGCCAGCCACAGCAGCGGCATCCCGATCGTTTCCGGCCCCGCGCCGCTGGTGGCCATCGCGCCGACGACCGCGAGCAGTATCCAGGCGACCGAGTCCTGGCAGGCGCCGGAGGCCAGGGTGATCTGGCCGACGCGGTGGCCGAGCAGGCGCAGGTCGCTGAGCGTACGGGAGATGACGGGGATGGCGGTGACCGACAGCGCCACGCCGAGGTAGGCGGCGAACGTGACCCGGTCGGCGGCCGGCCCCAGGAGGGCCCCCGGCACCACGAAGCCCGCCGCCGCGCCCAGCACGAGCGGCAGGACCAGCGCCCAGGCGCTGACCCGGGCCAGCGTGCCCGCCTGCTCGCGCAGCCTGCCCAGGTCGAGCTCGGCGGCGGTGAGCCCGACGAGCAGCAGGAGCCCGAGCTGGGCCACGGCGTCGATGAGCGCGCCCGAGCCGGGCCGCGGCAGCCACTGGGCCCAGCCCGGCGCCAGCTGTCCCAGAACGGCGGGCCCGAGCAGGACCCCGGCCGCCAGCTCGCCCACGATCGCCGGCTGGCCGAGCCGGGAGGCCAGCCGGCCCAGGAGGACGGCCGAGGCAAGGATCACGACGAGCTGCAGGAGGAACAGCGGGACCCCGGTGAGCATGGCCCTCAGCGTAGGAAGCCCCCGTACGGCCCCGGCCGGGGCGGCGAGCGAATGGCGATTTCTCGCCACAACGGCGGCGGACGCTTCTCCGGCCTCCGCCACGGTTCTACGGTCCGAGGCAGCGAGATCCCCTCAGGAGAAGCGAAGGATCCCCGCAGTGAATGCCCGAATTGTGCAGGAACTGAACCAGCACGTACGCCACGCCGAATTGTCCGGCGAGGTGGCGGCCGCCCGGCGCGAGTTCGCCGATCGCGGATTCGCGATGGTGTCGTTCCTGGCGCCCGCGAGTGTCAAGCAGGCCGTGGCCGACGACGTGCTCTCCCTCATCGAGGAATCCGGGGTCCGGCGCGACCTCAGGTTCAAGGAAACCGGCGGCACGCCCCGCCGGATGCGCAACGTGACGCGATCGGAGATCGCCGAGCACAGCGCCCTCATCCCCGCCGTGTACCGGTCGGAGGCCCTCGTCGGCCTGCTCGCCGAGATCGTCGGCGAGCCCGTGCTGGCCTGCCCGTACGAGCCCGAGCAGTATGTGATCACCCGTCTGGAGCACAGCGGTGACACCCACGGCTGGCACTGGGACGACTACAGCTTCGCGCTGGTGTGGCTGGTGCAGTGCCCGCCGCCGGAGCACGGCGGGTTCGTCCAGTGCGTCGCCGGCACCCGCTGGGACAAGAGCGACCCCGCCATCCACCGCGCGCTGCTCGACAACCCCATCTGGTCGTTCGAGGTGGGGGCCGGCGACCTCTACGTGATGCGCACCAACACCACGCTGCACCGCGTCTATCCGATCACCGCGGGCGTGCGGACGATCGTCAACATGGGGTACGCGTCCAAGCCCGACCTGGAGACGGTCATGTCCCACGAGACCATGGACGCGCTGTGGGCGGAGCAGGCGTGAGCACGATGCCGACCGAAATGGAGAACCCGATGCACACGGCTTTCACCCGCGGCCCGGTCGCCGACGTCTTCTCGTCCTACCTCGTCGCGGTGTCACTGTCGGCCGCCGGCGAGCTGGGCATCCTCGACGCGCTGAGGCGGGAGGACAGCTACTCGATCGAGACGGCGAACGCGGACGGGCTCGACCCGCGGCTGGTGCGCCAGCTGCTGGTGACGCTCTCCTGGGCGGAGATCGTCGAGGTCGCCGACGACAAGGCGGTCACCGGGCCGCGCTTCGATGACGCCTACCGCGCGCGGGGATACTTCTACTGGATGGTCCGCGGCTGCGGCGAGCTGTTCTCCGTCCTGCCCGAGGTGAGCAGGACCGCGAACCGCACCGGCGACTTCTACACCAGGGACATGCGGGCGGTGGCGGTCGGCTCCAAGCTGATCGGCGAGACCGAGGTAGAGCCGCACTTCGTCGAACTGCTCGGCGAGCTGGACTACTCGGCCATCGCCGATCTCGGCTGCGGTTCCGGCCAGCGGCTGATCGACGCGGTCTCCCGCCGGCCCGGCGTGCGCGGGGTGGGCGTCGACATCGCGCCCTCGGCGGTGGAACTGGCCGCGTCCTCGGTGGCGCAGGCCGGTCTCGCCGGCCGGATCGGCGTCGTCACCGGCGACGTGCGCGACCTCGAACCGCTGCCCGAGTTCGCCGGCGTCGACCTCATCACCTGTGTCTTCCTTGGCCACGACTTCTGGCCCAAGACCACCTGCGTGGCGGGCCTGCGCAAGCTCCGCACGGCCTTCCCCGACGCGCGGCGGCTGCTGCTGTGCGACGTGGTCCGCAGCGAGGAACCGCCGGGGGCGGACACGACGATCTTCACCCTGGGCTTCGAGCTCGTGCACGCCGCGATGGGGGTCTACCTCCCCACCCGCACGGAGTGGCGTGAGGCGTTCCGCGAGTCCGGCTGGGTGCTGAACGGCGAGCGGGACTTCGCCGCCCCTCCCCGCGGCGTCCTGTTCGACCTGAGCCCGGAGAGCTGACATGAGCAACCCGTTCGACGACGAGAACGGCTCCTTCCTGGTCCTGGTGAACGCCGAGGAGCAGCACTCGCTGTGGCCGTCGGCCTTCCCCGTCCCCAGCGGCTGGAGCGTCGCCTTCGGCCCGGCCTCCCGCGCCGAGAGCCTGGAGTACGTCGAGAGCAACTGGACCGACATCCGGCCCGCCGGCGTGAGGAGCGCACTGGCATGAGCGCCGACACGATCGAATACGTCCTCGACGGCAAAGAGGTGGACTCGATCACGGCCGTCGGCGAGCGGGTCAGGGCGCTCGGCGAGGATCCCGCCGACCCGGGCTTCTTCGACCGCTGCTGGCACATCCGCGAGGAGCTGCCGGTGGGGCTGCGCCGGTTCCTGGAGGACTTCCGCCGCACGGAGCCGGCCGCGTTGTGCCTGGTGCACGGCTTCCCGATCGACGACGACGCCGTCGGGCCGACGCCCGGCCACTGGTCGGTCCCCTCGCAGTCGGCCGCCGCGGGCGACGCGGAGGTCTATCTCGCCCTGTGCGGGATGGTGCTGGGCGAGCCGTTCGCCTGGTCCACCCTCCAGGGAGGGCGGATGATCCAGAACATCGTGCCGATCCGCGGCGACGAGATGCAGCAGAGCGGTCACGGCAGCCAGTCGTCGCTGGAGTTCCACACCGAGGACGGGTTCCACCCGCTGCGCTGCGACTATCTTCTGCTGTTCGGGCTGCGCAACCACGAGCGCGTGCCCACGGTCGTGGCGTCGGTGCGTGACGTGGAGCTGTCGCCGGAGCAGGCCCGGCTGCTGTCGCGCCCGCGCTTCCACATCATGCCGGACGACGAGCACCTGCGGCAGTTGGAGGCGACCCAGCCCGGCCATCCCGCGCTGGCGCTGATGCGCGAGATGCGCGACAGGCCCGAGGCCGTCCCCGTGCTCGTCGGCGAGCCGGGCAACCCGTACCTGCGGCTCGACCGCCCGTTCATGACCTGCGCGGACGGGGATCCAGAGGCCGAGAGCGCGCTCGACGCGCTGGTGGCCGGGCTGGAGGCCGGGCAGCAGGACGTGGCCGTCGGGCCGGGCAGCCTGCTGATCGTCGACAACTACCTCGCCGTCCACGGGCGCAGGCCGTTCCATCCCCGCTACGACGGCACCGACCGGTGGCTGAAGAAGCTGACGGTCAGCAGGAACCTGCGCAGGTCCATCGGCAACCGGGCGACGACCAGCCCTCGGGTGATCTTCTAAGGGGTGCTGCCATGCGTACCGTGGTCATCTCCGGCGCGTCCAGCGGGATCGGGTTCGCCGCCGCCGAGCACTTCGCGCGCTCCGGTGACACCGTCTTCAACCTCGACGTGCAGCCGCCGATCGCCGCGCCGAGCCCGGGTGTCACCTGGGTCGAGGCCGACGTGACCGACTGGCCGGCGATAGAGGCGGCCGTGGCGGCGGTGTGGACGGACCAGGGCCGGCTGGACGTGGTGATCGCCAACGCGGGCATCAGCGTCAGGCACGGCGTGCTCAACCTCGACGAGGCCACCGCCCGCCGCGTCGTGGACGTCAACCTGCTGGGCGTGCTGGGCCTCTGGCGCTGCGCGGCCGGTTACATGACGAGGCAGGGGCGTGGCGTGCTGCTGGCGACGGCGTCCGTCAACGCCTCACGCGCCTATCCGTACTACGCCGACTACAACGCCACCAAGGCCGGCGTCCTGGCCCTGTGCCGCACCTTCGCGCTGGAGCTCAGCCCGAACATCAGGGTGGCGTGCGTCAGTCCGGGCGCGGTGCTGACGCCCATGCAGGAGGCGGAGTACACCCCGGAGATGCTGGAGGAGGTCAACCGCTCCATCCCGCTCGGCAGGCACGCGCAGCCGTCGGAGATCGGCGCGGCCTTCCACTACCTGGCCTCACCGGCCGCCGCGTTCCTGACCGGGCAGGAGCTGGTCGTGGACGGCGGCGAGATCGCCGGCGCGACCACGTCCGCCTTCGGCACGGGCGGCACCACGGATGTGCCGGGGCCCGCGGCCTGGCCGCTCTCCTCGACCCTGCGGGCCGGCGACGTTACGTTCTAGCGGGACCCGCGTGACAGATCGACACTTCTCCGAGAAAGGACTCCCATGAAGCGCCGCATCACCTTGGTGAGCATCGCGACCGCCTTCCTCACCGCCCTGCTCGTCTCGCCCGCCGTGGCGGAGCCGGACGTCGACCCGTTCAGGAACTTCCACTGGACCGGCGAGCGCGACATCCAGCTGCCCTGGCCCGGCGAGCGCATGATCAGCAAGCTCCCCTGACGTCGCTCAGTGCCCCTCGTCCTCCGCGAGCAGGGCGGCCGCGCGAGCCCACAGCTCGTGGGCGCCCTGGTCGTTGCGGAGCATGGCCTCCGTCGCCGCCAGCGCCTCCAGCGCCCGCGCGTGCCAGATCCTGGCGCCCAGCTCCTCGAAGACCTTCGAGGCGAGCGTCAGGTTGTTGCGGGCCGACGCCGCGTTCCCCGTCCCGAAGTAGAGGTTGCCCAGCGCGAGCGAGGTGACCCCCACCACGAACTGCTCACCGACCCGCTGGGCGATCTGCCGGGAGGTGAGCAGCGCGCCTTCCGCGGCGTCCGTACGGCCCTGCTGCGCGTAGGTCTCACCCAGGACCCGCAGCACGTAGGACTCGCCCACCACGTCGCGCAGCTCCCGCACCGTCTCCAGCGCCTTCTCCAAGGTCTGGCGGGCGGCGTCGACGCGCTGGGTGAGCAGCAGCACCTCGCCGAACCGGTACAGCGCCTGGGCCAGGCCCCGCTGATAGCCGATCTCCTCGAAGGTGCTCACCGCGGCCCTGAGCAGGGGCTCGGCCTCGCCGTACGCGCCCCTTTCCAGGAGCACCTGCGCGGTGCTGGCCATGACGTGCGCCCCGGCGGCGTGGTCGCCGAGCGCGCGGAGCATCTCTCCAGCCTGCGCGTAGCGCTCGAGCGCCAGGTCGAACCGGCCGGCGATGCGATCGAGCAGGGCGAGGTTGCGCAGGGCCAGCGCGTGGCCGTGCTCCTCGCCCTGTTCCTCGAACATGCGCACCGCCTTACGCAGGAGGCTGTCGGCGTCGTCGTAGCGCTGGCGGAACAGTTCCAGGCTGCCCAGGCCGTAGGTCATGGCGGCCTCGCCGCGGACGTCGCCGTCGCGGCGGGCGGCGGCGAGCGCGAGCTCGTGCGCCGAGCGCCAGTCGTCGTAGTAGCTGCGTACCTCGAAGAACGTCGCCGAGGTCATCGTGAGGTCCCAGCAGAGCGCGCTGAAGCCGAGCGCGGCCGCCTGGCCGATCGCCGCCAGCAGGTGCGGGCGCTCGGCCTCGAACCATTCGATCGGGTCGGGCATCATCCGGTCGATCACGGCGAAGGGCAGCCTGCGGCGCTCCGCGGGGCCGTGCAGGACGGCGTAGTCGCCGCCGAGCAGGCGGGCGTGGGCGGCCTCGGCCAGGGCCAGCCAGCAGCCGAGGGCCCGGCGCAGCGCGGCGTTGCGCTCCTGCTCGCTCTCCTCGATCAGGGCGCGCTCGCGCGCGTAGAGGCGCAGCAGGTCGTGGAAGCGGTAGCGGGCCTGGCCGCCGGGCCAGGGCTGGCTCAGCTCCAGCAGCTGCGCGTCGACGAGCTGCTCGATCAGGTCCTGGGCCCGCTCCGGATCCATCTCCAGCAGGGCGGCGCCCAGCCACGGGCCGAACTCGGCCACGTCCAGCAGCGCCAGCCGCCTGAACATGATGGCCGCCTGCGGCGACAGGTCGCGGTAGCTGAGGATGAACTTGGTGCGCAGGTCCACCTCGCCCTGGCTGAGCTCGTCGAGCCGGCGGCTCTCGTCGGTGAGCCTGGCCACGAGGTCGGCGCTGGTCCACGACGGCCGCACGGCCAGCCGGGCGGCCGCCACGCGCAGCGCCAGCACCAGCCCGCCGCACAGCTCGCTGAGTTGCCTGGCCCCCTCCGGGTCGGCGTGCACCCGCTGCTCCCCCGCGATGCACGCGAGCACGTCCACGCCCTGGTCGGGCGGCAGCACGTCCAGCCGGAGCGGGGTCGCGCCCTCCAGGGTGATGAGCCCGGCGAGCTGGTCGCGGCTGGTCACGATCACGGCGCAGCCGGGCGCGCCGGGCAGCAGGGGCCTGACCTGGCTGGAGTCGCGCGCGTTGTCGAGCACGAGCAGCAGCCGGCGCCCGGCCAGGACGGTCCGGAACAGGGCGGCCCGTTCCTCCAGCGTGGTCAGGGGATGCTGGCGGGTCACGTTCAGCGCGCGCAGGAGAGTGTCGAGCACGTCGAAGGGTGAGACCGGCGGGCCCGTCTCCGAGTAGCCGTTGAGGTCGACGAAGAGCTGGCCGTCGGGGAAGCGCGGGGCGACGCGATGCGACCAGTGGACGGCCAGGCCGCTCTTGCCGACCCCGCCCATCCCGGTGATGACGGCGATGAACGGCTGGCACGCCTGGGACTTGCGGTCGAGGAGCGCGTCGAGCCGCCCGAGCTCGGCGTCGCGGGCGACGAAGCCGGTCACGTCGGGCGGCAGCTGGGCGGGCACGGCCGGCGCCGCCTCCGGCGCGGCGTGTTCCATGACGAGGCGGCCCTGCCGCTGGCCCGTCTCCCCGCGCAGGATCGCCTCGTTCAGGCCGGCCAGCTCCGCGCCGGGTTCGAGCCCCAGCCGCTCGATGCTGAGCCGGTAGCCCTCCTGGTAGGTGGCCAGCGCCTCGGCGCGGCGCCCGGCCCTGCTCTGGGCCAGCATGAGCAGGCCGCGCAGGCGCTCGCGCAACGGGTACTCGGCGACCAGCGCGGCCAGCTCGCCGACGATCTGCAGATCGTGCGACAGTTCCAGCTCGACCTCGAAGTACTCCTCCAGGATGGCCAGGCGCCACTCGCCGAGCCGCTCGGACTCGGCGCGCACCAGCTCTCCCTCGACGCCGGTCAGCGGGTCGCCCCGCCACACGGCCAGGGCCGAGGAGAGCTGTTCGGAGGCCTTCTCCAGGTCGCCCGCGGTCCGGGCCGTGCGCGCCTGGCGCAGCGCCTCCTCGACCTGTTTGACGTCGAACCTGTCGTCGTCGGCGAGCCGCAGCAGGTAGCCGGAGGAGACGGTGACGATGGGGTCGTGGGCCACTCCCGCGGCGGCGAACTCCCGGCGCAGCCCCGACACGCAGATGGCCACCTGGTTGCGGGCGGTGGCGGGCGGGTTCTGGCCCCAGATCGCGGCGCTGAGCCTGTCGGTCGAGACGACCCGGCCCACGTTGAGCAGGAGGGTCGCCAGCATGATGCGCTGTCGCGGCCCGCCCAGCGGGATCTGCAGGTTGCCCGTGATCACCGTCAGTGGACCGAGGACGCGGAACTCCATGCACACACCCACTGGGTCGTCTCAGCTAGGGCCATGGCGTTCCCGCCGACTCCATACGGGGAGATCGTAAGATATCCACGCATAGGCGATATAACAAGAAATGACAAAAAATGTCCACATCTACTGTGATGACACTTCAGTCAGAGTGACCGATAACGCACCGAAATCGCATGCACATACCTCCCCTCTAGCGTGCGAAGTAGTGATACTTCGACTGGCAACCGGGTTGGTATCGATGTCTCCTAACACCAGCAGAACCCTCCCCTTCAAACCCGCCGACCACTCCGCGGCGCAGCTCGGGCTCCCCCTCCTGGAGCTGGAACTGGCGGAGCAGACCCACGCTGAGTTGCTCGTGCTGTCCGCCGAGCCCGAGCGCATACACCCCGCCCTGCCGCGCCTGTTCGCCCAGCTCGCCCGGCGCCGGGTCGCCGTCCGCATCCTCCACGGACCCGGCCGGCCCGGCCGCACGTCCCCTCTCGCGCAGGCCTGGCAGGCGGGCGCGACCGTCCGGGCGGTGACCGGCCTGCCCTATCAGGTGCTCGTACGGGATCGCGTGGTCGCCTACGTCGCGCACCCCGGCCCCGCCCACACCGGGCGGCTGGAGAGGATCCCCCATCCTGTGGTCGCGGCCTCCGTGGCAGGTGTCTTCGACACCATCTGCCACATCCTCGACGACCGGCGCAGCGGCGCTCACGAAGACGAGGGGCAGGACGAGGTGCTGCGGGCGCTCGACGACGGGCTCACCGACGACCGTGCCGCCGCCCGGCTGCACCTCAGCAAGCGCACGTTCGCCAGGCGGGTGGCAGGAGTGATGGAGCGCCTCAACGCCACCAGCCGCTTCCAGGCCGGGGCGGAGGCCGTCAGGCGCGGCTGGATCTGACCCAGCGCGCCAGCGGGACCAGCGTCTCCCCGTCGCTGATCGCCCCGTGCTCGTAGGACAGTCCGGGATCGGGGAGCGGGAAGCGCGGTGAGGTGGCGATCGCCATCACCGCGCCGAGCCGCTCCCGCACCGGGCCGGCGGATTCCATCAGGCCCAGCTCGCCGAGCGCGGTCGCGGGCAGCACCATGGCATGGCCGTCCAGGGCCTCGGCGAGACGTTCCGCCACCTCCCGCTCCCTGCCCGGATGCGGGTAGAGCCAGCGCACCCGGCCGGCCCCGCCGCCCGGCAGCTCGCACAGCTCGGGCGTGTCCACCTCCGCCCAGCGTCGCGCCAGGCCGGGGTCGGAGGCGACGGGAACCAGGCCGTGGTCGGCGTAGGCGAGCACGTGCCACCCCCGGCGAGCCCAGGCGGCCGCGTGCCGCTCCAGCTCGGCCAGCGCCCCTACGGCCCGCTCGTCGTAGCCGTGCCGGTGCAGGTGGTCGTCGAGGTTGACGTAGACCCACAGCAGCAGCGGGCGGGTCCGCCGCGCGCCGATCGCCGCTCCGACGTCCGCCGCCACCCCCGCCACCAGGCGGTACGGGTCGCGGGTCAGCGCCTCCCGCGCCGGCTGCCGCGCCGCGCCGCGGGTGAGCGCGTCCACCCAGGGACCGGACAGCAGGTCGAGCTCGCGGCCCACCACCACCGCCTCGGCGCCCTCCGCCCGCTCGAAGACCGTGGGCAGCGGCCGGACCGGTTCGCGCGGCGCCGCCTCTCCCGCCAGGACGTCCCCCGTGATCGCGTTGACGAGCGGACCGCCGGCCCGCTCGCGATAGGCGGCGCCCACCGTCAGATGCCCGGTCACCGGCGCGCCGGTGACCGAGGTGAGCCACGCCGTGGCCGAGGTGCTGGGAAAGGTGGAGGCCAGGCAGGAGAGCTCGGCGGACCGCCAGACCCGCCGGGCGACCTGCCAGGAGAGCCCGTCCACGGCCAGGACGAGCACGCCGCGACCGCCCCGGTCCAGTTCCGACAGAACCAGCCCGGGGACGGCACGCAGGTCGAGCCCGGGGCGCGCGAACGTCCCGGCCTCGGTCATGTCAGTAGTTCGGCACGCAGTCGGTGCACGTCGTGCGGAACTTCACGACCTGAACTTCCTGGCGCGCGGCGAGCATTTTCTCGACGAATTCCGGAGTCGTCATGATGGGGGTTTTCACACTGGTCTGGATGCTTTCATGCAACACGGGCGCCTCCTGGAATTGGGCCGGGCCTTTCAGCCCATTTTCTGTGATTCAACGATAAAAATCTTGATTGTTCTGGTCAATCAACTTTCGCCAGGTTGGCATCAATCCGCCACCCTCGCCCCACCAGCACTGACGCGGTCACCATGGCGAAAATCACCGCCGCCGCCGCGTAGATCACCCGGAAATCGAGGAACCCCACGACGAGCGCCCCGATCCCCATGGACAACACGAACGGCAGGTCGATGATCGCGTCCATTGCGGTAAGCGCGCGGCCCTGCATACCGCTCGTGGTACGGCGCTGCACGAGCGTCGTCGTGGCCACCATGAAAATCGGGATGGAAAGACCCACCAGAACGCCGCTCGCGCACATCGTCACCTCCGTCGCGGGAATCACCAGGGCCAGGCCCGCCGCGCTGAGCCCGAAGCCCACAGCCGCCGCGCGATGCTCCCCGTACCGCCTGATGAGCACGGCGACGACGAAGCCCCCGGCGACCGAACCCGCGCCCTGGAAAGCGGCGATGACCCCGACGAACGCGGCCGGCCGGCCGAGCCCCTGCTCCACGGCGGCGAACATGGCCGGGTTGACCAGCCCCGCCGCGCACAGCGCCGCGGCCACCGCCAGCACGCCGCCGCGCAGCTCCCGGTCGCCCATGATGTGGCGCACCCCCGCCAGCAGATCGGCGCGGAACCGGCCGGGCTCCCGCGGCGCCGGAGCGGCCAGGTCGGGCGCCCGCCGGAGCATGAGCAGCACCAGCACCGACACCAGGAACGTCGCCGTGTCCAGGATCGCCACCGCGGACAGCCCCAGCGCCACGTACAGCGCCGCGCCGATCAGCGGGCCGAGCACCCGCAGTCCCTGGCCGAGTGAGCTGAGCAGCCCGTTCGCGTCGCCGAGCAGCCGCTCGGGGACCATGGAGTGGATCAGTCCGCCCCTGGCCGCGTTGAAGACGTGGTTGGCGAAGCCGTAGCCGAGCGTGACCGCGAACACGATCCACAGATCGCCCGGATGCCGCACGAGCAGCAGGCAGAGCACCAGCGCCCCGGCCAGCAGGTCGTTGACGATCAGGACCTTGCGCCGCGGGAACCTGTCGACGAGCAGCCCGGTCAGCGGCGCGAAGAACGACGGCACCGCCAGCAGGATGAACACCACCCCGGCCATCGTGTCCGAGCCGGTCAGCTCCTTGACGTAGATGCCCAGCACCACCAGGAGCGCCCGGTCCCCGATCATGTTCACCGTCTGACCGAAGAACAGCAGCAGGAACCGGCGGTCGCGCAGCAACTCGCGCATCAGCCCTCCTTCGCCCAGCCGGCCTCGACGAGCACGGCCAGGAACTCGTGCGCGAACTCCTCCGGCACCGGCAGCTCGGCCGCGCACTCCGCGTAGGCGGCGAGCGCCGCCCGGTCTCTGGCGCCGTCGATGCCGTGGGCGAGGGCCAGCATGAGGGCGTAGGAGCGGGCCCGGGCCCGCGCCGCCTGCCGATCCAGCCACACGCGCCCGGCGGGACTCGCCGCCTCGGCCAGCCCGCGCAGGTTGAACGGCCCATCCCAGGCACGACTGAGCACCGGCCCGGCGAACACCTCGCCGCTTTCACCCGCCGGCGACAGCGCGGCGCCCGCTCCGGCCGGTGAGAGCGCGGCAACGTGATTTGCGAGGCCGGTCAGCCAGGCGCGTGCCCCGCCGCCCGCGCGGCCGTGGAGCGCCTCCGCGCCGTCCAGGGCGCCCAGGGCGACGGCCGTACGGTGCCGCAGCAGCGCCCGTGACCCCTGCCGGCACCCGAGCAACCGCGCCGCCCCCCAGCCCACCGCGATGTCCTCCAGTTCGGCGCGCTCGCCCGCGAGCCCGGCCAGCACCGCCGCGACCGCGCCCGCGACCGTGGCCGTACGGCGCAGCTCCGCCGGGTCGAGCTTGTCGAGCGTGTCGGCGGCGCTGTGGTTGAACCGGTCGGGCCAGTGCCCGAGCGACACCGTCGGGCAGCCGATGGAGGCGTCCACGAGCAGGCTGTGGTCGGAGGCCCCGACGAACGGCGTGGCACGCCAGGCCCAGGTGTCGCAGGCCACCGCACCCGAGTAGGAGCGCGCGGCCTGCGGCAGCGCCGCCACGACGTGCTCGGTGAGCGCGTTGACGAAGCCGGGCAGGTGGTCGGGGCTGCGCTCGACGATGAGCGGCCCGCCGCACCGGCGCTGGTCCTGCCCCGCCATGTCCACGTTCACGGCGGCCACCGGCGGGCGGGCGGCGACGTCGTGCAGGTAGGCGGCCATCCCGGTGAACTCGGGACCCCAGACGAACCTGATGCCGCGCCTCCCCCGCCGCCCCGCGAGCATCCTGGCCACGCTCAGCAGCGCGGCGGCCCCCGAGGCGTTGTCGTTGACGCTCGGGCGCGGATGGCACAGGTGCGCCGAGAGCAGCACCTCCTCCGGCCCCGTCCCGGGCAGCAGCCCGGTGACGACGGGCATGGCCGCCCGCCGGTGCGTCTCGACCTCGACCCGGACCCGGCCCCGCCGCAGCAGCTCGGCCGCCTGCTCAGGGGTGACGCTGAAGGCGGCCAGGCCGCTCCCGGCCGGCAGCTCGACCCTGCCGGGGCCGGGCAGGCGGTCGGTGACCAGGCCGAACGCCCCGGCGCTCGCGGCCCGCGCGATCGCGACGGGCACCGGCGTGCCGGGGTCGTCGTCGTGTACGGCCAGCGCGCCCTCACCGGCGTCCGCCAGAGGCGCCACGGTGACGGTGACGCCGCCGGGCGGGGTCGCCGCCGAACCCGCCGCCAGCGCGAACGGCTGCTCCGGGTAGCGCACGACGTCGTCGATCGCGGCCCGCACCGGGGTCCAGGAGAGCGGGGCGCGGAAGCTCCACCAGCGCCTGGCGCCGTCGGCGGGGAACTCCAGGAGCCGCACGTCGCTCAGGCCCGCCCGCTCCGCCCGGCCGGCGACGTACTCGGCGGCCGCGCGGATCCCGTCGGACGCCTGGTATCGGTCGAACGCGGCCAGCTCCGCGACGTCCTCGACCGCCCGCCGCACGTCGCAACGGTCGAACGCATCCTGTACGGCGTCGCCCACGGTCCTCATGCCGCGGCCCGGCGGAGCGCGGCGCGGCGGACGGCCGAGAGCGGCACGCTGACCCGGGTCAGGCCCGGCAACCGCCGCCCGGCCAGCCACGGCGGCAGCTCGTCCTCGGTCACCACCCAGGGCAGCGCGGGATGCCCTGGTTCCACCCGGCAGCCGAGCCCGCTCAACATCTCCACCAGCTCCGGCTTGGCCGCCGCGACGGCCTGCCGCAGCGGGGCCAGCACGTCGCCCTGGTCGAGCAGCCGCAGCGCCACCTCCAGCGACAACGCCGACATCCCCAGAGGCGGCACCGCCTGGCGGACCGCGCGCGCCACGTCAGGGGAGCACATCGCGAAGCCCGCGCGCAGCCCGCCGCAGCAGTAGCCCTTCGACAGGCTGCGCAGCACGACCAGGCCGGGCACCCGGGTGGTCAGCGGCACCGCGCTGGCCCGGGGGCCGAGGTAGTTGGCGCAGGCCTCGTCGACGACGAGCACCCCGCCCGCGGCGGCGGCGGCCTCGGCCAGCTCCGCCACCTGCTCCAGCGGCAGCACGTCGCCGCGCACGCCGGGCCGTTCCAGCAGGACGGTCGTCGGCCGTTCGCCCGCCACGTCCTGTCCGGGCGTGTACACGCGCAGCTCCGCGCCGCGCTGCGCGGACCAGGCGGGCAGGTCGGGGTGGGCGTACGCGGTGTGCAGCAGCCTGCCGGGCCCGGCCAGCGCGTGGAGCAGCCCGGTGGTGCCCGCCCCCGTCACCACCTGGCCGGGGTCGAGCGGCACGCCGAAGTGGCGGGCGAGCACCGGGGCGGCGCTCCCCGAGCCGTACGGGTCGTCCAGGGAGTAGGCGCGGGCGGGTTCCCGGGGATCGCCGACGGCGGCCCAGGCGTCGTCGATCGCGTCCCGTACGAAGTCGATCTCGTCGGGCGCCCATCGCAGGTCCACCTCGGCGCCGCGGCCCCGGTGACCGAGCACGGCGGGACGGGGGCGCGGCGCCGCGACGGCGAGGATCTGGACGTAGCGGGTCTCCGGCTGGACGGCGGCGCCGGCGGTGAAGCCGGCGTCGGCCCGTACCAGCTCGAAGCCCGCCGCCCGCACCAGCGACACGACCTCGCTCGGCAGGTAGAGCCTGACGTCGTCGCGGAGCACGGCGACGCGGCCGTCGGCGTGCGCCACGCGCAGCTCGCCGCGGCTCCGGCCGTCCAGCGGGTCGTAGGAACGCAGGAAGTCGAAGGTGTCGCCGGCCGCTTCGAAGCGGTCGCGGGCCCGGTACCGGCTCAGGATGGCCGCGACGTTCGAGTGGTCGAGAACCAGCAGCCCGCTCGGCACCAGGCGCTCACGCACCCGCCGCAGCAGGGCGAGCTGCTCGTCGTCCCGTCCCCAGCCGAAGGCCTGCACGCAGATCGCCGCGTCGGCCTCCGGCAGCTCGACCCGCTCCAGCAGGTCGCCCTCGATCAGGCCGACCCGCACGCCCTCCCGGGCGGCCGCCGACCTGGCCTGCTCCAGAGCCCACGCGCACACGTCGACCCCGGTCACCCGGTAGCCGTGGCGGGCCAGCTCGACGGCGTGCCGGCCGGTGCCGCACCCGAGGTCGAGCAGCCGCCGTCCCGGCGCGTGCTCGCCCAGGACCTGCAGCAGGTAGGCGGTCTCCGCGGCGGTGCGCTCCCTGGTGTACTCGTGCCGGGCGAAGCTCCAGTAGTCGGCGGTGAAGTACTCGGCGTACCAACGGGTCACGCGTACTCCTGGCGCGCGAAGAAGTCGCACACGTCGCAGATGTCGACGGGATTGCGCACGCCCTCCTGAGCCACGTAGACGCCTTCGCAGACCCGGCACTTCTCTTCGACCAGCGGGAACATGTAGCGCTGCATGGTGGAGAACGACTCGAACAGGTAGTAGTCGATGCCGGGCCACAGGCCGTACAGGTGGTCGGCCATGGCGTAGGCCATCGAGCGCTCCTGCGGGCCGGTGGTGAAGCGGCCCGGGGTGCCCTGGCGGTTCAGCTCGGGAGCCACCAGTTCCAGGTAGATCGTCAGCTCCTTCTTCGGGATGCGGTAGAGCGGGAAGACGTAGCGCATCCCGCCGATCTGCCTGACCGGGATGCCGCCCATCCGGAAGCCGCTGGTGAGCCACGTGACCATGCTGGCCACCAGGTCGTCGCCGTTGAACCCGAACGCGACCGTCCCGGCGCCGATCCGCTGGGCGTGGTCCTCCAGCATGCGCCGCAGCACCTGGTGGCCCACGACCATGTTCAGGTGGCTCCGGTCGCCGCCGACCACCTCGTTCATCGCCTCCACGAAGGGGCGGCGGAGCTTGAAGACCCGCTCGATGTCGGAGGCGTCGACGATGACCTGGTCGATGCCGAGCCCTTCGGCCGAGGCGCGGGCGGCGGCGAAGGTGGCCGGCTCCTCCCAGTCGGGCAGGCCGGTGATCGTCACCGAGGTCATCGTGAAGGCGGGCAGCCGGTGCCTGGTGCGTTCGAGCAGCTTCAGGAAGGCGACGCTGTCGCGGCCGCCCGACAGGCCGATGACCACGTTGTCGTCCGCCTGGAGCACGCCGTGGCCGAGCACGCTCTGGACGAAGGTCTCCTCGACGTAGCGGACGAAGCTCTCCTCGTCGAACTGCTCCACGCGCCGCTCCAGGCGGCCCATGGTGTCGAACAGGATGGACTTGGTGTAGATCGGGTCGGGCGTGCCGTACACCGTGGTCGCGGGCCGGCGGGTGACGTCGAGGTCGTAGTGGCGCACCTGGCGCAGTTCGATGACGTCGTGCTCGCCGACGATCGTCGTCTCCTCGGGGACGATCTTCCCGTTGCGGGTGGTGATGACCGCGTTGACGGGGATGCCGTGGGCGGTCAGGACCTCCGTGAGCGGCCGGCCGGCGGCGGCCTCCAGAGTTTCGGAACCGCCCACCTTGTTATGGAAGACGACTTGGGCCACGGCTTTCTCCTCGCTGTTCATTGTGCTTAATATCGTTTCTACAGTCGGCGAAAGGGCGACATGAGCGACAGCCTGGAAATTGGCATCTTCACGTCAATCGACGCCCTTGACGGCGCGGAATGGGATGCGATTGTCTCGTCCTGCGGGGCGCCGGTTTTCTATCGGCATCGCTATTTGCGGTCCTACGCCCGTCATCCGCTGGCGGCCGTGCAGTCATTCCGCTATTTGGTGGTGCGCGAGGGCGGGCGTCCGGTCGCGGTGCTTCCCGTCTCGCTGATGGACGGGCTGGACCCCCTGGGCCAGCTGCGTGCCCGCTACCCGGTGACCGGCGCGGAGCGCGGGCTGCTGAGCCACGTCTGGCACTGTTACGACGCCTGGCTGCCCGGCGCGCCGGCGCTGGAGGCCGTGGCCGACGCGATGCGCGGCCTGGCCCTGGAGCTGGAGGCCGACTGGTACGGCTTCGTCAACGTCGCGCACGACTCGCCGCTCCGCGCCGGTCTCGTGGAGCTGGGCTTTTCCGCCGAGCACATCGAGGACCGTTTCCGTCTCGACCTGCGCGGACTGCCGCACCCCTTCGTCCACGCCACCCGGAAGGCGCGCGCCAACCTGCGCCGGGGCCGGCGCAGAGCGGAGGAGTCCGGCGTGTGGCAGCGGGTCGGGATCGCGGGCGAGGCGGACCTCATGGAGATCGGGCGGCTGTGCGCCAGGACCGCGGCCAGGCACGGCACCGGCGGCTTCTACCCGCCCGAGCTGTTCGCCGGCTTCGTCACCGGGCTGGGCGACCTGGCGCTCGCCATCGAGATCCGCCAGGAGGAGCGGCTCGTCGCCGCCGGGATCGCGCTGCGCGACGGCCGCCGCTTCCACGCCTGGGCGTGCGGGGTGGACTACGACGTGACGGGCGGGTTCAGCCCGTATGCGCTCCTGCACGCCGCGACCGCCGAGCAGGCCGTGCGCGAGGGATGCGAGGTCCTGGAGGGCGGGCGGGGCAACCCGCGGTTCAAGCTCAGGCACGGGCTGAGCCGGCTCGGGCTCGACGCGTGCCTGGTGAAGGTCTGATGCGGGTGACCGCCGGGCTGCTCCCGGCCGAGGGACCGCTGTTCAGCGCCGGCCGCTGGCTGGCCGCCATGGGCGGGCGGGTGCCCGGCTCGCCGTACACCTTCGAGCTGGGCGGGGCGATCCTGCACGGGACCGTCGCTGAGCGGCCGTGTCCGGGCGAGGTGTTCGACCTCGGGCACCTGCTGACGGCGGACACCCCGAAGCTGCCGCTGAGCGCGGCCACCAGGGCGGCGCGGGCCCGGCGGGCGGCCTGGCCCGGATGCACGCCGCACCTGGTGGTCATGCTGCCCGGGTACGAGTGTCACGCGCTCGGCCCGGCCGGGGACGACGCCGCGGCGGTGGAGACCCTGGTGTCCGAGATCGTCGTCTGGGCGCGGGCACGCGGGCTGCGGGCGGTGGCGTTCCTGTACACGCGGGGGCCGGCGCTGGAGCGGGCGCTCGGCGGGCAGGGCTTCACCGGGATGCCGATGTCGTACTCGTGCGAACTCACCCCGGGCACGCCCTTGCCGGCGCGCCGGGCGAAGGAGGCGCGGCGGGAGACGCGGCGGCTGGCGGAGGCGGGGGTGCGGCTCCGTATGACCGAGATCGGACGGCCTGTGCCGGGGATGGTCGAACTGAAGTGCGGACATTCCCGGAAATATGGCGGCAGCCCCGATCCGGCGGCCGTGGCCCGCCGTCTGCGGGCGCTCTGCTCGGGCGGCGCGCTGCTGTTCGGCGCGGAGCTCGGCGAGCGGCTCGTGGGATACGGGCTCTTCGTCCCCCACAGGGGCACCTGGTACTGCGTGAGCACGGCCATGGCGTACGACCTCCACGAGGCGCGGCACACGTACTTCGCGACCGCCTTCTACGAGCCGGCCCGCCACGCCGCCGAGGCCGGGGTCAGCCGCCTGCACTACGGGCACGGTGCCTGGCGGGCGAAGCTGTCACGGGGATGCCGGGCCGTCGAGCTGCCGATCTGGGTGCTGGCGCTGGACCCGGAGCTCAAGCCGCTGATCGAGTGGAGCGCCAGGACGACCACGCTGTCGCCGTGACGGGCTCACTGCCAGCGGCGCAGCGGCGGGAACAGCATCGACGTCTGCAGCACCGCGTGCTCCCATCGGTCCATCGACACCCCGTGGACCGCCAGCTTGGCCGCCGCCCGCCGCAGGTCGAGACGCTCGCCTTCCGGCAGGAACTCGCAGGCCAGGAGCTCGGCCAGCGGATGGCCGGCGGGGAGCAGCGCGGCGAGCTCGGCGCCCGCGCCGTCCCTGGCCGACACGGCCAGCTCGGGGGCCAGCTTGCGCGCCCCGTCGTCGAGCTCGTGCCAGAGCGCGGCCACGACCCGCGAGCGCAACCCGGCGCGCACGTCGTCGAACTCCCTGCTCTCGCGCGGCACACCGGCCTCCAGGAGCGCCACCAGGTCGCGGAGCGGCCCCTGGTCGCCGTGGAGCGCCGTGCCGTGGCCCTCGCCCATGAAGATCCCGGCCTCGTGCCGGGAATCCTCCGGGCTGTCGGAGCTGTGCACCAGGTCCAGCAGCACGTTGACGCCGCGCAGGTCACGCCTGATCGTGCCGGGCTCGGCCGCCGCCGGGTCGCTGGCGCCCTTCAGGGCACGCAGCCGCCGGTGCGGCTCCGGCGCGGACGACCTGTCCTCTACCAGCAGGGCGAGGCTCGGCCCGAGATCGAACACCACGTCGACCTGCCGGTAGAAGTAGGCCTTCCAGACGGAAGTGATCTTGGTTTCCTGGAAGGCGTCCTGCCCGGGCGGCCGGTGCCACAGCACCTCGTAGCGAGTCGGCTCGAACCCGTGCTCCTCCAGCCGTTCCAGGACCGGAGTGACGAGATGCCGCATCAACGCGTCGGGCGGAAACAGGAACAGGATCGTCCTGTCCCACACGATCTCGGCCATCCGTCACTTCCTCAGTTTCTAGCCCTTACGGGATTTCCGGACGCGGGGGCGTTTGATGACAATGTAGATGTGCCGATCCACGGGATCGTCTCACTTTCTCCGGAGCTTGGGACGACGGACGACGAAATGGCGCCGGTCCATGTTTTCCTGCCTCATTTCCTGGTCAGCTTGGGGCGAAGACTGACTCGACGCTGCCGGTCCATTTCTCTCCTTTCCACACGGCGATTTCCTGGGCCCCATGGTCGCTGTTTCCCGCAGCCTTCTCGCGGGCCGCCGCGTTTGTTGGCAGCAAGACGCCATCACGCGCCGCCCGCGGTCGCCACGGCGAGCGGGCCAGGGATCTCGGCCAGGCCGGGCCCGCGCACCGCCTCGATCGCCGCGAGCTCGTCGGCGAGGGTCCAGTGGGGGGTGCCCGCCACCAGGGCGTGCTTGCCGTACAGCAGGACCTCTTCCAGCGACTGCTCCGCTTCCAGCCGCAGCAGCCCGGCCGCGCGCCTGGCGGCCCGCGTCACCTCCGCCTCCGCCTCCGTCCACCGCGGCTCGGCGAGCAGTTCCGTCGCGCGGTCGACGACCTCGTCCAGATGTTCGGGCGCGGTGGCGAGGAAGACCCGCCAGGTCCCCGCGTCGCGGTAGGGGGCCACCATCGGCCACAGTTCGTAGCAGAGCCCCCGCCGGTTGCGCAGCTCCTCGGTGAGCAGCGCCGAGCTGGCCCCGGCCAGCAGCTCCATCAGCACGGGCCAGCGGTGGCGCAGCGGATCCCGGTACGCGGCCGCCGGGCCGCCCAGCACCACCCCGGTGGTGTCGGCGTTCAGCCGCAGCGCTTCGCGTCCGCCGCCCCAGGCGGGCGGCTCGCCGGGATCGCTCTCCTGCCACGGCGGCAGCGCGGCCAGCGGTCCCTTGTCCAGGACGCGCAGCAGGTCGTCGGGGTCGGCGCCGCCGCACACCACCACGCCGGCCGAGCCGAGGAAGCGCCGGTGATGGTCGCGCAGCGCGTCCAGCTCCAGCCGGTCGACCTCCTCGATCGTCCCGCCGACCGGCCTGCCCAGCGGGTGGCCCGGATAGGCCAGCCCGAAGAAGATGTCGTGGACCACGTCCAGGGGGTCCGCCGCGGCCAGCCGCAGCTCCTCCTGGACGACCTTGCGCTCGGCCTCCAGCACCGGCGCGCTCAGCTCGGGCTCGGCCAGGGCGCGGGCCAGGATGTCCAGCGCCGCGGCCGCCTCCTCGCTCGGCACCCGCGCGTACAGGACCAGATGCTCACGGCTGGTGATCGCGTTCGCCTCGCCGCCGAGATCCTCCAGCAGGTCGATCACCCGCTCCCCGCCGGCCGACGGGACCTGCATCAGGATGTGCTCAAGCAGGTGGGTGCCGCCCTCGACGCCGGGCCGCTCGTGCCGGGAACCGGCGCGCAGCCACACGCTGACCGTGGTCACCGCGGCGCCGGGCCGATGCGCCAGCCAGGCGGGCGCCGCGCCGCGCTCGGCGACGTGGACCGGGCGGCTCACAGCGCGCCCACCGGCTCTGCCCCGGCCAGCAGGTCCTCGTCCACCTCAGTCCCGTGGACCAGGATGAACCGTCCCACCGGCGTGTGCGCCCACATCGCGCCGCCGTACTCCCGCAGCGTCAGCTCGTCCGCACGCTCGCCGCCCTCGACCGGCAGCGCGAAGAGGATCAGCCCCGCCTCCAGCGCGGCCCGCGGGCTCAGCCGTTCCAGGATCGCCGTTCCCGGCCTGCGCAGCTGCAGCGTCGTGGCCGCCAGGCGGAGCGGCCGGCGCAGCGCCCTCAGCACCCTGGCGCGCCGCCGCGACCGGCTCTGCCTGACCTGTGCCCGGCGCTCGCCCGGCAGGTCCGGCACGTCGAAAGGGCTCTGCCGCAGCAGCCGCGCCAGCTCGGCGTACTCGGGCCAGAGCTCCGCCGCGCCGACCGCCGGCGCGCACCGGGCGAGCGTGGCCTCGTCCGCGCCGCCGAGCAGCAGCGCGGCGTCGATCAGGTCCCTGACCCGGTACGGCTGCTCGAACCGCTCGTACAGCAGCGCCAGGAGGTTCTTGACCACCGGGTCCGCCGGCGCCTCCGTGCGGTGCGGCGCCGCGATCCCGTCGCCGATGTAGGCGAGCGTGCTCAGCTCGATCCCGTACGGCAGGGCGTACGGATCATCCGGCAGGCGTCGCAGGCTGACGATCACCTGGGTCGCGCCGCCGAGCCTGACGAACGAGGCGGTGTGCATCGACCAGCCCTCGGCGAGCAGCCACCCGGTCAGCGCCCACAGCCGGTCGCGGTCGGGTATCCAGAGGTCGAGGTCGTTCATGTACCTGAGCAGGCCGCCCGGATAGCGGTCGGCGAACTCCAGCCCCTTGAGCGAGACGGGCCGGTCGGGCAGGCGCGCCCACTGGTCGCGGTAGAAGGCCATCCGGCCGCGCTGCTGCTCCAGCTCGTGCGCCAGGGCGGGGCTGAGCCGCCGCCCCTCGCTCTCCCAGGCGCTGAGCAGCGTCGCCACCAGAGAGGGCTGCTCGCGCCTGGCGGCGTAGAGCACCTCGCCGGGCGTCTCCAGCTCCTGGCCGGTGATCAGCTCAAGGGTCGCGACCACCTGCTCCGCGCTGACGACGGGCGCGTTCATGCCGGCCTGCGCAGGCACCACACGGCCGTCGAGGAACCGGGCGCGAGCGGCTCGCCGGTGAACCCGGCGTGCGCGCTCTCCACCTCCCAGCCCGTCTCGCCCGCCCACCGCTCGATCTCGGCCATGGTCAGGAAGCACATCCGGATCGGCGGGAAGTAGCGCCGGTCCACCACCCGGCGCTCGTCGAGCGCTTCGAGCAGCCCGATCATCTCCACCTCCAGCCCCTGCTTGTCCAGCATGCGGGTGACCTCCCACACGGCCCGCCGCTCGTCCCAGACCCGCAGCCTGGGCACGCCGTCCCGGGCCTTCTGCCGCTCGGGGCGCGGCTGGACGACCTCGAAGGCGAGCCGCCCGCCCGGCAGGGCGTTGCGGAACGCGCAGGCCAGCGCGTCGCGGACGGCCCGGCGCGGCAGATGGTTGAGGGTGTTCTGGCCGCAGTACTGCAGCGCCACCGGCTCGGGCAGCTCGCAGGCCGCCAGGTCGGCCTGGATCAGCCGGACGCCGTCGCCCAGCCGCTCGCGGGCCGCGCGCAGCATCGCCGCCGAGACGTCCACCCCGACCCGGGGTTTGAGCTCGGCGGCCAACCGGCCCGCGCCGATGCCGAGATCGGCGACGGACCCGTCCGCACTGCCGGTCAGCCGCTGGTAGTAGGCGATCTCCCGTGGATCGGCGCCGCCCATCGCGGTCCAGGCGAGGTAGAGCTCCGCCCAGTGGTCGAAGTCGTGCATCACGCTCTCCGGTGTCGGGACTTCGATCACATCACCGGGCCCGCCGGCCCGGCGGGCCCGGCCGCGTGACTGGCACAAAGATGCCGTCTAGCCGGTCGTCAGCACGAGCGGCCGGCGGCGGGAGCTGACCAGTGAGCGCCGCGGCCGGGGCATCGGATCGGTCCCGGTCTCGGCCAGCACGAGGCTCATCGCCCGCTCCCCCTCGGTGAAGATCAGGCCGCGCTCGCGCAGCTCGCCGAGGTGCCCGGCCTGCTCGGGGGTCAGGCGGTCCACGCGGGTGGGGCGTTCGAGGACGAGCAGTGTGCGCGCCACCGCCTCGTCCAGCGCGTACCGGGACGCCGTCCCCGGGCGGGAGTCGCGCACGAACCACGACCCGGCCTCCTCCTCCAGCCGCAGGACGGGCGGGTCGCCGTCCTCCCAGCCGCGTGACCAGTCGGCCACGGCCGCGGTGAGCGGGCGGATCCACCTGGCCACACCGATCATGTACGGTGCGACGGCGCGGTCGTTGAAGTAGTAGGCCAGCCGGCTCAGCGACTCCTCGGGGAAGGGGTAGGTGAGCCGGTAGTGGTCCACCGGGTGCAGGTCGAGCCCGAAGTCGCCGGCCTGGTTGAAGTAGGGGCTGTAGCGGTCGAACCGTACCGGGAAGACGCCTTCCGGCGGCGGCAGGTGGGCCAGCGACGGCAGGTCGTCGAGATACTTGGCGAAGGTCGACTCCGGCTCGCCGGGGAAGCCGATGAGCAGGTTCCACGCCGGGGCGATGCCGTACCGCACGCAGTTCTTCAGCAGCTGGATGTTCTGGAACGCCGAGGAGCCCTTCTTCATCAGTTTCAGCGTGCCCGTCGACAGCGCCTCGATGCCGGGCTGGATCCGGTCGACGCCGGCCCTGGCCATCTCGCTCATGTCCTGCTGGTCGAGGCCGACCTTGACCTCGTAGAAGATCGACGCGCCGGAGGGCGGCCGCAGCCGGGGCAGGACCTCGGTGAGGTACTCCAGCGGCATGATGTTGTCCGTGCAGGAGTAGACGGTGCACCAGGGCGCGTACTCGAAGAGCCGCTCGAACTGGGCGACGGCCCGGTCCGGCGTCATCGCGCGATAGGCCATGCCCTGCCCGTTGAGCCCGCAGAACGTGCAGTGCGAGCGCTCACCCCACCAGCAGCCGCGCGAGGTCTCGAAGAACAGGATCGGCTCGACCCTGTCCTCGACGGCCGCGGTCAGCTCGTCGAAGGACGAGACGAACGAGGCGTAGTCGGGCTCCAGGCAGTCGTCGATGTCGGTGTCGGCGCCGATGGCCCGCCGGTAGCGATCCTCCTGGCAGTTGCGCCGCGACACGACGCCGGGGATGCTGTGCGGGGTCTCCTCGTCGCCGTCGATCACCGCGCGCAGGAAGCGGGGGAAGCTCCGCAGGGCGGGGCCCGAGAAGGCGTAGTCGAGCTGGCCTGCGTGCTCCACGAGGGCCGCGCCCATCGGCGCCTCGCAGTTGGCGCCGCCCATGACCGTGACGGTGCCGGGCGAGCGCTCCTTGACGACGGCCGCCATGGCCAGGCTGGGCACGGTCTGCATGAACATCGAGCTGAACCCGACCACGTCGGCCTCGGCCAGCCGGTACTTCTCCGCCAGGTGGGCGCAGAACTCGCCCAGCCGCTCGCGGTGCCGCATCAGCCGGGCCCGCAGAGCCGCGTGCGCGGGGCCGGCGAAGTAGCGGCCGAAGTACTCCTCGCCGTTGTCGGGCGCGTCCGGGAAGGCGACCTGGCGGAAGAGCCAGTCGCCGATGCCGGCGACGTGGTGCTCCATGCCCTCGGCGACGGCGTCGTACAGCTCGGTGCCGAAGAAGCGCACCACGTCGTGGTTGAGGTAGCAGACCCGTGCTCTGGCCTCGTCGCCGAAGTCGCGCTGGACCAGCGAGGAGAGCTGGCTCAGCGCGAACGATGGCCGCCTGCGGTCGGCGAACGGCATGTTGACCAGGGCGATGTCAAGCACGAAGGGTCCTTTCCGCGTCCCGGTGCCACGTGGCGTACTCCCGGAAGCCGTACATGAGCGGGGATTCGGGGTCGCTGGCGATGTCGACCACCCGGCCGAGCACGACCGCGTGGTCCCCGACGGTCAGGACCTGCTCCACCGCGCACTCCGCCCAGCCGTGCAGGTCCTCCTCCAGCCGGGGCAGCCGCCGCGGTCCCGCGGGAGCCCACCGGATGGCGGAGAACCGGTCGGCGGTGAGCGACGAGAACAGCTCGGCGGCCGGCCGCGACCTGGCGGGCAGCAGGTTGACGCCGAATCCGCCGGCGTCGACGGTGGCCGCCAGGGTGCGGCTGTGCACGTTCATGCTGACCAGCAGCGTCGGCGGGGTCAGCGTGACGCTGATCAGCGAGGAGCAGGTGAGCCCGCAGGGTTCGCCGTCCGAGCTCATCGCCGTCACCACCGCCACGCCCGTCGGATAGGCGCTCATGAACGCGCGGCAGGACTCGGCGAGCGGGGTCAACGCAAGCTCGTCAGGTACTCGTGGGCGGCGGGCAGCGCCGCCGCCATCCGCTGGGCCCCGGCGCGCAGGTCGGCGAACTCCGCCCTGGCCCCCGCCGGGTCGAGATGGGCGAGCGCGGGGCGCGGGCCGGGCTTGTAGTGGCCCAGGCCGAGCAGCATCGTGATCCACGAGTAGAGCTCGAACCCGTGGTAGTAGGGGTAGATCGTGCTCTCGTCCGGGAGCCGGGTGGCCGCGACCGGCAGGAACTCCGCCAGCCACTCCGGGATCGGGCGGACCTTCGTCTCCTTCCAGAACGGCGTGTCGGCGCGGGCGGCGGCGCGGTAGTGCAGCACCAGGAACTCCCGCACCCCGTCGATCACCCTGGCGACCCTGTCGTTGTAGCCGTCGATCAGGCGCGGCTCCCACCGCTCGTCGGGGAAGTGCTTGACCAGCTGCTCGATGGCGTGCTGGATGAAGAAGATGCCGGTCGACTCCAGGGGTTCGACGAACCCGCTGGACAGGCCGACCGCGACGCAGTTGCCGACCCAGGAACGCTCGTTGCGGCCGATCCGCATCCGGATGTGGTTGGCCTCCAGGTCGTCGCGGCCGGGTGCGGCGAAGGCGCGCAGCGTGCGCTCGGCCTCCTCCGGGGAGCAGTACTCGTCGGAGTAGACGTAGCCGGTGCCGTTGCGGCCGTAGAGCGGGATGGTCCAGATCCAGCCCGCGTCCATGGCCGTCGCCGTGGTGTACGGGTTGATCAGCTCCTGCTCCTCGCGCGGGACGCGGAGCGCGACGGCGCGGTTGTTGGGCAGCACGTCGGTGAAGGAGCGGAAGCGCTCGCCGAGCGTCTGGTTGATCAGCAGGCCGCGGAAGCCGGTGCAGTCGACGAAGAGCTGCCCGGTCACGTCGCCGTGCTCCTTGGTGGAGACGTGGCTGATCCAGCCCCGCTCGTCCCGGCCGACCGCGGTGACGTCGTCGAGCACGTGGCGCACGCCGCCCCGTACGCCGATGCCGGTGAGGTAGGCGGCGAGCTGGGCGGCGTCGAAGTGGTAGGCGTACGGGAACTGGGCCCGCTGCTCGTCCAGGGTGGAGCGGCCCAGCGAGCCGTCGAGCCCGGAGGCGAAGAGGCTTCCGTCGAGGAGCCTCGGCGAGCGCCGGGCCTCGCACAGCCACGGGGTGAGGTAGCAGTGCCGGTCGAACGGCTCGGCCGCGCCGTTCAGCTGCAGGTGCCAGTCGGCGAGGGTGAACCCGTTGCTCACCCGCAGCCGCTCGAACGGGTGGTAGAAGTGGGTGCCGTCGCCGCGCCAGTTCTGGAAGCGGATGGCCAGCTTGTAGGAGGCGGAGCACTGCGGCATCCACTCCCGCTCGTCGAGGCCGAGATAGTCGAAGAAGTGACGGACGGTGCTGAAGGTCGCCTCGCCCACCCCGATGGTGGGGATGCGGGGCGATTCGACCAGGGTGACGGAGACCCGGTCGCCGAAGGCCCTCTTGAGGTAGGTGGCGGTCATCCAGCCAGCCGTCCCGCCGCCCACGATCACCACGTCGTTGATCATCAGTGCTGTCCTCTCAGGCTGAGCGGCCGCATGTCGGTCCAGATGGCCGAGATGTGCTCCAGGCACTCCTCACGGCTGCCGCGGACCCCCTCGTCGGTCCAGCCGGCGGGATTGTCGCGGCCCTCGGGCCAGACGGAGTACTGCTCCTCGTGGTTGACGACGACTTTGAACATCGCTTCATGCCTCCCGGCAGTGTCCGGCCACGATCGGCCCGATCAGGGCCATCGCCTCGGCCCTGGCCATGGCGTCGTGGTCGCAGTCGATCTCGTGTACGGCCAGCCGTCCCGCCACGTGCGGCGCCCAGATCCCGGCCGCCGACAGCCCGGCCGGCCAGGTCCGGGTGGCGACGAACAGGTGAGCGTCGCCGTCGTAGCGGCCGGGCCGGTGGGTGTCGAGCAGCTTGGAGTTGCGCAGCACGGTCTCCGTCATCGACGCGACGAGCTCCTCGTCGAGGTCGGCCGCGTAGCCGACGGAGTCCATGAGCAGGGCGCGGGCCTCGGCGGCGTCCTCGATGCCCGGCCGCTCCGCGCCCGAGAAGGCGGGATAGCCGTCGAGCAGGGCCAGCAGCCCGACCTCACCCGGCAGCCGCTCGGCCATGGCGTGCGCCACCAGGCCGCCGAACGACCAGCCGAGCAGGTGGTAGGGCCCTTCCGGCCGCACGCGGCGGATGACCTCCAGGTAGCGCTCGGCCATCTCGGCCACCGAGCCGGGCTGGTCGGGTCCGGTGGCCTGCAGGCCGTAGACCGGCCGGTCCGGTTCGATGTGCGGCAGCAGGCTGCTGTAGCACCAGCTGACGCCGCCGACGGGATGCACGCAGAACAGCGGCGGCAGCGTGCCCGAGGGCCGCAGCGGCAGGAGCACGTCGAACGGGTCGTCGCCGGCGCCGCCGCCGGACAGGCGCTCGGTCAGTTCGGCCACCGTGGGCGCGGCGAACAGGTCGCGGATGCTCAGCGAGGCGCCGAGCGTCGAACGCGCCCTGCTGATCAGCCGGGCGGCCAGGATGGAGTGGCCGCCGGCGGCGAAGAAGTTGTCGTCGACCCCGAGCTCCGGCCGCTCCAGGACCTCGGTGAACAGGCCGAGCAGGGTGTGCTCGCGCGGGGTGCGCGGCGGCCGGTGCCCGGTGCGCGGTGGTTCCGGCAGCGCCCGGCGGTCGAGCTTGCCGTTGGCGTTGAGCGGCAGCTCGGGCAGCGGCAGGTAGGCGGCGGGCAGCATGTGGGTCGGCAGGTGGGCCAGGGCGTGGCTGTGCAGCCGCGCCGGGTCCGCGTGCTCGGGGGTCACGTAGGCCACGAGCTGGTCGTCGCGGACGATGACCGCCGCCTGGGCGACGCCGGGCGCCTGCCCGAGCGTGTTCTCGATCTCGGCCAGCTCGATGCGGTGGCCGCGCAGCTTGACCTGGTTGTCGGCCCGGCCGACGAACTCCAGCGCGCCGTCGGCCCGCCGCCTGGCCTGGTCGCCCGTGCGGTACCAGCGCCGCCCGCCGGGGGCGGCCACGAAGCGCTGGGCGGTCAGGCCCGGCCGGCCGAGGTAGCCGCGGCCGACGCCGGGGCCGCCGATGTACAGCTCGCCGCGCACGCCGGGCGGCACCGGCAGCAGGTTGTCGTCGAGCAGCAGCACCTCGGTGTTGGCCAGCGGGTGGCCGATCAGCGGGATGTCGCCGTCGCGCACCCGGTATCCGGTGCTGTCGTTGGTGCACTCGGTCTGGCCGTAGTAGTTGTAGCTGTCGGTGACGGGCGCTTCCCGCATCGACCGCCACAGCCCCGCCGAGACCGCCTCGCCGCCGACCATCAGCGCCTTCGGGTGGTGCCTGCCCGGCGCGAACAGCCCGGCCGCGACCAGTTGCTCCATGAAGACGGGGGTGAGGTCGACGAAGCCGACGCGGTGCACGTCGATGTAGTCGACCAGGTCCTCCGGCGTCCGGCGGGTGACGTCGTCGATGACGTGCAGCTCGTGGCCGTCCATCAGCCACAGCATCGAGTCCCACGAGGTGTCGAAGGTCAGCGGCACCACGAAGCCGATGCGCAGCCGCTCGCCGCGGGCCGCGGTGAACAGCCCGTGCCGGTGCGCGCCGAGCAGGTGCGCCAGGCCGCCGTGTTCCAGCACCACGCCCTTGGGCCGCCCGGTGGAACCGGAGGTGTAGATGACGTAGGCGGCGTGCCCGGGGCGCGGCGGCGTGCCCGGGTCGTGGCCGGGGCCGTCGGGCACCTCCTCCAGCAGCACCGTCTCCAGCAGCGCGGTCCGCTCGTACGGCACCGCGCTCTCCCGCGTGGCCAGCACCAGCAGCGGTCGCGCGTCGTCCAGCGTGTAGGCGATGCGCTCCGCCGGGTGCTCCAGGTCCAGCGGCAGGTAGGCGGCGCCCGCCTTCAGCACGCCCAGCACCGCCGCGATCATCTCGGCGCCGCGGGGCAGTGCCAGCGCGATCAGCTGCTCCGGTCCCGCGCCCCGGGCGCGGAGGTGGTGGGCGATGGCGTTGGCCCGGCGGTTGAGCTCGGCGAAGCTCCACCGGCGGTCACCCGCCACGACCGCGACGGCGTCCGGGGTCCTGGCGGCCTGCCGTTCGAAGCTCTCCGGCACGGTCAGCTCCGGCGGCTCGATCCGGGGACCGCGCGAGCGGGCGAACTCCAGCTCCACCTCGTCGAACGTGAGCACGGGCAGCGCCCCGACGCGGGTGCCCGGGTCCTCGACGGCGGCCTCCAGCAGGCGCAGCAGGCGCTCGGCCATGGACTCGGCCGTCGAGCGGTCGAACAGGTCGACGGCGTACTCCAGGTAGGCGTCCATCCCCTCGGGGCGGCCGCACTCGTCGTAGCGCTCGATGACGTCGAGGGTGAGGTCGTAGTCCGCGGTGCCGTGCCGTACCGGCTCGTGGGCCGAGCGCACGCCGGGGAAGGACAGGTCGGCGGCGGCGTTGTTCTGGAAGACCAGCAGCACCTGGAAGAGCGGGAAGCGGGCGAGCGTCCTGGTCGGGTTGACCGCCTCGACGACCCGCTCGAACGGGGTCTCCTGGTGCTCGTAGGCGGCCAGGTTCGCGTGCCGCACCCGGGCGAGCAGCTCGCCGAAGCTCGGGTCGCCCGAGGTGTCGGTGCGCAGCACCAGCGTGTTGATGAAGCAGCCGACCAGGTCGTCGAGACTCTCGTCCGTACGGCCGGCCACCGCGGTGCCGATCGGGATGTCGCTCCCCGCGCCCAGCCGGGTGAGCAGCGCGGCGAGCGCCGCCTGCGTGACCATGAAGAGGCTGACGCCGTGCTCGCGCGCCACCTCGGCCATGCGCCCGTGCACCCCGGCGGGGATGGTGAAGGGCACGGTGTCGCCGCGGTAGCTGGCGATGGCCGGGCGCGGCCGGTCCGTGGGCAGCTCCAACTGGTCGGGCAGGCCCTCCAGGGTGGTGCGCCAGAAGTCCAGGTGGTCGTCGCCCGGGTCCTGCCAGAGCGCGAAGTCGGCGTAGCGCACCGGCAGCGGCCGCCAGCCGGGAGCCCGGTTCTCCAGCCTGGCGCGGTAGGCCTCGGCCAGGTCGCGCGCGAGCGGCGCCATCGACCAGCCGTCGCAGGCGATGTGGTGCACGACCAGGAGCAGCACGTACTCGTCCGCCGCCGGCTGGAAGAGCCTGGCGCGCAGCGGCGTCTCGCGGGTCAGGTCGAAGCCCTGCGAGGCGACGTCGGTCAGCAGGCCGGGCAGGTCGTCCTCGGTGACCGGCTCGGGAGCCAGGCCGAGGACGGCGGGGGCGAGAATCCGCTGGTACGGACCGCCGGCGTCCTCGGGGAAGACGGTGCGCAACGGCTCGTGCCTGGCCACCACGTCGGTGAGCGCGGCGGCCAGCGCGGTGGTGGCCAGCGGCCCGCGCAGCCGCAGGCAGGTGAGCGTGTTCTGGGCGTGGTCGCCCGCGTCCTCCAGCCGGTTCAGGAACCACAGGCGGCGCTGGGTGAAGGACAACGGCAGCCGGTCAGGCCGGGCCATCGGGCGCAGCGCGGGCCTGGCGTCCTCGCGCAGCACCTCCGCCAGCCCCGCCACGGTCGGATGGTCGAACAGGTCGCGGATGGTCAGCGTCGCGCTCAGCGCGCCCCGGATGCGGCTGATCAGCCGGGTGGCCAGGATGGAGTGGCCGCCGTTGGCGAAGAAGTCGTCGTCGATGCCCAGGTGGGTGGCGTTGAGCGTGTCGTTGAACAGCCGCAGCAGCGTCTCCTCGCGCGGCGTGCGGGGCGGCCGGTGCCGGGTGGCCGGCGGCTCGGGCAGGGCGGCCTTGTCGAGCTTGCCGTTGGGGGTGAGCGGCAGCGCGTCCAGCGGCAGGATCGCCGCGGGCAGCAGGTGGGTGGGCAGCTGGGTGCGGGCGTGCGCCATGACGGCGGCCGGGTTGGCGCGCGCGGGCACGACGTAGGCGATCAGCTGGTCGCCCCGGGAGATCACCGCCGCCGAGGTGACGCCGGGCGCCCGGCCCAGCGCGTGCTCGATCTCGGCCGGTTCGATGCGGTGGCCGCGCAGCTTGATCTGGTCGTCGGCGCGGCCGAGGAACTCCAGCGCGCCGCCGGGCAGCCGCCGGGCCAGGTCGCCGGTCCGGTAGAGGCGGGCGCCGCCGTGCCAGGCGACGAAACGCGCCGCGGTCAGCCCCGGCCTGCCGAGGTAGCCGCGGCCGACGCCGGGGCCGCCGACGTACAGCTCGCCGCGGCTTCCGGGGGGCACCGGCTGGAGGGCGGCGTCCAGCAGGTGCGCCTGGACGCGGGGCAGCGGGTGGCCGATGAGCATCGTGCCCGGCTCGCAGCGCCAGGCGGTCGCGTCGACGGTCACCTCGCTGGGACCGTACGCGTTGATCATCGTGCGGCCGGTGGACCACCACTCCATCAGCCCGGCCGGGCAGCCCTCGCCGCCGACGACGAGCACGCGCAGGTCGGGGAACGGCTCGCGCGGCACGGTGGCCAGGATCGCGGGCGGCACGTGGGCCAGGCTGACCCGCTGCTCCCGCAGGAAGGCGCCGAGCTCCTCGCCGGTGTACGTGGCCGGCGCGACCACCAGGCAGCCGCCGCGCGTGAACGCCGTCGCCAGTTCGGAGACCATCACGTCGAAACCGGGAGAGACGAGCTGCAGCACCCGGTGCGCGGGCCCGCCCGCGGCGTCCAGCCGCTCGCCCAGGTTGGCCGTCAGGTTCGCCAGACCGCGATGCTCCAGCACGACGCCCTTGGGGGTGCCGGTGGAACCCGAGGTGTAGACGACGTAGGCCGCCGTCTCCGGCGTCAGCGGCGTGCCCGGGTCGTGGTCGGGTCCGCCGCCCAGCTCCTCCACCAGCAGTCTGCGCTCGTACGGCACGTCCGCCGCGCGGCAGGTGAGCAGGAGCCCGGGCCGGGCGTCGCGCAGCGTCGACGCGACGCGCTCGGCGGGGTGGCTCACGTCGATCGGCAGGTAGGCGGCGCCGGCCTTGAGCACGCCCAGGATGGCGGCGATCAGCTCGGCCGAGCGCGGCAGGGCGAGCGCGACCACGCTCTCCGGTCCGGCGCCCGCCGCGATCAGGTGGTGGGCGATCCGGTTGGCCTCGCGGTCGAGCTCGGCGTAGGTCCACGTGGCCGTTCCGGCGACGAGCGCCGGGGCGTCCGGCGTACGCGCGACATGGCCGGAGAAGACGTGTGGCAGCGGTTCGGGGCCCGCGTCGCGGCGGGGGCCCTCCGCCCAGCCGCTCTCCTCGGCGCTGAGCAGCGGCAGCCGCGAGACCGGCTCGGCCGGGCCGGCGACGGCCGCGCCGAGCAGCCGCGTCAGCCGGGCCGCCATCGCCTCGGCCGTCGGCCGGTCGAACTGCTCGCACGCGTAGTGCAGCGCGCCGTGCAGCCTGCCGCCGGTCTCGTGCACGGCGAAGGTCAGGTCGAACTGGGCTGTGGGCACCCGGGTGTCCAGGCGCTCCACGTCCAGGCCGGGCAGCGTCCAGACGTCGCGGCGCTCCTCCTTGGAGTAGGTGACCAGCACGTCGAACAGCGGGTTGCGGCCGGGCACGCGCACCGGGTTGAGCCGCTCGACGATGCGCTCGAAGGGGGTGTCCTGGTGGGCGAACGCCTCCAGGACGGTCCGCCTGGTGCGCCGCAGCAGCTCGGCGAAGTCCGGGTCGCCCGTGGTGTCGCCGCGCAGCACGAGGGTGTTGACGAAGAAGCCGATCAGCGGCTCGGTGGCGGGGTGGTCGCGGCCGGTGACCGGGGTGCCCACGGCGACGTCGTGCCGGCCGGTCAGCCGCGACAGCAGCGCGTGCACGGCGGCGAGCAGCACCATGTAGACGGTGACGCCGTGCTCGCGGGCGAGCCGGTGCATGCCGTCGGCGGGCAGGTCGAGCGGGACGTGGTCGCCGTGCCCCGCGACCGTGTGCGAGCGCGGCCGGTCGGCGGGCAGGTCGAGTGGTTCCAGGCCGGCCAGCCGGGCCGTCCAGTGCTCCAGGCTTCCCGGCTCGGCCGCGGACCGCTGGTGGACGGCGTGGTCGGCGTACTGGACGTCGAGTCTCGGCAGCTCGCGGCCCTGGTAGAGGGCGGCCAGCTCGTCCCACAGGACGGGCAGCGACCAGCCGTCGCAGGCGATGTGGTGGAAGACCAGCAGCAGCACGTGGGCGCCGTCCGGCTCGCGGTGCAGCCTGGCCCGCAGCACGGGCCCGCGCTCCAGGTCGAAGGGCTGCTCCAGGGCGTCGTCGAGCCCGTCGCCCAGCTCGACCGGGGCGGGCGGGTCGATGACCTGGCGGGGCCGGCCGTCGGTCTCGACGTAGCGGGTGCGGAGGATCTCGTGCCTGGCGACGACGCCGCTGAGCGCGCGGGCGAGGGCGGCCCGGTCGAGCGGGCCGCGCAGCCGTACCGAGACCGGCATGTTGTAGGCGGTGCTGGCGGGCGCGAGCTTCCACAGGAACCAGAGCCGTTCCTGCGCGAACGACAGCGGCAGCGCGCTCTCGCGCGGTGCCGGCTCGATCGGGGCGGGCGCCGGGCGGGCGGCGGCGACGCGGGCGGCCATGGCGGCCACGGTCGGCGCCTCGAAGACGGTGGTGACCGGGAGGTCGGCGCCGAGCTCCTGCCGCAGCGCGAACCGGAGCCGCGTGGCGAGCATGGAGTGGCCGCCGAGGTCGAAGAAGTCGTCGTGCGCGCCGATCTCGGCGCCGGGAGTGCCGTCGAGGTCGAGCACGCGCCGCCAGATCGCGGCCACGGCCACCTCCAGCTCGGTGCGCGGCGCCTCGTAGGCGGCCCGCCTGCCCTGCGTCCCCGGGCCCGGGTCCGGCAGGCGCGAGCGGTCGACCTTGCCGCTCAGCGTGCGCGGCAGCGCGTCCACCAGGACCACGGACGACAGCCACATCGGCCGCGGCAGCCGCTCGTTGCAGAAGTCGCGCAGCGCGGCGGCGTCCGCTGCGCCGTCCGGCACGGCGTAGCCGACCAGGCGGTGGTCACGTCCGTCCGGCCAGGCCAGCACGTGGCAGTCGGCCACCGCGGGATGCGCGCGCAGGACGGCGCGCACCTCGCCGGGCTCCACCCGGTGCCCGCGGATCTTCACCTGGTCGTCGTCACGGCCGAGGAACTCGATGGCGCCGTCGGGCAGCCGCCGCCCCCTGTCCCCCGTCCGGTACAGGCGTGAGCCGGGCGTCGCGGCGAACGGGTCGGGCACGAAGCTCGCGGCGGTCGCGGCGGGCTGGTTCGCGTAGCCGCGCGCGACGCCGGGGCCGCCGACGTGCAGCTCGCCCACGACGCCGATCGGCACCTGGCGGCCGTGTTCGTCGAGCACGTGGACGGCGGTGTTGGCGGCGGCGAGGCCGACGGGCACGATCCCCGAGACGGTGCGGGCGCCCCGGCGCGCCTCGTGGATGGTGCTGTCGATGGTGGTCTCGGTGGCGCCCCACGCGTTCAGCACCCGCACCCGGGGGCCGAACGTCGCCATGAGGGCGTCGCAGTCGGCCACCGGCAGGGCGTCGCCGCCGGAGACCAGCAGCCGCAGCTCGGGCAGCTCCGGTCCGCCGGCCGCCACGTGTCCCGCCAGGCCGTGCAGGACGGCGGGGATGCTGTCGAACGCCTCGATCCGCTCGGCGGCCAGCGCGCCGGCCAGCGCGGCCGGGTCGAGCGCCAGGGCGCGCGGCGCGATCACCAGGCTCCCTCCGAAGGTCAGGCTCCTGACCACGTCACCGAGGAAGACGTCGAAGGACGGGCTGGCGACCGTCAGCCAGCGGCGGACCGCGAGCTCGCGGGCGGCCCAGTCGGCCCGGAGGTTGGCCAGGCCCCTCCTGGTGCCCATGACGCCCTTGGGCGTGCCGGTCGAGCCCGAGGTGTGGATGACGTAGGCCAGGGCGTCGGGGGGGACCCGCCGTCCGGGCCGGTGCGCGGGCCGCCCGGCCGCCCCGGCGACGTCGGCGACGCGCCAGGGCCCCGGCGGGACGGCCGCGCCGAAGCCGGGGCCGGTCAGCACGACCGCGGGGGCGACCCCGGCGAACATGGCGGCCAGCCGGTCCGCGGGCTGGTCGGGGTCGACGGGGAAGAAGGCGGCGCCCGCCTTGAGCACGGCCAGCGGGGCGATCACCGAGTCGGGGCCGCGGCCCGCACAGACCGCCACCACGTCGTCGATCCCGGCGCCGAGCTCGGCGATCAGGTGGGCGAGCCGGTTGGCCCGCTCCTCCACCTGGCCGTAGGTCAGCCGCTGCTCGCCGCACACCAGGGCCAGGTCGCCGGGCGCGGCGTCGGCGCAGGCCTCGAAGCGCGCCTCCAGCCCGGTCTCCGGGTCGAAGGCGAGCCCGGTGGAGTTCCATCCGGCCAGCCGCCGCCGTTCGGCCTCGCTGATCAGGTCGTACGCGGAGACGGGGCGGTCGGGGTCGGCCGCGGCCTGCCGCAGCAGCTCGGCCAGCTGACCGGCCAGGCGCTCGGCGGTGCCCGGGTCGAACAGCTCCGCGTCGTACTCCAGTGTGCCCGCGAAGGAGTCGTCCAGGCTGAAGGTCAGGTCGAACAGGGCGCCGCCGCCGTCGCACGGGTACGGCTCCACCGCCAGCCCGCCGAGCTCGGGCCGCGCGCCCGCCGCGTCGCTGTCGCCGGTGACCATGACGTCGAACAGCGGGTTGCGCCCGGCCTCGCGCACCGGGTTGAGCCGCTCGACGACGCGCTCGAACGGGATGTGCTGGTGGGCGAAGGCGTTCAGGACGCTTTCCTTGGTCCTGGCCAGCAGCTCGCGGAAGGTGGGGTCGCCGGCCGTGCCGGTCCTGACGACCAGCGTGTTGACGAAGAAGCCGATCAGCGGCGCGACGTCCTGCCGATCCCGTCCCGCTGTCGGGGTGCCCACGGCGATGTCGTGCTGACCGGTCACCCGCGACAGCAGTGCCTGGACCGCGGCGAGCAGCACCATGAACGGGGTCGAGCCGTTCCGCCTGGCCAGCTCGCGCAGCCGTGCGGCGCTGTCGCCGGGCACCCGGACCGGCACGAGCTGCCCCCGGTGGGCGGGTTCCGGGGGGCGCGGCCGATCCAGCGGCAGGGCCAGTTCCTCCACCCCGGCCAGTTGGCCGCACCAGTGGTCCAGCCCGTCGCCGCCGGACTCGGCACGCTGGCGGTGGGCGTGGTCGGCGTACTGGATGTCCAGCGCGGGCAGGTCCTGGCCGCGGTAGAGCGCGTCCAGCTCCCGCCACAGGATGGGCAGCGACCAGCCGTCGGCGGCGATGTGGTGGAGGACCAGGAGCAGCACGTGGTCGTCCGGCGCCAGCCGGAACAGGGTGGCGCGCAGCACCGGACCGTGCTCCAGGTCGAACGGGGCCGCGCACTCGCGGTCGGCCAGCCGGCGCAGCTCGCCCTCCGTCACCGGGACGACCGGCAGCCCGACAGGGGCGGCGGGGTCGACGACCTGGGCGGGCACGCCGCCCTCCGCGACGTAGCGGGTGCGCAGGATCTCGTGTCTGGCCACCACCCCGTCGACCGCCCGGCCCAGCGCCTCGGCGTCGAGCGGGCCGCGCAGCCGTACCGCGGCGGGGGCGTTGTAGGCGGAGCTGTCCGGAGCCATGGACCACAGGAACCACAGCCGTTCCTGCGCGAAGGAGAGGGCCGGCGGCTCGCCGGTGCGCGGCGCGCGCGGCCGCCGCTCGCCTGCCAGCCGCTCCAGCAGGAGCTTGCGCCGCTCCGGCGGCAGCTGCGCGATCCGCGCGGCGAAGGTCTCCGACATGCGTGCGGGTCCTCTCATGACTCGGACGGCAGGAGCCGCGCGAGCTCGTCGTCCGGCAGGGCCAGGACGAGCCGGTCGAGCTCCACGGCGAGACGTACGGCCAGCGCCGAGATGCGGGGTTCGGCCAGGATCTGCTTGATGCCGAGATCCACGCCGAACGCGGTGCGGATGCGGAAGGCGATCTGGACGGCGTCGAGCGAGTTGCCGCCGAGCTCGAAGAAGTCGTCCTCCACGCCGGGCCGCTCGATCTGCAGCACGTCGCGCCAGATGTCCGCGATCGCCTCCTCGACGGGGTCGCGGGGCGCCACGTAGGGGGTGCGGGCGGCGGGCCGGTCGGCGTCGGGGACCGGGAGCGCGGCGCGGTCGATCTTGCCGTTGGGGTTCAGCGGGAGCCGGTCCATGATCATGACGGTGGTGGGGACCATGTGCTCCGGCAGCCGTTCGGCGAGGTGGCCGAGCAGTTCCTCGGCGCTGACGGCCGCGTTCGGCTGGACGTAGGCGAGAAGCCTGCCCGCGGGCGCGGTCACCACGCAGGTGGCCACCGCCGGGTGCGCGGCCAGGGACGCCTCCACCTCGCCCAGCTCCACCCGGAAGCCTCTGACCTTGACCTGGTGGTCGCGGCGGCCGAGGAACTCCAGCGTGCCGTCGGGCCGCCAGCGGGCCAGGTCGCCGGTGCGGTAGAGCCGGGCCCCCGGCGTGCCGGAGAACGGGTCGGCGACGAAGCGGTCGGCGGTCAGGCCGGGCCGCCGCCAGTAGCCGACGGCCACGCCGGGGCCGCCCAGCCACAGCTCGCCCGGCACGCCGACAGGGGCCGGGGAGAGGGTCGTGCTCACGACCCAGGCCTGGGTGTTGGCGATCGGCGGGCCGATCTGGCCGTTGGTGGCGGGGATGTCCGCCAGCGGCAGGCAGGTGGAGATGCTGGTCACCTCGGTCGGGCCGTAGATGTTGTGCAGCCCGGGGTGACCCGCCTGGCGCAGGCTGGCCAGGTTGACGCGCTCGCCACCGATGTAGACCTGGCCGACGGTGGAGAACACGGCGGGCTCGGCGCCGACCGCCGAGTTGAACAGCGCGGTGACCAGGGCGAGCGTGGTGACGCCTTCCGCCTTGACCAGCTCGGCCAGGCGGGGCGGCGACAGCACCGTCTCGTTGGGGACGATCACCAGGCGGCCGCCGTTCAGCAGCGCGCCCCACAGCTCGAACAGCAGCGGGTCGAAGGAGGCGTTCGACAGCTGGGCCACCACGCTGTCGGGGCCGAGCCGCACGTAGTCGGTGCCGCACACCAGGCGCACGATGCCGCGGTGCGCCACCGCGACGCCCTTGGGCCGGCCGGTGGAGCCGGAGGTGTAGACGACGGTCGCCACCCGGTCGCCGCCGCCGTGACCCGTCCCTTCCACCGTGCCGGTCTGCTCGGCGATGTCCTCCAGGGGCATGCCCTGTCCTTCGGAGAGCGGCAGGCCGGCCAGCAGGCGGCGGTGCCCGAGCACCACGCCCGCGCCGGTGTCGGCCAGCATGAACGACAGCCGCTCCGGAGGGTAGGACGGGTCGAGCGGGACGTACGACCCGCCGGCCCGCAGGATGCCGACGATCGCCGCGACCAGGTCGGCCGAGCGCTCGGCGCACAGTCCCACCAGGTCGCCAGGCCGCACGCCCGCCTCGCGGAGCCGCCCGGCGACCGCTCCCGCGCGCTCCCACAGCCGCGCGTAGCTCAGCCGGACCTCTCCGTCGGCCACGGCCACGCTTCCGGGCCGCAGTTGTACGTGCTCCGCCACCAGCTCTTCCAGCGACCGCTCCAGCGGCGCCGGGCGTTGGGTGGCGTTCCAGCGTTCCACCTGGGCCCGCTCGGCCGGGGCGGCCAGCGGCGCGGCGGCGACCGGCGACCGCGGGTCGGCGACGACCTGGTGCAGGGCGGTCAGGTAGTAGTCGCGGATGCGGCGGACCTGCTCGGGCGCGAACTCGCCGGAGTGGAAGTCGAGCCCCATCAGCAGCCCGGTGCCCGAGCGCGGGTTGCGCAGGAAGCCGCAGACGAACGGGTAGTTGGTCGGTTCGACCCGGACCGTGGTGAAGGCGTCCAGCTTGGGGTCGACGAAGGCGACCTCGCCGCCGTCGAGCACGTCCTTGAGCACGTGGAAGTGGTTGTAGACGAAGTGCGTCTCGTACAGTGGGCCGCCGCCCGCGAGCTGCTGGATCCGCGACATGGGGAAGCGGCGGTGCGGCAGCAGGGCGTTCTCCTCCTCGAAGACGGCCCTGATGAGCTCGGCCCAGGTGCCGCCGACCCGCGCCCTGATCGGCAGCGAGTTGAGGAACAGGCCGCGCGACTCGGTGCCGTCGGCCTCCTCCAGCCGCCCGTTGAACGCCATGCCGGTGACGACGTCCTCGGTCCCCGCCAGGTAGGCGAGCACGCGCAGGTGCACGGCCAGCAGCACGCTCTTCAACGGCACCCCGAGCTGTTCGGCGGTCCGCTCCAGCCCCTGGCAGAGCTCGGCCGGGATCTTGGTCTCGCGCCAGGCGTAGAACTCGCTGCTGCCCTCGGGGAGGGTCCAGTCCTCCACCGCGTACGCCGGGGCGGTCTCCTCGGCGGGGCAGTCCGCCGGCCAGCGGGGCAGCTCCAGCCGCTCCAGGCCGGCCAGCCGCTCGGTCCACCAGGCACGCTCCTGCGGCGACTCCACCGTCCGTCGTTCCACCTCGACGAAGTCGCGGTACGTGGAGGCCGGAGGCGGCCCGGCCGCGGCGGCGGGGTCCTTCAGCAGGGCGAGGTACCGCTCCAGGATCTCGGCGATCGTGGAGTGCAGGCTCCAGCCGTCGAGGATGGCGTGGTGCTCGACCAGCGTCCACTGGAAGCTGTCGTCGCCGCGCCGGTGGACGAAGAAGCGCCACAGCGGGGGCCTGGCCAGGTCGAAGGGTCGCCCGCGTTCCCGGTCGACCAGCTCGCCGATGATCCGCCCCTGCTCCTCGGCGTCCATCCCGCGCAGGTCCGCCACCTCGATCGGCAGCTCGGCGGCGCGGTGGACGAGCTGCAGCATGTCGCTGTAGCCGCTGAGGTGGAACGAGGTCCGCAGGATGTCGTGGCGCGCCACCACCTGCGCGGTCGCCTCGCGGAACGCGCGCTCGTCCCACGGCGCCCGCAGGTGGAAGCTGTCGACGTTCTGGTAGAGCATGCGGTCGTCGGACTCCATGTGGAAGACCATCCCGACCTGCAGCGCCGCCATCGGGTACGCGTCCACCACGTCCTCGGGCAGCCTGGCCCTGTCCTCCTCCGACACCAGCGCGTACCGCTCCCGCTCCCGCGCCACCGGCGCGGCGGGCGTGATGCCGGTGGCCAGCTGCGCCACGGTCGGCAGCTGGAAGAGCCGCTGCAGCTCGAAGTCGAGCCCGCGCTCGCGGGCCAGCGCCAGCACCTGGACGCTGCGGATGGAGTCGCCGCCCAGGTGGAAGAAGTTGTCGGTGACGCCCACCCGTTCCAGTTCGAGCACCTCGGCCCAGACGGCGGCCAGCACCCGCTCGGTCTCCGTGCGCGGCGCGACGTAGGCCCTGCCCAGCGCGGGCCGCTCCTCGGCGGGGTCGGGCAGCGCGGCCCGGTCGATCTTGCCGTTGCGGCTCTGCGGCAGTTCGTCGAGGATGATCACGACCGAGGGGACGAGGTGCGCGGGGAGCCTGGGCTCCAGGAACTCGTGCACATCCTCGACGCTCAGCTCGCCGCGCGACTCGACGTAGGCGACCAGGCGCCGCTCCGGCGAGCCGTGCGCGACGACGACGCACCGGCCTGCCCGGGGGTGCTCGCAGACGGCGGCCTCGACCTCGCCCGGCTCGATGCGGAAGCCGCGGATCTTGAGCTGGTGGTCGGCGCGGCCGTGGAACTCCAGCGTGCCGTCGGGCCGCCAGCTCGCCAGGTCGCCGCTGCGGTACATGCGCGCCCCCGGCCGGCCCGAGAACGGGTCCGGCAGGAAGCGCTGGGCGGTCAGGTCGGGCCGCTTCCAGTAGCCGCGCGCCACGCCGTCGCCGCTGACGTGGATCTCACCGATCACCCCGGCCGCGACCGGCAGCCCGTCGCGGTCCAGGACGTGGATGCCCAGGTCGGGCAGGGGCACGCCGATCGGGCTCGTCCGCCCGGCCAGCAGTTCACCGGTGAGCGGGGCGTAGGTGCTGTGCACGGTGGTCTCGGTGATGCCGTACATGTTGACCAGCCGCGGGGCGTCCTCGGGGTGGCGCTGCCACCAGCGCCGCACCGAGTCCCGGTCGAGCGCGTCACCCGCGAAGACGACCAGCCGCAGCGCCAGCTCGGCGGCCCGGCGCTCGTCCACGCCGACGAACTGGCGGAAGACGGCCGGGGTGGCGTTCAGCACGGTCACCCGTTCGCGGGCCACGAGGTCGTAGTACGCCTCGGGCTCGCGGCTCTCCCAGTGGCTCACGACGACCAGCCGGCCGCCGGTGGCCAGGCAGTTCCACACTTCCCAGACGGAGACGTCGAAGGAGCTGGAGTGCAGGAGCGTCCAGACGTCATCGGGGCCGAAGCCGTAGGCGGGCCGGGTGCTCTCCAGCAGCCTGACCACGTTGTGGTGGGTGACCATGACGGCCTTGGGCGTGCCGGTGGAGCCGGAGGTGTAGATCAGGTAGGCCAGGTCGCCGGGGTCCGGCCCGGGGCCGTCGTAGTCCACCTCGGCGGCCGGCGCGTCGGCCAGGACCGTGCGGTGGTCCCCGTCCGGCAGCTCGACGCCGCGCTGCGTGACCACGATCTCCAGCTCGGCGTCGGCCAGCATGAACGCCAGCCGCGCCGCCGGGTAGGCGGGGTCGAGCGGCACGTAGGCCGCGCCGGTGCGCAGGATGGCGAGCATCCCGACGACGAGCTCCGCGCTGCGCCGGCAGGCCAGGCCGACCAGGTCGCCCGGCCCCGAGCCCAGCCGCGCGGCCAGGGCGCCCGACCGCTCCCACAGCTCGGCGTAGGTGAGCCGCAGCGGCCCGTCGGTGACGGCGACGGCGTCCGGCCGCGCCCTGACCTGCTCGGCGACCAGGCCGGGCAGGGTCGTGCCCGGTTCGATCCGGCGGGCCGGGCCGGACCAGCCTTCGATGAGCCGCCGTTCGGCTTCCGGCAGCGCGCTGATGTGCGAGACGGGCAGGTGGGGCGCGGCCAGCAGCCCCGCGAGCAGGGTCTGCCACTGGTCGGCCAGCCGCCGCGCGGTCCCGGCGTCGAACAGCGCGGTCGCGTACTCCAGCTCGACGCGCAGCTCGCCGTCGCAGTCGACCACGGTGACGGTGAGGTCGAACTTGGCGGTGCCGGTGTCGGCGGGCAGTTGGACCGCCTCGGCGGCGCCCAGCCGCCAGCGGGAGCGCTCCTGCCTGTGCAGGCCGAACTGCACCTGGACCAGGGGCGGGTGTGACAGCTCGCGCTCCGGCTGCAGCGCGTCGACCAGCGCCGCGAACGGCACCTGCTGGTGCGCCTGCGACTGCGCCGACGACTCGCGCACCCGCTCAAGCAGCTCGGTGAAGGTGGGGTCGCCGCTCAGGTCGGCCCGGACGACGAGCGTGTTGACGAAGAAGCCGACGAGCTCCTCCAGCTCGGGAGCCGGTCTCCCGGCCACCGGTGTGCCGATCACCAGGTCGGTGCGCCCGCTCCAGCGTCCGAGCACCAGCGCGAAGGCCGAGAAGAGCACCTCGAACACGGTCGCGCCGGACGCCCTGGCCAGGTCGCGGACCCGCTCTGGGGCGGGGAGAAGGAAGTGCTCGGTGGCGCCGCCGTACTCCTGGACCGGCGGGCGGCGCCGGTCGGCGGGCAGTTCGAGCAGCGGCGGCAGGCCCTCCAGGTGCTGACGCCACCAGGCCAGCCCGTCCTCCAGCGGCCTGGCCCGCTCCCACGCCGCGTAGTCGGCGTACTCGACGGGAGGCACGGCGGGCTCGCCGCCCGCCAGCTCGTCCAGCAGCAGCCCGAGCGACCAGCCGTCGACGGCGATGTGGTGGAAGGAGATCCACAGCAGGTGGTGCTCCGCCGTGTGGCTGATCAGTCCGGCCCGCATCAGCGGCGCCGCCGTCAGGTCGAAGGGCTCCCTGACCCGCTCGCCGGCGAGCGCCGTGGCGGCCTGCCAGGCGGACGCCTGCTCGTGGCTCCACGGGACGCCGGCCCGCTCGTGGACCCGCGTGCGCGGACGGCCGCCGGCGCCCACGGTGAAGGCGGTGCGCAGCACCGCGTGCCGGTCGGCCAGCCCCTGTACGGCACGGCGCAGCTCTTCCACGTCGGCGGGACCGTGCAGTTCCAGCAGCACGGGCACGTTGTAGAGGGGGGTGCCGGGCCGCCACTGGTCGAGGAACCACAGCCGCTCCTGGCCGGACGACAGCGGATCGTCGCCCGGCCGCCTGCGCGGCACCGCCGGCGGGGCGCCGGCCGCGTCGCCGAGGCCGGCCTCGGCGAGCAGCTTGTCGATCAGCAGCTCCTGTGCGCGGTCAGTGTGCATCTGCGATCTCTTCCTCCGCGCCCACGCGGGCGTGCCGTACCTGCAGGACGATGGCGGCTATCCGGTCCAGCCGGTCGGGATCCGCCTCGCGTAACGCGGCGGCCAGACGCCGGACGGTCTTGTGCCGGAACAGGTCGCGGACCGACATCGAGGTGCGCAGGGCGCGCTCGGCCCGGGTGGTGACCTTGACGGCGTGCAGCGAGTGGCCGCCGAGTTCGAAGAAGTCGTCGGTGACGCCCAGCCGCTCCAGGCCGAGCACCTCGGCCCAGACCTCGGCGAGCAGTTCCTCCACCGGGCCCGCGGGCGCGACCGCCGCCGCCTCGGCGCGCCGCTCCTCCGGCGCGGGCAGCGAGGACGTCTCGACCTTGCCGTTGGGATCGAGCGGCATCCGGTCCACCAGGATCACCTGGGCGGGCACCAGATGGTCGGGCAGCTCGCGGGCCAGGGCCTCGCGCACCGCTCCGGCCGTCAGCCCGGTGTCACCGCCGGGCTGGACGTAGGCGATCAGCTCCACCGGGCCGTCCTGCGGGGTACGCGCGACGACGGCGCGGGCGCGCACCCCGGGCAGCGCCGACAGGGCCAGCTCGACCTCGCCGGGCTCGACGCGGAATCCGCGGATCTTCAGCTGCCTGTCGATGCGGCCGAGGAATTCGAGGGTCCCGCCGGGCGTCCAGCGCACGAGGTCGCCGGTGCGGTAGAGCCGTCGCCCCGGCTCGCCGGAGAAGGGGTCGGCGACGAAGGCGCGGGCGGTGGCCCCGGGCCGCCGCCAGTAGCCCCAGGCCACGCCGGGTCCGCCGAGCCACAGCTCGCCCGGCACGCCCACCGGGGCGAGGTCGCCGGTGTCCAGGTCGACCACCCGGGCGGTGGTGCCGGAGATCGGCCGGCCGATGGGGCCCCGGGTCGTGGGCGGCTCGGCGAGCGGCTGCCAGGTGGAGAAGGTGGTGACCTCGGTCGGGCCGTAGATGTTGTGCAGGTGGCGCGGGCCGCGCCCGCCGCGCAGCACCTCGCCCACCCGGGCCACGTCGAGCGCCTCGCCGCCGAAGTACAGGTGGTCGACGGTGGCGAAGGCGCCCGGCTCCTCGCTGGTGACGGCGTTGAACAGGGCGGTGGTGAGGAAGAGCGTGGTGACGTGCTCGGCCCTGAGCAGCTCGGCCAGCGCCGGCGGCGACAGGACCGCGGCGGGCGGGACGACGACCACCCTGCCGCCGTTGGCCAGCGCGCCCCAGACCTCGAAGGTGATGGCGTCGAAGGAGGCGTTGGACAGCTGGGCGAGCACGGTCGTGGTGTCGAGCGGGACGTAGTCGGCGCCGCTCACCAAGCGGGCGATGCCGCGGTGCGGGACGACGACGCCCTTGGGCCGGCCCGTGGAACCGGAGGTGTAGATGACGTAGGCGGCGTCCTCGGGACGGATCGGCACCTCGGGCGCGGTCGCCGGGGCCACACCGTCGATCGGGATCGTCTCGATTCCCGTCCCGGGCAGCGCGGCGAGCAGGTCGCGGTGGCCGACGAGCGTGCCCACGCCGGTGTCCTCCACCATGAAGGACAGCCGGGCGGCCGGGTAGGAAGGGTCGAGCGGCACGTACGCCGCACCGGCGCGCAGGATCGCGAGCATGGCGACGACCAGGTCGGCGCCGCGGTGGCAGGCCAGGCCGACCAGCTGTCCCCGGCGGGGGCCGAGGCGCGCGGCCAGCGCTCCCGACCTGGACCAGAGCTCGGCGTAGGTGAGCTTGACGGGACCCGCCGAGACGGCCACCGCGTCGCCGCGATCGGCCACCTGCCGGGCGACCAGCTCCGGGATCGTGACCCGGCTCGCCGGCCGGTGCGTCTCGTCAGCGGCGCGGGACCAGCTCGTGAGCCGGCGCCGCTGGTCGGCGGGCAGCGAGCCGATCCGCGACACCGGCTCCCCGGGCGCCGCCAGCAGCCCGCGCACCAGCTCCAGCCACTGTCCGGCCAGGCGGTCGGCCGTGGCCTCGTCCAGCAGGTCGGCGGCGTACTCGACCTCCAGCGCCATCTCCCCCGGCGCCTCGTGCAGGGTGAGCGTGAGGTCGAACTTGGCCGTCCCGGTGTCGGCGTGCCGCAGCCGTGCCGCCAGCCCGTCGGCCAGTTCCCAGTCGTGATGCGAGGGCCGGTAGTGCGCGAAGGCCACCTGGACCACCGGCGCGTGGCTCAGCGCCCGCTCCGGCTGCAGCGCCTCCACCAGCAGGGCGAACGGCAGCTCCTGGTGGCCGAGCGCGGCGGTCGCGCTGTGCCGTACCCTCTCGACGAGCTGCGCGAAGCTCGGGTCGCCGCCCACGTCGGCGCGGACGACCAGGGTGTTGACGAAGAAGCCGACGAGCGGCTCCAGCTCGGGCAGCGGCCTGGCCGCCACCGGGGTGGCGATGGGCAGGTCGCTCCGTCCCGTCCAGCGGCGCAACAGCAGCGCGAAGGCCGACAGCGCCACGTCGAACACGGTCGCCGAGCGCGACCGCGCGAAGTCCGCCAGCGCCGAGGCCAGGTCCGGCGGCAGCACCCGGCGTCTGGTGCCGCCGAGGAAGCTCTGCACCGCCGGGCGCGGCCGGTCACCAGGGAGCTCCAGCACCGGCGGCAGCCCCGCCAGGTAGGAGCGCCACCATCGCAGGTCGTCGGCGACGGGACGGCCGCGCTGCCAGGCCGCGTAGTCGGCGTAGCCGAACCCGTCCGGCGGCGGCAGCGGCAGCCCGCGGTAGGCCGCGCCCAGGTCGTCGAGCAGGTGACCCAGCGACCAGCCGTCGACGGCCAGGTGGTGGATGCACAGGTACAGCAGGTGCCGGTCCGCCGCGAAGCTGACCAGCCCGCCCCGGATCAGCGGCGGGACGCTCAGGTCGAACGGCTCGGCGACGTGTTCGCGCACCAGCCGCCAGGCGTGCGCCCGGTCGTCGGCCTCCTCCCGCCGCCACGGCACCTCGGCGTCGCGGGTCAGCGGCCGCGGCCGGCCGTCCACGCTCTCGAACGCGGTGCGCAGCGCCGGATGGCGGCCCGCCACGCGCTGCAGCGCCTCCCCCAGCCGGCCCGGATCCACCGGTCCGGTCAGCTCCAGCACCAGCGGCACGTTGTAGAGGGCGGTGCCGGGACGCCACTGCTCCAGGAACCACAGGCGCTCCTGCTCCAGCGACGCCACGGCGGGCCCGGACGCGCCGGTCAGCGGGCGGGCCGGGCCGGCCGCGGCGCGTTCGACGACCTTGGCGCAGGCGGCCAGCGTCGGGGCGGTGAACAGCTCGTCGAAGTGCACCTCGACGCCGAAGGCCGCGCGGATCCTGCTCAGGGCCATGGCGGCCAGGATGGAGTGGCCGCCGACGGCGAAGAAGTCGTCGTCCACGCCGACCCTGGGGACCTCCAGCACCTCGGCCCAGATGGCCGCCAGCTTCCGCTCGGTGGGGGTGCGCGGGGCGACGTAGGGGATCTCGTCCCAGTCCCGGGGCGCCGCCACCGGTTCGGCGGCGACCACCACATCCGCCAGCGGCGCGTCCGGCTCCTCGGCCAGGAGCAGCAGGAGCGTCTCCAGGCGGTCCAGGTGCCAGCGCATCGCCGGCTCGGTGTAGCGGTCGGCGTCGTAGTCGCACTCCAGCAGCCAGCCGTCCGCGGCGTCGGCCAGCAGGAACACGCAGTCGCAGTCACGCAGCTCCAGTGCCACCCGCTGGGCCTCGGCCCGCCCGATCCCGGCCGCCACCAGCACCCGGGGCTCGTCGTCCCGGTCTGCGCTCAGCCGGGTGCCGTCGCGCGAGGCGGAGCTCAGCAGATCGCTCAGCCGGGTGCCGGGACCCACGGCGGATCTCAGTGCCACCAGCCCGGCGTCCGCCGCGCCCACCGTGCCCACCGTGCCCACCGTGACCTCGTCCGAGTCCGGCGCGGCGATCAACGCCATCGCCGCCGCCGCGAGCCAGGCCAGGGGCGTCCCCGGTGCGGCCGGGACGGAGAGGCCGGCCGACAGGTGCCCGCGGACGTAGCGGGGCCGTACGGTCGGCGCGACGTCGGCCGGGAGCGTGGTCGCGCGGTTCACGACGTGCCCCCCGGCAGCACCACGTGGTCGCCGATGACCAGCCGGTCCAGGCCCGCGCGCAGGAAGGTGTCGACCGCCTCGCGCGGCGTGCGCACGATCGGCTGGCCGCGCATGTTGAACGAGGTGTTCAGCAGCACGGGCATCCCGGTGCGCGCGCCGAAGGCCTCCAGGAGTCCGTGCAGGAGAGGGTTGGCGTCGGGCCCGACCGCCTGGACCCGGGCGGTGCCGTCGACGTGGGTGACGGCGCCCAGCCGGTCGCGGTGCTCGGGGCGGGTGCGCGTGGTGAACAGCATGTGCGCGTACTGCCGTTCCCGCCCGCGCCCGATCTCGAAGAACGTCGACGCGTCCGCCTCGGTCACCACCGGGGCGAAGGGCCTGAAGTCCTCCCGCTTCTTGATCAGGTTGTTGATGTGGTCGCGCATGCGCGCCTCGCGCGGGTCTGCCAGGATGCTGCGGCAGCCCAGCGCGCGCGGGCCGAACTCCATGCCGCCCTGGAACCAGGCCACCACCTCGCCCCGCTCCAGCGCCTCGGCGGTCTCCGCCAGCAGCTCCGCCTCGTCCGTCACCCGCCGGGCCCGCACGTCCTCCCTGGCCGCCAGGTGCTCGGCGATCTCGCCGGACTCGTACGCGGTGCCCCAGTACGGCATCCGCATCGGCTGGATCGGCGTCTCCGGCTTGCGCGTCGCGTGCAGGTAGAGCGCCGAGCCCACCGCCGTCCCGTCGTCGCCCGCGCCCGGCGGCACGAAGACCCGGTCGAACAGGCGGCTGCGCAGGATGAGCCCGTTGGCCGTGCAGTTGAGCGCGACACCGCCCGCGTAGCACAGGTCCCGCAGCCCGGTCTGGCGGCGGAAGTGCCGCAGCACGTGCAGCAGGCAGTTCTCCAGCGCCGCCTGCGCCGCCGCCGCGACGTCCATGTGCCGCCGCTCGATCGGCCCGCCCGGCTCCCTGGCCGGTCCGAACGTCTCTTCCAGTACGGCCAGCACGCCCCGGTGCGTCTCGCGTTGCAGCAGGTCGCCGTCGCGGGCCAGCAGCGGGAGGGCGAACTCGGGGCCGGGGCGCAGGCGCACCAGCTGCCGCATTTCGCGCTCGTAGCGGGTGCGGTCGCCGTACGACGCCAGGCCCATCATCTTGTACTCGTCGAGAGCCATCTCGAAGCCCAGGTACAGGGTGAACACGCCGTAGAGGGTGCCGAGCGAGTGCATGGCGGGGACCGTGTGCAGGACCTCCAGTTTGCCGCCGGTCCCCGCGAGCACGGTCAGGCTCTCGGTCTCGCCCCGGCCGTCGGCCACGAGCACCAGGCAGTCGTCGAACCCGCTCACGTAGTAGGCGCTGGCCGCGTGGGCCAGGTGGTGCGGGACCGGCGTGAAGCGGGAGCGCACCGCCGCGCCGGGGAAGTGCTCGGCGAACCAGCCCACCTGGCGTTCCGGGTCGTACACCTCCGTGAAGCGCCTGGCCAGGTAGCCGTCGCCGGACTCCAGCTCGGACCGCTCGTGGGCGAAGCCGTGGCCGATCAGGTCCAGGTCGTCCAGGCCAAGCCCGGCCCTGTCGAGGCAGAACTTGATGGCGTTGACCGGGAAGCTCCCGGTGGACTTGTCTCCGGTGAACCGCTCCTCGGCCGCGGCGGCCACGATCCGGCCGTCCACGACCAGCGCGGCGGCCGAGTCGCGGCCCTGGCTGATGCGGTACTCCCGCTCCGACAGCCCCGGCAGTTCGCGCCGCTTGAACTCCTCGGAGTCGTGCAGGCCACTGATACCCAGGATTCTCATCGCGCCTCCACGAGGGTCTCCGCGTGCGTCTGGAGCGCGGACCTGTCGATCTTCTGGCTGCCCGTCAGGGGAAGGGCGGGCAGGATCGCGACGTGCTGCGGCATCAGCGCGCGCGGGAGCCACTGCTCCAGGTGCTCCCGCAGCTCGGCCCCGCGCAGGCCGTCCGCCTGCGCGTACAGCACCAGCCGCTTGTCGTTGGCGCCGTGCTCCACCACCACCGCCGCCGCCCTGACGACCTGCCGGTGCCGCTCGGCGACGGCCTCGATCTCCTCCAGCTCGACGCGCTGGCCGCGCAGCTTCACCTGGTGGTCGACGCGGCCGTGGTAGGCCAGCGTGCCGTCCTGGCGCCACGCGCACAGATCGCCGGTCCGGTACACCCGGCCCAGGCCGGGATGCTCCTGGAAGACGGCGGCCGTCCGCGCCGGGTCGCCGACGTAGCCGAGCGCGAGCTGCGGGCCGCTCAGCACCAGCTCGCCGATCTGCCCGACGGGGGCCGCGCGGTCCCACTGGTCGAGCACGGCGGCGCGGATGCCGGGCAGCGGCCTGCCGATCGGCACCGGGTCCGCCGGCGGATCGGGCACGTGATGGAGGACCGTGTAGATGGTGGTCTCGGTCGGCCCGTAGCCGTTCCACACGCGGGCTCCGGTGCGCTGCAGCCCGGCGGCCAGGGCGGCGCTGAGCGCCTCGCCGCCCGCGATGACGTCCGCGCCGGCCAGGCTGCCCGGCTCCAGGTACGGCACGGTCATCCGCCAGGTGGTGGGCGTGGCCTGGACCAGGTCCAGGCGCCTGCCGGAGAGCCAGGCCGCCAGCCGTTCCGGGTCCCGCTGCAGGTCCTCGCCGACCAGCAGGAGGCGGCCGCCGGTCGCGAGCGGCAGGAAGATCTCCATGGTCGACATGTCGAACGTCAGCGTGGCCATGCAGGTGACGCGCGGACGGTCGGCGCCGATCAGGTGAGCGATGGCGCCCACGCAGTGCCGCAGCGCGGCGTGCGGGATGGCGACCGCCTTCGGCGTGCCGGTGGAACCCGACGTGGACAGCGCGTAGGCGACACCGTCGTGCTCCACCGGAAAGTCCGGCGGTGCGACCGCGGCTCCGGCGCCGGTGTCCAGGCTGAGCTGGACGCAGCCGGGGACGTCGACGCCGGACGGCAGCACCGCGAAGCGCGCTCCCGCCGCCTCAAGCTGGCGGCCCAGCCGGAGCGGCGGGTGCGCCGGGTCGAGCGGCAGGAACCCTGCGCCCAGCGACCAGGTGGCCAGCAGCGCGGCGATGGTCTCGATCCGGCGCGGCAGGCCGATGCCGACCAGGTCGCCCCGGGCGACCCCGGCCCGCGCGAAGCCCGCGGCGACGGCCGCCGTCAGCTCGCCGAGCCGCCGGTACGTGACGACCTCGCCACCCTGCTCGACGGCCACCTCGCCGGGCCGGGAGACCATGTGCTCCCGGATCATCGACGCCACGGTGCGGTCGGTGTCCCAGGCGCGCTCGGTGTGGGCGCCCGCGACGACGCGCTCGTCCTCCTCACCCCACAGCCACGCCCGCCCCGCCGGCTGCTCGGCATCCGCGGCGAGGACGGCGGCCAGGTGCCCGCGCAGCAGCGGCTCCGCCTCGACGGAGCGGGCGCCGAGGTCGGCCACGACAGTCCGCCCGCCCGCGCTCACCGGCACCACAGGACCGGCCACCCCGGGCACGGCCGCGGCGTGACCGGCCACCGCGCTCAGGGGCGCCCGCCACGGCAGCCGGACCTCGTGCCCGCAGATCTCACCGCTCAGCTCATCAGCGCCGGCCCGGCGGGCGAGCACCACCAGCCCGGCCGCCGCGACCACCGCACCGGAAGGGACGTCGAGTTTATCCGCGAGCCGTTCCGCGGCCTCGAATATCTGATTTTCCATGTGGACCACGCCAATTCGCAAGAGTGGGAATTCCACGAAACTCCGCGTGCTGAGCAGGAAGCTATCCCGGGGTCGCGCCCCGCCACGAGCAGGGGGACGGCAAGGTGGCAAGTTCGCGCCAGGTTGGGCCGGGCCGCCTCCGGCCGGTGTTACAGTGACGCCCGATAAGCAGCCGCGATGGGAAGAGAGCCGAAAATGGCGCAACTACTCAAGCGCCCGCAGATGCGCTTCTACATTCTCGGTGACGTGCTTTCCAATCTCGGCGACTACGCGCTATTCCTGGCAATGGCCATTTGGGTGAAAACGCTCACGGGAAGCACGCCGGCCGCCGGGCTCGTCATGTTCGCCTTCGCCGGCGGCAGCCTGGTGTTACCCCTGTCGGGCCTGCTGGTGGACCGCTTCCGCCGCCGCCCGCTCCTGGCCGCCTCGTACCTGTCCTCGGCGGCCGTCGTCCTCCTGCTCCTGCTGGTCGACGACCGGGACGACGTCTGGCTCGTCTACGTGATCATGTTCCTGTACGGCGCGCTGGGCAGCGTCACCGGACCCGCGCAGAACGCCCTCCTGCCCGCCGTCGTCCCGGAAGACCAGCTCGGCGACGCCAACGGCACGGTGCAGGCGATGCGCGGCCTCCTGCGGGTGTTCGCCCCGATCATCGGCGCCGGGGTGTTCGTCTGGCAGGGCGCCCAGGTCGTCGTGGTGATCGACGCGGTGGTCTTCGTCGTGGCGGCCGTGGCCGTACTCCTCATCCGGGTCTCCGAGCCGCGCCCCACCAGGACCGGCCAGTCGCTGATAGCCGAGACCACGGGCGGGCTGCGCTTCCTGCGCGACGCCGCCAACCTGCGCAGGCTCGTCATCGCCTGCGCGCTCACGATGCTCGTCATCGGCTTCTTCGAGTCCATCGCCATCGCCGTCGTCACCGAGGGGCTGGCGCGCCAGGCCACCTTCCTCGCCGTGCTCGCCGGGGCGCAGGCGGTCGGCACCATCGCCGGCGGCGCGCTCGCGGGCGGGGTGATCCGCCGCGCCGGCGAGCGCGGGCTGGTGGTCGTCGCGCTCGTCATGGTCGGCGCGAGCAGCCTGCTGCTGACCGTGCCGATCGCCCCGGTGGTCATCGCGGGCATGCTGGTGCTGGGCGTGGCGGCGCCGTGGATCGTCATCGGCGCCACCACCTCGCTCCAGCGGCGCACCCCGGAGGATCTGCGCGGACGCGTCTTCGCCGCGTTCGAGTTCGGGGTGACCGTGCCGCAGGTCGCCTCCATCGCCGTGGGCGCCAGCTTGATCGCGGCTCTCGACTACCGGGTGATGCTGGGCGTGGTCTGCGCGGTGGTGCTGCTGGCGGCGCTCGTCCTCGGCACCGGCCGCCCGGACGAACCGCCGGCCGCGGAGTCGCCGGACGCCGAGCAGGACGCGGTCACCCGCTGAGACAGCCGGGAAGGCTCAGGGCAGATCGGCCACCAGCTCGCGGACCGGCTTGCGGGTGCCGGTGTAGAAGGGGATCTCCAGCCGGGTGTGCCGCCGGGCCTCGGCGCCGCGCAGGGTGCGCATCAGGTCGACGATGCGGTGCAGCTCGTCGGCCTCGAACGCCAGCATCCACTCGTAGTCGCTGAGCGCGAAGGAGGAGACGGTGTTGGCCCGCACGTCGGGGTAGTCGCGCGCCATCCGGCCGTGCTCGGCGAGCATCGCCCGGCGCTCGGAGTCCTCCAGGAGGTACCACTCCAGCGAGCGGACGAACGGGTAGACGCACACGTAGGCCCGCGGCTCCTCCTCGGCCAGGAACGCCGGGATGTGCGACTTGTTGAACTCGGCGGGCCGGTGGAGCGCCATCGCCGACCAGACCGGGCGGCTGTGGCGGCCCAGCTCGGTGCGGCGGAAGCGGGAGTAGACCTCCTGCAGGGCCTCCGCCGTCGGGGCGTGCCACCAGAACATGAAGTCGGCGTCGGCGCGGAACCCGCCCACGTCGTAGAGGCCCCGGGTGACGACGTCCTTGCCCGCGGCCTGCTCCAGGAGCTCCTCGACCTCCTCGCCGACCGCGTCGCGGGCGCCGGTGACAGGCGCGCTCGCCTGGAACACCGACCACATGGTGTAGCGGATCACCTGATTGAGATCGCGGGCCTTCGGCCGCGCTGCGTCCTGCGTCATGATGTCGATTCTCCTCGTCGGGACAGGTGGTCCAGGATCCGGGAGGCGGCCGTGCGCGCGGTGGCCAGGCAGGCGGGGATCCCCAGCCCGTCGTAGGCGGCCCCGCACACCGCCAGCGCCGGCTGCCCGGCGACGGCGGCGTGCACGCGCGCCACCCGGTCGATGTGACCCACGTTGTACTGCGGCAGGGCTCCGCCCCACCGGGTGACGCGGGTGTCGAGCGGGAGCCCGCGCGCCCCCATGACCTCGCTCATCTCGGCCATGGCCACCGAGACCAGCTCCGCGTCGTCGCGTTGCAGCAGGTGTTCCTCGCCGATCCGGCCGATCGAGCAGCGCACCAGCACGAGGTCGCGCGAGAGGTGGGGCCACTTGACCGAGCTGAACGTGACCGCCTTGACGGCCCGCCCCTCGACCGGCGGCACCAGGTAGCCGCTGCGCGCCGGCCGCTCGGGGAAGGCGCCGGCAGGGTAGGCGAGGGTGACGACGGCCATGCTGGCGTACTCGACGCGCGCCAGCTCGGCGGCCGCCCCCGGCACCTCGGCCTTCAGCATGCGGGCCGCGGCGGGGGCGGGCACGGCGACGATGACCGCGTCGGCCTCGATGGTCTCGGGCCTCGGCACCGGCCCGGCGACGAGCCGCCAGCCGTGCGGGGTGCGGTGCAGTTCGCGTACGGTGACGCCGGTCCTGACGTCGGCCCCGGACGCCTTGGCGACGGCCTCCGGCAGGCTGCCCATGCCGTTGCGGAGCGTGGTGAAGACCGGGCCGGCGTCCTTCGGGGTCTCTGCCACGATGTGGCGGGCGGCGGCGAGCAGGGAGCGCTCGGCCCGGGCCGCGGCGGCGACGCGCGGCATCGTCGCCTCCAGCGAGAGCATGTCGGAGCGGCCCGCGTAGACGCCGCCCAGCAGCGGCTCGACCAGCCGGTCGAGCACCTCGCCGCCCATCCGCGCCCGGATGTAGGCGGCGACGGACACGTCGGTGCGGACCAGGGTCGCGGGCATGATCTGGTCGAGCGGCACCCGCAGCAGGCCGCCCGCCGACAGGATGCCGGACCTGGCCAGCTCGGCCAGGTCGGACGGCACGCCCATGACCTGGCCCTTGGGCAGCGACCGGAGCGCGCCCCTGGTGTAGATGGCCGACGAGGCGGCGCCGGGGGTCATCAGGTCGTCGCCGAGCCCGACCGCCCCGGCGAGGTCTTTGCCCTCCGGCCGCCTGGCGAGCATGGCCTCGGCGCCGGCGTCGAGGCTCACCCCGGCCACCTCCGTGGCGTACAGCTTGCCGCCGATGCGGGGGGCGCCCTCGACCACCGTCACCTTGACCCGCTCGCCCGCGCTCTGCCTGAGGTGCCAGGCGGCGGCCAGGCCGGAGATCCCGCCGCCGATGACGGCCACGTGTGCCCGATTACCTTCCACGCTTTCCGACGCTACCGCCCCGGAGGGCCGGTCAGCTGCTCGGGGGCGTGACCGTAACGTGATCCTTGCCATCAAACCGGCCCAGGCCGGGAGCCGTCTCAGGGGCATGAGGAGAGCACAGATGATCGCCGCGCTGGTGACGGGGTGCGCGGCCCTGCTGGTGACCGGCTGCGCCGGCGGCGGCGGGTCGGCGGCCGACTCCGCGGCCGCCCCGGCCTACGCGACCGGCGAGGCCTCCGTCATGGCCTCGGAGGCTCCGGCCAGGGCCGAAGCCCAGAAGCAGGACTCGGGCGGGCGCAACCCCGCCTCCGGGGTGGAGGTCACCCGGCAGGACCGGCAGGTCATCTACACCGGCCGGATGACGGTGCGGGTCAAGGACGTGACGGCGGCGGCCCAGCAGGCCAAGGACGCCGTCACCGGGGCGGGCGGCCATCTGGCCAAGGAGGAGAGCCGGTCGTCCGAGCGGGCGAGCGCGTCGGCGGAGCTGGAGTTCAAGATCCCGCCCGCGCGTTACCCGGACGTGCTGACCCGGCTCGGGCGGGACCTGGGCGAGCGGCTGTCGCTGAACCAGGAGACGGAGGACGTCACGGTCCAGGTGGCCGACGTGGAGAGCAGGGTGAAGTCGGCCGAGCGGGCGCTCGAGTCGCTGCGCACGCTGCTCACCAAGGCGGACACGATCGGCCAGGTGCTGGACGTGGAGCGCGAGATCGCCACCCGCGCGGCCGACCTGGAGTCGCTGCAGGCCCAGCGCAAGAGCCTGGCCGAGCAGACCGCCATGGCCACGCTCACGCTGCGGCTGGTGGGCCCGGCCGCGGCGGTGTCGCTGCCGGCCGACGAGCCCGCGGGCTTCCTCGGCGGCCTGCGCGCGGGCTGGGACTCTCTCGTGACCTTCCTGATGGTGCTGGTCACGGCGCTCGGGGCGGCCCTGCCGTGGCTGGCGGTGATCACCCCGCCGGTCGTGCTCGCGCTGGTGATGGTACGGCGGCGGCGACGTCGCAGGACACCCGCGCCGGACCCGTCGGCGGCCTGACCCGCTCAGAACTCGTGGACCAGGTCCGTGAGCCGCTTGAGCTGGTCGGGGTCGACGGACGGCAGCACGCCGTGGCCGAGGTTGAACACGTGGCCCTCGGCCGCCGCGCCGCGCCGCAGCACCTCGCGGGCCTTGCGCTCGACGACCTCCCACGGGGCCAGCAGGACGGCCGGGTCGAGGTTGCCCTGCAGCGCCTTGCCCGGCCCGACCCGGCGGGCCGCCTCGTCGAGCGGCACCCTCCAGTCGACGCCGACCACGTCGGCCCCCGCCTCGCCGAGCAGCCCCAGCAGCTCGCCGGTGCCGACGCCGAAGTGGATGCGCGGCACGCCCAGGCCGGCCAGGCCCTCGAAGATGCGGCGGGTGTGGGGCAGCACGAACTCGCGGTAGTCGTCGGCCGCCACCGCGCCCACCCAGGAGTCGAACAGCTGGACGGCGGACGCGCCGGCCCGGATCTGGATGCGCAGGTGTTCGAGGACGATGCCGGCCAGCCGGTCCATGAGGTCGTGCCACAGCTCGGGCTCGCCGTACATCATGGCCTTGGTGCGGTCGTGGTTCTTGGACGGCCCGCCCTCGATCAGGTAGGAGCCGAGCGTGAACGGGGCGCCGGCGAAGCCGATCAGCGGCGTGCCGCCCAGCTCGCCGGTGAGCGCCTCGATCGCCTCGGTGACGTACGGCACGTCGCCGGGCTCCAGCGGGCGCAGCGCGCCGAGCCCGGCCCGGTCGCGGATCGGGTCGGCGACGACCGGGCCGACGCCCGGCTTGATGTCGAGGTCGATGCCGATGGCCTTGAGCGGCACCACGATGTCGCTGAAGAAGATGGCCGCGTCGACGCCGTAGCGGCGGACCGGCTGCATGGTGATCTCGACGATCAGTTCGGGCGTGGCGCAGGCGGTGAGCATGGGCACGCCCTCGCGCACCTTGAGGTATTCGGGCAGCGAACGCCCGGCCTGGCGCATGTACCAGACAGGGGTGTGCGGGACCTCCTGGCGGCGGCAGGCGCGCAGGAAGGCGGAGTCGTCGAGGTTCACCCTTCAAGGGTGCCATGACGGGGTGGCGGTCCCGCCATCGGCGCGTTGTGCGGAAAATCCCGCCGGTTCACCCCCGATTCATGATCAGATGTGGGGGTGGACGTTTCAACGCCGGCCCGCGGGGTCGAGGTCGCCCCTCGGGACGGCCGGATGCCGGTCTCGGATGGGCCAATTATCGGCAAAGGCACCGCGCGGCATCGATTCGGCATCCACTTTCGGGACACGCCGAGCGCGTTGCGCGGAAATGTCAGTCGCTCGTGCCACCGTCGGAGCCACGACCCGAAGAAAGGCCCCGGTTCATGACAGCGTTGTGGAGTTCCGCGGAGTGCCGCAGCGAGCACTGCGCGTCCTGTGCCGGCGAGCGGCCGTTCGAGCAGCCGGGCTGCGCCGACGGGCACGAGCCGGGTGAGTGCCCGGAGTGGGCCTGCGTCTCGTGCGGCCACGCGATCCTCCTCGGTTCGGCTCAGACCGCCCGCCCGGTCCGCCTGCTGGCGACGGTGTGACCACGCACGATGAGCACCCCCGTGGTCCCCTTCCGTCCCGCTCCGGCCTACTCTTCGACTATGACCCTCGGTGACGGGCCGTCGGCTCCCGCGGCGTTCCTCCGCGCGGTCGAGAGCCTGCGTCCGGCCGAGGTCAGGCCGGAGATCGAGCTGGAGGAGCTGCCCGCGCCGCAGCGCCTGGCCCCCCACTCGGCGGCCATCGGCGCCTCGGTCTACCGCGACGACGACGAGCTGGCGGTCGGCCGGCTGATCCTGCTCTACGACCCCGACGGCCAGCGCGGCTGGGACGGGCCGTTCCGGCTGGTGGCCTACGTGCGGGCCGACATGGAGCCGGAGATCACCTCCGACCCGATGCTCGGGCCGGTCGCGTGGAGCTGGCTGACCGAAGCGCTCGACGCTCACCACGCCGACTACTCCGCCGCCGGCGGTACCGTGACAAGAGCGGTGTCCGAGGGTTTCGGCAACAAGGCCGACGATCCGGTCACCACCGAGCTCGAGCTGCGGGCGTCCTGGTCCCCCGCGCAGGAGGATCTGTCCGGACATGTCGCCGCCTGGTGCGACCTCATGTGCGTGGCTGCCGGGATCCCGCCGCTTCCCCCTGACGTGGCCGCCATGCCCCGCAGACCCGAAGATCCGGAGAGTGACCGAACGACGTGAGGGCACCAGACAACACAGCACCGGTGTCACGAGGGCGGTGACCTCATGACCGAAGAGAGAACCGTCGTCCCGCTCCTGGAGCCGCGCGACGGCATCCCGCCGATCGTGGCCGACGACGCCGCCTACTCCCGCACCGTCGAGGCGTTCGCCTCCGGCTCCGGGCCGGTGGCCGTCGACGCCGAGCGCGCCTCCGGCTACCGCTACGGCAACCGCGCCTACCTCGTGCAGCTGCGCCGTGAGGGCGCCGGCACCGCGCTGATCGACCCGGTCTCCTGCCCCGACCTGTCGGGGCTCGACGCGGCCGTCGCCGAGACGGAGATCGTGCTGCACGCCGCGTCCCAGGATTTGCCGTGCCTGCTGGAGCTGGGGTTCCGGCCGCGCTACATCTTCGACACCGAGCTGGCGGGCCGGCTGCTCGGCTACGAGCGGGTGGGGCTCGGCACGATGGTGGAGACCGTGCTGGGCCTGCGGCTGGAGAAGGGGCATTCGGCCGCCGACTGGTCGACCAGGCCGCTGCCCGAGGCGTGGCTGCGCTACGCCGCGCTCGACGTGGAGGTGCTGGTGGAGCTCCGTGACGCGCTCCACCGCGAGCTGGCGGAGGCCGGCAAGCTGGAGTGGGCGCGCGAGGAGTTCGAGGCGGTGCTCAACACGCCGCCGCCGATGCCGCGGGCCGACCCGTGGCGGCGCACGTCGGGCATCCACAAGGTGCGCAACGTGCGCGCCCTGGCCATCGTGCGCGAGCTGTGGACCATGCGCGACCGGATCGCCAGCGAGAACGACCTGGCCCCCGGCCGGGTGCTGCCCGACGCCGCGATCGTGACGGCCGCGCTGGAGGTCCCCCGCACCAAGAAGGCGCTCACCGAGATCACCGCCTTCACCGGGCGCAGCGCCCGCCGCCACATGAACGACTGGCTGGCCGCCGTGGCCAGGGCGCGCAACCTGCCCGACAGCCAGCTCCCGCAGCCGAGCACGCCCGGCGACGGGCCGCCGCCGGCCAACCGCTGGCCCGACCGCGATCCGGCCGCCGCCAAGCGGCTCGCGGCGGCGCGCGCCGTGGTGGCCGCGCTGGCCGAGGAGCACCGTATGCCCACGGAGAACCTGCTGCAGCCCGACGCGGTGCGCAGGCTCACGTGGGAGCCGCCCGAGGACATCACCGACGAGAGCGTCGCCGCCCGCCTGCGCAAGCTCGGCGCCCGCGAGTGGCAGCTCTCACTCACCGCCCACCCGATCGCGAAGGCGCTGGCCAGGCTGGAGTCCGCGAGCGAGGGCTGAGCGGCTCTTGACGCCTCAGGCGGCTCCGCCGTACGGTTCGGGAAAGCGCTTTCCCTGAAAGGATCCCCATGAGCGTGCGCACCATCGGCGTCGTCATGAACGGCGTCACCGGACGGATGGGCTACCGGCAGCATCTGGTCCGCTCCGTTTTGGCGATCAACGAACAGGGCGGTGTGACGCTCTCCGACGGCAGCAGGGTCACCCTCAGGCCGGTGCTCGTCGGCAGGAACGCCGACAAGCTCGCCCGGATCGCGGCCGCCCACGGCATCCCCGACCACACCACCGACCTCGACGCCGCGCTGGCCGACGACGGCAACCTGATCTACTTCGACGCCCAGGTCACCTCGGCCCGGGTCAAGGCCGTGCTCAAGGCCGTCGACGCGGGCAAGCACATCTACGCCGAGAAGCCCACCGCCGAGTCGGTGCAGGAGGCGGTCGCGCTGGCGGAGGCCGCCGCGGCCAAGGGCGTCAAGAACGGCGTGGTGCAGGACAAGCTGTTCCTGCCGGGCCTGCTGAAGCTCAAGCGCCTGGTCGACGGCGGCTTCTTCGGCCGGATCCTGTCGGTGCGCGGCGAGTTCGGCTACTGGGTGTTCGAGGGCGACTGGCAGGAGGCGCAGCGCCCGTCGTGGAACTACCGGTCGGAGGACGGCGGCGGCATCGTGCTCGACATGTTCCCGCACTGGCACTACGTGATGGAGAACCTCTTCGGCCGGGTCACCTCGGTGTACGCGCACGCCGCCACGCACATCCCCGAGCGGGTGGACGAGCGGGGCGACCGCTACGCGGCCACCGCCGACGACGCCGCCTACGGGATCTTCGAGCTGGAGGGCGGCGTCGTCGCGCAGATCAACTCCTCCTGGACGGTCCGCGTCAACCGGGACGAGCTGGTGGAGTTCCAGGTGGACGGCACCCACGGCAGCGCCGTCGCGGGCCTGCGCGACTGCCGGGCGCAGCATCGCGCCGCCACCCCCAAGCCGGTCTGGAACCCCGACCTGCCGGTGACCGCCCGCTTCCGCGACGACTGGCAGACGGTGCCGGACAACGCCGAGTTCGACAACGGCTTCAAGATCCAGTGGGAGCTGTACGTCCGCCACGTCCTGGAGGACGCGCCGTTCCCGTACGACTTCGCGTCGGGCGCGCGCGGCGTGCAGCTGGCCGAGCTGGGCCTGCGCTCGTCGGCGGAGGGCCGCAGGATCGAGGTGCCGCAGCTGTGAGGATCGACCTGCCCGGCGGCCCGTACACGCTGAGCGAGCCGGTGACCTGGCCGACCGGCGGCGGCCCCGCCACCAGCCGCGTGGTGTACGCGGCCGCGCACGTGGTGGCCGACCCGCTCGGCGACAACACCCCCGGCGCGCCGGCCGCCGTCGACTGGGAAGCCACGCTGCGTTTCCGCCGCCATCTGTGGTCGTACGGGCTGCGGGTGGCCGACGCGATGGACACCGCGCAGCGCAACATGGGCCTGGACTGGGCCGCCACCCGTGAGCTGATCAGGCGCAGCGCCGCCGAGGCGGCCACGCTCGGCGACCCGGCGGAGCTGGTCGCGTGCGGCGCCGGGACCGATCACGCGCCCGGCGCGGACGACCTGGACGCCATCGTCGCCGCGTACGCCGAACAGGTGGAGACCGTCCAGGAGACCGGCGCCGGAGTGATCATCATGGCGTCGCGGCAGCTCGCCCGGGTGGCGGGCGGCCCGAAGGACTACCACCGGGTGTACGGGAAGCTGTTCGGGCTGGCGGACCGGCCGGTGATCCTGCACTGGCTGGGCGAGATGTTCGACCCCCAGCTGGCCGGCTACTGGGGGGCGCGCGACGTCGCGGCGGCCACGGAGTCGTTCCTGGAGCTGGTCCACGCGCACGCCCCGATGGTGGACGGGGTGAAGGTGTCGCTGCTGGACGAGGAGCACGAGGTGCGGCTGCGCGCCGCGCTGCCCGCGGGCGTCAGGCTCTACACCGGCGACGACTTCAACTACCCGTCGCTGATCAGGACGGGCTCGCACGCGCTGCTGGGCATCTTCGACGCGATCGCCCCGGCCGCCGCCGCGGCGCTGCGGGCGCTGGACGCCGCCGAGGCCGCGCCCGCCGGGCCGGACAGGGACCGGCTGCTGGCCTCGTACGAGGAGATCCTGGCGCCGACGGTGCCGTTGTCGCGCAAGATCTTCGAGTCGCCGACGTTCCACTACAAGACGGGGATCGTGTTCCTGGCGTGGCTGAACGGGCACCAGGACGCGTTCGCGATGGTGAACGGCGCGCAGTCGGCCCGGTCGCTGACGCATCTGGCGGAGGTGTTCCGGCTGGCCGACCGGGCGGGGCTGCTGGCCGACCAGGAGCTCGCGGTGCGCCGGATGCGGGCGCTGCTGGAGGTGAACGGGCTGTGAGCCTGTCGCTGAACCAGTGGACGACACGGCGGTGGTCGCTGCCCGAGGCGGTCGACGGCTGCGCCAGGCACGGGCTGGAGGCCGTCGGCCTGTGGCGGGAGAAGGTGGCCGAGACGGGGCTCGCGCGCAGCGCCAAGCTGGTGCGCGAGGCCGGGCTGCGGGTCTCGTCACTCTGCCGGGGCGGCTTCCTGACGGCGGGCGGGCTGCCCGGCGAGGAGGGCCGGCGGGCGTTCGCGGAGGCGCTGGAGGACAACCGGCGGGCCGTCGACGAGGCCGCCGAACTGGGCGCGGCCTGCCTGGTGATGGTGGTCGGCGGGCTGCCGGGGGTGCGGCCGGGCGAGCCGCTGCCCGCCGGGTTCTCGCGCGATGTCGCCGGGGCGCGGGAGCGGGTGGCCGAGGCCCTCGCCTCGCTGGCCCCGTACGCGGGAGAGCGCGGGGTGAAGCTGGCCCTGGAGCCGCTGCACCCGGTCTACTGCCCGGACCGGGCCGTGCTCTCCACGCTCGGGCAGGCGCTCGACCTGGCGCTGCCGTACCCGGAGGAGCAGGTCGGCGTGGTGGTCGACACCTTCCACGTGTGGTGGGACCCGGCGCTCCACGAGCAGATCGCCAGGGCGGGCCGGCGGATCGCCTCCTACCAGGTGTGCGACTACCTGCACCCGCTGCCGGCGGACGTGCTGCTGGGCCGGGGCATGATGGGCGACGGGGTGATCGACTTCCCGCCGATCACCCGGGCGGTGGCCGCCGCCGGATACATCGGCGACGTCGAGGTGGAGATCTTCAACGCCGACGTCTGGGCGGCGGACCCGGACGAGGTGGTGGCCACGATGAAGGAGCGCTACGCGGGCGTGGTGACCGTGCCGGCGGCGCCGTTCACCGTGACCTGAGCGCCCGACGCGATGCGGTGGGTGGCGTCGGGGACGCCGACGACGGCGGGGATGCCGTACTCCCGCGCCACCACCGCGCCGTGCGACATGGCGCCGCCCATCTCCATGACCAGGCCGCCCGCGGTGAGGAACAGCGGCGTCCACCCGGGGTCGGTGGACGGGCAGACCAGGATCTCGCCGGGCTCCAGCTGGGCGCCGACCGGGTCGAGCACCACCCGCGCCGTCCCCGTGACGGTGCCCGACGAGGCGGGGGTGCCGGTGATCGCCCCCTCCGGCGCCGCGCCGGCCATCGCCGCCTCGGGCTCGGTGCCGTCCGACAGCATAAGCCTCGGCACGTGCCTGCGGCGGCGCTCCCGCTCGTGGACGGCCCGGCGGGCGGCGACGGTCTCCCGCGCGTCACCGCCCTCCCCGGCCACCGCCGCCTCCAGCTCGGCGAAGTCCAGGAAGAACACGTCCTGCGCCGAGTCCAGCACACCCTCGTCCACCAGGTGGCCGCCCACCTCCAGCAGGCTCGCCCGTACGCCGGCGATGGCCTTGACCGCGTAGAACTTGGGCAGCTCGCGGAGCCCGGCGAACTGCCGGGCGCGGCCCAGGGCGAACCGGACGACCGCGGCGCGGAGCCGGCCGCGGCGGCGCGCGGCGGCCACGGCCTCGGCCACCGCCCGCCGGGCGGCCACCTCGCCCCTGGCGAACAGCGCGGCCGGGGCGTGGTCGGCGTCCGCGTCCATGCGCAGGTAGTTGGCCAGCGCGCCGAGGATGTGGCCCGGCTCCTCCGACCAGCGGGGCACGCCGATGTCGATCTCGGCGACGCCGCGGTGCCCGTACAGGCCGAGGAACGCGGTGATCTCGCGCTGGGCGACGGGAGGCAGCGTGCCGGCGCGGTAGCGGCGGACCAGCTCGGCGACCGGCTCGCGCCGGAACACCTCCGGCTCGATGCGCGTGGCGAGCCGCCACAGCTCCAGGTCCATCTCGGTGGTCGGGTTGTTCGGGACGCTGCGCAGCACCTCCTGCATCTCGCCCAGCGGCGTCCCGGACAGCCTGGCGGCCAGCGCGTACAGCCCGTATCCGGTGAGCGCCGTCGGCATGATCGAGACGATCGCGGGGAAGGCGCCGCCGAGCATCCGCTGGGCGTGCCGCAGCCGGTCGGCGGGCGTGGCCGTCTCGGGCAGCCGCAGGTGCCCGTCGAGGTCCTCGCCCAGCTTGCGGGTGTACGCGAGCGCGCGTTCCGGGCGGGTGAGCGCCCGCAGCACCTTGGCGGGGACCCGCAGGCGGCGGCCGAAGTGGGCGGCGGCCCGGAGGAGCGGGCGGCGCGAGGTGTGCGTCACCGGCAGCCGGGGGTCGGCGGCCAGCTCGCGCACCAGCGCCACGGTGCGGGCCTCGCCCACCTGCATGACCCGGGGCAGGATCACCCGTCCCGCGCGGCTGCGCAGCGGGGTGGTGATGTCGATCCAGAGCCGCTCCCCCGCCGAGACCAGGACCGGCGGCCCCTCGCGCGGGTCGGCGGGCGGGCGCCCGAACGCGCCCGCGGCGCCGGAGGCGAGCAGCTTGATCGTCGCCTGCCCCAGCGGCGTGAGCGGGCCCATGACGCCCTGCGCGACGTTGAACGAGAAGTACACCCGCAGGCCGTCCCGGGGCTCGGGCAGCGGGTACAGGGTGGTGATCGGCCTGGCCTGGGTCAGCCACAGCCCGCCGTCGGCGCCGATGGCCCACTCGGTGTCCTGCGGGGCGCCGTAGTGCTCCTCGACCCTGGCGCCCAGCGCGGCCAGCTCCCGCACCTGGTCGTCGGTGAGGCAGAACCCGTCGCGCGGCGGCGTGTCGAGCCGCTCGGTGCCGCCGCCCGGCAGGGCCCGGACGAGCAGCCGCTTGTCGCCCGCGCGGCGCTCGCGGATCTCGCCGGTGCGGGCGTCGGCGACGAACCGGTCGGGGTTGACCGCGCCCGACACGACGGCCTCGCCGAGACCGGGGGCGGCGTCGATCACCGCCTCGTGCCGCCTGCCGGTCACCGGGTTGGCGGTGAACATCACGCCGGCCACCCGGGCGTCCACCATCTCCTGCACCACGACGGCCAGGCTGACGCCGGCGTGATCGACGCCGTTGGCCTCGCGGTAGGCGACGGCCCTGTCGGTCCAGAGCGAGGCCCAGCAGCGGCGCACCGCGTCGAGCACCGCCTCGGCGCCCGTCACGTTGAGGTAGGTGTCCTGCTGGCCGGCGAAGCTGGCGTGCGGCAGGTCCTCGGCCGTGGCCGACGACCGCACCGCCACCGCCGCGCCCGCCGGCAGCTTCTCGTACGCGACGGCGACGGCCCGCGCGATGTCCGGCGGGACGGGGGTGGCGAGCAGCCGTTCCCTGGCCTTCTCCGCCAGCCCGTCACCGCCGGCGGCGATCAGCCCGTCCAGGCCCGCCTCGGCGGCGACCCGCCGGTAGGCGTCGGTGGTCACCACCCAGCCCGGCGGCACCGGCAGGCCCGCCCCGATCAGCTCGCCGAGGTTGGCGGCCTTCCCGCCGGCTTCCGCCAGCATCCCGCCGCGCACCTGGGAAAGGTCAAGCACCATCGGGCCTCCCGCCCCTCGTGGTCCCTGAACACGAGTCTTCCCCTGGTGGGCGAGAAATTCAACACTTGATGAACAATCAGATCGGCAGCGGCACACCGTCCAGGTCCCACGCCGGGTCCACCGGGATGCCGAGCTGGGCCAGCGCCGTCGGGCCCACGTCCACCGGCCGCGGCCCGGCCAGCGGCACGCCGCCCAGGTCGGCGCCCAGCCGGGCGGCGATGACGAACACCGTCCGCTCCTCGTCCGAGGCGCCGCCGTGGCCGCCCTCGTCGACGTGGCCGTGGTCGGTGGTCACCAGAACCGTCCACCGCTCCCCCGCGTACGAGGGCCGGCCGCGGATCGCGTCGAGGAAGCCGCCCAGGGCGGTGTCCTGGGTCATGAGCGCGGCGGTGTACTCGGGGCAGAACGGCCCCAGCTCGTGCGCCACCTCGTCGGTGTCGCCCAGGTAGACGAACGACAGGTCGGGGCCGGCCTCCGCCAGGTGGCGCCCGGCCTCGGCGGTGACCTGCTTGTCGGCGCCGGCGAAGGTGAGCGCGTAGCCGTCGAGGACGAGCCGGTGGCCGATGGTCCGGCCGAAGGCGCCGTGCTCGTCGAGGGCCGCCCAGGAGAAGAACGCCGCCGTCGTGAGGTCGGGGCGCGCGGCCTGCGCCCGCGACAAGAAGTCCGGATATTTCGTGAACTGTGCTCCGGCGAACCCGTTGTCCACCACGCCATGTTTGTCCGGCCACACCCCGCTGGCGATCGACGACCAGCCAGGCCCCGAGTCGGTCCGCGCCCTGATCACGCGTTCCCCGGGCGGAGCCGGCTCCGCCGGCGGCTCGGGGACGACCTCGCCGGGCGACTCGGTCCGCGGCGCGTCCTCCTCCCCGTACGGGAGCAGGCTCGTGCCGTACGCGCCCGCGGACATCAGCGACGTCAGGACCGGCGGGCGCAGCGCGCGCAGCCGGTCGAAGCGCAGGCCGTCCATGCCGACGACGAGCACCTTGTTTCTCAGCTGGGACATTCCCCCATCTAAGCGCCCCCGTCTGGATGATTGATTCCAAGGGGTGTGGAATCAATCATCCAGCAGCGGTCAGAACCGGCCCGACCGCCGAAGCTCGGCCGGCCGCCCGTCCGGGTCCACCGCGAACCGGTAGAGGGGCATGGCCAGTACCTTCTGCAGCCTCGACAGGGTGGGCTCCGGGTGCGGGCGCAGCCGGCCCGGCGGGCGCGGCCCCTCCTCGCCGCCCCGGTGCCACTCCTCCAGCCGGGACGCGGCCCGCGCGAACGCCGCGAAGGCGGCGGCCGGGTCGCACAGCTTGTCCTGCTCGCCGCCGGGTAGATCCAGGTGCTCGGCCATGAGGGTCAGCCGCAGGTCGCGGGCGAAGCGCAGCGCGCCGTACGGCGGACGCGGGTCCTCCCGCTCGTCCAGCACCGCGCAGCTCAGCTCCGAGTCGTACGTCCACGAGCGCAGGTTGACGTTGTCGGAGCCGACCGTGGCCCACATGTCGTCCACCACGCAGGCCTTGGCGTGCACGTAGATCGGCGTGCCCCGGTGGTTCTCCAGGTCGTAGACGGCGACCCGGTCGCCGCCGGCGGCGCGCAGCCGGGCCAGGGCGTCCGCACGGCCGATCAGGCTGGCGGGGCCGGCCAGCAGGCCGTCCTGGTCGGGATGGCGCGGCACGACGACGATCATGCGCAGGCCGGGCTCGCGCTCCAGCGCCTCCGCGAACGGCTCGATGACGTCGGTGGACCACAGGTACTGGTCCTCCAGATAGACGATGGAGCGGGCGCGGGCCAGCACCTTGCGGTAGGCGCGGGCGATGCTGCGCTCGCCGTCCGGCGCGAACGGGTAGCGGTCGCGCCGCGCCGGATAGGTACGCAATAACTGCACCGCGTGCCGCCCGGCCGGCGGCGGAGGCGGACCCGGCTTCGGCAGCGGCGGGGCGTCGTCCATCCGGCCGATGTGGTCGCGCAGCCGGCGCAGCGGGTCGCGGGTCTCGGGGGCGGGGTCCTCCCAGCGTTCACAGAAGACCGCCTCCACCTCGGCGACGGCCGGCCCGTGGATGGCGACCTGGACGTCGTGCCAGGGCGGGCGGTGGCCGTACACGGCGGGCATGGGGCAGCTCTGCGGGTCGCCCAGATGGTCCGCGTCGTCGCGGCGGCTGTGACACAGGTCGATGCCGCCGACGAAGGCGACGTCCCTGGCGGGGTCGCCGTCGTGGCGCAGGATGACGAACTTCTGGTGATGCGCGCCGCCCGGCTTGGTCCGCGTGTCCAGCAGGGCCTGGCCGCCGGAGTCCTCGATCTCCCTGCCGAGGCGGCGGTTCTCGGCCGAGCTGAAACGCAGCAGGTCCATGTGGGAGCGCCAGATGAGGCCGCGTACGAGGGCGCCGCGCCGCGCGGCCGCGGCCATCGCCTCGCCCACGGTCGGGCCGTCGGGGGTCAGGCGCTCGTCGGGGTCGCCGCGCCAGTCGGCGAAGAGCAGCAGGTCGTCGTGGCCGAGCCGCTCGACGCAGGCCCGCAGCTCGGCGAAATAGGTCGCTCCGTGGACGAGCGGGCGTACGTCGTTGCCGGTCGTCCACGGGCCGAGCCTGGTCGCCCCGTTGCCGCGTTCCTCCTCGGTCAGGAACCAGTCCTCGATCCGCATCCCGTACCGGTTACCCCGTACGGGGGCGGTGATGTGCGCCTGCGCGGCCGTCTCCTTGTCGTCCCTGGTCAACCAAGGTGAACGTCGACCCGCGCGCGTGACGGGGGAACGGCAGGACGGGCGGCCTGATCGGTCAGCCGCGGACGTCGACGGCTCGTGAGACACGCAGGTGCAGCGCGAAGAGGCGGTCGGCTCAAGGCGGCGAAGCCCCTCGACCGGCCCACCGCGCGGTCACTCACCGCCTGCGACCACTGATCCCACGCCCCTTGGAATCAATCGTTTAGACGCCGAACCGCCGCACCCACGCGGCGGCCCCCGGCAGGATCTCCTCCACCGGCGCGACCTGCGGATACCAGGTGCGCTCCCACTCCAGCGACACCCAGCCGCGGTAGCCGGCCGCGCGGAGCAGCTCGCCCGCCTCGTCCAGCGGCACGGACCCGGTCCACATCGGCACCGGGGTGGTGTCGGCGGCCGACACCGCGTCCTTGACCTGGACGTAGGCCAGGCTCGGGCCGAGCGCGGCGAGCGTGGCGGCCGGGGACTCGCCGTGGCGCCACGGGTGGAGCAGGTCCCAGAGCGCGCCGGCCGTCGCGGGGGTGCCGGCCTCGGCCAGCAGGGCGGCCACCGCGGCCCCGGTGGCCATCTTGTCGTGGGTCTCCACCAGCACCCGCACGCCCAGCTCCGCCGCCGTACCGGAGACCGCCTTGAGCCGACGCGCGCCCAGCGCGAGATCGTCGCCGCGCGGGAACACCCGCACCGCCGGCGCGCCGAGGTCGGCGGCCAGCTCCAGGTCGGCGCGGAGCGCCCCGATCACCGCCTCGTCGTCCGCCGGCTCGCAGACGCCGACGTAGCCGGCGAGCGCGGCGATCTCCAGCCCGGCGTCCTCGACGCGCCGCCGCACCGACAGCCGCTCCGGGCCGCCGAGCCCCGCGTGCACGCCGGTGCCGGGATGCAGCCGCAGCTCCAGCCCCGCGCAGCCGGTTCGCAGGCCGGTCCCGATGGCCTCGTCCAGGCCGGCGCCCGGCATGCCCAGGGTGCTGAAGGCCAGTCGCATCAGGTGGGTTCTCCCGTCACCGCAGGTCTCTGACGCTCTCGCGGAGCACGACCTCGCCGGCCACCCGCTCCACCACCGCGCCCTCGTCGGTCGTCAGCGCCAGCTCCAGCGCCCGCGCGCCCATGTCCTTCAGCGGCAGCCGGACCGTCGTCAGCGCGGGCACCTGGTCACGCAGCGTGGCGATGTCGTCGAAACCGGCCACCGACAGGTCCTGCGGAACCCGGATGCCGTGCTCCCGGTAGGCGGCGAGCGCGCCCACGGCCATCACGTCGTTGACCGCGAACACGCAGGTCGCGTCGCCGGTGCGCCGGGCCGCCGCGTAACCGCCGTCGCGGTCGAACGGGCCGTGCAGGACGAGCGGCTCCGGCAGCCCCAGCTCCCGCAGGGCCGAGGTGAACCCGGCGCACCGGTCGGCGGCGGTCATCAGGTGGGGCGGCCCGGCGAGCACGGCGAAGCGGGTGTGGCCGAGCCCGGCCAGCGCGCGGGCCAGGGCGGCGGAGCCTTCCCGGTTGGCGGGCGCGACGGTGTTCACGCCCAGCAGGTCCTGGCCGACGCAGGCCACCCGCCCGCCGCTCGCGCGGTAGGCGGCGAGCTCGGCGGCCAAACGGCCGGTGACCTCGGGGTCGGCCATGCGGGACCCGGCCAGCAGCACGGCGCGGACCCGCTGCGCGTGCAGGGTGGACACGTACGCGATCTCCTGCTCGGGGTCGCGGTGGGTGGTGCCGACCATCACCAGCAGGCCCTCACCGGCGGCGGCCCGCATGGCGCCGTCGGCCAGGGCCGCGAAGTACGGGTCGGTCAGGTCATGCACCACGATGCCGATGACGTTGCTGGCGCCGCGGGCGAGCGTCTGGGCGGCGATGTTGGCGCGGTAGCCCAGTTCGTCGGCGGCGCGCTCGACGCGCGCCCGCAGCGTGGCGCCCACCTGGCGGGTGCTGCCGTTGAGCACCCGCGAGGCGGTCGCGAGCGAGACGCCCGCCTGCTTGGCGACGTCTTCCAGCGTGACCAAGAGACCCTCCAGGAAAACGGTTTCCAGTATGCCGGAAAACAAGCGTCCGGAACCGCATCCTTACACGTCTCAGCCCCAGGGGAACAGGATGTCCAGCAGGCCTCGCCTGGTCTCCTCCGGCTGCGGCATGTCGGTGACGGGATCGCTGGTCGGCGCGCTCGACTCGGTGTCCTCCGTCCGGTCCGGCTCGGGCCGGGCGCTGACCTTGGCCTCGTTCATCTCGTCGACCGGCGCGCGGGTGGCCCTGCTCGACGGCTCCGGGTCCGGCTCGGCGGCGCGGGTCCGCGTGCGGGTGGGCTCGGGCTCCGGTTCGGGCTCCGGTTCGGCCGAGGCCGTCCGGGTCGGGCGGACCCTGGTCTGCGTCGTGGGCGCGGTGGTGGGGGTCTCGGAGACCTCGGGCTCGGGAGTGGCCGTATCGGTCGCCTCCTCGATGGGGACGTCCGTCTCCGCCTCCTCGTCGGCGGAGGGCGAGCTGAGGTCGCTGACGGAGGCGCACCGCCCGCCCGCGCAGGGGTCGTCGGAGGAGGTGCTGGTGAGCATCCAGCCGCCGCCCACGCCCAGCACCACCACGGCAGCGGCGGCGGCCAGCAGCAGCCTGGTGCGGCGCCGCACCTCGCCGTCGCCGTTGTCGTAGTCCTTGCCGTAGTCCTTGCCGTAGTCCTTGCCGTGGTCGTCGCCGTCGCCGGAGGAGCCGGTCCAGCCGGAGCCGAGGAATCCGCGCTTGGGCTCCTCGTCGGGCTCCTCGTAGCCCCGGTCGAGGGGCAGGTAACCGGCCCCATCCGGGTCGTCGGCGGGCCTGCGCGGGTCGCTCGGCTCGTCTCCCGCGTACTCGCCGGCCGCGTTCTCGGCGAAGGCGTCGGTGTACACCGGACCCTGGGAGTCGGGGTAGCCGTCGATGTAGGAGGCGCCCTGGTCGTCGGTGTAACCGCCGCTCGCGGCGTACGGGCCGCTTTCGGCGTACGAGGCGCCCTCGGCGTACTGGGTGCCCTTGGCATACGGGCCGCTCTCGGCGTACGGGGTGTTGTCGGCGTACGAGCCGCTCTCGGCGTACGGGGCGTCGAGGTAGGAGGGCTCGTCCTTGGCCGGGTACGGGTCGCCGGCGGGGGTGTCGTCCGGGGGCAGGATGTACGTCTCGTTGCCCGAGACCTGGATGGCGGGCTGCTCGTCGGTGTCATCCGTGCTCCAGCGCGGAGACAGGACATCGCCGGTCAGGTCCGGGTTCACCGGCCTGCCCTGCCCGTCGTCGTATGGCCTGTCGTTGTCGTCGCGCGCCACGCTGAACCTCTTCTAGTGCGAATACGGAGTGCAACCTTTCATAACAGATTTAACCAACATCTGTCCGGATATTTCACTCTTTTCCCGAAGACTACTCACAGTCACATCGGCCCCTGCCGTGACTCGACGTCCCACCCTCGGAGACGCCGGAGGGCCTTCAGCGGATCCCGGCAAGGAGAGCGTCGAGCGCGGACCTGACCCGCTCGGGCGTGACACCCTCGCGCAGCCGGTGCGCCAGCAGCGGCGCGGCGAACGGCGCCAGCAGCGCGTCGGCCAGCGGGGCGGCGTCGGCGCCGGGCGCCGCCTGCGCGACCAGCATCGCCAGGTGGGCGTGGTGGGCCTGGTAGGCGCCGCCGAAGCGGGCCAGCGGCGCGGCCGTCTCGGCCATCAGCAGCAGGTCGAGCTGCTCGACCGTACGCTCCAGCAGGGCGTGCAGGAACGCGCGGATGCGCTCGCGCGGCTCCGCCCCCGGCCCGAGCGGCGGCGGCCCTCCGACGAAGGCCGCCTGGAACTCGCGCTCCCGCTCGTCGATGAGCGCGTAGGCGAGCCCGGAGCGGTCGCCGAAGCGGCGGTAGAGCGTGCCGACGCCGACCCCTGCCGCGGCGGCGACCTCCGCCATCGCCAGGCCCTCCACCCCCCGCTCGGCGACGATGCCGGCGGCGGCGGCGAGGATCTTCGCCCGGTTGCGGGCGGCGTCGCTGCGCTCGCTTCTCACGGCGTCCATCCTTCCACCCGAGACAAACGGAATAGATTCCGGTTACTATCTCAAGCGGAATCCATTCCGCTTCACTGGAGGAATCATGGGACGCAAGGTCGCGCTGGTCACCGGAGGCAGCAGGGGGATCGGCGCCGCCATCGCCCGCCGGCTCGCCGCCGACGGGTTCGACGTGGCGATCACGTACGCCGCCGAGGCCGGCCGGGCGGCGGCCGTGGCCGCGGAGGCCGAGGCGCTGGGACGGCGCGCCCTGGCCGTCCGGGCCAGGGCCGAGGACGCGGGCGAGGTGGTGGCGGCGGTCGAGCGCACGGTGGCCACCCTGGGCCGGCTCGACGTGGTCGTCGGCAACGCCGGCATCGCCCCGTACGGGCCACTGGAGGATGTCACGCTTGAGGAGGTGGACCGTGTGCTCGCGGTGCACGCCCGCGCGTCGTTCGTGCTGGCCCAGGCCGCGGCGCGGCACCTGCCGGAGGGCGGGCGGATCATCATGATCGGCAGCAGCCTGGCCGAGCGCGTCCCGTACCCGGACTGGACGCTGTACGCGATGAGCAAGTCCGCGCTCGTCGGCCTCACCAAGGGGCTGGCCCGCGACCTCGGCTCCCGCGGCATCACCGCCAACCTGGTCCATCCCGGCTCCACCGACACCGAGATGAACCCGGCCGACGGGCCGGGCGCCGACGAGGAACGCTCGTACACCGCGCTGGGCCGCTACTGCTCCCCGGAGGACATCGCCGCGACCGTGGCCCACCTGGCCGGCGAGGGCGGCCGCAACATCACCGGCGCCGCCATCCCCGTGGACGCCGGCGTCAGCACCTGACACTCCCGGCCCGCACAGACGCCCGCGTCACGAGCGGGCGACACCAGCTCACGTGGACGTGGATTCGGGAGTCGGGTGGATCGGTGACTCCAGCTTGCCGAAACCGGGACGTCACGGAGCGTTGTCCCGCATCATGACCACCATGCTCACGAGCGAGATCGCGCCCCCTCCCGGCGCCGTGGCCGTGGCGGCGCTGCGGGCGCGGGTCCGGGACGCGCGGCGCCGCGCCCGTGTGGCGCTGGCCGCCGCACTCCTGTTCCCGGCCGCCACGCAGGTGCTCGCCGAGCGGGCGGACGGCGCGTGGGCGGCGCCGCTCGCCCTGCTCTCCCTGGCGTCCTTCGCCGGCGCGCTGGCCGCGCTGGCCGTCACGCAGGTGGTGTGGGGGTCGCGGGCGCGCGCCGCCCGGCGCCGGGAGCGGGAGCTGTACGCGGTGGCGCCGCCCTCACCCCTGCTGCCGGTGGGCAGGCTGGTCATGGCGTGCGGGTGGGCGGTGGTGCTGCTGCTCGGCGGCACGCTGCCGGGCCTGTTCGGGGAGTCCGCGCTCGCCGCCGTCCTGGAGAGCGCGATGACGGCGCTCGGCTGGGCCGGGGCGGGAGCGGCGGTCTGCTTCGCCGCCTGGTGGGCCCGTGACCTCGCGGCGCGCGTCGCCCACCCGGGCACACCTCCCAGCGACCCCTGGGACCCCGCCCGGCTCGCCGGGAACCTCCCCGGACCTCAGGCCCCCACGAGCGGGAGGGCGCCCAGGCATCGAGCGGGTCCCCGCCTCGGGCGCGTGCGGGCGGTGACACGGAGAGCAGGGATGATGGTGGCTGTGACCGGGGTGCTGGGGGTAAGGGGGAGGGTGTGGGACCTCGATCCGGTGGTGATCTGCGCCCTGGTCGCCGCGGGGGTCGCGTGCGCGGTAGTTACTCATGAGTAGCATAAGGGCGGAAGCTGTCCAGCAACGAGGAGCTGATCCGTGCCTTCCTCTCGTGACGTCGTGTTCGTCGACGGCGTGCGCACCCCTTTCGGCAGATCCGGGCCGAAGGGGCTGTATGCGGAGACCCGCGCTGACGACCTGGTCGTGCGCGTCATCCGCGAACTCATGCGGCGCAACCCCGCCCTGCCGCCCGAGCGGGTGGACGAGGTCGCCATCGCCGCCACCACCCAGATCGGCGACCAGGGCCTGACCATCGGCCGCTCGGCGGCGGTGCTGGCAGGGCTGCCGAAGTCCGTGCCCGGCTACGCGATCGACCGGATGTGCGCGGGCGCGATGACCGCGGTGACCACGGTCGCCGGCGGCATCGCCTTCGGCGCCTACGACGTGGCCATCGCGGGCGGCGTCGAGCACATGGGCCGCCACCCGATGGGCGAGGGCGTCGACCCGAACCCGCGGTTCCTGTCGGAGAAGCTGGTCGACCCGAGCGCCCTGGTCATGGGCATGACGGCGGAGAACCTGCACGACCGCCATCCCACGATCACCAAGGAGCGCGCCGACGCGTACGCGGTGCTGTCGCAGGAGAAGGTGGCCAAGGCGTACGCGGACGGCAAGATTCAGCCCGACCTGGTGCCGACCGCGGTGCGCACGGCGGAGAAGGGCTGGGGCCTGGCCACCCAGGACGAGGCGCCGCGTCCCGGCACCACCCTGGAGGCGCTGGGCACACTGAAGACGCCGTTCCGCCCGCACGGCCACGTGACGGCCGGCAACTCCTCGGGCATCAACGACGGCGCGACCGGCTGCGTCGTGGCGGCCGCCGACGTCGCCGCGGAGCTCGGCCTGACGCCGAAGATGCGGCTCGTCTCGTACGCGTTCGCCGGTGTGGACCCGGAGGTCATGGGCGTCGGCCCGATCCCGTCCACGGAGCGCGCTCTCCGCCTGGCGAATCTCGAAATGTCGGACATTGGGCTGATCGAGATCAACGAGGCGTTCGCCGTCCAGGTCCTCGCCTTCCTGGAACACTTCGGCCTCGCCGACGACGACCCCCGGGTGAACCCGTACGGCGGCGCGATCGCGTTCGGCCACCCGCTGGCCTCCTCCGGCGTACGGCTGATGACGCAGCTCGCCCGCCAGTTCGGCGAGCGCCCCGACGTGCGCTACGGCATCACCACCATGTGCGTCGGCATGGGCATGGGCGGCACCGTGATCTGGGAGAACCTGGCATGAGCGAGCGAAGCGAGAGAACCATGAGACACAGCAGCATGCTCACAGGACCGACGGAGGAGGGCCTGTGAGCACTCTTGACACCTGGCGCGCGCTGCTGACCGAGCGCGCCACGGACGAGGTCGTCACCAAGGCCCTGGTCCGCGACGTGGAGCTGCCCGGCGGCGCGGGCACGATGGCGCTGATCACGCTCGACAACGGCTTCGACCACACCAAGCCCAACACGTTCGGCCCGCACGGCCTGTTCGCGCTCAACGGCGCGCTGTCGGAGATCGCCGAGCGGACCGACCTGGCGGCGGTGGGCGTCACCGGCAAGCCGTTCGTGTTCGGCGTCGGCGCCGACCTGAAGGGCGCGGCGGCGCTGACCACCCGTGAGGAGGCGCTGGCGATCGGCGCCCTGGGCCACCACGTGTTCCGCCGGCTGGGCGAGCTGGGCGTCCCGTCGTTCGCGTTCGTCAACGGCGCGGCCATGGGCGGCGGCCTGGAGGTGGCGCTGCACTGCACCTACCGCACGATCTCCTCGGGCGTCCCCGCGGTGGCGCTGCCGGAGTGCTCGCTCGGCCTGGTGCCGGGCTGGGGCGGCACGCAGCTGCTCCCCCGCCTGACAGGCCCGGCGAACGCGATCAAGCTGATCGTGGAGAACCCGCTCGCGCAGAACCGCATGACCAGGGGCCGCGAGGCGTTCGAGCTGGGGGTCGCGGACGCGCTGTTCGAGCCGGCCGACTTCCTGGAGGAGTCGCTGCGCTGGGCGGCCCGCGTGCTCACCGGCGAGGTGACGGTCGAGCGCCCCGACCACACCGCCGCCGACTGGGACAAGGTGGTCGCCGACGCCCGTTTCCTGGTCGACATGAAGCTCCACGGCGCCGCTCCCGCGCCGTACCGGGCGCTCGACCTGGTCGCGCTGGCCCGTACCGCCTCCCGCGACGAGGGCTTCGCCGCCGAGGACGAGGCGCTCGCCGACCTGCTGCTCAGCGACGAGCTGCGGGCCGGTCTCTACTCCTTCGACCTGGTGCAGCGCCGGGCCAGGCGGCCCGCGGGCGCGCCGGACGCGTCGCTGGCGCGCAAGGTCACCAAGGTCGGCGTCGTCGGCGCGGGCCTCATGGCCTCGCAGATGGCGCTGCTGTTCGCCCGCCGGCTGCAGGTCCCGGTCGTGCTGACCGACCTCGACCAGGCCAGGCTCGACAAGGGCGTCTCGTACGTGCACGCCGAGGTCGACAAGCTGGCCGGCAAGGGCCGCGTCTCGCCCGACCAGGCCAACCGGCTCAAGGCGCTGGTGACGGGCTCGCTGACCAAGGACGCCTTCGCCGACGCCGACTTCGTGATCGAGGCGGTCTTCGAGGACCTGACGGTCAAGAAGCAGGTGTTCGCCGAGGTGGAGGCCGTGGTGCGGGCCGACTGCGTGCTGGCCACCAACACCTCCTCGCTGAGCGTCACCGCGATGGGCGAGGACCTGGCGCACCCGGAGCGGCTGGTCGGCTTCCACTTCTTCAACCCGGTCGCGGTCATGCCGCTGCTGGAGATCGTCAGGGGCGGCGCGACCGACGACGCCACGCTGGCCACCGCGTTCGCCGTCGGCAAGGCGCTGAAGAAGTCGTCGGTGCTGGTCAAGGACGCCCCGGCGTTCGTCGTCAACCGGCTGCTCACCCGGTTCATGGGCGAGGTCATCGGGGCCGTGGACGAGGGCACCCCGCTGGAGGCGGCCGAGCACGCGCTGGACCGGCTCGGGCTGCCGATGACGCCGTTCGCGCTGCTGCAGCTCGTCGGCCCGGCGGTGGGCCTGCACGTGGCGGAGACGCTGCACGAGGCGTTCCCCGACCGGTTCGGGGTCTCGGCCAACCTGGCCAAGCTGGTCGCCGCCGGCAAGCCGGGCGTGTACCGGCCGGACTTCTCGCTGGACGAGGAGGCGGTCGCGCTGTTCGCGGGCGGCTCCGGCGTCGCGGACGGGCCGTCCACCGCCGATCAGGTACGCGTGCGCGTGCTGAGGGCGCTGGCCGGGGAGATCCGGATCATGCTGGACGAGGGCGTCGTGGCGGCGCCGCAGGACATCGACCTGTGCATGATCCTGGGCGCCGGCTGGCCGTTCCACCTGGGCGGCATCACGCCGTACCTGGACCGCGCCGGTCACTCGCCGTCACGGTTCCTGCCGCCGGGAGTCGCCTCGCTCCCCGCTTGACCTGCCTTTGGGGAGGCTCGCCCGGCGGGCCTCCCCTCCGATCGTCACTCTCCGTCGTAGCCTCTGATGCCGTGTGCTACGAAGGGAAAAGATCATGATGAAGGCGTTCGGCGCGATCGCGCTGTGCGGGTCCCTCCTGACGGTCCCGGCCCCGGCGGTCGCGGCAAGCACGCCGGGAGCGGTCCTGCGGATCCTGGTCACGGTGAAGAACGGTCCCACGCGGACGGCCACCCTCACCTGCCGTCCGGCGGGCGGCACCCACCGGTCGGCGAGCGCGGCCTGCAAGCTGCTGGCGCGGGCCGGCGGCGATCCGGCCCGGCTGGTGGGCAGCTCGAAGGCCGCCTGCACGCGCGAGTTCCGGCCCGCCGCCGTGGTCGTGACGGGCCGGTGGCGCGGCGAGCCGATCTCGTTCGGCCGGATGTACTCGAACGCGTGCCTGATGAAGTCGGCAGGCGGGGCGCTCTTCACGCCCTGATCCGCGGGTCTCAGCGGGGGCGGCTCCGGCCGCCCCTCACGACCGCCGGTCGGGCCCGGCCACCATGCTGTGGCGGTAGCCGTACGCGAAGTAGAGCACCGCGCCGATGACCATCCAGATGAGGAACCTGAGCCAGGTCTCGACCGGCAGGTTCAGCATCAGGTAGAGGCAGGCGAGCACCGACAGGATCGGCAGCAGCGGCACCAGCGGCGCCCTGAAGGCCCGCGGGAGGTCCGGACGGGTGCGCCGCAGGATGATCACACCGGCGGACACCACCACGAACGCGAAGAGCGTGCCGATGTTCACCAGCTCGGCCAGCGCGCTCAGGGAGATGAACCCGGCCAGCAGGGCGGCGACCACGCCGACGATCGCGGTGAGCAGCGCGGGCGTGCCGGTCCTCGGGTGGACCTTGGCCAGCGGGCGCGGCAGCAGCCCGTCGCGGCACATGGCGAACAGCACCCGGGTCTGCCCCAGCATGAGGATCATCACCACGGTGGTCAGACCGGCGATCGCGCCGATGCTGATCAGCGCCGCCGCCCAGGGCTGCCCGACCGCGGTGAACGCGTCGGCCAGCGGCGCGGCGGTGCTCAGCTCGGTGTAGGGCTGCATGCCCACCACCACCAGCGAGACCGCCACGTACAGCAGCGTGCAGATCACCAGCGAGCCGAGGATGCCGCGCGGCAGGGCGCGCTGCGGCTCGATGGTCTCCTCCGCGGCGGTGGCCACGATGTCGAAGCCGATGAAGGCGAAGAACACGATGGCCGCGGCGGTGAAGATGCCCAGCACGCCGAACGCCACCGGCGTGATGCCGAAGAGCACCTGGATGAGCGGCGCCTGCACGCCCTCCACCGCCGGGGTCGGCTGCGGCTCGGGGACGAACGGCGTGTAGTTGGCCATGGAGATGAAGAACAGCCCGGCCAGGATCACCAGCAGGACGACCGTGACCTTGATGATCACGATGACCAGGTTGACCCGGGACGACAGCTTGATGCCGGCGATCAGGACCGCGGTGAGGATGAGCACGACGGCCATCGCGGGCACGTCCACCACGGGGTCCTCGCCCGCGATCGACGGGGGCAGGTGCACGCCGGCCGAGGTGAGCAGCGCGTTGAAGTAGCCTGACCAGCCGACGGCGACCACGGCGGCTGCCAGCGCCATCTCCAGCAGCAGGTCCCAGCCGATGATCCAGGCGGGGAACTCGCCCAGCGTGGCGAAGGAGAAGGTGTAGGCCGATCCGGCCACGGGGATCGTGGAGGCGAACTCCGCGTAGCACAGCGCGGCCAGCCCGCACACCACCCCGGCCACCACGAACGAGATCGCCACCGCCGGCCCGGCCATCTCCCTGGCGACCTGACCGGTCAGCACGAAGATGCCGGTGCCGATGATCACACCGATGCCGAAGACCGTCAGGTCGACGGCGGTGAGACGCTTGCGGAGCCGGTGCTCGGGCGCCTCGGTGTCACGGATCGACTGCTCGACACTCTTCGTGCGAAAGATGTCCACGGTCGGTGATCCTTCCCGGGTCCGGGGCGATCATGCGAGGTGCGGAATCTCACGTGAGCGTAACCCGGGAAGGCTCTCCTACGAAGGACTGACGACCTGCGAGCTGCGCTTGGCGACCGCCTCGGTGATCTGGCGGGCGAGGTCCTGGCCGTTGAGCCCGATCCGGCCGAGGATGACGGCCCGCTTGGCGTGGTCGAGGAAGCGCTGCGGGATGCCGAAGTTGCGCACGGGCACGTCGACGTCGGCGTCGCGCAGCAGCCGCGAGACCGCGTCGCCCACGCCGCCGACCCGGCCGTTGTCCTCGACGACGGCGACGAGCCGGCGTCCGGCCGCCGCGCCGATCAGGGCCTCGTCGAGCGGCTTGACCCAGCGCGGGTCGACCACCGTGGCGCTGATGCCCTGCGCGTCGAGGAGGGTGGCGGCCTCCAGGCAGACGTGCGCCATCGGGCCCACGCCGACCAGCAGCACGTCGGGGTCGGAGGTGTCGGGGTCGCGCAGGACGTCCATGCCGCCGAGCTTGCGTACGGGCTCGATCGCCTCGGCGACGGGGCCCTTGGGGAAGCGCAGCACGGTCGGCCCGTCGGTGACGGCCACCGCCTCGCGCAGCAGCTCGGTCAGCCGCTCGCCGTCGCGCGGGACGGCGAGCCGCAGGCCGGGCACGACCTGGAGGATGGAGAGGTCCCACATGCCGTTGTGGCTGGCGCCGTCGTCGCCGGTCACGCCGGCCCGGTCGAGCGCCACGGTGACGGGCAGCCGGTGCAGGGCGACGTCCATGAGGAGCTGGTCGAAGGCGCGGTTGAGGAAGGTGGCGTAGACGGCCACGACCGGGTGGAGTCCGCCCATGGCCAGACCGGCAGCGCTGGTCAGGGCGTGCTGCTCGGCGATGCCGACGTCGTAGGTGCGGTCGGGGAAGGCGTCGGCGAAGCGCGCCAGGCCGGTCGGGTGGAGCATCGCGGCGGTGATCGCGACCACGTCCTCGCGCTCCTTGCCGAGCCGGACCAGCTCGTCGCTGAACACGTCGGTCCAGATGCGGCCCTTGGGCTTCTCGGCGCCGGTGGCGCGGTCGAAGGCGCCCGGCGAGTGGAACTGGTCCTCGTCGTGGTTCTCCGCCGGGCTGTAGCCGCGGCCCTTCTGGGTGAGCGCGTGCACGATGACCGGGCCGCGGAAGCCGCGGGCCCGGCGCAGCGCCGCCTCCATGGCCTGCTCGTCGTGGCCGTCGATGGGGCCGACGTACTTGAGGCCGAGGTCCTCGAACATGACCTGCGGGGCGATGGCGTCCTTGACGCCCTTCTTGAGGCCGTGGAGGGCGTCGTAGAGCACGGGAACGTTCCCGAGCTTCTCCTTCACGAACTCCAGCGCGTCCTCGTAGCGGCGGTCGACGCGCAGCGACGACAGGTGGGAGGCGAGGCCGCCGATGGTCGGCGAGTAGGAGCGCCCGTTGTCGTTGACCACGATGACGACCGGCAGGTCCTTGACGGCGGCGATGTTGTTGAGCGCCTCCCAGGCCATGCCGCCGGTGAGCGCGCCGTCGCCGATCACCGCGACGGCGGTGCGGTCGCGCTCGCCGCGCAGCTTGAACGCCTTGGCCAGGCCGTCGGCGTAGGACAGGGCGGTGGAGGCGTGGGAGTTCTCCACGAAGTCGTGCTCGGACTCGGCCTGGCTGGGGTAGCCCGACAGGCCGCCCTCCTGCTTGAGCGCGCCGAAGCCGGCCACCCGGCCGGTGAGCAGCTTGTGCACGTACGCCTGATGACCGGTGTCCCAGATGACCGGGTCGCGCGGCGAGTCGAAGACGCGGTGGATAGCGATGGTGAGTTCCACCACACCGAGGTTGGGGCCGAGGTGGCCGCCGAAGCGCGCGCACGAGTCGACGAGCAGGTCGCGAATCTCACCCGCCAGCAGCGGCAGGTCTCCCGCCGCGAGCCGTTTGACGTCGTGCGGTCCCTTGATCGAGCCCAGCAACCCGCTCACGGATCCGGCTCCCCTCTGCTCTTGTTCGCCGACTGGGACGAGTCTAGTTCGCCGATGCCGCACTAGACCCATCGACTTAAATCCACCCACATTTGTCAGCTCTTGACCTAGTCTTTGGCACATTATGAACACTCTCCCCATGAAGAAACTGGCGTCACTCACGGCAGCCGGCGTGGTCATCACGCTGGCCGGCACGGGGACGGCGGTCGCACAGACGCACAGCGCACAGCCCGGGGTCCAGCAGGTCACGAGCCGGCCCGCGGCGGCGCAGCAGGTCGCGGCCCTGCAGGCCGCTCCGAAGTCCGCGGCCACGAACAGCCGGCTCTACCGGACCGGCCGCCTGGCCGCCACCAACTGCTCGCCGGGCGAGATCCGGCGGGGCAGCACGGCCGCGTACAAGCGCTTCCTCCAGCGGATGACGAACTGCCTGAACAAGGCGTGGGCCACCCAGTTCCGCAAGGCGAACCTGCGCTTCAGCAAGCCGAGGCTGCGCATCGTCACCAGGAAGGTCAACAACGCCTGCGGGCGCTGGGTCTCGGGCGCCGCCGGCGTGTACTGCAGCGCCGACCGCACCATGTACATGCTGATCACCAAGCGCGAGCTGCGCGACCCGTTCGCGGTCGGCATCGCCCGGCTGATGGCCCACGAGTACGGCCACCACGTCCAGCAGCTGGCCGGCATCTCGAACTACTACTTCCAGGCCAGGCAGCGGGCCAGCCGCTCGGCCCAGCTGCAGCTGTCGCGCCGCCACGAGCTCCAGGCCGAGTGCTTCTCCGCCGTCTTCATGCGGACGATCGCCCACTCGCTGCCGGTTCCCCAGGAGCACTGGGACCACACCGTGAACTGGTTCCGCGAGAACGGCCACAAGGGCTGGGCGCAGAACGACCACGGCAAGGGCCGGAGCCAGGCGGCCTGGATGGAGCGGGGCTACAACTCCGCGCAGCCGGGCTCCTGCAACACCTGGAAGGCGTCCTCCAGGGCGGTCGCCTGACGTCCTGACACACGGCCGCGTCACCGGGCGCGGCCGTGCCTTCCGCGGCCGAATGCCAAGGTTGCGTAAACAAAACACCATGAACTGGTCTAAGATCCGCGATCGTGCGTATTCCCCTTATCGCAGTGGCGTCCTGCATGATCGCGGGTCTGGGCCTCACGGGTACGGCGAGCAGCGCGGCGGCCGCGAGCACCACCGCGACCGCCGCGCTGCCGGCCGTCCTCACCAAGAACAAGATCTACCGGTCGGGCACCGCGGCCCCCATGTCCTGCGCGACCTCCGAGGTCAGGCCGGGCAGCGCCGCCTCGGTGAAGAGGTTCCAGCAGGAGCTGGCCCGGTGCGCCAACCGCTTCTGGGCCGCCCGGTTCAAGGCCGCGGGCCTGCGCTACAGCCCGCCCAAGCTGCAGATCACGACCGGAAGCCGCTCGGTCTGCGGGAAGATCACCACCAACGGCGCGCAGTACTGCCCGCAGCAGCGCACCGTCGCGATCCGGATCATGAAGCGTGACCTGCGCGACCAGATCAAGCTGAACCTCGCGCACTCGGTCGCGCACGAGTGGGGCCACCACGTACAGGAGCTCACCGGCATCCTGGACGCGCAGAACACGCTCTACTGGCGCTCCGGCAAGACCCGGCGCGCGGCGCTGAGCCGCCGGCTGGAGATGCAGGCCGAGTGCTTCGCCGGCGTGTTCTACCGGTCCACGCTCGACACGCTCAACTCCGACATCACCTGGGCGCAGTGGATCGACGGGGTGAAGCGGAGCCGCGAGAGCGAGATCCACGGCAAGCCGCGCAACCTCGCCTACTGGCAGGACCGCGGCTACGACGCCGGCTCGGCCGGCGCCTGCAACACCTGGACGGCGCCGAACGCGCGGGTCGCCTAGCCGCCCGCCCTGGCCAGCACCTCCAGCGGGTCCGCGAGGACGTGGGCGAAGGCCAGCTCGGCCGCGCCCACCAGCGTCGCGTCGTCGGCCAGTGCCGAGGTGCGCAGCCGCAGCCGCTCGCGCTGGGGGGTCATGGCGTGCAGGGTCAGCTGGCTGCGCACCCGCGCCGCCGAGCCGAGGTAGATCTCCCTCAGCATGCCGCCGAAGATGACCATCTCCGGGTTGAAGATGTTGATCAGGTTGGCGACGCCCAGGCCGAGCCAGTCGCCGACCCGCTTGAGCGCCTCCTGGGCCACGATGTCGCCCCGGTCGGCGGCGTCGACGACGGCGCGCACCGCCTCCCGGCCGTGCTTGCCCTGCTGGGCGTCCCCGTTCTGGTCCGCCTTGGCCCGGCCCGCCGCCTCCAGCAGCGCCCGCTCCCCCACCTCGGCCTCCAGGCAGCCGTGCGAGCCGCAGCCGCACGCCCGGCCGCCGGGGTTGACGACCATGTGGCCGACCTCGCCGCCGTAGCCGTCGTGGCCGCCGAGCAGGTGGCCGCCCGCGATGATGCCGCCGCCGATGCCGACGTCGCCGTGCAGGTAGATGAGGTCCTTGACGGACACGCCCAGGCCGCGGCTGTGCTCGGCCAGCGCGCCCAGGTTGGCGTCGTTGCCCACGCTCACCGGCAGGCCGAGGCCGAGCCTGCGGCCCAGTTCCTCACCGAACGGCACCTCCTGGTGAGGTTTCATCAGGTTGGGGCCGAAGGTGATGACGCCGTCGCCCTTGCGCACCCCGCCGGCCACGGCCGCGGCGGCGCCCACGCACACGGTGTCGGGCCTGGTCTTGCGTCGCATCTGCCGGGCGAACCCGGCCAGCGCGCCGACCAGCTCCGGCAGCTCGAACGGGCCGCGCCGGCGTGGCAGCTCCCGCCGGTCGAGGATCACCCCGCCCAGCCCGACGCGGGCGGCCACCAGCCGGTCGGGCCCCACGTCGAACGCGAACACGTACACCCGCGACGACTCGGGACGGACCACCAGGGAGGGCCGCCCGGCGCGGCCGGTCTCGCGCGGCAGCTCCTCGCGTACCAGCCCGGCCGCCGTCAGGTCGGAGGTGAGCGCCATGATGGTGCTGCGGTTGAGCCCCATCCTGGAGGTGAGCTCGGCGCGCGAGATCGGCCCGCCCAGATGGACATGACGCAGCAGCGCGCCGAGGTTGTGGCGCCTGATGTCCTCCTGGGACGGACCGGCACGCATAGGCTGTGGTTCCTTCAACGGGTGGAAGTCGCTGATCACCTTAGACCAGCGGCGGAGGCCCGTTTGCGCGCGATGGCGTCCACGCCCGCGGCGAGCAGCAGCACCGATCCGGTGACCAGATACTTCACACTCGCTCCGTACCCCATCAGGCCCATCCCGTTCTCGATGACCGCCACCACGGCGCCGCCGAGTATGGCGTCGAGCACCCTGCCCTTGCCGCCGAACAGGCTGGTCCCGCCGATGACGGCGGCGCCCACCGCGTAGAGCAGCACCGAGCTGCCGCCGGTGTTCGGGTCGACGGAGCTGGCCCGCGAGGCGGCGATGATGCCGCCGACCGCGGCCATCGAGGAGCAGATGACGAACGCGGCGACCTTGATCCGGTCCACCGGGATGCCGGCCCTGCGGGCCGCCTCCGGGTTCCCGCCGACCGCGTAGATGTGCCGGCCGAACGCGGTACGGTGCAGCACGAACGTCCACAGCACCAGCAGCGCCAGGATGATCGGCACCACGATCGGCACACCGGTCAGCGAGGTGAGCAGCGGGTTGCGGCTGCGCTCCAGGTTGAGCACGTACACCGCGAGGCCGCCGATGACCACGAGCGCCCCCACCCGGGCGGCGATCAGCGACATCGGGTCGGCCACCAGGCCGCGCGTGGTGCGCTTCCTGGCCCGGAGGAGCTGGATGCCCGCGTAGACCGCCACGCAGACCGCGAACAGGGCCCAGCCGAGCCACGGCGGCAGGTTCCTGGTGGCGATCGCGACGATCACGTCGTCCCTGATCGAGATGTTCGTGCCTTCCCTGACCAGCACCAGCACCAGGCCCTGGAAGGCGAGGAACGCGGCCAGCGTGACCACGAACGACGGGATGCCCACCTTGGCCACCAGGCCGCCGAGCGTGACGCCGATGACCACGCCGGTGACGATCGCGGCCAGCACGCAGACGTACCAGGGCAGGCCCAGGCTGGTGAGCGTCACCGCGAGCACCGCCGCGCAGACGCCGCTGGCGAACCCGGCCGACAGGTCGATCTCGCCGACGAGCAGCACGAACACCAGGCCCATCGCGATGACCGTGATCGCGGCGCCCTGGGTGAACAGGTTGGCGAAGTTGATCGCCGTGAGGAAGGCCGGCCGGGCGACGGCGAACACCGTGCAGAGCACGATCAGCCCGAGCACCGCGGGCAGCGCGCCCATGTCCCCGCCGCGCACCCGCTCGGCGTAGGCGCGGACGCTGAGGCCGATCGACGGCGACGTCTTCGCGGCGGCGATCGCGTCGCCGGGCAGTTCTTTGACCTTGTTCATTGCGTGATCCCCAGGTCTCCGCTGCGGCCGGATGTGATCAGTTCGACGACCTGCGCGTGAGTCACGTCGGCGGTGCGGACCTGGGCGGCCATCCTGCCGAGGTAGAGGGCCGCGATCCTGTCGGACACCGCGAACACGTCGTTCATGTTGTGCGAGATGAGCACGACGGCCAGGCCCTTGTCGGCCAGCCTCCGCACCAGTTCGAGCACCTGCGCGGTCTGGGCGACGCCCAGCGCGGCGGTGGGCTCGTCGAGGATGACGACCTTGCTGTTCCACAGCACGGCCTTGGCGATGGCGACGGTCTGGCGCTGGCCGCCGGACAGGCTGGAGACCTGCTGCCTGATCGACTTGACCGTGCGGACCGACAGGCCGGTGAGCGTCTCCTGGGCCTGTTCCTCCATCGCGGCCTCGTCCAGCATGATGCCGCGGCGGCGTTCGCGGCCGAGGAACATGTTCTGGACGATGTCGAGGTTGTCGCAGAGCGCCAGGTCCTGGTAGACGATCTCGATGCCGAGCGCCGCCGCGTCGCGCGGGCCGTGCACGTGCACCGGCTTGCCGTCGAACAGGATCTCGCCCGAGTCGATCGGGTAGATGCCGCCGATGCACTTGACCAGCGTCGACTTGCCGGCGCCGTTGTCGCCGACCAGTGCGGTCACCTCTCCGGCGTTGGCCGAGAACGCCACGTCGTGCAGGACTTGCACGGGACCGAAGCTTTTGTCGATCCCGCGGACTTCGAGCAGGGGGGTCATGGGGCTCCCTCACGAGGGGCACGGCCCGCGCCCCTGAGCGCGAGCCGTGCCTTCTACCGGTTCTACGAGGTGCCTGGTTGTTACTGGATTCCCGCCTCGGTGCACTTGTCGGCGAAGTCGCCGGTGCACAGCTCTTCCTTGGTCACGTAACCGTCGGCCACCACGTCCTTGACGTTCTCGGCGTAGATGGCCTGCGGGTCCAGCAGCTCGGCGGGGACGTCCTGGCCCGTCTCCGGGTCCTTGACGCTGCCGCTCGCGGCCGGCTTCTCGCCCTTGGCCAGCGCGACCGCGAGCTTGGCGGCGGCGTCGGCCTCCTTCTTGACGGCCTTGTAGACGGTCATGCACTGGTCGCCCGCGAGGATGTTCTGCAGGCCCTGCACGGTGGCGTCCTGGCCCGTGACCGGCACCTTGCCGTTGAGGTTGTTCTTCTTCAGCACGGTGATGGCCGCGTTGCCGAGGCCGTCGTTGGCGGAGAGCACGCCGGCGATCTTCGGCTCGCTGGTGAGCATCTGCTCGAAGAGGGTGCCGGCCTGCGTGTTGTCCCAGTCGGGCACGGACTGCTCGGGACCCTTGACGTACTCGCCGGAGTCGAACTTCGGCTTGAGCACGCCGTCGTAGCCCTGCTTGAACAGCGTCGCGTTGTTGTCGGTCGGCGAGCCGTTCAGGTAGGCCACGATGGGCTTCTCCGCGCCCTTGTCGGCCAGGCACTTCGACAGGCCCTCGCCCTGGAGCTGGCCCACCTTCTCGTTGTCGAAGCTGACGTAGTAGGCGGCGTTGCCGCCCAGCGTCAGGCGGTCGTAGTCGATGGTGGCCACGCCCTGCGACCTGGCCTTGTCGATCACGGTCTTGCCGGTGCCGCTGTCCAGGTTGACGATCATCAGGACGGTGGCGCCGTTCGTGATCATCTGGTCGGCGATGGTCTGGAACGCGGTCTTGTCGTTCTGCGCGTTCTGGATGTCGTACTCGACGCCGGCGGCCTCGAAGGCCTCCTGCAGGTACTTCCGGTCGGCCGTCTCCCAGCGTGCGGACGACTTGCTGTCGGGCAGGATGACGCCGATCTTGCCTGCGGCCGGCTGTGAAGCCTCCGCCGAAGCCTCTGCCGAGGTCGTCGTGGAGGTCTGACCGCCGTCGCCCCCGCAGGCGGTGAGACCGAGAGTTAGTGCGGCCGCCGCGGCGGTCAGACTGAGGATCCCCTTGCGCATGGGTGCAGGGTCCTTTCTTCCGGAGGGGCCCGGATGAATGTTGTTTGCGGCAACGTATTCCGGTACAGCCTGCTTTGGAAGACCTCTCGGAGGGGTAGTTTGTTGTTTCCGGTAACAATCCAGAAACGCCATGGACGCCGGATCGACACCTCGGCCCAGGTCGTCACCCGGTCGTGGGGGGCGCGGGCTCGGCGTCGGTCCAGCCCGAGGCGAGGACCACCTCCGTCCTGTCTCCCTTGCCCGGTGCGCCGGTGACCTCGTAGGCGAGCACCATCGACGTGCCTGGATCGACGATCAGCCGGCCGCGGGTGGGCTGGTCGTGCTGGAGCGGGAACGAGACCGACACGCCCGGCCTGCCCGTGGGGTCCTCCGCGCCCTCCTCGACGGTCACCCGCGGCAGCGTCGCCAGCGCCCGGTAGGCGGCCGCCCGCACCTCGGGGGCGGCGGGCAGCTCGTACAGCAGCGTGGCCAGCGTGGTCGGCACCACGTCGGAGACGGAGCCCTCCTCGACGCCGTCCGCGCGGATCACGCGGCGGGCCCGCTCGGTCAGCGCCGCCGGGTCTGTCGGCAGCTCCGCCAGCTGCGCCGGCGTCAGGTCCTCGCCGCCGAACCGGAACGATCCCCCTCCCGCCACCTCCGTCAGCCGGCCCTCGCCGGGGGTGGTCGAGTGGACGCCGTCCCCCGCCTTCCACTCCGTCGGCGCGCCGTCGCGCCGCCAGGCCGCCTCGTCGAGCGGCCGCGCGGCCAGTCGCTTGTGCCCGGACCAGACCCGCCCGTCCGTGGATACCCACTGCTCGGCCAGGTTGGAGGTCTCCAGCCGGTACGTGTTGCCCCCGCTGCCGTACAGCTTGTCCCAGCGCATCGTGTACAGCCGCTTGACGTGCCAGTACGAGCCCGTCGGCGCCGCCTCGGCCATGGTCGCGGCGGTCAGCAGGATCGGGTTCCCGGAGAACGTGTCCCGGGTCGCGTGGGTTCCCAGGTTCGGCACGACGATCGCCGCGCCCAGCGCCATGGCCGCCGCGAGCCCGGCGACGCCGGCCTTCCACGGCACGCGCCTCCTGGTCCTCGCCTGTAGACGCGCCTCCACCCGTCCCCTGGCGAACGGGTCCGCGGGCGGGTCGCCGTACAGCTCGCGCACCAGCGCGCTCAGGTCATCCATGGTCGGCCTCCATCGGGTTGGCGTCGCCGAGGGCGGCGCGGAGCTTGGCTCTGGCCCGGCTCAGCCGTGAGCCGACCGTGCCGTACGAGATGCCGAGCGCGGCGGCGATCTCCTGGTGGGACAGTCCGGCGAGGGCCATGAGGAGCAGGACGTCGCGCTCGCCCCGGCCGAGCGAGGCGATGGCGGCGGCCAGCGCCGGCCGCAGGCTCTGCGCGCTGACCCGGTCGGCCACGCGCTCCTCCGGCCCGGGGACGTTCCCGCCCGCCCCGTGCCGCTGCCGCGCCCGGAGCCCTCTGACCTCCGCCCGCCGATGTTTGCTGACCAGGTTGGTGGCGATGCCGTACAGCCAGGTGCGGACGGCCGCCCGTGCGGGGTCGTACCGGGCCTGTTTGCGGAACGCGACCAGGAACGTCTCGGCCACCACGTCCTCGGCCTGGGCGGGCCCGAGGCGGTGGGAGACGTACCTGAACAGCTCGTCGAAATGGGCGTCGAAGACGCCGGGGAAGTCGTCCAGCGACTCGTCCGGCGGTCGTTCGATTCGCGCGGCTGTCATCGAGAGCCTTTCGAGTGAAAGTACCGGTCGCGGGTGTATCACCCGATGACCGCGAGGCCTTTCCCCGGGAGGGGCGCGCCGGCCGGTGGGGGATCCCGCACCGGCCGGCGGCCTTCGCTGTCAGCTTGCCGCGGAGGCGATCCGGTACGCCCGGATCACGGTCTGCTCGACGGAGTTGCCGGAGGTGTCCGTCGACGTGGCCCGCAGCGACACGAACCCGTCACCGTCCGGGTGGCGCAGCACGATCCTCGACCGCGCGACCTTCGCCTTCGACCAGGTGGCCCCGTCGTCGTAGGAGACCTCCACGGACAGGTCCCGCGCGCGGCCCGCCGTGCTGCCGGGCAGCGGGCGCACGCTGACCGGGACCGTGAAGGACCGACCGGCCGGTGCGGTGTTCCACGCGTCGAGCTCGGGAGTGAAGCTCACCACGGACACCGGCAGCCGGGTCAGCGCGTCCGTGCCGCCGGACCGGAAGGTCCAGGCCACGGAGACGCGCGTGGACAGGGTCGCCGGAGCCCCCCGCTCCGCCTCGGCGACCAGCCGGTACGCCGCCCGCCCCGCGGGCACGGGGAAGTCCGCGGTCAGCGACGGCGCCTCGCCGGCGAGCACGCCGTCGCGGTAGAGGGTGGTCTTCCCGGTGGCCCGCGACGAGGAGCCGAGCGAGCCCCGCCCGTCGCCGAACATCCGCGGATCGGCCGAGATGACGTCGCCGGTGCGGCTGACGCTGTCGCCGTGCTGGTCCCCGGACGGCAGGGAAGGACCGAACACGCCCCGGTTCCAGTGCTCGGTGGTGACCCGGCCCGCCCGGTAGTGCGTGAACCCGGACTCGAACAGGTTGAGCCGCCCGTCAGCGCCATACTCGTACAGCAGGTGCTGCCAGCGGACGCCCTCGTCGGTGTTGACGTGTACGGTCCGCACCGAGGGGGTGGTGAACCAGGTCCCGCCGAGGTAGGAAGGGATGCTGCCGTCGCGTGGCCAGGCCCGGCCGGGCGCCAGGGCTTCCGCGTCAGGCAGGTGACCGGCGTAGTCCATGCGGATGGTCGCCAGCTTCCCGGGGTCCACCGACCGTTCGAAGCCCGTCACCATCCGCCCCGGCTGAAACCAGGCCGCCCGGTAGACGTCCGTGCCCGCCGTCCATTCTCCCGCCACTTCGGTCAGCAGGCCGTCGTACTCGCGGTCGGGCCCGAGCTGGGCGGTGAAACGCCGGTCGAACCCTCTGCCGACCCATCCCCTGGCCGACGGGCCGTCGGCACCCCGCCACTGGTGGACGACCTGGCTGAGATCCGGTGTCGCGTCGGCTCTCGGTGGGGTCACCTTGAGCGGTCTGCCGAGCCTGGCATCGGCCTCGACCGTCCGGTCCTGGTCCAGCACCAGCTCGGGCTGGACGAGCAGGGTGACGCCCGCGTCGTCCAGGACGACGGTGTCGACCTGCCACCTGCCCTTGGGCAACCGCATGACGAGGCTGCTCTGCCCGCCGAACACCACGATCGACGGGTCGGCGGCGTCCAGCCGCCTGATCGACATCTCGAAGTCGCCGGTGGCGGCGCCGGCCCGGTCGGTGTGGCGCACGGTCAGGTCGTAGCTCTCGACTTCCTTCTCCACGCCGATCGGCGTGCTCACGCTCACCCCGCCGGGCCCCGTGGCCACGACGTAGCCGCCCAGCAGTCCGTCGGGCACGTCGGCGCCACGGGTGTCGGCGACGACGGTCGCCTCGGCCTGCCCGCCGGCGGGCACGGTGAGCGTGCCGGGGCTGACCGTGAAGGCCGCACTCGCCCTGGCTTCCAGGGTGAGCGTGATGGGCGTCGTGAGCGAGTTGCGGTAGACCAGCTTCCTGGCGATCGGCTGGTCGTCGTCGTGCGGCCACGCCTGGATGCCGAACCCCAGGCCTGGCGGCTGCGCCGTCACGGCCTGTGCCGTCGCGCGGGCCGCGTTCACCCGGCCCGCTCCCTGGACGAAGACGCCGGCCTCCGGGTGCGGCTCGGCCGAGGCCATCAGCGCGGCCTTGAGCAGGTCGCCCTTCCACTCCGGGTGCTGCCCCGCGAGCAGCGCCGCGCTGCCCGCCACGTGCGGCGTGGCCATCGAGGTGCCGGTCAGGGCGACGTAGGAGCCGGTGCCGGGGCTGTCCTGCGCCCGCGCGGCCGTGATGTCCACGCCGGGAGCGGTGATGTCCGGTTTGAGCCCGCCGTCGCCCGGCACGGGCCCCCTGTTGGAGAAGTCGGCCGGCTCGTCCGACTTGTCGACCGCGCCCACGGCCAGGGCGGCGTCCGCCGTGGCCGGGGTGCTGACCCGGCGTTCCATCCCCCCGTTGCCGGCGGCGACCACGAAGAGGGTGCCGTACTGGTCGCTGAGGGCCTCGACCGCCTGCTCCAGCGGGTCCTCCTCCGGCGTGTCCTGACCGCCGAGGCTCATGTTCACCACCCGGGCGCCCTGCTCCGCCGCCCACTGCATGCCGGCCAGGATCGCCGAGTCCTTGCAGAAGCCCATCGCGCCGCACACCCTGCCGTCCAGCAACGTGACGCCCGGGGCCACGCCGCGGTGGCTCCCGCCGGATGCCGCGCCGCTCCCGGCGATGGTGGAGGCCACGTGGGTGCCGTGCCCGACGGGGTCCCGCTCGGCGGGCTCGTCGGTGAAGTCCTTCCTGCCGCTCACCTTGCCGGCCAGGTCGGGGTGGGCGGCGTCGATCCCGGTGTCGAGCACCGCGACCTTGACCCCTTCCCCGGTGAAGCCCCTGGCCCAGGCCTCGGGCGCGCCGATCTGCGGGACGCTGGTGTCCAGCGACACCTTGCGCAGCCCGTCCAGCCACACCTTGGCCTTGCCGCTTCGCAGGAGCCCCGCTCCCCCGGCGTCCTCCTGGGTGAGGTCCGTCCAGAAACGGGTGGCGTGCGCCCGCTCCGCCCGCACCGTGAACCCGCCGATCGCGGGGAGCGCCGTGCCGGCCATGGTCCGGGGCTGAGCGGCCCCGGTGACGATGAGGGGGAGGTCCTTCCGCCGGTCGTCGTAGCCGTACTCCAGCAGGGTGGTCACGTCGAACAGCCGGGCGTCCAGCCGCCCGGCCTTGAGCAGCGGCATCGCGTCGCTCGGGACGACGCGCAGACGCCCGCGGCTCTCGTCGGTGAGGAAGGTGATCCCCTTCCTCCCTTCGCCGGCCTCGATCACCGCGCCGCGTTCCCCGGTGACGGTGACCCGGTCACCGCTGATGAGCGTGACGGTCCGCGGGACCGAGGCGGGCGGCCCCGTCACGGGGGACGGCGACGCGGCGACGGCCGGTCCCGGGGTGAGCAGCGCGGTGACGAGCAGTAACGCCCCGGCTCTCTTTCTCATGCGCATGAATGCTCCAGATCGACGAAACAGGTCACCACATATCTGCCGATCCGGAAATTTCTTTCCCGCCTGCCCGATGTTTGGGTGGACCCCGTGGGGCACTGCGGCAGGTATGGCTACGATCGCATCTGAACTGCTCATCGAACGCCTGGCCGAATGGGGCGTCGACACGGTCTTCGGGATACCGGGCGACGGCATCAACGGCATCATGGAGGGCCTGCGGCGCCACTCCGACCGGGTCCGGTTCGTGCTCGTCCACCACGAGGAGGCGGCCGCGTTCATGGCCGCCGGGCATGCCAAGGCCACCGGCCGGATCGGCGTCTGCCTGGCCACCAGCGGCCCCGGCGGCATCCACCTGCTCAACGGCCTGTACGACGCCAAGCTGGACCACCAGCCGGTCCTGGCGATCACCGGGATGCAGGAGACGAGCGTGCTGGGCACCGGCTACCAGCAGGAGGTCCACCTGCAGCACCTGTTCGCCGACGTCGCCGAGTACAACCTCGTCGTCGACAACCCTGCCCAGCTGCCCGGCGTCGTGGACATCGCGATCAGGACCGCCTACGCCCGGCGCGGGGTCGCGCACCTGACCCTGCCGAACGACGTGCAGATCGCCGAGGCGGGCGCCGACCCCTACCCGCAGGTCGCGCCCGCGCGGCCGCCGGCCACCGCCCCCGTCTACCTGAGCCCGCCCGGCGTGCCCCGCGCCGAGGACCTGCAGGCCGCCGCCGACGTGCTCAACCGGGCCGAACGCCCGGCGATCCTGGCCGGGGCCGGAGCCCTGCACGCCCGCGCCGAGGTGCTGGCCGTGGCCGAGACCCTCGGCGCACCGGTGATCAAGACGCTGCCCGGCAAGGCCGTCATCCCCGACGACTCGCCGTACGCGGTGGGCGGGATCGGCCTGCTCGGCACCCGTCCCGGCGAGGAGCTCGTCGAGGACTGCGACACCCTGTTCATGATCGGCACCAACTTCCCCTACACCAGGCACCTGCCGGAGCCGGGGGCGGCGCGGGTGGTCCAGCTGGAGGCGGACCCGGTCAGGGCGGGCGTGCGGCTGCCCACCGAGGTGCCGATGATCGGCGACGCCAAGGAGGGCCTGCGCGCCCTGCTGCCGCTGCTCAAGCACGCCGGCGACCGCGCTCACCTGGCCAGGTACACCGAGCTGATGAACGCCTGGCGCGCCGACATGCGGGCGCTGGAGTCGCCGCGGCGCTCACCGATCGCGCCGCAGTACCTGATCAGTTGCGTCGACCGGGCCGCGACCGGCGACGCGATCCTCACCTGCGACTCCGGCACCATCGCCACCTGGGCCGCCAGGCACTGGACCATCCGCGGCGACCGCGGCTTCTACCTCTCGGGCAACCTGGCCACGATGGCTCCCGGGCTGCCGTACGCGATCGCGATGCAGCACGCGTTCCCCGGCCGGCAGGTGATCGCGTTCGTCGGCGACGGCGGCTTCGCGATGCTGATGGCGGAGTTCCTGACGGCGGTCCGGTACCGGCTGCCGATCAAGGTGGTCATCAACAACAACAACGCGCTCGGCCAGATCCTGTGGGAGCAGATGGTGCTCGGCTACCCGGAGCACGGCGTCCGCTTCGCCGAGCCGGTCGCCGACTTCTCGGCCTGGGCGCGCTCCTGCGGCGGGTTCGGCAGGAAGGTCACCGAGGCGGGCGAGCTGGACGAGACCGTCCGCGCGGCGCTCGCGCACGACGGACCGGCCCTGGTGGACGTCGACGTGGATCCGGACGAGCCGCCGATGCCGGGCAAGGTCTCCTACGAGCAGGCCAAGAAGTTCGCGGAGGCGTTCCTGCGCGGCCAGCCGCGCCGGGCGTCCATCGCCTCCACCCTGTTCAAGGACAAGATCTCGCAGCTGCGTTCCGGCTGAGCCTCAGCCGGACGACGGCAGGTCGATCAGGCAAAGGCCGGTCTCGGGGTCGTGGCGCTTGCGCAGCCAGACCGGCGACTCCCGCACGATGACCTCCAGCGTGGGCCAGACCGTGGCCTCCAGGAGGTGGCCGCCCCGGGTGGCGCCGTCGCGCAGGCCGACGACCGCGTGCGCGTGGATCTGCGGGCGCCCGTCGGCGACCGCGATGTCGCCGGTCAGGCTCAGGACCTCGACCTGCTCCCTGACGGGGATGCGGAGGTAGCCGCCGCGCTCCGGGTCGAAATAGCCGAGCGTGGCGCCGCTGAACGCGCCGATCGCGGTGAGCGCGGCCGCCGTGACCTCGTGCTCCTCCGCCCAGCGCTGCAGCTCGGTCATGGCCTCGTCGCCCTTGTCCATGATGATCGCGTGCACGCTCACGCCGTCGGAACTCGTCAGAACTCGTGACTTCATGCGGGAGCGCCTGCCCGGGCCCGGCGGGCCTACGCATGCGCCGGAAGAGCGCCGGGAGCGCCCGTCGAGGCACTCCCGGCGATCAGCGCTGGAGAAACGTTCACCAGTACGGGTTCTGGTACTTCACGCTCTCGCCCTACCTGATCTGACCGGTGGGCGGATAACGCAGGCCCACCGCGACTTTGATGGTGTAGAGGCGGGTCTTGTTGATGGTCTCGTCGACGAACTTCTTCGTCAGGTAACCGCAGGTCTCCCTGCGGAAGGTGCCGGCACCGGGGAACCCGTCGTTGACGGTTACCGACACCATCGCGCACCAGCCGTCGACCTGCGTGTCGTGAACATGTCCTCTGAGGAACACCTCCCTCTGGGAGTGGAAGATGAGCCACGCGGAAAGGTGAGGCTCCGGCCCGGCGAAGTTCCCCGCGTAGTCGACCCCGTTGTGCGCGACCAGGTTGAAGTGGCGATGCTCCTCCGCACTGGACGGGGTCGCCGTGAAGAGCACAAGAGTGAGGGCGCCGAGCGCGGCTCCCGCGGTTGAACGGATCCGTCGCGACCAGGTCATCTGACTTCGTCCTCCCGATTTCGTCCAGTGATCCGCCCGGAGGTCTCCGGCTGGACCAGTGTGCGACGCGGGGGTTATCGCGACGCTTATGCGCGGGCTTTGCACGCTCGTGCCCGGCGGGTGCCGGGGAGTGCGGCTCAGTCGCCGGTATGGAGCTTCGCGCGGACTCGTCCGGCGCCGGGGTGGCCGAGCTCGTCCAGGATGGCCAGCGCGTCGCGCCAGGCCTGTCGCGCCGGCTCGTCGCCGCACAGGGCCGCGTACGCGTCACCGAGGTGAACGAGCGTCTCCGCCTCCGTCACGGGGTCCAGCCCCGTCCGCAGGAGAGCGAGGGCCCGGCGGTAACAGGTGACGGCCTCGTCGTGGCGGCCGAGACGGTGGTGGGCGTACCCGAGACTGTCCCAGGCCCCGCCCTGCGCCCGGGGGTCGCCGATCCGCTCGAACAGGGCGAGCGCCTGCCGGCAGCATCGCACGGCCCGGTCGCCTTCGCCGAGCTCGGCGTACAGCCGGCCCAGCCCGTCGAGCGCCTCGGCCTGCCCGAACAGCATGTCAGCGGCGCGGTACAGGTCGAGGGCGAGTCGCGTGTGACGGACGGCCTCGCCGAACTCGCCGCGCTGCCCGTGGATCCAGGCGAGCGTGTGGTGCGCCTCCGCCTGCCCCCGCTCGTCCGCGCGGTCCGCCGCGAGTTCCATGGCCCGCCCCGCATGGGTCCGGGCCTCGTCGTACCGGCCGAGGCTGCAGAGCGCGCACCCCAGGGCCAGGTGCGACAGAACCTGCTGGAGGACATCGCCCAGTCGCTCCGCCGCGGCGAGAGCGACGCGCTGCGTCCCGGCGAGGTCGTCCCACTGAGCCTGCCAGTCAAGGTGGTTCTCAAGAGTCCAGGCGATCCGCCACGCCGCGGTGTCGAACCGCTCGGCCGCCGCCCGCCCGACGGCCGCGAGCAGAGCGGGACGCTCGTCCGAGAACCAGGTCCGCGCCTGCCGGTCGTCGGTGAGCTCGTCAACCGTGACCCCGTGGGCGGGATCGCCGAACTCGATCGCGCTGCGCGCCGGGTTGATCAGCAGCGCCGCCCGATGGCCCGTGTGCGCGTAGTGGTCGAGCACCCGGCGCAGCGCCTCGCGCGATCCGGCGGCGGTCTCCTGGTCCCGGACGAGTTCGCCGGCGTAGGCGCGGAGCAGGTCGTGGAAGCTGAAGCGGCCCGGACGGTGCTCGACGAGCAGCTGGGCGGCGGTGAGGGTGTTCAGCAGGGGCCGGACCTCGGCGACCGGCACGCCGGCGAGCCCGGCGGCCGCGGCGACGGAGACGTCCGGGCCCGGGTGCAGTGCCAGAAGCCGGAAGAGCCGGGCCGCGCCCGCCGGGAGCCTGGTGTAGGAGAGCGAGAAGACCGCTCTGAGGTCGGTGGCGGGATCGGTGCCCGCGAAGGCGTCGAGGGCGGCCGGGGCGTCGCACAGCTGCCCGGCCAGCGCCCGCAAGGGGAAGCCGGGCTGGACGGCGGCGCGGGCGGCCATCACCGCCAGCGCGAGAGGGAGCCGCGCGCAGCGGGAGACGATGGTGTCGACGGCCTGTGGCTCGGCGGCGACCCGATCGTGGCCGAGCCGGCGCGCGAGCAGCTCGCGCGCCTCGGCACCGGTGAGCAGGCCGAGACTGACCGGCCGGGCGGCCTCGGTCGCGACGAGGCCGGCAAGACGGTCGCGGCTGGTGATCAAGGCGAGGCAACCCGGTGAGGCCGGGAGCAGGGGCCGTACCTGTTCCTCGTCCCGGGCATTGTCCAGCAGGACGAGCACGCGTTTGCCGGACAGCAGGCTGCGGTAGAGCCCTGCCTGGGCGTCGACGTCGGCGGGGATCCGCCGCGGTGATACCCCGAGGGCGTCGAGACATCGGCGCAGCGATTCGGCCGGCGTCAGCGCGTGACCGGCCGGGTCGAAGCCCCTCAGGTTCACGTACAGCTGACCGTCGGGAAAACGGCCGGCGACCCGGTGCGCCCAGTGCACCGCCAGCGCGGTCTTGCCGATGCCGGCCGTACCGGACACGGCCGAGATCACCACGGCCCGCGGGGCGGGGCTCTCGGCGTCGGGGAGCAGGCCGTCGAGCAGCTTGACCTGCTCGTCCCGGCCGACGAAGTCACCGGTGCCCGCCGGAAGCTGGCGCGGGACGACCGGCGTCTCCCTGAGCCCGTGCCCGCCGGACGGATCCGGTGGTGCCGGTGGGCTCGAAGCCGGCGGGACGTCCAGATCGGGTGCGCCGGCGAGCATCCGCCGGTGCAGCCGTCGCACGCTCGGGCATGGCTGGACCCCCAGCTCCTCGTCGAGGAGGCGGTACAGCCGCTGGTACTCCTCCAGAGCCTCGGCCTGGCGGCCGGACCTGTACAGCGCGAGCATGAGCCGTTCGCGTAACGACTCGCGCAGCGGATGTCCGGCCACCAGCGCCGTCAGCTCGCCGGCCAGCTCCGCGTGGCGGCCGAGCGCGAGATCGGCGTCGATCCTGTCGTGCAGGACGGCCAGTCGTCGCTCCTCAAGCCGTGGCCGCTCGAGGATGACCAGCGGGCCGGTCGTGTCGCCGCACGCCGGACCTCGCCACAGATCGAGCGCGGCGCCGAGGTCACGAGCGGCGTCGGACGGCCTGCCCTCGACGAGCGCGGCGCGGCCACGCTCGGCGAGGCGCTCGAAGGCCGCGACATCGCTCGCCGCCTCGTCCAGCCACAGGACATAACCCGCCGAGCGGCGCACGAGCGGGGACGCTCCGGTGGCGTCCCCTCCCAGCACCCGGCGCAGCTTGGACACCGCCTGCTGGACCTGGTTGGCGACCGTCGCGGGCACGGCGTCGCCCCACAGCGCCGCGATCAGCCGGTCGAGGGGTACGACGCGGTTGGCGTTGAGCGTCAGGAGCGCGAGCAGCGCACGGTGCTTCGCACCGCCGAGCGGCACCGTCGCCCCGTCCCTGCGGACCTCGACGGGTCCGAGAATGCGGATCTCCATGCTCCTGTTCTCCCCAACGTCGTCATACGTACCGAGCCGGTCGGCGGTTCCCGGTCAGGCGATGGCGAAGGAGATCCACCGATCTGGGGGACGACGGTCGATCAGGATGAGGCCGGTCCGAGGCCGCGCCTACCTGCTCTCATGATGTTCCCGATATCGACGGGGTACCGATATCACTATTGGACAGCTTGCCGGAACCTCTGGTCTGCTCGTTCCCGTACGAGATCGAGATCTGAATCAGGGGCTTTGACATGCAGCGCTACTTCCGGAGGACCCGAGCCAAGCTCGCATTCTCCTTCCTGACGTTGTCCGCAGTGCTCGCCGGAGGCGCCGGGGGACCGCAGGCCGCCGTCGCCGCGCCGGCCGGCCGCGAGGACGGCGTCCGCGCGGAGCTGCGCCGGCTCGAAGCCTCCTACCAGGGACGCATCGGCGCCTTCGCCATCGACACGGGCACCGGCAAGACCTTCGGCCACCGGGCCGGCGAGCGGTTCCCGAGCAACTCCACGTTCAAGGCCGTCCTGTGCGGCGCGATCCTGGACAAGGCCCGCACCGAGGACCCCGGCCTGATGAAGCGCGTCCTCCGCTGGACGAAGAAGGACGTCGTCGACCACTCCCCCGTATCCGGCCTTCCGGAGAACATCAGAAACGGGATGACCCCGGATCGGCTGTGCCACGCCACCATCACCCAGAGCGACAACACCGCCGCCAACGTGCTGCTCAAGCAGATCGGCGGGCCCGCCGGCATGACCCGCTACTACCGCTCGCTCGGCGACCGGTTCGGGCGGCTGGACCGCTGGGAGACCGAGCTGAACGACTGGAAGCCGGGAGAGAGGCGCGACACGATCACGCCCGCGTCCATGGCCCGCGACCTGAAGAAGATCACTGTCGGGGACGCCCTGGTGGCGGCCGACAGGAAGCGGCTGACCGACTGGATGCGGGCCACCGAGACCGGGAAGGAGCGCATCTTCGCCGGTCTGCCCAAGGGCTGGACGGCAGGCGACAAGACGGGCACGGGCGGCGTGTACGGGACCGCCAGTGACATCGCGATCGCCTGGCCGCCGTCGGGCGCCCCGGTGATCATCGCCGTCTACATCCAGCGCCCCTCCGCCGACGCCGAGGTGGACAACGGCGTCATCGCCAGGACCGCCTCCCTCCTGGTACGGGGGCTCGGCAAGGCCTCCTGACCCGCGTCCTGCGGGCTCACGCGCCCGCCAGGCTCTGGCCGACCAGGACGACGGCCGACACCGCCGCCACCACGAGGACGGCGATGCGGACCTTGCCGCCGTCGAGATAGCGGCGCAGCGGGCCCGAGACGAGGAAGCCGGCGATCATCGGCAGGACGAGCACCGCGCCCGCGCCCAGCGCGCGGGCGGGCAGGTGGCCGACCAGGGCCAGGATGACCAGAGACTGGGCGGCGCTCAGGAAGAAGAACATCGCCAGCGTCGCCCGGATCTCCGGCCCCTTGGCGGTCTGGTAGACGAGGGCGATGGGCGGCCCGCCGATGCCGGTGGCGGTGCCCGTGATGCCGGAGACGAAGCCCGCGGAGGTGATCGTGAACCCGTTCCGCGGCAGGCTCACCGCCCGCGCCGTGAGGATCACCGCGACGAGCACCATGGCGCCCACGAAGATGCCCAAGTGGTGGATGGAGATGTAGACCACGATGGCGGCGCCGATGACGCTGCCCGGCAACCGGCCGAGTACCGCGAAACCCAGCCCCCGCCAGTCCACGCGCCGCCACTCCACCGCCAGCGTGAACAGCGGCAACGTCATGTTCGTCACCTGGATCGCGCCCGGCATCAGCGAAGGGTCCAGCAGCGTCAGCACGGGAGCCGCCACCAGGCCCATCCCGAAGCCCACGCTCCCCTGGACCACCGCCCCCACGAAAACCGCCAAACCGCCGACTAGCAGCACTAACGTCAGATCATCCATGCGGACTACTCCATCATGCTCACCCTCCGTCGCCCCACCTGGCACGAAGTGATGATCTTCCGCGGGCGACGCGATCGGCGACCGGGTCATCCGGGAGAGCCGGCGACGGCATTCAGCAGGTCCCCGGTGTACGCGGCCAGCCGGTCGGCGTCGTCCGGATCCAGCGTACGCAGCGACAGCGGGACCGGTTTTCCGCGGTCGACGGCGGTGAGCGGGGCCGGCGGCGGGGCGTCGATCCACGCCACGACGGGGGCCACGGCGTCGGCCACCGGCCGGGCGAAGAGCCGGCCGAGCGTCTTGAGCCCGGCGCGGACCAGCGGGTTCGGGTGCCCGTCCAGGCCGCTGCGGGTGAACCCGGGGTGATAGAGGACGTACCTGGCGCGGCTTTCCGCGTGCCGGGCGAACGCGACGCCGAGCAGGTCGTTGGCCCGACCGGCCTGGAGCTGGGCGCGTACCTGACCGTAGCCGCGGGTGAGCTGCGGGTCGTCCCAGAAGATCCGGCCCGTCGTGACGCCGACGCCGGCCACGTTCACCACGACCGGATCGGGCGCGGCGTCGAGCAGCGGGCGCAGGCCGTGGCTCAGCAGGTAACGGCTCAGGTAGTACAGGGCGAACGTGGACTCCAGGCCGTCGGCGGTCTCCAGACGGCGGGCGTTCACCCGGTTGGCGAACAGCGCCAGCGCGTCCACCGTCCCGTGCCGCCCGGCGATCTCCGCGATCGCCCGGCGCGCTTCGGCGATCGACGACAGGTCCGCCCGCAGGAACCGCAGGCGATCGCTGTCCGCCTCGGCCAGCAGGGCGCGGCCCTTGGCGGCGCTGCTGCCGATCACGGTGACCTGGTCGCCCCGCGCCAGCCGGGCCAGCGCGGTCGCGCGGCCCATCCCGTCCGTGCCCCCGCTGATGATCACATTCTTCGGCATCGTACGCCTCCCCCGTAAGGTCAGATCATGGCCCGCCCATCCTGGGCGGATCCGGGCAGAGGGCGAAAGAAGGCAGTTTCATGTCCGATACGCACACCGGTGTTCCCTCCGCGCTCGCGTACGAGCTGCCGCGCCCCGTGCCGGCGGACGAACTGGCGGCCTGTCCTGCCGGTGAGGTGTTCCGGCGCGTCGGAGACAAGTGGAGCGTGCTCCTGGTGGTCCTGCTCGGCGGGCGGCCGCACCGGTACAACGAGCTGCACCGCGCCGTCGAGGGCATCAGCCAGCGCATGCTCACCCGTACGCTGCGCGGCCTGGAGATCGACGGGCTGGTACGGCGGGAGGTGCTTCCGACGGTGCCGCCGAGCGTCGAGTACAGCCTGACCCCGCTCGGCCGGTCCCTGCTGATCCCCCTCTCGGCGCTGGCGGACTGGGCGGTACGGCACGAGGGTGACATCAGGCGGGCCAGGAGCGACTCGACAGGCCGATGAGGGCCCGGAGCGGCGGGGGCCGCGGATCCTCTAGGCTGCGTGATCGTGCGAGTCCGATCTGCGTTCCTGGGGCTGTGCGTGGTCGCCGCAGCAGCCGTGCCCGTCTTGCCCGCGCACGCGGCCCCGTACAAGGACCCGTTCGCCGGGAGCGGGAAGCTGGCGCGGGTGGTGTGCCCCGAGCCGGCGATCACGTACGGGGGGATCCCGCAGACGCGCGAGTATCTAGCCACAGTCGTGAAGTGTCTGGATAAGTCATGGAAGGCGCACTTCGCCGCCGACCGGCGTCCCTTCCGCAAGCCCGCGGTGCGCTTCTACGACGAGCCCGAGCGGCGTGTGTGCGGCGTGCCGTGGCCCGAGAGCGCCGCCGCCTTCTACTGCACCAACCGCCGCGTCCTGGTGTTCCCGCTCACCGGCGACTGGATCGAGAACCGCACGGACCTCTACCCGCTGAAGGTCGCCGCCCACGAGTACGGCCACCACCTGCAGTCGCTGACCGGCGCCCGGCGCCACTACGAGGCCGGGGTCAAGGCGAGCCCCGGTCGCCAGGCCGAGCTGGGCCGCCGCTACGAGCTGCAGACCGACTGCCTGTCGGGGGTGTTCCTGGGCGCCGTGTGGGGGTCGCTGGAGCGTACCGGCGACGACTGGGCGGCACTGCTCGACGCCACCCGCGCCAGCGGCGACGACGGGCACCGGCGCAGCCACGGCGCGGGCGCCACCCGGGTGCGCTGGCTCAAGCGCGGCCATCACGCCGTCTCCCCCTCCGCCTGCGACACCTGGTCGGCCCCGCCCTCGGCAGTGTCCTGACGTGGAGAGCCGCCCGGCGACGGGTGTGTCGCCGGGCGGCGTCTCGTGGGCACGGGTGATCCCCTGATGCGGGCGTGACAGGATCTCGCCCTGGCCCGCGCCTCCGGCCGGCTGGTGGCCGGGCGGAGGCGCGGAAGGCTCACTTGGCGAGCAGGCCGCGCAGAACGTACTGCATGATGCCGCCGTGCCGGTAGTAGTCGGCCTCGCCCGGCGTGTCGATGCGCACGACCGCGTCGAACTCGACGTCACCGGCCTTGACGTGGACGGTCCCGGGGACGGAGCCGTCGTTGAGCGCCTCGACGCCGGTGATGTCGAACGTCTCCTCGCCCGTCAGGCCGAGCGAGTCGGCCGTCTGGCCCTCGGGGTACTGCAGCGGCAGCACGCCCATGCCGATCAGGTTGGAGCGGTGGATGCGCTCGTAGGACTCGGCGATGACGGCGCGGACGCCCAGCAGCGCGGTGCCCTTGGCGGCCCAGTCTCGCGAGGAGCCGGAGCCGTACTCCTTGCCCGCGAGCACGACGAGCGGGGTGCCCTGGGCGGCGTAGTTGACCGAGGCGTCGTAGATGAACGACACCGGCGCCTCCGGCCGGGTGAAGTCGCGGGTGTAGCCGCCCTCGGTGCCGGGCGCGATCTGGTTGCGCAGCCGGATGTTGGCGAACGTGCCGCGGATCATCACCTCGTGGTTGCCGCGCCGCGACCCGTACGAGTTGAAGTCCCTGACCTTGACCCCGTGCTCGCGCAGGTACTCGGCGGCGGGCGTGCCCACCTTGATGGAGCCGGCCGGGGAGATGTGGTCGGTGGTGGTCGAGTCGCCGACCTTGACCAGCACGCGGGCGCCGGCGATGTCGGCGACGGGCTCCGGCTCGCGCGGCATGCCCTCGAAGTAGGGGGCCTTGCGGACGTAGGTGGAGTCGGGGTCCCACTCGAAGGTGTCGCCGGTCGGGATCGACAGCGACTTCCAGTGGTCGTCGCCCTCGAACACGTCGGCGTAGTCGCGCTCGAACATCTCGCGGCCGATGGAGGAGCTGACCACGTCGGTGATCTCGTCGGGCGCCGGCCAGATGTCGCGCAGGTAGACGGGCTCGCCGTCGTTGCCGGTGCCGAGCGGCTCGTTGTCGAGGTCGATGTCCATGGTCCCGGCCAGCGCGTAGGCGACCACGAGCGGCGGCGAGGCCAGGTAGTTCATCTTGACGTCGGGGTTGATGCGACCCTCGAAGTTGCGGTTGCCGGACAGCACGGCGGTGACCGCGAGGTCGTTGTCGTGCACCGCCCTGGAGATCTCCTCCGGCAGCGGGCCCGAGTTGCCGATGCAGGTCGTGCAGCCGTAGCCGACCAGGTTGAAGCCGAGCTTGTCGAGGTAGGGCTGGAGGCCCGAGCGCTCGAAGTAGCCCGTGACGACCTGCGAGCCGGGCGCCAGCGAGGTCTTGACCCACGGCTTGCGGGTCAGGCCCTTGTCGACGGCGTTGCGGGCCAGCAGGGCCGCGCCGAGCATCACGTACGGGTTGGAGGTGTTGGTGCAGGAGGTGATGGCGGCGATGGCCACGATGCCGTGGTCGATCTCGAACGAGGTGCCGTCGGCCAGCGTGACCGGCACCTTGTTGTGCGGCCGCTCGCGTTCGAGGTGGGCGGAGTGCGGCTTGTCGCCGTTGCCACTGTGGCTGACCGCCGGGGAGTCGGAGGCGGGGAACGACTCGGCGGACGCCTCGTCGGCGGGGCCCAGGATGCTCGCCGCGTAGTCCTTGACGGCGGACCGCCAGGCCTGCTTGGCGTCGAAGAGCGCGATGCGGTCCTGCGGGCGCTTGGGGCCGGCGATGGACGGCACGACGGTGGCGAGGTCGAGCTCCAGGTATTCGGAGAACTGGGGCTCGGCCGCCGACGGGTCGAGCCACAGGCCCTGGGCCTTGGCGTAGGCCTCGACGAGCTCGATCTGCTCCTCGGAGCGGCCGGTGAGCCGGAGGTAGTCGACGGTCTGGCCGTCGATCGGGAAGATGGCGCAGGTGGAGCCGAACTCGGGGCTCATGTTGCCGATCGTGGACCGGTCGGCCACCGGCACGGACGACACGCCCTCGCCGTAGAACTCCACGAACTTGCCGACCACGCCGTGCGCGCGCAGCATCTCGGTGATGGTCAGCACCAGGTCGGTGGCGGTGGCGCCGGCGGGCAGCTCGCCGTTGAGCTTGAAGCCGACCACGCGCGGGATGAGCATGGAGATCGGCTGGCCGAGCATCGCGGCCTCGGCCTCGATGCCGCCGACGCCCCAGCCGAGCACGCCGATGCCGTTCTCCATGGTGGTGTGGGAGTCGGTGCCGACGCAGGTGTCGGGGTAGGCCTTGCCGTCGCGCGTCATGACCACGCGGGCGAGGTGCTCGATGTTGACCTGGTGGACGATGCCGGTGCCGGGCGGGACGACCTTGAACTCGTCGAAGGCCGTCTGGCCCCAGCGCAGGAACTGGTAGCGCTCGCCGTTGCGTTCGTACTCGCGCTCGACGTTGCGCCGGAAGGCGTCGGGGTGGCCGAAGTAGTCGACGATGACCGAGTGGTCGATGACCATCTCGGCGGGGGCCAGCGGGTTGATGCGGGCCGGGTCGCCGCCGAGGTCGCGCACCGCCTCGCGCATGGTGGCGAGGTCGACCACGCAGGGCACGCCAGTGAAGTCCTGCATGATGACGCGGCCGGGGGTGAACTGGATCTCCACGCTCGGCTTCGCGTTCGGGTCCCAGCCGCCGAGCGCGCGGATGTGGTCGGCGGTGATGTTGGCGCCGTCCTCGGTGCGGAGGAGGTTCTCCAGCAAGATCTTCAGGCTGTACGGGAGGCGTGCAGCACCTTCGACGGCGTCCACCCGGAAAATCTCATAAGACGCGTCGCCGACGCGCAGCGTGTCACGGCTGCCGAAGCTGTTCGCGGACACGGTGATTCGCCTCCTCCATTGACGGTTAGCTCACTAAGAATCCTGCCGCACCGGGGAAGCGTTCTTCACGTTAGGTGGACCTAAGTCACGCCGGCCGCAGATTGTCTCGACATCAAGATATCTCTAAAGTATCTCGACATCAAGTTAAAGCGGCCCGAGCCGCCAGAAGAGCAGGCCGACGATGGCGACGGAGAGCACGGGAGCCAGGATCTTCTGCTCGAACTTCCTGCCCGTCTTGATGCCGATCTTCCACGGCAGCACGAACTTGACCGACAGCGGCCAGAGCACCGGGCAGCCCCGCTCGGTCATGCAGTCGCCCACCACGTGGATGAAGGAGCCGATGCCCACGGCCAGCCCCAGCCAGGCGTACCCGACGTCCATGGACAGGAAGACGGCGTAGAGCCCGGCCGTCATGCCGATGTTGACCATGGCCGAGGCGAGCTTCTTGCCCGGGATGCCGATGCCGATCGCGCGCAGGGCCAGCCCGATGAGCAGCACCACCATGATGTCGCGGCCGATCGGGTAGGCGGCGGCCAGCCAGTGGGCGCCCAGCCCGATCGCGATCGCGAACGCCAGCGAGTGGGTGGCGCCCCGGTGTCCGCCGCTCAGCCACGAGACCGCCTTGCTGAGCAGCCAGGTGACGGGACCGAAGGTCTGGGCGATGGTGGCGCTCGGGTGGTCGAGGTCGGGGAGCATGGCGGCGCCCGCGCAGATGATCGCGCCGGCGATCAGCTCGGCCGGGCTCAGCGCGGTGGCCATGATGCCGGTCTCGATGAACCGGGACGACTCGTTCAGCAGCGGCAGTGCGGCGAGCGGGGGCGCGAGCCCCAGCCAGGCGATGGCCCCCGTCAGCGCGTGCGTGTGCCCCATCATGATCGGGATGCTAGCGCCCCGCGCCCGCTTCCGCCTGTCGCCCGGAAGTCCCTAGAACGTTCCGAAAATGCAGACGAGGCCGTCTCCAGCGGCGACAGCACCCCCCAGCCCTGCCGACGCGGAACGACCTCGTCTGATGGGAACAACGTAGTACCCCTGGATCCTGTTCCCGGCCCTCTCGAAGTTTTTGGTGATCTGAGTCACTTGTCGGAATTGTTGCTATCGACACACTGTCGATATATCTTTGAAGCATCGTAGAACGGTCGAGAGGAGTACGACATGACATCCGCCCACGCCATGGGAGGCCAGTGGCCCGAGGCGCACGAGGTGAAGAAGGCTCTGCGCGACACGGTCAAGGCCGTGGCCGAGGCGTTCGAGCAGGGTCACCATCACCACCACGAACACCGCCACCGCGGGCGCAGAGGCCCTGGCCCGTTCCCGTTCGACCTCGGGCGCGGCCCGTGGGGTCCCGGCGGCCCGTTCGGCGGCCACCGCGGCTGGGGCGGCAGGCCCCGCAAGGCCAAGCGCGGTGACGTACGAGCCGCGATCCTCGCGCTGCTGGCCGAGGAGCCGCGCAACGGCTACCAGATCATCCAGGAGATCGCCGAGCGCAGCGAGGGCGGCTGGAAGCCCAGCCCCGGCGCCGTCTACCCGGCGTTGCAGCAGCTCACGGACGAAGGGCTGATCATCGCGGAGGAGAACGAGGGCCGCAAGACCTTCCGCCTCACCGACGAGGGCCGCGCCTACATCGAGGCGCACGCCGACGAGATCCGCGCCCCGTGGGACGAGATGCGGCCCGACATCGACGACAACACGGCCGATCTGTGGGACACCGCCCGGCAGTCCGCTTTCGCGATGATGCAGATTCTCCAGTCCGGGAGCGACGCACAGATCCGCGAAGCGCGTAAGACTCTGGTTGAGACCCGGCGCAAGCTCTACCAGATCCTGGCCGACGGCGACCCGGGCGAGGAGTGAGGCGATGAGCCGGCCCGGCGAGAGCGAGGCATCCGTGATGGACCATGACGACCTCCGCATCGGCGACGCGGAGCGCGAGCAGACCATGACCGCCCTGCGCGAGCACTTCGCCCAGGGCCGTCTGACCCACGAGGAGCTCGACGAGCGCCTCGACCAGACGCTGGCCGCCCGCACCGGCCGCGACCTGGCCCGCATCACGGCCGACCTGCCCGGCCACGGGCCCGCCCGGCCCAGGCCCGCCCCCGTCGCCGACCTGGGGCCCTGGCCGGACGCCGCCTCCTGGCAGGAGGCGATGCGGGCGCACCGCAAGCAGATGAAGGCGTTCCGGCACCAGATGGGACACCACCATCGCGGGCCGATGCACCCCCGGCACCACGGCCACCGGGGGCCGGGGCCGATCGTGCCGATCCTGTTCGTGTTCCTGATGGTGGGGCTCTTCGCGGGCGGCTTCGGCGTGCTGAAGTTCCTCTTCTTCATCTGGATCGGCGCCATGGTCTTCATGTTCGTCCGCCGCCGCTTCGGCTCCCGGCGGTGAGAGCGACCGGGGCCGGCGGCTAGCCCATCTCCTCCAGCCTCCGGCCCTTCGTCTCCTTGATCCACCTGGTGACGAAGAGGAACGACAGCACGGCGAAGGCCGCGTACATCGCGTACGTGAGCGACAGGTTCCACTCCGACATCGCCGGGAACGTGACGGTGATCACCCAGTTGGCGAGCCACTGGGCGGCGGCGGCCACGCCCAGCGCGGCGGCGCGGATGCGGTTGGGGAACATCTCACCCAGCAGCACCCAGACCACGACACCCCAGGACAGGGCGAAGAACAGCACGAACAGGTTCGCCGCGATCAGCGCGATCGCGCCCTGCGGGCTGGGCAGCGCCATCGTGCCCTCGATCGGCCGGGCGAAGCTGAACGCCCAGGCGGCGGTGGCCAGCGAGACGGCCATGCCGGCCGAGCCCAGGAGCAGCAGCGGCTTGCGGCCGATCCTGTCCACCAGGGCGATGGCGATGAACGTGCCGACGATGTTGATGATCGAGCTGGAGAAGCTGATCAGCAGCGAGTCGGCCTGGTTGATGCCCACCGACTGCCACAGCACCGACGAGTAGTAGAAGATCACGTTGATGCCGACGAACTGCTGGAAGACCGACAGGATGATGCCGATCCAGACGATCGGCAGCAGTCCCAGCGCCCGGCCGCGCAGGTCCTTGAGCGTCGGCCGGTGCTCGGTCCTGAGCACGTGCTGGATCTCCCGTACGCGCTCGTCCAGGTCGCCTTCGTCGCCCTCGACCTGGGCCAGCACCTCCTTGGCCCGCCGGGGCTCCCCCGCCATGACGAGGTAGCGCGGCGACTCGGGGATGACGGAGGCGAGCCACAGGTAGGCGAGCGCGGGCACGACACAGGCGCCGAGCATCCACTGCCACGCCTGCAGACCCCACAGATGGTTGTTCACGTCGCCGCCCGCGAGCCGGGCGATCACGTAGTTCACCAGCTGCGACATGGCGATGCCGAGCACGATGGCGAGCTGCTGGAACGATCCCAGCCTGCCGCGGTAGGCGGGCGGGGCCACCTCGGCGATGTAGGCGGGCCCGAGCACCGACGCCATCCCGATCCCGACCCCCGCCAGGGCGCGCCACAACGTCAGGTCCCAGACGGCGAACGGCAGCATCTGGCCGATGGAGCTCACGGCGAAGACGATCGCCGCGATCTGCATGGTCCTGGTGCGCCCCCACCGGTCGGCGAACCCGCCGCCGAACCAGGCGCCGACGACGGAGCCGAGCAGCGCGACGGCGACCACGAAGCCGATCTCGACGCTGCCCACCTCGAAGTGGTTCTGGATGCCCACGACGGCGCCGTTGATGACCGAGCTGTCGTACCCGAACAGGAAGCCCCCGACGGCCGCCGAAGCGGCGATGAAGATGACGCGCCCGAGTTTCTCCTGACCGGTGTGCCGGCTTACCATGCGAGCCCTCCCCTGGATGGGGAGGCAACTACCCGCGATCGCCTTTTCTAGCGCCTTGTCTTCGGAAAACCCGATCTGTCCCGGCGCCGGGTCCCCGCCGAGGTCACAGCCTCGGGTCCACGGGCTCCGACTCCAGGGCGAGCACGGCGAACACCGGCTCGTGCACCCGCCAGCCCGGCTCGCCGTCCGCCAGCCGCGCCAGCGCCTCCAGGCCGAGCGCGTGCTCGCGCAGCGCGAGCGAGCGCTTCTTGCCGAGGAAACGCCTGCGCAGCACGTCCAGCGACTCGGTGTAGTCGGGGCCGTAGATGATCCGCAGGTACTCGCGGCCCCTGACCTTGACGCCCGGCTGCACCCGCCCCGCCACGTGCGCGGCCGGCTTGACCACCATGCCCTCGCCGCCGGCGGCGGTCAGCGACTCCCACCACGCGACGGCCGCGGCCCTGGACCTGGCCGAGCCGAGCGTGACGAAGACGTGCCGGGTCGGGGCGATGATCGGCGCGGTGAGCGTGGCCAGCGTCTCCAGGTGCCAGGCGTGCGGCTCCAGCGCCGTGGCCCTCCCCTGGCACGCCAGGATCTGGAAGGGCGCGACCCGTACCCCCTCCAGGCCGTCGACCGGCCAGCAGTAGCGCGCGTACGCGTCGCGGAACAGCGCGGCGTTGCCCGCGCGGCGGCGGGTGCGGTCGAGCAGCCCGGCCACGTCCAGCCCGCGCCCGGCCGCCGCCTCCAGCGCGGCGACGGCGTCGGGCAGCGCGGCGCGGGCGGCGGCGCCGACCGAGGCGTACTGGCGCCTGATCAGTTCGCCTGCCTTGGCGGACCAGGGCAGCAGCTCGCAGTCGAGCGCGACCCAGTCGGAGCCGAGCGCGTCCCACAGCGGTTCGCAGGCCGCGCGCAGCCGCTCCACCAGCGGCCCGGTGTCGGCGAAGAACGGCCGGCCGGTGCGGGTGTAGACGGCGCCGGAGCTGCCGTCGGTGACGCCGAACCGCTCGGCGGCCGCCTCGGGCGTCCTGGCGAGCACGGCCACGGCGCGCGAGCCCATGTGCTTCTCCTCGCACACGACCTCCTCCACCCCGGCGGCGGCGAACTCCTCGAACGCCTCGTTCGGGTGCTCCAGGTAGCCGTCGAGCGCGGACGTCTCGGGCGGCGCCATGGTCGGCGGCAGGTAGACCAGCCAGCGCGGGTCCACCGCGAACCGGCTCATCACCTCCAGCGCCGCGGCGGCGTTCTCCTCGTTCACCTTGACCCGGCCGCCGAACCTGGTCTCGACGTGACGGGTGCCGCGGACGTCGTCGACGGCGAGCAGGTCCGGATCGCGCTCGGGGGCGGCGAGCGGCTTGACCGGCTCGTACCAGACCTGCTGGGCGGGCACCTGGACCAGCTCCCGCTCCGGGTAGCGCAGCGCGGTCAGGCTGCCGCCGAAGACGCAGCCGGTGTCGAGGCAGATCGTGTTGTTGACCCACTCGGGCCGCACGGTCGGCGTGTGGCCGTAGACGACCATGGCCGTGCCCCGGTACTCCCGCGCCCACGGGTAGCGGACCGGCAGGCCGTACTCGTCGGTCTCGCCGGTGGTGTCGCCGTACAGCGCGAAGGCCCGCACGCGGCCGGAGGCCCGCCCGTGGTACGCCTCCTTGAGCCCGGCGTGCGCCACCACCAGCCGCCCGCCGTCGAGCACGTAGTGGCTGATCAGCCCGTCCATGAAGGCCCGCGCCCGGTCGGCGAACTCCGGCGGCCCGGCGGCGAGCTGGTCGAGCGACTCGCGCAGGCCGTGCGCGAGCGTGACCTTGCGTCCGCCCAGCGCGCGGGCCAGCTTGGCCTCGTGGTTGCCGGCCACGCAGATCGCGGTGCCGGCCTCGACCATGTCCATGACGAGGCGGAGCACGCCCGGCGTGTCGGGCCCGCGGTCGACCAGGTCGCCGACGAACACGGCGGTGCGGCCCCCGGGATGGCTCACGCCCTGGGGGCCGTGCCGCCAGCCGAGCTTCTCCAGCAGCGCCTCCAGCTCCGCCCGGCAGCCGTGCACGTCGCCGATCACGTCGAACGGGCCGGTCAGCTCGCGCCGGTCGGTCCAGGCCTTCTCGTACGAGACCGCGGCGCTCTCGATCTGCTCCACGCCCCGCAGGACGTGCACCTTCCTGAACCCGTCGCGGGAGATCCTGCCCAGCGAGCGGCGCAGCTCCTTGCGCTGGCGGATGACGACCCGCGCGCCGAAGTCACGGTCGGGCCTGGCCGCGTTGCGCGCGACCGCCACCTCCTCCGGCACGTCCAGCACGATCGCGTCGCACAGCACGTCGTGCCGCCTGGCCAGGTCGACGAGGCTCTTGCGGGCGGCGTACTGCACGTTGGTGGCGTCCACGACGGTGAGCAGCCCGCGCGACAGGCGCACGCCGACGATGTGGTGCAGCAGGTCGAAGGCGTCCGGGGTGGCGCTCTGGTCGTTCTCGTCGTCGGAGACGATGCCGCGGCAGAAGTCGGACGAGATGACCTGGGTCGGCCTGAAGTGGCGGGCGGCGAAGGTGGACTTGCCGCTGCCGGAGACGCCGACGAGCACCACCAGGGAGAGCTCAGGAACGCTGATCACGGGTGAACACTCCCATCTGGGTGGGCGGGCCGAGCTCCGGGTCCTCCTCGCCGACCGGCCGCAGCTCGGCACGGTAGCCGTAGCGCTCGCCCACTCTCGCGGTCCAGGCGGCGAACTCGGCGCGGGTCCACTCGAAGCGGTGGTCGGGGTGGCGCAGGCCGGTGAGGAAGGGGTAGCGCGGGTTGTACTCGACGTTGGGCGTGGTGACGACGACGTGGCCGGGCTTGGCGTGGCCGAACACGACCTGTTCGAGCGCGGCCAGGCGCGGCGGGTCCACGTGCTCGACCACTTCCATGAGCACGGCGGCGTCGTAACCGGCCAGGCGCCCGTCGGTGTACGTGAGCGCGCCCTGGAAGAGGGTGAGCCTGGCGCGCTTGCTGTCGGGCATGCGCTCCAGCCTGAGCTTGCGCGCGGCGATGGTCAGCGCCGTCGCCGAGACGTCCATCCCCGCCACGCGGGCGAAGCGCGGCCTGGCCAGCAGCGCGCCGACCAGCTCGCCCTGACCGCAGCCGAGGTCGATGACACTGGTCGCCCCGAGCTCCTCCAGCACCTCCAGCACGGCGGCCCGCCGCCGGGCGTGCAACGGCACCCGCTTCCCCCCAGGCACTTCAGCACCGGCGCCCGCCGCGTCAGGGGCGTCCTCTCCGGCCGCGCCGCGCACCTCCGCACCAGCGCCGGGGTCGTCGCCTCCGGCCCCACCGCGCACCTCCGCACCAGCGTCAGGGGAGTCCTCTCCGGTCGTGCCGCGCGCCTCGGCCTCGGCGGCGGCGGCCTCGTCGGCGGCCGTCTCGCCCTCCGGCGCCTCCTCGGCGAGCGCGGGCTCCAGCCGCTCCTCGGGCTCGTCGCCCAGCTCGGCGAGCCGGGCCAGCGCGGTGCGGGCCAGCGCCCAGCGCCGCCCCAGGTAGCGGCGGGTGATCAGGGACCGCTCCGGATGCCCGTACAGCCAGCCCTCTCCGGCCCGGACCAGCTTGTCGATCTCGTCGGACGCGATCCAGTAGTGCTTGCCGTCGTCGAGCACCGGAAGCAGCACGTACAGGTGGTTGAGCGCGTCGGCCAGCCGCACCGTGCCGGACAGCTCCAGCCGCACGTACCGCGAGTCCCCCCACTCGGGGAAGCCCTCGTCGAGCGGCACCGGCCGGGCGCTCACCCGCCAGCCGAGCGGCGCGAAGAGCCGCTCGGCCAGTTCAGGGCCGCCTCTGCAGGGCAGCGCCGGCAGCCGGATCTCCAGCGGCAGCGGCGCCGCCGCCAGCTCGGGCCGGGCATGGCAGCGCCCGGCCCGCGCGGTGCGGAACACGTCGGCCAGCGCCACCGCCAGCAGCGAGGACGCGGCGTAGGGCCGGTCGTTGACGTACTGGGCCAGGCTGAAGTCGGGCGTGTTCTTGCCCCGCGACCTGGCCAGCGTGACCGAGTCGACGTCGAGCAGCAGCGCGGCGGTGCACCGCTCCTCCCCCGCCTCTGGATAGAACACGGTCGCCTCGCCGAACGACTGGCCGAACCGCTGCACCCGGTCAGGATGCTTGTGCAGCAGGAAGCCGAGGTCGGTGGCGGGCCGCGCCGTCGTGGAGATCGTCAGGAGCACGCGGACAAGTGTGCACCAGCCCGGCGAAACGCCGCCATCGAGTTACACGTGCGGCAGCACCTCGGCGGCGATGAGCTCCAGGTGCTCCAGATCCCCCAGGTCCATCACCTGCAGGTAGATCCGCTCGGCGCCTAGCGAGCCGAACGCGCCGATCTTCTCCAGCACCTCGGCCGGGGTCCCGGCCAGCCCTCCTTCGCGCAGCTCGTCCAGCGGCGTGCCGGCGGCGGCGGCCCTGCGCTCCAGCTCGGCCTGGTCACGGCCCACGCACACGGTCTGCGCCGCCGACATCAGGATGTCCCGGCCCGTCTCCTGGGCCGCCCGGCGCACCCGCTCGAACGCGGTCGCGGTCTCCTCCACGGTGTGGAAGGGCACGTTGTACTCGTCGGCGTACGTCGCGGCCAGGCGCGGGGTGCGCTTGGCGCCGAAGCCGCCGACGATGATCGGCGGGCCCGGCCGCTGCGCCGGCTTGGGCAGCGCGGGCGAGTCGACGACCCGGTAGTAGGGGCCGTCGTGGGAGTACGACTTCTCCGCCGCCCACAGCCCCTTGATGATCTCCAACTGCTCCTCGAAACGGCCGAACCGCTCGGCCGTGGGCGGGAACGGGATGCCGTACGCGGCGTGCTCGCCGTCATACCAGCCGGTGCCCAGCCCCAGCTCGACCCGGCCGCCGCTCATCTGGTCGACCTGGGCCACGCTGATCGCCAGCGGCCCGGGGAGCCGGAACGTGGTCGGCGTCACCAGGGTGCCCAGCCTGATCGTGGAGGTCTCGCGGGCCAGCCCCGCCAGCGTGATCCAGGCGTCGGTCGAGCCGGGGCCCGGGTCGCCGTCCCCGATGCGCTGATAGTGGTCAGACCGGAAGAACGCGTCGAAGCCAAGCCGCTCGGCGGTCCTGGCCACGGTGAGCAGTTCGTCATAGGTGGCGCCCTGCTGGGGCTCGGTGAAGATCCTCAACTTCATGACGCCATTATCGATCCAAAGCGGACGTCATCCGGAGATTGACCGCGCGCCACCCCGAACGCTTGCTAACGTCCACCCTCAACCGCGTTCCGTAGTCATGTGATCACTCGGAGTGGCTCATGTCGGCCTCACGGCGCAGAAGACCCGCAGGTACGCTCCCGCGTCCGCTCGCTTTCCTGGCCGCGGGCGTCCTGGCGGTGGCCACCGGGGCGGCGCTCTCGCTGCTGCCCGCCCGGGCCACGCTCCACCAGACGACGCCCCGGCCCTCTCCCCCGCCTGCCCGCGCCACCCCCGCGCCACCGCCGGTCCCGCCGGGGCCGTCCGGATTCGTGACGTTCGTCGACACCGCGGCCGACCCGGGCTTCGACCTTCCCACCGACGCGCGCCGCACCGGCACCCGCTGGTACGCGCTCGGCCACCTGACGGCCGCGCCCGACGGTTGCGCGCAGCGGTGGGCCGGGCGGCTGGCGTTCGGCCACGACCCGGTGGCCAACCGGATCGCCGGGCTGCGCGCCCTCGGCGGCGACGCCGGGCTGGTCTTCGGCGGCCCGGCCGGCGAGGCCGCCGCCACCTGCACCAGGCCGGGCGCGCTGGCCGCCGCCTACCGGCGGGCCGTCGGCGCCTTCGACGCCCGCTACGTCGACTTCGACCTGCCGCGCCCCGGCGACCAGGCGACGGTGCTGCGCCGCGCCCGCGCGATCAGGGCCGTGCAGCGGGAGCGGCGGCTGAGCGTCGGCTTCACGCTGCCGCTCCACCCCGACGGGCTGTCGGCGCGCGACGCGCTGATGCTTCGGCTCACCCGCGAGGCGGGCGCCCGCGTCGCCACTGTGAACGTGCTGGCCGAGATCGAGCCGCAGAACGCCCCCGAGGGCCGCCTGCTACGACTCGCCAAGGCCGTACGAGCCGCCCAGGCCCAGCTCACGAGCCCGTACGGACCGACAGTCGCGAACAAGACCACCACCCGCCAACCGTCCAGGCCGGCGGGCACGGCCGCAGCCGCCACCGGCGAGCCGTCCGGGCTGACGGGCGCGGACAGGGCCACCACCGGCGCGCCGGCCCGCGCGGCGGGCTCGGACGGGATCGGTGGCGGGCCGCCTCGGCTGGCGTTGACGTGTGTGCTGGCCGATCCGGGAGATCTGAGTGTGACGGACGCGCGGAAGCTGGCCGCGTTCGCCGTCCGGCACGGGCTGGCGTGGCTGTCGCTGAGGGGCGCCGCCCCCGACCCGGAGGTGGCCAGGGCCTTGCGGAGCTGACCATTACAGCCACCCTTGCCGGAACTATAGGCTTTCGCTGCGGGACGCGGCCTACGAGCGGTTAGGGGAGTCAGGGTGGCCACCAGGCCGGAAACGGCGAAGAAGATCCTCATCTACTGGATGGACGGCATGGTCCTCCTGATGGGCATCGCCTTCGTCGCCACGATCGCCGTCGCGGCCCAGATGAGCATGATCGGCTGGGTGGGCGCGGCGGCCTCCATCACGTGCCTGACCGTGGTCCTCGTCATGTTCTCCCTCATCCTCAGGGACGCCTTCGACAACCGGCCCCGGCCCACGGTCAAGCTGCTCGTGTCCGGGGTCGCGGTGGTGGCGGTCCTCCTGCTGCCGATGCCGCGGGACGGCTCGTTCATGACCTGGGAGGTCGTGGCGTACCTCTGGCTCAGCGTCGTCCTGCTCCACCTGCCGTTCTGGGCGACCGCCCTGATGGGCACGGCGCTGGTCACGGCCATCACCGTCATGCAGACGGGGCACGGCGGTCCGTGGCAGGCGGTGCTGCTGATCCAGCTGTCCGGCGCCGTGCTGATGCCGCTGGCCATGTGGTCGTGGCGCTGGCTCTGGTGGACGATCAGGGACGCGCACGACAGCCAGGCGGCCAAGTCCAGGCTCGCCGTCGCCGAGGAGCGGCTGCGCTTCGCCCGCGACCTGCACGACCTGCTCGGCCACAGCCTGTCCGTCATCACGCTCAAGAGCGAGCTGGCCGCCAAGCTCGCGACCAAGGACGCCGCCAAGGCCGCTGCCGAGATGGCCGACGTGCGGCGGCTGACCGGCGAGTCGCTGACGGAGGTCCAGCTCGCCGTGGACGGCTACCGGTCGCTGGACCTGGACGAGGAGCTGGCCAGGGCGCGCGCCGTGCTGGAGGCCGCCGGCACCCGGTGCGTCGTCGAGGCGGGCACCGGCGAGCTGCCGCCCGCCGCCCGCGCGCTGCTCGCCTGGGTGGTGCGCGAGGGCGCCACGAACGTGCTCAAGCACAGCTCCGCCTCCCGCTGCTCGATCACCTTCGCCGACGGCGTGCTGGAGATGCGCAACGACGGCGTGCACGGCACGAAGATCAGCCCCGAGTACAGCTCCGTGAACGGCACCTCGAACGGCGCCGGGAGCGGACTGCGCGGCCTGGCCGAGCGGATGACCGCCGCGGGCGGCGCCTTCTCCGCCGGGCCGGTGCGCGACGGGGAGTTCGTGCTGCGGGCGCGGGTGCCGGCATGAGGCGCGCCACCAAGCTCGACAAGGTCCGCTGGCTCATCGTCTACTCGACGGACTTCGTCCTCGCGCTGGGCCTGATCGGGCTCGTGATGGTGTACGCGGCGTGGGAGGGCGGCATGCCGGGCCCGCTGGCCGCCGCCGGGGCCGTGCTCGTCGTCTCGGTCGTGGTGCTCGGGATGCGGGTCTTCCGGCTGGCGGTCAGGGGCGCGGCCCGGCCGACCAGGCTGCTGGCCGCCGGCGGGGTGATGGCGCTGCTGCTGACGCCGTTCGCGGCCGTGCCGACGATCGCGCTGTGGCCGGCGATGGTGTCGCCGTGGGTCCGCGGGCGCACCACCCTCCTGCTGTCGGCCGCGTCCATGGTGCCGGTGACCGTCCTCTTCCTCGTGCTCGGCGCGTTCGAGCCGGCGCTGCTGCTCATGCAGGTCCTGTTCACCGGCCTGCTCGCCGGCGGCATCCCGGTGAACCTGTGGCTGTGGAGCATCACCAGGGAGGCGCACGAGGGCCAGGAGGCCAGGGCCCTGCTGGCCGTGTCGGAGGAGCGGCTGCGCTTCGCCCGCGACCTCAACGACCTGCTCGGCCAGAGCCTCACCGGCATCGCCGCCAGGACGGCGGGGGCCGAGGACCTGCTGCGCGCCGACCCCGAGGCGGCCTCCCGCGAGATGTTCGAGGTACGCGACGTCGCCCGGCGGTCGCTGCGCGAGGTGCGCGCGGCCGTGCAGAACTACCGGGCGCTCGACTTCGACGAGGTGCTGGCCAGCGTCCGCGCGGTGCTGGAGGCGGCCGACGTGCGCTGCACCGTGGAGTGCGACGCCGGCGCGCTGTCACCCGAGACCCGCACCCTGCTGGCCACCGTGGTCCGCGAGGGCGCCACCAACGTGCTCAAGCACAGCAAGGCCGAGCACTGCACGATCACCATCAAGGAGGGGATCCTGGAGATGACCAACGACGGCGTCATCGGCCCGCCGGGCGAGCACGCGCCGAACGGCCTCGGCGGGCTCGCCCAGCGCGTGCGCGGCGCCGGGGGCACGCTCTCGGCCGCGCCCACGCCCGGCGGCTCGTACGTGCTCAGGGTGGTGGTGCCGGCATGACCACGCGCGTGCTGCTGGCCGACGACGAGCACCTCATCCGGGGCGCGCTGGCGGCGCTGCTCGACCTGGAGGACGGCATCGAGGTCGTGGCCCAGGTGGGCAGGGGCGACGAGGTGGTGGACGCGGTCGCGGAGCACCGGCCGGACGTGGCCGTGCTGGACATCGAGATGCCCGGCATGGACGGGCTGAGCGCCGCCGAGCGGATCAGCTCCACATGCAAGATCGTGATCCTGACCAGCCTGGGCCGGCCCGGCTACCTGCGCAGGGCCATGGCCGCCGGGGTGAGCGGGTTCCTCGGCAAGGACGCCTCCGCCGAGGAGCTGGCCATGGCGATCCGCAAGGTCCAGTCGGGCGGGCGCTATCTCGACGCCGAGCTGGCCGCCGCCGCGATGGCGGCCGGCGACAGCCCGCTCACCGACCGGGAACGCGACGCGCTGCGGCTGGCCGCCGACGGCCACCCGATCGCGCGGATCGCGGGCGAGCTGCACCTGACCGAGGGCACGGTGCGCAACTACCTGTCGAGCGCCATGACCAAGCTGAACGCGCAGAACCGGCTGGAGGCGATCAGGACGGCGCAGCGCATGGGCTGGCTCTAAGGCTGTCCGGCTCTGACCAGGAGGGCGACGCACTCCACGTGGTGGGTCATCGGGAAGGCGTCGAAGGCCCGCAGGTCGGCCAGCGGATAGCCGCGCTCGGCCAGCCAGGCGAGGTCTCGGGCCAGCGTCGCGGGGTCGCAGGACACGTACACGACGCGTGACGGCTCAAGGGCGGCGACGCGGGAGACCACGTCGCGGCCCAGGCCCGCGCGGGGCGGGTCGACGACCACGAGGTCCGCGCGCTCGATCTGGTAGCGGTCGAGGGCGTCCTCGACGCGGCCGCGCTCGATCCTGGCCTGGGGCAGGTCGCGCAGGTTGGCGCGGGCGTCGCGCACGGCGGCGGCCTCCGACTCCAGGCCGAACACGGCGCCCTCGGGGCCGACCGCCTCGGCCAGGCCGGCCGCGAACAGGCCGGCGCCGCAGTAGAGGTCGAGCGCCCACTCCCCCGGCTCGGGGGCGGCGTAGGCGAGGACGGCGTCGAGGAGGGTCTCGGCGGCGCCCGGGTGGACCTGCCAGAAGCCGCTGCCCGCGACCCGGAACTCGCGCTCGCCCACCCGCTCGTGCAGCACGCCGGAACCGCGCCGCGCGGCGGTGCGGCCCTTGCCCTCGTCGAGCAGGACGGCGGCGGGCGCGTCGAGGTCGGGCACGGCGACGGGGCGGCGGTGGCGCGGGGTGACGACGACGGCCCGCTCGCCGCCGGACGAGGCGATCACCTCGACCGCGCGGGCGCCCGGCCAGTCGTGCGACTCGGCGCCGACGGCCTCCACCTCGGGGTGGGCGATCAGGCAGGCGTCGATCGGCTGGATCTCGTGGGAGCGGTGCCTGCGCAGGCCGAGCCGGCCGTCGGAAAGGGCGGCGAACTGGACGCGGGTGCGCCAGCCGAGCCCGTCCTTGGCGCCGGGCACCTCCTCGACGACGACCTCGCGCTCGATGCCGGCGAGGCGGCGCAGCTGCTCGGCCACCACGTCGGCCTTGAGCCGGCGCTGCGCCTCCAGGGTGGCGTGCTGCCAGTCGCAGCCGCCGCACAGGCCGGGGCCGGCGTACGGGCAGGGCGGCACGACCCGGTCGGGCGACGCCTCGATGACGCGCACCGCGTCGGCCCGCAGGAAACGGCTCGTCTCCTCGGTGACCTCGGCCACGACCCGCTCCCCTGGCAGCGCGTGGCGGACGAAGACCACACGGCCCTCATGGCGTGCCACGCACCAGCCGCCGTGGGCGACCGGACCTACCGTCAGCTCGAGCGATGCCTGTTCCACACCCGACAGCCTATGCCCGGAGGGATCCCGCCCGGCCCGCTCGACTACGGTTGACGATCGTGACGGAGTCGGGGCGGGTGGTGCGCAGGAGGCTCGGCTTCGCCGGGACGCTCCTCGCCACGCTGTTCTTCTGCGCCTCGCTGACGCCCTCGCTGCTGCCGCGTACGTGGGAGTACCAGGGGGTGATGGGGGCCGTCACGGCCATACTCGGCTACGGCGTGGGCGCGTCGATCGGGGCCGGGTGCCGGGCGGTGATCCGCTACCGGCCGCCCGCGCGGTGGGTGCGGCGGGCCTGGGAGGTCATGCTCGGGGTGTGCGCGGCGCTGACGGTGGCGGCGCTGTCCTACAGCTACGGCTGGCAGCGCGACCTGCGGGCGCTCATGGGCATGGACACCGTGATCCCCTGGTATCCGCCGGTCATCATCGGGCTGGCCACCGTGCTGTTCTGCGTGTTCCTGACGCTGGCCCGGCTGGTGCGGCTGGGCGGGCGCAAGCTGATCGGGTGGCTCGACCGCTACGTCCCGCACATCGTGGGACACGCGATCGGGGGGATCCTGGTGGCCTTCCTGATCGCGGTGTTCTTCAACGACGTGCTGTTCTCCGGGTTCGTCGCCGCGATGAACAACGTCTCGTCGGTGGCCAACGAGAGCACGCAGGCGGGCGTGCGCCGCCCGGCCTCGCCGGAGCTGTCGGGCGGTCCGCGGTCGCTGGTGGGCTGGCAGGAACTCGGCAAGGAGGGGCGCACGTTCACCGGCGCCGCGCTGACCCCGCGAGAGCTGGAGACGTTCTCCGGCAAGCCCGCCGAGCAGCCGATCAGGGTGTACGTGGGCCTGGAGTCCGCGCCCACGCCGCGCGCGCGGGCCGACCTGGCGGTGCGGGAGCTGGAGCGCACCGGCGCGTTCGAGCGGCCGGTGCTGGCCGTGCTGGGCACCACCGGCACGGGCTGGGTCGATCCCGGCCTCTGCGAGGCGCTGGAGTACATGTACAACGGCGACACGGCCACGGTCGCCGTGCAGTACTCGTACCTGCCGAGCTGGGTGTCGTTCCTCGTCGACAGGGACCGGGCGGCGGTGGCCGGCCGGACGCTGTTCGACGCGGTCAGGGAGCGCTGGGAGCGGCTGCCCGCGGACGACCGGCCGCTGCTCCTGGTGGGCGGCGAGAGCCTCGGCTCCTACTCGGTGGAGAGCGCGTTCAGCGGGCTGGACGACATGGTCGCCCGCACGGACGGTGCCCTGTTCATCGGCTCGCCGTACGCCAACCCCATCTGGTACGAGCTCACGACGGAGCGCGACCCCGGCAGCCCGGTCTGGCGGCCCGTCTACGGGTCGGGCGAGATCGTCCGGTTCGCGCAGCGGCCCGCCGACCTGGCGGGCGAGCCGCACCCGCGGGTGGTCTACCTGCAGAACGCCTCCGACCCGGTGGTGTGGTGGACACCCCGGCTCATCTTCGACCGGCCGGCCTGGCTGGAGGAGCCGCGCGCGCCGGCGATCAACCCGCAGATGAACTGGTTCCCCCTGGTGACCTTCTGGCAGGTGCTGGGCGACATGACGGCCGGGCTGGGCACCCCGCCCGGCTACGGCCACCGCTACGGGTCGCTCATCGTGTACGGGTGGGCGGCCGTCGCCCCGCCCCCCGGCTGGACCGCCGCGGACTCCGCGCGCCTGGGCGTCCGCATCAGCGGCGGTTGACGTCCTTCTCGCCGGACGAGCGCTGCAGCGGGCGGCGCACCCCGCCGGGGGCGAGCGGCTCGGGACGGCCGGACAGCCGGGTGGACGAGTGGAGCTGCCACGGCACGCTGGTCACCATCACGCCCGGCTTGAACAGCAGCCGCGCCTTCAGCCGGAACGCGCTCTGGTTGTGCAGCAGGTGCTCCCACCAGTGGCCGACCACGTACTCGGGGATGAAGACGGTCACCACGTCGCGCGGGGAGCGGCGGCGTACGGACTTGACGTAGTCGAGGATCGGCTGGGTGATCTCGCGGTAGGGCGAGTCGAGCATCTTCAGCGGCACCTGGATGCCCCGGCGCTCCCAGTCCTCCCGCAGGCGGCGCGCGTCCTCGCCCTCGACGCCGACCGTGATCGCCTCCAGCGTGGAGGGCCGGGTGGCGCGGGCGTAGGCGAGCGCCCGCATGGTCGGCTTGTGCACCTTGGACACCAGCACGATCGCGTGGTTGCGGGCGGGCAGCGTGGTCATGTCGACGTCCTCGGTGAGCTCCAGCTCGGCCGCGACGTTGTCGTAGTGGCGCCTGATGCCCTTCATCATGAGGAACAGCAGCGGCATCGCGATGCACACGATCCACGCGCCCACCGCGAACTTGGTCACCAGCACGACCACGAGCACCAGCCCGGTCATCACGGCGCCGAAGAAGTTGATCGTCCGCGACCGGTGCATCTGGTGGCGGGCCTTCAGGTCGTCCTCGGTACGCAGCCGGCGCGTCCAGTGGATGACCATGCCGGTCTGGCTGAGCGTGAAGGAGACGAAGACGCCGACGATGTAGAGGTTGAGCAGGCGGCTGACGTCGGCCTGGAAGCCCCACAGCAGCAGGCACGCCGCCAGGGCCAGGATGATGATGCCGTTGGAGAAGGCCAGCCGGTCACCGCGGGTGTGGAGCTGGCGCGGCAGGAAGCGGTCCTGGGCCAGGATCGAGGCGAGCACGGGGAAGCCGTTGAAGGCGGTGTTGGCGGCCAGGAACAACACCAGCGCGGTCACGCCCGAGATGACGTAGAACGGGGCCGAGCCGCCGCCGAAGACCGCGTCGGCCACCTGCGAGATGATCGGCTGCTGGTGGTAGCCGGGGCCGACGGGAGTGCCGTCGGGCCGCAGCAGGTCGGTCGCGGCGACCGACGGATCCGCCACCTTGACGCCGGACGCCAGGCCGAGCGCGGTGATGCCGCCGAACATGGCGACCGCGATCAGGCCCATCATGAGCAGCGTCTTCGCGGCGTTGCGGCTCCGGGGCTTGCGGAAGGCGGGCACGCCGTTGCTGATGGCCTCGACGCCGGTGAGCGCCGCGCAGCCGGTGGAGAAGGCGCGCAGGATCAGGAACGCCGCGGCGAAGGCGGTCAGGTCGCTCTGCTCGGCCACGATGCCGAAGTCGGCGGTGGGAGCGCGCAGCTCGATGCCGAGGAAGACCAGCTCGTACGAGCCGATGGCGATCATGCCGAGCACGGCGAACATGAACGCGTACACCGGCACCGCGAACGCCAGCCCCGACTCGCGCAGCCCGCGCAGGTTGACCAGTGTGAGCAGGATCACGATGCCGATCGCGACCTGTGGCTTGTGCTGGGCGACGAACGGGATCGTGGCGCCCACGTAGTCGACGCCGTTGGCCACCGACACCGCGACGGTGAGCACGTAGTCGACCATGAGCGCGCTGGCCACCGTGAGCCCGGCGTTCTGCCCCAGGTTGGTGGAGGCCACCTCGTAGTCGCCGCCGCCGCTGGGGTAGGCGTGCACGTTCTGCCGGTACGACGCCACCACCGTCATCATGACGACGATGACGGCGATGGCGATCCACGGGCTGTAGGAGTAGAACGCCACACCCGCCAGGGACAGGATGACGAGGATCTCCTGGGGCGCGTACGCCACGGAGGAGAGGGCGTCGCTGGCGAAGACCGGCAGCGCGAGGCGCTTCGGCAGGAGCTGCTCGTGGAGCTGGCCGCTGCGCAGGGCTCGTCCCACGAGCAGGCGTTTGACGAGATCCGATGCTTTCGCCACGTTACGGAATGTTAGCCCGCTCCCGGATCCAGGCAGACGGCGAGCGCCCGGCGCGGTCCATACTGGTGTCGAGCGTCCAGATGACCGCGAAGTGCGGGGGAGTATGCATATTGTGATCATGGGATGTGGCCGGGTCGGCTCGACCCTCGCCCACATCCTCGAGGACAACGGCCACTCGATCGCGATCATCGACCGCGATCCACAGGCGTTCCGCCGCCTGCGGGCCGGGTTCCGCGGCCGCCGGGTGACCGGCATCGGCTTCGACCGCGACGTGCTCACCGAGGCCGGCATCGAGTCCGCCTCCGCCTACGTGGCCGTCTCCAGCGGCGACAACTCCAACATCATCTCCGCCCGGGTGGCCCGGGAGACGTTCGGCATCGACAACGTGGTGGCCCGCATCTACGACCCGCGCCGGGCCGAGGTCTACCAGCGGCTCGGCATCCCCACCGTGGCCACCGTGCGGTGGACCGCCGACCAGATCCTGCGCCGCCTCCTGCCGGAGGGCACCGAGCCGCTCTGGCGCGACCCGACCGGCACGGTCGTGCTGGCCGAGGTGACCGTCAACCCGGCGTGGATCGGCACCCGCGTGGTCGACCTGGAGGACCGGGCGCGCGCCCGGGCCGCGTTCATCAACCGGATGGGCGAGGCCGTGGTGATCACCGGATCGACGGTGGTGCAGGAGGGCGACGTCCTCCACATGATCGCCGCCGAGCGCGACATGGACCGGGTCAACAAGCTGCTGGCCGCGGCGCCGGAGGAGGAAGACTGATGCGGGTCGCCATCGCCGGAGCGGGGGCCGTCGGTCGCTCCATCGCCGCCGAGCTCCTGGAGAACGGCCACGAGGTGCTGCTCATCGACAACAACCCCAGAGCGATCAAGATCGACAGTGTGCCGCGGGCCGAGTGGCTGCTCGCCGACGCGTGCGAGATCGCCTCGCTCGACGAGGCCGGGCTCAACAACTGCCATGTGGTCGTCGCCTCCTCCGGCGACGACAAGGTCAACCTCGTCGTGTCGCTGCTGGCCAAGACCGAGTACGGCGTGCCGCGCGTGGTGGCGCGGATCAACCACCCCAACAACGAGTGGTTGTTCAACGAGTCATGGGGGGTCGACGTGGCCGTCTCGACGCCGCGTCTGCTGAGCGCGCTGGTCGAGGAGGCGGTGAGCGTCGGCGACCTGGTGCGGCTGATGACGTTCCGCCAGGGTCAGGCCAACCTGGTCGAGCTCACGCTGGCCGAGGACGCGCCGGTGGTGGGCCAGCGGGCGGGCTCGGTGCCGTGGCCGACCGACGCGGCGCTGGTGGCGATCCTGCGCGAGGGCAGGGTGCTGGTGCCCACCGCCGACGATCCGCTGGAGGCGGGCGACGAGCTGCTCTTCGTGGCCAACCAGGAGGTGGAGCAGGAGCTCGCCCGCCTGCTCTCCCAGCACTGACCCGTCTCCCGGCGCGGGACCCCGCCATGGAGCGCGGGGTCCCGGCAGGGCGGGGTCAGGTGGCCGGTGGGGTGATCGGGGTGCGGCCGCGGCCGAGCACCCAGACCATCGCCGTCAGGGCCGCCACCTGGAGCGGCCACCCCATGACGATCTTCGCGAAGCCCAGCGCCGCCACCGCCTGGTCGCCGCCGCCGAACAGGTAGACCGGCAGCTGCACCGCCACCCGCACCACACACGGGAGCATGAGCAGCCAGGTGAGCCGGGTGCAGAGCTTGACGATGCCCGGGTCCTTGCGCCACCCGACCGGGTCGTTGGTCACCGACCCGATGAGGAATCCGACGACCGGCCACCGGGTGACGATCGAGACCAGCATCGCGACCGCGTAGGCGCCGTTCCACAAGATGCCGGGCAGGAAGTAGTCCTTGGCCTCACCCGTACGGCTGGCGAAGAACGCGCCGATGGCGATGCCGATCAGGCTGTTGATGACGAACTGCGGCGTCGACCGCTGCACCAGCCTGACGACCAGGAGCAGCACCGCCAGCGCGATGCTGATCATGAGCGACAGGCGGAGCTCTTCGGTGATGATCCAGGTCAGGGTGAAGGCGATCGTCGGGACGGCCGCCTCGGCGATGCCCCGGACGCCGCCGAACGCCTTGGCGAGCTGGGCTCGGACCGCCGCCTCGACGGTCTGGTGGGCGGCCTCTTCGGCCTCGGCACTCACCTGATCAACTCCCTGGGCGCAGCTCGTATCGCGGATTGAACATCACCTTGCGTCCGTCCTGGATGCTCACCAGGCCCTCGGCCTTGACCGGGCGGCCCGGCTCGATGCCGGCGATCTTGCGGCGGCCGAGCCAGACCAGGTCGATCACGTCGGAGCCGTCGTAGAGCTCGGCTTCGAGCGCGGGCGCCCCGCCTCTCGGGCGCAGGGTGACGGTACGTAGCGTACCGGCGACGCAGAAGCGGCGGCGGCCGCCACACGCGGCGATGGGGGTGGCGCCGGCCTCGTCGGCGTCTTCGCGCAGCTCCTGGGCCTCGATCTCGGACTGGCTGGAGGTCAGCCGGCTCAGGAGACCGCGCAATCCCCCACGTTTGGGAGGCTCTGCCGTACTCATGATGAATCAGCCTATGTGATGAGGGCTGATCAGCGAATCTCGCTGATCTCCGGCCCTCGCCTGAAGGGGTTCTCACGCACCTCGGGCTGCTCGGCGGCGGCCTGGTCGTTCGGACGGCGCAGCGGGATCGACTCCTCGCGGGCCATCGGCTCGTCGCCGCGCACCACCACGATGTCCTTGATGAAGTCGACGAACGCGGCGGCCAGCTCGTCGTCGACCGCCGCCCGGCCGTTGACCACGGCCAGCAGGAACCAGCGCGACCCGTCGACGCCCATATAGCGGGCGGCCCTGTCGGAGCCCTCCACGGTCACCTTGCCCACCAGCTCGGCACCGAACGGCCCCTCGCGCTCCTCCAGCGTCTTGGCGGCGCTCTTGATCTTGGCTCTGACCTCCTCCCACAGCCCGGACGACTTGGGCGCGGCCAGCGCCTGGAGCTGCAGCGAGCTCTCCTCCCACAGCACGACGACGCCGACGTGCTGGTCGCCCACCGAAGCCAGGCGGACGTCGAAGGCCGGGTTGTGGGGCAGCCGTAGGCCGCCCAGGTCGATCCGCTCGGTGTCGGGGTGGGGCTCGTCGGCGTCCCACGGGCCGGACTCGCGGGTGGGCGCCTGAGCGGTCGCCTCGGCCACCTGCTCCTGCTGCTCACGACGGCGACGACGGAACACTGTGTCTCACTCTCCCTGTATCAACGTCCTGTGGAACCGTGGCCGCCCGTGCCCCGCGCCGACCCGGGCAGCTCGCCGACCTCACGGAAGGCCGCCGTCTCCACCCGCTGGAAGACGAGCTGGGCCATCCGGTCGCCGCGGCGCAGCCTGAAGGGCTCCTTCGCGTCGGTGTTGATCAAGGTGACCTTGATCTCGCCGCGGTAGCCGGCGTCGACCGTGCCGGGGGCGTTCACCAGCGTGACGCCGTGGCGCGCGGCCAGCCCCGAGCGGGGATGCACGAACGCGGCGTAGCCGTCGGGCAGCGCGATCGCCACGCCGGTCCGGATGACGGCCCGCTCGCCCGGCAGCAGCTCGGCGTCCTCGGCGGCGTAGAGGTCGGCGCCGGCGTCGCCGGGATGGGCGTAGGAGGGCAGCGGCAGGCCGGGGTCGAGCCGCTGGATGAGAACCTCCGGCTCGCTCACGGGTTCACCTCGTAGTCCTGGTGTTCGGCCTGCAGGGCCGCGAGGTCGCCGTGTTCGGCGAAGTGCGTCATGTCCACCTCGATGAACAGCGCCGCCGCCCGGACGGCGACCGGGCCGCCCGGGGCGCCCACGCGCCCCTCAGCCTCAAGGTACGCCTTCCTGCCCGCTATCCCGGTGCACCAGGCGCGCAGGTGGAGTGTCGTGCCGACGGGAACGGGGAGAAGGTAGTCGGTCTCCAGCCGTGCCGTGACATAGGGCTTACGGAGCAGCCAGATGGACATTCCGATGACCTCGTCCATGGCGCTGGCGAGCACGCCGCCGTGCGCCAGCCCGGGCGCGCCCTGGTGCGACTCCCCCACGGTGAACGCGGCCTCGACGCTCGCGCCGTCGGGGGTGACGGCGGCGATGTGGAGACCGGTGGGGTGGTCGTCGCCGCAGCCGAAGCAGCGGCTGAAGTGGGAGCCGAGCGAGCCGCCCGCGGACGGCCCGTCAGGGTGCGTCTTCGGAGGCTCGGCGCCGGGTGGCGGGGTGGTCAGGGTGGAGCGGGTCACGGGTGATGAGATTACTCGCTGTCAGCACCGGATCGTCCCGCCGCACCGGGTTTCCCGTCGTCGGCGGGCCCTTGGGAGCCGGCCGGGCCGCCGGGCAGCTCCGGGCCGGCGGCGACCGGTGGGGCGACCGCCACCATGGAGGGTGGTGGAAGCGCCGGCAGGTCGGTCATCAGCTCGGGGAGCGCCCGGTAGATGACCGCGGCCACCGGCACGGCCACCACGGCCCCGGCGATGCCCGCCAGGATGCCGCCCACCGACAGCGCCAGGATGATCGCCAGCGGGTGGAACTTCAGCGCCCGCCCCACGATGAGGGGCTGCAGCACGTGGTTCTCCAGCTGCTGCTCGACCACCAGGATGCCGACGAAGATGAGCGCGTACACGATGCCCTTGGCGCCGAGCGTGACCAGGGTGGCGACGGTGCCGGCGAAGAAGATGCCGACGATCGGGATGAAGCTGGCCAGGAAGATCAGCACGGCCAGCGGCGCCCAGAGCGGCACCCCCATGCCGGCCAGCACGATGCCCATGACCACGCCGTGCACGGCGGCGACGAGCACGCTGCCCTGCACGTAGTGGGAGAGCGTGCTCCACGCGGCCCGGCCCGCCCTGTCGACCCGCGGCGACATCCGCCCGAAGCCCTTGAGGAACCAGCCCCAGATCCGGTCGCCGTCCTTGAGCAGGAAGAACGTGACGAACAGCAGCAGCACGATGGAGGCGAGCACCTCGACGGCCACGGCCCCGGCGGTCAGCACCGTGCCGGTGATGGCCGTGCGCTGGGCCTCGATGAGGGCGACCACCTCGTTGAAGTACTGGGTGATCTGCGTCTGCTGCAGGTGGAGCGGCCCGGTCACCAGCCATTCCTGCACGTCGCCCACCGTGGCCTGGACCTGCTTGACCAGGTTGGGGAACTCGTCGGTGGCGCGGGCCCCGACGAGCCAGCCGGTGCCGGCCAGGACCGCCAGGGCCGCGATCATGGTGAGCCAGGTGGCGTAGATGGGCCGCATGCCCGCCTGGCGCAGGCTCCTGGTCATCGGGTAGAGCAGCGCGGTCAGCAGCAGGGCGATGGCCACGGGCAGCACCACGAAGCTGAGCCGGGCGATGACCTGGACGAAGTAGAAGACGACCACGCCGGTGAGGATCAGGCACAGGCTCCAGGCCGCCATCTTGGCCAGCACGGGCGGCACGAGTTTGGTGGGGCGGTCGCTCAGCACACTCCAAGACTGGCACGTCCAAGCGCGGGACGCGCGCCTATCGACCGCCCCGTATTCCTCCCGCGGCGAGCCCGCCCGCGGGGAAACTCCCGCGTCAGCCCAGCTCCACCTCGATCGAGGTCTCCTCGCCGTGCTCCAGCACGAACTCCTCGACGTGCCCGGCACCGCACAGGTCGTCCTGGGCGAGCCGGACCAGCCCGGCCCTGGGCGAGGTCACCGTGAGCCTGGACACCTCCGCCCGCATCGACTGCTTGGCATCGGACTTGGCCTTGCGCACCTGGCGGAGCACCTCGGACGCGGCCTCCAGCACCGCCGGGTCGCCCGCGCCGGCCCCGGGCTCCGGCCAGGCGGCGCCGTGCACCGAGCCCTCGCGCCACCAGGACCACACCTCTTCGGTGACGAACGGCAGGAACGGCGCGAACAGCCGCAGCTGCACGTCGAGCGCGCGGCGCAGCGCCTCGTGGGCCGACGCCGCCGCCGCGTCGCTCCCGTAGGCCCTGGCCTTGACCAGCTCCAGGTAGTCGTCGCAGAAGGTCCAGAAGAACCGCTCGGCGACCTCCAGCGCCCGCGTGTGGTCGTAGCCGCCGAAGGCCTCGGTGGCCTCGCGCACCGCGCCGGACAGCGCCGCGAGCATCGACAGGTCGACCGGCTCGGTGACCTCGCCGCCGCCCTCGCCGAGCCCGAGCACGAACTTCGACGCGTTGAGGATCTTGATGGCCAGCCGGCGCCCGATCTTGAGCTGTCCGGCGTCGAAGGCCGTGTCGACGCCGTAGCGCCCGTTGGCCGCCCAGTAGCGGACCGCGTCGGAGCCGTGCTGCTCCAGCAGGTCCATCGGGGTGACCACGTTGCCCTTGGACTTGGACATCTTCTTGCGGTCGGGGTCGAGGATCCATCCGGAGATGGCCACGTCGCTCCAGGGCAGGCCGCCGAACTCCAGGTGGGACCGGACGACGGTGGCGAACAGCCAGGTGCGGATGATCTCGTGGGACTGCGGGCGCAGGTCGGCCGGGAAGACCCGGCGGAACAGGTCGTCGTCGGTCTCCCAGCGCCCGGCGATCTGCGGCGTGAGCGACGAGGTCGCCCAGGTGTCCATGACGTCGGGGTCGGCCATGAAGCCGCCGGGCACGCCCCGCAGCTCCTCGGCGTAGCCGGGCGGGGCGTCGGACGACGGGTCGACCGGCAGCGCCTCCTCCGGCGGCAGGATCGGCTCGTCGTAGACCGGCTGCCCGTCCTGGTCGAGTGGATACCAGACGGGGAACGGCACGCCGAAGAACCGCTGACGGGAGATCAGCCAGTCACCGGCCAGGCCGCCCACCCAGTTGTCGTAGCGGGCCCGCATGTGCGGAGGGTGCCAGGCCAGCTCGCGCCCCCGCGCCAGCAGCCGCTCGCGCAGCGCCTCGTCGCGCCCGCCGTTGCGGATGTACCACTGGCGGGTGGTGACGATCTCGAGCGGCTTGTCGCCGCGCTCGTAGAACTTGACCGGCCGCCGCACCGGCCGCGGGTCGTCCTCCAGGTCGCCGGACTCGCGCAGCAGCTCCACGATCCGCTCGCGGGCGCTGTGGACGGTCTTGCCGGCCAGCTCCTTGTAGGGGTCGGTCTCGACGCCCTCGGGCGGCTCGGGCAGCAGCCGGCCGTCCCAGCCGATGACCGGCCGGGTCGGCAGGTTGAGCTCGCGCCACCAGGTCACGTCGGTGACGTCGCCGAACGTGCAGATCATCGCGATGCCGGTGCCCTTGTCGGGCTCGGCCAGGTGGTGGGCCAGCACCGGCACCTCGGCGCCGAACAGCGGAGTGAGCACGGACGTGCCGAACAGCGGCCGGTAGCGTTCGTCGTCGGGGTGGGCGACCAGCGCCACGCAGGCCGGGATCAGCTCCGGCCGGGTCGTCTCGATCCAGACCGGCCCCTTCTCGCCGTAGAACGAGATCCTGTGGAAGGCGCCGGGCCACTCGCGGTCCTCCAGCTCGGCCTGGGCGACGGCGGTGCGGAAGGTGACGTCCCACAGCGTCGGCGCCTCGGCGAGGTAGGCCTCACCGCGCCGCAGGTTGCGCAGGAACGCCCGCTGCGACACCCGGCGCGACTCGTCGCTGATCGTGGTGTAGAGCAGCGACCAGTCGACCGACAGGCCGACCCGCCGCCACACCTCCTCGAACGCCCGCTCGTCGATCTCCGTCAGCTTGTGGCAGAGCTCCACGAAGTTGCGCCGGGAAATGGAGACCTCACGTTTGCCGGGCTTCTCCGGTGGCACGAAGTCGGGGTCGTACGGCAACGACGGATCGCAGCGCACGCCGTAGACGTTCTGGACGCGGCGCTCGGTGGGCAGGCCGTTGTCGTCCCAGCCGATCGGGTAGAACACCGACTTGCCGATCATGCGCTGGTAGCGGGCCATGATGTCGGTGTGGGTGAAGGAGAAGACGTGACCGACGTGCAGGGAGCCGGAGACGGTGGGCGGCGGCGTGTCGATCGAGTAGACCTGCTCGCGCGGCCTCGACCGGTCGAACCGGTAGGTGCCCTGCTCTTCCCAGCGGGCTACCCATACCTGCTCCAGGCCGTCGAGAGAGGGTTTCTCGGGCATGGACGCATGGCGTAGTCGCTGCTGAGTCATGCCTCCTTATGGTACGGCTTGCCGGGGCCTCGAAGCGGCACAGACTAGGGTTCGTTACAAAGGGGAAGGAGAGATCGCATGGCGGATGACAAGCCCGACATCGCCTGGCGAGTCGTCGGGGGCCTGGTGGGGCTGGTGACAGCCTGGGCCGCCAGGAAGCTGCTCGGGTTCGCCTGGGTGAAGGCGACCGGCAAGGAGCCGCCTATCGACCCAGACTCGCCCGAGGTCAGCATGGGTGAGGCGATCGGCTACGCCGTCGTGATGGGCGTCGGCATGTCCGTCGCGCAGATCGTGGTCAACCGGACGGCCAAGAAGCGCTACGACTCATGGCGGGCTCTGAAGCGGACGGTGACTCCAGAGAGCTGAGAAACTCGCTGGCCCAGCGGTCCACGTCGTAGGTGGCGACCCGGCGGCGCATCGTACGCATCCGCCGGGCCAGCTCGTGCGGCGTGGCCCGCATGGCGGCGAGCATCTGGCGCTTGAGGTCCTCCACGTCGTACGGGTTGACCAGGAACGCCTGGCGCAGCTCGTCGGCCGCCCCGGCGAACTCGCTGAGCACCAGGGCCCCGTTCAGGTCGTGGTGGCAGGCGACGTACTCCTTGGCGACCAGGTTCATCCCGTCGCGCAGCGGCGTGACCACCATGACGTCGGCCGCCAGGTAGAGCGCGGCCAGCTCGTCCTTCGGGTACGACTGGTGGAAGTACTGGATCGGCTGGCTGCCGAACTCCGAGGTCTCGCCGTTGATCCGCCCCACCTGCAGCTCGATGTCGTCGCGCAGGCGCCTGTATTCCTCCACCCGCTCCCGGCTGGGCGTGGCGATCTGCACGAACACCGCCTCGCCGGGGGTGATCCGGCCGTCCTTGAGCAGCTCGCCGAACGCCTCCAGGCGCTGCCCGATGCCCTTGGTGTAGTCGAGCCGGTCCACGCCGAGCAGCACGTGCTCGGGGTCGCCCAGCTCCATCCTGATCTCCTTGGCGCGCGAGACCACCTCCGGCCGGCGCACCATCTCGTCCAGCTCGCCGAAGTCCACGCTGATCGGGAACGCCTGCGTGCGGACGATCCGGTCCTCCAGGAAGATCTCACTGCCCTTGTACGGGACGCCGAGCAGCCTGCGGCACAACCGGCGGAAGTTCGCGGCCCCGCCGGGCAGCTGGAAGCCGACCAGGTCGGCGCCGAGCAGACCCTGGACCAGCTCGCGCCGCCACGGCAGCTGCCAGAACAGCTCGACGGGCGGGAACGGGATGTGCAGGAAGAAGCCGATGCGCAGGTCGGGCCTGAGCTCGCGCAGCATGGCGGGCACGAGCTGCAGCTGGTAGTCCTGCACCCACACGACCGCGCCCTGCTCGGCGTGCGCGGCCGCCGCGCGGGCGAAGCGCTCGTTGACCGCCCGGTACGCCTCCCACATCGACCGCTCGAACACCGGCGGCGCCACCACGTCGTGGTAGAGCGGCCAGAGCGTCGCGTTGGAGAAACCCTCGTAGTAGAGCTCGATCTCCTCGGCCGTCAGCGGGATCGAGATGAGGTTCATCCCGTCCTGCTCGAACGGCTCCAACTCCTCGTCCGGCGCCCCCGGCCAGCCCAGCCAGGCGCCGTGGCGACGCTGCATGACCGGCGCGATGGCGGTGACGAGACCACCAGGGCTCCGGCGCCACGAGGCCGTTCCGTCTTGCTCGACGACCCGGTCGACGGGCAACCGGTTCGCGACGATCAGAAACGAACTACGGCCAACCACCCAATTCCTCCTAGACTCACTGTCACGGAAGGCGCGAAGCGCGCCTCACAGCGGCCACCACCGAGTCCGGCCCCGCATGGGGGACGATCGCGGCGATATGGGCATCGGGCCTGATCAGCCACGCCTCATCGGGTCTGGCGCCGAGCCTCTCAGCGAGCACGCCCGACCCATCCACCTCCGCGAGCTCGCGGACGACGAGCGGCGCCGTACAGACCTTGCCCAGGACCTGCGCAAACAAACCCGAATCACACATTTCGCCCAGGAGTACCAGGAAACCGTCGCGGCAGAGCTCGCGCAGCCGTCCCCCGGGCACCGGCACGTCGGGCACGATCACGCCGGGGCAGGGATCGCACAGCGCGCCCTTGGGCGGCCTGCCCGAAAACGGCCGCCCGGGGTCGGGGGTCGTGAGCGGCGAGTCCACGTACCAGAAGGGCTCGGCGAACCGCCCGGAGTCGACGCCCTCGGCCCGCCCGGTGGCCAGCGCGGTCTCCAGCGCCGCGCGCCTGCGCGCCCGCTCCTCGTCCGTACGGGGCGCGAGGAAGCGCATGGTGGCCGCCGTGACCTCCAGGTTCTCGCGGGCGGCGGCGTGCCGCTCGTCGTGGTACGTCTCCAGCAGCTCCTCCGGCGCCCACCCGTTGAGCACGAACGCCAGCTTCCACGCGGCGTTCTCGGCGTCGGGCACCCCGGAGTTCAGGCCGCGCGCCCCGAACGGCGCGACCAGGTGGGCGCAGTCGCCCGCCAGCAGCACCCGCCCGGCCCGCATCCGCGAGGCGATGCGCGAGTGGAAGCGGTAGGTCGTCCGCCACAGCAGCTCGTAGTCGCGGTCGCCGACGATCGTCCGGATCTTCCGCGCCACCTCCTCGTCGGTGGGCACGGCGTGCGGCGGGATCTGCCAGTCGATGCGGTAGGTGGAGCCGGGGCAGGGGTGGACGAGCACCTGGCGGCCGGGGTTCCACACCGGGTCGAAGTGGAAGTGCCGCTCGTGCTCCCAGCCGGGCAGGTCTGCGCGGACGTCGCAGATGAGGAACTGGTCGTCGAACGTCTCGCCGTCGAACGTCACCCCGAGCGCCTGCCGCAGCGCCTGGCCGCGGGCGCCCGCGCAGACCACCGCGTACGGGGCGCGCAGCACGCGGTCGCCGCAGCGCACGGTGACGCCGCCGTCGTCCTGTTCGAGACCGGTGACCCGGTGGTCCCACCGCACCTCGGCCGGCGGCTGGGCGGCGAGCGCCGCGTCGAGGATCTGCTCGGTGCGGGTCTGCGAGATGTTCACGCACGCGGGCAGCCCCGGCCCGCCGTCGAAGGTCCAGGAGAACAGCTCCTCGCCCCGGTAGTACGTGCGGGCCGTGGTCCAGGCCAGGCCCTCCTCCGCGATCCGGCCGGCGCCGCAGGACGCCCAGATGTCGAGCACGTCGCGCTGCTGGCAGATCGACTTCGACCCGGCCGGCTCGCGCCCCGGCCGCCCGTCGAGGACCAGCACCCGCACCCCCCAGCGGGCCAGCAGCAGCGCCGCGGTCTGCCCCACCGGCCCGGCGCCGACCACGATGACCTGCGCGTCCTGCATCGCCCCTCCTCAGCTCTGGAGCCGCGCCCACACCTCGCGGTCGCGCTCCGCCGTCCAGACGCGCGGCCGCTCGACCCCGTCCAGCTCGTCCCACAGCCGGGAGACGTTGAACGGCATGCAGTGCTCGAAGATCGGCCAGGCGCCGTAGCGGGGTTCGAGCGCCCGGTGCGCGGCCTGGAACGCCTCCTTGAGCGTGCCGCCGCGCTCGTGGACCGCGCCGACCTCACGCAGCATGACCCGCAGGAACTCGCGGGTCTGGGCGATGGCCGCGTCGACCTCCGACCGGCCGCGCGCCACCGCTCCCCTGCCGCCGACCAGCGTCTCCGCGCCGAACGAGGCGACCCGGTCCAGCGTCGCCGACGCCCATGCGCGGTGGAAGGCGTCGCCGGTGTAAAGGGCGGCCCGCGACTCGACCAGGTCGCCGGCGAACATCACGCGCTGCTCCGGCAGCCACGCCACCAGGTCGCCCTCGGTGTGGCCGCGCCCGCAGTGGTGCAGCTCCAGCCGGCCGCGCCCGCCGCCGAGGTCGATGGCGAGCCGGTCGCCGAACGTGAGCGTCGGCCAGGTCAGGCCGGGGATCGACGCGGGCTCCTGGAACAGCCGGGGCATGCGGGCGTACTCGCTGGCCCAGTCCTCCGCGCCGCGCTCGGCGATCAGCTCGCGGGTCTTCTCGTGCGCGACGATCACGTCCGCGCCGAACGCCGACGCGCCCAGCACCCGCACCGCGTGGTAGTGGGACAGGACCAGGTAGCGGACCGGTTTGCCGGTGTGCTCGCGCAGCAGCGCCAGCCATTCGCGGGCGGCCACGGGGGTGGCCATGGCCTCGAAGCAGACGAGGAAGTCCTCGCCCTCGACGGCGCCGACGTTGGGGTCGCCCTCGGCGGTCAGCGCGTACACGCCTTCGGCCAGTTCCTCGAAGGAGCGCGTCTTGTCGGCGAGGTCCGCCGACGAGGCGAACGGCTTGGCCATGGTCCCTCCCGGTCAGGCGACGGCAGCTAGGACATACCCGGCCATCATCCGCGTCTTCCCGCCGATCCTCTTCGAAGTCGACGGGTGACGGCCCGCGTGCTTGACAGGCGCCGTCAGGCGTGAAGTGATTACCGAACAGTCGGTCGGTATCGGGAGGGTCCATTGGAGACCGCGCGTCGCATGATGGACGACGACACCGCCTCCGCCGCGCTCGGCATCGAGCTGGTCGAGCTGGATCCCGGCCGGGCCGTGTGCCGGATGAAGGTCACCGGCCAGATGATCAACGGGCACGCGCTCTGTCACGGCGGCTACGTGTTCCTGCTGGCCGACACGGCGTTCGCGTGCGCGTGCAACACCTACGGCGCCGTCACGGTCGCGGGCGGAGCCGACATCACCTTCGTCTCCCCCGTCCGTGAGGGCGACGTGCTGGTGGCCGAGGCCGCCGAGCGCACCCGCTACGGGCGCAGCGGCGTCTACGACGTCACGGTGCGCAGGGCGGACGGCAAGGTGGTGGCGGAGTTCAGGGGGCGGAGCAGGGAGCTGAGATGAGCGGGGGCGGGCGGCAGGGGGACGTGCGGAGGTTCGGCGGGCTACGGGCCTAAGCGCCCGCGCTCCTGGCCGGGCGGCAGCGTCTTGACCCGCAGGTCGTCGCGGATGGCGGCGGCGAGCTTCTTGGTGGCCATGCGGTTGAGGGTGCCGCCGGCCACGGCGCCGGTGAGGAACGGGCCGAACGTGGTCAGGTGGCGCCCGAGGACCCTCAGCAGGCGGTTGCGCAGCGCGGTCTTGGTCGCGGCGCCGAGCGCCAGCGTCACCGAGGAGGGGGCCAGCGGGTCGATCCCGCGCTGCTTGGCCCAGGCGGCGGTGAACGCGATCGCGCGCTGGGCGCCGGTGCCGTCGACGTGCACCCCGTACACCTCGTGCAGCTCGGCGAGGAGCTTGACCTCGATGGCGGCCACCACGATGGTCTCGGCGACGAGCTGGGCGGGGGCGGAGAGGAGGAGAGGAGGAGCGGCGAACTCGGCCGCCGCGACCGCGCCGCCGATGGCGCCGACCGTCATCGTGCCCTTCATGGCGGTGCGTACCAGGTCGTCGGCGAGCTCCTCGCCGGTCAGGCCCTGGTGGTGCTGGGAGAGCGTGTGCAGGTCCCTGATCGGGATGCGGGGCGCGATGTTGAGGAAGACGTCGGCCAGCCAGCGGCCGCGGCCGGCGCCGGACTTCCTGGCTCTCGCCGCGCCCACGGAAAGCGCGCGTGTGAGTCGGCCGAGCAGTTTGCGCCGCTCGGCCGGTTCGAGCTCACCCGGCTGGGTGAGCCTGCCCACGAGTTCGCCGACCTCTTGACCGGGGTCGGCGGCCTCGTCTTCTGAGTGTCGATCAGGTGATGCCACGCGTATGCCTCCTTATCAGGCGGCGCACTCCCGGCAGATCTGCTGGCCGTTCTTCTCCGAGGCCAGCTGGCTGCGGTGGTGCACCAGGAAGCAGCGCGCGCAGGTGAACTCGTCAGCCTGACGCGGGATCACGCGCAGGCTGAGCTCTTCGTTCGACAGATCCGCACCGGGCAGCTCCAGCGACTCGGCCAGGTCGGTCTCGTCGATGTCGATGCTGCCAGACGACTTGTCAGTGCGCCGCGCCTGGAGTTCCTGGAGGCTGTCTTCGCTCAGGTCGTCATCGGTCTTGCGCGGGCTGTCGTAGTCGGTAGCCATCGTGCTTACTCCATCCCCCTCATCAATATGTGTTCGCGCTCATCGCGCGTGTTCTAACGTCCGGGAAGCTCATCTTGTGCCCGTTCCGCCGGGGAGATTTCCTCTCGGTACCCCGAGGAAACGGACGACGAACCTCCCAACACGTCAGGGCCTGCTGCCGACGGCAGTGGTTAGCCAAATATGGCGAAACCCACAGCCTTGGCGTCATGCGCCACCGTGTTCGACGGCACATCCAACCACATGTGCGACGCGAACGAGACGCCCCCCGTGGGGCAACACGCCGGATCAACGTCGCGGCAGCCGGATCGTCACCACTAGTCCGCCACCCTCCCGCGGCACCGCGTTGACGTTGCCGCCGTGAGCCTGCACCACAGCACGGACGATGGACAGCCCGAGACCCGCTCCCTTGGCCGAATCCACCCGGTCGGCGTTGAGCCTCCTGAACGGTTCGAACAGGCTGTTCACCTCGTACGCCGGGACATGCTGCCCCGTGTTGGCCACCTGAACAACCAAGGCCCCGTCTACCATTCCCGTACGGATCCAGACTTTTCCGTTTTCGGGAAGGTTGTACTTGACGGCGTTCTCCAGCAGATTGCTCACCGACCGTTCCAGGAGCACCGGATCGCCGATGGTAGGGGTGCTCACCAGTTCGGTGGTGAGCGTGACGCCGTGCTCCGCGGCGAACGGCGTCACCTGGTCCACGGCCGTCTGCGCGACCTCCTTGACGTCCACCGGCTTGCGCACCGCGAGCTCGCGCTCGCTCCTGGCCAGCAGCAACAGGCCCTCGATGAGCTTCTCGTTGCGCGCGTTGACCTCCAGGAGGGTACGGCCGAGCGCCTTGAGGTCCTGGGACGCCTCCGGGTCGGACAGCGCGATCTCCAGCACCGTCCTGTTGATGGTCAGCGGCGTGCGCAGCTCGTGGGAGGCGTTGGCGACGAACCGGCGCTGGGTGTCGAAGGCCACGTTGAGCCGGGTGAGCATGTCGTCGAAGGTGTCGGCGAGCTCCTTCAGCTCGTCGTCCGGGCCTTCCAGGCCGATGCGCTGGTGGGCCAGCGTGCTCTCGGAGAGCTTGCGCGCGGTCGCGGTCATCTGGGTGACGGGCCGCAGCGCCCGGTCGGCCACGAAGTAGCCGAGGATGAGCGCGAGGATGCCGACGCCGAGCAGCACCAGGACCGACTGCCTGACGAGGGTGTCCAGCACCTCGCCGATCTGGTTCACCCGCAGCAGCTGCACCTGCTGCTGCAGGTCGGCCGCGAACTCCGGGGAGATGTAGCCGGGCACCCGGAGCTGGAACTCGAACCCGGTGTAGAGCGTCGAGCGGATGATGAAGTACATGACCACGAGCAGCATCGCGCCGGCCGTGAAGAACATCGCGCTGTAGGTGAGCGTGAGCCGCCAGCGGATGCTGACCTTCCCGGTCAGACCCTTGATGCCCGCCGCCGGGTCGTGCTTCACCGGGCCGTACTCGGGCGGCGGCGGGCCGTCCCAGGCAGGCGGCCCGCTCGGCGGGGGCGGCGGCCCCTGCCTGGCGGCCCGCGCCGAGTGCGGGCTGATCATCGGATGCGTCGGCACCGACTCACGGCCCGGCTCCCGATCCGACGGTTCTGTCACAACTTGTACCCCACGCCGGGGACGGTCTCGATCACCTGAGGCTCGCCCAGCTTCTTCCGCAGCGTCATCATGGTCACCCGCACCACGTTGGTGAACGGGTCGATGTTCTCGTCCCATGCCTTGTCGAGCAGGTCCTCCTGGCTGACCACCGCGCCCTCGGCGCGCAGCAGCTCCTCCAGGACGGCGAACTCCTTCTTGGTCAGCACGATCTCCCGGCCGTCACGCTCCACGAGCCGCTTGCCCGGGTCGAGCCGGATGCCGGAGCGCTCCAGCACGGGCGGCAGGGCCGGCGCCGACCGGCGGCCGAGCGCCCGCACCCGGGCCACCAGCTCGACGAACACGAACGGCTTGGCGAGGTAGTCGTCGGCGCCGAGGCCGAGGCCCTCCACCTTGTCGTCCACGTCGCCCGAGGCGGTCAGCATCAGGATCCGCGACGCGGTGCGCTGCCCGACCAGGCGGCGGCAGACCTCGTCGCCGTGCACGACCGGCAGGTCACGGTCGAGCACGATCACGTCGTAGTCGATGTAGGAGGTGCGTTCGAGCGCCCCGCCGCCGTCGTAGGCGACGTCCACGGCCATGGCCTCGCGCCGCAGACCGGTCGCGATAGCGTCGGCGAGAACCTTCTCATCCTCGACCACCAGTACGCGCACGCTGCCACACCTTCCTCTGGTTCTGATGACTCATTGTGCCCCTCGCTTCGATAAGCGCACGGTAAGGCATGTCCAGGGACAGGTGACGCAGCCCACAGAGAATTCCATGTTTCGGACGGCGAGAGGTCTGGGTATGCCTGCGAGACACCCATGCGCCCGTGTCCCCCTTCGGGCTCCGCACGGGCGGGTGGGCCTTCGCCCCGCACGAATCGAACCCCTGAGAGAGTAGGTGAGATGGGCGAGTTCACGACCACGATCGAAAGCCGCCTCGACCAGGCTTACAAGGGTCTTCGGGAAGCCAGGAGCGCCGGTGACGACTACCTCGCCGACACCCTCACCGCCGAGATCGAGGATCTGCGCCGCCTAGCGGACGATCACGGTATCCCGTTGCGCTGACGTGGTTTTCACGCCGACGGCCGGAGCCCCGACGGAGTGGCTCCGGCCGTCGGCGTCCTCACCTCAGGAGTCGCGTGCCGGGTCGAGCGCCGCGAGCAGGTCGTGCAGCTCCTCGAACAGCCCCGGCGGCGCGCAGAGCGCCATCTCGGCGCCGCACGGCCCGCCGTGCAGGCCGCCGACCCTGGCCCCGGCCTCGGCGGCGACCAGCCCGCCCGCCGCGTGGTCCCAGTAGTTGACGCCCCGCTCGTAGTAGGCGTCGACCCGGCCGAGCGCCACCGAGCACAGGTCGGCGGCGCACGATCCGCCGCGCCTGATGTCGCGTACCCGCGGCAGCACCCCGGTCAGCACCTCGGCCTGGACGGCCCGCCGCGCCGCGCCGTAGGCGAACCCGGTGGCGACCAGCGCCTGCCCGAGCGGCGGCGCCGGGTTGCACCGCAGCCGCTCGCCGCCGAGCCAGGCGCCCTCGTCCAGGGCGGCGGTGAACACCTCGCCGCGCGGCGCCACGTTCACCACGCCCGCCACCACCCGGCCGCGCACCTCGACCGCGATGGACACGGCCCAGTCGGGCAGCCCGTACAGGAAGTTGACCGTGCCGTCGATCGGGTCGACGACCCAGCGCACGTCGGTCTCGCCTGGCCGGTCGCCCTCCTCCTCGCCGAGGATCCGGTCGCCCGGCCTGACCGCCAGGATGCGCTCGCGGATGAGCTGCTCGGAGGCCCGGTCCAGGACGGTGACGACGTCGGTGGGGCTGGACTTGGTCTCGATGTCGGCCGAGCCGGTGGACATCGAGGGCCGCTTGGCCAGCAGCATGTCGCCGGCCTCGCGGGCGATGTCCTCGGCCAGCCGCAGGAAACCGGCGGGAGTGGTGCTGCCGGGCATCAGGCCACCGACTCCGGTCGCTTCCACTCCTCGCCCAGCACGTGGTGGGCGAGGAAGGCCAGGACGGACTCGTACCAGGCGACGACGTTGCCCGGCTTGAGTATCCAGTGGTTCTCGTCCGGGAAGTACAGGAACTTCGACTCCACTCCGCTGCGCCGCAGATCCCACCACAGGCGCAGGCCCTCGCCGATGGGCACCCGGTAGTCCTTGTCGCCGTGGATGACGAGCATCGGGGTGGTGATCTTGTCCAGGGCGAGGTGCGGCGAGAGGTCGCTGTAACGTTCCGAACCCGCGGGGCCGAACTCGCGCTGCCAGTACATGGCCGCGTCGGTGGTGCCGGCGAACTGGTCGAGGTGCCAGAGCGAGGCGTGGGTGACGATCGCCCGGTAGCGGTCGGTGTGGCCGGCGACCCAGTTGGCCATGTAGCCGCCGAACGAGCCGCCCATCGCGGCCGTGCGCCCGGCGTCGAGGTCGTCCCTGGTCAGCGCGGCGTCCACGATGGCCTCAAGGTCGGCCATGGTGCGCGGGCCCCAGTCGCCCCAGCCGCGGTCGATCATGCCCTGACCGTAGCCGGTGGACAGCGCGGGGTCCGGCATCAACACGGCGTAGCCGTGCCTGGCCATGATCCACGACTGCCAGCGCCACTGCCAGTCGTTCCAGGAGGCCACCGGGCCGCCGTGGATCCACAACAGCAGCGGCGCCGGGTCGGCGGCGGAGGCGCCTTCCGGCAGCACGAGCCAGCCGCGGATGGTGACGCCGTCGTCGGCGGTGGCGGTGACCTCGGTGAGGGTGCCGGGGGTCTCGGGGCGCGGCGCGGGCGAGGGCAGGTCGGTGATGTCGCCGCCGAGGCCGATCCTGGCGGGGCCTGGGGCCAGCGCGACCCCGCTGCGCAGCGCGTACAGGGACTCGCCGTCGGCCGAGACGTTGAGCGCGAGGTAGGAGGCGTCGTCCGCGGTGAGCCTGGTCACCTCGCCGTCCTCCAGCGTGACCCGGAAGACCGGGCGGCGGCCCTGGTGGTCGGCGGCGAGGTGCACGGCGGCGGAGTCCGGCGCCCACACGACGTCCGAGGGGAACAGGTCCGGCGCGTACGTCCGTCCCTGGCCGGTGGCCAGGTCGCCGATCCACAGCTCGATGCGGACGGACCGGTCCAGGGCGGCGTGCCGCTCGCGGACGCAGGCGATCTTGGTGCCGTCCGGCGAGACGGCGAGCGGGCCGCCGAAGTCGTGGCCCTCCTCACTGGCGAGCGTGCGCCGCTCCCCTGACTCCACGTCGATCGCGACCAGCTCGACGCGCTGCTCGGCGTGGGACAGCGGGATCCGCCAGGTGGAGATCACCGTGCGGCCGTCTGGGGTGAGCGCGAAGGCGGCGTCGCGCAGCGCCTCGCCCGGGTCGGGGGTGAGGTCGCGGACGTCCTCCAGGCCGTCGGGGCCGAGCCTGCCGGCGAACAGGCGGGTGCGGCCGGGGCCGAGGTCGTGGTCCCAGTAGCGGACCGGGTAGCTCTCGTGCAGGATCGCGCTGGTCCCGGCGTCCTTGCGAGCCTTGCGCCGCTCGGCCTCGTCCGCCTCCTCGCCGTCCAGCACGTCGGAGGCGAACACGACCGTGTCGCCCGCGGTCCTGAAGGCGCCGACGCCGCCGGGGCGGGCGGCGATCCGGCGGGCCTCGCCGCCGCCCGCGGGCAGCAGCCAGAGCGCCGCCACCTCCTCGTCGCCGTCCTTAACGGTGGGGTCGGGGCGGGGGCTGGTGAACAGCAGGTCGCCCGTGGCGGTGAACTCGGCCGCCGCCTCGCCCTTGGCCGACCGGGTCAGGCGGTACGGCTCGCCGTCCAGGGGGATCGCCCAGAGCGCGGTGCCGTACGACTTGCCGTCCGGGTTGAGCGTCTGGACCACGGAGACGAGCCGGGAGTCGTCGGGGGAGAGCTTCAGCGAGTGGACACGTGGGATGGCCACATAGTCACGGATATCGTCAAAGGGGCTCACTTGTCCGAACCTACCTCCTGACGGGACCGCCGGCACGCCGCCATAGGCTTGTTCACGTGGCACATTACGACGCGTTGCTGGTGCTGTCGTTCGGCGGTCCCGAGGGTCCCGACGACGTGATGCCCTTCCTGGAGAACGTGGTGCGCGGCCGGGGGGTCCCGCGCGAGCGGCTGCTGGAGGTCGCCGAGCACTATCAGGGCTTCGGCGGCGTCAGCCCGATCAACGGTCAGAACCGCGACCTGGTCGAGGCGCTGCGCCCGGTGGCGGGCGTGCCGGTCTACTGGGGCAACCGCAACTGGCACCCGTTCGGCGAGGAGACGGTGCGCCGGATGGCCGGCGACGGGGTGCGCAGGGCCGCGGTGTTCGCCACCTCCGCCTACGCGGGTTACTCCAGCTGCCGCCAGTACTACGAGGACATCGCCAGGATCTCCTTCGACGGCGGCCCCGAGCTGGTCAAGCTGCGCCACTACGGCGACCATCCCGGGTTCGTCGCGGCGATGGCCGACCACACCCGGCAGGCGCTCGACCGGCTCAAGGACAGGGCCGGCCACGACCACGCCCGGCTGGTCTTCACCGCCCACAGCATCCCCGTCTCCATGGCCGAGACCGCCGGGCCGTCGGGCGGCCTGTACGAGGCGCAGCTGCGCCGCACGGCCGAGCTGGTCAACCGGGCGCTGGGCCGCACCGCGCCGTGGGACCTGGTGTGGCAGTCGCGCAGCGGCCCGCCGCAGGTGCCCTGGCTGGAGCCGGACGTCTGCGACCACCTGCGCGAGCTCGACGCCGAGGCCGCGGTGCTGGTGCCGATCGGGTTCGTCTCCGACCACATGGAGGTCGTCTACGACCTCGACACCGAGGCCAGGCAGGTGGCCGAGGAGCGCGGGCTGCCGATGGAGCGGGCGTCGACGGCCGGCACCCACCCGGCGTTCGTGCGGATGGTGCGCGAGCTGATGGACGAGCCGGAGCCGGTGCCCTGCGCGCTCACCTGCTGCCCTGCGCCGAAGCGCAGGCCCGCTCAGGTATAGGAGCGGGCGTAGGCGTCGGCGATGCCGAGCACCTTGTTCACGTAGTCCCACGAGTGGTTGTAGTGCCAGACGGCCTTGCGCAGCTTCTCGCCGCCCTGGCCGGCGCCGACGGCGCACAGGTAGTTCGCCGCTCCCGGCACCGCGTCGTACGGGCTCCAGATGTCCTTCTCGCCGTCGCCGTCGCCGTCCACCCCGTAGGCCTTCCAGGTGGCGGGCATGAACTGCATCGGCCCGAGCGCGCCCGCGCTGGAGGGGCCGTTGTTGCGGCCGTGGCTGCTCTCCACCTGGCCGATGGCGGCCAGCACGGTCCATGACAGGCCGGGGCAGCGGGTGGCCGCCTGCTGGTACAGCTCCAGGTAGCTGCCCGGCCTGCCGGTGGTGACGGCGGCCCGCCGCGGCTGCTCGCGTTCCCGGTGAGCCTTGTCGAGCATGACGACCTGGGCGCCCTGGCCGAGCGCCTTGCGCACGCCCGCCTCGCTGATCTTGCCTTCCTTGCCGTGCAGCAGCACCGCCACGCCGGGGGCCAGCCCGAGCGCGCGGCCGAGCTCGGTGCCGACCAGCGCGTCGACCCCGGTCAGGCCGAGCGGCGCGGAGGCGGCCAGCCGCAGCCGGGGCCCGCCGTCCACCTGGTAGTACGCGCCGAGCTTGAGGTCGTACCTGCGCACGGCCGCCGCGTCGGCCACGAACTCCCCTCTGGCCAGCGCGCTCCACACGCCGGGATGCCCGGCGACCGCCTCGGGTGTCCAGGAGCGGAACTCGGCCTGGTCCACCGCTAGCAGGTTGAGCCCGGTGCCGGCCACCTTGACCGAGCCCGCGTCCACCACGATGGCCTTCTGCACGTGCTTGAGCGCCGACAGCGCGAAGCGGGTCTCCTTGGGCACCTCGCCCGGCGCGATGGCGAGCACGCGCGGCGGGGTGGGGGTGACGCCGGCGCCGCCCTCGCCGAACTCCTTCACCGGAGCGGCGGTCGGGGGCGTGGTGGGGACGAGCTTGTCCAGGCCCGCGGTCTGCCTCTCGGGCCGTTTCTCCGTCTCCCGCGCCGCCGGGCCGGCGGACGGATCCTCCCCCATGACCAGCACCACGCCGCCTGCCGCGATCGTGACCGCGAGCACGGCGGTGACCATGAGCAGCACCGCGCGCAAGGAGGGAAGACCGGACACCCGGGACACGTTAACCCACTCGCCAAGAAATCTGTTGCCATCCGGACAGACGATGCGCGAAGTTATGCCTGCACAGTAAGGAGACAGTGAGATGGTCGGGCCTTACCGGGGGTTGTTCACAGGGCCCGGCGTCAAGGGATTCGTGCTGGCCGGCTTCTTCGGCCGGATGCCGATGTCCATGCTCGGCATCGGCGTGGTGCTGCTGGTCCAGGGCCTCACCGGGTCGTTCGCGATGGCCGGGGCGGTGTCCGCGGTGCTGAGCATCGCCTTCGCCGTCGCCGCTCCCCTGTCCGGGCGGCTCGCCGACCGGTTCGGACAGGGCCGGGTCATCCTGCCGTTCGCCGTGGTCAACGCGCTCGCGCTGGTCGCGCTCATGCTCAGCGCCGGGCTCGGGCTGCCCGACTGGACGCTGTACGCCGCCGCGCTGGTGACCGGCGCCACGTCGCTGTCGCTGGGGTCGATGGTCCGGGCGCGCTGGTCCCACCTGCACGGCGGGTCGGCGAAGCTGCACACCGCCTTCGCCTTCGAGTCCGTCGCCGACGAGGTGATCTTCGTGACCGGGCCGGCGCTGGTGACCGTCCTGGCCACGGCCGTGAACCCGTACGCGGGTCTGACCGTGGCGCTGGTGGCGATGCTCGCCGGGTCGGTCGCGCTGGCCCTGCAGCGGCGCACCCAGCCGCCGGTGCGGCCGGTCCGCTCGGCGGGCGGCACCCCCATCCTCATCCCCGGCGTCGCTCTGCTGTCCTGCGTCTATCTGGGGCTCGGCGCGGTCTTCGGCTCGGTCGACCTGATCACGGTGGCGTACGCCGACGAGCACGGGGTCAAGGGCGCCTCCGGGTTCCTGCTGGCCGCGTTCGCGGGCGGGTCGATGGTGTCGGGGCTCTGGTTCGGCTCGCGGCGCTGGCGGATCTCGCTGCGCGGCCGGTTCGTCCGGGCGCTCGGCGTGTTCGTGGTCGGGCTGCTGCCGATCATGTTCGTCGGTGACGTGCGGGTCATGGCGGTCACGCTCTTCGTGGCCGGGCTGGCCATCTCGCCGACGCTCATCACCGGTTTCTCGCTGACCGAACGGCTGGTGCCGCCGTCGCTGCTCACCGAGGGCATGGCGTGGATCTCGACCTCGATCGGGTTCGGCGTGGCGATCGGCGCGTGGGCGGGCGGCCGGCTCACCGAGATGGTCGGGGCGTCCGGCGCGTACGGGTTCTCGGTGGCGTGCGCGGCGCTGGCCGTGGTGGTGGGGATCGGAGGTTCGGGTTTGCTGAGACTTCCCGGAGCGCCTTCACCGGTGGAGAGCTGATCCGCTACCGTCGGGACATCCCTCGCATCACCCTTCACATTGGAAACTACAGTTATGTCCCGACATTTGACTTCACTCCTGGCTATCGCGGCGGTTGCCGTGATGGCGGCCCCCGCGCCGGCGGTCGCCGACCCCAAGGCGAAGGAGGTCGACTGCACGCGGGTGAAGTGCGTGGCGCTGACCTTCGACGACGGGCCCGGCAAGTACGCGGGCAAGCTGCTGGACATCCTGAAAGAGCACGACGCCAAGGCCACGTTCTTCCTCGAAGGCCAGTACGTGAAGAGCCGCCCCGCCTACGTCAAGCGCATGGTGAAGGAGGGGCACGCGATCGGCAACCACAGCTACGCGCACCCCGACTTCACCAAGTCCACCGCGGCCACGATCCGCAGCGAGATCAAGAAGACCAACGACGCGATCAAGAAGGCGGCCGGGGTCGAACCCAAGCTGCTGCGTCCCCCGTACGGGATGTCGGACCTGCAGGTCCAGGACGTCGCGGTCGAGTTCGGCATGCCGATCATCCTGTGGACCGGCGGCTCCCGTGACTGGGAGTCGAAGAACGAAGAGAAGATCAAGAAGCAGACCCTGTCGGTCGCCAAGGGCAACAGCATCGTCCTCATGCACGACTGGGTGAAGCAGACGGTCGACGCGATGCCGTCGATCATCAAGACCCTCCAGCGCAACGGCTACCACCTGGTCACGGTCGACGACGTCATCAAGCACGAGGAACTCAAGCCGGGCGACGTCTTCCCGCTTCCCGAAGGCTGGGAACAGTGAGTATCGTTCACGTTTGACCGGAACGAAGCCCCAGCCAGGAGAACCCGCGCGCATGGCGTTCACCAACTGGGCAGGCAACCAGACCTGCTCCCCCGCCGAGGTGCGCACGCCGGCCTCCGCCGACGACGTGGCGCGGGCCGTGCGGGACGCCGCGGCGGGCGGACGGCGGGTGCGCATGGCCGGGACGGGCCACTCCTTCACCGGGGTGGCCCTCACCGACGGCATCCTGCTGCGCCCCGAAGGGCTGACCGGCGTCCGCTCCTGGGCGGACGGCCAGGTCACGGTCCTGGCCGGCACCCCGCTCAAGACGCTGAACACCCTGCTCGACGGGCGCGGCCTGGCGCTGGCCAACATGGGCGACATCACCGAGCAGACGGTCGCGGGCGCCATCCAGACGGGCACGCACGGCACCGGACGCGACAGCGGCGGCCTGGCCGACCAGGTGACCGGCCTGGAACTGGTGCTGGCCGACGGCTCGCTCGTCACCACCGCGCCCGGCGAGGACCTGTTCGACGCCGCCAGGGTCGGGCTGGGCGCGCTCGGCGTGCTGACGGCGGTGACGTTCCGGGTGGAGCCCGCGTTCCTGCTGCACCACCGGCGCAGGCGGCTGCCGCTCAGCCGCATCCTCGACTCGCTCGACGCCCTCACCGCCGAGAACGAGCACCTGGACTTCTTCTGGCTGCCGCACACCGACGCGTGCCTGGTCAAGACCAACAACCGGCATCCGGGCCCGCCCGACCCGCCGAACGCGTTCCGGCACTGGCTGGACGCCGTGTTCCTGGAGAACACCCTGTTCGGCGCCGCCTGCGCCGTCGGCGCCCGCCTCCCCGGCCTGATCCCCCGGATCAACGCCGTCAGCGCCGCAGCCCTGAGCGACTCCGAAGCCGTCGACACCTCGTACAAGATCTTCACCGCGCGGCGGGAGGTGCGCTTCCTGGAGACGGAGTACGCGATCCCGCGCGAGCGGCTCGGGCAGGCGCTGCGCGAGACGCGCGACCTGATCGACCGGATGGGCTGGCAGATCAGCTTCCCCGTCGAGGTGCGGGTGACGCCGCCGAGCGACGCCTGGCTGTCGACCGCGTACGGCAGGCCGAGCGCGTACGTGGCCTGCCACATCTACCGCGAGACCCCGAACCCGGCCTACTTCGAGGGCGTCGAGGAGATCATGACCAGGCTGGGAGGCCGCCCGCACTGGGGCAAGCTGCACACCAAGGACGCCGCGTACCTTTCGGGCGTCTACCCGCGCTTCGCCGACTTCACCGCCCTGCGCGACCGCCTCGACCCCGACCGCCTCTTCGGCAACGCGTACCTGGACCGGGTGCTCGGGCAGGTCTCCCCCAGGTAAAGAATGGGCGCGAACGCGTGTCCCGCCGTGCCTCCGCCCGGCGGGGGCGGCAACCTCGTCGATCGTGCCCCGACGTTCCGGCCTGCCCTCCCCGTACGCGACCGCGGCCCTCACCGCGCCGGCCGCCTCCCGCCCGAAGTGCGAACCGATTCGCCAGAATCCGACGAGGACGTCTAACCTCCTCCTGCGCACCGGCGGGCTCTGAGAGGATGGACTCGTCAAATGTGACTGGCGTCACAACGCCCCGCGGCTATCCCAGCAAGGCGATGTTCGGACATGCCGGGTACGGTGCTGGCAGGCAACCGGCACACGCGAGAGACTCAAGGGTCCGGGGGAAGAATGGCGACGCTGACGAAGGGACTCGCATGCAGGAGCTCCGACTCGTCGCGGTGAGTGAGGACGGCACCTATCTCGTGCTGGCTACTGCCGGGCGGGGCACGCGCTTCACTCTTCCTGTGGACGACCGGCTCCGTGCTGCCGTCCGTGGCAACTTCTCCCGTCTCGGCCAGTACGAGATCGAAGTGGAGAGTCCGTTGCGCCCCAAGGAGATCCAGGCCCGCATCCGTGCCGGGGAGACCGCGGAAGAGATCGCCGCCACGGCCGGGATCCCGGTCGAGCGGGTCCGCTGGTTCGAGGGGCCGGTGCTCCAGGAGCGCGAGTACGTCGCGCAGCAGGCGCAGCGCGTCACCGTCCGCATGCCCGGCGAGACCGCGGCAGGCCCGACCCTGGGCGAGCTGGTCGCCGAGCGGCTCACCCGGCGCGGCGTGCCCGCCGACGAGATCGACTGGGACTCCGCCAAGCGCGACGACGGCCTGTGGCGGGTCAAGCTCGGCTACGTGTGGAACGGTCACACGCGCCACGCCGAGTGGCTCTTCGACCCGCGCCGCCGCCACGTCAGCCCGCACGACGACGAGGCTCACCGCCTGTCCTCGGCCGACTTCGACCCTGATCCCGTGGTGGAGGACACCACGGTCACGCCGTTCGCGCCCCGGATGGCCAAGCTGCAGCCGGTGCCGCCGCTGACGTCCGACCCGCTGCCGTTCCCGTCCGTCATCAGGCCGGGCTCCCAGCCCGAGGAGCCTGCGGTCGGCTACGACCCGCCGGCCCGCGAGCTCCCCGTGGACCTTCCGCCGGCCGCCTTCGACCGCGACCCCGACCCGGCGCCGCCCGCCCGCGACGACACCCGCCGCGGCCCTTCCCCCTGGCTCCCGGACCTCGGCCCGTCCCGCCCCCAGCCCTTCTACGCCCCCGCCGACGACCGGGTCTCCCCCGACCGCACGACCGGTCCCGGCCACCGCCCCACCGGCCCACACCCGGACCGGAGCGTGGTGCCGGGAGCAGAGCCCGGCGTGGCCCGTCCGACCGGCTCACACTCCGACCGGAGCGTGGTGCCGGGCACAGACCACGGCACGACCCGTCCGACCGATGCACACCCGGACCGGAGCGCGGCGTCGCGGCCGGAGCGTCCGACGGCGGCTCAGCCGGCTTCGGACCGGTTCGTCCCGCAGGCGCGCACCGACGCCGCTCCGGCGGGGCCGTCCTCCTCCGGCGCGCCTGGTGGCTCCCCCTTCCGGGAGACCACGCCCGAGAGCACCGTGCCCGTGGAGTCGGCTCCGACCGCCGCGTCCTCGGAGACCGTCGGGCAACCTTCCGCTCCTGAGGCGGCTCAGGCGCCGACCAACGACTCGCCCGCTGCCCAGACTCCGGCGACACCGCCTGAGCAGACCACACAACCGGCCGAGCAGTCCACGACGCAGGCCGCCCAGACGGGATCACCGGCCGAGCAGTCCGGGACGTCACCCACGCAGCAGCCGGAATCCACACCCGCCCAGGCACCGAAACCCGCCGCTGCCGACACCGCCACCCGGCCCACCGATGCCCCGGCACCCATCACCGACGGCATCGACGACCACGCGGACGTCGCGGCAGACGCCGTGACCACCGGCCCTCCGGCAAGCGACCACCAGCCGGAAGCCTCTTCCGGCAGCGCCGACGCACCTGCTCAGCAGCAGGAAACACCGGCCACCCAGACGGCATCGACCGCCACAGAGACTCCGGCACCAGCCACCCAGACGCCGTCGTCGGTCGCTCAGACCCCGGCACCCGCCGCGCAGTCGGCGCAGTCGCCCGCAGAGGACACCACACCACCTGCGCAGACGGCACCGTCGCCCACACAAAGCACCACTCCTGGCGCGCAAGCAGCATCGTCGCCTGCGCAGGGCGCCATACCTGCCGCGCAGGCAACGCCAACCACTGAGCAGGGCACCACACCGACCGCGCAGTCGGCGCCCGCGGCTGAGCAGGGCACCACATCCGCCACACAGGCGACGCCAGCCGCTGACCAGGGCACCGCACCCGCCGCGCGGTCGGTGCCTACGGCTGAGCAGCCCGGTACGTCACCCACGCGGGAGCCGGAATCCGCGCCCGCCCAGGCGCAGACATCTGCCACACCCGCCGCCGACCCGACGGCCCAGACTGCCGAGGCCCCGGTGTCCGACGCCACCGATGCCGAGACCCATGCTGCCGCCGCCGAGCCTCCCACTGCCGCAGAGGCGCAGAGCCCGGGATCGACCGGCGACGCCTCCGGGCCCGCCACGGAGGGCCCCGTGACAGCCGGCGCTCCCGCCGCGCGAAAGGCTCCCGAAAGCGACCCCTCGCCCGTACGGGAGACCGAGGCGGCGGAGAAGAAGGCTCCCGAGGTCCAGGCCGAAACGGAGACCGGTGGCGGCCGCAAGCATCAGCCCAAGGGCGCCAAGCCGGGGGCGAAGGCGGTGCCCGCGGCCCGGCCGAGCAAGGACGACCAGGCCGAGCAGGAGCCTCCGGCCAAGGAGGAGCCTCCCGCGCCGACGCCCGCGCCCAAGCCGGCCCGCCAGTCCCGCAAGGGCTCGCGCGGACGCCGTGCCTCGGTGCCGACCTGGGACGAGATCATGTTCGGCGCCCGCCGCCAGGACTGACAGCGACGGATGCACGTGAGCGCACCCGCCTGAACTCGCAGGGCCCGCCAGGTCTGTACTGCCCCAGCCCACAGGGCCCGCGAGAGTCCGTGCGTGCCGCGACCTCAGCTCACATGGCGCGCCGGGGTCTGTACTGGCCGCGGCCTCACCTGCCCGGCCCAGGCAAGAGGCGGACGCCTGGCCGGGCGTTTCACCGTACGCGTGACCCGGCAGTCCTGACAGCTGACAAGAAGTGCCTCTGAAGGGCTGCCCGTGCCCTGTCACACCCGGGGCAAGGGTCAGCCGGTGGACGGAGGATCGGAGGGGGTGTGCGGGCCGGGTGGAGGGTTGAGGAACGGGGCCAGCCACTCGGGTGTCACCTCGGCGGGGAAATCCCTGCCCTGGGCTTCGGAGACGTCGATGGCCGAGTATCCGCCCTTGCCGGCGCCGGCCCCCACCGTCAGGGTGAGGACGCCCGCCCGCCGCTGGAACCACGTCTGGTGGAGCCGCCAGCCCACCACGGCGCGGCGTTCCACCACGGCCGTCGACCGTCTGAGCGAGCCCGAGCGGACCGCCACGCGGTCGCCGTCGTAGCCGTGACCGAGCGAGCGGTAGCGGTCGAGGCCGAGGGGGACGCCCAGGGCGGCCATGACGAGGGAGACCACGAGCAGCACCCACCACACGGTCAGCCCCGTCAGCAGGAGCAGCAGGCCAGCCAGCGCCGCCGGGACGAGCCACGGGAAGACGGCCCTGAACAGGCGGCGGTTGCGGGCGATCGGCGGGTGGGGCCGCAGCTCGGCCTGGTAGGGGCCGATGGCGTCGCCGGTGACCGCCGTGGCGTCCGCGCGAGGGACCACCGGCAGGAGCTGCCCGCGGGTCTCTGAGTCGCCGAGCCCGGTCACGATGGCCCAGGCGCGGACGACACCGGCCCAGCGTTCGGCGAGGCCGTCGACGATCTCGTAGCCGCGCACCCGCCGGGACTCCAGCGACACGCTGCGCCGGTTGATCAGCCCGCGTTCGGCCACCAGGTAGCCGTCGCGCCGCTTGAGCCGGAAGTCCCAGTTGAAGACCGCGTACATGACGCCGCCCGCGATCGGCATCGCCACGATCAGCAGCACCATGGCCGCCACCAGCAGCGAGGGGCGCTGCCACAGCCACTCTCCGACGCTCCATGCGGCGTTGCGGCCGAAGCCGAGGTCGTCGCCCCACTGGAAGGCCAGGCCGACGGCGCCACCCGCGAGCGCGAACGGGGTCAGCAGGTACGCGCCCGACAGCGGCCCGTACAACAGCCACCTGCGCGGGACGGCGAAGATGACCCGCTCCGACGGCACCCCCTCCGCGTGCCTCTCCTCCTCGGGTCTGGCGGTGGGGGTGGCCTCTGTGCGGGCGCGGCGCAGCAGGAGGGGTTTGAGCCGTTCGGCCTCTCCGACGGTGACGCCGTCGAGGGTGGCCTCGCCGTCGCCCCCGCTCGCACCGGTGTCGATCTTCAGGACGGCCAGGCCGAGGAGGCGGTGCATGGGCGGGGTGGACACGTCGACGCCGCGCACCCGTTCCAGCGGGATGGTGCGGATCGAGCGGCTGATGAGCGAGCGCTTGATCTCCACCCGGTCACCGGCGATCTCGTACGTGAACGTCGCCCATCGGATGAGGGCGAACACCACGGTCCCGACCAGGCCGAACGCCGCCCAGAGGTAGGACCTGGGCGAGAACCCGCCCACCACCAGCACACCGACCAGGGGCACCAGCAACGAGGGCAGCATCCGTACGGGATCGATCAGCAGCACCTTGGGGCTCAACCGCAGCGGCACCGAGAACGGCCCCGGCGGTCCTCCCACATACGACCCGCCAGCAGACGCGTACGGCCCACCAGGAGACCCACCACCCCCGTACGGCCCACCAGGAGACGCATACGGCCCCTCAGGGGATCCACCCCCGTAAGGCGCCCCACCCGCACCGGACCCGGCCTCCCCATGCGGACCTACCTCAGAGAGGCTGCCCTCACGAGGTACGGCGTCCTCGCGAGGCGGGGTGTCATCGCGAGGTGGAATGCCCTCCCGAGGCGCGGCGTCCTCCCCAGGCGCGACGCCCTCGCGGGGTGGGGTGTCCTCGTGGAGCGCGGCGTCCTCGCGGGGTGGGGTGTCCTCGTGGAGCGCGGCGTCCTCGCGGGGTCGAGGGTCCTTGTGGGGCGTCTGCTCTGTGGGGTCGGTGCTCGGGGCCGGGGTGTCTTCGCCGGGAGTCCTCTCGGGCGGTGGGTCGGCGGGCGGCTGCGGGTGGCCGGTGGGGCCGGTCATGTCGCGTCGTCCCTGAGCTGCTCGGCGCGGTGCGCCAGCGCCTCCGCGAGCTCCGCCGCGACCCGGAAGTCCAGCCCCTTGATCGTCGACGACCCGGCGTGGGAGGCGGTGCGGATCTCCAGCGTCGCCAGCCCCAGCATCCGTTCCATCCATCCCTGCCCCTTGTCCACGGTCTGGATGCGGCTCACCGGCACGAACACCCATTCCCTGGACAGGAACCCCTGCCGGGCGTAGACGACGTCACCGGATAGCTCCCACCGGTGCACCGCGTACCGCACGAACGGCTCGGCCAGCAGGAACGGCGTGGTCAGGACCGCGACCGTGACCGGCAGCAGCCACGGCCGCGCGGCGAACCACTGCGGCACCCACGGCCAGCCGCTGCCGCCGACCCAGCCGGCGACCAGCACCGACCCGCCGACCAGCAGCACGAACCCGATCAGCGCCTCCAGCAGCCAGAGCCCGCGGGCCCGGGGCGAGACGCGGTTGGCGGGGTCGCGCAAAGGACCTGATGACGTCACAAGGCCAGCTTAGGGCTCGTGGCATATCGCTGATCTGTCACCGGTGTCCGGATCCGGATCCGAAGAATGTCGGTGGGCTCAGGCAGAGTGTCCCCATGACGGGGAACCACTACGCGATCGAGGCCGAGGGCCTGGTCAAACGTTACGGGGAGACCAGGGCGCTCGACGGCGTCGACCTGGCCGTGCCGCCCGGCAGGCTGCTGGGCGTGCTGGGCCCCAACGGCGCGGGCAAGACCACCGCCGTGCGCGTCCTGGCGACGCTGCTGACGCCCGACGCCGGCCGGGCGTCGGTGCTCGGGTTCGACGTGACGGGTCAGGCCCACCAGGTGCGCTCGCTGATCGGGCTGACGGGCCAGTACGCGGCGGTCGACGAGATGCTGACCGGCGTCGAGAACCTCGTGATGATCGGCCGGCTGCTGGGCCTGTCCAGGCGTGAGGCGCGGGGGCGGGCCACGGCCCTGCTGGAGCGGTTCGACCTGTCCGACGCGGGCGGGCGGGCCGCGAAGACCTACTCGGGAGGCATGCGTCGCCGGCTCGACCTGGCGGCGAGCCTGGTGGGCAGCCCTCAGGTGCTGTTCCTGGACGAGCCGACGACCGGCCTCGACCCGCGTAGCCGCACCGAGCTGTGGGGCGTCGTGCGGGGGCTCATGGCCGACGGCGTGACCGTCCTGCTGACCACCCAGTATCTGGAGGAGGCCGACCAGCTCGCCGACGACATCGTGGTGTTCGACCACGGCAAGGTGATCGCCTCGGGCACGTCCGACGAGCTCAAGGCCACCACGGGCGCGCAGGTGCTGGAGGTGCGGCCGATGGCCGGACACCAGGTGCCGGTGGTGTCGGAGGTGGTCGAGGAGATCGTCGGCGAGGTTCCGGAGGTGTCGGGCGGGCGGCTGACCGTGGCCGTGCGCGACCCCGCCGTGGTGCCGGCCGTGGTCCGCCGCCTCGACGACCTGGGGATCGTCGCCTCGGAGCTGACGCTGCGCAAGTCCAGCCTCGACGAGGTGTTCCTGGCGCTGACCGGGCACCGCGCGGAGGAGCCGGTCAAGGACGACGAGGAGGCCTACGCGTGACCGCGACCACGTTGCCGGCGCCGCCCAGGCGGGTGAGCCCCGGCGCCACCGTGAGCCAGACCCTGACGCTGGCCTGGCGCAGCCTGGTGCAGATCAAGCACAACCCGTGGGAGCTGCTCGATCTCAGCATCCAGCCGATCATGTTCCTGTTGCTGTTCACGTACGTGTTCGGCGGCGCGATCTCCGGATCGACCGGTGACTACCTGCAGTTCGCGCTGCCCGGGCTGCTGGTGCAGAACGCCCTGTTCTACACGCTGTCCACGGCCATCGGCCTCAACACCGACATCGCCAAGGGCGTCTTCGACCGGCTGCGCAGCCTGCCGATCGCGCGGTCGGCGCCGCTCGCGGGGCGGATCATCGCCGACACGTTCAAGCAGGTGTGGGCGTTCGCGTTGCTCATCGGCTTCGGCATGGTGCTGGGGTTCCGGGTGACGACCGGGGTGACCGGTCTGCTGGGGGCGCTGGCGCTGCTCGTGGTGGTGGCGCTGGCCATGTCGTGGATGTCGGTGCTGATCGGGCTGACGGCGTCCAATCCGGAGAAGGTGCAGATGTTCTCCTTCTCGGTGATGATGCCGCTGACGTTCACCAGCAGCGCGCTGGTCAACCCCGACACGTTCCCCTCCTGGCTGGCGGCGTGGGCGGGGGTCAACCCGGTGACCCATCTCTCCGACGCGATCCGCGGCCTGCTGATCGGCGGCGAGGTGGCCCGGCCGGCGCTGATCTCTTTGCTGTGGGCGGCCGGGTTCATGGTGGTGTTCGCGCCGCTGGCGATCAGGGTGTTCCGGCGTCGGGCGTGAATGATCTCATTCACGCCCGACGATCTGAGGCTGACCATCTTGTTCGCCGGCGGCGGGCGGGCGTTGGCATGAGCCCTTCACCCAACCGACGGAGCCGGTCATTCGGATCCGCAGATTCACTGCCGTTCGGGCCTCCGCTCGGGAGGCATTCTGAAGAATGGGCGAGCTTCCGAGCCACCCTCTCGGACGCCCGGCGTCCCACCGGAAACCATCCTCAAGGCGGGTAGCTCCCAAGCGCCCCCGGAGGCGACGCGGCGCGCGTCCGTCACGCCGGTCGGCCCGTGGTTGGATCGAGCAGTATCGAATCAGCCGGCCGGATCGCGTACGGATCGGTCAGTGGTTGTCGTCGTTGATCGGCGAAGGCTTCGGGGGCGGTTTTTTCGGAGGGTGGTTCGCGGGCGCGGAGGCGGTGCCCGCGGCGTTTTTCGCGCCGCGGACAGCGTCCGGTCGTCCCAGAAACGGGCGATCAGCCGGTCCGGCGGCGCGGGGTGGCCCGCGTCGAGAAGCGGCAGGCCAGACACGGCGCGGAGGCGGTGGTAGGTGATCTTGGCAGGCGGGACGTCTCGCCCCCGCTTCCCCTGATCGAGGACGGCGGAGCTCGCGACCGCGCCCGCCGTCACCCCTCTGCCGCTCCGGCCGGTGGCGGATTTGCCGGGCTTTACCGGCCACCGACCCTTCCGAAACGGTCGGCGCATGCCCGAGACGCGCGTAGCATCGTGCGGCATGGGGCTGTGTAACAGGACGAGGCGAGTGCGACGTGCCGCCGTCATGGTGACGGCGGTGGCGTCCGTGCTCACCGCGTCCGGTTGCGGCACCATCATCGGCACGTCCGAGGCGCAGGAGATCGCGCGGATCAACGTCTCGAGCCCCGATCTGCGCGAGGGCAGGCCGCTGCCGCGGCAGTTCTCGTGCCAGGGCAGCCAGGGCAGCCCGCCGCTGCGCTGGTCGAGCCGGCCTCTTGAGGAGGCCGAGACCGTCGCGATCGTCGTCGACTCCAACTCCGCCGAGTCGTCAGGTGTCTACTGGGTGCTCTACAACATCCCGGCCACCACGACCGAGCTGGGGCCCAACGCCGCCGAGAGCCCGCCGGAGGGGTCCGGTCAGGCCAAGGTCACCAGCGGCAAAGCGGGCTACGAGCCCCCTTGCGTGGGCAAGGGCACCTACCGTTTCAGCGTCTACACGTTGAGCGGGAAGGTCGACGTGGAGGAGGGCGCGTCCCTTTCCACGATCCTGAAGAGGATCGCGGATCGCACCATCGCCCGTGGCCGGCTCACGGCGGTGAACATCGAGTGAGACGGACGACACGGAGCGTAGTTCTGGTTACCAATTCTTCACTTAGGGTGTGACAACGCTCGTCGTGGTCCGACAGAATCAGATCCAATTGTTAGGTGCTGGTGATCAAAGGGGGCAGGTCGCGTCGATGGCCGCGCGATCTCACCGGTGCCGAAGGCAGGCCATGGCTTTGAGGGTGGTGCAATGACCGCGGTCGTAGTGAGCTTGGTCGCTGTTGTGCTCCTCGTGCTTGTCGTCGTGGCACTGGGCATGCGTTCGATGAATCGCAGGGAGAGCTCGCTTCCTCCTGAACGTCTGAAGGAGATGGCCGAGAAGGAGGAGCGGACGGTCACCCGCTCCACTGATCAGTTCGCGGCCGCCGAGCCGAAGATGACCAAGTTCAGCCCCGACTTCAGCCCCATCGACGAACCGAAGCCCAAGCCGGTCCGCACCGGCCAGCGGGGCAAGCGGGGCGTCGACGAATGGGGCAACCCTCGCTCGGACGACGACGACGAGGAGTTCTGGGCCAACATCCGCAGCGACGCCGAGGAGGGCGGGTTCGGCGCCGGCGGCACGGTCGCGGCCCGCAAGGCGGCGTCCAGGCCGGCCGAGCGCGAGAGTGAGCCGGCTGCCAGGGACCGTTCCACCGAGACCCAGCGCCCCGCCCAGCGTCCCGCTCCCCGTCGCACCAGGCCCACGCCGGTCGACGCCGCCGCCGTCGACCCCAACGCGGCCACCGTCCAGGCTCCGCTGCCCCAGCGGCCGGCGAAGGCCCCGAGCCCCGCCGCCGCCGGTCTGGCCGACCTGGTGGAGCCGGTGCAGCGTCCCGCGCCGTCCGCCTCCGACCTGGCCGACCAGCGCACGGTCACGTTCTCGGCGCAGACATCGGACGTGATGAGCATCCTCGGCGCGGGCGCCCAGCCGGTGCCGTCGCCGCGCCCCGACGCCCGGCAGACCGGCGGCTCCCGCGCGGCCCAGGGCCGCGGCCAGAGCCGCGCTCAGAGCCGCGCCCAGAGCGCCCCCCAGCAGTCCACCGGCGGATACGCCGCCGCGCCCGGCGCGGGCAGCGGCGCCTTCCCCGCGGTCGACCCCGCCTCCAGCGGCTCCTTCCCGGCCGTGCCCGCCTCGCCGATCAACGCCGCGCCGACCAGCGACCCGTTCCCCGCCTACAACGGGGGCGCCCCCGCCGCCGGTCCGGGCGGCTCCTGGCCGGCGCAGCCCGCCGCCACCGCGTCCGGAGGCTGGCCCGCCACCCCGTCGCCCGACATCCTCGACGACCCGGCGCCCGGCGCCACGAGCGGCTCCTGGCCCGCTTTCCAGGAGCCGCAGCAGCCGTACCGCTCCTCCTACGAGGTGCGCGCGGGCTGGGCGGTGGCCGACGACTCCGACGCCCTGTCCGGGCCCTCCCCCGCGAGCGCCGCCCCGGCCGCGCCCGCCAGGCCCGTCCCGGCCTACGACGACGTGCTCGCCGCGCCGACGTCCACGCCGATGCCCGCCCCGTCGCCGCAGTCGTTCGCGTACGAGACCGGCGACTTCGCCAACCCGGCCACCTCCCAGGCGGCTTGGCCCGCACCTCCGGCGAACGCCGGTTACGGCGCGGACACGTACGGCGCGGCCGAGACCGGTCGCGACGGCGGCGGTCACCGGCGCACCACGCCCGAGCAGGAGTTCCCCGACTACTACCGCTGATCGGCGTCGCGGGAGCGAGACAGGAATCCGTAAAACCCCTAGCGGGCCACTCAAATGAGGGTCGGCCCCGCTAGGGTTTGCGCATGGTCCGCCTTACGCAGAGTAGCCTGCTGAGCACACTCCGCCATGATGTGCCCGCTTCGATCGTGGTCTTCCTCGTCGCGGTGCCCCTCTCGCTGGGCGTCGCGATGGCCTCGGGCGCCCCGCTCGCCTCGGGGCTGATCGCCGCTGTGGTGGGCGGCGTGGTCGCGGGCGCGCTGGGCGGCTCCGCCGTCCAGGTGAGCGGCCCAGCGGCCGGCCTGTCGCTGGTGGTGGCCGACCTGGTGCAGACCTACGGCTGGCGGGCCACCTGCATGATCACCTTGCTGGCGGGGGCGGTGCAGCTCCTGCTGGGGGTGTTCCGGGCGGCCAGGGCGGCGCTGGCGGTCTCCCCCGCGGTCGTGCACGGCATGCTGGCCGGGGTGGGCGTGGTGATCGCGCTGTCGCAGTTGCACGTGGTGCTCGGCGGCAGCCCGCAGCGTTCGGCGCTGGCCAACATCATCGAGCTGCCCGGCCAGCTCGTCGAGCCGCACGGCCACAAGATCGCGGTCGGGATGCTGACGATCGGGGTGCTCGCGCTCTGGATGCGGCTGCCCAAGCAGGTCAAGGTGGTGCCCGCGCCGCTGGCGGCGCTGCTCGTCGCGGCGGTCACGGCCTGGGCGTTCGGCTGGGACGTCACCCGCATCGACCTGTCCGGCGCGTTCACCGAGTGGGCGTTCCCGGTGCTGCCGCAGGGCGACTGGCACATGGTCGTGGCGGCGGTGCTGCTGGTGGCGCTGCTGGCCGGGGTGGAGTCGCTGCTGTGCTCGGTGGCGGTCGACAGCATGCACACCGGGCCGCGCGCCGACCTCGACCAGGAGCTGACGGGGCAGGGCGTGGCCAACATGGTGTCCGGGGCGCTGGGCGGGCTGCCGCTGGCGGGCGTGATCGTGCGGAGCACCACGAACGCGCGGGCGGGCGCCCGCAGCCGGGTCTCGACGATCCTGCACGGGGTGTGGGTGCTGGTGTTCGCGATCGGGTTCGGGTGGTCGATCCAGCTGATCCCGATCGAGGCGCTGGCGGCGCTGCTGGTGTTCATCGGCGTGCAGATGGTCAACCTGGGCCACATCCGCAAGGTCCACGGCCATGGCGAGGTGCCGGTCTACATCGTGACCATGGCGGCGGTGATCCTGCTCGGGCTGGCCGAGGGCGTGCTGTTCGGGCTGGCGCTGGCGGCGCTGCTGGCGCTGCGCAGGCTGACGGGGGTGACGGTGCGGACGCGGCAGCTGCCCGACGGCCGCTACCACGCGACGATCTCCGGCTCGCTCACGTTCCTCGGCGTGCCGAGGCTGACGCAGGAGCTGCGCGCCATCCCCGCCGGGGCTCCGGTGGACCTGGACCTCAACATCGACTTCATGGACAACGCCGCCTTCGAGGCGATCCACGCGTGGCGGCTGGACCACGAACGGCTCGGCGGCACGGTCGACATCGACGAGCTGCACGACGAGTGGTATGCGATGGCGGCCAGCGGGGTGCGCATGTATCCGGCGAAGACCCTGTCGAGCGGCCCAGACCGGTCGTGGCTGCCGTGGGCGCACCGCCGCTCCCGCGCCTCACAGCGGGTGGAGCCGCCGCACGGCACGCCCGGCCAGGCCGACTGCCGGCTCACCGAGGGCGCGCGGGAGTTCCACCGGCGTACGGCTCCGCTGGTGCGGCCCATCTTCACCGAGCTGGCGCGCAAGCAGCAGCCGACACACCTGTTCATCACGTGCGCGGACTCGCGGATCGTGCCGAGCCTGATCACCGCGAGCGGCCCGGGAGACCTGTTCACCGTGCGCAACATCGGCAACCTGGTGCCGCGCCGCGGGACCGAGCCGCACGACGACTCGATGGGGGCGGCGATCGAGTACGCGACGCAGGTGCTGGGCGTGCACACGATCACGGTGTGCGGCCACTCGGGCTGCGGGGCGATGGCCGGGCTGCTGAGCGGCGGGGTGAAGGCGGGCAGCCTGCCGTCGATGCGGCGCTGGCTGCGTCACGGCAACCACAGCCTGGCGAGGTTCATCGAGACCGCGGGCGACCGGCTCGACGCCGACGCGCTCGACCTGCTCTGCAAGGTCAACGTGCAGCAGCAGCTGGACAACCTGCGCACCTACCGGAAGGTCGACGACCAGGTCCGCGCGGGCCGGCTGAAGCTGGTGGGGCTCTACTTCGACATCGGCTCGGCGCGGGTGCACATGCTGCCGCCGGTGTCGTCCTCGCTCTCCGTGAAGGCGTGAGCCTGTGATGCCCGTTCCGCGTATTCCTGCACAGACTCGACCGGCCGCCCGTGGTTAGCGTGCGGGGTACGCGAGGTGGCGCTTCGCGGAGGTCCTGACTCCCAGGGGCCGGGAGGGCGGAGGCGCCCGCCGCCGAGCCGCGTCCCCTGACGAGGGCCGCCGGCGGCGGCGGGACCACCGCCTCCGCCCTTCACCGCGTAAGCCCCCGGGTCTCAGGCGTCGGCCCGCACGGCCGCCGGATAGTACGCGGCCCACGCCACGTCCCCCATGCGGAGGATCTTCAGCCCCGTCCAGCCGAGACCGATGACGGGCAGGGTCCAGAAGACCGCTGTCAGCGGTCCGTACGGCACCGGGAAGGACAGCACGTACCCGCCGGCGACCAGCGCGGGAACCCACCAACCGACGAACCCGGCCCGCCACACCGCCGCGGTCAGCAGGGGCAGCCCGAGGGTCCCGAAGAGCAACCATGGCAGCTGGAAGCCCCAGATGACGCCGGGCAGGCCGAGCATCTCCTCCATGATCCGCTGTGACTCCTCCGGCGGGTACCGCTGTCCCAGCCACCACTCGACGGGGTCGCTCATCAGCAGGGCCGAGGCCGAGATGTAGCCGACGACCGTGAAGGCACCGGTCACGTGGCCGAAGGCGGTGGCCTTGCGCCGGGTGAGATGGACGAGCCCGAGGGCGGCCAAGGCCATGAGGATCCAGCTCCAGTGGTAGAGCACCGACTGGAGCTGGGCCAGCGCCGGGTTGTCGCCGAAGCTGACGGCTTCCCTGTCGTCGCCCCAGGTGCCGGGGTCGACGACGACGGCGACGGCCTGGAGCAGCGGGGCCAGGATGAGCAGGATGCCCGCCGCGGTGCGGCGGAAAGTCACGGGGTTGCCTAACATTCCGCCCAAGTTAGGGCGGGGACGCGCCGGTGGTCGTCCTCCTGACGGCTGACCGGCGGTCGCCTTCCCGGCGGACGCTCAGGCTTCCGCCGGCAGGCGCTCCTCGGGTTCGGCGAGGCCGGCGCGGCGTCGTACGAGATAGCCGAAGACCAGCGTGGTGCCGAACATCAGCACCCCGTAGACGGCGGGCGGCACCGCCATCGTCGAGTTGGCCAGCAGCGAGGGGCTCAGCGCGATCGTGATGGCCAGCGTGCTGTTGTGGATGCCGATCTCCATCCCGGACGCGATCGCCTGCCGCCGCTCCACCTTGAACAGGCGGGGCAGCCAGTAGCCCACGGTCAGGCTGATCACGCTGAACAGCAGCGCCACCAGCCCGACGGCGGCGATGTAGCCGCCCAGCCGCTCCCGCTCCTGCACGATCGCCCCGACGATGACCGCCGCAAGCACCAGCGCCGACAGGATCCTGACCGGCTTGTCCATCCGGTCGGCGAACCGCACGCTGAGCCGCCGTACGAGCATGCCGATCACGACGGGCACCAGCACGATCGCGAAGACCTGCACCACCTTGTCCGCCTGAAGCCCGATGTCCTGGCCGTCGCCGAGGAAGTGGTTCAGCGACAGGTTGACGACCACGGGCAGCGTGAAGGCGGCCAGGACAGAGTTGACGGCGGTGAGGGTGATGTTGAGCGCCACGTCGCCGCCGAACAGGTGGCTGTAGAGGTTGGCCGTCGTCCCGCCCGGTGAGGCGGCGAGCAGCATCATCCCGACGGCGAGCAGCGGGTCCAGGCCGAACAGCACGACCAGGCCGAAGCAGGCGGCGGGCAGCACGAGCACCTGGGCGACCAGGGCCACGATCACGGCCTTGGGCCGGGTCGCCACGCGGGCGAAGTCGCCGAGGGTGAGGGACAGCCCCAGCCCGAACATGATCAGTGCGAGCGCGGCGGGGAGCATGACTGTGGTGAGAACGGACTGCTGCATGGGGGGACCACCGTTCCTCGGGCCTGAGCAACCGCTGCCCCTGTCTAACAGCCCGGCGTCGGGCCGATCAAGACATCGATCCCATTCGTGACCTTCCGTGTTGTCAGGGCTCCTCCACGAGCACCGTCAGGCCGTCAAGGAGGGTGCGCAGGCCCAGCTCGAACAGCCGGTCGAGGTCGAGGTCGTAGCCGTCGCGGCCGAACGCGGCCATGAGCCGCGAGAAGGCCGGATAGGCGCCGGTCGCGGCGATCGACCCGAGGGCGGGCCCCTGGCTCTCCATCCACTGCTCCTCAGACAGGCCGGTGGCGGCCTCGGCCAGGACCTCGCGTTCGAGGTGGACGGCCAGGCCCTGGACGTGGCTGTAGATCACCGCCTGGAGGTCCATCCTGGTCGTCTCGTCCAGGCCGAGGCTCTCCAGCGCGGCGAGCAGCTGCTCGCCGTGGGCCAGCAGGTTGGACAGCGGCAGCGGCCGGAAGAGCGAGTTGAGCTGGGCGAGCCACGGATGGCGGCGATGCACCGCCCACAGGGTGCGCGCCGCGCGCTCGATCTGGGCCCGCCACCCGGCTCGCGGCTCGCCCGGATAGCCCAGCTCGCCGAACGCGGCGTCAGCCATGAGGAGGACCAGCTCCTCCTTGCCCGCGACGTAGCGGTAGATGGTCATGGTCGCCACGCCGAGCCGTGCGGCGACGCCGCGCATGGACAGCGCGTCCAGCCCTTCGGCGTCGGCCAGCTCGATCGAGGCGCGCACGACGCGGTCCCGGCTCAGCTCGCCGTCGGGCTGCCCGGACGGCCGCGGCCCGCGCCGCCGCGGCCGGTCCCGGCCGGCGTGATCGCCGGGGTCGCGGGTTCCGGTGGTCTCCCCCGTGCTGCCGAGGGCGGGAGGGGCGGCTGGGGCGGCTGGGGCGGCTGGGGCGGCTGGGGCGGCGACGATCGTGCCGGCGCGGGGGCGGGCGTGCACGAGCCCTTCGTCACGCAGGCGGTTGAGGACCTTGGTGGCCGTGGCGAGCGCCACCCCGTGCTCCCTGGCGATCTGGCGGGTGGACGGCACCCGGTCCCCCGGCCTGAGCCGGCCGTCGGCGATGCTCCGGCGGATCTCCGCGGCGATGCGCAGATAGGGCGGCCCAGTGGGATCGGTCACGACCTGCTCCTTCGTCCATCTGTACTAGCACAGAAACTAGCACAGCCCTCGCTGTCCTAGTACATAAACGCAGGTCAAAGCGTTGTACTTGCAATTAGTACGCTGTACATTCAGGTCCGCGAAGACCGCAACACAAGGAGCGAGACATGACCACCGTCCTCATTTCCGGCGCGAGCGTCGCCGGCCCTGCCCTCGCCTACTGGCTACGCCGCCACGGCATCACCCCCACCGTCGTCGAGCGGGCGCCCGCGCCGCGCGCCGGCGGTCAGGCCATCGACATCCGCGGCGTGGCCCTCGACGTGGTCGACCGGATGGGCCTGCTGACCCCGCTGCGCGAGGTACGCACCCGGATGCGTGGTATGTCCATGCTGGACGGCGACGGCAACGAGATCATGCGATCCACCGAGCACGCCATCAGCAGCGGCCGTCTCGACAACGACGACATCGAGCTGCTGCGCGAGGACTTGACCACCCTCCTGTACGACCGGACCAGGCAGGACGTCGAGTATGTCTTCGACGACTCGATCACCGCGCTGGAGCAGGACGAGCACGGCGTGCGCGCGACGTTCGAGAAGGGCGGGCCGCGGACCTTCGACCTGGTCGTGGGCGCCGACGGGCTGCACTCCACGGTGCGGCGGCTGGCGTTCGGCCCCGAGGAGGAGTTCGTCCACCACCTCGGCACCTACCTGTCGATCTTCACCGCCGACAACTTCCTCGGCCTGGACGACTGGCAGGTCTGGATCCGCGAGGGCCAGGCCGGCGGCGGCGTCTACCCCGTGCGCGACAACACCGAACTGCGAGTCAACCTGGGCTTCGAGTCCGATCCTGTACCGTACGACCACCGCGACCTCGACGCCCAGCGCCGGCTCGTCGCCGAGCGGTGCGGCGGGCTGCGCTGGGAGGTGCCCAAGCTGCTCGCGGCCATGGAGACGGCGCCGGACTTCTACTTCGACGCGATGGCGCAGGTGCGGATGGACTCCTGGTCGCGCGGCCGGGTGACGCTCCTCGGCGACGCCGGCTACTGCGCCTCGCCGCTGTCGGGCCAGGGCACCAGCCTTGCCCTCGTCGGCGCGTACGTGCTCGCCGCCGAACTCGCCGCCGCCGACCACGCGACGGCGCTTATCCGGTACGAGACGCGCATGCGTCCCTTCGTCGAGCTCAACCAGGCGCTGGCGACCGAGAACCCGGGCGGGCCCGCCTCGGAGGAGTCGCTCGACCGCGCCAAGAACGCCATCACCTTGTAGATGTCATCCGCCCTCAGTCCTCTTTATGGGCCGGCTGCTGTCCCGGTTCGCCGAGATCCCACTCCTGCCGAACCTACGACACGCGGACTCGACACGGCAGCCCCCTCATCGAAGTGACACCTCCCCGAACCGGCACTGATAGCCAGCCCCAGTCTGCGCTCCTCACGCTCTGAAGGGATATCCGATCTCAACCCGGCCTTCTTCAAGACCAGCGAGATCGACCTCTGGACTTAGCGCGGACACGACACTCCGCGTCAAAGGCCGGAGCGCATAGACCCATCGCACCGCCTCAAGGTCCACCGCGACCTCGTAATGCTCCTGCGCGAACTGCTGATACGCCTCCGGTCTGCCGTCGAGCAGAACGTCGAACAGCAACTCAGCGCTGCCGTCGTCATTGATCCCCGTGGGCAGGCTCTGAATTGCGCCGCTCTTCCACTCCACGTCGCCACGCTCGCGCCAGAAGCAAACTGTCGCCATGGGCGTCCCTATCTCGTCGCTGAACGCAGGCTCCGTGATCAGGGCACGAAACACCTCCGGCACCGTTTCGAACAGGCCGGGCCAGGGTGCTGGAGGATCAGTGCGATACGGACTCATCGGGGACTCGTGGTCGAAGCCTCGCGCGAACGCACCTGCCGACGAGAAGATGATCGAATACTCGTTCCCGCAGCCGTCACGCATCGAGGCCATCTCCTCGCTGGGCGACCACCGACAATTGAACGAGTAGAACCGAGACTCCCACTCGGGGCTCATGATCGCATCCAGCATGGCCAGGGCACGGGAGCGATCTCGCACCATCGCGATGCCAGGCAGTTCACGGACAACTTCATGGACGGACACAGGGCCATCCAAGCCGATCTCACCGACAACCCACACCGCCTACATCACTCGCTGCCGCCCCTAGACAGCAGCCGTCCAAAGCCGTCTCGTAGATCACGCCATCGGTGGAACGCCCAACGAAGGCGGGCCCGGCCGCGACGCAGAACTCGTAGCAGGGCCCGCAACGGCTACACGTGTGGCGGCGCACCCGAACCTGCCAGCACCGGGCGGCTGGCGTCGCCCATTCGAGGCGTTCATGATCCTCCCGCAGAGGCGCAACGTGGAGGCCGTGATACTTCCTGTGTCTATGCTCGTCGCCGGTCCTCCGTGCGGGGCAGTGCGAACCAGGTCGCCTTTCCCTCCACCCCCGGGCACGTGGCGAACGTCTGTGGGATGCAGCCGTAGAGACCGGCCGACAGCTCCGCCACGATCAGCAGCCCTCGGCCGTTCTCGGCCTGAGCATCCGTACCCCGACGTGTCGGGCGAACGGCCCCGGCGTCGACCACCATGCAGACCACTTCGGCCGGATCGACCCGTACCACCAGCTCGTACGGCGCGGCACCGTACAGCACCGCGTTGGTGACCAGCTCGCTGACCATCAGAACCGCGTCGTCCACGAGATCACGCCGCAGGCCGACCAGCAGGAGCGCACGCCGGAGGAGGTCGCGGGCATCACCCACCGCCCGCGCATCGTCGCGGAGCCGCCAGACCAGGCTCCGCCCGAGAGAGTGTGAGCGATCCGCCACCACAACCGTCTCCGCCATGTCCCATCCCTCACTCCGCCGAAAGCGCATGGATTCCAGTAGAGGGCATGCCTGCGCGGTCGCGGAGGGCGACAATCAAGAGCAGTGACGGACACACTCCGTGTCCGTTCGCGTCCTCAAGGTGACTGCGATGTCGGCAAGGGCGACAATCGAAAGCGTCAGGTGCACTGCATGATCAGCGCGCTCACGGAGGTGAAATGGTGCGAGGAAGCGCGTGGTTCCCAGAGTGGGCCGCGCTCATCCGTACGCAGCGAAAGGCCCGCGGCTGGGACGTCCACACGATGGCTCGGCAGCTACGCCAAGCAGCGGGCTTCGAGCGCGACGCCCTTCCCGATCATGATGCTCTCGTACGCTCCATCCGGCGCTGGGAGTCAGGCAAGATCACCGTCCTGAGCGAGCGTTACCGTTTGCTCTACTGTCGCGCGCTGTCGATCGACGAACCGGCCTTGTTCCCTGAAGGGCCGGCTGCCATCAATGGAGAAGAGACCGACACCGAGGACGGTGATCCTACGAACCGCCGAGACGCCCTCAGATTCGCCGCCCTCCTGCCTGCTCTCGCCAGCCTGCCGGAGGACGCCGAGCCCCGCGAGTTCACCCGCCACAGCGAGGAAACCGACGTGGGAGCGGCAACACTCGACCAAGTACGGCAGGCCATCGCCGCATACGGCACCGACTACGCGACGCAACCCGTCTCGGAGCTGTGGGAGCCGGCGCGGCAGGACCGTCGTCGCGTCGCCGCCCTGCTCCAGCGCCGTACCACGCTGCGCCAGCGCCGTGATCTCTACGTGGACGCCGCCTGGCTCTCGACCATCCTCGCCTGGCTCGCCCATGACGGTGGCAAGCAACGAACCGCCCTCGCCTACGCCCATGACGCCTGGCGGCACGCCGACGAGGCAGAGCACGCGGAAACGGCAGCGTGGGCCAAGGATGTGGAGGCCACTATCCTGCTGTACGGCAATCGCCCGGCCGAGGCCCTTCGCGCGGCGCGAACCGGCGCAGCCCGCGCGCCCGCCGGCGGACCGGCTGCCGCACGCCTGATCTCTCAGACGATGCGGATCAGCGCCAGGCTCGGCAGAGGCCCTGGAACACTGCGCTCCGTGCCCAATCATTTGCCTGCTCACCAGGCCGGGCTGTTCTCCGCCGACGTCGCCCGCTTCCACTCTTTCGCCGCCACCTCGTACCTGTGGCTGGGTGATCCGCGGTCGGCCGAAACGCATGCGAAGGAAGCACTCGACCTCTATGCCTCCGCCCCCGGCATCTCCCCCACCCGGCGGACGATCACCCTGCTCGACCTCGCCATCGCCAAGGCACAGCTCCGCGACCTCGACGGCGCCCTCTCCTTGGGCGCTTCCGCCTTGCAGCTCTCGCGCCCGGCTTCTGCCGTCACCGATCGGAGCAAGGATCTGGGCAGAGTCCTCGGCGAGAGCTTCCCGCACTCCGTCCAGGTCAAGGACTGGCAGGCGGCATCCAGGTTGGACGGTCCGCGCCATTGATCCGAGCAGCCTCACCCGCCCCGCCCAAGCGGCGGTGCTCCGTGTCGGACTCGCGGCCCCCTCGGAGTCCACACGCTGCGCGTGCAACCTGGGGCCGTTCTCGTACGGTCGCGCCTGGGCAGATTCTTCAACGGCTACCCTCGCGGCATGGACAACGACGAGCCTGCGATCCAATTGTGGAGCGACGCCGAGCTCGCTGCCGGGGCCGGCTTCGTAGTTCTGCTGGTCCTCCTGCCCACCATCATTTGGCCTGCCACTGTGATGCTGCGACGCAGATAGCGTGCCGCACCCGCTGTCCTCCCTACGGGCCTTGATCTGCCCGAGAGATTGAAACATCCAGGCGAATTCTCCATCAGTGCTCGGTCAACCGCGCGTACGCTCGCATCCGCGCCTGCGGGGAACGCGCCGTTGCCGCCTTTCCCGTACCGCGACCCCCACGATCGTGCAGGCCATCATCGGGCTGCTGTCCAGGGTTTACGAGCCGCGTCAGTCCAAATAGTCGCTGATGTAGTTCTCGCACTCGACCTTGAGGTCGTTCTCGGACTGCTTGCAGCCGCGCCAGATGAACTGCTGCCTGCTGACGTCACCGGAGATGGACACGCTGAGTTCTCTGGTCCCTCCGTTGCACGACACACCGTTCGTGTACTTCCAGCTCACGAGGGGGTTGTTCCATGAGCTCTTCTTGTACTGGGCGTACACCGTCCAGCCGTCGTCGCAGAGCCCGTCTCTTACCGTGAAGGAGTTCCGGCCTTTGGCCATATTCGATGTGCCGGAGTTGAACCAGACCATGCCTGCTACATTGCCGGCCGCGTGATAGACGTTCATGCTGCTGGTGGCCGCGTGGGCCACCCCGGTCGTCATGACGGTCATGGCGGTCACCCCGAGCACGACCACCGCTTTGGCCACATTGAGTCGCTTGGGCATCACTGCACCTCTTCTCATTCCCCCGTGGGCCGCGTCCTGCCGACGCCTTCCCTTGAATCACCGGCGATGTTACTGAGGCTGAAGCTCGAAAGGTAGATCATGAGCGCTTTCCACCTGAGCAGCTGGAGAAGTCGGAGCAGGAGGAACTGGCCCGGCTGAGGCAGGCAGGAGAAGGTCGAGCTGGTCAAGCAGCACGCCATGGAGCGGACGGCGTGGAAGACGAGCGCGATGACGGTCTACTGGTCACGGATAGAGCTCTTACCTCCCACGCGGGGCCGTTGTCATTCGGCGTCCTGGTGCGGGTCGGTCCATGTCTCTGTGACGTGGCCGCCCGGCAGTGCGATATGCAACTGTCGGCACCATGATCGCGTCGGCGTCCATTCTAAAGCCGGCGTGAAATACACACGCAGCCAGCGGGCCGAGCGGGGAACTGGCCCACCCAGATGGCGACTTCCATGCGCGGCCGTCTCGCCGCTCGGATCGAAGGCACCAGTATTGTCGTGGCGGTAATGGGTGCCGAGGTCATCCTCAGCCGACAGGGTCCAGTACCAGAAGAACGGTCCTTTGAGATCCTTCTCGTGTTGCCGCACTCCTGGGACGAACTCGTAGTGCAGCACACCGCCGGCGCCTGATGTCTCCAGTCCGCGGGCAACCACGTGGTGGCCTTCCAGCAGTTCCCCGAGATCGATGTCGAAGACGATGTCGAGACGCCTCGACCCGCCCATCTTGGCGAAGTAGGCGTCGGTAGCCGTACGCGGCGGAATCCTGATCACGACCCCAAGCATCAGACACGATCGAGAAGTTGGCCACTCAATATGTTGGGCACGAAGCGCTTAATGGGCGAAGACCGTGCGGTTCGGGCGCAAGGTTAGGACGGTCGTCTAGTTCGGGCTCGTTCGTATTAGTTCGCCTCATGTGGCTCCCAACCTGGCTCCCCTTGCTCTCTTAGCCAATCACGCCCTCTAGGATGTCCAGCGCCAACCGCAGCGCACCGAGGCCGATTGCTATCACCCCCAGTACCAGCCCCGCCACTGACCTGCTGCGGTTGGACACCGTGGAGACCGTGGGCTTCTTTCGCATCCCAGGCCATGCCAGTGCTGCCGCAATGATCCCGAGAGCCGGCATCGTCCAGTTCGGCACCCCCCATCTCGGTGTCAGCAGGGCACTGGTGAACAGGGCGAGGCAGGCGACGATCAGAGAAAAGAGACCCAAACGATCGAATAATCGCGTCATAGCGAGCGAGTGTAAGTCACTCACCTGCCATTCCAGTGTGACGGACTCCCCTTGCGGAGTCCGTACGATCGCCGAGACGATGGACACCTACGGGCACCTCTTCCCGGACCAAGACGATCTCGGGCGTGGGTCGATTGACGCACTTCTGCGTCCGAATCTCACGGAACAGGGACGGAACAGGCAATCTTGAACAGCGCTCCGCCCCTGGTCACAGGGGTGGAGAGGGACGAGCCGGCCTGTAGGCCGGGTTCTGTCCTTCGCCGAGACGAAGGGGCGACCATCCATCTAGGGCCGTCGTTGCCGGCGGCCTCGAGCGGTCTACCCGTGCGCCTCGGGCGGGCAGCCCTCAAGCGGCGCACGCGGGACGGTCCCCGAGGGGAACGTCCCTTCTTGACCTTGCTCCGGGTGGGGTTTACCGAGCCGCCCACGTCACCGTGGGCGCTGGTGGTCTCTTACACCACCCTTTCACCCTTACCTCCCGGAAGTCCGGAAGGCGGTTTGCTTTCTGTGGCACTTTCCCGCGGGTCGCCCCGGGTCGGCGTTACCGACCACCCTGCCCTGTGGAGCCCGGACCTTCCTCGGCGGCCCTCGTGAAGAGGCCCGACGCGGTCGCCCGGCCGGCTCGTCCGGTGTCGAGATTAGCGCATGCAAGCGGTCCGCAACCAAATGACAAGATCCGCACGATGAGATGACGGGGTGTCATCGCCTGAGGGGGGCGGTGGCGCCAGGGGTCGTGCCGGGTGTTCTGGCGGCGCCCGGCACGACCGGCTCCTGGACTTGTACGAGAGCGCGACCCGTCAGCGGAGGTGGGCGGTGTCGTTGAAGGACTTCACCACCGGGTTGCCGTCGGCGTAGTGCTCGATGAGCGACAGGCAGGCCAGGTCCAGGTGCATGCGGTAGAGGGCGGCCGGGGGCGCGTCCAGGGCCAGGCGCAGCAGGGTCTTGATGGGTGTCACGTGGGAGACCAGCAGGACGGTGCGGCCCTCGTACCTGTCGATGAGGCGGCGCTGGGCGCGGGTGACGCGGTCGGCGACGGCGGTGAAGCTCTCGCCGCCCGGCGGGGCGACGTCGGGGTCGGCGAGCCAGGCGGCCAGCTCGGCGGGCCATCGGCGCTGGATCTCGGTGAACGTGTGGCCTTCCCACGCGCCGAAGTCCGTCTCCCTGAGGTCCTCGTCCGTCTCCACGTCGAGGCCGGCGCGTTCGGCGACGGTCTCGGCCGTCTGCCTGGCGCGGGTGAGCGGGGAGGTGACGACGGCGTCGAGCTTGTACGGGTCGCGCGTGAGCCTGGCGGCGGCCGCGGCGGCCTGGGCGAGTCCGTTGGCGGTGAGCTCGGGGTCGCCGAGGCCGGAGAAGCGGCGTTCGACGGAGAGCGGGGTCTCGCCGTGGCGCAGGAGGACGAGCGAGGTGGCGACCCGGGTGGGCGGGGCCCAGCCGGTGCCTTTGGCGGTGCGCTGCTGGGCGGTGGCGACGGAGGCGGTGGGGCCGGACAGGTCGAGGAGGTCGGTCTGCTCCACGAGGCGGGGGGCTCGGGTGGAGGGCCGGGACGTGGTGCCCAGCGCCGGCGTGCCCCCGGACGGCGGGCCCGTGTCCGAAGCGGACGCGCCCCCGGACGGCGTCCCGCCGGACTTCCAGGAGAGGCCTTGGGCGGCCGCGTCCATCGCTTCGTTGGCCAGGCGGTCGGCGTGCTCGTTGCGGGCGCGCGGGATCCAGGTCCACTCCGTCACCCGCAGCCGCCTGGCCAGCTTGCCCGCTTCGAGGGCGAGCGGGCGCAGGCCCTCGTGCTTGACCTTCCAGCGGCCCGCCATCTGCTCGACGACGAGCTTGGAGTCCATCCGCACGGCCACCCGCGCGCCCTCGCCGCCGACGTCGAGCGCCAGGCGGAGGCCGGCGATGAGGCCGCGGTACTCGGCGACGTTGTTGGTGGCGACGCCGATGGCCTCGGCCGCCTCGGCGAGGGCCCGGCCGTCGGCCGCGTCGCGGAGGACGGCGCCGTAGCCGGCCGGGCCGGGGTTGCCGCGGGAGCCGCCGTCGGCCTCGACGATGTAGGCGGTCACTCGTTCCTCTCAGCGCGGGGGGACGGGGTCACAGGCCCGACTCCGCCGTACGGACGAGGATGCGGCGGCACTCGTCGCAGCGCACCACCTCGTCGGCGGCGGCGGCCTTGATCTGGTTCATCTCGGCGATGGACAGCGCCACCTTGCAGCCCTGGCAGCGGCCGCCCTGCAGCATGGCGGCGCCGACCCCGTACTGCTCGCGCAGCTTGTCGTACAGCTTGAGCAGGTCGGCGGGGATGTCGCCGACGACGGCGGCGCGGCGGGACCGGACCTCGCCCGTCTCCTTGTCGATCTCGGCGAGGGCGGCGTCGCGGCGGGACTCGGCGTCGGCCAGGGTCGCCCTGGCCTCGTCGCGCCGGGTCTTGAGGTCGGCGGCGCGGGCGTCGGCGGCCTCGCGGCGCTCCATGATCTCCAGCACCACCTCTTCGAGGTCGCTCTGCCGCTTGTTCAGGGAGACGATCTCGGACTGGAGGCCGGCCAGATCGCGCGCGGAGGACACGGCGCCGGAGTCGAGGCGCTGCTGGTCGCGTTCGATGCGGGTGCGGACGGTGTCGACGTCGCTCTCGGCCTTGGTCTGCTCCCGCGCCAGGTCACCGGCCTCGGTCTCGGCCTCGATGACCTCGGTGGCGTGCTTGGCGTAGCGTTTGGACTGGTCGTCGATCTCCGCCAGCTCGGGCAGGCTGCGGCGGCGGTGGGCCAGCCGGTCGAGCGCGGAGTCGAGCTCGGCGAGGTCGAGGAGCCTCTTCTGGACCTCGGGGGCTGCTTTCATGATCAATATCCTCTTGTCCAAGCATCGGTGACCGTGGCGGAGACACGTGTCTCAACGTTAACGCCCCTGGCGGTGAGGATGGACGCGGCGGTGTCGAGCCAGGGCCATTCGGTGGCCCAGTGGGCGGCGTCGATCAGCGCGGGCCCGCCCGCCTCGACGAACTCGCTGGCCGGGTGGTGGCGCAGGTCGGCGGTGAGGAACACGTCCACGCCCGCCGCGCGCGCGGTGGCCAGGAGCGAGTCGCCGGCGCCGCCGCTGACCGCGACGCGCGAGACGCGGCGGGACAGCGAGCCGGCGACGCGGATGCCCCAGGCGGTGGCGGGCAGCCCGGCTGCGGCCTGGGCGGCGAACTCGCCGAGCGTCAGCTCCTCCGGCAGGTCGCCGACGCGGCCCAGGCCGCGCCACGGGTCGTCGGCGAACGGCTGCAACGGCACCAGGTCGCCGGTCAGCCCGACGGCGCGGGCCAGGGCGTCGGAAACGCCCGGGTTGGCCACGTCGGCGTTGGTGTGGGCGGTGAACAGGGCGATGTCGTTCTTGATGAGCCGGTGGACGAGCCTGCCCTTGGGCGTGGTGGCGGCGACGGTGGTCGTGCCGCGCAGGTAGAGGGGGTGGTGGGTGACGATCAGGTCGGCGCCCCACTCCACGGCCTCGTCGGCGACGGCGGCGACCGGGTCGACCGCGAACAGCACCTTCTCCACACTCTGGGCCGGGTCGCCGCAGACCAGGCCCACGGCGTCCCAGGATTCGGCCCGGCCGGGCGGGTAAGCCGCCTCCAGCACGTCGATCACGTCGGTCAGGTTCCATGCAGCCACCAGGGCAGACTATCGGCCGGCGCGATCTCCGTCGGTCATGGCGGCGAGGGGTGGGCACCGAACCTGGTTCGGCGTAATGTAAGTGGATCCTGACTCGGTGGAGGGGTGGCATGACACCTAGGGTCGCGATCATCGGCGCGGGCTTCGGCGGATTGTGCATGGCGATCCGGCTCGAACGCGCCGGGATCCGCTCGTACACGATCTTCGAGAAGGCGGGCGGGCTGGGCGGCACGTGGCGGGACAACAGCTACCCCGGCGCGGGCTGCGACATCCCGTCGCATCTGTATTCGTACTCGTTCGAGAAGTACGCGAGCTGGACCCGGAGATATCCGGAACAGCCGGAAATCTTGGGCTATTTAGAACACTGCGCCGACAAATACGACGTCAGGCGAAAAATCAGGTTCAGCACCGAGGTCACCGACGCCACCTTCGACGGCTCACGGTGGCAGCTCACCGCCTCGGGCACCACCGAGGCCTTCGACGTCCTGGTCATGGCGGTCGGCCAGCTCAACCGCCCCCGCCTGCCCGACATCCCCGGCATGGACGACTTCGCCGGCACGTCCTTCCACTCCTCCCGCTGGGACCACTCGCAGGATCTCACCGGCCGCAGGGTCGCGGTGATCGGCAGCGGCTCGTCGGCGGCCCAGCTCATCCCGCCCGTCGCCCGGCAGGCGGAGCGCCTGGAGGTGTTCCAGCGCACCCCGAACTGGGTGATCCCCAAGCCCGACGCCACCTTCAACGCCGCGGTCAGGCTGGCGTTCCGGTTCGTGCCCGGCCTGCAGCGCGCCTACCGCGAGTACATCTACCGGTACGCGGAAGCCACGCTCTACCCGGCGCTGGCCCGAGGCTGGAGCGAGGACCTGCTGCGCAGGCGCGCCCTGAACCACCTGCGCGACCAGGTGAAGGACCCCGAGCTGCGGGCCAGGCTCACCCCCGACTACCCGCCGGGCTGCAAGCGGGTGGTCATCGACAGCCGCTTCTACCCGGCCCTGACCAGGCCCAACGTGGACGTGGTGACCGACAAGATCGTGCGCATCACGGAGAAGGGCGTGCAGACGACCGAGTCGGTGCACGAGGCCGACACGATCGTGTACGCGACCGGATTCCGCAGCACCGAGTTCCTCGCCCCGATGCGGGTCACGGGCCGCGACGGCGTGGACCTCGCCACCCGGTGGGCCGGCGGCGCGGAGGCCTACCTGGGCATCGCGGCGCCGGGCTTCCCGAACATGTTCCTGCTGTACGGGCCCAACACCAACCTCGGGCACAACTCGATCATCTACATGATCGAATGCCAGGTGAACCACATCATGAACTGCCTGCCGCACCTGTCGGACGGCCGCCGGCTGGAGGTGCGGCCGGAGGTCATGGACGCCTGGCGCCGGCGGCTGGACGAGGCGATGGGGCGCATGGTGTGGGGCGACGGCTGCCGGAGCTGGTACAAGACCGCCGACGGCCGGGTCACCAACAACTGGCCGGGCACCACGATGCTCTACCGCAGGCTGACCGCCAAGCCCCCGCGCGCCGCCTACAGGGAGGTTTGAATCCGCCGACCAAGAAGGGGGCCGGAGCTCGTGCGGACCGACATGGCGGCGGCGCGGGCCCGCGCGGTAGCGTCCGCCTCATGACGTCTTCCCTGCACCGTCGCTCCGTCGTCGCCGACACCCACAACGACCTGCTGATGGCGGTCTCGGCCAGGCCGCCCGAGCGCTGGGCGGCGTTCTTCCGCGAGCGCTGGCTGCCCCAGCTCAAGGAGGGCGGGGTGCGGCTGCAGGTGCTGCCGGTCTTCATCGACGACCCGTACCGTCCCGAGGGCGCGCTGCGGCGGACGCTGCGCATGATCGAGTGCGCGCACGTGATCGCCGAGGGGAACGCGGGCGACGTGCGGCTCTGCACGGACGCGGCGGGCGTCGACGCGGCGCTGGACGACGGGCTGATCGCCCTGGTGCTGGCCATGGAGAGCATGCCGGGGCTGGACGCCAGCGTCGAGCTGATCCCCACCCTGCACCGGCTGGGCGTGCGGATCGCCTCGATCGCCCACTGGGGCCGCACCCCGCTGGCCGACGGCAGCGGCGAGGACGCCACCGGCAGCGGGCTGACCTCGCACGGCGTGGCCGCGCTGCGCGAGATGGAACGGCTCGGCATGATCTTCGACGTGTCCCACCTGGGCGCGTCGGGCGTGGCGCACGTGCTGGAGCTGGCCACCCGGCCGGTCATGGCGACCCACTCCTCCGCGCGGGCGCTGCGCGACCACCACCGCAACCTCACCGACGAGCAGCTGCGCGGGGTGGCCGCCACCGGCGGGGTGATCTGCGTGAACTTCTTCGCCGGGTTCCTCACCGAGCACGAGCACGAGGCGACGCTGGACCACCTGCTCGACCACATCGAGCACGTCGCGGGCGTGGCCGGGATCGACCACGTCGGCCTGGGCCCGGACTTCATCCGCGAGGTGATGGCCGACGTGATGCCGCCGTGCGAGGAGGTGAGCTACGGCGTCGACGTGCTGGCCGCCGTCCCCGGCCTGGAGGGCCCGTCGGGGCTGCCCATGGTGACCGAGGGCCTGCTCGGGCGCGGCCTGCCGGAGAAGGACGTGCAGAAGATCATCGGCGGCAACGTGCACCGCTTCCTCACCGGCACGCTCGGGTAGACCCACCAGGTGGAGATACACGAGCTGCGCCGGTTGGAGGAGTTCCACGCGGCGTACCGGCTCTTCGACGACATCTGGCACCCGGACCCGCGCAACGCGCCCGTCCCGGTCGAGCTGATGATCGCCTTCGCGCACGCGGGCGGCTACGTCGCGGGCGCCTTCGAGGGCGGCCGGCTCGTGGGCGCGTCCGTCGGGTTCCTGGCGGCGGACCGGGCCCTGCACTCGCACGTGACCGGCGCGCTGCCGGGGCGGGGCGCCGGGTCCGCGCTCAAGCTGCACCAGCGGGAGTGGTGCCTGCGGCGCGGGCTGGAGCGGATCACCTGGACGTTCGACCCGCTGGTCCGCAGGAACGCCTGGTTCAACCTGGTCAAGCTGGGGGCCAGGCCGGAGGCGTACCTGGAGCGGTTCTACGGGGTGATGGCCGACGAGATCAACGAGGGCGACGAGTCCGACCGGCTGCTGGCCGTGTGGCGGCTGGACCGGCCGCCGGGCACGGCGGTGGAGGCCCGCTACCCCGCCGTGCTCGCCGACGCGGGCGGGCGGCCGCTGGTCAAGCCGGCCGAGGGGCGCACGGTGCTGGTGGCGACGCCGCCCGACATCGAGACGCTGCGCGGGCAGGACCCCGGCGCGGCCCGGGAGTGGCGGCTGGCGACCCGCGAGACGCTGGGCGGGCTCATGGCCGCGGGCGCGCGCGTCACCGGCTTCACCCGTCACGGGGAATATGTCGTGGAGCGGAATTAACCGGGTAGTTCCACTTCCGTTACGGATGCCTGTCATAAGGAGATCCGCATGACGGAGTTCACCCCCACGGTCCCCTCCCGCGTCCTGCCGCCCGTCACCGTCCGCGACCTTCCCCCGCCGCCCCGGTCGGCGTGGCCCATCATCGGCCCCGGCCTGGTCGGCGCCGGCGTCGGGCTCGCCTCGGGCGAGTTCATCCTGTGGCCGTACATCGCCTCCCAGGTCGGTCTCATCTTCGTCTGGGGCGCGCTGATCGGCATCATCACGCAGTGGTTCATCAACATGGAGATCGAGCGCTACACGCTGGCCACCGGCGAGACCGCGCTCACCGGGTTCAGCCGGTTATGGCGCCACTGGGGCCTGGTCTTCGTCCTCATGACGCTCTGCTCGAACCTCTGGCCCGGCTGGGTCACCACCTCGGCCACCATGGTCACCTACCTGACCGGCACCGGTGAGGGCAGCGTGCGGTGGATCGCCATCGGCATGCTCGTCGTCATCGCGCTCGGGCTGACGCTGGCGCCGGTGATCTACACGGTGCTGGAGCGGGTGATCTTCATCAAGATCGCCCTGGTGCTCACGCTGATCGTCGTGGCGATCGTGTTCGCGATCAACGCCGACGCCTGGGCGGGCCTCGGCCGCGGCCTGACGGTCGACGCGAGCTTCCCCGTACCGCCGCTGGAGTTCGCGCTGCTCATGGGCGCCATCGCGTACGCGGGCGCGGGCGGCGGGCAGAACCTGTGCCAGAGCAACTGGATCCGCGACAAGGGCTTCGGGATGGGTCTGTACGTGCCGCGCCTGGTCAGCCCGGTGACCGGGCAGGAGGAGGCGGCGCCGTCGACCGGCTTCCAGTTCGCGCCCACCAAGGAGAACCTCGCCCGCTGGCGGCAGTGGTGGCGGGTGGCCAACATCGAGCAGGCGTCCACGTTCGCGCTGGTGTCGTTCGTGACGATCGCGCTGATGTCGATGCTGGCGTACTCCACCGTGTTCGGGCGGCCGGGGCTGGAGAACAGCATCGACTTCCTCGGCGTCGAGGGGCAGGTGCTGCAGCAGACGGTCGCGCCGTGGTTCGGCGTCCTGTTCTGGGTGATCGGCGCGCTGGCGCTGTTCGCCTCGGCGATGGGGATCGTGGACTACACCTCGCGGCTGGTCGCCGACACGATCAAGACCGTGTATCTCAGGGGGAAGCAGGTCACGGAGAACCGGGTCTACTTCGCCGTGGTGTGGGCGCTGGCGCTGACCGGCATCGTGATCCTGCTGCTTGGCTTCGACCAGCCGCTGGTGCTGCTGGTGCTGTCGGCGAGCTTCGCCGCGGTGATGATGTTCGTGTACTCGATCCTGCTCATCTGGCTCAACCGGAAGGCGCTGCCGGCCCCGATCAGGATCCGCTCGTACCGGCTGGGGGCGATGGTGTGGTCGATCGCGTTCTTCGGGACGCTGACCGTGCTCACGCTGATCCAGCAGGCGCAGCGGATGTTCGGCGGCTGACCGCTGAACGAGGAACCGCGCTTTCCGCGATAGGGGGCAGACTGGCGGGCATGCTGGAGACCTCCGCCCGCCTGCTCAAGCTGCTCTCTCTGCTCCAGGCGCACCGGGAGTGGACCGGCCCCGAGCTGTCGGCGCGGCTCGGGGTCACCACCAGGACGATACGCAACGACGTCGAGCGGCTGCGCAGCCTCGGCTATCCGGTGCACGCCACGCCGGGCGTGGCCGGGGGCTACCGCCTCGGCGCGGGGGCGGCGCTGCCGCCGCTGCTGCTGGACGACGAGGAGGCGGTGGCCGTCGCCGTCGGGCTCGGCCGGGCCGCCGGGGGCGGCGTGGAGGGCATCGAGGAGTCGTCGGTGCGCGCGCTGGCCAAGCTGGAGCAGGTGCTGCCGTCCCGGCTGCGGGCGCGGGTGGGCGCGCTGAACGCGTACACGGTGCAGATCCCCGGCGAGGCCCCGTCGGTGCCGCCCGCGCTGCTGACCACGATCGCCAACGCCGCCCGCGACCGGGAGCGGCTGCGCTTCGACTACACCGGGCACGACGGGTCGGCGACCGTCCGCGACGTGGAACCGTACCGGCTGGTGCACCGGCGCGGCCGCTGGTATCTGGTGGGCTACGACGTGACCCGGCAGGACTGGCGGACGTTCCGGGTCGACCGTCTCAGGCCGCGCGTCCCGTCGGGCCCCCGGTTCACCGCGCGGGAGCTGCCGGAGGACGGCGACGTGGCCGCGTACGTGGAGCGCGGCGTGAACACGGCCATGTGGCGTCACCGCGGCACCGTGCTGCTGCACGCCCCGGCCGAGCGGGTGCGGGAGCTGAGTCTCGGCGACCGGATGGAGATCGAGCCGGCCGGGCCGGACACCTGCGTCCTCAAGCTGGGCAGCGACGACCTCGACGGCATGGCCGTCTGGATCGGCTTCCTGGGCCTGGACTTCGAGGTGCTGGACCCGCCCGAGCTGGCGGAGGCGGTGCGGCGGCTGGCGGAGCGTTACGGGCGGGCGGTCAGCGAGCGGTAAGGGCCCGGTCAGCGGCGGGCGGCAGCCTCGGCGGCATGAACATCACCCAAGTCGCGGGCGGCAGGGACGACTTCCAGCTCGTCCGCCACATGACCGTGGAGGGCGGCCAGACCGAGATCGGCCGCCGCCTCACCGAGGAGGCGCTGCGGCTCGGCTGGCGGCCGCAGCCGTCGCACCCCACCGTGAACCGGGCCAGGCGGGCCTGGTTCGAGCGGCACTGGCCGCAGCAGCACGCCCGGATGGACGGCGCGGCCGAGGCGCTCGGCCTGGACCCGGACCAGGACGAGCTGGCCCTCGACGGGCTCGGGTACGTCCCTGCGGGCTCCGCCTGCTCGGCCCTGTGGGTGCCGCCGTCGGCGTCGGCGGACGGGCACGGCAGGATCGGCCGCAACTACGACTTCTTCACGCTGACCACCAGTGAGGTCATGGGCGGTGACCCGGCGCCGGGCGAGCCGCCGATGGCGTCGCGCCCGTACGTGATCACCACGGTCCCGGACGACGGCCTGGCCTCCACCGTGATCACGATGTCCGACCTGGACGGGTGCATGGACGGGATCAACGAGGCGGGGCTGGCGGTGACGCTGCTCATCGCCGACATCGACCAGGCGTCCCCGCCGGAGAACGTCTCCCCCCAGGTGGGGCTGAGCAGCGTGCAGCTGCCCCGGTTCCTGGTGGAGACCTGCGAGACCGCCGAGCAGGCCAAGCAGGCGCTGCTCTGCGCCAAGCAGTACGACCACGGCACGCCGCTGCACTACCTGGTGGCCGACGCGCACGGCGGGGCGTTCGTCTGGGAGCGCGGCAGGGACGGCTCGGAGCACGTCGTGGAGTTCGGCGGCGGGCCGCTGTGCGTCACCAACCACCTGCTGCACCGCAACCCGGACCCGATGGCGCTGCCCGCCGACACCGAGAACACGCTCGGCACGTACGGGCGGCTGCGCGCGCTGTACGAGCGCAGCAAGGGCGTCACGCTGTCGGGCCGCGACCTGCGTGACAGCCTGGAGGCGGTGCGGCAGCCCGAGTCCGGGCCGTTCCGCACGCTCTGGAGCACCGTCTTCGACACCGCCGAGCGGACCCTGTCGGCCTCCTTCTACCTGGGTGCGGAGCGCTACACCGAGGAGCTGGTGTTCAGCCCGCGTCGAGGTACTCCTGCCTGACCTTGGACCGCGACAGCTTGCCCGTCGGGGTGCGGGGCAGCCGCTCCCGGTACTCGATCACCCTCGGGTGCTTGAACCTGGCGATGCGCGGGCCGCAGTGGGCGAGCAGCTCCGCGGTCAGCTCCGGGCCGGCGGCGACGCCCTCGGCCGGCTCGACGAGGGCGACCACCTTGTGGCCCCACTCCTCGTCGGGCACCCCGATGACGGCGACGTCGGCGACCGAGGGGTGCTCCAGCAGCGCGGCCTCGATCTCGGCGGGGTAGATGTTGACCCCGCCGGAGATGATGAGGTCGGTGCGCCGGTCGCACAGGAACAGGAAGCCGTCCTCGTCCAGGTAGCCGATGTCGCCGGGGGCGTACCACTCGCCGCGCATGCTGGCCGCGGTCTTGGCCGGGTCCTTGCGGTACTCGAACTTGCCGAGGCTGGACTTGACGTAGACGAGGCCGGGCTCTCCCGGGGGCAGCTCGGTCCCGTCCTCGGCGAGGATCCTGGCTTCGAAGGTGGGCGCGGGCCGCCCGACGGTGCCGGGCCTGGCCAGCCAGTCGTGCGGCTTGACGGAGAAGGCGATGGTGGACTCGGTGGAGCCGTAGTACTCGTAGAGCACCGGCCCCCACCAGTCCATGATCCCTTGCTTGACGGCGACCGGGCAGGCGGCGGCGGTGTGGATGACCTGCTGGAGGCTGGAGAGGTCGTGGCGCCGCCTGACCTCGGCGGGCAGTTGCAGCATCCGGTGGAACATGGTCGGCACCATCATCGCGTTCGTCACCCGGTGGCGCTCGATCAGCTCCAGCACGGTCTCCGGCTCGAACCGGGGCGCGATCACCACGGTGTGGCCGAAGTGCAGCGCGAACTGGGTGTGGGCGCACGGCGATGAGTGGTACATGGGCGAGGTCACCAGGTGGATCCCGTCGCCCGGCTTCAGGTCGACGACCTCGCCCAGGAACCAGGTGTACATCGGCACGATCGCCTCGGGCTCGGCGCCGGGCAGCGGCCGCTGCACCCCCTTGGGGCAGCCGGTGGTGCCGGAGGTGTACCACATGACGGCCCCGGCGGTGCGGTCGCCGGGCGCGGTGGCGGGCTGCCCGTCCGCGAGCCCCGCGGTGCCGATCTCGGCGCCGGGGACCGCGTACTCCTGGCTGGTGACGACGAGCTTGGCCTCGGAGTCCTTGACGATGTAGTCGATCTCGGGCGCGGCGAGGTGCCAGTTGATCGGCACGTAGTACAGGCCGATCTGGCCGGTGGCCATGAGCATGATCACCTGGTCGAGCCCGTTGGGCAGCACGCCGGCCACCACGTCCCCGGTGCCGAGGCCGCGCCCGCGCAGCCCGTGGGACACCTGGTTGACCAGCGCGTGCAGCTCGCCGTACGTGGTGCGCGAGCCGTCGGTGTCGATGACGGCGACCCGGTCGGGGTCGGCCTGGGCGATGGCGTAGAAGCCGGGCGACTGGCTGATGTCCATCACAGCTCCAGCAGGTCGGCGATCCTGGCACGGTGGAGGCGGGGCGGGCCGAGCAGCACCTCGTCGGTCTTGGCCCGCTTGAAGTAGAGGTGGGCGTCGTGTTCCCAGGTGTAGCCGATGCCGCCGTGCAGCAGCAGGCTGTCGCGGGCCACCTCGAAGCAGGCGCGGCCCACGTACGCCTGGGCGAGCGCGGCGGCGCCCGGCAGCTCGTCCGGGGCCTCGTCGGCGGCCCAGGCGGCGTAGCGGACGATCGACTCGGCCTGCTCCAGCTTGCCGTGCATGTCGGCGAGCTTGTGCTTGACGCCCTGGTACGAGCCGATGTAGCGGCCGAACGCGACCCGGATCTTGGCGTAGCCGACGATGGCGTCGAGCGCGGCCCGCAGCACGCCCAGCTGCTCGGCGGCGAGCGCCACGGCGAGCCGGTCGGCGATCCCGTCGGCGGGCTCGCCGAGCGTCCGGGCGGGCGCGCCGTCCAGGACGACCCGGGCCTGGCCGCGGGTGATGTCGAGGGTTTCCAGCGGGGTCCTGGTGACGCCCTCGGCGGTGAGGTCGACGGCGTGCAGCGCGGATCCGGCGGTCACGAGCAGCACGTCCGCCTCCATGCCGGACAGCACCTGCGGGAGCGTGCCGCTGAGGCGGCCTGTGTCGTCAGCCGTCACGTCCGCTCCCGGCAGGGCGAGGGTGGCGGCGACGCGGCCCTCGGCGATGCCGGCCAGCAGCTCCTTGTCGGGCGCCCGGGTCAGCGCGACCGCGGCGAACACGGTGGCCAGGAAGGGCCCGGGGAGCAGCACCGCCCCGGTCTCCTCCAGCGCGACCGCCAGCTCGGCGAAGCCCGCGCCCGCTCCCCCGTACTCCTCGGGGACGATCAGCCCCGACAGGCCGAGCTCGCCGTTGAGCCGCGCGTACACCTCGGGGTCGTGGCCCTGGCGGGCCTTGGCCGGCGGCGAGGCGGCGGCGAGGAAGTCGCGGACGGCGGCGCGCAGCTCGCGCTGCTCCTGGCTGGGTACGAGTTTCACGCCTGCGTCCCCACCTTCAGGTCCTTGAACGGCACGGTCTTGTCCACCCGGGGTTCGGGCGGCAGGTTGAGCACCCGGTCGCCGACGATGTTGCGCATGATCTCGTTGGTGCCGCCGCCGAGCGCCAGCCCCGGCGCGGTGGAGAGCACGGTGCCGAGCGGGTGGCCGCCGACGACCGACTCGGGCCCGGCCAGCCGGGTGGCGAGGTCGGCCTGGTAGAGGGTCAGCTCGGCCAGCAGCAGCTTGGCGGCGCTGCCGCGGGCGCCGGGGAACACCCCCGCCTCGGTCTCCTGGGCCAGCCGCTGGTTGAACAGGGCCAGGGCGCGTGAGCGGATGTGCAGCTCGACGAGCTCGTCGCGGACCAGCGGGTCGCTCGTGTCGACGGTGCGGCGCAGCGCCTCCAGCGAGGCGGGGTTGTCCTTCTGGCCGCCCATGCCGACCCCGGCGGAGATCGACAGCCGCTCGTGCAGCAGTGTCGTGACGGCGACGCTCCAGCCGTCGTCGACGTCGCCGACCCGGTGCTCGTCGGGGATGTGCACGTCGTCGAAGAAGATCTCGTTGAAGTTGGACCGGCCGCTCATGTCCTTCAGCGGCCTGACGGTGACGCCGGGGTGGTGCATGTCGACCACGAACATGGTCAGGCCCTTGTGCTTGGGCACGTCCACGTTCGTCCGGGCGAGCAGCAGCCCCCAGTCGGCGTGCTGGGCGACCGACGTCCACACCTTCTGGCCGTTGACGATCCAGTCGTCGCCGTCGCGCTCGGCCCTGGTCTGCAGGCTGGCCACGTCACTGCCGGCCCCGGGCTCGGAGAAGAGCTGGCACCAGATCTCCTCGCCGCGCAGCAGCGGCCGGACGAACCGCTCGCGCTGGGCGTCGGTGCCCCGGTCGACCAGCGTCGGGCCGGTCATGCCCAGGCCGATGGAGAACACATAGATGGGCAGGGTGAAGTCGCGGGCCGCGGCGGCGAACGCGCGCTCCTCCTCCTGGGTCAGGCCCTGGCCTCCCCACCGCTCCGGCCAGGTGATGCCGGAGTATCCGGCGTCGTAGAGCCGGGCCATGAAGTCCTTGGCCTGGGCGATCGGATCACCGTCCGCGCGCCCTTCCGACGGGACGTTCCGCTCCAGCCAGTCCCTGGCGGCGCGCTGGTAGTCCGCTGGGTTCACATCGACTCCCTCGCATCAGTGCTCACTTACTCTAGCCACGCCTTCGCGGACCGTACAGAGCAATGATCTGGTGGAGATTTGCACCATTTGTCGCCGAATCTCCGCTAAGTGGAATTAAGGTGACTCTATGTGATGACATGACCACGGAGGGGAGCGGGTGGTCACACGGTTCATAGGGTCCATGCGCGGGCGACTGACGCTGATCGCCACCGCGTACATGGCCGTGCTGTGCGCCGCGGCGGGCGGCTTCCTGCAGTACGCGCTCTACCAGACGGCCGCCGACCACCAGCGCGACGCGCTGGAGCGCAGGGCCATGCGGGTGGTCGAGCTGATCCAGCACGGGGAGGCCCCGAAGCGGCTCGCGTCCGACCCTCAGATCGACATCCAGGTGGTCGACGAGACGGGCAGAGTGTTCCTCTCCAACTCCGACATCGCCGGGAAGCCGCGGATGAGCACGCTGGTGCCGCCGGAGCGCGCCGTCAGCAGCACCGAGGAACAGTGTGACCTGCCCCTCTACCCCGGCCAGTGCAACTGGGTCGTCGCCTACCGCTTCGCCGGGCCGACGGGCGGCGACTGGGTGGTCTACACGACCGAGAAGGCCGTTCCGTGGTACGTCGCGCCGCGGGTGCCGCTCGCCCTGACCGCGATCTTCTTCGCGCCGGTGGTGCTGGCCGCGATCGGCGCGTGGCGGGTGGTCACCAAGACGCTGAAGCCGGTGGACCGCATCCGCGCCCGCCTCGCCACGATCACCGCCACCGACGTCGGCATGCGGGTGCCGGTGCCCGGCCACGACGACGAGATCCAGTCTCTGGCCGTCACCGCGAACCAGACCCTGGAGCGGCTGGAGTCCGCGGCCGAGCGGCAGCGCAGGTTCGTCTCCGACGCCTCCCACGACCTGCGCAGCCCGATCACCGCGATGCGCACGCGGGTGGAGGAGGCGCTGCTGTATCCCGGGGAGAGCGACTGGCCGAGGACCGGCCGCGAGCTGCTCGACAGCCTGGACCGGCTGCAGGCCATCGTGACCGACCTGCTCATGCTGGCCAAGCTGGACGCGGGCGCGCCGGGCGAGCGGGAGCCGCTGGACCTGTCCGAGGTGGCCCGCGCGGAGGCGGCCAGGCAGCGGACCAAGCGGGTGGTCACCACCCTGCAGCCGAACGTGCTGGTGACCGGCGACCGGCTGGGGCTCAGCCGCCTGATCACCAACCTGGTCGACAACGCCGAGCGGCACGCCGAGTCCACGATCATCATCACCGTCCGGAAGGACGGCGAGGCCACCCTGGAGGTGCTCGACGACGGCGCCGGCATCGCCCTGGAGGACCGCGAGGTCGTCTTCGAGCGGTTCGCCCGCCTGGACGCCTCACGCAGCCGCGATGCCGGCGGCACCGGGCTCGGCCTGTCCATCGCCCGCGGAATCGCCCGCGAGCACGGCGGTACGCTCACGATCGAGGACTCCGACCGCGGTGCCCGCTTCGTCCTACGATTGCCTCTGCGGGGTGATTAGAGTTACGGGCTGTGACTCCAGGTTTTGGCCGGTTACGGCGTGATGATTTGTTGAAGGCGTCCTGCGAGGTGATCGCCGCGCAGGGGTTCGGGCACACCAGGACCATCGACATCGCCAGAGCGGCCGGCGTCAGCCAGGCGCTGCTCTTCTACCACTTCGAGACCAAGGACCGGCTGTTCGCCGAGGCTTTCGCGTACGCCGCACGACGCCATATGGAGTCGCTCGCCGCCGTCGAGCACTCCCCGAAGCCGCCGCTCGACCGGCTGCGGGCGCTGCTCAGGCTCTCCTCCCCCACCGCCTCGCCCGAGGGGTGGCGGCTGTGGATCGACGCCTGGGCGGAGTCGATGCGCAACAAGGACCTGCAGCGCACCTCCCGCAGGCTGGACGTGCAGAGCAGGCAGGTGATGCAGAGCATCATCGAGGCGGGGGTCGCCGCCGGGGACTTCACCTGTCCCGACCCGGAGGGCTCCACCTGGAGGATCTTCGCGCTCGGCGACGGCCTGGCCATACAGATGAACGTGCACGGGCGCGTGCTGCCCCGGCGCCGCGTCACCGAGCTGGTCAAGACCGCCGCCGCCAGGGAGCTGGGCCTGTCCGCCGACGACCTGTGAGGGGCTCCGGGGCGGTGTGCGGGCCGTCTCAGAGTTTTCTCAGGTCGGGAAAGTAGGCTCCCCGCATGAAACGTACGGCCGCGCTGGTCGCGGTGCTCGCTCTGCTCGGGGTGACGGTGTGGCTGGTGTGGCCGTCCGTGCCCGAGGTGCGCGGACAGGCCCAGCGCATCACCGTCGTGGACGGGCCGTCCGACGACCAGCGGGTCGAGCTCGACGTCACCTTCTTCCCGCCGCCGGAAGGCGGCAGGGCGCCCGCCGTGCTGCTCGCGCACGGCTTCGGCGGCAGCAAGCGGAGCGTCCGCGCGGAGGCGACGGAGCTGGCCCGGCAGGGCTACGCGGTGCTGACCTGGTCGGCGCGCGGCTTCGGCGGCTCGACCGGCGAGATCGCGCTGAACTCGCCGGACTACGAGGTCAAGGACGTCAAGCAGCTCATCGACTGGCTGGCCGGGCGTCCCGAGGTGCTGCTCGACGCGGCGGGCGACCCGCGCGTGGGCATCACCGGCGCCTCCTACGGCGGCGCCATCGCGCTGCTGACCGCGGCCCACGATCCCCGCGTGGACGCGATCGTCCCCCAGATCACCTGGTCGGACCTGGGCGACGCGCTCTTCCCCGACGCCGCGGGCGGCGGGCCCGCCAACGGCGTGTTCAAGCGCATGTGGGCCGGCATCTTCTTCGGCCAGGGCGGCGCGGTCCAGGGCGGCGCCGCCGAGGGGCTGGAGGCGCTCACCCGCCGGCCGCAGCCGATGACCGCCGAGCAGGCGCGGTGCGGCCGCTTCCTGCCCTCGATCTGCGAGATCTACCAGGACGTCGCCACGACCGGCAAGGCCACCCCGGAGGCCGTCGAGCTGCTCAAGGCCTCCAGCCCGGTCCACGTGGCGGGCCGCGTCAAGGCGCCGACGCTGCTCATCCAGGGCCAGCGCGACTCTCTGTTCCCGCTCGGCCATGCCGACGCGAACGCCAGGGCCATCGCCGCCGCAGGCACCCCCGTCTCCCTGGCCTGGTACGACGGCGGCCATGACGGCGGCGACGGCGAGGCCGACTGGCTGCGTGAGCAGACGCTGGCCTGGTTCGGCCGCTACCTCAAGGGCGACGACACCGCCGCGGTGAGCGCCTTCACCATCACCCGCGACGGCGGCCGCGACCCCGGCACCCGCCAGCGCATCCGCCTGCACCCCGAGGCCGACGCCTACCCCGGACTCGGCGGCACCGACGTCACCGCCGTCACGCTGAGCGGGCCGGAGCAGCACGTCGCCAACCCGCCGGGCGGCTCACCCGCCGCCGTCTCCACCGTGCCCGGCGTGAGCGGCCTGCTCGGCGGCGGAGGCCAGGGCACCACCGGTCTGTCGATCGACATGCCCGGCCAGAGCGCCGCCTTCGAGTCGGCCGCGCTCACCGCGCCGCTCCAGCTCACCGGCAGCCCTTCGGTCAAGGTCAGGGTCCACGGCAGCGGCGAGGTGACGCTGTTCGCCAAGCTCTTCGACGTGCCGGACTCGTTCCAGCCGCCGGCGCTGCCCGCCGGGCTGGTCGCGCCGTTCCGGGTGACGATCCCCGAGGGCGCCGGCAGCGCGGAGGCCACCGTCACCCTGCCGGCGGTCGACCACCGCTTCGAGAGCGGCCACCGGCTGCGGCTGGTGGTGTCCACGACCGACATGGCCTACGCCACTCCGGCCGAGCCCGCCTCCTACCGGATCGGGCTGGTCTCGCCCGCCCTGTCGGTGCCGACCGTGTCCTCGCTGGCCGCCCCGCCGTCCGGGATCGCCTGGTGGGTGTGGGCGATGCCGCTGGCGGCGATCGCCGTCGCCGCGGTCGTGCTCGCCACCGGCCGCACCGGGGCCCGCCGCGCCGCCGGGCCGCCCGCGGCCGAGCGCGTCCCGGCGCCGGACGACGCACCGCCGCTGGAGATCAGCGGGCTCACCAAGGCCTACCGCAACGGCGAGCTCGCCGTCGACGGCCTGTCGTTCCGCGTCGAGGAGGGCCAGGTGCTGGGCCTGCTCGGCCCCAACGGCGCCGGCAAGACCACCACGATGCGCATGATGATGGGCCTCATCCGCCCCGACGGCGGCGGGGTCCGCATCTTCGGCGAGCCGGTCACCCCGGGCGCGCCGGTGCTGTCCAGGCTCGGCTCGTTCGTCGAGGGGCCGGGCTTCCTGCCCCACCTGTCCGGGCGCGACAACCTGGAGCTCTACTGGGCCGCGACCGGCCGCCCGGCCGCCGACGCCCGCTTCGACGAGGCCCTGGAGATCGCCGGGCTGGGCAAGGCGCTGGAGCGCGCGGTGCGCACCTACTCCCAGGGCATGCGCCAGCGCCTGGCCATCGCCCAGGCCATGCTCGGCCTGCCCGACCTGCTCGTCCTGGACGAGCCCACGAACGGCCTCGACCCGCCCCAGATCAGGGAGATGCGCGAGGTGCTCAAGCGCTACGCGCGCGACGGCCGCACGGTGATCGTCTCCAGCCACCTGCTGGCCGAGGTGGAGCAGACCTGCAGCCACGTGGTGGTGATGCACCGCGGCAAGCTCGTCACCACCGGGCCGGTGTCGGTGCTGCTCAGCACGGCCACCGCCACCGCGACCAACGGGCACGGCCCGCGCCTGGAAGACGTGTTCCTCGACCTGATCGGAGACAAGGCATGACGGCCGCACCCGGCTACGCGCCGCGGCGTACGCTGCCGCTGCGGGTCGAGATCGTCCGGCAGTTCAAGCGGCGGCGCACGATCGTCGCGTTCGGGCTGCTGCTGGCGCTGCCGTGGATCCTGGTCATCGCCTTCCAGTTCGGGCCGCAGGGCCCCGGCAACGGCCAGGGGCTGCGGATCTCCGACCTGGCGACGGAGAGCGGGCTCAACTTCGCCGCGTTCGCGCTGTCGGCCTCGGCGAGCTTCCTGCTGGTGGTGGCGGTCGCGCTGTTCTGCGGCGACACCGTGGCCAGCGAGGCGAGCTGGTCCTCGCTGCGTTACCTGCTCGCCGCGCCGGTGCCGCGCGACCGGCTGCTGCGGCAGAAGCTCGTCGTGGCGCTCGGCTACTCGGCCGCCGCGGTGATCTGCCTGCCGCTGATGGCCCTGCTGGCGGGCACGCTGGCCTTCGGCTGGGACGACATCCAGGTGCCCGGCACCGGCGAGACCATCCCGGCGCTCGACGTGCTGCCCCGCTTCGGCATCGTGATCGGTTACGCGCTGGTCAGCCAGCTCGTCGTGGCGGCGCTGGCGTTCCTCATCTCCACCGTCACCGACTCGCCGCTGGGCGCGGTGGGCGGCGCGGTGGGGCTCTGGATCGTCTGCACCATCCTGCAGGCGGTGGAGGCGCTGGGCGTGCTACGCGAGTTCCTGCCGACGTTCTGGAACAACGCCTGGATCGACGCCCTGGCCCCCGAGCTCGACTGGAGCGGCATGGCCAAGGGCGCCTCGGTGTCGATCACGTACGCGGCGATCCTCATCGCGATCGCCTTCCGCCGCTTCCGGGTGAAGGACGTCGTCAGCTGAGCGGGGTCGCGCACCGGTCTCGGGGACTATCCCCAGTGAGGGGGGCGGTTGTCGAGGTAGAAGGCGTCGGGGTCGTCGTCGCGCCAGTCGCCCCAGCCGAGGTCGGTGTCGTCGGAGGTCTGCTCCGGGAGAAAATCCTGCACGGCAATCATGCTACTCGGTGCTACAAACCCCCTCCCGGGCCGGAATCCGGTGCCGGGACACCCCGCGGGAGCGGCGGTACGATGCGAGGGCAGGTTGTCGCCTATCCCCCGTGAGGTCGTTGATGGCCACCCCGACAGGATGGCGGCGAGACGGCAATCTACCGGCGGAGCTGACGAGCTTCGTGGGGCGGACCCGCCTCCTCGCCAACCTCAAGCGACACCTCGGTGAGTCGCGCCTGGTCACCGTCACGGGCATCGGCGGAGTCGGCAAGTCCCGCACCGTGCTGCGGCTGGCGCACCAGGTCCGCGGTCTTTACCCCGACGGCGTGTGGTTCGCCGACCTGGCCCGGCTGCAGGACGCGGGCATGGTCCGCCACACGATCGCCTCCGCGCTCGGCATCGCCGACCAGTCCTCGCGCGCCGAGTCCGAGACGCTCTCCGAGTGGGTCGGCGACCGCGACATGCTGCTCATCATCGACACCTGCGAGCACCTCGTGGAGGGCTGCGCCGAGCTGGTGCACGAACTGCTGGAGGCGGCGCCCAACCTGAAGGTGCTGGCCACCAGCCGCCAGTCGCTCCACCTGCCCTACGAGCAGGTGGTGCCGGTGCCGCCGCTGCAGGTGCCCGACGACGACCCGATGGAGAACCTCTTCACCAACGAGTCGGTGCAGCTGTTCACGGCCCGGGCGGTGGCCGTCCAGCCCGACTTCATGCTCGACGAGGACAACATCAACGCGGTGGCCGAGCTGTGCCGCCGGCTCGACGGCATCCCGCTCGCGATCGAGCTGGCCGCGGTGCGGCTGCGCGCGCTGTCGGTGGAGCAGATCCTGGGCCTGCTGGCCGACCGGTTCAGCCTGCTGGCCGGGGCCAGCCGCACGGCCCTGCCGCGTCACCAGACGCTGCGGGCGGCCATCGGGTGGAGCCACGAGCTGTGCGAGCCCGCCGAGCGGCTGCTGTGGGCGCGGCTGTCGGTGTTCGCCGGCGACTTCGAGCTCGACGCGGCCCGGTTCGTGTGCTCCGACGAGCGGCTGCCGTCGGAGGACATCACCGACCTGGTGACCGGGCTGGTGGAGAAGTCGATCCTGCTCATCCGCAGCAACCACGCCGGGGTCCGCTACAAGCTGATCGACACGCTGGCGGAGTACGGCGAGGAGTGGCTGGACAAGCTCGGCCAGACCCAGGTCATGCGCCACAAGCATCTGCAGTACTACCTGTCGCTGGCCACCCGCAGCGAGGACGCCTGGTCGGGGCCGCGGCAGATCTACTGGTTCATCCGGATGCGGCAGGAGCACGACAACGTACGGCTCGCGCTGGAGCACGCGCTGCGCACCCCCGGCGAGACGCTCATGGCGCTGACCCTGCTGTCGTCGCTCTGGTTCATGTGGGTGTGCTGCGGCTTCGTCCGTGAGGGCCGGCTCTACCTGGAGCGGGCGCTGGAGGCCAACCCCGGCGTGAGCAAGGAGCGCTGCAAGGCGCTGTGGGTGCTGTCGTACGTGCGCAGCGCCCAGGGCGACAGCGTGGGCGCGCTGGAGGCGGCCGAGGCGTGCAGCACCGAGGCGGTCCGGGTGGGCGACTCGCGGGCGGTGATCCTGGCCTCCAAGATGCAGGGCACGGCCGCGCTGCTCCAGGGCGACCTGCAGAAGGCGAGCGCGCTGCTGGGCGTGGCGATCGAGTTCAACACCGACAACAAGGAGCTGAACCCGGGCCTGCTGCCCGCCATCGTCGAGCTGTCGCTGGTGCTGTCGGCCCAGGGCGAGGTCTACGAGGCCGAGTCGCTGCTGCAGGACTGCCTGCAGGTGTGCCGTGAGCGGGGCGAGCTGTGGGTCGGCTCGTACGCGCAGTGGGCGATGTCGCTGACCAAGCTGGCCACCGGCCGTCCCGACGAGGCGCTGCACAGCGCCCGCGAGGGGCTGCGGGTCAAGCGCCACTTCCACGACACGCTCGGCACCCTCCTGGCGCTGGAGACCACGGCGCGCATCTGCGTGGCGCGCGACCAGGACCGGGTGGCCGCGGTGCTGCTCGGCGCGCTCCATCAGAACTGGAAGACGGCCGGGCTGCCCATGCTGGGCGCCCCGTTCCTCACCACCGACCACGACCAGTGCGTCAAGGAGTGCCAGAAGTCGCTGGGCGAGAAGGCCTACTGGGCGGCGTTCGAGGAGGGCGGCAGGCTGGACCTCGACGAGGCGTCCGCGCTCGCGCTCGGCGACCTGGACGCCCCGGAGGACTCCACCGGCTGAGACGGTGAACGCCGTGCCCGGGACCGGCACGGCGTGAGGGGGGCCGGATCAGACGGCCTGCGGCCAGCGGGTGCCGGTCGGCCAGGCGTGCACGTAGCGCGCGCTGCCCAGCGAGAACTCGATGTGGCCGCGTACCCAGTGTTCGAGGCCCAGCACGTACCTGCGGACCGGCAGCGGCGCCCAGGTGTCGAGGCGGGCGCGCCGCTCGACGAAGGCGTCGATGGCGGCGTTGTGCATCCTGGAGACCTCGTGCAGCGCCTCCTGGAGGGTCAGCGCCCGGTGGGTGGCCAGCACGGTGACCAGGTTGTGCCGGGCCTTGTCGTTGCCGCGTTCCTTGGCGTACGAGAGCAGGTCGTTGTCCCAGCCGATGAGGTCGCAGGCGAGGTCGGACAGGGCGCGCACGTCGGGGTGGTGCCACTCCTCGGCTTCGAGGCGGTAGCCGCCGCCGACGTCGATCAGGGCGAAGCAGGTGAACGTGGCGCCGGTGATGCGCCGCATGAGGACGTAGTCCTCGGGGGTGGGGATGAGGTCGGCCTCGCGGTTGGCGGCCTCCCAGATCTGGGCGAAGAGATACTCCTTCACGGTCGTCCGCCACCGGTCGACCTGGGCGGGGGTGCCCAGCTCGGCGATGCGGTCGAGCAGCTCGCGCAGGGTGACGCCGAAGGGGTCGCCGGGGGCCGGTTCCCTGCGTCTGTCGAGGACGTCGAACAGGGGCGGCAGGGCGCGGGCCAAGGCGGAGGGCCGGTGGCCCATCAGCTCCCCTTCGCAGAACGCGTCGTCGAAGGCGAACAGCCAGTTGTACCAATCGTTGATCAGTCTGAGGCTCTCGCGGGGCACGGGCGGGTTCGTCCGCGCCGCGAGCATGCCGATCTTGGAGCGGCGGAAGTGCTCGATCGCGCCGGTTCCGTCGAGCATGGACGAGGCGGCCAGCCACAGATGGCTCTCGGCGTCGACCTCGGCCGCGTGCTCGTTGATCTCGTTGGGGAAGGGGCACGGGAGCGGAGGGATGCGGAGTGGTCGCCTACCAAAGGAGTGCGCAGAAGTAGCCACCCACCCAGCATGACGAGAGAGTGTCCGAAAGGCCACACTCGGCTACCATCATGCATTTGCAGGTTATTTCATACTGTGAACCATTCGCCCCCTCCGTTGCTCAGGCCCTCCATGCCACCGGAACTGGCGGGGTCGAACAGCCTGGTGACGGACTCTTCGGGCTCCGGGTCCCCGTCCCTGTATCCCGTTGTGTCTCGATAGGGTGCCCTGCACGGAATCGTTCCGGCTCGCCGTGGGTTCTGGATGTGAGTACCTAGGGAAAGGCTGTCCAACGTGTTCGACCCGACGGATCTATACAGGCTCGCCGAGGACCTCCCCGAGCTGACCGATCCGGTGTTGCTGTATCACTTCGACGGCTTCGTCGACGCCGGGGCCGCCGGACGGCTCGCGCTGCGCCACGTGCTGGACGAGCTGGAGCACCGGGTCGTCGCGACGTTCGACGTGGACCGGCTGCTCGACTACCGGTCCAGGCGGCCGATCATGGTGTTCGACACCGACAGGTGGGTGGAGGTCGAGACGCCGGAGCTGGTCGTCTACAGCGTGAAGGACGCGACGGGCACCCCCTTCCTGCTGATGACCGGCCCCGAGCCGGACCGCGCGTGGGAGCTGTTCATCCGGGCCGTCGGCACGCTCGCCGGCCGGTTCGGGGTGAGCAAGATGGTGACCATGCACGGCATCCCGATGGCCGTGCCGCACACCCGCCCGCTGGGCCTCACCATGCACGCCAGCCGGCCGGAGCTGATGAGCGGCAAGCCGAGCACGTTCGGCCGGGTGCAGGTGCCGGGCAGCGTGGCGGCCCTGATGGAGTTCCGGCTCGGGGCGGAGGGGCGGGACGCGATCGGCTTCGCCGTGCACGTGCCCCACTACCTGTCGCAGGCCGAGTACCCGACGGCCGCGGTCGCCGCGCTGGAGGCGGTCACCAGGAACACCGGGCTGATGTTCCCGCTGGACGCGCTGCGCGAGGCCGCGGAGCGCACGACCGTGGAGATCGAGGAGCAGATCAGCTCCTCGGCGGAGCTGTCCAGCGCGATCAGCGGGCTGGAGCAGCAGTACGACGCGTTCGCGGCCGGCGAGGAGCGCGAGAACCTGATCGCCGAGTCCATCCCGATGCCGACCGGCGACGAGCTGGCGGCGCAGTTCGAGCGGTTCCTGGCGGAGCGCGACGACGATTGATCACCCCGGGTAGCCTGGGGCGATGGACGAGATCCGGGTCGGGCTGATCGGTTACGGCACGGCGGGGGCGGTCTTCCACGCGCCGCTGATCGAGGCCACGCCCGGGCTGCGGCTGACGGCCGTGGTGACGCGCGATCCGGCGCGTCGCGACGAGGTGTCCGCCCGCTACGGCGCCGAACCCGTCTCCGAGGCCGCGGCGCTGTGGGGCCGGTGCGACCTGGTGGTGGTCGCCTCGCCCAACCGGACGCACGCGAGCCTGGCGGCCGAGGCACTCGACCATGGCAGGGCGGTGGTGGTCGACAAGCCGTTCGCGCGCACCGCGGAGGAGGCCCGCGCCGTCACCCGGCTGGCCGCCGCGAAGGGCCTGATGCTGACCGTCTTCCAGAACCGGCGCTGGGACGGCGACTTCCGCACCGTACGCCGGCTGGTCGCGGAGGGCGCGCTGGGCGAGGTGCGGCGGCTGGAGTCGCGCTTCGAGCGCTGGCGGCCGGCGCCCAAGGGCGGCTGGCGCGAGACCGGCGGCCCCGGCGACGCCGCCGGGCTCCTCTACGACCTGGGCAGCCACCTGGTCGACCAGGCGCTCCAGCTGCTCGGCCCGGTCACCCACGTCTACTGCGAGAGCGACGTGCGGCGCGCCGGGGTGGCGGCCGACGACGACACGTTCGTCGCGCTGACGCACGCGGGCGGGGCGCGCTCCCACCTGTGGGTCAGCGCGGTGACCCCGAGCCTCGGGCCGCGCTTCCGCGTGCTCGGCTCGTCGGGCGCCTACCTGAAGTACGGGCTCGACGTGCAGGAGGAACGGCTGCGCGAAGGACGGTCGCCGGCCGCGGCGGGGTTCGGCGAGGAGGACGCGGACCGCTGGGGCGTGGCGGGAGCCGGCGACGACCTGCGCGAGGTGCCCACCGAACCGGGCGCCTACCTCGACTTCTACCGCGAGGTGGAGTCCGCGCTGCGCACCGGCGGGCCGCCTCCGGTGACTCCCGAGAGCGCCGTGGAGGCGCTGGCCGTGATCGAGGCGGCCCGCCGGTCGGCCGGCGAGCGGACCGTGGTGCGGGTGGGCTAGCCGCGCAGGCGGTCGTACATCGCCTGGCTGTCGTCGTCGCTCCAGCCCTGCCGCGCCAGCCAGCCGAGCGGGCCGCCGAACCTCTCGTCCAGCACGCTCAGGAACTGCTCGATGTAGCGCGGGCGCGGCATGTGGTCGTCGGCCGGGCGCGAGTCGAGGTCGTCGCGGTAGGTGGAGCTGCCGCGCAGGCGGCGCAGGATCAGCTCCAGCCGCTCCCCCGTGGCCGCGTAGTCGGCCACGATGGCCTCGCGGGTGGCGCCGGCCACCTCCAGCGCGAGCGCGCACAGCACGCCGGTGCGGTCCTTGCCCGCGGCGCAGTGCACCACGGCCGCGCCGTCGTCGCGCGCCATCGTGCGCAGCGCCCGCACCACCGCGTCGGGCCGGTCGCGCAGGTAGCCGTAGTAGAAGCCGGTGACGCGCAGCTCCACGTCGCCCTGGCGCTCGTGCCAGGGCAGCACCCGGTCGGCCTCGATGGTGTCGGCCTCGACGTCGGTGCGCCGCCCGCCCTCGGGGAAGAGCGTCAGGTGGTGATGGGTCACCTCGGGCACCTCGGCCAGCGGCCCCGGGCCCTCCAGCGTCACCTCGGGGGTCGAGCGCAGGTCGACCACGTGCCGCAGCTTGAGTTCGCCGACCAGCCGGGAGACGTCGGCGGGGGTCAGTCCCTGGAGGTTGTCCGACCGCAGGATGCGGCCGAACTGTGTGACGCCGCCGTCACGCGTCGGAATCCCGCCCAGGTCACGGACGTTGACGGCGCCGTCGAGATCGATCCATCTGCTCATCACGTTCACCCCGCCGACCCTATATGTCCCGCAAACATGAGCGGATTCGCGGTTCATAACGCAGCATGAACGTATGGATCCACGTGCTCTGCCCCCTCGGCTGGTGATCGATCCATCGCTGCCCCCGGACGTCTCCGTCGAGCTCCGGTCGAGCCCGCACGTGCTCAGACTGGCCAGGTCCGGCTGGCGGATGGCACCTCGCAACCTCACCTGGCTGTTCGTCCTGCCCGGTTTCCTGTTGCTGCTGTGGATGGTGACGGGGACCGGCGCGGTCATCACGGCGGCCGTCGGCGCCGGCCTCTTCGGACTGATCCGCTGGCTCTCCGTCGGGTCGTACAACAGGGCGACCCGCCGCAGGCTCGCCCTGGCCTACGAGTACGCCAACTACTACATCCTCCCCGAGGACCTCGACTACCCCTGCCAGGTGCTGCTGCGGCGCGCCCAGCGGGCGGCCGAGGCGATCCTCGGGTCGCAGGTGCACAGGGAAGGGCTGATCGACACCATCGACAACCGGGTGACGCTGCCGGAGGAGGTCTGGCAGATCGCGCAACGGCTGCGCAAGCTGTCGGCCATGCACGCCGAGCACGGCAAGCTGGTCCCCCGCGAGCTGCCCACGGGGCTGAAGGACGCGTTCAAGCCCTACAGCACCGCGCTGGACGCGGCCTGGACGTCGCTGTCGAAGCGGGTGCGCAACCTGGAGCAGTACGCCAAGCAGGTGGTGAAGGCCGACCGGGTGTTCCACGCGCACCGGCGGCTGGAGGCGCTGGCCGCGCGCACGCCCGACTACCAGGAGCTGATCGCCGACACGGTGCGCGACGACATGGCGCGCGCGCACCTGCGGGAGCTGACCGACCAGGCCGCGCACGCGCGCAAGCTGTTCGAGGAGAGCATCCACCAGGCCAGGCAGGCGGCGGGCGAGCTGCTCAGGCCTCCGCGGCCTTGAGCAGCTCCAGCGTGCGGCGCACGCCGGCCTCGTTGCCCAGGCTGCGGTAGATGTCCCTGGCCTGGCGCAGCGGCGGCCCGGCGGCGCTGCCGGCGCCCGCGTCCAGGTGCGCCTCGCCGATGTACTGCAGGCCGCGCGCCATCCACCAGCGGTCGCCCAGCCCTTCGAAGGCGTCGACGGCGCGGCGCAGCTCGCGCTCGGCCTCCGCCACGCGGCGCAGCCTGCCGAGCACCCGGCCGACCGACAGGGCCGAGCGGGCGACGCCCCAGGAGTCGCCGAGCGCCTCCAGGATCTCCCCCGCCCGGCGGGCCACCTCCAGCTCGCGCAGGCCGCTGGACGGGTCGCCGACCTCGCCGGCGGCGCGCAGGCAGCGGGCCTCCTCCCACAGCTCGCCGCGCCGCCGGAACATCTCGGCCGCCCGGTCCAGGCTGTAGCCGGCCTTGGTGAAGGTCTCGACGGCCGCCCGCTGGTCTCCCGCCCGGTGCAGGCCGCGGGCCTGGGCGGCGAGCACCTCGCCGTACACGCGCAGCGTCTGCGCCTCGGAGTAGCGGTTGCCCTCGCGCTCGAACACCTCCAGCGCGTCCTCCAGCAGCTCCCTGGCCTCCTCGGGGCGCCGTTCCGCCAGCCGCATCTCGGCGAGGTTGCGTTGCGTACGCGCCATCCACCAGAAGTCCTCGACGCCCTTGAACGCGGTGATGGCGGCGACCAGGAACTCCTGGGCCCGGTCGAGGTGGCCGTCGCTGAACAGCGTCATGCCGATGGTGCGCAGCGCCCTGGCCGCCCACCACGTCTCGCCGAGTTCGGTGAACGCCTCCAGCGCCTCCTCGGCGTCCGCCCGGCCGCGCTCCTGGCCGCCCTGCCCGCCCCAGACGGCGGCGCGGTCCAGCGCGGCGATGGCCCGCGCGCGCCGGTCGCCGGCCCGTTCGGCGGCCTCGCAGCCGATGTCGGCGGCCTCCGCCCAGTCGGCCCAGTAGGCGCGCAGCGAGTGGCACAGCGAGCAGAACGCCCGCGACAGCCCCCACGTCAGCTCCCACAGCTCCAGCCGCCTGGCGATGCCGATCATCGCCATGAACGTGAGCCGCTCGGCGTTCAGCCAGTCGCCCGCGTGGATCTGGCCTTCGGCGGTGGAGCGGCGGCCGCCCTTGCTCCAGTCCTGCGGCCAGCGGTTCTGCGCCGCCTCCTCGGCGCGGCGGCGGTAGCCGTGCAGGACGCGCTCGACGGCGTCGCCGCGCCTGGCCGGGTCGTCGTCGCCCGCCAGCTCGGCGGCGAACAGGGCGACCAGGTCGTGCAGCCGGTAGCGCATCGTGCCGGTCAGGTCGGTGCCCGAGCACTCGGCGAGCTGGGCGTCGATCAGCGCCTCCAGCTGGTCGGCGCCGTCCAGGGTGGAGATGTCGAGCAGCTCGCCCGCCACCCAGCCGGGCACGTCGGGCGCCGAGCTGAGCGCGCTGAGCAGCCGCAGCAACCGCCGCTGCATGCCGGTGCAGTCGTCGTAGCTGAGCTGCACCGAGGCCCGCACGCTCTTGTCCACCGTGGGCGCCAGCTCCAGCTGGTCCAGGCGGCGGCGCTCGTCGGCCAGCCGGTCGGCCATCTGCCGCAGCGTCCACTGCTCGCGGGTGGCCAGGCGGCCGCCGCAGATGCCGATGGCCAGCGGCAGGTAGTCGCAGAGCCGCACGATCTCCTTGGCGGACTCCAGGTCCTCGAAGACCCGCTCGCCGCCGGCCAGCCTGGCCAGCAGTTCGACGCCGTGCGCCTCGCTGAACGGGCCGAGCCGGGTGTCGTGGGTGCCGCCGAGGAACAGCGGCTGGCGGGAGGTGACCAGCACGGCGCAGCCGCGTTCGGCCGGGATCAGCGCCTTGACCTGATCGGCGCTGTGCGCGTTGTCCAGGCCGATGAGGATCCTGCGGTCCTTGGTCCAGGTCAGCCAGAGTTTGCGCAGCTCCTCCAGCCCGCCGGGGTCGATGGCCAGCCGGACCCCGAGCGCGCGCAGGAATCCGATCAGCACCTCCTCGGGCCGTACCGGGGAGTCGACGCCGCCGCGCAGGTCGGCGTAGAGGCGGCCGTCGGGGAACGATCCGGCGACCTCCTGGCCGAACCGGGTGATCAGGGATGACTTGCCGACGCCGCCCCTGCCGTACACGGAGACCACCAGCGCCGGTGCGGGAGCCGCGGCCTTCCTGCGGGCGGCGAACACCTCGCGCAGCTCGGCCAGCGCGTCGGCGCGGCCGGTGAAGTGCTCCGGCACGGGCGGCCACTGCTCGGGCGCCCTGGAGGCGGGCTCGGCCGGTGTCACGCGGCGGGGCCGCACCTCGGTGGTGGCCCAGGTGGCCACGCCCACCAGGAGGGCGGCCGCCGCCGTGACGCCCACCTTGGCCACCGGCGGGATCTCCCACTCCAGGGCGGCCGCGAAGATGCTGGCCGCGGCGGCGGCGAAGCCCGCGGCGACCGGCGCGGCCACCCCGATCTTCCTCAGCCGCCGCGGTCGCGGTTTGTCAGGCAGGTCACCTGTCATGATCGGATTCAAACCGATGGGGCACGGCTCGCGCCAGCCGTACCCCATCGTTCATTCAGACGCCCACCACGAGACACGTGGCGGTCGCGGACTTGGCCGGGTCGCTCTCCGAGGTGGCGGTGAGCTTGACCCGGGCCAGCCGGTCGCCGCCGGAGCCGCGGACGGCGTTGACGGTCACGGTGTCGTGCCCGCCGAACTCGACGGTGGCCAGCGCGTTGGGCGTCTGAGCGGTCCAGCCCTTGCCCGAGACCTCCGCGGTGAGGCGGTAGACGTCGGACTTCAGGTAGGCGCTGACGTCCTCGGGGTGCTGCCCCTGGGCGGGGGCCGACCTGCCGGTGTTGAACAGCGGGAATCTGCAGGTGGACAGGTTCTTGCCGGACGGGACGCCGGCGCCGGGCAGCAGCCGCACGCCGCGCCGCTGCGGGCCCGCGCCGTCGAGGGAGCGGATCGCCACGGTGTAGGACAGGATGCCCTTGCGGTCGCGGTGCACGTCGGTGATGTAGAAGTGCAGCCGGTTGGCCTCGTCGACGTACTCGTACTCGCTGCCGGAGTCCGTGCCGGCGTGGAAGAGCGCGTCGGACAGCTGCCGGTAGTCGCCGATCGTGATCGGCACCTCGGTGCCGTCGGGCATCACGTAGTCGGTCATGCCGATGTCCTGCGGGTTGGCGTCGATCACCCACTCGAACGGGGCCCGGTCGGCGTTCTTGGTCTTGGCCAGGAGCACGCCGGAGTCGGGGGTGAACGAGTCGCTGCCCATCCGGTCGACGACCTCGACCGTGTAGTTGTCGTAGCCGCCGCCGTCGCACATCGGGTCGGTGCCGGGGTCGCAGGCGGGGCTCTTGTCACCGGTGTCGAAGGCGATGTTGATCCCGGACAGGCCCTTGTCGCCCGGCTGCACGGCGCGGGCGGTCACCTTGGCCGTGACGAGGCCGGACTCGTCCAGCGCCTCACGGGACAGGCGCAGCACGTTCCGCTCGTCCACCATCTCCAGCTTGATCTTGTTGCGGAGCATGTGCTGGGCGCCCATGGACGCGCCCGCGGTGGGCGGGATCAGCCAGCGGGAGTGCGGGCCGCCGGGCCCGTTGAAGCTGCCCCGGCTGAGCATCTCCCAGATGCCGGTGTACGCGCGCCGCGGCGGCACCCCGTACGGGTTGTTGTAGTTGTCGGCGATGCCCATGATGTGGCTCAGCTCGTGGGCGTAGACCGCCATGCCGGAGCTCTCGGCCTGCACCGAGTCGATGCCGAAGCGGGCGTTGGGCCAGAACGTGGAGCCCGCCTGCCAGGAGGTCCACTCGACGTAGCGGGTCCTGGACCAGTTGGGCAGGGCGGGGTCGTTCTCGGGGCCCCACGCGTCGGGCACGTCCTCCTTCGTGGGGAACTTCATCATGCCGAACTCCTGCCAGGTGGACGACTCGTCCTGGCCGGCGCTCACGTAGAAGACGAAGTCGAACTGGTCGGCCACCTCCTGGCCGACGTCGGCCAGCCAGGCGGCGTTGCCGTCGGCGCGCAGGTTGCGGTTGCAGGTGTCGCCGGCGGGGCAGGCGTCCCGCTGGTACTCCAGCGCGTACTCGTGGTCCTTGCCGGGCATCGTGTACGGGCCGAACCCGGTCAGATCGACGCCGTAACGCCCGCCGGAGTCCTCCATCCAGTACTCGTGGATGGTGTGGCCCTTGTTGAGGTCGTTCGGGGTGTTGAGGAAGTCCTGGTAGAACTTGGCGACCTGGTCGCGGGGCACGTCGTGGGCCTGGGCGCTGGGGTTGCCGAAGATGGTCGAGCCCTGGGGCTGGGTGACCACGAACGGCTGGTTGGGGTAGTCCAGCAGCACCAGCGCGCCCTTGAAGGTGCGCACGGAACCCTCGGCGGAGGGGTCGTTCCAGGTGGTGCCGGGGATCTTCTTGTAGTCGGCCCACGTCATGTGGTCCGGGTTCTCCCAGTTCTGCGGGTCGATCGGCTCGAAGCCTGCCGAAGGCCGGCCGCGCAGGGCGCTGGGGTTCTCCGCGGGCGCGTCACGCTGCCAGGGCTGGGTCTGGGGCCAGTGGTCGAGCCGCCAGGGATGCTCGGGGTCGTCTGCGGGGGGTGCTGCGGAAGCGGGAGTCGCGATCAGGCTCACCGGGATCAGCACGATGGCCGACAGCACGGCTCCCAGCAGTTTCTTCGGGACAATCACGGCTCGACGGTATAGAGCATATTGACCGAGATCACCGTTCAGTTGTAGGGAAGACCTGTAGCAGCGCTTCCAACAAATGATGAAAAGTCCTGATCAAGGGGCGCCCGTGGCGGATCTTCAGCGGATCGTCGACGACCTCGCGGCCCGGCTCGGCCGCCCGCTCCTGCTGGAGGACCGGCTGCAGCGGGTCATCGCCTACAGCGAGCAGAACGGCGCCATGGACGACATCCGCCGCGACTCCATCCTGCGCCGCCGCACCACGCCGGAGGTCCGGCAGTTCCTGCGCGCCGCGGGGGTGCACGACGCGCAGGACCCGCTGCGCACGCCGGGCGCGCCGCAGCTCGGGCTGCTGCCGCGGTGGTGCGTCCCGGTACGGCACGAGACGGCGCTGCTGGGATTCCTGTGGTTCATCGACACGGCGCCGGCCATGTCGGGCCCCCAGGTGGCCGAGGCCGCCGCGGCCGCTCCGGCGCTGGCCCTGGCGCTGTTCCACGAGAGCCTGGCCACCGGCCTGGCCTCCCACCGGGAGCTGGAGGCGGTCAGCGGGCTGCTCATGGGCGAGCGGGAGGCGGCGCTCCAGCTCATCGAGGCGGGCGCGTTCCCGCAGGCGCAGCCGGTGACCGTGCTGGTGGCCAGGCCGCCGGCGGGCGAGCCGGACGACGCGCTGCGCCTGGCGCTGGAGCAGGGGCTGCTGGCGCTGCGGCGGCGGCTGAGCGGGCACCACCCGCTGCATCTGGTCCGCTACGACCACGCGGCGCTGCTCGTGGCCGGCCCGCCGATCGCCGCCGACGAGGTGCACGCGGCCATGTCGGTGCCGGTCGTGGTCGGCATCGGCCGCCCGAGGCCGGCGCTGGCCGAGGCGGCCGGGTCCTACGCCGAGGCGCGGCACGCGGCGGACGTGGCCGCGCGGGTGCCGGGCCTCGGCCGTTCCGCGCTGTGGGAGCGGCTGGGCGTCTACCGGATGCTCACCCGGCTGCCCGACTCCGAGCTGCATCCCGGGCTGGAGCCCTTGCTGGGCGACACGCAGCACCTGCCGCTGCTGGAGACGCTGGAGACCTATCTGGACCTGGCGGGCAGCGCCGTCGCCACCTCGCGTGCGCTGCGGCTGCACCGGACCTCGCTGTACTACCGGCTGCGGCGCGTCGAGGAGCTGGCCCGTACCGACCTGAAGGACGGCGGGGAGCGGCTGGCGCTGCACCTGAGCCTCAAGCTGGCCCGTCTTTCAGGCCGCTACCGGCCGCGTGACGGGATCGGATGATTGCGGTGTGCACGCGCGCTCACGTTTAATGCATAAAAGGGATATTTGCCACGGGAGTATCGATGGGGGTCGTGAAGCGCGCGCGTCCGGCTCTGAACCCCCGCGTGTCCAGACCCGTGGTCCTCCATTCCGCGACGCTGGTGCTGCCCATCGCCACCGAGCCGATCAGGAACGGCGCCGTCGCCGTGCGTGGCGAGCGGGTGCTGCGCGTCGGGCCGCGCGACGAGCTGCTGGGCCGCTACCGCGTCACCGAGGAGCACCACTGGCGCGGGACGATCGTCGCCGGGCTGGTGGACGCGTACGCGTCGGGCGGCGCCCCCGGGCCGGGGGTGGTGGCCCGCGCGGCCGAGCTGGGCGACCCCGCCGCCGCGCCGGGACCGGCCGCGGGCGTCGCGTACGTGCCCGTGACCTGCGAGTCGGAGCGGGAGTGGGAGGAGAGCCGGCGCGACGCGCTCATCACGGCCATCCACGAGATGGACCGGCCCGTCGGCATCGCCCCGCACACGCGCGACCCGCACGTGCTGGAGGACGTGGCCCTGCTGGCCAGGACGTTCGGCCTGCGGCTGCTGGTCGACCTGGACCGCCACTCCCTCGCCGGGCTGGACGAGGCGGGCGTGCTCGGGCCGCACTGCCACGCGGCGTGCGCCCGGCCGCTGGACCCGGGCGAGCGCAAGCTGCTCAAGCTGCGGGGCACGACGGTGGCACTGCGCCCCGGGCCCGGCGTCGACGAGTGGCCGGCGCTGGTCGAGGAGGGCACCCCGCTCGCCATCGGCACCGCGCCGGCGCGGGGGGATGTGCTGGCGTGCGCGGCGGCCGTCCGGGCGCGGGTGCGGGAGCTGGGGCTGCGCCCGCGCGGGCTGGACCGCGCGCTGGTGGAGGCCGCCACGCTCGGCGGCGCCAGGGCCCTCGGCATGGCGGGCGGGCCCGGCGGCCTCGGCACCCTGCATCACGGCGGCCGGGCCAGCTTCGCGGTGTTCGAAGCCCGCGGGCGCTACCCGTACTCCGCCCTGATGCACGGCCCCGCCTGCCTGGCCACGATCATCAGCGGCCGCGTGTACCCTGCCTGACCAGCCAGGCCACGGATTACCACTATGCCTACCTGCCCTACCCGGAGCGCAGGCGGCTGCTCGGGCTCGGCGCCGAGAAGCGGTTCCCGCCGGGCAGGTCCTGATGCGGCAGGGCGACTGCATGAAGCCGATCTTCGTGCTGCTGGACGGGCTCGCGGCGGTCGCTGGCGCGCTAAACCTTCCCACGGGGTGAAATAGCGCACATTTCGGTCATTCCGGAATCCAGCTTTCGGAGCGGCGTGTTCCCCCCTCGGCCGCACCGTCAAATCCGGGACAAGTCTTGTCGCTCACCGCCTCTACTTTCCGTGCCCTGCGTCATCACAACTACAGGTTGTGGGCAGGGGCGGACCTCGTCTCCATCACCGGCACCTGGATGCAGGTGCTGGGCGTGAACTGGCTCGTCCTCACGATCACCGGCTCGGCCACCAGCGTGGGGCTCAGCCTGGTCATGCAGGCGCTGCCCACGCTGCTGCTCGGCATGTGGGGAGGGGCTCTGGCGGACCGGCTGCCGACCCGCCCCGTCGTGGTCGCCGCCCAGCTCGCGCAGGCCGCGCTCGCCGCCGTGCTGGCCGTGATCGCGCTGACCGGGGTGCGGTCGCCGCTGCCGATCTACGCGGTGGCGCTGGCCGGCGGGGTGGTGTCGGCCCTGGGCGGACCGGCGCTCGGCCGGTTCGGGGCGGAGATGGTGCCCCGGGAGGACCTGCCGAACGCGATGGCGCTCGGCTCGATCATCAACTCGGCCGGGCGCATCCTCGGCATGTCGGTGGCCGGGATGATGCTGCCCCTCACCGGGAACGCCGTGCTGTTCGCGGCGAACGCGCTCACCTTCTTCGCGGTGATCGTCGCGGTGATGCGCATGCGGTCGTCGGAGTTCCACGAGCTGGCCGCCGAGGAGCACCGGCCAGGGGCGGTGCTCGCGGGGCTGCGGTACGTGGCGCGCACCCCGTGGCTGCTCGTCCTGCTCGCGCTGTCGATCGTGCTGGGCAGCCTGGGCCGCAACTACCAGGTGACCATGGCGGCGATGAGCGCGGGCCCGCTGGCGGCGGGCGCGGGCGGGTACGGGCTGCTGTCCACGGTGTTCGCCGCCGGGACCGTCGTGGGCGGGTTCCTCGCCGCCTCGCGGCCGCGGCTGACGATCCGGCTGCTGCTGATCTCCGCGTTCGCCATCAGCGTGCTGCAGGCGCTGAGCGGCCTGATGCCGTCGCTGGCGGCCTTCGCCGCCTTCATGCTGCCCATCGCGGCCGGCGCCATCCTGGTCGACACCACGGTCTCGGCGCGGGCGCAGCTCGACAGCCCGGACGCCATGCGCGGGCGGGTGCTGGCCGCGCTGGGCATGGCCGGCGCCGCGTCGGGCGCGCTGGGCGGGCCGGTGCTGGGCTGGCTGAGCGACTCCTTCGGCCCCCGGCTGGCGCTGCAGGTGGGCGGCGTCTCCTGCGTCGTCGCGACGCTGCTGGCGGCGGCCGCGCTGGCGCGGTTCAGGAAGACCGCCACCGGCCCGGCTCCGGCGCGCGTGGCGATGGAGAACGCCTAGTCTCGACGGGTGCGAAACACCCGATACGCCCCCTCTGGGATGGTATGCAGCATCGACCATCTCGCGTCCGCCGCCGGGGTGACGGCGCTCGACCGCGGCGGTTCCGCCGCTGACGCCGCCATCGCCGCCAACGCCGTGCTCGCCGTCACCTCCCCGCACATGTGCGGGCTCGGCGGCGACCTCTTCACCCTCGTCCACGACGGCCCCGCGCAGTCCGGTTCCCACGGTCCCGTACGAGACGGCGGGCCGGTTCACGCGCTCAACGCGTCCGGCAGGGCCGGGAGCGGTGCGGACGCCGGGCGGTTGCGTGCCGAGGGGCACCGGCGGATGCCGCACCGGCTGGACGTCAGGTCCGTGCCGGTGCCCGGCTGCGTGGACGGCTGGCTCGCGCTGCACGCCCGGTACGGCCGGCTCCCGCTGGCCGACGTGTTCGCGCCCGCCGTACGGCTGGCCCGCGACGGTTTCCCGGCCTCGCCGCTGCTGGCGCCGATGGCGCGGGAGATCGCGGACCGGCCGGGCGCCGGCGACCTCGCCGGGATCCGGGCGGCCGGGGACCGGGTCCGCAGGCCGGGCGTGGCCCGCGCGCTGGAGGCGGTGGCCGAAGGCGGGCGCGCCGGGTTCTATCTGGGCGAGTTCGGCGAGGGCCTGCTGGAGCTGGGGTCCGGCGAGTACACGCGGGCCGACCTGGAGCGGGACAACGCCGACTGGGTGGAACCCCTGCGGGTGCGCGCGTTCGGCCACGACGTGTGGTCCGCTCCGCCCAACTCCCAGGGTTACCTGCTGCTGCTCTCGCTGGGCATCCTGGACGGGCTGGAGCTGCCGCCCTCGACCGCGCACGCCGCCTGGGCGCACGCGCTGGCCCGGTCCGCCCGCGCCGCCGCGCACGACCGCGACGCGCTGCTGCACGAGCACGCCACCGGCCTGCTCTCCCCCGCCGAGATCGAGCGCCGCCGGGCGCTGACCGGTCGCGGGGACCTCAAGGTGCCCGCCGCCGACGGCGACACCACGTACCTCTGCGCAGTGGACGGCGACGGGCTCGCCGTTTCCCTCATCCAGTCGAACGCCTCCGGTTTCGGCAGCTTCCTGTTCGAACCCCGTACCGGCATCAACCTGCACAACCGCGGCATCGGCTTCTCGCTGGAGCCGGGCCACCCCGCCGAGTACGGCCCCGGGCGGCGGCCGCCGCACACGCTCACGCCCGCGCTCATCACCCGCCCCGACGGCTCGCTCCGCTCAGTCGCGGGCACGATGGGCGGCGACGCGCAGCCGCAGATCCTGCTCCAGATCATCACCAGGCTGCTGCGGTACGGGCAGAGCCCGGGAGAGGCGATAGCGGCGCCGCGCTGGCGGTTCGGCAGCGGCACCGGCTTCGACACCTGGCGCCGCGCCGAGGGGGCGGTGGTGGAGCTGGAGGACGGCACCGGCTGGCGCGACGGGCTGGCCGCGCTCGGCCATCGGGTGTCCGCGGTGCCCGGCGGCGCGTTCGGCCACGCGCACCTCATCGACGTCCTGCCGGACGGGATGCTGGCCGGTGCGACGGACCCGCGCGCGCTGACCGGCGCGGCGATTGGGCGGTGACGGAAGGGGTAGCCACGGACGTCATGGCAACCGACGTCATCACCCTGATCACGAATGACCACCGCAAGGTCGAGGCGCTCTTCGAGCGGCTCAAGAAGGAGGAGGGCGACCCCAAGGCGGCCGTGACCGAGTTGCACGCCCTGCTCATCGCGCACGCCCGCGCCGAGGAGGACCGGGTCTACCCGGACCTCGACGCGCACCACGGCCTGGAGGAGCACAAGGAGGCCGAGGTGCTCCTCGACGAGCTGGTGCGATCCCGGCCCGGCACCCCCGAGTTCCGCCGGACGCTGGACAAGCTCGTCGAGTCCGTCAACCACCACGTCGAGGAGGAAGAGGGCGAACTGCTCCCGCAACTGGCCGAGCAGGCCGGCGAGAAGCGGCTGCGGGAGCTCGGCAAGGCCTTCGAGGAGCGCCGGGACGAGGAGCTGCGGGCCCTGACGGCCGGCGGCGCCACCAAGGCCGAGCTGTACGAGCAGGCCCAGAAGGCGGACATCCCCGGCCGCTCACAGATGGACAAGGAAGAACTGCAGGAAGCCGTACGCAAGACCACCTAACCCGCCCGGCGGGGGGTCAGGCCGGGCGGACCACATCCTGAGCTTGGCCGGCGGGGCGGGTCAGGTCAGGCGGACCACATCCTGAGCTTGACCGGCGGGGCGGGTCAGGACAGGCGGCGCAGCGCCGGGAGCAGCGCGTGCAGGTCGTCGGCGATCACGTCGGCGGCCTCGCGCGCCTCCGGCCGCGCCGCGTGCAGGTAGCCCCACGGGCCGCGGCGCAGCAGGGCGGTCCGCATCCCGGCCGCGGCGGCGGGGCGCACGTCGTTGTCGAGCCGGTCCCCCACGTAGAGGATCTCCCCCGGCTCGCGCCCGGCGACCGCGGCCACCTTGGCGAAGAACCCGGGCGCCGGCTTGGACACCCCCCACCCGTCGGAGGTGTGCACCGAGTCGACGGGCAGCTCCATCGCGACCAGCGCGTCATAGGCCCGCACCGGCTGGTTTCCCGCCAGGATCACCTGGTAGCCCGCCTCCCGCAGCCCGCCGAGCGCCTCGCGCACGTCGGGGTAGAGGTCGTCGGCGTCGAAGTGGTTGCGCAGGCTGTCGGGCTCGTCCCGCTCCCAGGCCGCGATCTCGGCCTCGACGTCGAACCCGGGCCGCACCAGCTCGAACCCCTCGCTGAAGGACTGGTCCAGCGCGGCCATCCCGCCGAGCACACCCATCAGCACGAACCTCGGCACCCCGAGCCGGTCGGCCCACCGCGACCAGATCCGCGTCTCGTCGATCACGGTCTCGCCGACGTCCAGCACCACAGCCTTGATCATCAAACCCATCCGTCATGTGGAATTTTTCCTCCACTGTACGAGTCGCGCCCAGAGCTCGGATTCGTGGAATACTGAGCGTGCCCGTTCGAGTACGGAGGGACAGATCTGATGGTTGCCATGGCGATCCGGCACGACGAGTACGCGAAGCTCGCCCCCACCAGCAAGAAGCGGATGCCGGAGACCGCGCGAGAGCTGTTCGACGCACTCCCCGAACTCCCCGGTTTCCGGGCCGACGTCATCGAAGGAAACCTCATAGTGAGCCCTGTAGGGACCCCCGAGCATGCTGACTGCGCCATGGAGCTCTACCGCGCCCTCTGGCCGGTGATGGACGAACATGGCTGGAAAGGGCGCGCCGGCAATGTCGACGTGTGCATCGAAGGGCCACGCGAGCCTGTGGAGCCCGATTTCGTACTCGCACCGCACGACTGTCCACGTTGGGGCGAGCGCGAGCTGCGGTCGTCCGGGCTGATCATGGTTGCCGAGGTCGTCTCGACCGGTAGCGCGATCAGGGACCGTGAGGAGAAGCCGCCCCTCTACGCCACCGGCGGCATCCCGATCTACCTGCTGATCGACCCCGTCGCCGAGACTCCCTCCGTCACCGTCTACAGCGAGATCGGCGACAGCGGGTATCTCGCCCGCGCCACCGTCCCCATCGGCACGCCCCTGCGACTGCCCGCGCCGATCGACTTCGAGCTCGACACGTCGATCTTCAAGGCCTGAGGCGGTCCATCGCCTTGGCGATGCGCTTCTCCGACACCGGGGTCGGCGTGCCGAGTGTCTGGGCGAAGAAGCTGACCCGCAGTTCCTCGATCATCCAGCGGATCTCCGCCACGTCCGGGTCCGCGCGCCGGCCAGGGGGCAGGCGTTCCAGCAGGTCGTGGTAGTCGTCCTCGACCTTGTGGACGCGGTCCATCCACTCCTCGTCACGCCACGGGTCCTCCGGCAGCTTGGTGAGCCTGCGGTCGACGGCGCGCAGGTAGCGCAGCACGTCGGGCAGGCGGGCGTGGCCGGTGGCGGTGACGAAGCCCGGGTAGACGAGCCTGCCGAGCTGGTCGCGGACGTCGTCGGCGGAGGCGCTGGAGCGCATGGCGTCGAGCTGGATCCCGGCGGCGTGCCACACCGTCAGGATCTGCTCCACCCGGCCCAGGATGCCGGCCGCCGTGTCGTACAATTCGGCGCGGACGTGCTGGTAGAGGCGGTCGTAGGCGGCGGGGTCCCAGACGGGGCCGCCGAGGTCGCGCATGAGCTTGTCGGCCGCGGCGTCGACCACGTCCTCGAAGAGGGCCACGGCGCCGCCGTGCGGGCTGCGTGACAGGGCCAGCTTGGCTTGGTTCGACAGCCCCGACAGCAGCGGCTTGGCGGGGTTGGCGACGTTCAGCAGGAGCAGGCGGCGGGTGCCGGCCCAGTGGGAGCGGCGCTGCTCGGCCTCCGTCTCGAAGATCTTGATCGAGACCGAGTCGCCGGCGTCGGCCAGCGCCGGGTAGCCCTTCATCCGGCCCTGCTCGAACACCTTGGGCAGGGTGCCGAAGCTCCACGTGCGCAGCCCGGTGCGTTCGAGGCCGTCGCCGGCCTCCGAGAGGGTCTTGCGCAGGCGCGGGGCGAGGCGGCGCTTGAGCGCCGCGAGGTCCTTGTCCTCGGCGATGGCGCGCCTGCGCTCGTCGATCACCCGGTACGTGATGCGCAGGTGGTCGGGAACCTGGTCGAGCTGCCAGGCGTCGCGCGGCACCCGCACGCCGGTCAGCCTCATCAGCTCGCGCTCGACGGCCTCCAGCATCGGCTCGGCGCCCGGCTCGGCGTTGGCCAGCACCTGCCTGGCGTAGTCGGGGGCGGGCACGAAGTTGCGGCGCAGCTGCTTGGGCAGCGACCTGATCAGCGCGGTGACGAGCTCCTCGCGCAGGCCGGGGATCTGCCAGTCGAAGCCGTCGGAGGTCACCTGGTTGAGCAGGTGCAGCGGCACGTGGACGGTGACGCCGTCGGCGCCCTGCTGATCGTCCGGGTCGGGCGCGAACCGGTAGGTCAGCTTCATCCGCTGGCCGAGCTGCCGCCAGGTGTCGGGATAGTCGCGGGCGCTGACGTCGGCGCCCTCGTTGACCAGCATCTCCGGCGAGAAGGTGAGCAGGTCGGGCTGGTCGGCGCGGGCCTTCTTCCACCAGGAGTCGAAGTGGCGGGCGGAGACCACGTCGGCGGGCAGGCGCTGGTCGTAGAAGTCGAACAGGGCCTCGTCGCCGACGAGGATGTCGCGGCGGCGGGCGCGGTTCTCCAGCTCCTCGACCTCGCCGAGCAGCCGCCGGTTGTCCTTGAGGAACTTGTGGTGGCTGTCCCAGTCGCCCTCGACGAGCGCGTGGCGGATGAACAGCTCGCGCGACAGCTCGGGATCGATGCGCCCGTAGTTGACCTTGCGCCCGACGACGAGCGGCACCCCGTACAGCGTGACCTTCTCGTACGCGATCACCGCCCCCTGGTTCTTCTCCCAGTGGGGCTCCGAGTAAGTGCGCTTGACGAGGTGCTGCGCGAGCGGCTCCACCCAGTCGGGCTCGATCTTGGCGTTGACCCTGGCCCACAGCCGGGAGGTCTCCACGAGCTCGGCGGACATCACCCACTGGGGCTGCTTCCTGGCCAGCGCGGAGCCGGGGAAGACGGCGAAGCGGGCGTTGCGGGCGCCGAGGTACTCCTGGATGGGGCGGCGGCCGTCGGAGGCGCGCTGGCGGTCCATCACGTCCTTGACGCCGACGTGCGACAGCAGGCCGACCAGGAGCGACTTGTGGACCAGCTCGGGGTCGGCCGGGTCGCTGTTGGGGTGCGCGCCGAGCGACTGGCGGATCTGGCTGTAGATGTCCTGCCACTCGCGTACGCGCAGGTAGTTGAGGAACTCGGACTTGCACAGGCGGCGGAAGGCGCTGGAGGAGAGCTCCTGTTGCTTGTCGCGCAGGTGGTTCCACAGGTTGAGGTAGGTGAGGAAGTCGGACTCGGGGTCGGCGAAGCGGCGGTGCTTCTCGTCGGCCTGCTGCTGCTTGTCGGCGGGGCGCTCGCGCGGGTCCTGGATGGACAGCGCGGCGGCGATCACCATGACCTCGCGCACGCAGCCGTTCTTCTCCGCCTCCAGCACCATGCGGCCGAGCCGGGGGTCGACGGGCAGGGTGGCGAGCTTGCGGCCGATCGGGGTGAGCTTGCCGTGGGCGTCGAACGCGCCGAGCTCGTGGAGCAGGTTGACGCCGTCCTTGACCTGGCGGCGGTCGGGCGGCTCGACGAACGGGAACGCCTCGATGTCGCCCAGCCCGATCGAGGTCATCTGGAGGATGACCGAGGCCAGGTTGGTGCGCAGGATCTCCGGGTCGGTGAACTCCGGCCTGGCGAGGAAGTCGTCCTCCTCGTAGAGGCGGACGCAGACGCCGTCGGAGGTCCGGCCGCAGCGGCCCTTGCGCTGGTCGGCGCTGGCCTGCGAGATCGCCTCGATGGGCAGGCGCTGCACCTTGGTGCGGTGGCTGTAGCGGGACAGGCGGGCGTAGCCGGGGTCGACGACGTACTTGATGCCGGGCACGGTCAGCGACGTCTCGGCCACGTTGGTGGCCAGGACGACGCGGCGGCCGGTGTGGCGCTGGAAGACGCGGTGCTGCTCGGCGGCGCTGAGCCGGGAGTAGAGCGGCAGGATCTCGGTGTTGCGGAACTCGGCCTTGGCCAGGGCGTCGGCGGCGTCGCGGATCTCGCGCTCGCCGCTGAGGAAGACGAGGATGTCGCCGGGCCCCTCGCCGGTCAGCTCGCGGCAGGCCTCGACGATGCCCTGGGTCTGGTCGTCGTCCTCGCCCAGCGGGCGGTAGCGGACCTCGACGGGGTAGGTGCGGCCGGACACCTCGATGATCGGCGCGTCGCCGAAGTGGCGGGAGAACCGCTCGGGGTCGATGGTGGCGCTGGTGATGATGACCTTGAGGTCGGGGCGTTTGGGCAGCAGCTGCTTCAGGTAGCCGAGGATGAAGTCGATGTTGAGGCTGCGCTCGTGGGCCTCGTCGATGATGAGCGTGTCGTACTGCTCCAGCATGCGGTCGTGCTGGAGCTCGGCGAGGAGGATGCCGTCGGTCATCAGCTTGACGAGGGTGCGGTCGCTCGCCTGGTCGGTGAAGCGGACCTTGTAGCCGACGACCTCGCCCAGCTCGGTGTGGAGCTCCTCGGCGACGCGCTCGGCGACGGTGCGGGCGGCGATGCGGCGCGGCTGGGTGTGGCCGATGAGGCCGCGCACGCCCCGGCCCAGCTCCAGGCAGATCTTGGGGATCTGGGTGGTCTTGCCGGACCCGGTCTCACCGGCGATGATGACGACCTGGTTGTCGCGGACGGCTTCGAGGATGTCGTCCCTGCGCTGGGAGACGGGCAGCGTCTCCGGATAGCCGATCTCCGGCACGCTCTCGCGGCGCCGCTGGAGGCGTCGCTCGGCACGTTCCACGTCGGCGAGGATCTCCGCGGCGATCTTCTCCCGCGCTTCGCGGGAGCGCACCCGGCGCACGCCGTCGAGCCTGCGCCGCAGCCGCCGCTGGTCGCGCGGCATCAGGTCGGGCAGGCGGGCCTGAAGCTCTGTGAGAGAGGAGGACGGAGAGGACAACGCAGGAGTTCCCATACTGCTTTCAGGATATTCGGGCCCCGCGTGCCGGGAGCCAACGGCCCATCGTGCCCGACGGGCGCGTCGCGCGCATCTCGAATTCCGTTGACCGTGATCGCCCGCGACCGGCCCACTCTCCCCAGAGTTGCATCGTGGGCGACCACGGTCATAGATGAGACTCCCCTAAGCCGAGATCGGTTGCCATGAGTCATGGTCACGTTTTGGCCCGCGGTGTGGGCGGTCCGTCACCCAGCGTGCGCGCCGGCCTGGGCCGCCGCCCGGGCGGCGCCGATGATGCCCGCCTGGTTCAGCAGGGCGGCCGGGACGACGGGCGTGTCGAGGCTGATGTGCGGCAGGAACTTGTCGGCCTTCTTGCTCACGCCGCCGCCGATGACGATCAGGGAGGGGGTGAACAGCATCTCGACGTGCCTGAGGTACTCCTCCACCCGCTCGGCCCACTTGTGCCAGCCCAGGCCGTGCTCCTCGCGCGCCCGGTCGGAGGCCCGGTGCTCGGCGTCCGTGCCGTGCAACTGCAGGTGACCCAGCTCGGTGTTGGGCACGAGCACGCCGTCCGCGAACAGCGCGCTGCCGATCCCGGTGCCGAACGTCAGCATGAGCACGACGCCGGGCTGCCCCTGGCCCTTGCCGTACGTCATCTCGGCCATGCCGGCGGCGTCGGCGTCGTTGAGCACGGTCGCGCCCCCGAACAGCTCGCCCGCGTGCACGCCCGCCCACGAACCTTTCAGGTTGACCGCGGTCCTCACCACGCCGTCCACGACCACCCCGGGGAACGTCACGCCGACCGGGCCCGTCCAGTCGAAGTGCCGGACGATCCGCGCCACCGCGTCCGCGACGGCACCCGGCTCGGCGGGGTGCGGGGTGGGGATGCGCAGCCGCTCCGCGGTCAGCTCGCCGGCCCGCACGTCGACGGGCGCGCCCTTGATCCCGGAGCCGCCGATGTCGATGCCCAACGCGTCCATTCCCCTTCACTCCCCTTCAGACAGCGCGAAAACCTGCTTCGAGACCGTACTGAACCGGAATCCCGGATCTCGCGTATCTCGCGTCACAAGCGCTAACAAGGAGGCACGGATGCGGTTACGCATCATCACGGCCTGCGCTGTCGCCGTCTCGACGGCAGCCACCCTCACCATTCCCGCGCAGGCCACCACACCGAAGCAGAACCGGTTCGACGTCGTCGGCCTGGTGTCCGATGTCCGCGGGAAGGCGGCCGTCACCGATCCCAAGCTGGTCAACCCGTGGGGGCTGGCCATGGGCAAGACCCTGTGGGTCTCCAACGCCGGGACGGGCACCGCCACCGTCTACTCCGGCCAGGGCAAGAAGGAGCGGACCGAGGTCGCCATCCCAGGCGGCGCCCCGACGGGGCAGGTGTTCAACGGCAGTGAGGGCTTCACCGTCAAGGGCAAGCCCGCCACCTTCATCTTCTCCAGCCCCAGCGGCGCGATCACCGGCTGGAACGCCGAGGTGGACCCGAAGAACGCGATCATCGGCGCGTTCACCCGCGGCGCCGACTACAAGGGCCTGGCCATGGCCGAGACCGACGACGGCGCGTTCCTGCTCGCCGCGGACTTCGCGGGCGGCCGTCTGCACGCCTTCGACGAGGACTTCCGTCGCATCAGGCTGTCGCGCTCGCAGTTCAGGGACCGCACGGTCCCGGCCAACTACCATCCGTTCAACGTGGAGGTCGTGAACGGGAACGTCTGGGTCGCCTACGCCCTGCGCGACTCGGAGACCGGCAAGTCCGTGGCCGGCAGCGGCAAGGGCTTCGTCAGCCGCTTCGACCTGAACGGCCGCCTGACCGGCCGCATCGCCCGGGTCGGCCTGAACGCGCCGTGGGCGATCACCAAGGCGCCGCGCGGCATGGGCAGGTACGCGGGCGCGCTGCTGGTCGGCAACTTCGGCGACGGCACCATCCACGCCTACCGCGGCAACCGCCACCTGGGCGCCCTGCGCGCGGCGGACAACCGCCCGATCACGCTGCCGGGTCTGTGGGACCTGGAGCCCGGCACGGCCGCCATCGGCGGCGAGAACACGCTCTGGTTCTCGGCCGGCTCGGACGGCGGCAAGCACGGGCTGCTCGGCATGATCAGGCCCGCCGGGACGAAGGCCCCGACGCCGGCGGCGACGCCGACCACCGACAGCGGCAACCAGTCGAAGTCGCCGTACCGCGGCTACTGACCCCCGGCCTTTCCGGCACGGCGGGCCGGGGCCGTGCCGGGAAGGGGGTCACGACGGCGGCAGCACGGCCGCGAGGTCCGCGACGCTCCGGAAGTGCACGCCGGTCATGCCGAGCGCCCTGGCGGCCACCACGTTCTCCAGCCGGTCGTCCACGAACAGGCAGCGTCCGGGCGCGACCCCGGCCAGGTCGGCGGCGAGCTCGTAGATGCGCCGGTCGGGCTTGGCCAGGCCGACCCGCGCGCTGCTGACCACGGCGTCGGCGAAGGCCGTCAGCTCCAGCCGTTCGAGGTGATCCTCCAGGGTGTCCATGGCGTTGGTGACGAGCACCAGGGGCATCCGCGCCCGCGCCGCCGCCAGCAGCGCCCGCACCTCCTCGTCCACCCGGAACGGCACCGCCATGAACTCCTCGACCGCCTTCTCGGCCTGCTCTCCTCCGCCCAGCGCGGCGACGATCGACTCGGCCCACTGCGCCTCGGTGATGTGGCCGAGCGTCGCGGGCATGATGAGCGCCGGGTCGAAGGCGGTGGACGCCAGCGGCAGCCCGTAGCGGGCCTCGATGTCGGCTTGGACGGCATGGTCGAACTGGCGCAGCACGCCGTCGAGGTCGCACAGGATGGCGTCGAAGGTCGTCACGACCCCCATTGTGGCCGAACGCCGGAAGCCCGGCCGATGACGGTGCGCGGGATTCGTTGATACGGGATCGCCCAGGACAAAAGTCCTGAAGCGAGTGGCGGCACTACCATCTCGGAGGCAGGATTCCGTCTCGGAATGGTAGGGCATGAACGATCATCGGCTGCCGGGCGAGCTGTGCCGGCTCTTCGCCGACGGCGGCAGGGGGCGCGGCCTGTCGGCGGGGCTGCCCGAGGGCGAGGTGATCTGGCCCGATCCGGGCTACACCGGCCAGGGTGAGCCCGTCAGGCCCGCGTTCTGGATGAGCGACGAGCCCGCGACGGGCGACGACTGGCGGCGCTTCCGCGAGGAGCATCCGCGCAGCGGGCTGTGGCCGGTCCTGCTGGACGAGTCGGCCCAGCCGTGGTCGGTGGGGCAGGTGGTGCCGGACGATCCGGTGCAGATCGACCACTTCACCGCCGAGGGCTTCATGGCGGAGGTCTGGGAGGAATGGGTGGCGCAGATGCCGGCCGACGCGCTGGCCGAGCTGGAGCCGTACGGGGCGATCTGCCCGGGGCTCGCGCCCGCGGGCCGGCCGGTCGCCGATCCGGACGTGGTGGCCGCCTGGTACGCGGACGAGCTGGCGGTCAAGGGCATGCCGCTGGGGCTCGTGGCCGCGGAGAGGGGCGCCGACGCGCTGGCCGCGATGGGCTGGCAGGGCGCGCTGCACCACAACGAGTGGATGGTGCCGCTGGCCGCCGTGGTGCGCAGCTGGGAGGACCGCTTCGGGGCGCGGGTGGTCGGCGTCGGGTTCAACACGCTGGAGATCAGCGTGGCCGCGCCTCCGGCCGATCAGGAGCACGCGCTGCACGTGGCGGCCGAACACTGGACGTTCTGCCCTGACAACGTGCTCCAGGGTCCCGGCGACCTGCACGGGTACGCCGGGCAGTTGATCGGCTCGCACGCCTGGTCCTTCTGGTGGGACTGACGCGCGGGCGCCGCCGCCCCGGGCCGGGGCGGTGCCCTCGGCCCGGACGGCGGTGTTCCGCGGATCATGGCAGCAGCGCCACCGCCCCGTAGTTGCCCGAACTGCCGGGCTGGTCGGCGCAGGCGTCGTCGTCGCCGTCCGGCCGCCACTCCGGGACCCACACCAGCCCCGGTTCCAGCAGTTCCAGCCCTTCCAGCAGGGCTTCGAGCTCCTTGCGGGTACGGACCGCGTGTCCCGGCAGCGTCATCGCCAGCAGATCGTTGATCGCCGGCAGCAACTCCCGCGGGATGCCGTCGAACGTGGTCTGCAGCAGGGCCAGGTAGCTGCCCCGCGGCGCGTTCTCCCGCAGCCGCTTGATGACGTGACGGGCCTGCTCGTCGTCGCTCACGTTGTGGCCCGAGACCACGACCCAGGCCATGGGCCGGTTCCAGTCCACGAACGTGCGCACGACACGGTCGTCCAGGATCTCGTCGATCTGCGGGATGTCACCCTCGACCACCCGCACGAGATCGGTGATCGGCTCGATGGTGGCTTGCGCGTTGGCCAGCACCATCGGGTCGTTCTCGATGTACACGACCCGGGCGGACGCCGTGCGCGGCGTCTCGCGTGCGATGTCGTGCAGTCTGCGGCCCGGTGGCAGGCCGCTCGGCACCCCGCTGCCCACGATCAGGAACTGGTCGACGCCCTCCAGCGCCAGGTGGCGTACGACCCGTGATAAATACCCGAGAATGGCTTGTGCGGCAGCAGTGGTGATCTCGGCGGCCACGTCGTAGCGGTTGACCGCCTCCCTGTCGGCTCTGAAGTTGTTCTTTCCTCCCGTCGCCGCGTCGAGTATGCGGGTAACCCGTGCATGGGTAGTGTCGAGATTGGCCAGGTTTCGGATAGCCCGCTGGCGCATTGGGTGTCGCCCCTTTCCCCTCGCCCACTTTCTGTTGGGAAAGTTCCGGTTGCTGACCCCACTCGGTTGCCCAAATTCATAATGGTGGAAAAATCCCTTTATCCAAGCACCCAGCCCTAGATTTTTTGGGATTTATGCTCTTTCGTTCTATCGGGTGTGGTGGAACGATCAATTCCCCACGGCGCGGGCGAGCCTGTCGCGGTGGGCGCACAGCGTCTCAAGGGTCTCGTCGCGGGTGGTCGTGGTCACCGACAGCTTGGTGAAGGCCTGGTGATAGGCCTCCACCTGAACGGCGTCCGTGATCAGTTCGTCCGCCTCCAGCGCGTGCGCGCACGCGATGTCGGGCTCGAACGCCTCGTCGAAACGCCAGAGCGTGAACGGGCCGGTACGCGGGACGTAAGCGGGATCCTCCATCGGCACGATATGCAGAGAGATATTGGGGCGTTTGGCGAACTCGATCAGCCGGTTGAGCTGATCGAGCAGCACGGGGGTCTCGGTGATCGAGCGGAGCAGCACGCCCTCGTCCATGACCGCCCACACGACCGGTCCGTTCGGCCCCAGGATGAGCCGCTGGCGGGCGGCCAGGATGTCCACCGCCGAGTCGGCCGTGGTGTGCCGGAAAGATCCCATGTCGGCCGCCGCGATCGCCGCGAGCGCGTAGTCCTCGGTCTGCAGCAGCGGCGGCACGAAGTGGGTGTGATAGGTGCGGATCACCGACGCCCTGCTGTCGATGGAGCAGGTCGTGGCCAGCCATACGGGGAAGTTGCTCGAGTCGTACCATTCGAGCTCGCGCTCGCCGCGCGCGATCGACAGGACGTACTCGCGCGCGGGCATGGCGGTGACGCCGTACAGGGTGAGCAGGCGCTCGACCGTGGCGGGGGCCGGGGCGATGCGGCCCTGCTCGACCGCCTCGACCGCGATGGCGCCCTTGCCGAGCACGGCCTCCACCTTCTCCGGCGACAGCTGCGCGGCCAGGCGCAGCGAGTGGAGCCGCTCGCCGAGCGCGCGGCGCACGGACTCCTCCAGCGGCGCGGCCGCGTCGGGGATCTCCATGGCGGGCTCCGGGTCCGCGGGCAGGTCCTCCGCCTTGCGGGCCAGCTCGATCACCCCCCGCAGGACGGACAGCGAGCTCTCGGAGAGCCCGGACGCGGACAGGCCGATGCCGGCCGCACGGAGCTGCAGGTCCTCGACCGTGCCGGCCTCGACGTGATCCTCGCCCACCAGCCAGCCCACGCTCACCTGGAGGCACGCGGCCAGCGCCCGCAGCACCTGGAGCGTGGGGTTGGTCTGCTTTCCCGTGCGCAACTGGCTGACGTAGGCGCGGGTGATGGGGATTCCGGCCTCGGTGAGCGCTGCGGCGACCTGAGCACCCGTGAAACCGCGCTTGGCCAGCGCCAGGTCGAGTCGCTCGGCGAACTTCGCCACGCATGCCTCCTGCTACCCGTAATACGCAATCAAGCGTAGACCTGACCCCTCGGCGGGACGTCCTGACCGGACAGGTCACCCTTCCCGCACCCGGGGCATCTTCTTTCGGCGAAAACTGAGAGTTGACACACTATCCCGCATCTAGCCAGTATCGTACGACACGTGGAAACTGTTACCTGACAGCCGGACGCTCAACGGAGCCGCTCGGCAGGGAGGTGGCCGGACGTGACCATCGATCACCAGGTCAGTCCCTGGTTCACCAGAACCCCGGTCTCGCCAGTGCAGGAGCGGGTGATCCAGCGCATCTGCGCGCGGTCAGCCCCCGACGGCGAGCCGGTCAACGTGTCAGACCTGCCCTTCGGCGGCGTCCAGATCTGGATCGACGGCGACGGTGACAGGTGGAGCCTGTACCACCGGATGGCCCGCGAACTGCGGCTCGCGGGCTGGCATGTCGAGCCGGCCGCCGACCGGCTGCTGGTGCTCGGCTGGAGCGCCGACGGCCTGACGCACCGCGTCCAGGTGCTCGCCGCCGCGCTCGCGGGCCGGCTCGCCGACTACGACCTCACCATCTTCACGGCGGTCACCATCGCCACCCGGCTGCGCCAGGAAGGGCGGCGGGCCGGGAGCATCGTCGCCGAGGTGGAGGCGCGGCTGCGCGAGGACCTGCGCTGGCCGGACCGCCTGGAGGACCTCGACGGCCTGCAGCGGACCGCCACCCTGGAGCCGCTGCGGCTCCGGCTGGCCCAGGTCGTGGGCCTGGAGGCGAAGGTGCGCCGGCGCTGCGCCGAGCACCTGTCGCTGGCCGTCCGGGTGGCGACGACGGTGGCCGGTGGCCGGGTGCCGCCGCGCGTCCGCCCGGCCCGGCTGACGACCTGCCTGTCCGAGCGCGTGGTCGCGGCCAGCGTGCCCAACCGGCCGCCCGGCCTCTCCGTCCCTCCCCTCCCGGACGCCTGCGCGCCGTCGCGATGACCCGCCCCCCGGCGCACCACTCCCCCGGCCTGGACGGTCACTATGAACCTGGTCGCGATAGCGGCGCTGCCGGCCGCCGCCGCGCCGTACAGGCCTCTCTGCGCGCGGCGCGGCAGGAGGCCGAGTCACTGCGCGGGCTCCTGCTGGAGCTCCGCGCCACCTTCACGGAAGTACGTGGCCAGGCCGATCGAGAGCTGGTCCGCCTCGGCCTCCAGGACGTTCCAGCCCCTTGGGGCAACCCCCATGGACAGGAGTGATCATGCTCACCGACGAGGTCCGCGGCCCGCGGCACCACGGCGTTCCCGTACGCGGGACCCGGCCGGCCGATCAGCGCTCCGCGAGGACGGCACACCGGCTGCACGGCATCCGGCACGTGTCCGGACGGACGGTCGCCCCGGCCGACGGCTTCCCGGACAGAACGCCTGACGTGCCGCCCGAGGAACCCGGCGGGAGGGCGGCATGAACCGCGGCAGGGTGGGCGTGCTGGTGCCGCCCGCCAACCCGTCGGCGGAGCCCGAGCTGACCCGTCTGCTCGGCTCCCGCGCCGACATGCACGTCAGCCGGTTCCCGGTACGCCCGGGGCTGGCGATGGCCGAGCGGCTGGAGAGCTACAACGCGGCGCTGCCCGCGATGGCCTGCTCGTTCGGCGACCTGGCGCTCGACGCGCTCGTCATGGCCTGCGACGGCCCCCGCTACCTGCTCGACCCGGACGAGGACCAGGACGAGTGCGAGCGGATGAGCGAGCGGTTCGGGGTGCCGTTCGCGACCGCGACGGTGGCCATCATGGAGGCGATCGGGCACCTCGGGGTGGAGGAGGTGCACATCGTCTCGCCGTACCAGCCGTGGCTGACGGAGCTGGCCGAGCGGTTCTGGAAGGCCGCGGGCATGCGGATCGCCGGGGTCGTGCCGGTGCGGGCGCAGGGCGGTTTCTCCCCGTACGACATCACCCCTTCGGAACTGGTCGACCAGGTGAAGCAGGCGGACCTGCCCGTCGACGCGGTGCTGCTGTTCGCCTGCAGCGGAATGGCGACGCTGCCGGTGCTGGGCACGCTCGGCGCGGGCAACGACCGGACGCTGCTCACCTCGAACCTGTGCAGCGCGTGGTGGGCGCTGTCGCGGGCGACGGGCCGCCCGGTCACGCTGAACCGGCCGCCCTCGCGGGCGGCCGCGCACGGGAGGGCGTCATGACCGCCTTCCCCGCTCCTTGGACGGGGGTCGCCGGCACCACGCCCGCGGCCGGCGTGGACGGTGCCCGATCCGGCGCCGGCGACCCCGAACCCACCCTGCCGGAGGTCGTCTAGCGGGCCCCCTGACGTAGCCAGGGGCCGGGCGAGGGACGCCGTGCTAGCTGGAGGAGTAGTCGATCATGTGGCGGACGCTGTCCAACGAGGCGCGCGAGGCCATCGGCAGGCTGTGCGAGCAGCATGGAAGGCACCTCTACGACTACTGCCGCACGGGCCTGTCGGCCTCCGACGCGGAGCTGGCCGTCGCCGGGGCGCTGCTGTCGGCGCACGTGCACGGGGAGCGGCTGCGCGATCCTGAGGCGCTGCGTCCGTGGCTGTACGCGCTCGCGCGGTGCCATCGCGCGGCCGTCGCGGCGTCCAGGCCGGCCAGCCCCGGCTCGTGGACCCGGCCGGGCGCGCCGGGTGAGGTGGCCGACGCGCTGCGGGCGCTCGACCCGCCGCACCGGGAGCTGCTCGACCTCTCGGTGCGGCACGAGCTGGCGAGCGCGGACATCGCCGTGATCTTCGACGTCTCCGCGATCGAGGTGAACACCATGATCGCGGAGGCCGCCGACCGGCTGGAGGAGTGGGTCGCGGCGGTGCGCGCGGCGCGGACCCGCGACGGGTGCGCGCGGCTGGCGGTACGGGTGACGGACTGGGCGAGGGCGCCCGGCCGGCGCAACCGCACCCGGATCGCCCGGCACGTCCGCTCCTGCCAGGCCTGCCAGGCGGCGCCCCGCGAGGGGGTGCGGGCCGGTGTGCTGCTGCTCGGCCTGCCGCTGGCCGCGATCCCTGACACGTTACGCGACCAGCCCGCTTGGGGTGACCCGCTGCCCGGCGATCCGGCGGCGTGGCGCTCCGACGGGTTCCCGGCGCAGGCGCGCGGTCTGATGGAGCCGCCGCCCGCGCTGATCTCCCTGGTCCCCGGCCCCACGACGGGCACCAGGGAAAACTCCTGGCCGGTGGCGGGCGCGGCCGCCACCGGCCAGGAACCCTCCGGCGGCGGCCCGCCGGAGGCCGACGAGCCCGGCTCCAGGGCGCGCCGGGGACCGTCCGCTTCACCGGGCACGGCCGAGGCTCTGCTGCGGGCGGCCCACCAGACGGGCGAGCGCCTGGTGCCCACCGGCACCACGGGGCTTCCCACGCCGCCCGCGGGCCACGACTCCTCCTCGGGCGACACCATCCCGTACCGCAAACGCGGCGACTTCCCCCCGATGCGCGTCCCCACGGAGAAGAAGACCGCGCCGCCGCACTGGGGCACGGCGCAGGAGGAACGTCCCGCCGAGGCGCCCTTCGGGGAAGACCCCTTCGACACCGGCGCGTCACCGGACCGGGCCGACTCCGCCGCCCCGCCTGACGAACCGCGAGACGGTACGGACGAGAACGCGGAAGCCGCCGAGGTGAGCGGTGACACGGACGGGACACGGGACGACGGGAGCGTGCCGAATACGGGTGACGAGAAAGCTCCGCCGAACGCCCCCGAGCCTCCCCGGGGCGAACGCGGAATCGACCCCACGGCCCTCCGACGCGGGAACGAGACACCACCTCGGTGGGACGCGACCGAACCCGGCACGCCGGCCCGCTCGGGCGATGGCGAGCACGGAGGCGACACAGTCCCCCGCCGGAGCCTCCCCGGACTAGGTGGCAAGACACCGCCACGCTTGAGCCTTGACGGGGCCGGAGACAAAAGGCATTTGAGCTCTGGCTGGCTCGGCCCCAAGAAGCCGCACTCCTGGAGTTCTGCCGGGTTCGGGGACGAGACGCCGCCTCGGTTGGGTGAGGGCGGGGCGGACGGGTGGATCAGTGTGCCGTTGCCGAGGCGGAGTGATGACCCGCCGCGGCAGCACGCGCCGATGCGGACGCTGGATCCGGGGTGGCGGAGCGGCAGGACGCCGGTGACCCAGTACGGGGACAAACTGGTGTTCGCGAACCCGCCCGTGGAGAGTCCTGCCGGGGGCCACGGGGAGACGTGGGACGAGTTCTGGCGGGAGCGACCGGACGAGGACGACCCGGAGGCCAGGATCTCGCTGCGGTGGCTCGTACGGGCGGCGCTGATCGTCGGTGTGGTGATGCTGGTGGCGGGCCTGGTCTGGGCAGGGATCCAGAGCCGCCAGCGCCAGGCCCCGGCCACACTGGACCCGGCGACCGGCCAGTCCTCGGCCGGTCCAGGAGCCACGGCGGGAACGGAACAGGCACCGGCCGACCCCCAGGCCACGACAGACCAGGATCAAGTACCTGCCGACCCCGGAAGTACCCAGGCACCAGCGGACACCAGCGCGCCCGCGGACTCGGCAGACACCCAGGCGCCCGCGGACACCGGGTCACCCGCCGACCCCGCTGACACCGCAGCCCCGGTGGACGCGGCAGCGCGGGGAAAGGCGTCTCCCCCGGCGCCCGTGGCCTCGATCTCGCCCACGTCCGTGAAGCTGGGCGAGAAGCGGTCCGGGACGTTCAAGCTGACGTGCACCGGGGACTGCCGCGTCACCTCGTTCTCCGGCACGAACGGCATCGCCGTCTCCGGCAACGCCTTCACCGTCGCCGCCCCGGCCGCCCGCCCCGGCTGCCTGGGCCCGCCCGTCACCGAGTCCGGCGTCGTCACCGTCCACTGGACCGGCACCGCCAAGGGCGACGGCGAGGCCACCGAAGGCACGACCACGGCGGACGGAACCCTCACGCTCATGGTGTCGTGGACCGTCACCCATGACAGAGGCGCCCTCATCCCCGACACGAACGGAGGCGGCTATTGGAGCAACTGCCCACGAACACGTGAATGACCAAGGCGAAGATGCACACACGAGCAAGAGGGCCTCGGGCGGCGATCCGCCCGAGGCCCGGTCACTGCGGCAGGTCAGGTCAGAAGAACGAGAACTCCCGCTCCGGCTCCGGCAGGGTCACCTCCCGGGGTCCGATGAACCTCGCCCTGTCCTGCGGCACGCTCTCCAGCGGCGTCCCGAGCACCACCGGGAACGCGATCGAGCTCTTGGACAGGTCGACGGTGACGTTCGCCCCGGTGCCCGTCTCGTTGCTGTAGTTCGAGTCGGTGCCGGCGATCACCAGGCCGATCCGGTGTCCCTTCTTGAAGATGTAGTCCTGCGGCAGGGTCTCCCACTTGACGCTCCCGTACGTGCCCACGGGCAGCGGTGCGGAGCGGCTGAGCGAGAGGCGGTTCTGCACGTCGATCCAGCCGCGCGCGACGATCTCGACCGGCCGGTTGACGGTGTTGGTGACGACCTTGCGGTAGCAGGCGTCGTCCCCGGCGGTGCTGTCGCCCCAGCAGTCTTCCTCGGTCAGGGTGGTGATGCCCCCGCCGCGCCGCCAGTCGACGCGGGTGTCGTCGCCGAAGTCGACGAGCAGCGCGGTCAGGTTGGCGGTCGGCTTGTCGAGCTTGACCCGCAGGTCGGCGACCGGGGTGCCGGACAGGCGCAGGTTGAGGGGCAGCTCACCGGTGGTGTACGCGATCCGGCCCGGCTTGGCGGTGCCGACGTCGGACACCATGTCGGACTCGGTCATGCGCACGTCGGTGAAGCTCGCGGTCGCCTTCTTGCCGGGCAGGAGGCGGAGCGAGCCGTCGGCGGCCGGGCGCAGGGTCAGCTTGTGGCCGCGGGGGGCCGGCCAGTCGCGCTCGGTGATCCACTGGGCGGGAGCGACCTCGATGTCGGCGCGGGGCTCGCGCATGATGTCGTTGCGCACGCCGTGCAGCCAGTGGTCGAACCACCGGTGCAGCGTGTCCACCCAGAGCCCTCTGCGGCCCTCGAAGTCGAACGGGTCCACGTGGGCGGTCTGGCCGAGCCAGATCTTGCGGGGCACGCCGCGCTTGGCCAGCGCCTCCCACCACTCGGAGAAGTTGTCGGGCTTGACGTTGAGGTCGTTGACGGTGTGCGCGACGAACACGCTCGCCCGCACCTTGGAGACGTCGCCGAGCAGGCCGTTGATGTAGTCGCGCTCGGCCCAGAAGGCGTTGTAGTCGCCGGTGTCGTCGCCGTCCTCGGCGTCCATCCGGTCGCGCACGGCCTGACACTTGGGCTCGGGGTCGGTGTCGATGTAGTTGGCCAGCCAGGAGGCGTAGTCGTAGTTGTAGATGACTCCGTTGGAGCGCTGGTACTTGTACCAGGAGCTGATCGCGGAGATGGGCACGATCGTCTCCAGGCCGCGCACGCCGGTGGCGGCGACGGCGTTGGCGAGCGTGCCGTCGTACGACTTGCCGATCATGGCGGACTTGCCGGTGGTCCAGTCGGCGACGGCGGGGCTGCCGTCGGCGCGGTAGGCCTTGGCGCGGCCGTTGAGCCAGTCGATGACGGCCTTGCCGCCCAGCACGTCGGCCTTGCCCCCGACGTCGGGGCAGCCGTCGGACTTGGTGGTGCCGAGCATGTCGACGTTGAGCACGCCGTAGCCGCGCGGCACGAAGTAGTTGTCGTAGAAGAGCGGGAACTTCACGACGTTGCCGGCGTCGTCGTAGACCTTCCGCTCGCCTTCGTTGCCTCGACCGGAGTTGTCGTAGTACGGGCTCTCGTCGATGATGACGGGCACCCTGAGGCCGGGGCCGGACTCCTTGGGCCTGATGATGTCGACACGCACCCGGTCGAGCCTGCCGTCGGCGTCGCTGTCGACGGTCGACTCGACGTACACGTGTTCGCGGATGGCGTCGGCGTAGGAGAAGACCGGCTGCGTGCGGCCGTTCTCGACGGTGATCTCTGGAGCGGTTGCCGCCTGGACGGGGGTGGCCGTCCCCACGATGAGGGCGGCGGCGATGAGGGCCGGGCGTAAGGGTGGCACGCGTGACCTCCGGGGGGCTGAGAAAGTAGGAGCAATCTCTCAGACCCCCGACGCCCTGACAAGATCTACCCCCCGCCGTCCAGCCCCCTGTCCGAGCCCTCCAGCCACACCCGTTACGCACCCCGCGAGCCGAAACACCGCCCGCACCGCGCCACCACGCGAGGCGGACTGTGCCCACCACCGCAGGTCACAAGGCCGCACCAGGCGCAGCCCGCACCACGCCACACACCCGCACGTCCGCGCGTGACCGTGACCACCGCGGCGCGGACCGACACGAGCAGCCCGCCTCCGCAGTGGCAAGCAGCGACATCCACGGACGATCACCCCTGAAGCGCGGCGTGCGCCTACCCCGAGATGACGATCGTGTCCGCCTTGTCGTCGACTGGCGGGTCCGGTTCGCGTCCTCGGCGCGGCAACCGCAGTGCCGCCACCGCCAGCAGCGCGCCGCCTGCTGCGGCGAGCAGGAGTGTGTACGGGGGGACGCCGACGGTGGGCGTTTCCGCGGTGGGCGCGGAATCGGGAACTGTGGCGGCGGGCGCGGATGCCGCGGTGGGAGGTGCTGGGGAGGCGTCCGGTACGCCTTCGAGGTCGGGGATGCCCGGGGGACGGATCACGCCCCAGTAGTCCACGGTCGGCTCACGAAGGGCCTTGACCAGCTCGGGGTCGAGGGGGTTGATCTCGATCCGGCCCGGCACGGTGAGGGCCCCGATCTCGTACGGCTGGAACATCCCCTGCACGCCGGTCAGCTTGTGGACGCCTTCGGGCACGTTGACGGCGGCCGCGTAGTGGCCGGGCTCGGGCAAAGGGCTGCCGGGGAACTCGCGGACGAGGCCGTCGGCGCCGGTCAGCCGCAGCGCGGTCGGGCCCAGCTCGCCCTCGAACGGGTGGGTGCCGTGCTGCAGGACCCAGAAGCCGATCGTGTACGACGTGCCGGGAGCCAGCGAGGACGGCACCGGATCGAGATACGTGAGCGCCCACCCGCCGGACGCCGAGGCCGGGGGCGCGCCCGCGATCAGCGCGGCAGCGGCGGCCAGGATGACCATCAACCTTCTCATGTCACACCTCCGGCCGTGATACACCGCCCGGCGGTCCCAGGTTCCCGAGGGCGGTGCGTTTCCCGCCCGCGCGACGCAGAATTGAGGGGCCATGCGGGGGATCCGGCGAGATGCGAGGAGGCCCGCGCCGTGTTCGCCACCGGACGCGAATACCTGACGGGGATGCTCGACGTCCTCGTGCACGAGGGGATGCTGGCCGAGTGGCGGCGCGAGTCGCCCGACGGCTACGTGCTCCGCACGCATGAGGGCGAGGAGGTCACGCTGACGTCGTCGCAGGCCGCGATGTGGACGCACGGCGCGTTCGCCGCCTATCTGGCCCTGGTCGACCAGGGCCGCATCAGCCCGCGGCTGCCGGGCGGCACGTGATCAGGGGTTGCGTGCCCGGCCGAGGATGTGGGCGAGCGGGGGCGCGCCGGGGATCCGGTGGGTGAACCGGTCGTGCTCCTCGATGACCAGGCCCGCGGCGCCGATGGCCGCCGCCGTGTCGCGGTTGGGGTGGCAGCCGCCGGCCACCCGCGACCACACCGGGGTGACCAGGTCCTGCAGCAGCCCGCGGACGGGCCGGTCGGAGCGCACGTGCTCGAAGAAGCGCAGCTCGCCGCCGGGCTTGAGCACCCTGCGCAGCTCGGCGAGCGCGCCCGCCGGGTCGGGGACCGAGCAGAGCACGAGCGAGACCACCACCGCGTCGAACTCGGCCGGCCCGGACGGCAGCGCCCCGGCGTGGCCGGGCACGACGCGTACCGGCACGGGGGCGGTGGCCGCGGCCCGCTCGGCGGCGGCGCGGAGCACGTCGTCGGGCTCGACCGCGACGACCTCGCGCACGCCCGGCGGGTAGTGGGGGAAGCTGAGCCCGTTGCCGGCGCCGACCTCCAGGACGCGGCCGCTCAGCCCGTCCAGCAGGCGGGTGCGCAGCTCGCCGGTGACGGGCTCGGCCCGCCGGCTCATCCGGTCGTACGCGCGGGCGAACCGGGGATGCTGGAACCGCGAGAGATCCTGCATGGCTCCCACCGTATGCGGACAAGCCGGGCGACGGCCGCACATTCCTCCACACTGCCACGTCCATCATTCGCTCGCGTGTACGAGGCGCATGAGCAAT